>NZ_JBBCBK010000001.1:0-1083153 GCF_037203905.1 Phyllobacterium sp. CCNWLW109 | reverse complement strand
GCATTCGGCAACCGCCAGCGGCGCCCCGCCCTCGTTGTGTCGGTATATAGACCCCACTCCACAAAACTGTCAACAACACTTTCTCAAAAAAATCCCCAAAATCTAACTTTTATAAAACAAATCCCAATCCCTGGGGATAACTCAACAAAATGTAGATTTTTCTTTCGTCGATTTACGATTTCTTCACAAAAAAACCGGGGCTGCCATCATGGCCAGCCCCGGTTTTTGAATGACGAGAGAACAAGCTGTCAGCTGAACGGCTCAAGCCTTGTTCTTATTGTAAACGTCAAAGACCACTGCAGCCAGAAGCACCAGCCCCTTGATCACCTGTTGCCAATCAATATTAACGCCCATAATCGACATGCCATTATTCATGACGCCCATGATGAAGGCGCCAATAACTGCGCCCATCACCTGGCCGACGCCCCCCATTGCCGATGCGCCGCCAATAAACACAGCCGCAATGACGTCAAGCTCAAAGCCAAGACCGGCTTTCGGCGTTGCCGTGTTCAATCGCGCAGCGAAAATCAATCCAGCAAGCGCGGCCAATACACCCATGTTGACGAAGGTGAAGAAGGTTAGCCGCTCGGTCTTTATGCCAGAGAGCTTTGCCGCTTTTTCATTACCGCCCATGGCGTAAATACGTCGGCCAATTGTCATGCGCTTGGTCACGAAGACGAAAAGCGCAATCAGCAGTGACATGACGACGAGAACGTTGGGCAGCCCCTTATAAGAAGACAGCAGGTAAACAAGGAATAGAATAATACCGCCGATGATAAGGTTCTTGGCTACAAAGAGCGCAAAGGGCTCACCGTGATAGCCATGCTTCTCGCGCTTTGCCCGGCCACGGACACTTGAATAGATCATTAAGGCAACCAGAACGACACCGATCAGCATGGAAGTTACGTTGAAGCCAACGACGCCAAAGAAATCAGGAATGAAACCAGAGCTCAAAAGCTGGAACTGAGGCGGGAACGGGCCAACCGATTGTCCACCGAGCAACCAAAGGGCCAGCCCTTTGAAAACCAGCATGCCAGCCAGCGTGACAATAAAGGATGGTATTTTGTGGTAGGCGACCCAATAGCCCTGTGCCGCGCCGATTACACCACCCATTATGAGGCAGAGTATCGTTGCCGGCACATAGTGAATTTGCCATTTCACCATCATGACAGCAGCCAATCCGCCCACAAAGCCCGACACCGAACCGACAGACAGATCGATATGTCCGGCAACAATGACCAGAAGCATGCCGAGAGCCATGATAATAATGTAACTGTTCTGCAAAACGAGATTGGTGAGGTTCACCGGGCGGAACAGCGTGCCATTGGTGGTGAACTGAAAGAACAGCATGATCAGAATCAGCGCCGCAACCAGCCCGTATTCACGCAAATTGCCTTTTGTCGCCGAACCGTCGGTCTGAATTTTTGCCGGTGCAGTTTCAATACTCATGATTATTTCCCTTCAGCGCGGATAATGGCGCGCATGATCTTTTCTTGGCTGGCTTCGCTGGCAGCCATTTCGCCAACGAGCTTGCCCTGATTCATAACGTAAATCCGGTCGCATATGCCGAGAAGTTCCGGCATTTCCGACGAGATCACCAAAACGCTTTTACCCATAGCCACAAGCTGATTGATGATCGAATAGATTTCATATTTGGCACCGACATCAATGCCACGCGTTGGCTCATCCAGAATCAATAAGTCCGGATTGGCAAAAAGCCACTTCGAAAGAACGACCTTCTGCTGATTGCCGCCGGAAAGATTTCCGGTTTTCTGATAGATGCTGGATGAACGGATATTGGTTTTGGTGCGATATTCATTCGCAACCTTCAATTCGGTCATATCATCTAGAACGCCATTACTGGAAACACCTTCCAGATTAACGATCGTGGTATTGTGCTTGATGTGATCAATCAGATTGAGGCCATAGGTCTTGCGGTCCTCCGTGACATAGGCAATGCCATTATCGATGGCCCGTCCAATGGTTGAAACATCGGCCTTCTTGCCCTTGATGAAAACTTCGCCGCTGATCTTGCTGCCATAGGCCTTGCCAAAGACACTCATGGCGAATTCAGTTCGTCCGGCCCCCATCAGCCCTGCGATGCCAACGACTTCGCCCTTGCGGACATTCATGCCGATCCCGTTGACCACGGTGCGGTCGCTATGGAGATGATGGTGGACCACCCAGTCCTTCACCTCGAAGACAACTTCGCCAATATTTGGCACACGCTGCGGATAGCGGTCTGCCAATTGGCGGCCGACCATCAAAGTTACGATCTTGTCTTCCGAAATATCCTGCTTATCCAGCGTCTCGATGGTTGCACCATCGCGCAAGACTGTAATGCGATCCGCGACTTTACCGACTTCATTGAGCTTGTGGGAGATCAGGATCGACGAGATACCCTGTGCCTTGAATTCCAGCAGCAATTCAAGCAAGGCATCGCTATCCTTTTCATTAAGACTGGCCGTGGGCTCGTCAAGAATGAGAAGTTCAACTTCCTTGGATAAGGCTTTGGCAATTTCCACCAATTGCTGCTTGCCCACACCCAGATTGGTCACGAGCGTCAGCGGGTCTTCTTTCAAACCAACCTTGGCAAGCAATTCGCGCGTGCGGGTTTCCGCTACGTGCCAATCAATAATGCCAAACTTTGCAGGTTCATTACCAAGAAAGATGTTTTCAGCAATTGACAGCAGCGGCACCAAAGCCAGCTCCTGATGTATAATAATAATGCCTTTTTTCTCACTGTCGCTAATATCGCGGAAGCGTTGCTCCTCGCCCTTGTAGAAAATTTCTCCCTCATAACTGCCATGCGGATAAACTCCGCTTAGCACCTTCATCAGGGTTGACTTTCCGGCACCATTCTCGCCCACCAGAGCGTGAATTTCACCTTTGCGAACATTAAGATTGACATTATTCAGCGCTTTGACACCAGGAAAGGTCTTGGTGATATTGCGCATTTCGAGGATTGTATCCATCGAGATCCTCATCGACGTCACTGCAATAGGAAAAGAACCCTGCATCGCAAGACGCAGGGTTCATGCGATCTGTCAGCTTATTTCAGCTGATCTTCGGTGTAGTAGCCACCACCAATCAGAATCTCTTTCCAGTTGGTCTTGTCGACTTCAACAGGCTTGAGAAGATAGGCTGGAACAACTTTCACACCATTATTATAGGTCTTTGTGTCGTTGATTTCCGGCTCTTCGCCTTTCAGCACCTTGTCGATAAGGTTGGCCGTAACCTTGGCCAGTTCGCGTGTATCCTTGTAGACCGTTGAATACTGCTCGCCTGCGATAATGGATTTGACGGAAGGCACTTCAGCATCCTGTCCGGAAACGAACGGGAATGGCTGATCTTTCGTGCCATAGCCTACGCCACGTAGCGACGAGAGGATGCCAATGGACAGACCATCATATGGCGACAGCACTGCGTCCACCTTCTTGTCTGTGTAGTAGGCTGAAAGGAGATTATCCATGCGGGCTTGAGCAACAGCTCCGTCCCAGCGCAGTGTTCCGACCTTATCCATGCCTGTCTGGCCGGACTGGACAACAAGTTTGCCGCTATCGATCAAAGGCTGAAGCACCGACATTGCGCCATCATAGAAGAAAAAGGCGTTATTGTCGTCTGGTGAGCCGCCGAATAGCTCGATGTTGAACGGGCCCTTCGCATCAGGAAGTCCAAGCGCCTTGACCAGCGAACTCGCCTGTAGAACGCCAACCTGGAAGTTGTCGAATGTTGTATAATAGTCAACATTACCGGAATCACGGATGAGGCGATCATAGGCGATAACCTTGATACCGGCATCATGTGCCTGCTGCAACACATTCGAAAGCGTGGTGCCGTCGATGGCACCAATCACAAGAACCTTGACGCCCTTGGTGACCATGTTCTCGATCTGGGCCAGCTGGTTGGGAATGTCATCTTCCGCATATTGCAGATCGGTACCATAGCCACGTTCTTTCAACGCCTTGACCATGTTATCGCCGTCAGCAATCCAGCGGGCGGAGGCTTTGGTAGGCATGGAAATGCCAACGGTGCCTTTGTCTTGTGCAAAAGTTTGCGTGCTCATCGCGCCCAGCGCGATCAGTCCCGCAGCAACCAAATTAAGTATTTTCACGTCTATCCTCCCAATTTCCAATCAAATTACGCGCTTTTGTTGACCGCAGCCAGCTTTGCCAAGATTGAACCAGTCCTCCCAAGGCAGGGCCCGTCTGCACATTTATCTGAAAAGTATGACTTTTGGAATAGGCCTTCTTTCACGATTGTGAAATTCCGCTGCACAAGCATTTTCAGTTGCGCATCAGGCTACCCAACGCTGGCTTAATGCCATATAATCCTATTATAATATTTTTTGGAAGACATATCCGTCGATCCCCTTATATAAATATTTGCAAATGAACACCGGGAGGAAATTGTGAATCTGGTTCAACTACTCAATACCAAGGGCAAGCGTCAGGTTGCTGCACGTATCGGCGAAGAGTTTCGTCTGGTAAAACGGACCCGTTCTGTATTGGAACTGGCCCATGCGGCAATCGAAGCTGGGACTGGTATTGCTGCAATTATTGAAATTCGCGGACTTGGAAAGACCGTCGATATCGCTGCTGCCTATAGTGAAGGCAGACTGCTGCCGCCCATCGATACCCATGATCCAGCTCATATCCATCTGACAGGAACCGGGCTGACACATCTTGGATCTGCTGCAACTCGCGATGCCATGCACCGCAAGATTGGCGATGCCAAAGAAGAAACACTCACCGATTCTATGAAAATGTTCCGTATGGGTCTTGAAGACGGCAAACCCAAAAAGGGAAAGACCGGAGTTCAACCGGAATGGTTCTACAAAGGCAACGGATCAATGCTGACTGGCCCAGGCCAAGCCCTGCTTTCTCCAGCTTTTGCCGATGATGCAGGGGAAGAACCAGAAATCGCTGGCATTTACGTGATAGGCCCGGATGGATCACCTTTCCGGCTGGGCTTCGCGCTGGCCAACGAATTCTCCGATCATGTCATGGAGCGCGTAAACTATCTTTATCTTGCTCATTCCAAGCTTCGCCCCTGCTCGGTCGGCCCAGAATTGATCCTTGGCGATTTGCCAGCAGATATTCGCGGCACATCCCGCATTACGCGAAAAAACAAGACTATATGGGAAAAGCCATTTCTTTCCGGCGAAGATAACATGTCCCATACGATTGAAAATCTGGAATATCATCACTTCAAATATTCGGTTTTCCGCCAGCCAGGTGACATTCATATTCACATGTTCGGAACAGCAACATTGTCATTTGCGGATGGTATAAAGCCCGAGAATGGCGACGTATTCGAAATCGAGGCACCAGCTTTCGGCCTTCCCTTGCGCAACCCGCTCAAGGTGGAAAAGCCTTCCAAAGTGAAGATCACAGCACTTTAAGTATCTTCTATATGACCAAAGCGTGTTCTTCCGTTATCGGTATTGACGGAAGAACAGCCTCGACATGTGATAATACCGGCTGGTTATAGTGCGAGTTCTATGACGATGCGCGCCCTGCGACCAGGACACGCTCGGCGCCTTCGGCAATGACAACGCGCATCGCAGCCTTGGCAGCCTCCACATCTCCGTCACGAATTGCCGCAGCAATTGCTGCATGGCGGGCTACTGAACGGATATGACTTTCTGAATTAGGAATCGGCGAGCTGATGGTAAATGTCGTCACCAGAGCTACCTCTATCAGTGCACTGATAGAGCGCATGAAGGGATTCCCGGAAGCCTCTGCAACGGCAATATGGAACTGCAAATCGCTGTAGACAAAGTCCGTTGCGGACTCTTTTGCCTCTCCCATCCGCTCGACCCAGCGAAACAATGTTTCCAATTGTTTGTCCGTACGTCGCAATGCTGCAAGACCCGCCGCCTCAGGCTCCAATGCCAGACGCATCTCGACAATACTCGCCAGAAAATCGGCTGTTGCGCCGGCTTCGAAATGCCAAACCAATATATCAGGATCGAACAGGTTCCAATGCGATCGTTCCAAGACCCTTGTGCCGATCTTGGCTTTCGGTTGGATCAGACCTTTCGCCGCCAGCGTTTTCAGCGCTTCGCGCAAAACGGTTCGCGATACTCCAAAACGTTGCAGAAGTTCGGTATCTCCTGGAAGTATGCTTTTTTCAGGATAGGCGCCGCTGATGATCTTCAGACCAAGATCACGCATAACATGACCATGATGCGTTCGCGACTGGCCCGTCGTGCGAAAGTCGTAATCGGTGAGTTCCCTGCCTGCCAAGTGCTTGCCTGTAAATTCATGGGGTGACTTTACACAGGAGATTGCAAAACATGCCACGCAACGGTTTCTGAACCGTGCAGCCTCTGCCTCCCTCTCTCCCTGATACCTATTTATAATATTATAATATCATTCACAATCGGCAATATTGCTATTCCGCAGGTCCCCTCCTCCTATGGAGCGCGAACAGCGCGAATAGAGCACATTCGCGCTGTTCGCCGGTCAATTAATGCGGAAAAAACGCAAACCGGATCACGAATAAAGCCGCCACAAGCAATGTTGCCAAATGAATATCTCTGAATTTTCCGGTTACCGCCTTCAAAATTACATAGCTGATGAACCCGAAGGCAAGACCGTTTGCAATTGAATAAGTGAACGGCATTACCAATGCAGTCAATGCAGCTGGCGTGGCCTCCGTAATGTCATCCCATTCGATTTCCACCAGTTCATGCATCATCAGACCCGCGACATAAAGCAATGCAGGCGCGGTCGCATAGCTGGGAACCGACGCAGCCAATGGCGCTATGAACAAAGCTGCAAGAAACAACAGCGCAACAACCAGAGCCGTCAAACCAGTGCGTCCGCCTGCCTGCACTCCTGATGCACTTTCAACATAGGCCGTGGTGCTGCTGGTTCCTAGAACCGACCCGGCTACAATGGCGGTGCTGTCGGCAAAAAGCGCACGGCCCAAGCGATTGGGCTTACCTTCCTCGATAAGGCCCGCACGTTTGCTGACACCGATGAGGGTGCCGGTGGCATCAAATACCTCAACCAGTACAAACACCAAAATGACTTGCAGAAAACCGGTATGCAACGCTCCCGCTATATCGAGCTGAAAGAATGTTGGGGCCAAGCTTGGAGGCATTGAAAAGACGCCTTTGAACTCGCTGACACCAAGAGCCATCGACAGCACAGTCACAACAAGTATTCCAATGAGAATCGCGCCGCGAATCTTGAGTGCATCGAGAGCTGCAATGACAAAGAAACCCAATATAGCAAGCAGAACGCCGGTATCGCCAAGATTTCCAAGCCCAACCAGCGTCGCGGGATTGTCCACGACAATGCCCGACGTCTTCAATGCGATCAGCGCAAGGAAGAGACCAATACCGGCGGCGATAGCGCTGCGAATGGATTTTGGGATGCCTGAAACAAGCCAGCTTCGGATGCCTGTTACCGTAAGCAACAGGAATATACAGCCTGAAATGAAGACTGCGCCGAGCGCTTGCTGCCAGGTAAAACCAAGTGCCGCAACCACTGTAAAGGCAAAGAACGCGTTCAATCCCATGCCGGGGGCCATGCCGATTGGCCAATTGGCGACAAGGGCCATGATGGCCGAACCCAGCGCCGCTGCGAGACAAGTCGCAACAAAGACAGCGTTGCGGTCCATACCAGTCGAAGACAAGATGTCTGGATTGACAAATATAATGTACGACATGGTCAGGAATGTTGTCAGGCCCGCCAAAACCTCCGTCCTTACGGATGTCTGGTGGTCGCTAAGCTTGAAAAGCTTTTCGAACATGATGGTCCCCCTAAGCTAAGACGAATATTCAGATTGTTGCTATGATGAACAGACGCGGAAATGGCAAGAGCACAATGCCATTGTCCATTGGCTTATATGATTGAGCGAGTAATTCCTGATATTTTTCAATAAATTGCGGCTTCTGTTCTTCGCTCAACGCAGCAAGATACGGCCTTAACGCGGAGCCCAGAAACCACTGAACAATACCCTCGAGCCCTTTTAGCGGATGATGGTAGATGGTGCGCCAGATATCCACACGCCGAGCGTGAGGTTTAAGTAAATCATAGTAAAATGAAGCCTCGCCTAAACTGCTTCTGGCTGCATTGGCTCCGGAAAGCTTTTCGGCCCAACGTTTGTCGGCCGCAACCTCCCGCATGGCAATATGGGTCGGCTGCTCCAGATTGTCCGGCATCTGCACTGCCAAGGAACCATTAATATTGAGAAACTGCGTGAGTTGCGGAAACAGTGTGTCGTGCCCAGACAGCCATTGCATTGAAGCATTGGCGTAAAGGAGGTCAGCTTTCTTTTCCGGACGCCAAGTATCGAGATTCCCCTGTTCAAACCTGCAATTCGGCACTCTTTCACGAGCCTGCGCAATCATCTCTGCAGATGAGTCTATTCCCAGAATCTCTGCTGAGATATAGCGTTTGAGCAAGAGTTCTGTAGAATTTCCCGGGCCGCAGCCGAGATCTACTGCAAATTCTACTTCCGCCGTCGGCACCGCCGATAAAAGATCGTTGGCTGGGCGCGTGCGCTCGTCCTCGAACTTCAGATATTGTTCCGGTGACCAACCTGTTTTTCTCACGATGATACCTTTCAGATACGAATCGCAATAAATTTTTGACCCGTTGTCGGCATAAGTCATACTGGTTCGTCATCCTATGAAGAAGAGGAAATAAAATGCTCTACGCCATTCTTTGCTACAATTCCGAAGACATCGTTGGTGCCTGGTCCAAAGACGAGGACGATGCTGTCATGGCGCGGCTCGCAATTGTTCAGGAACGACTGACCAAGGAAGGAAAGCTCGGTCCGGTAGCACGGCTGCTGCCGACGACAGCTGCAACAACCTTACGCAAGAGCGGCAATGATCCCGTCATTATTGATGGTCCCTTTGCCGAAACCAAGGAACAGTTCCTCGGCTTCTATGTCGTCGATTGCGCCTCTTTGGACGAAGCACTTGATATTGCCAAGGAACTTTCGATCGCTAATCCCGGAACGGGATCCTACGAAATTCGGCCTATTTCAATATTCAGACCCGGACAAACCAAACCATGACAGATGCACGTTGGATCGATGCGGCACTTATAGCGGCCCGCCCGCAGGCTGTAGGCGCGCTGCTGCGTTACTTTCGCAATCTTGATGTAGCGGAAGAAGCGTTTCAGGAGGCCTGCGTCAAAGCGCTGAAAAACTGGACCAAGAACGGTCCGCCACGCGATCCAACGGCCTGGCTGATTTTCGTCGGGCGCAACAGCGCAATTGATGTGGTTCGCCGTCAGGCAAAGCAGCAGCCATTGCCGCCTGAAGAAGTGCTGTCTGATCTGGAGGATAATGAAACGACGATTGCAGAGAACATCGACGGAGCGGATTATCGTGATGATATCCTTCGTCTTTTGTTCATCTGCTGCCATCCTGACCTTCCGGCAACGCAACAAATTCCATTGGCGTTGAGAATCGTTTCGGGCCTTTCGGTAAAACAAATTGCCAAAGCCTTTCTGGTCGGCGAAAGCGCCATGGAACAGCGCATAACACGTGCAAAAAGCCGGATTGGCGCAGGCGAAATCCCGTTTGAAACGCCCGATCCCATCGAACGTGCTGAGCGGCTAGCGGCGGTCGCGGCAATGATCTATCTGATTTTCAACGAAGGATATTCCGCTGCCGCCAGCGAACAAAAAGCCCGCATTCCGCTGTGCGACGAAGCAATCCGTCTGGTCAGGCTTCTATTGCGCATGTATCCGACCGAACCCGAAATAATGGGCCTGGCGGCATTATTGTTACTACAGAATGCGCGATCGGCTGCACGTTTCGATGCAAATGGCGAAGTCATTCTTTTGGAGGAACAGGACCGCAAACTCTGGAACCGTGAAATGATCAATGAGGGCCTGGCCCTGATCGATAAAGCGATGCGGCACAGGCAGCCTGGTCCCTACCAAATTCAGTCGGCAATAGCAGCGCTGCATGCGCGCGCGCCCACCGCAGAAGAGACTGATTGGAACGAAATTGACGTGCTTTATCGCGCGCTGGAGCGCATGATGCCCTCACCTGTGATCACGCTTAACCGCGCAGTTGCCGTCGCCAAAGTGCGCGGGCCCGCAGCGGCACTGACGCTCATCGAACCATTGGAAGAGCGGCTCTCAGGTTATTTTCACTATTTCGGGGTCAAGGGCGGATTGCTGATGAAAATCGGCCGGAATGGAGAAGCGCGCGAAGCATTCAACCGCGCAATCGCTCTTGCCAATACTGCCGCTGAAGCAGCCCATATCCGCACCCACCTTGATAGTCTCTCAAAAAAATAAACGTCAATTTTTTTCGCGGTAAATGTCGGATTTCACGCGTGCCGTTCGTCCTTAGTTCAGACCATCGAAACAAGGAGAACTGCAATGGATACAATGGCAAATACAGATCGTGATCTGGTTCTGACACGCCTCATCAAGGCCCCCAGGGAAAAGGTTTTTAAAGCCTGGACCAATGCGGAATTATTGAAACAATGGTTCGCGCCCCTGCCCTATACAACACCGCATGCGGAACTGGATGTGCGCGTTGGCGGATCCAACTTCATCACCATGCGCGGACCGGACGGGAATGAATTCCCCAATCGAGGTGTGTATCTTGAAGTCATTGAGAATGAGCGGATTGTGGTCACTGATGCTTTCACCAGTGCTTGGGTTCCATCAGAAAAACCTTTCATGACACTGATTCTTACTTTCGAGGAGCAGGAAGGCAAAACGAAATACACGGCGCTTGTCCGTCACTGGTCCGTGGCTGATCGCGAAGCACATGAGAAGATGGGATTTCATGAAGGTTGGGGTCAATGCACCGATCAACTTGAGGCGCTCGTCGCAAAACTTTGAAACTCGCTTCACACTCCGCAATTAACACTGGAAGGGAAGTAAAAGTGACAAGTATTAATCAAAATACCGCCATTGAGGACACCCTCAAGAACTGGTCGGATGCAATTTCCAACAAGAATGCGCAGAGCACGCTTTCTTATCTGACGGAAGACATTGTCGAGTTCAGTCTTGCCCCACCATTACAGTATCGTGGCAAGGATGCCGAAGGCATTCAAAGCTGGTTCGATAGCTGGACCGGGCCTATCGGAAATGAGTCGCAGGAGTTGGATATTACGGCAAGCGACGACGTTGCTTTTGCGCGCTGTCTGGTCAGAATGACCGGCACGAAAACCACGGGTGATAAGGCCGACCTGTGGTTTCGGCAGACGCTGGGTCTAATCAAACAGGGCGGCATCTGGAAAATCGCTCATGTGCATGCTTCTGTTCCATTTTATATGGATGGAAGCTTTCAAGCAGCAATAGACTTAAAGCCTTGATAATCAAGACATATCTATGGGCATTTTATGAGCGGCAATATCGTGAGGCAGCGTCGTCTGCCGCTCGATCATGCGGTGGACACGCGGCTCAGTATCGCCCTTGTGAAGGGCTCTGATCCGCGTTCCGACAATGGCATCGGCCTTTGTGCGGCGTTGATTATGGCGCACATATTCCACCCAGGTCGGCGTATGGTAGCTTTCCGTCCAAATCTCCGGGTTCTCCAGATCGCGCATCAGGGCCCAATGGCCTGCACCATCGCGAATTCGGATGCGCCGCCGCGCCGCCATTACCTGAAGAAAGTCGTTCACGTCCTCTTCCTTGATGACATAATCAATCATGATAACAATGGGCCCGCTGCGCGGTTTAAGATCAAGCGCCAGCAATGGTTCACTGAAATGATTGAGCGGATCCAGATTGAGTGTTTTGAATTCCGGCAAAGCATAACGAAGACCAATCGCGCCGCCTATAAGCATTACCACGCTCGATGCAAGCAACGCCATTTCCGCACCATGTTCTGCAGCGGCCTGACCCCATATCCAGCTTCCTCCGGCTATGCCACCAAAAGTTGTCGTTTGGTAGAGCGACAGCGCCCTGCCCACAACCCAGCGTGGTGTCGATAGCTGTACGGTGACGTTGAACAGCGACAGGGCCAGCACCCAACACGCGCCGGATACAAGAAGCGCAGCACTGGTCAGCCAGGTATTGGTGCTGACAGCAGTTACGACAGCACTAAGCGCGAACCCGATAAACGCTGATTTTACAATGGCTTCACTTGACATGAACTCCCGCACGCGGGCACTTAAAAGCGCTCCGCCAATGGCCCCTATGCCAAAGGCGCCAAGCAGGATGCCGTAAACCAGCGGGCCACCTTTCACCAGATCGCGTGCAACCAATGGCAGCAAAGCGAGAACAGCACTGGCAGAAAGCCCAAAAACAAAACTGCGGAATATGACTTTTGCAATGTTCGGAGACATCGCAACATAACGCAAACCTGCAGAAATGGCTCTCCCGAGAGTTTCTCTCGGCAAAGGATTAGCATCATATTTTGGTTGCCAGCGAAACAAGGCAAGTATCAAGGGCAAGTAACTAAGAGTATTGACTGCAAATGCAGCTGCGGCTCCCGCGAAAGCAACAATAGCGCCACCAATAGCGGGGCCGACACTGCGCGTTATATTAAAACCCATACTGTTGAGCGCCACAGCACCCGGAAGGTCATCGCGCGGAACCATGTCGCCTACAGAAGCTTGCCATGACGGGTTGTTCAATGCCGTCCCGCATCCCAGCAGAAAGGTAAAGGTGAGAAGCAACCAAGGCGTAATGAGCCCGAAATAGGCAAATGCCGACAAAGAAACGGACACAGCCAACATAAAACTTTGCGCCACAAGCATCACCCGGCGGCGATTGAAATTATCCGCGAGCGCGCCAGACACCAATGAAAACAACATGATAGGCAATGCGGTCGAGGCCTGAACCAAGGCCACCATGCCCACAGAACTGGAAATGGTCGTCATCATCCAGGCTGCGCCAACGGACTGGATCAAAGATCCAAAATTCGAGGATAGACTTGCAATCCAGATGTTACGGAACGTGTCGTTTTTGAACGGCGCCAAGGGCGATTTTCGGTCTGTCACCGCATCAACTTTCTTGTTCGGGCAAGGTTGTTTCGGGCTCACATCTTACAGGCAATAATTCCGGCAATGCCAGTCGCGGACGGCATTTATCGCAACGAAACATGCGCTTCGCACAACTTTAGACAACTAAAATGCACTTAAAAGTTGGATTTTTTCGGGAAAATTTGGCGATTCTTCGGGAAGTTTTCCGCAAATGTGCAGCGAGGTTGTGCGATTTTCAGCGCAGCGTGTTTATAAAGCCTGTTTTTAGCCTCCAAATATTGCCGATTTCTGGAAATCCGGTCGAAATTAATTGAACGATCGTTTCTTTAGTTTCGACCCGGGAATTTTGTGTTCTGTCGCGCAGCTAATTTCAATCTCGGCTGGTGGAATGACAGGTCTTCAATCTTGCCTTTCAGACATCATATTTTACGAAGGCATAACGCGGGTCATCCTGCGGCGTTCCCTCTAGCGGGCCCTCTTCTTTGCCGGGCTGCCACTGCTCAACCTTCTCGATCATTGCAGCGAGCGCGAAATCCTTATCGCTGATGCCCGGGAACCAATAGTGCGTGGTTCGACAAGCTCACCATGAGTAATGTGGATTGATTGCAGTTCATCGCAGTATTGCAGGAAGGTTTCCGCAAATAACAACCTCCCTCATGGTCAGCTCCTGAGCGTGTCAAAGGACGAACCACGCACCAAAAACCGCACGGCCAGACAAACCTAGTGAAAAGCGCCCCAGCCTCCGGTTTCACCGCGGCGGCGCTCAATCTCAACGCCGACGCCGCCCGGCCCCAATTCCAGCTTCTCGGCCCTGACCACAACTTTCAGCACACGCGGATTTTCCAGAATGAAAGCCGCAATCTGCTCGGCCAATGTTTCAGACAGCTCGACATGGCCCCGGGCGATAATGGCTCTTATGCCGTCCATGATGAGATCATAGGAAACAACATGACGCAATTGTTCTGCATTGCGGGCAACGCGAACAACTTCGGCAGTAACATCGAAGCGCATCTTCTGGGTCTTGCCATGCTCGAAACTATAGGCACCGATCTCGACCGGCAAAACAAAATCGCGCACGAAAATCTTGTCCGTACCCAACCCTGGTTCGCTGCCGTCCGCCAATGGTGCAACGGACCGCACTGCGCCTTTCGGAATCAGCCCTCTTATCTTTGCTGCCCCAGGACCATCCATTGGCGCCGCCCAATAAAGGTCAGTGCGCAATGCGGCGCAAAAACCAAGCATATCCGGCCTGTAGGAAAGCAGTCGTGGAATATCGGGCGCTTCGAGCGAACCGGCGGCACCCGCCAGCAAGCCTTTCGACTGAACGAGCTTGAAGAACTGACCGATCTGGTCAGGCGACAAATGGTTGAGCAAGCGTTCGCCAAGCGTGTTTTCCGTGTCAATCATGGCGGCGTGAAAACCGGCCGCAACCAGGTCATCTAAAAATGATTTGGGATATCGGCTCTGTTCTTCAGCAAACATGACGGCGACAAGCTTCACTTTGGAGGTGAACGGCTTGATCGCCTCGATCACTGCCAGCAGGTTCTCGCCCGGACGCAAGCCCACCCGTATATATTCCACACCCGCAGCGACAAACTCTCCAACCTTGCGGCGCATCACATCTGCCTGCATCGGCAAATGGCTGGCATCGGCACAAACGGGCCTGCGGCCAGCCACGAAATTGATGATTTCCGGCAAAGGCCCGGATTCGACCGAGCCTGACATGGCTATGGCCGGACCGCCGACATCAATAATGTCCGCACCATTTTCGAAGACGATTTCCGCCTCAGGCAGATTCTGTACGCTGGCAAGCAGTTTTGTCATTCCTGAGCGAACCCATGTTGGATGAAGCGGCAAATAAAGATGATATAGCTCGTAACGATCGCCCGCCCAACATGTTGGCACAGTTATTCCGATATTTCTGCTCAACCCACGACACGTTCGGGCACATATTGCTCAAACCTCGCCGGCAAAAACTTAACAGCGATGTAGGATTTGGATTTCCTCAAACGTTCCTTTGGGAGTGAACCATGAGAGGAAATCAAAATGACCTATGTTGATGGCTTTATACTTGCAGTTCCGAAGGACAAGATCGACGCTTATAGGGCGCTTGCCCAACTGGGAGGCGAGGTTTGGATGGAGCATGGCGCGCTAAGCTATGTTGAATGCACGGGCGATGATGTGCCCTTTGGCGAACTGACGTCGTTTCCCCGCTCCGTACAGGCAAAGGACGACGAGATCGTGATTTTTTCCTGGATCACCTACGAATCCCGTGAGCAACGCGACAAGATAAACAAGCTGGTCATGGACGACCCGCGACTATCAAAGCAGATGGACCAAATGCCATTTGACGGAAAGCGCATGATCTATGGCGGGTTCAACGTCCTGCTGCAAATGTAGAGCCCTCGCCCATAGGCAGCAGAATCAACGGGACATTGTTTCCGGTTTTTCTGTGCGAAACCGGACATTCAGATTGCACGGGAAATAATATTCACCCATATGGTTGACTAATATGCGCAGATGCGATATTCAACCATATGGATGAATGAAATGGACGACGATGCCCTGTCACGAATTCTGAAGGCCGCTGGCGATACGACACGGCGACAGATTTTGACGCTCCTTGTTCAGGAGGGTGCGTTGAGGGTGACCTCGCTTGCTGCCCATTTCGACATGTCCCTGAATTCCGTTTCCAAACACATCAAGGTGCTGGAGGAAGCAGGACTTGTCACCCGGCAGACTTCGGGCCGCGAGCACTTTATCGCTGCCGAGCTTGCCCCGCTCAGACTTACCGAAGATTGGTTCGGTCAGTTGAAGTCGATTTGGGAATTGCGCCTGACAGCGCTTGAGAACATGCTTTTGGAGGATGACGAAAATGAGTGAGCTAGAACTGACGATCAACCGCACAATCGCCGCACCACGCGAGAAGGTTTTCAATGCCTGGATCAGCCCTAACGCCATGGCAAAATTTATGCGTCCGCCGGGTTGCATCGCGGACTCCAAGGTGAAGAATGACCCGACCAAAGGCGGCCGCTTCGAGATCATCATGGTGACGAGCGAACGGGAAATCCCGCATTATGGGACTTATCTTGAAATCGATCCGCATTCGCGGCTCTCTTTCACATGGGGTTCTCCGCACTCACTCGATGACAGCGTGGTCACGATTGATTTTGTGGAAGCGGGTCAGGGCAAGACGGATGTTACCCTGCGGCATGTGAAATTCCGCAATGAAGAATCGCGCGATGGCCATAACAAAGGCTGGACAGCAATCCTTGATTCCATGGATGAGGCTCTCGCCTGAAGGGCGTGGCAACAGCGTTATGCAGGGTTCGACGAGGCTCACCATGAGGAAGGTTAAAGTGCTGCAATGACAGTTGCCAGCGTTGCAAATCCTGACTCCCTGCAACCGCCAGCTTTCCTCACGGTGAGCCTCGTCGAACCACGCAAGATATTGGTGCGGCAAACTGAAACTCGAGCAGAATTCGCGCCGACAATGACAAGTCCAACAGAGTTATTGATTGCAGTTTCGCATTTGCGCGGCGTAATCCTCGGCCATCTTGGTGGTGGCGCGGGCGACCTGCTGCATGCTGGCATTGCTTTTCCACTCACCCCGTGAAAAAGCGCCGTGACCGAAATAATAGGCCAGATAGAGATGATAGGCATCATTCAACTCGATGCCGTTCGTCTTGTTGCTCTTGGAGTGATACCAGCCAACGAAATGGACCGCATCGGCAAACTTGCTGCGGCTTGCGCCATAGCGCCCGGTTTCGCGCTGATATTGTTTCCACGTTCCATCCAGCGCTTGCGAAAAACCATAGGCGGAGGATGGCCGCTTCCATGGAATGAAGCCAAGCAGCTTTGTACGCGGCGGCTTTACACGGGGACTGAACCCGGATTCCTTGCGGATGGTCGCCATGAGAATTGGTACTGGTACGCCATATTCGCGTTCGGTCTGTTTGGCAGCAACATACCAATTATCAAACCAACCATCGCGTTGCTCGAAAACAGCGCAGACATTATTAATCCGGCTGGGCGCAGATGCGCACCCGCCCAGAGCCAGAATGACGGCGATTACTGCCATTTTCAGAGACAATTTTCGTAACATTGTTCCTGATATAGACAGGAAAAGTTAATAGTTTTTTGCCATGCGATTCGCCGGTTTTCAACAATTGTTGCGGCGAGTCATCCTCCGCAGCCTCTTCCCTGCGGAGATGCGGCCCCGGTACTTGGCAAGAGGATTGGAATGAACAGGGCGTTTGTGTCAGCAATTGCTATCGAGCCGAGTTGCCGGCGGGCATATCGGCAACGCCCTTGTTCATTTCGTCGAGAATATTAGGATTTCCGTAATACCTCTGCCAACCGGCTACCCGTGTCGCCACGTCTGCCACAGTTTTCTTGTGCACTTTTATAGGCCTCGAATGAACGCGTGAAACCTTTGCCCTGCAGGGTCAATTGTTGCTTCGCAGGCGTCAGCAAGAATAACTGCCTAATATTTATCCATCATCAGATATAAGCTTACGCATTGTGCATATTATTTAATATATGTCGGCATAATAACGGAATATGGCGCTGCTTGGCACTTTTTGTCCCAATCTGCGCCAAGAGAAGCCATCGTGAAAAAAAGCAGCACGATCGTAAATGAATGCTTTTCTCTAATACTTTATGCTTATATACCGATGGCTTCTGATTGATTGTCTTGTTAATTGCTTTGATGTGCGGCGCACCATTAAGCGCTGGTAAGTTTTCTCGTAAACTGGCGGTGGGCACCGTTACGGAGACTTCGATGGTACCGAATTATCTGCAACATATGATTGATAACGAAGCGGCACCGGATGACGTGTCGAAGCCATTTGGTGGCCGCAAGCCCGCCAATATTCCGGCACCGAACATCACACATTTTGAACTTGCGCGCACGCTGGAGCGGGTGAACAGACGATTTGCAGCCTTTATGCAATCGGAAATGACCCGTCGCGGCGTTGAAGAAATCGGCCACGCCCATCTGATGCTGCTTCTGGCAATTGGCGATGACGAAATTTCTGTCACGCAGTTGATGGAACGCGGTCCCTATGCGGGCACCAACCTTTCCTACTACCTCAAGCAGCTGGGTGAGTCCGGTTATATTGAGCGTAACGCCCTGCAGCGTGATCGCCGCGCAGCGCGAATCAAGCTTTCGGAAAAGGGCAAGGAGCTTTGCGCCGACATGACGGCCATCGCCGCCAACTGCCATAAAATCGTTGCCGACAGCCCCGACAATATTCGTAACCTCGAAATCACTTTCAAAACGCTTGATCGTATTGAGCAGACTTGGGCAAGCGCAGCCATTTTCGGCCCCCGCGGCGAATAATAACCAACAAAAAAGGCCGGATTTCTCCGGCCCTTTCGTCAACTCTTCAGGCGTTGCTATTCGCGCTCGCCTGTAAAGTTCAGCAGAAGCTGAAAAATATTGATGAAGTTGAGATAGAGCGAGAACGCACCGAATACGGCCATTTTCTGCTGTGTCTCTGAATCAATATTCTCGCCATACTGTTCCTTGATCGTCTGTGTGTCCCAGGCGGTCAAACCGACGAAGACGAGAATGCCGGCAACTGACACCACAAACTGGATCATTGTCGAACCAAGGAAGATGTTGACCACGCTGGCAACGACAACACCGATCAGACCCATGATCAGGAACGAGCCGAACTGCGAAAGGTCACGCTTGGTGGTGTAGCCGTAAAGACTGGTTGCACCGAACATTGTTGCGGCAATGAAGAATGTGCGCGCAATGCTGTTGCCGGTAAAGACCAGGAAGATGGAAGCCATGGACAGGCCCATGACGGCGCAGAACGCCCAGAACAGCATTTGAGCGGAAGCTGCCGACATTGTCTGCATCTTGAACGAGAAGAACATCACGAAAGCCAGCGGCGCCAGCATCACCACCCATTTAAGCGGTGTCGAGAAGATTGGTACATAAAGTGCTGGCGTTGAAGCGACGACGAAAGCGACAACACCGGTGAGAACAAGGCCAAGGCCCATATAGTTGTAGATGCGCAGCATATGCTGGCGCAGGCCCTCGTCGAACGCAGCGGCTGTCTGGCCGCCTGCCCGGTCGATGCCATAACGAAGTGGTGTATTCATCAGAACGTTCCTTCTGTTGTTGATCAGTAAAGTGTGTTGGCAAGTTGTGTAGCGGCTTTGCCCAGCTCATCGGAACCACCATCGGCAACGAGCGCATAGGCGACGTCGCCTATCTGGAAATAGGCTGCTTTCATGTCTTCAATCTCGACAATGCGTGGTTTAACGACATCAAAGGACCCGGGGCGAACCGCAAAAAGAGACAAGGCACCCGTGACAGACGATCCGATCTCAAGTTCAATGCTTGGTCCGAATGTGGACGGGAACAATTGCACGTCCTTCACTTTCCATTCGGTTGGAAGCTTGGGCATAATGATTGCCGTGGCGGCACGTATTTCAGCCGGGTCATAATTTCGGGTGCCGGGCTGCGATGTCATTGCAGCGCGGACCAGCGACGTGCGATGTGCCATCACCGCATCCTGGACATAGGCAGGAGCCGGCTGTGAAGCGACAACCTCCGAGACGATCAACGGACCAAAACCGGCATGGGCCATCCAACCGAGGCCAACAAGCAATGCCACCGCCGCAACGCGTTGCAGCCGATTGAAAATCTGCCTGCGTCCAAGGCTGCGCTGGAGCCGCTCGGCAGCCTGTGCAGAAGCAAGGCCGGAAACCGAAGCGGGCGCTGAAAGCGCGAGACGCAATTCATCACGGCCACGCAGATCTGCCATGACGCGGGCAGCATCTTCGGGATGCTCGGAAAGATATCCAGCCACCTCGATACGGCGCGCGCCATCCAGTTGGTCGTCCACATAGGCATCAAAATCGGCCTGCACGATAGGGTCTCTTGTCTTAATCATCACGACCTCCGACAATTCGCAGTTGGGCAGCGCGGGAAGAAGGCTCTTCGCCTTCGCTGGCGCGCATGAAAGCCCGTGCCCGGCTGACCCTCGACATCAATGTGCCGATAGGTATGTCCAGAATTCCGGCAGCTTCCTCATAGGAAAGCCCCTCAATAGCCACCAGATGCAGCGCGCTTCGCTGCTCTTCGGGCAAGGTTTCAAACATCTGGCGTATCTGTTCCAGCCGCACTGCATGTTCCTGCGATGGCTGCTGGACGGTTTCCGCCGTCTCTGCCGTCTGGGCTATTCTGCGCGCATCAGCCTGGCGCGAGCGGAAGCCATCAATGAACGTGTTGTGCAACACGGAAAACAGCCATGTCCGCAAATTACCGTTCGGGCGAAAACTCGCCTGCTTTTCATAGGCCCGCACCAGCGCATCATGCACGAGATCCTCGGCATCCTGCTCATTACGAGCCAGCGAGCGCGCATAACGGCGCAGCGATCCAAGCTGGCCAATCACGTCGAAGCGGGTTTTTTCATTGCTCATGACCGATATACGTAGCCTATCGCGGGTTTATTCCCATGCAGTACGGATTTTTTTGTCAGCAGTAAAAACAAGAATGATCATTCTCATATTGACGCTATTGTGCAGCTGATATAAATGAGAGAGAACGTTCTCTCTTTTTTAATGGTGACTGATGACCGATCAAGCAATGCCGAGACAGACACCCGCCGCATCAAGTGATGATACGGAGGAATCGTGCTGTTTTGTCACCAAGCTGTTCGGCAAGCGGGCGCGCAATCGCGAGGCGCAGGAAGAGCGCATCCTTGCCGCTGCAACCACCTGTTTCATCCGCTCCGGCTTTCGCGGAGCCTCCATGAATGACATTTGTTCCGAGGCTGGCATGAGCCCCGGCGCGCTTTATCGTTATTTCTCCTCAAAAGAGGCGATCATTGAACATATTTGTGCGCAACATCGGCGTGAAAGCGCAGAGATCCTTGATCGCATGTCCAGTAGCAATGACATTATTGAGGCCGTTGTCAAAGTGGGCATAGAGCATGTGCGCCACATGTCGATGGATATGAGCAATAATGGCCCAGCCGATGCCAGTGCACGCCTTTTCATTGAAGTACGCGCCGAGGCGACACGCAATGATGCGGTTGCTGCCATTTGCGAACTGCATGAAGGCATGATGCGTGAAAGGCTGATTGCTGCATTTACCGCAGCAAAAGAGGCCGGCCTTATCGACCCGGTGGTCGAACTTGAGCTTGCCGTCGCCACGCTCGCAGCCATGGGCGAAGGCATTATCCTTCGCAATTTTCCCGCACAAGGCGTGCCGCTGGAAGCATTGGAACCCGTGTTCCGTGCGCTGGCAACCGCCGTTTTGCGACCAACGAACAAGCAACTATAGCTCTCACCCCCAGGCTCCAAGATGAACCGCCACCCTCACCGCAATCTTAGAAAAGTTCTCTTCTCCTCCATTGTGGCGATTGGTTTCGCCTTGTCCTTGCCCGGAATTGCCGCGGCCGAAGACACACCAGCGGTTGCAGGCGAACCCAAGGCTCCCTCGATCAATGTGGTCGCTGCCGGAAAGCAGGAAATGGTGGCGACACTGACCGTAACGGGAACCATTGTTCCCCGGCAGGAGGTTGCCGTCGGCACGGATGTTGCCGGACTGCTTGTACTCGAGCTCAATGCTGATCAGGGCGATGTTGTCAAGGAAGGCGACATCCTGGCAAGGCTCGACAAGTCTTCGCTTGAAATCCAGCTTGCGCAAATCGAAGCGCAAGGGGCTCAGGCCGCCGCGTCCATCGCACAGTCCGAAGCACAGATTGTCGATGCTCAGATTGCCGTGCGGCAAGCATTGGAAGCGCTGGAGCGTGCCCGCTCCTTGAGTGCCAAGGGCTTCACTTCCAAAGCTGAATTTGACAATGCAACCAATGCCCATGACAGCGCCAATGCCAAGTTGAACACGGCTCGTCACGCGCTGGTGGCAACGCAAACGCAGTTGCAACTTGTCGCCGCCCAAAAACGCGATGTCATGCTGCGTCTGGAGAAAGCCGATGTAAGAGCACCGGCAAGCGGCGTTATTTTGAGCCGCGACGCACTTCTTGGCGCGATCGTCTCCGCCAATGCGGGACCATTGTTCCGCATTGCCCGCGATAATGATTTTGAGCTCGCAGGCAATATTCCGGAAGTCGATTTGCCGCTGTTAAAGGCGGGCATGCCGGTCTCTGTCCGCGTTTCGGGCATGGAAGAACCGGTCGCAGGCAAAATCCGCCTGATCTCTCCGGAGATTTCAGCAAGCTCGCGTCTGGGCGCGGTAAAAGTGTCGCTTGAGAAGAACCCTTCAATCCGCCCGGGCAATTTTGCCCGCGCTGTCATTGAACTTGCCCGTCGTGGCGGCATTAGCGTTCCACTTTCCTCTATTGTCTATAATGGGCCGGCGACGCTCATTCAGGTCGTCAAGAACGGTGTTGTCGAAAGCCGCAAGGTGAAAGTCGGCATTCGCAACGGCCATTCCGCCGAAGTGCTTGAGGGTCTTGCCGAGGGCGAAGAAATCGTCGCCCGCGCCGGAACATTCGTAGCCGATGGCGACCGCGTTACCCCGGTTCGTGTCTCAGCCGAGCAGACCGGAGCGGTCAAATGAACTGGAACATCAGCGCCTGGTCCATCCGCAACCCGGTTCCGGCAATTCTCCTCTTTGTCGTTTTGACCGTGCTGGGGCTGATGGCCTTTTCCAAACTGCCCATCACCCGCTTCCCCAATATCGACGTGCCGTTGATATCGGTCTCGATTACCGATCCGGGCGTTGCGCCGACAGAGCTGGAAACCCAGATTGCCAAGCGGGTTGAGGATTCTGTCGCCAATATTACCGGCGTCAAGAATGTCATCAGCAATCTGACTGAAGGCAATTCGACAACGCTTGTCGAGTTCCGGCTGGAGGTTGATACGCAAAAAGCGCTGAACGACGTCAAGGATGCCGTATCGCGCATCCGCGATGATCTTCCAGCGACCATCAAGGAACCGCTGATCAATTCGGTGGATGTCGAAGGTTCGGCAATTCTGACCTACGGCATTTCCGCTCCGGCAATGACGGCGGAACAGCTTTCCTGGTTTGTCGATGACACGATCATCCGCGACATTCAGGGGCTCAAGGGCGTTGGCAAGGTAGAGCGGTATGGCGGGGTGAAGCGCGAAATCCGTGTCTCGCTCGACCCCGATCGATTGACCGCACTCGGGGTTACCGCTGCCGATGTCAATCGTGCCCTGAAATCCATGAGCGCCGACTTGACCGGCGGACGCGGCGATCTGGGCGATACGCAACAGACGATCCGAACCTTGGGCGGCTCCCGTTCATTGGAAGATTTGCGTGCCGTGGAAATTCCGCTCGCCGGTGGACGCTCTGTCCGGCTCGATGCAATCGGAACTGTCAGCGACGCTTTTGAAGAGCCAAAATCCTTTGCGCGTGTCGATAATCAGACGGTTGTTTCGCTGGGTGTGTTCCGCGCAAAGGGAGCCAGCGATACAGAAGTCTTTGCGGCCGTGCAGGCGCGCATCGATCAGTTGCAGCAGAAATACCCCGATACACGCTTCAGCATGATCGATAATTCGGTCAATTATACCTATGGCAATTACGAATCCGCGATGAGTTCGCTGATTGAAGGTGCCGTGCTTTCCATCATTGTCGTGTTCCTGTTCCTGCGCAATATGCGGGCGACATTGATCGCGGCTGTTGCCCTGCCCTTGTCGGCGATCCCTACTTTCTGGGCCATCGACATGCTGGGTTTCTCGCTCAATCTGATCAGTCTGCTTGGTATTACTCTGGTGACCGGTATTCTGGTCGATGATGCTATCGTCGAAATCGAAAACATTGTCCGGCATATGCGATCCGGCAAATCACCCTATCGGGCTTCACTGGAAGCTGCCGACGAAATCGGGCTTGCTGTTATCGCCATCTCGGCCACAATCATTGCCGTGTTCGCACCGGTCAGCTTCATGAGCGGCATTGCCGGTCAATATTTCAAGCAATTCGGTCTGACGGTTGCGGTCGCGGTCTTTTTCTCGCTGCTTGTTGCACGGCTTATTACGCCGATGATGACCGCCTATCTGTTGCGCGACGGAAAAAGCCTGCACCACGGCTCGGAAGAAACCGGCTGGATCAAGGCCTATACCCGCTTCCTGACCGTCACTTTGCGTTTCCGCTGGCTGACGCTGGGCAGCGGCGTGGCTCTTTTTGCTGTTGCAATCTGGGCCATGGGCTTTCTGCCATCGGGCTTTGTCCCGCCACAGGATGAAGCCCGGGTTGTCGTGAGCCTTGAACTGCCTCCTGGTGCACCTATCGAGGAAACACGCCGCGTTAGTGACGAGGCGGCATCACTTGTTCGCCAGATACCAGAAGTCAAGCAGACCTATGTGACGGGCGGTGCGTCGCCAACGGGTTCGCTGGATACAAGGCGCGCAACGATGGTCGTTAAGCTCAGCCATAAATCCGAAAGGGACCGCACCCAGAAACAGGTGGAGACCGACATTTTCAACAAATTGTCCGAGGTTTCCGATCTGCGCGCCAATTTCGTCAATGATCGCGGCGAACGCGAATTTGCTGTTGGCGTCATCGGCAATGATGGTGAGAAAGTAACCCAGCAGGCAAGACAATTGCAAAGCGCCATGACTGCAACCGGCGACTTTCAGGCTGTGTCATCCACGGCGGCGCTTGATCGCCCCGAGATCATCGTGACACCGCGCATGGATAAGCTGGCGGAGCTGGGCCTGTCGACATCAGCGCTGTCGGAGGCTTTGCGTGTTGCGACCTTGGGTGATCTTGATGCCAATCTGGCAAAATATACGGTTGATGGAAGGCAGGTCCCGATCCGCGTTCAATTGACCGAGGATTCGCGCCGTGACCTTTCTGTGCTCCAGACCCTGACCGTAACAACACCTGCCGGTGTAGTCGTTCCGTTGGAATCAATTGCGCAGATCAGCTTTGGACAGGGTCCCTCCTCCATTGAGCGCTTCAACCGCGAACGCCGGGTCGTCGTTGGCGCAAACATGGCCAAGGGCAAGGAAATTGGCGAGGGCCTCTCCATTGTCAAAAACCTGCCGCAGACCAAATCCATGCCGGAAGGCGTCAGGATTCAGGAAACCGGCGATGCCGAGGTGATGGGTGAAGTCTTTACCGGATTCCGCGATGCAATGATCATGGGCCTGATGCTGGTCTTCGTGGTGCTGATCCTGCTCTTTGGCAGTGTGTTCCACGCCTTCACCATCCTCATGTCACTGCCTCTTTCGATTGCAGGTGTCGCGGTGGCTCTGCTTTTGACCAATAATTCCGTCTCCATGGCCGTGGTCATCGGTATTTTGATGCTGATGGGCATTGTCACCAAGAATGCGATCATGCTTGTCGATTTTGCCATAGAAGAAGTGAAGCATGGGATACCGCGCAATGAGGCAATTATTGATGCCGGGCGCAAACGCATCCGGCCAATCGTGATGACGACGATTGCCATGTCGGCAGGCATGCTGCCCGCAGCAATGGCTTTTGGCGATGGCGGTGAATTCCGGGCCCCGATGGCGATTGCGGTGATTGGCGGTCTGCTGGTTTCAACAGTTCTGTCGCTGGTGTTTGTACCATCCTTCTACACAATCATGGATGATGTGAGCCATTGGATGGGCAGAATATTCCATTGGTCCATGCGTCCGAACAAACCGGATGAACCGCATACGGAGCAGGTCTATGCCAGCAGTCCGGTGCCACTCATCCACCCGGCGCGGGTCATGACCGAAGCGGCTGAATAAACGCAAAAGAGCGCCCAAGGGCGCTCTTTCTGTTTCTGCTGCTGCTATTATAGCGGATGATAATTGCGAACCCTGTCCCGTTCCCGCGCGAGCTCTTCTTCGGTAAATGCCGGGCTTGACTCATCAAAGCGATCCCAGCCTTCTTCACGATACATGGATCGCCTCGTGTCGAGATCTACCGGCGTATTATTGTTGATGATCGAGCGGGCAATATCGGCCTGGTCATCGCTGACCCTGGCAGATACGAGCGTGCTGCCGCGGCGGACGCCCTCCGCATAGACATGCGCATCATCTTCATCAACGCCGGAACTCGTAAGCCCGCCAATCAATCCGCCAGCGGCGCCGCCAGCCACTGCACCGGCCGCCGCACCAGCAGCTGTAGCTGCGAGCCAGCCTGCCGCCACGACAGGGCCGACACCAGGAATTGCCAGCATGCCAAGACCGGCAAGCAGCCCGCCCGTACCACCGACAACAGCGCCAATACCGGCGCCGGCAGCAGCCCCCTCGCCCGCATAGGTTTCGCCGCTATCGCCATCGCGTCCCGCGATTGTGATATCGGAAGAGGAAACCCCGGCGTCTTCGAGCTGCTCGACCACCTGTCTTGCATCGCGGTGATTGTCATATAGTCCTGTTACGGTTTGCATATCTGATCTCCTTAAGCTGGTTTACGCCCTTATTTTGCGGTCTCTGTTATGTTGCCCTGATAGTCGAGCTTGACCTCGAAAGACTTGCCGTCCTTGGTGCCCGTACCCGTCCAGATGCCGTCTTCGCCTTTTACAAGGCCCGTTACGGCAGTGTAGCCTTTGGCTTCAATGCGCTCTTGGGCCTGGGCTTCTGTAAAGCTATTTTCTCCGGCGACAGGCGCAGCAGGATTGGTAGAATCCGGCGTTGTCACTGCCGGTGTTTCAGACTCTGTAGTCGGCTTAGGAGCCTCCTGTGCATAAGCCAGTGAGGCAATCGAAAGCGCGCCAAGTGCGAGTGCAATTCGTCTCATATGAACCTCCATCTTTCGCGACCATTTTGTCAGCCGCCTGAGAGACTAACCCGCATAGGCAGATGAGGTTCCTGATTTTCAGATGATGGAGAGCAGGTTTATTTTTTCTAATTGACGGAACTTCCTGGAAGGAGCGTCATGACAAAAACCAAAAACAATCGCGAGGAACGGCGCGGGCTTATTGCGCACCCACCGGCCGCGGAGGATAGACTGCCTGTGCAGGTGCACGGTATATTGCGCCGGTTGTCATGCTTGATATGTTGGGAGCCTGCCTTCCCTTTATCAACATGTCCTCATGCACCCAGCCAATCATGCCAGTTGTCGGCACTGCAATATGATGCCATTTGCCCGCTTTGCTGTAGGAGCGCATTTCACGCCCTTTTTCGACAGAGCCTATCGAGGCGGAAGCTTGCGATGCGCTACGCCGTAATACCAGCCTGTCACGAGCATAGACTACCGATGGCGCCATGCCCGGCACATTGGTGCCGCGCGGTGGCTCGCCAATTGCTTTGCCAATGGGCCCCTGCGGACGCTGCAATGATGCTTGCTGCGTCGGCTTGGTTGCAGCAGGATTTTGTTGCGGCACGCCCACGGGAACGGAGGGTCGCGGCACAGGCGCTCGTGCTATCTCTGTCCGTACGCTATCCTCGCGAAGCGCTGTTTTTGCCGGCGACCTCACCTCTTTCTCGGGTCTGGGCACCGCAGACGGCGCTCTGGAAGCTGTAGCCACGGGGGATCTGGTATTTGTTGCAGATGGGTTTTTCGCCTGTTCCTTTGTCCAGAATGCCAACAACCCGACACCACCCAATACCGCCACTGCAAGCAGCAACCCGACGGGAGACCAACGCTGCGACGACCGCGAGGACGATCGCTTCGGAGAGCGCGAAGTTGAACGAGTGCGGCGCTTTTTCTGAGCCATTGAGTCCTGCCGTTTTCAGTCCATCATGGGGTGACTGGATAAAAGTCGGAAATATCGAGTCGCGATATTCCTAATTTGACAGGGCTTCCTTGGTATTTCGTTACCATGGCAAAGGGAAAAAGTTTTTACGGATAATCGCCGATTTAGAGAATTATTTCCCTTTTCATTGGCTCCCGTCCGCCGTAGATGCGGGTATTATATCGAAAGTCGCCCGGAATTTTCCAAATGCGCCAGTTTTTCTATTCAAAAGGCCCGGATGGGACGGAGCGGTTTCGTCTCTTCGTGCCGATCCTCGCCGGGGCGACATTGCGCGAGAGAATTATCGGCTGCATTGGGGCATTGATCGGCATTGGCCTGACCGGTTGGATTTGCGGCATCATGTTCGGTGCTGGCCCCGCCGTGCCGCTCATCGTCGCGCCTGTTGGCGCATCTGCGGTCCTGCTGTTTGCCGTTCCGGCCAGCCCTCTGGCACAGCCTTGGCCAATCATCGGCGGCAATACAATTTCCGCCTTGGTCGGCGTGACAGTGGCTCATTTCGTACATCAGCCGGAACTGGCTGTTGCTCTGGCTGTTGCATGTGCAATCGCAGTGATGTCGGTGGCACGGTGTCTGCATCCGCCAGGTGGCGCTGCCGCTTTGACAGCTGTTATCGGCGGGCCAGCGGTTCTTTCGGCGGGTTTTCTCTTCCCATTCGTGCCGGTTGCGCTGAATTCCGTGCTGCTCGTTGTGCTGGGTATCCTGTTTCACAGGCTGGCTGGCAGAACCTATCCACACAAGGCAGCCGCGCCTGTTGCCAATATACATGGGACGCAGGACCCGCCAGCCCCATTGCGTTCGGGCTTTCAAAGCGAAGATGTCGATAACGCGCTGGAAGCACTTGATGAGACATTCGATATTGAACGAAGCGATATCGATATTCTGCTGCGGGAAGTGCAGGTTCAGGCCGCTATACGGCGGCACCGGGCACTGCTGTGCAGCGATATCATGTCACGTGACGTGATCAAGGTTTCTGAGGATGCCAGTGCGGATACCGCGCGGACCCTGCTGCTTGAACACAATGTGCGTGCCCTGCCCGTTCTTGACCTTTCAGGATGCCTGCTTGGCACGATCGGCTTGCGCGAATTGGCAAATGCCGGGGCGGCAATCAAAGGGTCAATCACCGCTGCTGTCACTGCCAAGCCTGACGACCATGCCATGAAGCTTTTGCCCATGCTGACTGACGGCAAGACCCATGCGGTGATCATCATTGACGATTCCCGCCATGTTCTCGGGCTGGTCACCCAGACCGATCTGCTCGGCGTCGCCTTCAATTCCTATCTCTGATCCGTTGCGCAAAAGATGCAGTGCCGGAAAAACCGGGAGCGGGCGCTTATCGCCCGTCGTCCGGCGACCCGTACTCTGATATCACCGTTAAATCCCGCAAACCAAAGAGACCCTCCATGCCGTCTTTCGATTATATCCGTCCTATCCTCCTGCTCCTCGGATCAAATGTATTCATGACATTCGCGTGGTACGGGCATCTCAAATTTGGCAATAAATCCTTGATGCTGGTCATTCTTGTCAGCTGGATGATCGCCTTCTTCGAATATTGCCTTGCCGTTCCGGCCAATCGCTACGGGCATGAGGTTTATTCCGCAGCCCAGCTGAAAACGATCCAGGAAGTCATCACGCTTCTGGTCTTCGCGGGCTTTTCGGTGGCTTATCTCGGCGAAAAAATCACAATCAACCACGCTGTCGGTTTTGCCATGATTTGTGGCGGCGCATTCTTCGTATTCAAAGGGCCACTATAATTGAATTTCGGAATTTGTCCTGAACTGTCGCAAATCTGCGACAGTTCATCCTTCTATTTTTCAAATCGGGGATGACAGACCGCAAAAATGCGGGCTAACTTTGTACAATTGATTTGTGCGTGAATACTTCAGAAAAGCAGATAAGAACAATAAATGGGGAGAGCGCTTTCATTGCCCAATACTGTAAAGCTTGGCGCGCCAGATTGCTGGACTCATGCCTTTTTCATGGCCGGCGTCTCGTCGGCAACCACATCGCGCCAGAAGCACATTAAGGCACCGCATTCGGAACAATGCACGGGCGCCTCGTCCTCTTCTTCAATCGGAACCGTCATATGACTGGTTTTGCACTCGTGACATATAATCTCTTGGCCGAGCTTCTGCATAATTGCACTCCACAAGGAGTAAGCTTTAAATGAATAAAGAATGCAGGCATCGCTCGTGGAAGAACGTCTTGAAGCGACACCATCTAAACCAGTCAACAATAACCATATTATGCGTTAATTGGCAAAGACAAGCTTGCCTATATTGAAAATAGATAAACGATTCCCACTATAATTAATCGATTGCGGACTAAATTAATCTGAGGAGTGACCATTTCGGTGGTGGGGTATGGTCGAAAATGAGAATTGAACCATGACGGGACACGAAAAACTTATTGAAGCAGTAGCCCAGGCTATTCATGCTTACCGCAGCACCGGTAGCCAGGAGTGGGACAAAATCCCCGACTTCATCCGTCAAACCTATCGTGATTATGCCAATGTTGCGCTCCCCATCGTCTATGATGTTCTTCGTAACCCGACGAATGAAATGATCGATGCGGCTAACCGTGCGCGCCCCTCTGTGACCTCGCGAACGATACAGGCGGCGATAGAGGCCTCCCCTCTCAATCCTGAGAATCAGGCGTGAAGGCGTAAAACCGTTTTTCTGACGAGACATCCCACTCAGGACAGATTGCGTCGGACGTAAAGCGCCGAAGCAATATAGGCTGCGATTCTTTTGGCCAATATCCGCCCGAAGTTTCAAACTTGAATATTACATTCTTATATCCACGCGGTTTTTGACCGGATCACAAACATACATTTTGCGACAATAAAGTATTATAAGCGCCAAAAAGTAATGTCTCGTCAAACATCTTGGATTAAAATCACTTTGTCTGCGTATTATTCAAAAAAAAATATTGCCATATGTAAGGCGATGAAGCAGTGTCTAAGAGAGAAAGTTGTAAATCGGATTGTTTACGAGTTTTGAATAAAGCTATTCTTATATAGCTTTATAATATTGTTAAAATTGCAAATAAATCCTTTTAATTCGATAACTGAACATTGGTTTCATATGAAACTGGTTAACACGGTTTAGGTAATTGGGGGACACATGTACGACAATTCTCTAGGTAAATCTGATTACAGGTCTTTGACCGTAGCAGATGATACTGATCGGGATGCAGAGGCTCCGGATGAGAAGTGGCGTTGGTCTTCTTATAGCGATGATAAGGGCAATATTGGCTACAGTCGCAACCTTTATAAACTGCAACAAACCACGATTATGTACGGCGATACCCATGGCCGACTAGAAATGATCTCCAAAGGAGCTTCATCCACTCTCAGTTTTCTCTTTGTCATCAAGGGAACTATTGACCTGGTCGACATGAAAAAGAGAAAAATACAGACATTGGTAGCCGGCAATGCAACCAGCATCATCGACCGGGCAGATGTGAAAGCCAAAATCCACCCCGGGAGCTCTTGGGTAGCCTATCGGGTGCCGGTCACCACGCTGCGGGAATATTTCGAACGCCTGATGCACCGGCCCTATTTTCAGGAGCAGGCTTTCGCGCCTCTCCATGATTTTCGCTCCGGTAGTGCGGCAGCTCTGTATCAAACGCTGTGTTACGTCAGTGAAGATCTCGCCAATGCGACCAATTCGACACGAGACGTTCTGACCAACGTCTATGAACGCTTACTGCTGGCGAAACTGTTCATGACAAAACCTGACAATGTAAACACGCTCAACAATTTGGCAGGTCGCCGGATATCGCCGCGCTATCTGCAGCGCGCCGAGGCATTCATGCGCGAAAATATCCATAATGCTGTGACACTCGATAACATAGCAGATGCAGCAGGGTGCAGTGCGCGGGCGCTGCAGAGAATGTTCAAGGAATATCGGGATACAAGCCCGATGCATGTTTTGTGCGAGTACAGATTATCTGCGGCACATGAGGCTATCCTGAGTGGCAGTGCTCGCAATGTCACGGATCTTGCCATCCACCTGCAATTTTCCAATCCCGGACGCTTCTCGTCACTGTACCGCAATGCCTATGGAATGAGCCCGTCGGCAATGATGCGCTTTCATGAAAAGAATACCTGACACATGTTGCGAATGCCAGTTTGTACCTTGCGTAGCCTGCCTTCCTCAAAACCACTCACCCTGGCCAGGATAAGCGTTTTACCACTTATGCTGGCAATAGCGGTTTCGGTTTCCGGTTGCCTTCCCCGCTCGGGGCCAACAACGGGTGACGTTCTCAATCAGCGGAAGACGTCAACCAACCTGAATTACGCGCTCGTCGACATAGGCAAGGATATATTGACCTATGCCGGGACCCGTCCGCGGGCAAGCCTTGCCGCCAAATTTGGCGCCGGGCCGCGTTCCAGTGATCTGCGCATCGCTGTGGGTGATGTTGTGGCCGTCAACATTTGGGAAGCGCCTCCCGGCAGTCTCTTTGGCGGAAACATCACCATGGCCGGGTTTCAGCAGCCAACAGGAAGCTCAGCCACCATTCCGCCCCAGACGGTTTCCGGCAACGGAACGATCGCCGTACCCTATGCGGGCCGCATAAAGGTCATTGGCAATACGCCGACACAGGTGGAACAACAGATAACCAAGGCGCTTGAAGGCAAGGCAGTTCAGCCGCAGGCACTGGTCACCATCCAGCGCAGCACGGCCAATGCAGTGACCGTAACCGGCGAAGTGGCTGCAGGCGCCAGAGTATCGCTGACAGGTGCCGGCGAACGGGTCCTTGATGCCATCGCAAGCGCTGGCGGCCTTCGTGCGACAGCAAGCGACAGCATAGTTGGGCTAACGCGCAACGGCGTCGTCGCACGCGTACCCTTCGACGTCATGCTGGAAAACCCAGAAGAAAATGTCCGTTTGCGCTCCGGTGATCTGATAACAGTGGTGCGCGAACCACGTACATTTCTGGTATTCGGCGCCACTGGCCGCAATGCAGAAGTTCCATTCGACGCGTCCCGCATAACAATGGCTGATGCCTTGGCAAAATCCGCAGGTCTGAATGACCAGCGGGCGGATGCGAGCGGCGTATTCGTTTTGCGATACGAACTGGCGTCTATCGCGCGACACTTCATTCCGGCAGGCAGTCCACTCCTCAGCAGAGGCGAATACATTCCCGTGGTTTATCGCTTCAATATGCGTGACACGAATGTGATGCTTTCCATGCAGCGTTTCGAAATCCAACCGCGCGACGTGATTTATGTTGCCAATGCGGCGGGTGCAGATCTGCAGAAAGTCATGGCAATTTTCCAAGGTGTAAGTTCCCCTGCAATGAGTGCAACCTCGCTTGGTCTTAGTGCCAGCCGTCTGTGAAACTGTTTTTGTCTGCTACCGGGTACTGGAATGAGATAGCGCATGCCATCATTGCTTCACTTGCACGAAATAGCGAAATTGAAGCGGCTTGATCTTGAGGCTGCGATATTGGCACTCGCAAACAGTGCCTATTTGGGAGACCACACTGCGATTGCCCGCGTACTTGGCCGATACAAGCTCTATATCGACACACGCGATCGCGGCTTCGGCTCGCATATTCTGCTCGATGGTTTTTGGGAGATTTGGCTGACACAGTTTTGCGCCCGAAATGTCCGGGCCGGCATGACAGCCATCGATGTCGGTGCCAATTTCGGCTATTATTCAGTACTACTTGCCGAACTCGTTGGGGAGAAAGGAAAGCTGATCGCTGTCGAGCCCAATCCGCACGCGGCAGACTTCCTCAAAAGAAGCCTCGACCTGAACGGGTTTACTCCGCGCAGCCAGGTTATAGAAAAGGTGCTTGGCGGCACAGGATCCAGTAGCGCGAAGCTGTTCGTCCGCGATCACGAACCGAAAAATGCGACTGTTGTGCCTGCCGCTTTCAATGCCGAAAATGCCCGGCAACATGGCGGTTACCTTATCGAAATTTCGGCCGCTACCATGGATGCATTATGCATGCCGCTTGAACGCGTGGATTTCATCAAGATCGATGCAGAAGGAGCAGAAGAGGATATTTTTTCTGCCATGGGCGAGACGATAGAACGTCACCGGCCAATGATTGTTGTCGAGTTCAACGCTGCCCGTTCGGAGAACAGCGCTCAGTTCGTCGAAAAGCTCACGAAAATTTACGGAAAGATCCGGCGTCTTGATTTTGAAGGCTTTGCCCGGCCCGTTACGGCCAGTGATTTGATGACGCAGAATTATGGCCAGGACTGGCTGCTTGTGCTTTCGGATAACGAACCTGCATGAGGTCATAGGGCCTTGAAATATCGCTTGAAAGGATGCCGCCTTGGTGAAAACCATCCTCTACGATGGACTTAATCTATCCCTGCAAAAGGGGACCGGCGTTGCCACTTATACACGCGGTTTGATTCAGACAGTGCGGAGCCTTGGTTATCAGACAGGAATTGTACACAGTGTCCAAAGCAAGTTGCCCCGCAATCCGGCTTTGCGTGAAGTGGTGCTCTTTGACGATAATTCGAACAGGAAGCTGGGGCCCCTAGCTCTGGGTAAACGCTGGGCGCGGCGGCGCGTTGGGGCACCATTCGGCCTAACACCAACCCATGTTGAACTGACCGGGACAGTTATCCTGAAATCACTGCAGGGCAACGTTTTGGACTCGGATTATCTTTACGCAAACAACGATCTGTTTGCCACGGCACGGCATCACTTCAAGAATTTCGGCAAGAGCCTGCCGCTTTCATTTGCGCACAAGCCCGATCTTCTCCATTGCACCTATCCCATACCGATGCGAGCCAGAAAAGCACTGAATGTATGCACCATTCACGATCTGGTGCCGCTACGCCTGCCCTACCTTACCGAGGACAACAAACGCTACCACTACAAGATGCTAAAGCATCTGGTTAAATCCGTTGACCATATCGTCACGGTGTCCGAAACATCGCGGCAGGACATTATCCGGTTTCTCGGCGTCGAAGAAAGCCGGGTAACCAATACCTATCAGGCTGTTCACGTGCCGCTGGAGCTGCGCGAAAAAACGCAAGATGTTGCTGCCGACGAAATTGCCGGAATATTCAATCTGGACTGGAAAAAATACTTTCTCTTTTTCGGCGCATTTGAACCCAAAAAGAACCTCTCCCGTCTGGTTGAAGCCTACCTTTCGGCCAAGGTCGATTACCCATTGATCATCGTTGGCGCGCCGGGGTGGAAGGGCGATCAGACGCAGCTTTTGATTGAAGACGACCGCTTTCGCTTCTTCCTTCAGCAGGATAATCGCATCACCCCCGGCAGGCGTATCCACCGGTTCGATTTTGTCTCTTATAATCTGCTTGTCAGTCTGATCCGCGGAGCTCGCTCTGTCCTGTTTCCCTCGCTTTACGAAGGATTCGGCCTGCCTGTTCTGGAATCGATGCAACTCGGTACGCCGGTGCTGACATCCACTGAAGGCTCCGTTCCGGAAATTGCGGGCGACGCTGCCCTCTTGATTGATCCTTACAACACTGAATCCCTGCGTAATGCGGTGCGCGCACTTGCCAATGATCAAGACCTTTGCGACCATCTTGCGGAACTTGGCCCGGCTCAGGCCGCTAAATTCTCGCCTGAGCGCTATCAGCAAAAGATCGCCACACTGTATGACGATCTGTTGGGGAGCTAAGAGGTAGATGACACTCTTCGTCGCCTTTGGATTGCCCGGCACGATGTTTTCTTGGGGCATTGCTGCGCTCAAGGCCATTGCCGGTGAAGTCTATGGCGATTGCAACACTGTGAAAGTAGAGACCCTGCCGCAATTGCAGGATGCCTGGCGAAACCGCACCAGCGAAGCAATGATTATTACCTCCCATTATCCGGATCAGGAGCTCTGCGCTTTCCTTATGCGGTCAAAAGCGCCCTATCTCGTATTCACCGAAAACGTGATGGACGCTTTAAACTGGTTGGCCAAAACGACGGGTACAACTGATATCCCGCTGGTACGGGCCATGTCGGCGAGTCTTGCCTGCATCTCTCAAATACGCACGCATCCATCGATCCTTGCCGTGCAGCGGCAGAAAATGGGCCCGGTGCAAATACATAGAATACTTGGCCATTTTTGCCGGACACTTGGAATTAATCTCTCCAAGGAAGGGATTATCCGTTGTCTTGAAAAACTTGGCACCGACTTTTCAGGACCAGCGCCGGACCTTTCGCGTATTCCCACATTCGAAGCATCCGCCAAAAAGCTTGACCCTCATTATTTGACGCCCGGCACCGAGCTCAAAGCTATTTCGCCTGAGATACGCGCCATCGCACTTGATGTACTCAAACCGCTGGACGGTTCGATCATGCGAACCCCCATTACCAACGTGACCTGGCCATTGCAGACCTTTTTGCTCGCCGATAAGGCAGGGGCCAATATTGTCAGCGAAATTGAGTTGGTGGGGCGGGCACGCTGTGTCGTTTATGGTCCCTATTTTCACCTGCCTCCGGGGGAATGGACTGCTCGTTTTTCCATGCGCATCGACAATGAAATCTACGGCCAGATATTCACCATCGAAATTCACAATTCAGAGCTGCTGAGTAAAATCAGAATCCGCCCCTCGCAAACCGGATCATTTGTTGCTCAAGCTCAATTTCAGATCGAACGGGCCAAGGAACCGATAGAGGTGCGCCTGTTTACAGAAAGCGGTGCCATAGAAGGTTCAATCGCCCACTGGTCGGTTGAATTGATTCCAGAAGAATCTCTCCCGGCACAACGCTTTGGCGATACGGGAAATTACTCTGAAAACGAGCGAGCATTGCCGCCATCAGAACGTTCCAAATCAAAAGAAAATCAGCCCGCGAACGCTCATTAGCCCAACGCAGTTCTGTTCAATACAAATTACGTCAATTAAGCACATTTAACGAATATCTTTAGCATTACTGGCCTAACTATATTGTATTCCCACGGTTTATTCTGTGCAAGTATAAGTTGAAGTTGCACATTCAAAGGTGAATCTCATGCGGAAATCCAACGTTATCGGTCTATTCTTGTCAGCATTGGTTGTTTCGGGGGGCGCGCATGCCGCCGATGCTGTCATTGAAGCTGCTCCCGAAGCTGTGATGGCTGATCCGGGCTTTGTCTGGACAGGTTTTTATGCGGGTGTGAATGCCGGTTACGGCTTTGGTGGCGATGACCGCGTTGGCGTCCGGGTCGGCGATACTTTTCTTGGAAATATCGGTAAGATCGAGCAGAATGGTTTCATTGGCGGTGCCCAGATCGGCTATAACTACCAGATGAACAATTTTGTTCTCGGTATTGAAGCCGACTTCCAGGGGGCTGGCCTTGATGACTCTACATCAGGAACACTATCGGGCGTTGATTTCCATGCCAAATCCAGCATCGACTGGTACGGTACATTGCGTCCCCGTCTCGGCTATGCCTGGGATCGCACGATGGTTTACGGCACGGGCGGTTTGGCCTATGGCCGCATCAATTACAAGATGTCTGTCGATGGTGATCAGTTCATGGACGAGGACAAGACCCGCGCGGGCTGGGTTGCCGGTGCAGGTGTTGAACATGCGTTCACAGACCATTTAACCGCCAAACTCGAATATCAATATGTCAGCTTCGGCGATTATACTGTCGAAAGCGAAGGTATTTCGACACGGGCATCACCTGACTTTCATAGCATTCGTGTGGGTCTGAACTACAAGTTCTGATCCGAATTAGACAGCATTACTATGATAAATTAACTCTTAACAGGAGCGGGGATAACTATGGCTGTTATTAACCTCAATCTGATCAGTAACTCCACGCAGACAATTGATGCCGGCAGTGGTGCACAGGACGGCGATACACTTGAACTGGGTCTGGTCTCGAATGGTACGCTGATCATCGATGGAGTCGATCTTACATTGACCAACCTCATCGGCGGCGGCGTTCTTACAAGCACCACCATCATCTTGCAAAATGGTGCTGATCTTGTTGTCGACACGGCTCTGGCCGGTGTGACGGCAGGCTCGACATTCCACTATATGATCGGTGACGGCACAAGTCTGGAAATACAGGCCGCGGCCATCAATGCTTCCATACTTGACGGCACAACCGTTGACTTCCTGAATGCCAATGGCAATGGACAATTCATCTTTGATCCTGGAGCTGTGAATCTTAATCTGAGCAGCCCGCCAGACATTGTGAACGTGGACAATGGCGACGAAGTTACAGTGATCGGATCGGCCAGTGTTCAGCAAACGGGCAATACCGTTACCTTTTTCGGCGGCTTGGGGGGGCTTATCCCGCTCGCTGCCTATGACATTCCTGCTGGCGCCACCTATACTTACAACAACGCCACAGACACGCTGACCTTCCTTACACCTTGCTTCGTTCGCGGCACATTGATCGCTACTCCGGATGGCGAAATCGCGGTTGAACGCCTTAAGGCAGGGACCATCATCTCCAGCCTGAACAATGGCGCGGTTGCCGTGAAATGGGTTGGCAATCGATCCATTGATCCAAAGACACTGGACAAGCCACGCAATGATCTGCCAATCCGCATCCTTGCCGGTGCGATTGCGGAAGACATGCCCTCGCGCGATCTCTATGTCTCGCCGGACCATTGCATGTTCGTCAATGGATCTCTTGTGCCGGCAAAACTATTGATCAACGGGACAACCATCAGCCAGCCGATCACACTCAATCCAGTCGATTACTATCATATCGAACTTGAGCAGCATGACGTGATCTGGGCAAACGGTGCCATGGCTGAGACCTATCTTGATCTCGGCAACCGTCATGTATTCCTCGAGCCAGGTGTACTGCAATTCACCTCGCCCAAGGCATATGACGCGAAAGCATGCTACCCGCTTGCCTATTCGGGTCCGGCTGTGGATGCAGCGCGCGCAATTATTACCGAGCGCGAAGTAGAGCTTGGCTACGAAACCGACGAAGCCAAGGTTTCCTGATAATTGTGGGGCGCGTTTACTCCAGTCAACGCGCCTCACATACTTCTTTAATCTAGAATCGACCTTTACTGTGCAAGGTAGAGGTCGATTTACGCATTAGAAGTTTTTCACATTCAGTATGACATCTGGCCAGCAGATGTTCTGGAGAAAAGTGTATGCGCAGTGCGCCAATCGTGTCGCCTTATACTATTGATCTTGATGATAAAAATTTGAAGTTCGCACGCGAGGCATTTGCCGGTAAGCGTGTTTTCTTCGACGGTGTGTTCAAAGGCGATTACAGCCTTGCCATCGTTAATCGGCTTCTGGCAAAAGCGCTTGTTGAGGCCGGTATCGATCTTCACTGTTATACGCCCGAATCCGATTGGCAGAGCGATGCAAGGCTCAACGCCGCTCCCGAGGTGAAACGCCTGCTGCTGCCCGGCTATCCGACCGAGAAATACGACATCCATTTGCGTAACACATGGCCGCCAGCCACGCATGACATGATTGGGCGCTTCAACGCCTATGTGAACTTCGCCTGGGAAGAACTGGAAGTTCCCCAATATATGATCGAGCGTTTTAACCGCGACCTTGATCTGGTCATGGTAACGGCCAATTTTGTGAAACAGGCTTTCGTGCAATCCGGCCTGACGGTCCCTGTTGAAGTTGTCGGCAATGGCACGGACCATGTTGCGCTTGATGCGGGCCTCAACACGCCCTCGCCCCTGCCCGCCACCGGCAAGAAACGCATTCTGCATGTCTCATCCTGTTTTCCGCGCAAGGGAATTGATGTGCTTGTGGATGCCTTTACACAGACATTCAAGCAAAACGAACAGGTTGAACTTGTCATCAAGACCTTTTCAAACCCGGATAATATTCTGTCCTCGGTCATGGAAAAGTTCAGTGATCGGCTCGCCACTGCTGCACCGATAACAATCATCAATGATCTTTACACTTCCGAGCAGCTGCTGGCGCTTTATCGCACAGCCTCGCTTGTTGCCGCGCCAAGCAGAGGCGAAGGTTTTGGCCTGCCTCTGGCTGAGGCGATGCGCCTTGATATACCGGTTGTCACCACGGCCTATAGCGGGCAGGTGGATTTTTGTACGCCCGAGACCGCATGGATGGTGGACTATCAAATGGCCCCCTCACAAACCCATGTTTCCGGGCCTTTGAGCATTTGGGCTGATCCTTCTGTTGAACATCTTGGCGCGCAGATGCGGGCGGCCCTGACGAACCACGAAGACGCTCGCTTGCGAAGTAAAAACGCCCAAAGACTTCTGGCCGATCACCTGAGCTGGGGTGCTGTAGCAGGGCGCGTGCTTGCATCAATCGCCAAGGTCAAGAAAAGCGCAGCCACAGCGCGCAAACCCTGGAGCCTGGACCTGGTTTCGTCCTGGCATCAGCAATGCGGCATCGCTACCTATTCGGAACATCTCTATTCCACCCCGGCATTTGCCGACAGATTTTCGCACATCTATGCAAGACGCCTGCTCAATGATGAGTTGCCGCCTTCCGCACAGGCAAAACATGCTCCCGCGCAGGATCTCGTTTCCCGCTCCTGGGGATATGATCTGACATCACTGACAAGATTCATTTCGGAAATCGAAAATGCCCGGGGAGACGTGCTGTGGATACAGCATCATCCGGGACATTTCTCGACACCCGATATGGAACTTGTCAACAATACGCTGGCAAATACCCGGCATAAATTGCGCGCTATTACGATGCACAGTGTGAAGGAAGTTCTTCGTCACGGTCATCTCGAATGGACGAAGTTGTTCGACATTGTGTTCGTGCATTCTGCCGAAGATGCGGGCCTTTTGGCAAAGGCCGGGCATCCCAATCCCGTTGTCATGCCTCATGGCGTCATTCCGATACCGGAAGACGATATCCGCCCCGATCCATCGGTTTTCACCATAGGATCATTCGGATTTCTGACGCGGCACAAGAATATCGACCTTCTGGTGCAGGCCTTTGCACGGGCGCGGGTCTTTGAACCACGTTTGCGCTTGAAGCTTCTCAATTGCATGCTTCCCAATGATGAATCGCGGGAAGTCAGGGTTGTCATTGAAAACCTGTTCTCCCATTTCAATCTGCACGATGTAGCCTCTGCACGATTTGATTTCGTGGAACAGGATGAACTTGCCCGCGAACTGGCACAGTCCGATCTTCTGGCCTTTCTCTATGGTCCCTCGAACGAAACGGCGACGGGAGCGGCTCGCATCGCAATGAGTGCCGACCGACCGCTTCTGTGCTCACGCTCAACCGTCCTGCGCGACATGTGGCCGATCAGCCATGTGGTTCGTTCCGTGGATATAGATTGCGTTGCCGAAGCCATAATCAGTCTTGCACAAAATCCTGTCCTGCTTGGGCTGCGAGATCCCGACCGGCGTCAGGCGGTGCAATGGAATTCCTATCCGCGCGTCGCTGCAAGACATGCCGCCCTTATCGAACAGATGCTGGATCAAAAACATGACAATCGCCGAGCTGCATAAAATCCCGCTTCAAGCTGTGCCCAAGGATGTTTTTTCCCTGTCCGGTGAGGCCTTTGTGGATGCCTGGGCCAATGCTTTCAATTTGTCTGCTGATGAGCTCAACGATGAAGAAAGGCAAAATCTCGTGAAAGCCATCCGCAACGGTACGAACCGCCTCAAGATCATTGACGCCTTGCGCGCCATATCGTCCGACGGCGGCGAGAAACCAGTCGACTATGAGGCACAGGTGTTGCGTCGTACTCCGGATCAATATGCCATTATCGAGAGTTTCACACGTTTTGCACCGGATAATAATGTCGCCTTTCTGCGTTACACATTTGACAAGATTTGTGGCCGCGACCCCACTGAAAAAGAACGCCTCACCATGGAGTTCGACCTGCGGCGGAATGTGACCACGCGTGAAGATATAGTCAAACGCGTCGTCTCTATTGCACGCCGCGACGGTCAAATTTCGCTCTGGGATACGTTGGAACAACCGGTGACCCAGCACTCGGGTAACAAGCCGGTTGATCCCAGTTCCGCCCGCACCCTGCCGGCAGGCCTTTCCTATGATATTGATGGCAACCAGACACTGATTTTTGTTCGCGAAGTGCCAGGCGAAGGCTGGATGATCGGCCCGGATCTGCTGCACCAGCCGGTCAATGTTGTCGATGGCGGATGGAGTGTTTCGCCTGGCTGGTTGATTACCGGACCAAAACGCAGTCTGGAAGCCGGCACGTGGATGGTCCGGCTGGATCTCGTGCAGGATCCGGCAGCCAGAATTGCCGTACAGGTCAGCGCCAATTCCGGACTCGACACCTTGCAGGAATTGATCATTGCCGGTTCGTTCGTCGGAAGCCTGTGCGTGAATATCCGCAATGAGCATAGATTTGTGGAACTCCGGCTTAAAATACTCGAAACGCCCGACACAACGCCCTGGATCAAACTGCGCGATGTCTCCATGATCCGGAGCAAGCAGGGGCTGGAAAACTCATGATCAAACTGCCTTTCTCGGACCGGACGCGGCGTATTGCAGTGCAGCTTGCTGCGGTGGCCGACAGCTCGGCCAGCCCCAGAAACCTTTCCCAGCAGGCCGATGCCGCTCGCGACAAAGGCAATTGGGAAGAGGCCGCAGCGCTCTACACCAAGGCTATTGCCGCCGATCCTGCACGCACGGGTTTGCTTGTGCAGCTGGGTCACGCGGAAAAGGAACTCGGCAATTATGATCGGGCCGAAACGGCATATCGGAAGTTTGTCGGTATGAACCCTGAGAATGCGGATGTGTATCTACAGCTGGGACACCTCTTCAGCCGGGCGGGTGAGTCACAAAAAGCCCTTGAATGGTACGAGAAGGGTTTAAAACTGGCGCCTGCGGACGAGGAATTGATCCGCCACACAAATATCGCACGCAGCCGGTCCGGCAAACCCGGTGTTCAGCTCAAGCGCCTCGAAGCAATGAAATATGTCGAGGAGCAGGACTGGTCTCGCGCACGCCAACTGCTGCGCGAACTTGTTACTGAGGATAATGAGCGGGACATGATTGCCGTCTACGCCAATATAACCAAAGAAGACGGGGATTTTGACGAAGCGAAGAAGCTTTATGGCGAGTACCGCGCCTATGCGGAAGCTTTTGACCAAAACAGTCTGGAAGACGTAGAGGTCCAGCTTGGGCATTTACACAAATTGACCGGCGACTATAAAACAGCACTGTCGCACTATATTCTGGCGCGCAATGTGAGAGCGCAACGATCCGGATATATTGACCAGGCAGGTTCTATAGAGAACGAAATTCAAGCGTGCATCAGCGAGATTTACACCTGTTTTGCACCACCCGCCTGAGCGCTCCTGTCTAAACTCAACTGTCGTGATCGCGGATCGCGGTAAGCAGTAGCCAGCCAAGCAGATATCCGATCGATGTGACCAGAAATACGATCGCAATATTCTTCAAGGCCAGAGGAAGTTCGGCCTGGTCTGGCAAATTGGGCGAGACGACCACTTCCAGATAAAGCTGCTGCCGGCGTGCATCGGCGCGCGCCGTTTTCAGCGAGTCCAATGCCGACAGGAGCGCCTTGTTGGAAAATTCCCTTTGCAGCATCAAGGCTTCATAGTCTGCTATTCGCGGCGCAATCGAACCGTCCTCTCCCGCGACTTTGCTCCGCTCCATGACCAATTGCTTTTCGAGTGCATCAATGCGGCTCGTCATAAAGGGGATCGAGCTTGAATCGGGAGCCGTGGATCTGGTTTCTGCAAGATTTGCGCGGGAAACAGCCAGCTCCGAACTGATCCGGCTCATGAGTTCGACCATGGACACGGAGTTGAGCTTGGGATCGATCATAAGCTCCTTGTTGCGAAAGAGCGTTATGTTCTTCTGCGCTTCGATCATCCGTTGCTCCGCACTTTCAACTTCCGCAGTAGCAAAACGTACCGCATCCCCCCTCGCCCGTTCATTCATCTTGATCAGACGCGCATTGCCGATATCCAGAAGTGTCTTGTTCAGGGCCAGAGCGTCCTGCGGCAGAAATGCCGAGGTCCGCAGGAGGGTTATGCCTGTCGTGTCATTATGCACAATCTGGACACGCTTGCCGTAATAGCGGAACAACTCCTCGAAAAGCCCGCTTTCCCACGGAGCTGGAAACCGTGCCAGCACATCTCCATGGCTGCTATCAAAATAGGTTCGCAGGGGCAGAGTATCCTGCACAACAGTCAGAGCATCCCGGGAACGTATATATTCCTGAACGGAAAAAGTGTCGTCCTGCGATCTCGTGATGCCGCTGTTCTGCAACATGGAGCCAAGGTTTGATGAGGATGGCGGCGTGGCCATTCGCACGACAAAGGCCGACTCCGACACAAACATGGGTGATGCAATGAAAATATAATAGAGGCTCACCAGCAAAGTCGGCAGGCCAATGAACAGGATAGCTAGCAGGCGCGGCACAAATTTTGCGCGTGCATATATGGGCCGAGGCGCGGGTGCCGGTGTAAACAGACCTGGAGCAAGACTATTAATGGCAATTCCCCTTTATACACATGTAGAAGCGCAGTAAATATACTGAGCATCATTACCTATTTAAACTTTATCTATTTAACATAGGCAAAGTTTATTCTTATTTCTATTGCAGAATACTACTGTATGTATATATTCGTCAATGAACTCCTCTTGTTAATACCAAGGCGATAGAATGGAAGCTGCTCCGGCAAAACCCACATTGAAAACGACGATGCTCACGGGCATACGTACCCAGCTGCGCGTCCTTGGTGCGCTTGTCATGCGTGAGATGATCACACGCTATGGTCGCGAGAATGTCGGGTTTCTGTGGCTCATTCTTGAACCCATGATCCTGACGCTTGGCGTCATGGCTATGTGGACTTTGTTGAAACACGAGTCGCATGGCCTTGGCATTATTGCGTTTGTGTTGAGCGGGTATATGCCACTGACCCTTTGGCGCCACGTCTCGTCCCAGCTGGTTTCCTGCCTGAAGCACAATCTGCCCCTGATGTATCATCGCCAAATCCGTATGGCGGATACGCTGATGGCACGTGCCTTGCTGGAGGTTGGCGGCACCACACTTGCTCTGATTATTGTTTACACCGGGACACGTCTGGCTGGTCTCATGGAGCCCTATCACGATCTTGGACTGGTGATGGCCGGCTGGTTCTTCATGGCCTGGTTTGCCTTCGGGGTCGGCATGATATTGGCGGCTCTGGCGGAGTTCTTCGAATTTGTCGAGAAACTCATTGCGCCATTGCAATATCTGACCTTGCCCATCTCGGGCATGTTCTTCATGGTTTCGTGGCTGCCTTCCGACATTCAGAAACTGGCGCTTTATGTGCCGCTCGTACACTGCTTCGAAATGTTTAGGTCCGGAACATTCGGCGATACAATCGTCGCCCATTACGACATCTCGTATATTTTCTCCTGCTGCCTGATCACCACCGCCATAGGCTTTTTCCTGATCGAACGGGTGCGCGATCACATCAAGTTCGAGTAGTGGTGCCTGATGAGGCTTTGGGGCTTTGCTTTGCATGGCCCCTCCTACAGCGACGCGTAGATGTCGAAGGCAAATTTTACATCATTGAACACCTTGCCCCGCCCATTCTTGAGCACAAGCGCTGATGAACAATGTTCGGCGATGACATCCAGGCTGTGACCGACAATGATCATTGCCCGATCGCGTCGCTTCACAAACAGTTCTTCAAAAGATTTACGCTGGAACCGTTGATCGCCAACCGCAACGACCTCATCGATCAGATAGCAATCGAAATCAATCGCAAGGGAAAGTCCGAACGCCAGTCGCGCACGCATGCCCGAGGAATAGGTTTTGATCGGCATGCGCAGATATTTGCCAAGGTCACTGAACGTCTCCACACAATCGCGGATTTCGTCGACAGGCCTGTTATAAACGCGCGACAGAAACCGCATGCAGTCTATGCCGGTCATCGACCCGCCAAACCCGCCGCTCAATGCAATGGGCCAGGATAGCGACATGGTTCTGGTAATCTCACCCGAGGTCGGCGGCTCCATCCCCGCAATAAGCCTGACAAGCGTTGATTTACCCGCACCATTGTGACCAAGAACAGCAATTTTCTCGCCGGCCTTCACCTCAAAACTTATGTCATCAAGCACACGGCGTGTGCCCCCATTCATGGGATATTCCTTGATGATATTGCGAACAGAAACGGCACCGGTCTTGGCGGGTCGGCTAGCGGCCAACGAGGGCGGGAGACCGTCCTTGCCACCATGGAACGTGATTGTGCCTTCTGTGCTCATGTCTCTGAATGATCGTAAATCTGGTTGCGGAAAAAGCGAACAATCCAGAAAGCGGCAAAGCACAGGGCCAATACCATGAGAATGGATTTTATACGCTTTGGGTACATGGCGTAATCGGGGCGATTGGGACTAACGATGCGCTCGAGATAAAGCTGCTGCCTCTGCGCCTCCAGTTTGGCATTCTCAAGCGATGTCGCCGACGATTCCAGCATCCGCATGCCAAGCTCGCGCTGAAGCAGCAATTGCTCGTACTCGGCGATCAGCGGCGCCATTGAAGCGTCATCGCCAACGATCCTGGCACGCTCTTCGATAATCTGTTGTTCCTTGGCATCAATGGAGCTGCGCATCGCCTGTATCTGAGGGCTTTGCGGTGTCTGCTGCATCAGGGAAGCGAGCTGTGCCTTGCTTTGCGCAACGTCATCCGACAATTTTGCAATCATCTCAAACATGGCGGTGGATTGCTTGCTCGGATCAATCATCGCAACCTTGTTGCGGAAATCCGTCAGGGATTTCTGCAGGTCACCGAGCCGTTTTTCGCTGTCTGTAACCTCAATACGCGCAAAGCGAACCGCATCCTGACGCGCGCGATCATTAAGCCGATTAATAAGCATTTCAGCGCGATCCAACAGTGCTTGCGCCAGCATTTGCGCATCTTCCGGACGGAACGCACGCACCCGCAATGTAGTAACCCCGCCCCCGGAATCGGTCTCGATTGTCACAAAATCAAGATAGTGCTCAAACAGCGCCTCTTCGGTGGGCTTACTCCAGAGCGAGGGGAAGCGGGCAAGAAAGTCTGCCTCCGGACGGGACAATACTTCGCGCAAATTGCTGTGTTCCGCCAGATCGCCTGAGGCTGCACGCGATTCGATAAATTCCATGACGACATAGCTGTCGTCCTGAGCCCGGACAAAGCCTGTGCTTTGAAGGAAACCGCTGAGCAGCCCGGCGGCGTTTCTATTGGGACTGCGCACGACGAACCGCGTTTCGGAAACATACTGGTCCGATGCGATTGCAATATAATAAATGGTGGCCAGGCTGGTCGGCAATGCAACCATGATCAAGACGAGAATGTGGTTTCGAATCCAGGAAAGCGCCCGATCAGTGACAGATTTCGTTTCGGGAGGGACATCTCCGGCATGAATATCCACCAACGTCAGATAGTCGGTAAACTCATCATTTGTACTAACGCGCGTCATGCTGCGTAGAACCGGTGTCTAGAGGATATCCAAGCCAAATTACGCTCCAATATGTGCACTAAAAACGTGCGTTATCGGCACTAATTAAAGTGAAGCATATAATGAAAAAACATTAGTCGCAATTATAAACCACTGTAAACATTTATATAAACGCAACTAAGTAAATAGATTTTAGAATAGAAACCATAATAGATAATTTTAATGGGTAATTGGCGTTTTTTTACTTGTTCTGGCGTAATTAGTATGGCGCCCAATGGTTGCGGATGAAATAACTCTCTGAAAAGCATCAATTTTATGCTCTGAGTAGAGTTTTGACCCAGAGTAAGCGTTGTAAAGGGGCTTGAAGACCTGTGGGGCATAAAATCGGACGCCATGAATCCGACCAATTGGGCCTGATCGTTTCATTTCCGGAGCGTACAGGCCATACGCAGCCCACACAAAAACCTCTCATTCTTCTCCTGCAAGGTCCTGTCGGTCCGTTTTTCCGTGTTCTATCCGCAGAACTCGAAGCCGAGGGCTATGACGTTCTCAAAGTCAATTTCAACGGCGGAGACTGGTCCTATTTTCGCGGATCGAAAACGTTGCATTTTTCCGGAACGACAGAGGCATGGAGCGATTGGCTGAGCGATTTTATCCGCGGCCGCAAACCGGAGACCATTGTTCTTTTCGGCGACAGCCGGCCCTATCACCGCCAGGCCATTCGAGTGGCGCAGCAGGCCGGTATTCCTGTCGCTTCATTCGAAGAGGGCTATGTTCGGCCAAACTTCATTACGCTCGAATGGGGTGGCAATAATGCCATGTCTCCCTTGCGCACACACACGCCGCGTCTTGTTGCCCGTGGCCCCGCTTTGCCTCCGGAACAGGTAAAAGGCAATCTCTTCCGCGCCATGACCTTCCTTGCCATCCGTTATTATCTGGCAAAAACGGCGGGGACCGTGTTCTTTCGCGGCAATGCGCATCATCGCAGCCGCGGCATCATTTCCGAATCCATTCTATGGACGCGCAACTTCTACCGGAAGCTTCGCTATTATCCGGCAAATAATGAACTGATGCTCAATCTGATCGAGAATCTCGAGGGTCAGTATTTTGTCGTCGCGCTTCAGGTGCATGATGACCAGCAATTGCTTCGCCACGGTCGTGGGTGGACGATGGAGAGGTTGATCACCGAAAGCCTGCGCTCATTCGAACGGCATGCGGCGAGCAATCATCACCTTGTCATCAAGATTCATCCAATGGACCGCGGCCACAAGAGCTACCGTCCCTTTGCCATGGCATTGGCCCGCATTGCCGGCTGCGAAGACCGGGTTCACATTGTTGATGACGGCTCAATCGGCCTGCTGATCCGCCATTCGCTTGGGCTGGTGACAGTCAACAGCACATCGGGCCTGCTGGCGCTAAACCACGGCAAACCGCTATTGGCATTGGGGGATGCCTTGTATAGCGGTCAGGGACTGTCGTTTGCACACGACCCTCAAAAAGGTGCTGTTGCCAGCAATATGGATGCATTCTGGGCCTCGCCGGAGGCACCGGATAAAACGGCGGTAAATGCATTCAACGCAAGAATGCACGACGAAAGCCTCGTCAATGGCAGTTTCTATCTTCGAAATCTGCTCGAGGCGACTGCCAAAAGAGTCGTGAAACGAATTCAGCTGGAGCTGAAGATTGTCCCGATTGATGAAGCTTCGTCTTTGGTGACAATGCCTTCCGCACAAGACAAAACCACCGCGACAACAGAAGCAGCAACCGTCGGTGCTTCTGTTTCAGCAGATGCGGTGAATTGATGCCATGAGCGTAATCCCGCCACCTCCCATTGCACATTCTGCTCCGGTGGTTCTGGATGATTTTCGAGTGCGTGAAGCAGCGCCGAACTGGCTGCCAGAGAAGAATGCGCGGCTATTGGCTTTCACGCCAACGCGCCTGCGGTTTCCTTTGATCGGGGCTGCCTTGAATACATCGCGCATATGCAGTGCCGAATTGGCGGCCAGACCGGCAGACGGCATTGTCGGCTGGGGCGAAAAACCGCTGGCACGCATGGCCCGCCGGTTGGCAAAGTTGCGCGGGCTACCCTACTGGGCATTGGAAGACGGTTTCCTGCGGTCTGTTGGACTTGGCAAAGCTGGCGCGCCGGGGGTTGCAATCGTTGCCGACGACACCGGCATTTACTTCAACGCAGCAAAACCATCCCGGCTGGAGCTTCTTGTACAAGGCGGCTTTGGCGAGCAGGATCTTTGCAGAAGCCGCGCCCTGCAGCAGCAAATCATTGAACACAGACTGACCAAATATAACCATCTGCCGGACTATCCATTTTCTCTCGCGCCAACCTCCGGCCGCAGGATTCTTTTGATCGACCAGGTCATGGGGGACTATTCGGTCAGCGGTGCGGGTGCCAATGAGCACAGTTTCCACCAGATGTTGCAGGAAGCACAGGCTGTGCCGGGCGCCACTGTTCTCGTTAAAAGCCACCCGGATATTGTTGCAGGATTTGCCAGGGGCTATCTCACACACCTTGCCGGTGAGGCCAATCTTCACGTTATAAGCGATAATGTTTCTCCCCACGCCTTGCTTGATGTCGTGGACGAGGTGTGGACTGTTTCAAGTCAGTTCGGCTTCGATGCTTTGATCCGGTCTGTGCCCGTCAAGACATTTGGCGTCCCGTTTTATGCAGGCTGGGGGCTTACCACTGATTGGGCTGACGGTCCGGTTGCACGCGCTGCCTTTTCGCGCCGGACTAGCCGACCGGACCTGGATAGTTTTGTTGCAGCCGCATTGCTGCATTATTCCCGCTATGTCGACCCGGTCAGCGGGAAAGCAATCACAGCCGAGAAGGCAATCGAACGCCTCATTGCCTGGCGGCATCATGCGTTGGCGCGGCGCGGTAATTATCTGTGCATCGGCTTTTCCAAGCACAAGCACCGCAGCGTCAAACGCTTTCTTTCCGGTCCATGGTCGACGGTCCGGTTCATCAATTCCAAGCCAGATGCCAAAGCGCTTGCACAGGCAGATTATCTCGTCCGCTGGGGTCGGCAGGAAGAGGCTGCCGTCACTGACAGGAGTGCCCGTTCCGTCCCCACCCTGCGAATGGAAGATGGTTTTATTCGCTCGGTCGGGCTTGGCTCACATCTGGTTCCGGCTTCATCGCTTTGCCTTGACCGGGATGGCATATATTTCGATGCGACACGCGAGAGCGATCTTGAACGATTGCTGCTCAATACCAACTTCACGCCTGCTTTGCTGAGCCGTGCTGCCCGCCTGCGCCAGAACATAGTCCAGCACAACATTACCAAATATAATCTTCAGGGCGCGATCACTCCAGACTACCGTCATCTGGCAGCTGGAAAACCTGTCATCCTTGTTGCGGGACAGGTGCCGGGCGATGCATCGCTACGGTTTGGCTTGACCAACAGCGTTTCAAACATGGATCTGCTGAAAGCTGTCCGCGCGCAACGTCCGCAAGCCTTCATCATATTCAAGGAACATCCCGACATGCTTGCGGCAAAGCGCGGCATGGCTTCAGACCCAGCCCAGCTTGCGCAGTTTGCGGATCTGGTCGTCGGCAATGTGTCGGTAGACAGCTTGCTGCGCGCCTGTGACGAGATCCACGTTGCGACATCCCTGATCGGGTTCGAAGCATTGATGCGGGGCCGTCCAGTCTGGTGTCACGGCCTACCCTTCTATGCAGGCTGGGGGCTGACGCATGATTGTGTATCCCCGCTGCGCCCACGCAAATATCTGACACTGGATGCTTTGGTTGCCGGAGCGCTGATCCTTTACCCGCTCTATTTTTCCGCCCGCACAAACCTTCTTTGCGAGGTGGAAGACGTGATCGAAGAACTGCATGGTGAGACGCCAGCAGAGCCATCCTTATTGAAGACGGCTCTGCGCATGATGGGATGGTCATGATGAATGCAATTGCGATGGATATTTCCCGGCTGATTGACAGGTCGCATTTCTCGACACCCACCGGGATTGATCGCTTCGAGCTTCAATATGCCAATTGGGCAAAGGCGCGCAGCTCCTATTTCATTGAAATGGGACGGACAAAGCCAATCGAGATAAACCGTGGCCGCGCCAATGGATTGATCAGTGAATTGGAACAGAGATGGTCGACGGCTGCTTTGACCCAATCGCAATCGACAGAACTGGAACAGATCTATGCGGCAATAGACGGCCGTCTCTCCTGGTCACAGTTAAAGAGCATCGTGCCGACGAAGAATAAATCCAAGCTTCAACAATGGGGCATGAATGCCGGCAAGGTGCTGCGCACCATATTACCAATGAGCCGCTTGGCCACCAGCGCACCCTTTGTGCATGTGTCACACACCAATCTGCATCGTCCTGCCGCCTTTTCCTGGCTGGATGCTCAACGCAGCAACGGCATATTCTACGTTCACGACCTCATCCCGCTCACCCATCCGGAGTTTGTCCGCAAGAACGAGCCGCAGCGACACCTACAACGCATGGAAACCGTGCTGAAACATGCCGGGCTGGTTCTTTGCAACTCGCAAACCACCGCTCGTTCATTTGAAACCTTTGCCGAAGAGCAAGGCCGTGCGGTTCCCCCAATTGCCGTTCTCCCGCCCGGCGTCGAACATAGTTTCAACGTTGCCAGCAGAGCCGCGCGCCGTTCAAAGCGACCCTATTTCTTGATGGTCGGAACCATTGAGCCGCGCAAAAACCATGCGATGATCCTACAACTTTGGCGCGCATTGGTTGACGAGCACGGTAAGGATACACCGCGCCTCGTCATCGCCGGAAAGCGCGGCTGGGAGAACGCGCAGGTCTTTGCCACCCTCGAACGTTGCCCTCAATTGCGCGATATTGTCATCGAAGCTCCAGATCTTGGAGATGCAGCACTCGCCGATCTCATGGCAGGCGCGACCGCCCTGCTCGCCCCCTCATTTGCAGAAGGCTATGGCATGCCCTTGGCCGAGGCCATGGCAACCGGCACGACCATTATTGCTTCCAATATTCCCTCGCATAAGGAAATAGCCGGAGAGCATGCAATCTTTCTTGATCCGCTCGATGGTCTTGGATGGCGCGAAGCAATCGAAACCCACGCCGCGGAGCATCGCCGTCGCGCGCCCCTGACACTGCAAAAGTGGGAAAAGCACTTTGATCAACTCGACGAGTTGCTGGACGCGGCAGCACGTCAAAAAAGCAATGCAGACAGACAAACCAGTGCCAACCATTCCGGGAAATGAGTGAAAGCGTAATGACGAGCTATAACGACATTCTCAATTCGTATAAGTACATCCTCGGGCGTGATGTGAACGTTGAAGAAACCCGTATCATTTCCGAGAACCTGTTCAGCATTTCAGAATTGCCCCTGACGGAGCATCGAAGAAGGTTCATGAGTTCGGTCGAATTTCACCAGAGGCACGCCGAACTGCTGTTCAATAATTTCGTGCCCAAGAGCATTGAAGTCATGTACGAAACCAAGGACGGGTTCAAAATCTATCTCGACCTGCGCCAATATCACATGACCTTCGGCATTTTTAGCGGCGGCTATGAGAAGTTCGACATTGATATTATCAAGGCGATCACACCGGACAATGGGACCTTCTTCGATGTCGGCGGCAATGTGGGCTATTATTCGCTTTCAGTTGCCACAAAGCCCGGTTTTTCAGGCAAGGTGGTGGCCTTCGAGCCTCTCCCCCATTTATGGACGCTTTTCAGCAAGTCGATCAAAGAAAACAAGCTTTCAAAAACAATCACGGTTCATCAGATCGCTCTTGCAGATGTTCCAGGCACCATGGAACTCAACAGAGCGGACGAAACCGTCAATGCCGGTGCGACCAGTCTCGTTGCTGGTTCGCAAAACCGCCATTCAGATCGCAGTGTAAGAGTCGAAACGCTCGATGCCATCGCCAAACGCATCAGTCCGGATACGATCAAAGTGGATATTGAGGGCGCCGAAGGCATGTTCTTCATGGGCGCTGCCCATACGATCCAATCATCGCATCCAACCATGCTCGTCGAGATAAACCGGGATGTGCTGTGGAACCTGTCCCGCGTGACGCCGGGTAAAATTTGCGACATTCTGACAAGCTGGGGATATGGGGTATGGGAGGTCGATATCGATTCAATCGCACCTCTTAAAAACGCCGCGGAAGTCGATGCTGCGTTTCCATCAGGCAGGGTTGCCAATATTCTGGCGGTTCATCCGGATCGCAAGAAAGACGTGCAGAAAAGATTGAGCACGCTCGGCCTCTCACTCTAGAAAAAAGCCGGCGCTGAGCGCCGGCCTTTTGTGATCAATCAAGATAGCCTTTGTTTTTCAACCAGGCCTTGAGCCCTTCCGTGCTGTCGGGTTTAACCTCACGGGCGAAGCCATCATTACGCATTGTGTGGCCCGCTGCAGGATCGTACCATAATATGTGGTACGTCATCGGAGCGTTGGGATCGACCTTCTTCGGAGGAGCCCACCATTTGTTTCCGTCCCAATACATGGAAGTCTGCGAGTCTTCGTACCGTTTTTCCTGAGCGTCATATTTGATATTCGGATACTTAGCCAAATCTGCCTTGGCCGGATCGAAAGGCAATTGCAGATATTGAAGATCGTCCTGCGTATCCTTCAGCTTGTGGTCGTCATTGGTTGTCATGTTGCGAATTGTCTCGGACACTTCCTTGGCCTCTTCCGGTGTCCAACTGTTGAAAAGCTTGCCGAGCCGCGCCCGATTGTAATCAAGATCGGCATAGGTGCCGGTCAGAACATTATTTGCACTGCGCGTGCCTTCATCGCCGCCCATCAGATACTTATCACCCGGAAGCACGGTCTGGAGTATGCCCATAAGACCCTCATCCAGAAGATCATTATGTTCGGCAAGCATTTCCGCAGTCTTGCGATCATTGACACCATACAGAACCTGGATGGCATCAGCATCCGCCTTGTCATAGGTATGAGCAGCGTTATAAGCGCCTCGGCCGCCAACGATACCGGCACCGGCGACTTGCAGTACTGCTGCAACGCCTGTGACCCTGAGAAATCCAAGGCGCGTCATTAATCTAGCCGCTCCGCTTTCTTTGACCAAAGCAGCCTCTGCGGCACCTGTCGTTACCTTCCCCGTTGAGGCGGCAACCGCAAACATCGCATCGCTAACCGTAGCAATGCCATAGCCCCAGGCCTTGACTGTATCCTGCTTGACGGAGTCAGTCCCCACTGTATTCAAAATCATGTTTGTCATGTCGGCGGCGACATAAAGAGTATCGACGCCACCCGCCCTCGTGAGCATATGAGAGGTCTTGTTCCACCTCTCCTTTTGTTTTGAATCAAGCGTCGGATCGTTGTTAACATGCCCATTGATCTCGGCCACGTCAGGCGGATTTCCGGTAGCAGACGGAGTCGACAAGATTGACTTGGCATTGGGATTCAAAGCCGTCTGTGCCGCGGTCAACATCATGATCGTATGCGGCACGTAGTATACCAAATCGTCTGGAGTACCCGTCAGGCCGTCTATGTTCTTGCCAAACAGGCCTGCACTTAACCCGGAGGAGAAGCGTGTAACTCTGCCAAATCCGTGATCCAGGCGCTGTACGCTCGCAATTTGCCTGCGCTCCTCATCAGTGGGAACGACTTTTCCGGACACGATATCATGGACCTTCGACTCGCCCAGGATTGATTTAACATCCTTCAAGAAGGCAGCATCGGCAGGCCTCAGCTTGTCAGCTTTGAGAATTGCCTGCGCTTCGGCCATTGTGGGCAGGGTGTTTCCTTTCAATATCTCCTGGAAACGATTCTCTCCCATTGCAGCAGTGATATCTCCGACTCGGCCTTTAAGGGTTTGGGTGATGGCTTCTGTCGCCAAAGCACGGGTCGCACGTTGCACCCAGACGGTGCCTGGGGTTTTTTGTTCGGTGGTGGTCATTTCCTTCGGACGCTCCGGCAGGTCCGCCAGTGCTTCCTTGGTCGACTTGGATTTGGTCATCATGATGCCGGTACCGAACAACATCGGGATGGGCGCTTCTGTATCCTGTCCATCGACCTTCTTGTTGTCATTGCTGTACAATTTGACACCAAGCTCGATACTGTCCTGAATCTCCCATTGCTTCTGTTTGGTTTCACCCAGATCAACCAGCTCCTCGGACTTCTTCTTGTTCTCCGGCGACATATTGTCGATTGCCTTCATATCCTCGGCAAGCTGGGCTTCCGGAGGAATCCCGTTATCGGCTTTGACATTGGAACCCCAGCCAGAGAGCCCGTGATAAAGCTCGTTGTACTTGGTGTTTATTTCCTCATTGAGCGATTTGGCCGCCGAGCCGAAGTTTTCGATGCTGCGACGGGTCGCCCATTGCGCATTGGAATTGATCCCCTGAAAGCTATTATCGTAGTCTTCGAGTGATATAGTCTTATCCTTCTGCTTGTCAGCTTCAACTGCGGTATAGGCCGAAGTCGCCGAAAGCAGGGATGTGCCACGCCCCTGCAAATCCTCGCGGCTGGCAATGCTGAAGAACTTATTCTGGCTGAAGACATTCAGATGATCGCCCGGTAACTCCGTGCGCATCTTGTCGATCACATATTTCGCAACATGATCAACGAAGTCCTTGCCCTTGCCGGGTTTGTCGCCATCATTGTAAAGAATGTTCTGGCTGGCCTCGGCCAGATCGACAACCGCCTGGGTTTTCGCTTTCATGTCACCATCACGCGGGCCGGCACCGGCGATCGCATCAATTGACTTATCGAGCATTGACATGACCCGGGGATCCGAAGCCAGAAGCGAGCCGCTTCCCGGAAGCGTGTCCTTCGTACCGGTTTGCTCGCGCAGTTTGGCCATGAATGCCTGAGCACCACCAAGATCGCCCTTGCCAAAGGCGTTGGTCAGTTCCCCAACCTTACGGTCAACGCGAATTTCCTTGATCGCCTGTTCAGCACCGGTTTGAAGCGCTGCCTGATATTTTTCAGGATCGCCTGCACTGAAGTTCATGTAAATATCGGCGCGGTTGCTCAACGCTGTTATCTGCTGGGCCTCGGTGGGGCCCGCTGCGAGTGCGAGGTCAACCAATTGCTTCTTGGTTTCGCTGGTTACCTTGTCATAATCCTTGGCGTCGCCTGCCTTGGCAATCACACCAATCTGATCGTCCGTGCGGCCATCGGCCTTCCACGCGGATTCTTTCAGTTCTTTCGCCTGATTGAAGGCATCAACAAACACAGGATCATTTGGCGCGCGTTCAAGGATGGGCTTTGTAACATCGCTTGCTTCATTGACGTCGACTTTCTTGTCGCCATTCTTGTCAGTGCCAAGCTTCGGCACGCCCTGTCCTACCGTGGCCAATTCAATCTCATTGCCGATGGCGACAATCAGATCGTCTTTTGCCCTGTCTCTTTCAACTTGGGTCTTTGAGCTATCACTTACCGTCGCCAATGCGGTGCGCTGTTCTTCAAGCAATGCAAGTCGCTCAGGACTGAGAACATTGATCGTATCGCAGTTCTCCAAAGCCTTGTCGGCATCCGCTGGCGCAGCTGGCCTATTGCCAAAGGCTTTGGGATCCAGTTGCGGCGTGGCAACGAGCTGATCGTGCAATGCCTTATTATCCGTCGGGTCTATTCCCGCCTTGTCATAGATGCGGAAAGGCCAAAGACCGGGTTCCGTGCGGTGCTGTGAAATACCGGCAGGGCCTTCATTCCACCCGTGCGGTGCCACAGGCGGTTTTGGCGGGGTCGCCGGTGGCGGTGCTGCCTTGGCACTTTGCGTGAGGGCAGTATCGAATTTATTGTCTACATTCGCAGGCTGGGCCCGCCAGCGCTGAAAGATATTATTTGCACCAAAAGACATCTTATTTCCTTCCGAAATCGGACATCGCAGTCCGTTGTTTCAAAGAAAAGCCAGGGCCAGACCTCAGCGATTCCACTTCACCGGATCACAATCGATATTGTATTTGTTCTTGGCGTGCTCGCCGATCAGCTTGTCCATGCTCTTGTCGTCAAATCTCTTCGAAACCCAATTGTGTTCCAGCAGGCTGTCAAAGACGTTTTTCTTGGCGTCATTGTCCTTGGATGGCTCCACGAGAACATCCAGGATCTCCTGACGTTTGGCCGTCCTCACTTTTTCTTCGCCATAATCCTGATTGGGATCCAGCAGCTCAATCGCCGCCTTGGTACGGTCCTCTACGCTGCCACTATGCCCATCGAGATAGGTCGCAATGGCAGTCTTGCGCTGTTCTGAGGTAGCACTGGGATTCTTCAGCGTATCGATCGCACTCTGCTTCTTGACACCATCCGTTTGCCCCGTTGGCTCGTCTGATGAGGGAACTGGTCCATCCGGGTTTTTATTTGAAATGGGCTTATCCGCCTCGGGCTGTACCGGAACCGTAACAAAATCAGGATTGAGATCGCCCTCATGATAGGTATGGATCAGATCAGGATTGGCAAATTGCACATTGCCCTCCACCATCGCCTGCGCCCCTTCGGGCCCTATTCCAAACTGATCGGCGATCTTATACTGGGAGTCACCGGCGTTTGGCACCGTCACCACAAAGGTGTCGAGCAACTCGGTTGTACTTTTAAAGCCCTGCATCTTGGCCTGCTTTTCCAGCGCCGCTTGCCAGGATTGCGATTGTGCAGGGCTGACATTGTAGGTCTGAGCGCCATCTGCACTCTTCAGACTGAAGCTTTTTCCATCAAATTTCACGACAAATGCCATTGTATTGCCTCCTTACAAAACAACTACTTTTGTTCCGATTTTTACGCGGCGATAGAGATCGACGACGTCTTCGTTCGTCATGCGAAAACATCCTGATGAGGATGATTGCCCCACGCTTTCAGGCTCGTTCGAGCCGTGAATCCTGTAAAGTGTGTCTCCCAGATAAAGCGCGCGTGCACCAAGCGGATTTTCCGGTCCGCCAGCCATGCGTTGTGGCAGGTCAGGCCGCCGGGCAAGCATGTCGGAGGGAGGCCGCCAATCGGGCCACTCCTTCTTGCTCGACACACGCTCGGTCCCACGCCAGCCATAGCCTTCCCGGCCGACACCAACAGGGTAACGCAGTGCACGGCCATTGCCCTGCACGAGATAAAGCGAGCGGTTTTCCGTCTCTATAATGATCGTGCCCGGCTTTTCATGGGTCTCGTAGCTCACGACGCTGCGCGGGGCGACAGGCTGGAGCCTGTCCACTGCCACAGCGCCATGACGCGCATGGCGAGGCGGATAGCTTTCCGGCTCCATCAGGAAATCGAGATAGCCTTGCTGAATCCAGACCTTGTGGTTCTTTTGGTCGAGGATGGGCGGTGATGGCTCGGTCGGGAGCACTTTCTCACCCGCGCCGACGCTGCCAAGACAAGCCAGAATAATCGTCAATGCTCCGAAGCCGGACTTCAGGGTCATCATGAAAAATATACCTCCATTGAGAGCATTGCGTGCTTTGGCCGTGCAAAATCCTGAAACATTCAAATCAACCCCGCTGCGACAAGAGCATTTGCGACGGGCTGGAAGGCGCGTTCGGGAACCGGATTGCCTATGCTGGCAGTCTTGGCGATCTGACGGGCAAGGTCGCCATCCAATGATACGGGAATCCCGAGATCGCCCGCCTGCCGGCTCATCTGCATGGCACCGGCACCGGACGAGCGGCAAACGACGATGGGAACCGGCGTTTCACCGCGCACGTAGCGGATTCCGACAATTGTATCGGCTGGGTCGCCAATGATTAGAACTGCACTTTTCAGCCCGGTCTTGCCACCGGTCATGGCCTGACGCTGGCGATTGCGTTCCTGCTTGATCAGCGGGTCACCCTCCATATCCTTGTGCTCGCGCTTGCTCTCCGTCTTCGTCATTCGCATTTCGCGCAGGAACAGCCAGCGTTGCAGGAAAATGTCGCAAAAACCGAGGATCAGGAATGCGCCGACGGCTATCGCAGCCAATGGCTTCAACATGGCAAAGAATGTCGCCTGCATGCACAGCCCGCCACAGGATGGCGACTCGAACAGGGCCTTCAGCCCGGCCTGAAAGACGAAGACAAAAGCGGTTGTCACGGCAATGATCTTGAACAGGGCCTTGCAGAACTCAACGACGCTTTTGAGCGAGAATATGCGCTTCAACCCCGTCGCCGGATTAATACGGTCAAAGTCGGGCTCAATGGGCTTGGCGGAAAAGACAAAGCCGCGCGTCACCGCGACGTTGGTAATCAGAATTGCGAAGATGGTGATAAGGAGTATGGGTATGGTGGCCGTGAGCAGGCTCTGGACCGAAATTGTGATCAACCGGTACCAGACTTCGGCAAAAGGACGGTCGTAAATATGCGAAGCTTCCTCAAGCAAAGCACCAACTTTCACACGCAGAACCGGAGCGATGTAGATGAGGAACATGGTGCAGGAGAGAATGATCACGCCGGAAACCATGTCAGGGCTATGCAGCACCTGACCCTTCTTGCGTGCGTCCTCGATCTTCTTGTCTGACGCTGGAAGTGTTTTTTCTTCGCTGGTCTGGCTCACATCTTTCGTCCTTGATTACGCCGAAGCGAGCAGGCCAATGGCCTGTGCCCGCTTCGCCGGATCCTGAATCGAGCGTAATTTTGCAGCTTTCGCCAAAATCTGATTCTTCTGGTTCACCGCCATGTCAGGCACGTCGATTGCACGTGCTCCTGCCGAATCTCCCGACATGCTGAGAATGATCATGTAATTGATGAAATGACGCTTCTCGGCGAGTGGCGATGTCACGACACTGTTCATGCTTGTCGATGCGTCGGGCAGTTTGTTCGACAGGGCCTGCGCCAATGCCAGATTGGTTTTGGTATCAAGATTTCCCGGTTGCAGCGCAAGCGCCTTGGCAAAGGCTCCTTCCGCTCCCGCGCCATCGCCGCTCAGAACCATGGCGGTTCCCAGTTTGTTATAGGCCGATACGGTGTTTACCGCTGGCGCAGCCGACGCCAGAATTCGGGCGGCAGCGCTCGCATCGCCGCGCTGCAACTGCACTGTTCCAAGCCCAAGCATGGCATTGGCGTCTTGCGGATTGATCTGCAATGCAGAACGGTAGGCCTGTTCCGCCCCGTCCGGATCACCGTCTTTAATCCTGGCATTTCCAAGCCTGACATGGACGGTCGAATCATTTTCGGACATTTCGGCAGCGCGTTCATATAGCGCCAAAGCTGTGCCGCTCTCGCCCTTTGCATCAATATCCCTGGCAATCTTCATCAATCTGGATTGCTCGCTGACAGGCTTCTTGGCTGCTGTTTGCTCCGCTGTGCCGGACATGCAGCCCGTTACTGCCAGCCCCAAGGTCAGGACGGGCAAGATACCGCCAACAAGATGTTTCATGATCATATTGATGCTCCCCGATATAATTTGATCATGCCGATAATCCTCATTGGGTTGACCGGTTTGCCTCATCCGCCGGAAGGCGGCGGCGTCTGGTTTCAGGGTCGGTTCCTTCAATGTAATTCTGTGCGGCGCGGGCGACAGGCGCAGCCATAGCTGGCCCCATCTCCCGGCCACGCATCAAGTCCTGCTTCTTGGCCGCCATGTGCTGCAAATTGAGATTGTTTGCGCAGCCCGACGGCAGATACATCGGGTATTCACCCGTATCGGGCGTGATACAGGCATCGGGAACGAGCATGGCGGCCCGTTCACTGTCATACCCTTTTCTGACCACGCCCGGCCGCGAAGTGCCGCCAGCGTCGATATAGCTGTAGTTTGGCGAATAGGGCTGGATCTTGGTACCCATGCAGCCGGAAAGAGCCACCACACCGGTCAGAACCAACAGTTTGAGGCCAAAGCAATTGGGGGACATTGGTCGATTATTCAACATAGAAACCATACCCCTGATTGACGACCTTCCTGGACTTTTTGCGCGGCGACGAGATTGCACCCGACGGGCTGTCCAGCGGTGTTTTTAGATTGCGGGAGGATGTGGGCTCGACGAGATAGGGCGTGATCAAAATGACCAACTCCGTCTCGTTGCGCTGGAAACGCTTCGACTTGAACAATTCTCCGAGGATCGGCACATCACCGACGACCGGTGTCTTGTTGATCGATTGCGTTTCCTGGCGCTGGAACAGACCGGCAATGGCAAATGTCTGGCCGCTTCCGACTTCCACGGTGGTATCGGCACGCCTGATGCGCAGGGATGGCACAACCAGTCCGCCGATGGACACCACGCTATCCTGCGAAACGCTGCTGACTTCCGGCCTCACCTGCAAGGCAATGCGATCATTTGGCAGAAGTGTCGGTGTGAATTGCAAGGACACGCCGAACTGCTTGTACTCGATGCCGATCTGGTCGTTTCCTACCGGAATCGGAACCGGGATTTCACCACCGGCAAGAAAGCTTGCCGTTTGTCCCGTGACGGCGGTGATATTGGGTTCTGCAAGGATCGTCAGGACGCCATTGTCCTTCAATGCATCCAGAAGGACGCCGACATTGACGTTGCGGCTATTCACACCAATTGCAGTTGCACCATCCCGGCTGGCAACATTACCGCTTCTGACAAGACCAAAGGAGAACGAGCCGCTATTGACGACCGCACTCCAATCGACACCGTAGCGCGCAAGCTCATTGCGTGCCACTTCGGCAAACCGCACGCGGATATTGACCTGATTTGGACCCGAAATTGTTGTATTGTTGAGCGCGGGCTTGTCAGGTTTGGAATAGCTTTGAAGCACATTGTCCGTGTCCAGCGCCTCGCCCACATTGTTCGTCTGGCCTTTGCCGACATATTGCTCACCGAACAGGGTAATATCCACCGTGGAGGTCGGTTGCAGCACCTTGGCCGACTGCTGCGCTTCTTTTGGATTGCCGACAACACGTATCTGGACAGTCCCGCGCGTGCCCTGATCGGGGCTGAGCGCGATCAGATTGGTGTTGCCGATTTTCGTTCCATAAATATAGACCGCTCCAGGCGAGACGACCCGAACATCGGCAATGGTCGTATCGGCCAGAAATACCGATTCAACCGGCTGGTCGAAACGCAATATCTGTCCCTGTCCCATGCTGAGCTTGAGCACCTGTCCCGCAGTGGCATCCACTTTGACCTGAGCGGAAGCTGGATGCAGACAGGCAAGAAACGAAAAGAGCACAGCGAGCATAAATATGGGCGCTGGCAAACGTGCCGGCCGGATCCTTTTAAAGGAATTCAGTATGAGCATAGGGTAATTGTCCACCACATTCTGATGTTGCTGGTTACGGAAACTGACTGAACGCTTACTCATTTGCCCCTGCCCCGATCTGCCGCATCTGGCCGGAGGCCGGTAGCGAGATATAGCCAAGAGACTGCACACTGAATTCCGGCGAGATTTCCTGGTAGGAAAGAACCGGCAGATTGATATCGTTTCGTATCAGGAGATTTCTGATAGGACGGCGAATATCCATTGTTGTCAGCACTGTTCTGACGATATCCGTATCCCTGCCATTGAACCGGCTTTTCAGCTGCTCGATGATGGGACGGGATATATCTTCGGGAATATTGATCGAAGGGTTGCCCGGCCCCTGATTCACGCTGGCACGGACTGCATCTTCGGTTTCCCGCGTCAGCAGATAGGCAGAAACGATCCGGTTCATTTCCGAATGCCGGTGGCAAATCTGCCTTGCCAATCCGATACGCGCATACTCGGCCAGCACATAGGGGCTTTGGATCTGCGGCCCCCATTCGACGATGGCCTGCAGAATAACACGCAGATTGGTGATCGGGATATCCTCTTCAACCAGCCTGCGAAGAACCTCGGAGATTTTCTGCAGAGATGAAACGCCTACGGCTTCCTTGACCAGATCGCCGTAATCCTCCTCAACCTGCGACAGGAGAAAACGAACCTCCTGCACATCAATGAAGTCGGATGCATAACGGCGCACAGAGCGGGTCAGAACCTCCATCAAAACCGCAACGGGCTCATGGAATGTTATGCCGGCATCTTCCAATGTCTGCCTGTGGTTTTGCATAACCCATACGGAATCGTTCCGTCCAATAAGAACGGGGCGCACCTGATAGGGGATGGACATGAGTTCGAGATGAACTGTTTCATCCGTCACCAGAATCTGATCGATAAAGATTATTCCGTCCGTCACCGGAACGCCTTCAAGATCGATGCGGAACTGGTCAGGTTCCAGCGTCGGATCGGTGCGAATGCCGATCTGCGGAACACGCACACCGATATCGGTAAGGACGTTGGCGCGGACCTGTTCAATGTTCTCTTGCAATACCGGAAGCGCCGCAGTCTCCGCCAGATGCGAACCAAGGCAAAGGACCAGGCGCTGCGAACCGGGCAGAAGTCCTGTTTGCCCGTCTGCCAGTGTCAGTAGCGGCCTGGTTATATTGCCGATCTGAACGACATTGCCGGCATTGTCGTCATCGCTATCCTGGCCGCCAGCCCTCTTGTGCACGACATAGGCAAGTCCGCCTGCCAGTGCCGAGAGTGTCCAGAACACGAAGGTCGGGAACCCCGGAACGACGCCAAAGCCGAAAAGAATAACCGCCGCCAGGGCAAGAGCACGATGGTTTGCACCCAGCTGGCCAATGATCTCGCTGCCCAGATCCTCGTCCCGGTCAGAGGTTACCCGGGTCACCACCATGCCTGCGGCGACCGCCATCATCAGCGCCGGTATTTGCGAAATCAAACCATCGCCGACAGTCAGCAGCGAATAGGTATGCGCTGCCTCGCCGAACGGCAGGCCATGTTGCAATGTACCGATGGCAAGGCCGCCGATGAGATTGATCGCAATGATGATCAACCCGGCAACTGCGTCGCCTTTGACGAATTTCATGGCGCCGTCCATGGAGCCATAGAACTGGCTCTCGCGCTCGAGACCCTGACGCCTGCGCTTTGCCTCGGCCTGATCTATATCGCCGCTGCGCGCCTCGCTATCAATGCTCATCTGTTTGCCGGGCATGGCATCAAGAGCAAAGCGCGCACCGACTTCGGCCACGCGCTCGGCGCCTTTTGTAATCACGACAAACTGGGCAATGGTGATGATCAGGAAGACAACAAGACCGATCACGACCTCGCCGCCCACAACGAAATCACCAAAGGCGGCAACGATCTGGCCGGCATCGGCCTGAAGCAGAATCAAACGCGTCGTGGTAATCGAAAGCGAAAGACGAAAAAGCGTGCCAAGCAGGATAATTGACGGCAAAGCCGAAAACTGCACGGGCTTCGAGATATAGAAGGCCACAACAAAGATAAGCAGGCTGAAAGCGATGTTCATACCAATCAACATGTCGACAAGAAATGTCGGCAGCGGAATGATCATCATGATGATGGCAATCAGCATGAAAGCCGCAATGACAATGTCCGAGCGCCTGGAGGCCACCCGCGCAAAGCGATTGAGCGAGGCGAGAATATTCATGCCGACCGCCTTCGTTCTACATAATCCTGAAACGTCTCGCGGGCCCGGTCATGTTCGCCGCGAAGCCACTGCGCCCTGCTTTTGAGAAGGGAAAGACCAGGGGCAACTGTACCTTCAATATCTTCGATTCGATCAATGGCAGTCAGCGCGCGCGTGGCGGATTCGGTTTCGACAAAGACCGCCGCCAGGGATTTGAGGATTGACGTTTCATGCGGGGCAATCTTTGCGGCCAGCAGCAGAAACACCAATCCGCGTTCGGGCTGCCCCGCCCTGCAATAGAGATAACCGAGCCCATGAAGAAATTCGACACTGTCCCGGCGCTGCTGAGTCACTGGCCCAATGCCTGATTTTGCGCAAGACTGAGCCGTTCCTGCAATTCACGCCTGCTCTCTATCTCTTCCGTCAGCATTGATGCGGTGATGGCAGCGATTTCCTCGTCAATATCCAGCTCCGGCAGCAGATCATTGATGAGATAGTCCAGAATCTCCTGCGATCGCGCCAGATCGAACACGCCGGGATTTGCCAGTTTCGGCTTTCGCAGCCGTCCTATCTGGCCGATGAATGGTTCTTTGGCGCGCCGCGCTGCCTGCTCGGAGCGAGCCAGGGATGCGTCGAATGCTTTGGATTGTGCCTGCTCGACCCTCGTGGCATCGGGACGTGCGGAAACTGACCCGAGCTGCGCCCGAATCCGATCTTCCTGCCGACGAACGTCAAGTGCCATTCGCATCCCCCATCACTGCGTTTTGTCTCCACATACAAAAGACGCAGCAATTATTTATCCGGCGCATAAGTCCTTCCAAAAATCATTTACAATTCCTGGGGTTATGCGCATTCAGGCAGAACTCTAGAACGTCAGGACAAACTCTTCGCCCTGACGGGCCGCGGTCAGGCGTCCGTCACGAATGTCCTTGATGATCCAGCCATCTTCGAGCGCAGCTCCCTTATAGAGCCGCGTTCCATCTGAACTGATGGCGTAGGGCGCATCCCCGAACCACACAGCCTGCAAATTGAATTTGGGTTGCACTTTGGGCGCCATAGCCCCGACCATGCTGGTCAGCACATAGGTTCCGCCGTAGGTGCGATCGAACCAGTTCTGGATATTGGCCCAGGCCTTGTTCTCGTCTGCGGTCAACTCGCCCGACACTGTCAAACGCGTCCCGTCCGCATCAACTTTGAGACCGGAAAGGCCATTTTCTGCAAGTCTGGTCTTGAGCGACGCCGCCACCGGCTCATCAGCAGCAGGAGCATGAACGCTCTCGATAACTTGACCATGTTTGGCCGAAAGATGGGCAACAGCAGCATTGTTCGAACCAAGGAAATCACCGACCCCTGCCTGGACGGCAGCAATCGTCAAAAGCGTCAGCGCGCCGCCGCCAATGGCGATCCAGCTGGCTCTTGGCATTTTCCGCAATGCATCGCCTTCAGGCACGGGTGAGGACAGTTCGATCGTTGCGCCACCGATCTGAAATTCGAAAGGCAAGGGAGAACGCACGCCATGGCCAGCCGGCACAAGCGTGTCATCATCAATGACGACATCGCCGTCAATGGCCTCGATCAGTACATTCGAACCTTGAAGCTGGAGCGTCATGTGATGAGCACCGACATCGCGGTCGCTAAGCGTCAGGTCACAATCTGCCGCTGATCCCAGGCGATAGGCATTGCCTTCCAGCGGGAGCAGTACGCCATCATGAACACCCGCCGTTACCCGGAGTAACAATGCTGGTTTTGGTTCTTGAAATCGAACAATGGAGCCCATGACGTTTGCCTCGTTTGTAAAGTATTTGAAGTATTCGCATGCGTCTTTACATCGGGCTCAAACTGGCAAAAGGCGCCCGACCGGCAATAGAAATTTGCGCAGATGACACATTTGCCACCTGCGCAAATTTTAAAAATCAGTTGTTTGGACGCTGCTTGGCAGCATCAAGTGCGACCTTCTTTTCAGTCGTGATTTCGGTGATTTTTGCGGACTTTTCGATCGCCTTGTCAAAAGCTGCTTCCATCTTTCCGATTGAAGCATCCGAGCCCGTCGCTCCACCAACACCTTGAACAGCCATGCTATTTCTCCTTGAGATTGACACTCATCTATAGAAATCCAAACCGAATTATACTGTCTCGGCGCCAGCCGGGGCATAAGACTAAGCGAACTGGCTAGTAATCGGTGATAGTATGAAAAAATAGAGAAGGCAATTTAACAAAGTTCAGTTCATATTACAAAACGTAACGATAGTTGATCTCGGAATCGTATCAGTACAATTTTTTGCACCGCAAGATCAAAACTAATTCAAAATTTGAACTATTTGCAATACATGGTGTTACTACTGACAAAAAATGTCAGTAGGGTCAAACTACATTTAGTTTATAGTTGCGTTGCATCTGATTCATTGCTGTTATAGAGGTAAATGTGACACTTCGCATTAGAGGGTGCTTTCGCATGACTTTTCCGATGACCGTTGGGCATATGCGAAGGCTCGTTGTGTCGATTGCCACAGCAGGCCTCGTTTTTACGTCCTGCGGTTTGGCATTTGCAGCGGCACCCGAATGGTTCGGCAAGCGATATTCCTATGTACTGATCAATCAGGATATTCGCGACGCGCTGAAAGAATTTGGCCGCAACCTCGGTGTTCCCGTTGCGCTTTCGGACAAGATACGCGGTCAGGTGCGAGGTGAAGTGCGCGCCGATACAGCCGGCGCTTTCCTGACACGCCTGGCCGAAGCAAACGGATTGATCTGGTACTATGACGGATCAATACTTCACATGAATTCCAACGAAGAATTCGCCACCCAGATTATCGACCTTGGCCGGGCAAATGGCGGGATGGTTGTTGATGAGGTTCAGCGTCTTGATCTCATGGATGATCGCTTCTCCATCAAGTCCACCCCGAACGCCCCGGCGCTGCGCGTTTCCGGCCCTCCCGCTTTTATCGCCATGGTTCAGCAGGTCGTTTCGACAGTTCAGCCACCACCCCAAGCCACAGCGGACGATCCTCGCGTACGCGTGTTCCGCGGCGGACAGAAAAACGAAGTCGTAGAAGAAGTTGCCCAATCCGAACCGCGAAATACAGGACAGAACAGCGCGCGCCGACAAATATCAGCGGGTGCCGAACAGCAGACAGGAGAGCAGTAATGGCTACCCCACAGATTTCCAATGTTACGCAGCAGCCAGCCAATCAGCCGACACCTTCGGAACAACAGCAGCAATTTGAAGAAGCGCTGAATCAAGCTGTGATGAGTGGCGGCACCTCGCTGATCGGCCAGGAAATGATGAAAATCGCCAATGAAATGTTGAATGAAGCCATGTCCGAGGACGAATGAGCCCTATCGCTGAAAGTCCGGATCAGATGGAGAATTTGTTATGACAGCAGTCTCGGCAGCCGTAGCCGCAACAGTGCCGGCAGATGCGACAGCGACCCAATCTGTCGCTTCGCAAAATCTTTTCGAGCATATGTCCCGCAATATCCAGACGCTGCCACAGGGTGCAAGTCCGGCCGACCTCGGGCGCTCACTGGTTGAGGACCTGAAAGGGTTTGTCGAGCGCAGCGGGAAATTCGTCAATCGCACAAATGAAACGGATAAGGGCACCTCGCTGCAATCCTTCACCAGCACGGGAAGCAATGGCGAAAAATCCGCCAAGGTGGAAGGCGATGCCATTGCCCGTGTCGTACAGGAATTGGGCACTGTGTTCGATCATTCGATTGAAACACAGATGGTCGTGCGTGGAACAACGCAAATAACAGGCGCAGCAAATACACTTGTCAAAGGTCAGTAAGCTTCGCATGGAGATTAGCCCGGTACAACGATGCCTGATCGTGGCGATGACTTGTCTCGCCCTGCAGGCATGTAAAGAGGATCTTTATACCAATCTCGAAGAGCGGGAGGCTAATGCCATGGTTGCCGCCCTGCTCCAGAAGGGCATCCCCGCAGGCCGCGTTCTGCAAAAGAATGGCAAGCTTTCTGTGACGGTCGATGAAGACCAGTTCGCGCAGGCAGTTTCAGTTCTCAACGAGGCCGGTCTCCCCAAAACGCAATTTGCGACGATGGGCAGCGTCTTTAAACAGGAAGGACTCGTCGCCTCTCCTGTCCAGGAAAGAGCGCAGATGATCTTTGCGCTGAGCGAGGAACTATCCCGCACTGTGTCGGAGATTGATGGAGTTGTTTCCGCCCGGGTCCATGTGGTTCTGCCGGATAATGATCCGCTGCAACGCAATGCAGTTCCCGCTTCAGCCTCGGTTTTTATCCGGCACGAACCCAATCTGGATATCAATACGCTGATACCGCAGATCAAAACCCTTGTGGCAAATGGTATTGCCGGACTTACCTATGAAAAAGTGTCCGTCATACCTGTGGTCGCAATGACAAGTCCCACTATAGGCACCAATACTGAACTCACATCATTCCTCGGCATATGGATGCTCCCGGCCAGCGCCGCGAAAGCCAAATGGCTTTTCGGTCTCTTGCTCATCGCGGTCCTCGGTCTTGGCGGAGCGCTCGGCTACCTGTTCTGGCAAAAGAAGCGCAGACGGGTCTATCCGCTTGTACCTGTGGGACCCGCCAAGTGAGCGAGGGTCTGGGTTCGGCCAACGAAGCAGCAAGCGCTCCATCCGGACAGCCGGATTGGAACAGTCTTATTTCAACTCCCGCGAAGCTCGTCCACCCAGAGCGTATTGTCGCCTGCTATGACGGTGTGATTTCATCAGACGTAGCGGCGCAACTTCAGGCATCGAGAAGGGTACAGAGGCAGCTGACATCACTGCTGATGGATCGTTTCGCATTGCCGGAATTGCCAGCGCCGATGAGCATTGACCCGGCTGACGTTCATCTGATTTCTATCCGGGCCGATCAAATTGCGGCTTTGATCCCTCTTGCCGGTGCAGTCTTATGGGCACAATTTCTGGCCAGCGAAATCCGCACCAATGAGGTAACCGAGATAAAGCGGCGCATCGGTGAGGTCGCGTTTCAGGCAGCGCTTGCCAACCGCGATCTGGCAGGCAACCTGCCTTCCCCGGACAGCCTCGATGCTTTGGAAGCCAATCTTGAGGCCGATGGTTATCGATGCCTTGCGAGCTGGCATGCAGCACTGCCGGCGGCGATCGGCGCATGGGCCCGCCTGAAACATGCCAATGACCGTTCTCTCATCCCATTTCCGGACGCAAAACAGCGTGCCCTTGGCGCAGCGATCATGCGAAGGCTTGCGGTAAATCCAGACTCTTCACCCGCACAAGAGGCAGTGTGATGAGCCAGTTGCCGACGATGCCCGGATCAAAGATTATTCGCGAGCAGGATGTTAAGCACTGGATCGACGGCTTTGCTTTTGTCGAAGCGACCAGAGCCGAAGCTATTGCCCAGATGGAAAAGATCCATGGGATTCAAGAGACAAGCCGCAAGGAGGGTTATCAGGCGGGATTCCAGCAAGGGGCGCTTGAGGCTTCGGCCTTGCTGACGACAACAACTGCCCGCGTCAATGATTATGTTGCCGGGCTTGACCGGCAGCTTGTTGACCTCAGCCTTTCCATCATCTCAAGGATTTTCGGCAAGTTCGACGATGCGGAACTGGTTGCAAAACTTGCACAACATGCATTGCAGGGATTTCAACGTGAGCGGGACATCACGATAACTGTCGCTCCGGACATTGCCGAAGACGTAGCCCGGCGGATCGCCTCTGACTATGTCAATCCTTCGCTGAACATCACGGTTCTTCCCGACCCCCGTTTGAGCGGCACCAAATGTGTGCTTTCAAATGCGATAGCAGTTGTTGATGCGGGACTGGAAACGCAACTTGCCGCCATTCGTGAGGCCCTTGTCGCACCCCGGCGACAGGAGGGAGCGGCGGAATGAAACGAGAGTTCAATCCGCCCGATCTCAGCCAACTCATGGGCCGGCTGCAGGACAGCGCGGCCAAGGCTGATACGCGCCCTGTCCGGGGCCGTATTCGCAAGATTACCGGCATTATCGTGCATGCAACGGTTTCGATGGTGCGCATTGGTGAATATTGCCATCTGCGTGACCCCGTGTCGGGAAAAATCGTCCCCGCCGAAGTGGTTGGCTTTCATGACGAGGAGGCCGTTCTCACGCCAATCGGCGATCTCGACGGCATGTCGACACGGGCGGAGGTGATACCCACCGGCCATACATTGCAGATTCCGGTAGGACCGGAATTGCTGGGCTGCGTTCTCAATCCGCTTGGTGAAGTTCTCAGCCGCACGGGCCTGCCCACAGCCCTGCATACCGGCACTTATTATCCCACGCACAATGTTCCTCTCCAGCCATTGCAACGCGACCTAATCCAATATCCGCTGCAGCTGGGTGTGAAGGCTATTGATGGTCTTCTTACAGTGGCACGCGGGCAGCGCATCGGCATATTCGGTGAAGCTGGCGTCGGTAAATCATCGCTGCTTTCCAGCATTGTACGCGGCACACAGGCAGACGTTATCGTGATCGCGCTGATCGGCGAACGCGGACGCGAGGTGCGGGAATTTATCGATATTCAGCTCGGCGAAGAAGGCCGGAAACGTTCCGTTGTTGTTGTTGCAACCTCTGATCGTCCTGCCATCGAGCGGGTCAAAGCAGCCTATGGCGCCACGGCAATCGCTGAATATTTCAGAGATCAGGGCCAGCATGTGTTGCTGCTGATGGACAGCGTGACCCGCTTTGCCCGTGCGCAGCGCGAGATCGGCCTTGCGGCAGGCGAGCCACCGACGCGGCGAGGTTTTCCGCCTTCCCTGTTTGCAGCATTACCGCGCTTGCTTGAGCGCGCCGGGCCGGGCCTTGGTGGATCCATTACCGGCCTTTATACGGTGCTCACCGAAGGCGACGGAACACTTGATCCTGTGGCCGAAGAAACAAAGGCTATTCTTGACGGACATATTGTTCTGAGCAGTGAACTTGCCCAACGCAATCATTTTCCTGCCATTGATGTTTTGCGAAGCCGCAGCCGCCTGATGGATGCGGTTGCCAGTAAAACCCACCGTGCCAACGCAGCACAAGTCCGCGATCTCATGGCGCGCTATGAAGATATAGAACTGCTGTTGCGCGTCGGGGAATATAAGCGCGGAGCAGACCCGCGCTCGGACGCAGCGCTGGACCGCCATGCGCAGATCGAGCAATTTCTCCGGCAAGGCAGCGACGAACATTTCGGACTTGCCGAGACTGAACTGCAATTGCAGGGACTTCTCGCATGAGCCAGGAAAAGAACCTGAAAAAGCTCATGGAGCTGCGCAAATTGCGCACAAGACTTGCCGAAGAGGCCTCCATTCGTCAGCAAAATGCCGAGAGAACTGCATCAATGGCCGTGGACGCGGCAGCAGAGCGCATCATCCAGAATGATGAAAGTCGCCTCAGCCGCGAAACGGCAATGTATGACCAAATGTCCGGCGGTTTGCTCGGCCGTCAGGCACTTGATGATTATCAGGACGCTCTGTCCGCATTGACCTATCAGGCTGCCCATCTCCAGCAGATGGAGGCGCAGGCAAAGGTCAAACTGGTTGAAGAAGCAGATAAAGCCCGCGAAAAAGCCGCCGAACATCTTTCCAGGCTCCGGCAGCATGACAAGCTCGAGCTTCTTCTCGAGAAACAGGGCGTCAAAAAGGACAAACGGGCCGGTTTGATGACGGAACTGGAGGATGAGGACCAGCAGAGGCCCGCATCATCAGTTCACAAGGGACTTTGAGGATGAACATGCTCGCAGAGACGCAAACATTCTCAAAAACCCGGCCCCTGGACGCAAAGGAGCCCCTTGACTGGCTACCTTCAGTCAACCCGGATCATATTGCCATTTTGAATATGTTTCCGAGGAAGCCCATTTCCGTACAGTTGACCAGGAGCGGGCCTGAAATCGGCATGTATCTGGCCGACAATGCTTCGCTCCTTCTCAATCCAGTTACGGTGCCGGTCGCCATAGGGCCATGGGCCTGTAAACTGGTATTGTCGGCAGGCACGCTTGAGCGTCTTGTTCAGGGATTCGGCATCACCAAAATGATCGCCGGTCTTGAGCCACGCCAGCGTACCATCCTGATCGAACATGTTCTTTCGGAACAATTGGACCGGCTTGAGGAGATTATCGGATATCCCATTCGTTTCGGCGATCAGGAGGAGGTCGCGGATTACGACATCATCTTGCCGTGGGTTCTCGATTTCGACGATTACCCGCGTAATGCTGAATTGCACCTGACGCGTGATTCCGCAAAGCTTCTTGGCAGTGCGATCAAGCAAACTCATGCTCCCGAGGCGACGGAACTGCTGTCGCGTATCGAATTTCCGGTGCAGCTTTGCGCCGGAACGCAGGTCCTGACGATGGCAGAATTGCGCGGTCTTAAAGCCGGTGATGTGATCCTGCGCAGGGAATCATCGGAGGCCGATCCCATCGCCATTCTTTCGGGACGGTTCACTGCTTCAATTACACCGGACGGACAGACACACAGACTTACCAGCGGGTGGAGCCTGCCCGCAAAGAATGGGGAGACTTCCACCATGTCGCAATCTTATACCAACCCTTCCGGATCGGCAGGATTCGAACAAGTTGACGACCTCCCGGTAGAGCTGGCCTTTGAAATCGGTCGCTGCGAACTGCCTTTGAGTGAAATTCGCAAGCTCGGTGAAGGCAGTGTCCTGCCCGCTGCCGCCAGCACTTCAAATGCCGTGAACATATTGGCCAATGGCCGTCTGGTTGGCAGCGGCGAACTGGTGAAGATCGGCGCTGGACTGGGCGTAAGGGTCGTCCGGCTTGGGTGAGTATCAGACCAATCTCATACCGATCATCATTGTTGTCTCGGTTATCGGGCTGATCCCGCTTGCCGTGGTGACAATGACGGGGTTTCTCAAGATCTCCATCGTGCTGTTTCTCATTCGCAACGCCTTGGGTATCCAGCAATCGCCACCCAATCTGGTCCTGTACGGCATTGCGCTGATCCTGACCGTATATGTAACGACGCCGCTCGTGGGCGAGATGTATCGCATTCTGGAAGCCCAGCAGGTCGACACGCAATCAATGGATAGTATGAGGGCCGCCGCAGAAGCCCTGCGACCGCCCTTGCAAGCTCATCTTTCCAAGTTCACCAATGAAAACGAGCGTCAGTTCTTCCTGCAGGCAACCGAGAATGTGTGGTCGCCTGAAGCGCGCGCTGACCTCAAGCCGGACAGTCTGCTTGTGCTCATTCCGGCGTTCGTAAGCTCGGAACTCACTCGCGCATTCGAGATCGGCTTCCTGCTTTATCTGCCGTTTCTGGTCATCGATCTGATCGTCTCGAACGTGTTGATGGCGATGGGCATGATGATGGTGTCGCCGACCCTGATCTCGATACCTTTGAAGATCTTTCTCTTTGTGGCAGTCGATGGCTGGTCCCGCCTGATGCATGGTCTCATACTAAGTTATGGAGGCACGTAGCTGTGGGTCAGACCGCTTTTCTTGCACAGATGCAGAATGCGCTTTTGACGGTTCTGCTTGCTTCGGCACCAGCATTGGGGATCGCCATTATCATTGGCATCAGTGTGGGCCTGATACAGGCGCTGACACAGATTCAGGATCAGACATTGCCACAGGCGGTGAAACTTGTTGCCGTCATGCTTACCCTCATTGTGCTTGGGCCGACACTTGCCGTGCAGGTCGCCAATCTGGCAAGTCATGTGCTTGACAGTTTTCCGGCAATGACGCGTTAGCGGAATATGGACGCTATCTCCAGCACATCGTCCTTCCTTGCCCTCGCCTATCCCTTGCTCGTTGCAATGGCCATAAGCGTTGCCCGCGCGCTGGGCATGATCATGGTCACGCCCGCCTTCATCCGGCTGGGACTGACTGGAATGATCCGCTCCAGCGTTGCGGTGGCGATCTGTATTCCGGCTGTCCCCGGGGTGCTGAATGGAATTCTTGCCGAAGGGCAGCTCGGCAGCCTGCTTATTACCGGTCTGCTCGTTAAAGAACTGATTGTCGGCATGATCATCGGCATCGCCTTCGGCATCCCGTTCTGGGGCGCAGAGGTTGCAGGCGATCTGGTCGATTTGCAACGTGGCTCGACATCGGCACAGTTGATCGACCCTTTGCAAGTGAGCGAAACCAGCATTGCCGGAACCCTTCTTGTCTTTGCCCTGCTCGCGCTGTTCTTTATGTCAGGCGGGTTTCTGCTGCTCGTCGATGGCTTCTATAAAAGCTATGAATTGTGGCCCGCGGTCAAATTCGCCCCGGTGATCAACGTGAATGCCATTCCCGCCCTGCTCGGGGTTCTGGACCGCATCATGCAAATCGCTGTCATTTTGATTGCACCTATCGTTCTTGCCCTGCTCTTGACTGATTTGATGCTGGCCTATCTTTCGCGCATGTCGCCGCAGCTGCATGTTTTCGATCTGTCGCTTGCCATCAAGAACCTGCTTTTTGCCGTGCTGATGGTGCTCTACATTTCCTATCTGGTGCCCTACATGATGTCAGAGTTAAAGGACCTCCGGGGAACCTCGGACATCATGCGTTCGCTCGTGGATGGCGTACCCCAAAAAGCACCCTGAGGCTCATAGCCTCAGGCCACGGATATGCCAAGCTGCCGGAGGGTGGCATCAATCTGCGCTACGGATTGAGGGCTCGCATCACCGTCATTGATCTTGTCGGCAAGACTTGGAAGCGTCACCGCTGCTTTGCCTGAGGCGCTTTGTGTGCGGTGATTGAGCTTTTGCGGATCAGTGTAGTTTGCATCCCCTTCCGCGGTGGCGGGAAAGCGGGAAACGTCCCCATTCAGACCATCAAGCGTATGATGCAGATTATCACGCAGTGTAGCGAGCTTGTCTTGCGGTATGGCATTGAGCCAGTTGACGAAGCTTTGAAGGTCTGCGGGCTGATCAAGCTTGTAGCCCTTCAGCTCTGCATATTTCACAAGCAATGGAACAGGACTGAACCCTTCGCCGCTCTGATCAACCAGTGTCTTCGCGGTTTCTTGCGATAATTGGGCGTGCTGCAAAAACCGCATGGAGGTGTCTGTCATATAGATATTCGACTGGCGGGTATTCGTAAGAAGCATCTGGCCAATGACCGCAGCTCCTACAATGACCAGACCAACCGGGCCTGCCATAGATCCAGTCCCGAAAGCGGCGAGTATACCACCTGCACCAGCAGCGGCCTGCAGCGTACCCATCTGCCAGTCACCACCCATATAGGAGCGCGTCGCCAGCACCAGATCGAAGCTTGCACCAACCGACCCCAACCACTTTGCGGCGGTCGTGCTGCTGCTGCCGAAATGCTTCACGGCCATTGAATCCGGGTTGATCTGCTGAAAGCCATTGAGCAATTCGATCGTGCGCTGCCCCACACCGGCAGCATCGATGAAGACCTTGAACTTCATCAATGGGTCCTCACCCGTTCGACTCAATGTCGAGGCCAACCCCACGCCCACGGCGGCCAGTCCAATCAAGCGCAACATCTGGCCGGGAACTGTCGTATTCTTGAACGACTTCATGCCATCATTTGTGTCAGTCAACCTGGCGTCGAGGTTTTTCAACTTCTGGACCATTTGGGCTTCAGTATCACCCGCTGCCGGAAGTGCTTCCTCGACTGCGCTCAGTGCTTTCTTGAATTCATCGTCGGGTATGCCAAGCAATTTAGCAGCAGGAGAATTGTGCAAAGAGGCTATGCCAGCCTTGGCTCGCTCAATGCTGGCAGGGTCGTTCGGATTGAGATTCCCGAATGACGGCAAGACCGTCCGGCGCACGATCTGCGTCATTGCTTCTTCTGCAAGTTTCCGGCCACGATCCGTCAAGCGTGCCTGATGGGATAACAGGGAAACAACAGCAGGTTTATCCAGTAGCGCCGGATCATTCTTCAGCGCGACCTGCATAGCCATGACTGATTTGTCGTCGGAAAGGATTTCCTTGATTTTTTCATCGGCAGCGCCCTGTTGAGCAGACAGCTCCGGCGGCAGATTTCCCAATTGGCTTATCTGATTGAGAAGTTGATTGCCCTTTGCGGCAACATCATTTTCCAGCGCCAGCTTCTGATCTGTCCAGCGCTGACCCTTCTCCGCTTCATAATCCGTAATAGCTTTCTCAAGCTGTTCCGGCGTCATTATGGCGCCGTGATTTGCGATCAGCCATTGGAGCTCCTGCATATGGGCGGAGTATTTGTCGACACTGCCATTCACAGAACCTTTGGAGAATTCAACGACACTCGGGAGGATCGTGTTCTCCAGATAGGCACTTGAGGGAGACGTCGCAGCTCGTTCAATCGGAAAATCAAGGCCTGAGCCTGAAATGATCGCCATACGCATCGATGTGGGGTTTCCAACATCCATGTCTATAAAGTGGTCGATGACGATCTGGCCTTTTGGCGTGTCACCGATTCGACCAAGAATCATATTGAGATTTTGCTGCCCCTCCAGGCCAATGAGGTCACCACCAATCTTCTCCTGCTTGCGTGCGTTTGCAGCCTCTATCGTCGGCAAAGCATCAAGCATCAATTGCGCTGCCAGCTGTGGATCCGCATTTTTGGTCAAGGCTTCCAGTTTGCGCATGGATTCCGCGCTATCGCCTTGATCGCTGATCGCCTTTTCAGGATCATAATCCTTGAGCCTCTCTGTCGCCCAAGTCGCAGCATTGCTTATGAGCCCTTTGGCATCGGCATTGCCGTCAATTGCAGCCTGCACTTCTGCCGGCGCTTTGCCATAGGCGGCATTTAACGCATTGAACGCTTCATCCGGTTTGCCCGCAGCCTTCGCATCGTCAATAATCCGCCGTGCCTGGGACTCGATTTCGGGTCCATTATGGGTCGAAGGACGCAGTGTTATGCCAAGCTCTTTGGCCGTGTTTTCCAGCGCGACTTGCGACGGTCCCGCATCGGTCCAGTCGTGATCGTAAAGCGCCTGAAGGGATTTGGTGCGCTCGCCTTCCGGAATGTCTTGAAGATAGTCCTTTACATCCGCTGCAATATTTGCGGTTCCGGCCTTATAGTCAGTGTTTGGATTATCGGAATATTGCAGCTTGTTGCCTGTCGCATAGATTTCCTTTGCAAAGGCTTCCTGAGGATCGGCGATCAACTGCCTCTCTGTGGCAGCGGCTTCTATCGCGCTCAGCGCCGGACTTGCATCCTGCCAATCGCTTTTGTTTCCAATGAGCCTGGAAACGGCGGCCTGCCGTTCAGCTGCCGGAAGCCCATCGAGATAGGCCCCTACATCCTGCTGTATGCCTTTGGTTTCACCAGGAAAATCGGTCTTGGATGGATCATCTGCATATTGAAGATTATTTCCGCGCTCATAAAGCTCGTTCTTGAAAGCAGCCTCGCCCGCCGGTACGCCCTTGCTGTCCTTGACAGTGTCCGCAGCCAGATCCGGCGCAATATGAGGAATAATGATGATGTCATTCGGATTGACCAAATCGACTTGATTGTCGTGAAGTCCCTTGTTTGCCTCAACTACGTCGCCAAACCGCACATTGTTATCCTTGGCGATTTCCCAAAGACTATCACCCGGCTGAACCACGATCAGCTTTTCTTTATCGGGGTCGAATGAGCTTGGCCCGCCTGCCTGCGCACGTTCGCGCACAGCCTGCCTGATTTGCTCCACGAAGAGTTGCTGTTGTTGCGTAGAGGTCAGCGGTATCTTGTTGCCATTGGCATCAAAGCGGTTCTTACCATCTACATCTATACGAAAAGACATCGCGTTCTCCTGCCTGATCGGGAAATCGGAATGTTGCTGCTACGCGAAAGAACGCGTGGGACTCACCGGCAACGGCAGGAGAAACATGGAAGATGTGCCTCACAGTTTTATGACATAGGGCAAATTAGAATTGACGGCCTGACAAAATATATTTGCCAATCAGACAGGTTCTCGTCATCATTCCAACAGCAGAGGTAAGACGTTCAGCCATAACTATCCAGAAAGGACGGTTTCTTGGTTCAGTCCATCAACAATGCGGGATCGCAGCAGGCGCTCGAAAGCAATTGGAATGATGAAAATGCCATGCGAAAATTCGAACGCGCGGCGGACGGTGCCACACGCCAACGCAAACACGAAATTCTCGACGACAAGCAAAGGCCAAATTCGGTAGAGCTGGGTGCCAGTTCGAAATCAATCGATCAGAAACCTCTTGCCGCTCCACCCCAGACTTCGTTGCGGCCTGACAAATCTTCATCGGTGGACATCCGTTCCAACATAGCACCCGCCATACAGAACGCGGAAGCCAAACCGGCCCCATCCGCCAAGTCGCGATACGTCGCAGCGGCCGTCTTAACGGCGCTCATTGCCATCATCGCCTGCGTGATTTATCTCGCGTAAGAATTCGACCTCAATGCAATATCTGGCTCAAGAATAATTTGCTTCGCTCGTTTTGAGGATTGTCGAAGAATTCGAGCGGTTTGCCCTCTTCAACGATCCGTCCGCGATCCATGAATATGACACGGTCTGCGACCTGTTTGGCAAATCCCATCTCATGGGTGACGCAGACCATCGTCATTCCTTCTTTTGCAAGAGAGACCATTGTATCGAGCACTTCCTTGACCATCTCCGGATCGAGCGCCGATGTTGGCTCGTCGAAGAGCATGACCTTCGGCGTCATGCAGAGCGCGCGGGCAATCGCAACTCGCTGCTGTTGTCCACCTGAAAGCTGTGCCGGAAACTTGCCTGCCTGTTCAGGGATACGCACCCGATCCAGAAAATGCATCGCGGTTTCGATGGCCTGTTTCTTTGGAATTTTACGCACCCACATGGGAGCAAGGATGCAGTTTTGCAGGATCGTCAAATGCGGGAAAAGATTGAAATGCTGGAAGACCATGCCGACTTCGCGGCGGACTTCGTCAATCTGGTCCTCATCTTCAGTCAGCTCTATTCCGCCAACAACAATCTTTCCTTGCTCATGCGATTCAAGACGGTTGATGCAGCGGATAAGCGTCGACTTGCCTGAGCCGGAAGGGCCGCAGATCACGACTTTCTCCTGTGGCGCTATGACGAGATTTATATCGTCCAGCGCATGGAAACTGCCGAACCATTTGTGGACGCCATTCAGTTCAATTTCACCGGCGGAAACTATGGGTGGTGTCATGGCATTTCCTTCAAAAGAGGACATCAGCGTTTCAGTGACCTGCCGAAGCGCTCTTCGATACGGGCTTGGATAATCTCCAGGCCAATGGACAGGAGCCAATAGATCATCGACGCTGTGATCAGCATCTCAATGTGACGGAACTCTTTCTGACCCATTGTGCGAGCGAGATACATGATCTCCCAAACACCGACGACCGATACAAGCGAGGAGTCTTTCAACATTGCGATAAACTGGTTGCCCGTTGGTGGAATGATTACGCGCATGGCTTGCGGTAGAATGACCAGAAACATCGTGTGGTTGGGTCGCAGTCCGAGCGCTGTTGCGCCTTCGCTTTGTCCGCGTGGGATACTCTCGATACCGGCGCGGAAAATCTCTGTCATATAGGCACCATAACACAGCGACAACGCCAGAATGCCCGCCGGAATAGCGCCGATGACATAGCCGACCTGGGGCAGACCCAGATAGATAATGTAAATCTGCATCAACAGCGGCAAACCGCGAAACAGAGAGGTGTAGAAACTGGCAAGGCCATAGACGACGCCGTTTTTCGAAAGTTTGGCGATCGCTCCGATAAGTGCAATCACGGTGGCGATGAATATTGAAATGACCGAGATATAGAGCGTCGTCACGACACCTTGCGTGATGAGAAAGCCGATCTTTTTGGCAATGAAAGAGAAACTCAGATTAAAGGAGTAGAAAAATAAAAGCAGCAAACAAAACAACTCTGCCCAAACGGCACCGATTTGATAGGTGCGCGGCAAAAGTCCAAGGAGCTTCCAGTTAACGGCTATCAGCAACGCGAAAATGATTGCGGCAACGGCACGCGTGGTTTGGGGTGACGCTTCCATGCCCGGAAGAAGCGAGGGGAATATGCTGCCAACCCAAGCTCCACCGACGCCCATCCAGTAGAGCAGCACGGCAACCACCAGAATGGCGAGGGCAGCGCCGACACGTTTCACGGCTTTCGGGTGTGACAGGATGAGCGTGGCAATCATATCAATTCCCCCAATTCAAAAACAGTAATTTTACGCGTGACGTTCCCGCCACCAATCCTGTGCCTGCAGTTTCCAATAGGTCAGCTGCGCAACGGAAAGCCCTGCCAGTCCACCGGCCCAAACAAGGCCAAATGGCTGGAAAAGCCTGTAACGCTCCGATTGTCCAAGCACTGCTTCCGCAATCACCTTGCCGCCCATGGCAGTGGTATTCAGCCCATGGCCGCCAAAGGCGGTGCAGTACCAGACGCCCTGTTGCAACTGACCGATCTGGGGCATCAAATGACGTGCATATGACATCAGGCCCGACCAGGATATTTCGGTTTTCAGTTCGGCAAGTTGCGGATAGGTGCCGACCATTTCCCTACGGAGCTCCGCAGCAACGGCGGCAGAGGATGCCGCTCTGGTCGTGATGCGCCCACCCCAGAGCAGGCGTTTGCCGCCTTCGACAACGCGGTAATAGTCCCCTGCTCTGCGATTATCGCCAACTGCATCTGTCGTCTGGATAGCTGTCCGGATCAGGTCCGGTGCCTCTTCGGACAGCATGACATAGGTAGCAATGGGAAGATAACTGCGCTTGAGCTTGCCGATCAGCCCGGATGTATAGCCGCCGGTCGTGATGACGACATTTCGCGCTTTAACCTTACCCATATCAGTGCTGACAACCTTCTCCGGCTTGGAAAATTCAGTTGAGCTTGCAGTACTGGATTCAAAGATTCTGCCTCCCAGGCGCTCGATTTCCCGTGCCAGGGCGCGCAGGTAATTGAGGGGATGCATATGGAAGGCCTGCGGGTCCCGCAATGCCTGAAAATATCGCTCCGAGCGGAGTTTCGCCTGCACCTGTTCTCGGCTCATATATTCAACTGGATAGTCGAAGGTCCGGTGGAGATATTCGACTCGCTGCTTCATCGCCTGTTCGTCGCTATAGCGCAGGACACTCATGATCCCATTAACGGGCGCAGCGGATGCAATATTCAATTCGTTTATGGTGTCGCGAACAAACCGCACACCTTCAATGGAAAGCCCATGCAATTTCTTTGCATTTTCGGCTCCTGCCGCCCGTGCGATCGCTTCCCCGTCATTGGCAAAACCGGGACTGACGAAGCCGCCGTTCCGGCCCGATGCACCCCACCCGATACGTTGTGCTTCAAGAACGACAACGGCCTGCCCCGCGCGGGCGAGTTGCAGCGCGGTCGTCAGACCAGCCAGCCCCCCGCCGATAATGCAGGTGTCGCACTCGACAGTTCCGGACAAGGCAGAAAAGGATTTATCATCGGCGATGGTGCGTCGATAAAAAGTATCGATATAGTTCATTGGATTCTCATTGCTCGAAGAAGCAGAGGGGCAACGCCGCCTTTCGGCGGCGCGCAGCTTACGCAGCCTTAGTTGGCGCTATAATCCTTGCCGTACCATTTGGTCGTCAGGGTCGCGAGCGTACCGTCAGCACGCATGGCAGTGATGATTTCGCCAACCTTTGCTGTCCATTCCGGATCACCTTTTTCTGCAATAACCACGAGTGGTTCGCGGAAAGCATAGCCACCTTCAAGAATCCGGACGGGATAGCCGTTCTTCACTGCGTTCTGCGCTGTCTGTTCCGGCGCAATGACAGCATCAAGACGCACGCCGTCACCGAGGCGCAAATCGTCAAATGGCAGCATGGAATCGGCAAAGGTGCGAATTTCGCCCGGTTCGATCTTGTATTCGACAGGTGGCAATCCTGGCGCGTCAATCTCCAGCTGGCGGCGGATAAAATCTTCGGAGGTCGTCGCGGTCTCAACGCCGATTACCTTGCCGTTCAGATCATCGACGGACTTCGCCTTGCTGTCCTTGTGCACCACATAGACATAGGGGCTGTAATAATAGACCGATGCGAAATCGATAACCTGCGCACGCGCTTTGGTTGGCGTCACTGAACCCACGCCGACATCATAGCGTCCCTGCCAGCGTCCGCCGGTCAAAGTTGCCCAATCCGGCGTCTGAAACGAGACTTCCACACCAAGACGCTTGCCGATTTCTTTGGCCATATCGATATCGAAACCGACCATTTCATTGTTATCGTCAAGATAGCTCTGTGGCGGCCAGCTGCTGTTGGTAGCGACGACCATAGCCTTCTTTTCCATAACGCGGTCAAGCGTTGTGCCAGCCTGAGCGGCGGTGGATGTTGCCAGAACCAAGGCTCCAAAGATCATGCTTTTAAGAACGTTGTTCACACTATTCCTCCTTAGGTAATCGAGCTGTCCTGTCCCCGTATTTATTATTATGTAAGACAGCGGGAGGGAGAATGTGCGCCCCTTATCCAGCGTAAGCAATAGGTGTTGCCCAGCCAGTTGCCGGTGCAGCATCGAAACTTATTGCAATTTCGTTATAGGGTCATGCCCTCACCACATCGGGCGGGCAATTTCTTCCAAGCATAGCTCAAATGTGATGCAGACAGGGTTATCACCACGCTCCAGAAAGCCGCGCGTAATGGTTCCATGGGTATCAACCATTGCGATTTCCAGCCGGGTCGCAGCGGCGCCCTCGCTCACAATTCCCTCAAGAACAAACACTTCCGTGGCAATGTCATCGACAATGCTCCCACCCAGATAGCGGGCACCGATCAGACTTCCAACGCTGCCACGAACCAATGCATGTTCGATGCCATGCTTGCGGCATATGGCTTCCAAGGATTCAATAATGTCCTCATTAGGAGCAATACGGGCAAACACCATGCGCGGCCCCTGTTGGTCCGTTTTCAGTTCATCCAACGGTACGGGATGAAACAGCGTAAAGCCGGTTTCTTCGTCAGGCTCGGACACCATTGCGATACTATCAACAGCCCAAGCCGTGGCACGGATCGGCTGACTGACAATTGTCTCGTGCGGAAGGATGTGGCCCGCATTGCGACTGCCATCCGCCTCGTTCCAGATCGCGTGACAATGAATGAATGGTGCGCCATCGCGTTCGCCAAAGGTGACATTGCCGCGCTCGAGTTGCGTTTCACCCATCGGCGAATATTGACCGCTATACCATGCCGCATGAACACCATCGGTCGATAGAGCCGGCATCAGATAGTGAAGCGGGGCAAATGAGCCATCCTCAATGACCAGCGCCGCTGCCCGGATATTTTCTGCAAGCAATGGACGCGCAATCGCGTCGTTGATGCTGAGGCCAGGGGCAAGAGTGAACTCTAACTTATGGCCCTTGCCCTCGAAGCTTTCGAACCGCTGCGCTGCAACCGGACCCGGTTGTATCAGACTGCGATCAGACACCCGCAACCGCCGAACAGCTTTGCCCGCCATCAACGGGGAGGCAGACGCCGGTGATAAACCGTGCTTCGTCGGATGCGAGAAAGACCGCCGCATTGGCCACGTCAAAAGCCGTTCCCATATGGCCCATGGGCACAAGCCGGTTTCTCTCATTGACCATATCTTCAACGGAAGCGTAATTGCCTGAAATCTGTTTATAGATCAGGGGCGTATCTATCAGTCCCGGCATTATGCAGTTGGCCCGAATTCCATGTTTTGCATATTGCATGGCGAGTGCCACTGTAGCCTGATTGACTGCGCCCTTGGCCGTATAATAGGCGAAATAGGGATATCCAGTCCAACGTATCCCGGCCAATGACGAGATATTGATGATCGCGCCGGATTTCCTCGCCATCATATGGGGCAGGACAGCCTTTGCCGTACGGAAAACCGAGCCGACATTAATATCGAGTGATGCCCGGAAAGCCTCTTCGCCGAGCTCTTCCGGACCGCCTGCCGTCACCACGCCGACATTGTTATGAAGGATATCAATCCTGCCATATTGCCGAATGGCTGTATCGACGACTGCGTTTATAGAACTGGTATCTGTGACATCAACCGCAATTGCGATGCCCGCCAGCCCTTCGCCCGAAATGATTTCGGCCGTTTCCTTCGCAGAATCAAAGCTCAAATCGGCACATAAAACCGTGGCGCCCTCGCGGGCATAGGCCAGAGCCGTGGCTTTGCCATTGCTCCAACCCTCGCCTGATGAACCCGCGCCAAAAACAATCGCGATCTTGTCTTTCAGTCTGTCTGCCATCAAAGAAATCCAATCGAAATCCAAGGTATGGCTGCAACCAGAATAGTCCCGATCACAAGCGCGGCAAGGTAACCCCAGATCGGTCTCATGCCCTCATCCGGATTGACGCGGCCAATGGCGCAAGCGGCATAATAGCCAACACCAAATGGCGGCGCGAAAAGGCCAATGCCCATGGCGAGAATAACCACCATTGCATAATGGACCTCGTGCACGCCAACCTGTTGCGCAATGGGAAACAGCAGCGGGCCGAAAAGGACGATTGCAGGAATACCTTCAAGCACACTGCCAAGGATGATGAAGGCGACAATCGAAACCGCCAGAAATGTTATGGGACCGCCGGGCAATGCGCTCATGACTGCAGCGAGGTCACGCGAGAAACCTGACTGCGTCAAGGCCCAGGCCATGGCCGTTGCCGCGCCGATGATAAGAAGGATCGCGCCTGACAATGACGCCGTATCGACGAGCATCGGCTTCAGGCGCTTCCAGTCGAACTGCCGGTAAATCAGCAGGCCCGCCAGAACAGCATAGACAATGCCGATGGTGGATACTTCTGTCGCCGTCGCCACGCCCTCCACGACAGCCGCGCGGATGATGAATGGCAAGGCCAGAGCCGGCAACGCAATCAGGAACGCGCGGCCAATCTGGCTGCCCGTTGCCTTGGTTACGTGGGAAAGGTCCTCATTGCGGTAGCGATGCCGGACGACAAAGCACAGCATGATGGCAAGCACCACCCCGGGCAGCAATCCCCCAGTAAACAATGCGGCAATTGAAACGCCAGTCACTGAGCCAATTGTGATCAGCACAAGACTTGGCGGTACGGTTTCGGTTTGAGCTCCCGTTGCAGAAAGAAGCGCAACAAGCTCACCCGGTTTTGCGCCGCGTGCTTTCATTTCCGGGAACAGAACGGGCGCAACAGCAGCCATATCAGCCGCCTTCGCACCGGAAATGCCGGAGACGAGATACATGGCACCGATGAGCACATAGGATAATCCACCCCGCACGTGCCCAAGCAGGCTGGCGAGAAACTGCACCATTGCCCGCGCCATGCCGGTCATTTCGATGAGCACGCCCAAAAAAACGAAGAGCGGAACCGCGAGCAAAATGAGATGCGACATGCCTTCGTCCATGCGCCCTACGACAACCAGCATCGGGACACTTGTCGTCAAAGACAGATAGCCAAATGTCGCCAAACCAAAGGAGAAGGCAATCGGCACACCGCTTAATACAAGCGCAGCGACAATCCCGACGAAGAATATCAGCAGATTGAGATTACCAAGGGTCTTCAAGGATGGACCAAGCAGCCACAAGACCAAAGCAATAGCACCGATGAGAACCACGGCGGTAAAGACATTGCGCAGATTGGAAACCTGAAAAAGCTTGATCAGTGATGAAACAATCATAAGGGCTGCACCAACCGGCAGTGCAGCCGCCCGCCATGCATTGGCAATCTCCAGCGCAGGCGTGGTTATATAGGTTTCTTCATGGGCATAATCATAGGCCGGGTAAATGATCAACAGAAGGAACGCCAGCGCACCGACCACCGCAACCACGTCGAAAAATGCGCGCCTTGCCGGGTTCATCATGCCAACCAGCGCAGTCATGCGCATATGCTCGCCGCGCCGGAAAGCTACCACTGCACCGAGCATGGCAAGCCAAAGAAACAGGATCGACGCCAGCTCGTCTGACCAGATCAAAGGGCGATGCAAAACATAACGCGCGACGATGCCTGCGAAGAGAATGACCACTTCGGCAACCACCAGGACAGCCACCGGATATTCGACCAGATGGCCGAGAAGCCGGTCACATTTTGAGAGAAAAGATTGGTCGCCGCGTTGTGCAGGAGATAGAATACTCTCCTCGCCTGCAGCGACCGCGCCTTCGGTTATTTTGATTCCGGCCATCGTCTGCGGCTCTTCAATCAGGCCAGCTGTCCGACGACTTTTTCCAGAAGCCCCCAAGCCTCATCGCCATATTTGCCCTTCCACTCGGAATAGAATCCGGCGCTACGCAATGCCTCACGGAATGGAGCAGGATCGGGCGTATTGAATTCGAGGTTTTTGGACCTGAGATCCGCCTGCAAGGTCTCAGTCAATTTGGCAACATCGTCGCGTTCGGCCAGACCGGCGGCATTGATGTTTTTGGAAACAATTTCCTTGATATCATCCGGAAGCGCTTCCCAGGCACGGCGGTTCGACAGAAACCAGAACCCATCCCACATATGGCTGGTCAAGGAGCAGTATTTCTGGACCTCATAAAGCTTCGCAGTCGAAATAATGGCGAGCGGATTTTCCTGCCCGTCCACCACCTTTGTCTGCAGCGATGAGTAGACTTCATTGAAGTTAATGCTGGCTGGCGATGACTGGAAAGCCGTGAACATAGATGTCCATAAGGGGCTGACCGGTACGCGAATCTTGAAGTTCTTGAGATCGTCGGGCGTTACAATTGGCTTTGTGCTTGATGTGATATGGCGGAAACCATTGTCCCAGATTTTGTCCATGGCAAAGAGATTGGACTTCTCGATCTGCGTACGCACATAGGCGCCAAGTTCACCGTCCATGGCCTTCCAGACCGTTGCACTATCAGGAAAGGCAAAACCGATACCGTTGATTGACGCGGCGGGCACGAGGGTCGAAAGAATAAGTCCAGACAGGGTGAAGAACTCGACCGCACCGGAACGCAATTGGCTCAATGTATCCGTGTCAGAACCGAGCTGGCTTGAGGGAAAGATCGACAGTTCAAACCGGCCGCCTGTCTCTTCCCTGATCCTGTCAGCGGCTTCTTTGGCTCGAATGTTCATTGGATGGGAAACAGGCAGGTTATTGGCATATTTATAAGAGAACTCAGCAGCCATGGCCGGGCGTCTCATAATAAATGGACTGGCAACCAGTGTTGAGCCAGCAGCCAGCAAGATCTGGCGACGTGAAAAATTGTTCATTGAAGTTCCTCCCGGGTATCTCTTGCAGTTCTGCGAACCTGCCGGATAGGGCAACCTCCATTGCCATATCGACACTGCGATCCATATTATAGAATGCGCTCTCTCCTCGTTCCTGGAAAATCATAAACAAACAAAGCGGTCTTGCAATCCTTTTTATGGCATTGTCTTATAAGATTGAATCTTGATCCACATTATGGACCTTTTGGGAAACGGAAGATGGAACAGCGTGTCGCGTCGACATCCGGCCTTAGCGGTGCACAAAGCGTAGACAGGGCGCTTAGTCTGCTAAGCCTCGTCAGCTATTTTGGAGACCAGGGCTCGACCCTTAGCGAGCTTGTTGAACAAGGCGGCTTGAACAAGCCGACGACGCGCCGCCTGCTGCTTGCATTGATGCGTTCGGGCATGCTGGAGCAGGACGAGATGACCCGGCGTTATTTTCTCGGTGAGGAGGCTTACATTCTTGGCACACTGGCTTCGCGCCGCTATGGCCTGCTCCAAATTTCCCGCGACAGCCTGACAACGCTCTCCGCCAAGAGCGAAGACACAAGCTTCCTTTCAATTCAGCGGGAAACGTCCTCCGTATGCCTGCACCGCGAGGAAGGCACATACCAAATTCGCACCCATGCCTTGCAAGCGGGCTATCGCCATCCGCTTGGCGTAGGCGCCGGTTCTTTGGCCATTTTATCAGCTTTGCCAGACGAGGAAATCGAAGCCATACTCGAAGCAAACGATCCGGTATTGCAAGCGGAATACCCCAATCTGGGACCCGCTCAAATCCGGGATGATGTTGCGACAACCAGGGAAGCTGGCTTTGCGCTCAATCCGGGCCGAATCCTTGCAAACTCCTGGGCAATCGGGCTTGCGATACACCATCCTGATGGGCGTCCTGCGGGCGCTTTAAGCATTGCCGCCATCGATAGCCGTATGCAGCCCGCCAGGCAGATCGAGCTTGTCGCGCTTATGCAGGTGGAGGCAAGGAAGATTGAGGCGCGGCTCGCCCATCTTCAACCTTTGAATGGACGGATAAAACGTCCTGTCAATCCAGCAAGGCTGGGAACAAAGGTCGAGGGAGCAAATTAATGGCGCAGGCTGAGGGGCTGGCTATTTTGCCTATGAGCAAGCGGGTGATGAACCTTGCCAATTTCCTGAGTGAGGCCGCGCGGCGGTTTCCCAAAGAAATCGGGTTTGTCTGGGGAAATAAAAGCTGGACCTGGTCGCAGATTGACCAGCGCGTCAATGCGATGGCTACAGCCTTGCAAAGCAAATTTGGCGTTGTGCGGGGCGATCGCATTCTCATCCAGTCGCAAAACTGTAACCAGATGTTTGAATCGATGTTTGCCTGTTTCAGGCTTGGGGCCGTATGGGTACCGGCAAACTTCCGGCAAACACCGGAGGAAGTAGCCTATCTTGCCAGTGCCAGCGGGGCAAAGGGCATGATATGCGCTAACGCCTTTCCCGACCATGCCGCTGCATGCCACGCCTCAAGCAACGAACTGGAATTCATCGTCAGTATTGGCACGAGCAAGTTCGGCGATGAGTATGATGATCTGGTTGACGCATTTTCCGGCCAGACAACGCAAATGGCTTTGGTTAATCACGACGACCCCTGCTGGTTTTTCTTCACCTCCGGCACAACCGGCAGACCGAAGGCCGCCATTTTAACCCATGGGCAAATGGCTTTTGTCATCACAAATCACCTTTGCGACCTGATGCCGGGAACAACACATAAGGACGCTTCGCTCGTCGTTGCTCCTCTGTCTCATGGTGCCGGTATCCATCAGCTCACGCAGGTGGCGCGAGGCTCGAAAACCATTTTGCTGCCTACGGAAAAGTTCGATGCGGCGGAAGCTTGGCGACTGGTGGAAGAATGGAAGGTGAGCAACATGTTCACCGTTCCGACGATCCTCAAGATTCTGACCGAAAACCAGTCAGTCGCAACCTATGATCATTCATCGTTGCGTTATGTGATTTATGCTGGCGCTCCAATGTATCGCACCGACCAGATCCACGCACTCAAGACGCTGGGGCCGGTCCTTGTCCAATATTTCGGCCTCGGGGAAGTAACGGGAAACATCACCGTCCTGCCGCCCGCATATCATTTTGCAGAAGACAACGCGCAGGCAAAAATCGGTACTTGCGGATTTGCCCGCACCGGAATGCAGATATCCATTCAGGATGATAATGGCAACGAAGTCAGCGCCGGAGCAACGGGCGAAATCTGCGTCATAGGCCCTGCGGTATTTGCGGGCTATTACAACAATCCCGAAGCCAATGAGAAAGCATTTCGTAATGGCTGGTTCCGGACTGGCGACCTCGGTCATCTGGACGAGGAAGGCTTTCTTTTCATCACTGGCCGCGCCTCTGACATGTATATTTCGGGCGGTTCCAATGTTTATCCCCGTGAGATCGAAGAAAAAATCCTCACCCATCCGGACATAAGCGAAGCAGCGGTGATTGGTATTCCCGATCCCGTATGGGGCGAGGTCGGGCTTGCGATCTGCGTGGCAAAAGCTGGCGCGGCGCCCGACGGCGCGGCCATTATCGATTGGCTTGGAAACAAGATGGCGCGGTACAAACTGCCCAAGCGTCTTGTTTTCTGGCCTGAAATGCCAAAGTCCGCATATGGAAAAATTGCCAAGAAGCTGATACGGGACGAGCTCATCAGGCGAAAGGAACTCGACGCCTGATTTCTCCAAACTCGAGCAGGCTGCGTGTGAAACCAAAAGAGATCGCGATTATCGGGGGTGGCCCCGCCGGTCTGGCAGCAGCAGAGGAACTGTCTTTTTCCGGTCATTCGATAACTGTCTATGACAGCATGCCAACGCTCAGCCGGAAGTTTCTGCTGGCCGGAAAGTCAGGGCTGAATCTCACCCATGCGGAAGACTATAGGCAATTTGTGATGCGCTTTGGTTCGGCGTCAGATCGTTTGCGCCCGGCGCTTGACGCTTTTGGTCCGCAGGCCGTTCGAGCATGGGCAGAAGAGCTCGGTGTTGAAACCTTCATTGGCACATCCGGCCGTGTATTTCCAACAGCGATGAAGGCTTCCCCTCTCCTGCGAGCGTGGTTAAAACGGCTGGAAACATACGGTGTAAAAATTCGTACACGCCACCGCTGGACCGGGTTTTCTGGGAGAGACTATCTGTTTGATACGCCGGATGGTCAAAAAATGATGCAGCCGGATGCAGCTTTGCTTGCACTTGGTGGTGCAAGCTGGCCGCGTCTTGGCTCCGATGCCAGCTGGCTGCCATGGCTGCAAAATGCCGGTGTGAATGTTGCTAGCTTTCAACCGGCCAATTGCGGCTTTGAGGTCGCTTGGGATGACATGTTCCGGGAACGTTTTGCCGGTGCGCCCGTCAAATCCGTGACAGCCACTTCCGATGCCGGTATAATTCCCGGCGAATTCGTGATTACACGCCACGGCATCGAGGGCAGTCTCGTCTACGCGCATGCAGCGAACCTGCGCGAGCGACTGGCATCCCAGGGCGAAGCCGCGCTTCTGGTGGACCTTGTGCCGGGCCGAACGCTGGAACGCTTGGTCAAAGATCTGGCGCGGCAAGGCGGCAAATCAAGCTTTTCGAACCGCCTGAGAAAGGGCGCGGGAATTGATGGCGTGAAGTTGGCTTTGTTGCGTCATTTCGCTGACGACACCGATCTGACAAACCCTGAAAGTACCGCACGGCTCATCAAGCATTTGCCTATCTCTGTTTCAAGACCCCGCCCGATAGCAGAGGCAATATCCTCCGCAGGCGGTATTCGTTGGGACAGTGTTGGCGAAAACTACATGCTCAAAGCAATCCCCGGTCTCTTCGCTGCCGGAGAAATGCTTGATTGGGAAGCGCCGACAGGGGGATATCTGCTCACGGCCTGCCTGGCTACGGGCCGTGCAGCAGGGCGCGGCATTGCCGAATGGCTAAAGTGCTAGCCATTTTTCAATGCCAATTGCCTCCAGAAAGTCTTCATCATGACTAACGACAAGCAATGCACCGTCATAAGCATTCAGTGCCGCTTCGATTGCTTCAACAGACATAAGGTCAAGATGATTTGTAGGCTCATCGAGAATCAGCAGATCAGGAGGTGCGTTACTGCCCAACACACAAGCCAGCCCGGCGCGAAGTGTCTCTCCCCCGCTTAAGGAGGAGGCCAGCCGTAGCGCACTATCGGCCCGGAAGAGAAACCGTGCCAATGCAGCACGGCAATCATTGTCCGTACTGTCGGGATTCAGGCGTTTGAAGTTTTCCAAAATCGTGCTTGCAGGATCAAGCAGGCTGACACTCTGGTCCAGCATGGCGAATGGCCCGGAGCGCTGAATTCCTCCGCTTGTGGGAAGAAGCTCGCCCATTGCGAGACGAAGGAGTGTGGTTTTGCCTGAACCATTGGGCCCCGTAACTGCCATGCGTTCGGAGCCGGTTATTGTAAAGGAGAGCTCGTTGATTATCGGAGCCTGCATGTCCGGCCCACCGAATACCTCATCAAACGCAAGTACAATTTTTCCAGCCGGTGTGCGGGATGCCCCGATCTCGAAGGAGAGTGACTTTAGGCGCTCAATGTTCGAGACGGCCGATTGCAGTTTCTGTTCAGCCTTTTGACGCTGCCTGTCTGCCAATTGCTTGCCACGTCCGGAGCTTTGCTCCGCGCGATCTTCACGTGCGTCCAAAATGAGCTTGCTGAGGCCCGCTTTGCCGCGTGAACGTTTTCCCGCAGAATCCTTTTTGGCCTTGCGCTCTGCAGCAATCTGTATCTTGCGGGAGAGCAGCGCGGCATCGCGTTCGGCAACGATCAATTCGCGTTCTGCTGCTTCTACCTCCCGGCCTTTCTGTTCTTTATAATCGTCCCAATTGCCGCCATATGTTTTTACGCCAAGGCCGGATAATTCGACGATCCGGTCCATCTGGCGAAGTATCTGCCTGTCGTGGCTGACAACCAATGCCCCTCCTTTCCAATGGAGGAGAAAGTCCGTCACGGCCTCCCTGCCCTCACGATCAAGATTGTTGGTAGGCTCATCAAGCAGAATAAGATCAGGCTTGCTGAAGATCAGGGCGGCAAGTGCAATTCTGGTTCTTTGTCCGCCACTTAATGTCGACAGATCGCGTAGCGGGTCACATTCCTGCATTCCCACTTGTGCCAATGCCTCGATCAACCGTGATTGGAGAGTCCAGTCCGCCTTCTCAAAGTCGGCGGGCGTGCCATTGCCAGCCATAATCCGCCATATCGTTTGATAGGCTTCGGCAACGCCCATCGCGTCGACAACCGTTCTGAAATCTGAGTTTTGAACAGATTGTTCAAGAAGGCCAAGAGAGCCTGTTCGACTGACCGTGCCGGATTGCGGGGCAAAGTCACCCGCAACGAGTTTTAAAAGAGTGGATTTGCCCACACCATTGCGCCCGACAAGGCCGGTACAACCACGCTCAAGACTGAGGTCCAGGGATTTGAAGAGTTCGCGGCCTTCAGCCGTGGTGTGGGAAACATTCTGCAGAATGAGAAGAGCTGACATGACCAACCGATAATTCAATTGCGGATAAGGCGAATGAAGTTTCGGTTGTAATTTTCATTGTCGTAAGCTCCTGCGTATGTCCCCCAAAACTAGGTGCGGAATGTTGTAATATCAAGGCAGCCAGAACGACGCTGTGTCAGTCATCTGCTTTTTGGCGTGAAACATTCATCTCCGTACGCTCTCTTGCCATGGTGGTAACGGCGGAGCGAAGTCCCGGATATCGCGAGGCGAAAATATTGAAATCCCGGCGGTCAAGGACCAGAAACTGACAGAAATCGATCGCCACGACATCCGCAGTGCGACGTCCGCCGCTCAAGAGCGCCATTTCGCCGAAAAATGCACCGGCATTCAACGGAACATCACCGCTGTCCAGCCGGACTTCCACAGCACCAGCAACGATGAAATACATGCCGTCACCACGATCGCCGACGCGAATGACGCGCTCGCCGGGAGATGCTGATTTGGGTCTGAACAGCAGGAACAGCTCTTCGCGCGATGTCTTGTCGAGCTGCGAGAAAAGTGGAAACGTTTCAATAAGCTGCTTAAGCTCCTGCTGGTGCTTCTTGTCGCGCTCTTCACCCGCGACCCTTATAATGGCCAGTTCGCGCTCCAGCTTCTCATGCTTCATTTTCCCATGCCGGTCGCACCAGATGGGCCACTTGATCAGGGCGGTCTTCTTAAGCCTTTCGGCGGCAGCAAAAATCAGCGGGTTGAGAGTAATCGAAAGGATTGCTCCAGCCAGAATAAGGTCTTGCCCCTCCTTGGGAAGAAGCTTCAGCGAAACGCCAAGCCCTGCAAGAATGAAGGAAAATTCGCCGATCTGGGCAAGTCCTGCTGCAACTGTCAGGCCAAGGCCGATCGGATAACGAAGAGCCAGCACAATCCCCAAAGCGATAACGGATTTTCCAAGGATAATGATCAGCAGAGTTCCGATGACCGCCAATGGTTCGCGCAACAGAATGGAAGGATCAAAGAACATCCCGACTGATATGAAAAACAGAACCGAAAAAGCATTCTGGAGCGGCAGTGAATCGGCAGCAGCCCTGTGGCTCAGATTCGACTCACTCATGACGACGCCCGCAAAGAAGGCGCCCAGCGCAAATGACACGCCAAAAACTTCGGCAGAACCGAACGCAATTCCCAAGGCGATTGCCAGCACGGAAAGGGTGAACAATTCGCGCGAACCCGTACGTGCGATCAGCGTAAGAAGCCACGGCACGACCTTGGGGCCAAGATAGGCCGCCATTATCGCAAAGGCTGCAACTTTCAGCAGCGTAATTGCAAGGTTAAGCGCAAGCTGTGTTCCACTAATGCCCGTGCCGGTTGCACCGAGAACTTCAGCCAATGCAGGAAGCAGAACCAGGGCCAGAACCATGGCCAAATCTTCAACAATCAGCCAACCAACTGCAACGCGCCCGCTCGCGCTATTAACGAGATTGCGCTCTTCCAGCGCTTTGAGAAGCACGACCGTGCTCGCGACGGACAGGCTAAGCCCGAAAACAACCCCGGCACCAATACCCCATCCGAAAAAAGAACTAAGGCCAATCCCCAACAAACTGGCAAGGAGTATCTGGATGATCGCGCCCGGCACAGCAATATTGCGGACGGCCAGAAGCTCCGATGCGGAGAAGTGCAACCCCACGCCGAACATGAGCAGTATGACGCCCATTTCGGAAAGTTGGCCCGCAAGTCCGCTATCGGCAATAAAGCCGGGCGTAAAAGGCCCCAGAAGAATGCCTGCGAAAAGATAGCCCACCAGCGGCGGCAACCATAATCTGTCAGCCAGATAGCCGCAAATAGCTGCGGCCACGAAGCTGACGGCAACTGTCGAGATCAAAGCTACTTCGCTGTGCACATCAACCCTTGGCGTTCCAGATTGCATTGATAAGTGAAACTATGAAGCGCGAGCCCCCAGGCTATTTCAGCCCAAAGTTTCGATAAGAACGCTTACCACTAAATGCAACCAGAATCTCAATGCCGGATTGAATGCCGTGCCGTGTGCACCTCAATATCAGATCAGCTGACCTCTCTTGTTACGCTGGGGACCGCAGCAGTGCCTGCGCCATGCAGTGGATTCCGCCGCCGGTTTTGGAAATCTCGCTCATATCGACTGCCGCAACTTCAAATCCTGTCGCCCTCAGCTTTTCGATCAACGTCTTGCTTGATGTCGGTGCGATGATGCGATCCTTGCCGAGCGACATAAAATTGCATCCAAGATTCATCGTATCCTGAAAAGGCACATCGATTATTTCATGTCCCTTTGCTTTGAGCCAATCGACAATGCCAGGTTCCGTACAGGCAAGGCAAACGGCAGTGAGCTTTGGCGCAATCGGCACGACCATCAGATCAATGTGGACATAATATTCGTCGATAAAGGCAAGCCGTGTTTCCCAACCTTCTTTGCGGAACCACTCCTCGACTTGGCGTGCCCCCTCTTCCTGCGTCCGCGCACCGCCGCATCCGATCAGGACGCAGCCTTCTTCAATGACGTTAAAATCGCCACCCTCAAAGGTTCCGGCTGTGACCATATCGTAGATCGGAATACCCAGCCGTTCATAGGTGCGGATCGCCGCGTAGTTTTCTCCGCGTCGCCACCAGTTCGCCATGGCGGTGATGATTGCGCCATAGGGCGTCATGACGCTGGAGTCCCTTGAATAGACCTGCATGGGCAATTCAGGTTCCGGCTCGTGCCAGTGAATATTCACGCCGAAATGTTCGTAGGCGGCCACCAGCTCCTTATGCTGCGCCTGCGCGGTTTGAATATTGCAGGGAGCTTCACGCAAGTGTTTTCGGGAAAGTGAACTGGTCGCCATATGGCGTAGAAATGCCGGCGATCCCAGCAACACATCAGTCAGCGGATCGGTCTCGTTGCGAAACCCCCAATTGACAAGCGGCTTTGTAGCGCCATTGGGGTTTCGCCGCTTCAATGTGAAAGCATCGGCATCAAAACCATTCTCGTGACGTGTCATTGCTTTCTCCTCATTATGCGGCGTTTGGTATCCACCACTCAGTTCCGCGCGCGGTTGTTATGTATTCGGGCCAACGGAAATGAATTGGCGGTTCGTAATCGCATAGCGGCGCGATCCATTTGGAACCGCCGACACCGCCGCCCGTCCGTTCAATAAACTCATCTTTTGCCCCACGACGGGCCTCGCCATCTTCAAGCAAGCGCAATGCCGTCAGGGCCACTGTCTTTGCGGCGCAAACAATCATCGGATCAATCGTTTCCGATATTCCGCCAAGGGCATTCATGACCCAACCCGGATAGGCTTTACCCTTTGGCGCCTTCAACGCCGGACGAGCCACGTAGAAGCGCACTGTCGGCGCATGCCAGGTCATGTCGGTGTAGTCATCGGAGGTCGAATTCAACTGCGAGGGGGGCAAGTCACGCCGTAATATGGCTTCTGCATCCTGCGGTGAAATCAAACGCTCGCACTCATCCAGAAAGGGGTCGTCCATGGCGTCAATACCGGCATTGACTTGAATCTCTCGCGCGATTGCTTTTGCAGCCTCGTCCCATTGCGGAGCACCAACATATTTGAGCGCTTCCCAGGTAATATTTGCCATTGCGTGGTTGGCAAGACCGGGCCGAGACTTACAGACCCAATGCCGCTCAACCCTGCAACCGGACATTGCCGCAGCATGCTCGGCGTTTCGATCCAACGCGGCGGTGATCTTCTCAGCCATGGCGATAGTCGGAACGCGCATCATATACTGAATTTCAGCAAGCCCAGCGGGCAGATTGTCAGCTGTTGCCTGCCCTGCAGTCAGAATTGCCTCGCTGATCGACCAGCCGCCCTGATGCGGCAACATGGAATCGCGCAAGGCTTTTGATGCCATATACATCATCATCAGCGCGTCATTGGCTCCCGGCGCACGCACAGCGGAATGTGATTGCGGAATGGGAGCGCCATCGCTCAACCCCCAAAGTTCAGGCTGATCGCAGATGAATCGATAGATCATCGAATAAGCAGCGCCACAATGCGTATCCCACCGGACAGTGTTGCACAGAGGCAGCATATAGAACGGATGGAACGAGATCATGCCATCCAATCCGTCATAATAACCTTTGGCTGCGTGGATGGGCTTGGAGCCGCGCACTTTCTCTGCCGGCTCTCCGGTAAATCGCAGGGTTCCGGCAATACCGTGTTTTTCCATTGCCGCCTTTGTGGCCAAGAGACCTCCAAGAGCAGATATTCCGAGTCCCGAATGCGGGTCAGTATGACCACCAGCATGCTCACTCAGTCCGGAGCGCGGTTGCCGCGACGTGGTAGCGGCCTGGCAATTGCCGGGCACCGCATCGTACTCTGCATACATGCCAATGGTTGGCGGCTGTCCCGACATTCCTGCTTTATTGGTCCAATGCGCACAAAATGCAGTCGGCATGCCAGCAGAACCGGCCTCTACATCAAAGCCTTCCTGCCGCAAGCGATGAACATACCAATCTGCAGATCGGTACTCGCGCCAGGCGGTTTCTCCGAAATCAAAAATAGTGCGTGCCGATGCCGAGAGATCAGCCTTGTGATCATCAATGAAATTGAGTGCTGAGACCGATGCTTCCGTGACCACAATTATCTCCCGTCAGACGGCAGATAATCATCTGGATGCAGGGAGAAAAAGTGATATGTTTTCTCAAAACGTGCAAATTCTATTCACCTCTTATCGAAGGCATCGCATGAGAATACCCTCAACTCAGGCGCTTCGCGCACTTGAAAGCTTTGCCAGACATGGCAGCGTTTGGCGGTCTGCGGAAGAACTGCACCTGACCAGAAGCGCGGTCAGCCACCAGCTTCGTCTGTTGGAACGCGACCTTGGATTCGAGCTTTTGCAGCGGGATGGCAAGGGTGTTACCCTTACGCCGAGGGGACGAAAATATGCCAATGATGTGCGCAAGGCGCTCATCGTCATCGACGATGCTGGCGGGCGACATAGCCCTGCAAGCACTGGCGGGACATTAACTGTCAGTTGCACGTCCGGCTTCGCATCGCTTTGGCTCTGCACACATATCGCGGAGTTTCAGGAGAAATATCCCGATATCGCCCTGCGGATTGTCACTCCGCGCAAACTTGATGACGTAACTGCGCCGGGCGTTGACCTCTTTATCGCTTTTGGTGATGGCAATTGGCCCAACAGGGCCGTAGATCTGCTTTGCGAGATCGAGTTTACTCCGCTGTGCAGCCCTGTTCTGCTCAACAAATTGGGTGGGTTGGCCGAACCGAAGGATATATTGCGGGCACCTTTGCTGCATCTGGTCGATTTCGAGGATTGGACGCTCTGGCTGGCCTTGGCAAATGTCGACAACCCTGACTCAGAGCGCGGAATTGTGTTTTCCGATATGAACCTTGTGTTTTCGGCAGCGATCACGGCGCAGGGGATTGCAATCGGCGACAAGCTGACATGCCGGAAGGCAATGAGAGGCGGCCAGCTCATTCAGCCGTTCGATCTCGCTATCAAATCACCAAAGTCGTATTTTCTTGTTACCGATTATGCGAGAATGGATCATCCGGCGCAGCTCGCCTTTACTGAATGGCTGAAGTCCCGGCTTTCTCAAACCCGCAACGCCTAAAACGCATCGTGGGACAGATTCGGCGGTGGCGTGAATTATTTTCACGTGTCAGGGTAATATAATTCAATTGTCGTTATTGCAGATTGTGCCTAGGCTTCATTAAAAAGAAGGGGAAAGAGGTTCAATCAATGCCTCAAAGCATGCAGCCGGGCGACGCGAAAGCCGCCGAGATCAAGGCTATATCTATTGGCAAAACATTTGGCGCATTTCATGCGCTCAAAGACCTGTCGCTCGACATCAAGCGCGGCGAATTTTTGACTCTCCTGGGGCCTTCAGGTTCAGGCAAAACCACCTTCCTGATGATACTGGCGGGTTTCCTTGCCCCAACATCCGGCAAACTGGTGATGGACGGCAAAGACATTACCAATATCCCCGCTGAAGATCGCTCCTACGGTATGGTTTTTCAGGGATACGCCCTCTTCCCACATCTGACTGTCGAGCAGAACATCGCTTTCCCGCTCAAGGTACGCCGCCAATCTGCTGCCGATATCAAGCGTAGGGTCGGTGAAATGGTTGAGCGTGTCGGCCTAGTTGGCCATGAGAAGAAGCTGCCAGCCAAACTTTCCGGCGGCCAGCAGCAACGCGTTGCCCTTGCCCGTGCTTTGGCGTTTGAGCCTTCCGTACTGCTGCTGGACGAGCCATTTTCGGCCCTTGACAAAAATCTGCGTGAAATGATGCAGGAAGAAGCCAAGAGGCTGCATCAGGAAACCGGCACAACCTTTGTCTTCGTTACGCATGATCAATCCGAAGCGCTTGCTTTGTCATCCCGCGTTGCCATCTTCAATCATGGCGAACTGCTGCAGGCAGGCAAACCGCAGGAGGTCTATGAGCGACCGGCAAACCGTTTTGTTGCCGAATTCCTTGGCGAGATCAACCTTCTGCCGCTCGATACTGTTCAACTGGATGGCGAGCGTGCCGCCGGCAGATTTGAAGACCAGACGATCACTGTAAATAAATCATCGGCACTTGCAGGCAGGGCAGCGCTGGCGGCCATACGGCCTGAGCACATGGTCATTTCTGTGGAGCACCGGAAAGACAATTGCAACGCCATCACCTGCCGGGTCGAAGGAGCAACATATTTCGGCGCTTCGACCAAGTATCATTTACGAACACGCACCGGAACGAGCCTGGCGGTTTCAATGCCGACAGCGACGACCTCGCCCATAGAACCCAACACGAATGTGTGGGTGTCATGGCCGGAGCATCAGGGCTTTTTGCTGCCGAATGGGAGTTAGGCTGCATTCAGGAATGTGACAACAACAATCCAGAGGGAAACAAAATGGATCACGCATTTCAAAAAGACTGCCTCGAAATACTGGCCAGCAAAGTCGAGCGGGGCGAGATTAGCCGCAGGCGCTTTACGCAGATGGCTGCGATATTTCTGGCGGGTGCACCAGCGCTTCTCCGGTCCACCGGTTCTTATGCTCAGGCCAAGGAGCTTGTGCTGGTCAATTGGGGCGGTGATGCCATGACTGCCTATGACAAGGCCTATGGCCAGCCTTTCACCAAGGAAAGCGGTGTTACCGTCAAGATGGACGGTTCAGGCCCCACGGAAGGAGCGGTCACAGCACAGTTCAAGAGCGGCAAACCGAGCTGGGACCTCCTTGATATCGATCCTTTCTCCGGTATTTCGCTCGGCAAGCAGGGAATGCTTGAGCCAATCGATTACGCTATTGTAGACAAGAACAAGATGCGCCCCGGCTTTGGCTGGGACACAGCGGCATCAACCTATTTCTTCTCATACATCATTGCCTATGACTCTTCGAAATTTGGCGATCAGGTACCCACCGGCATGGCAGATTTCTTCGACGTGAAGAAGTTTCCCGGCAAACGCTCCATGTACAAATGGGGTGCGGCCATGTGGGAAGCGGCTTTGATGGCTGATGGGGTTGCACCGGAAAAACTTTACCCGCTTGATCTCAAACGTGCCCACGACAAGATTGCGGCCTTCAAGGAAAATGTTGTGGCCTATTGGGGCGGCGGCGCAGAAAGCCAGTCCGTTTTGATCGACGGTGAAGCCTCCATGGCATTGATCTGGTCGACGCGCGCGCAGCTTATCGAGCAGGATTCAGGCGGCACGATCAAATTCGTCTGGGATCAGGGCCTGATCTCACCCGGTGCTTTGGCCGTTATGAAAAACAACCCCGGCGGCAAGGACAATGCGATGAAATTCATCGCCAGCGCGCAGACCCCTGAGCGGCAACTTGAAATGTTCAATCTCCTGGGCCAAGGCCCAGCAAATCCGGCAACCGATGCGCTGATACCGGACGAGAAGAAGCGGATAAACTGCGTTGATCCAGCCAACATGGCCAAGCAGGTCCCGCTGGACATGGAATGGTATGCCGAAAATTATGGCAAGGCATTCGACGAATATACAAAAGTCATTTCAGCCTGAGGAAAAATGGCGCGTGATCAATGATCCCGCGCCATTTTCCACACACTGCAACAAGGGACGTTGAATGGGCTCGGCAACATCCAGAAAATTCCTGCTATTGGGACCATTGCTCCTGTTTCTGGGGCTCGCCTATGTCGTGCCTTTTCTGGGTGTGGTTCGTTGGAGCTTTACCTTGCCCGAGACCGGTTTTGGTCAGTATATAGCCGTGTTTACCGATCCGCTCGTCCAGTCTGTTTTCGTTCGCACACTGCGCATCTGCCTGATTGTAACCGCCGCCTCGCTCATCACAGCTTACGCAATCGCCTATGTCTGGGTGCGCGGCAGCTCAGTCCAACGCGCGCTCGCTGAATTTTGTATTCTTGTGCCCTTCTGGATTTCCGTGCTTACCCGTGCCTTTGGCTGGCTGGCGATGCTGTCCAATCGCGGGCTGATCAATACATGGCTGCAATCGGCCGGTATCATCAGTGAACCGCTTGCACTCGCCCGCAATGAGTTTGGCGTCATTGTCGGTATGACGCATTTCCTCATTCCCTTTGCTGTATTTCCCATCGCATCCGCCATGCGCAGCATCGATGAGCGTGTATTGCTGGCGGCGCGGGGCATGGGCTCATCCAGGAGCCGCACGTTCTGGACAGTTTTCCTGCCTTTGACCTATGGCGGATTGATCGGTGCCGCGCTCATCGTCTTCGTGTTTGCACTTGGGTTTTTCGTCACACCGGCGATCCTCGGCGGCGGTCGAAGCGTTATGGTGGCGGAGCTGGTTTATCTTCGCATCTTCCAGAGCCCTGACTGGGGACTTGGCGCCGCAATCAGCGTGGTACTGGTGCTGTTTATCGCGATTTTGCTGGCACTGCTGCGGCGCTTTATCAAACCCGCGCATATGGTGGGGTAGAGTCATGCAATCCTCACGCCCCGGTCCCGTACTTCTTATTCTTGCTACAGCCGTCGCACTCTTCCTGCTGATGCCGCTTGTCGCGGTGATACCGGTTTCATTCACCCCTGCCCGATTTCTTTCTATGCCATCCGGCAATCTCTCGCTTCGCCATTATCAGGCTCTTCTCGATAATCCGGCCTGGCTCCAGAGCATTCTGCTCAGTCTGCGCATCGGCATTGTGTCGAGCATTTTAGCAACAGCATTGGCGACTATGTTCGGACTTGGAATCTGGATGTTCCAGCCACGTTTTTCAGCCTTGCTGATCGGCTTCGTGCTGTTGCCGCTCATTGTTCCGCCAGTTGTTTCAGCCATGACGCTTTATTTCCTGATGACCACCCTGTCGAGCTTTAACAACTGGATCGGATATGACACCTGGCTCGGCGTTGCCCTCGCCCATGCTGTGATGATAACGCCCTTTGCGGTCGTCCTCATTCTTGTTTCCCTGTTTCAGGTTGACCGGCGCATAGATCTTGCGGCGCGCGGTCTCGGCGCCAATCTGGCCACCCGCGCATTCAAGGTCATCATCCCCAATATTAAACTTGGCATAGCGACTGCGGCGCTTCTTTCCTTTGTCCTTTCCTGGGAGGAAATCGGTGTCACCCTCTTCATTACCAGCGTCAATGCAATCACCCTTCCCCGGCTCATGTGGATGGGTCTGCGCGACAATATTGATCCATCCATTGCCGCAATTTCGGTTCTTCTGATCCTTGTCACTGCCGCCATACTTGCCTTGAGAATTATCATTGACCGGCGCAAAGCTACGGACCCTCAATGATACCCGAAAATATCCTTGCCAAACTTGAACTCATCGTTGGTGCCAGCGGGCTAAAGACCGGAGAAGCCCTCGCCATGATCCATCCGGGTTCCGACGAGCGTAATCTCGATGCCACCATAATGGTGACACCCCGAACCACCGGGGAAGTTTCTGCTGTCCTTCGTTTGTGCAACGAACAGCGGATTGCAGTTATTCCCCATGGCGGGCGGACAGGATTAGTGGGTGGAGCCGTATCCCTGGTTGGACAAATCATCCTCTCTTTATCATCAATGCACACTATCGAAATGGTGTCTGCATCCGCTGGCACAGCAATCGTTCAAGGTGGTGTCACCTTGTTTGCGCTACAGGAAGCGGCGGCACATCATCATCTTTCCACAGGCATAGACATTGCATCACGCGGCACTGCCACGATAGGCGGAATGATCTCGACCAATGCCGGTGGCATGGAGGCTTTCCGGCACGGTGTCATGCGCCAGCGCGTACTCGGTCTTGAAGTGGTTCTCCCCGACGGGCGCGTCATGAGCGATATGGCGCAGGTGCCGAAATCAAATGAGGGATATGACCTAAAACAATTATTCATTGGCGCGGAGGGCACGCTCGGCATCGTAACGCGTGCGGTGATTAAACTTGCGCCTCCCGACGCATTAACCGCAACTGCGCTCGTCGCCTGCCAATCGGCGGCTGCCGCGGTTTTACTGTTCCATCAATTGCAGGCGAATCATGATGTGCATTTGCTGCGGGCCGAATTCATGGCGCACGACTATTTCGTAGTGGCAGTCGATCATCTTGGACCGCCCTCGCTCGCTTCTATCGCGCAGGCTCCCATTTACCTGATCATCGAAACCGATGCTGCCGATCAGGCATCGGCGCAATCTGCTCTGGAAAATGCTCTGGCGCTGACCATAGAAGACGGCTTGGTTCTTGATGCAATTCTTGCGCAGAGCGAGAAGGAACGCCGTGAGATCTGGAACATACGCGAAGACAGCAGTGTCATTGATCGCGTCCACCCGAACGGTCACTGGTTTGATATTTCCGTCCCACTACAGCATCTGGAATCCTGGCTGAAACAATTCCACGAAGGAATTGCGATGCTCGGGCCAAATGTTCACGGTTTTGCCTTTGGCCATCTGGGAGACGGAAATCTGCATATTGGCGTCGCCGGAATATCCGACAGGAAAGCAGTAAAGTCGCTGATCTATGCTACCCTGCGGGAAATGGGCGGATCGTTTTCTGCGGAACACGGAATTGGACTGGACAAGAAAACGGAGTTGGCGAGGCTTGCTGATCCGGTCAAGCTCGATCTGATGCTTTCGCTCAAATCTCTGCTCGATCCCAACGGCATCATGAATCCCGGCAAGGTGATCTGAATCAGCGGGGCTTATTAGCTTCACATTCCAGGCTGTTGGGCAATTAAGCTTCGCTCGGCGGGCTCCTGCGGCACGCTGACCAACGCAAAGATCATCAAAACAATCCCCTATAACCAATTATTTTATTTATCTTTTTCTGCAAATTACGATCCTCCAGTTTAAGTCGCTCATCATCTACTTTAACTAAAAAGCCTAACCGATCAGAAATCCCAGTCCTCATCTTCCGTGGCGATCGCTTTGCCTATGACATAGGAAGAGCCGGAACCGGAAAAGAAGTCATGGTTTTCATCAGCATTCGGGGATAGCGCTGAAAGAATTGCCGGGTTGACCTTGCAGGCCTCTGCAGGAAAGAGAGCCTCGTAGCCGAGGTTCATCAGTGCTTTATTGGCATTATAATGAAGGAATTTCTTCACGTCCTCGGTCAGGCCGACACCGTCATAGAGTGTCTCGGTGTATTTTGCCTCATTGTCGTAGAGTTCAAGCAGAAGGTCGAAAGCGAAATCCTTGATTTCCGAACGGCGCTCCTCACCAAGACGTTCCAGTCCGCGTTGAAACTTATATCCGATGTAATAGCCATGCACTGCTTCATCCCGGATGATGAGGCGGATCATGTCGGCGGTATTGGTCAGCTTGGCGCGGCTCGACCAGAACATCGGTAGATAGAATCCGGAATAAAACAGGAAGCTCTCCAGGAACACACTGGCAATCTTGCGCTTGAGAGGATCGGGATTGCGGTAATGTTCGAGGATCAGCGCGGACTTCCTCTGCAAATGTTCATTTTCCTCGGACCAGCGATAGGCATCATCAACGTCAGGTGTCGAGCACAATGTGGAGAAAATGGACGAGTAGGAACGGGCATGCACGGCCTCCATGAAGGAGATGTTGGAATAGACTGCTTCCTCATGGGGAGTGATCGAATCTTCCATGAGTTTTGGCGCGCCAATGCTGGTCTGGATTGTATCGAGCAGGGTCAGCCCCGTGAACACACGAATGGTAAGCTGCTGTTCCTCGGGTTTGAGTGCAGCCCAGGACGGAATATCATTCGACAGCGGCACCTTTTCCGGCAGCCAGAAATTTCCGGTAAGCCTGTTCCAGACCTCAAGGTCCTTGTCATCCTCAAGGCGGTTCCAGTTGATGGCGCGAACGGCTGCAGGAAGCTTTACAGCTTTATTCTTGATTTGAATGTTCATTGTTTCCCCGGAAATCAAAGCGTGCAGGATACGCAGCCCTGCACTTCCGTGCCGGACAGAGCCATTTGACGAAGACGGATATAGTAGATTGTCTTGATGCCTTTCTTCCAGGCATAGATCTGCGCCTTGTTGATATCGCGCGTGGTCGCGGTATCGCGGAAGAAGAGCGTCAGCGACAAGCCCTGATCGACATGCTGCGTTGCTGCAGCATAGGTATCGATGATCTTTTCCGGGCCAATCTCATAGGCGTCCTGATAGTAATCAAGATTATCATTGGTCAGAAACGCGGCCGGGTAGTAGACGCGGCCGATCTTGCCCTCCTTACGGATTTCGATCTTCGACACGATCGGATGGATCGAGGAGGTTGAGTGATTGATATAGGAAATGGAGCCCGTGGGCGGCACAGCCTGCAGGTTCTGATTGTAAAGACCGGAGGTCATCACCGCCTGCTTCAGCGCCAGCCAATCTTCCTGTGTGGGAATTGCAGTGCCCGCGGCTTCGAATAACTCTCTTACGCGCTCGGTTGCTGGCAACCATTCCCGCTCGGTGTACTTGTCGAAATACTCACCGGAAGCATATTTCGAGTTCTCGAAGCCCTTGAAGCTTTGGCCGCGTTCAACCGCTAGGCGATTGGATGCGCGAACGGCATGATAGGTCACGGTGTAGAAATAGATATTGGTGAAATCGATACCTTCGTCTGAGCCGTAATAAATGCGTTCGCGGGCCAGGTAACCATGCAGGTTCATCTGCCCAAGGCCGATGGCATGGCTGTCATCATTACCCTTTTCGATAGAAGGCACCGACGAGATATGGCTCATGTCCGAGACGGCGCTCAGCGCCCTGATGGCCGTTTCGATGGTTTTGCCAAAATCCATTGAATCCATTGCGGCGGCAATATTCAGCGAGCCGAGATTACAGGAGATATCCTTGCCCATATGGCTATAGGACAGATCGGCATTGTATTCGCTCGCCTCGCTGACCTGAAGGATTTCCGAGCACAGATTGCTCATGGTGATGCGCCCTGCAATCGGGTTGGCGCGGTTCACTGTGTCCTCGAACATGATGTAGGGATAGCCGCTTTCGAACTGGATTTCGGCCAAGACCTGAAAGAAGTCGCGAGCCTTGATTTTCTTTTTGCGGATACGCGAATCTGCGACCATTTCACGGTACTTTTCTGTCACCGAAATTTCCGTAAAGGCCACGCCGTAGACCCGCTCTACGTCATAGGGAGAGAACAGATACATATCCTCATTGTTCTTCGCCAATTCGAAAGTAATATCCGGCACGACAACGCCGAGCGACAGCGTCTTGATACGGATTTTCTCATCCGCATTTTCGCGCTTGGTATCGAGGAAACGCATTATGTCGGGATGATGTGCGTTCAGATAGACCGCACCTGCCCCCTGTCTTGCACCAAGCTGGTTGGCATAGGAAAAACTATCCTCCAAAAGCTTCATGACTGGAATGATGCCGGATGACTGATTTTCAATCTGCTTTATCGGCGCGCCCGCTTCACGGATATTGGTGAGCGACAACGCAACGCCTCCCCCGCGCTTGGAGAGCTGCAGGGCCGAGTTGATACCCCTCGCGATTGATTCCATATTGTCTTCAATTCGGAGCAGAAAGCAGGACACCAGCTCGCCGCGCTGTTTCTTTCCCGCATTGAGAAAAGTGGGAGTTGCAGGCTGGAAACGCCCGGAAATGATCTCGTCAACCATATCCCGCGCCAGGGTTTCATTTCCTTGCGCCAGCGTCAGCGCCACCATGCAGATGCGGTCCTCGTAACGCTCAAGATAGCGTTTTCCGTCAAAGGTCTTCAGCGTGTAGCTGGTGTAATATTTGAATGCGCCAAGAAATGTTGGAAACCTGAATTTCTTGGCATAGGCATGGTCAAACAGATCGCGCATGAAATTGAAGGAATATTGATCAAGCACCGCGCGCTCATAATAGCCTTCGGTTACCAGGTAATCGAGCTTCTCGCGCAAATTGTGAAAGAACACCGTATTCTGGTTCACATGCTGCAGAAAATACTGCTTCGCCGCCATACGATCCTGATCGAACTGGATGTTGCCCTCCTCATCATAAAGGTTCAGCATCGCGTTCAGCGCGTGGTAATCCAGCACTGGTTCGTTGGCTGTCACTGGTCGTTCGAGCGTGAGCGTGTCCAAAATCGTTCCAATCCATGTTTGACGTTTACGACATCCTGCTCCGTGCCGATCAGCTCGAACCTGTAAAGGTAAGGCACCTGGCATTTGGCAGAGATGATGTCGCCCGCAATCCCGAAGGTCGCGCCGAAGTTACTGTTACCCGCGGCAATCACGCCGCGGAGATTTAAACGGTTTTCCGCCTGGTTGAGGAAGCGGATCACCTGTTTTGGAACGGCACCCTTGCCGCCATCGCCGCTATATGTTGGCACGATCAAAATATAGGGTGCGTTGATCTTCAGCTCCTCACGAGAGCCGATCGGTATCCGTTGTGAGGTGAAGCCCAGCTTGGAAACAAAACGGTGGGTATTCTCCGACCTGCTCGAAAAATAGACGATCCCACTCATGACACCCATCCCTCTCAGGCAAGGGTGCTGATCATATCCGGGCGGAAACCGGCCCAGTGTTTTTCGCCGGCGACAACCACAGGTACCTGGCGGTAGCCGAGGCTCTGAACCAGTTCGAGAGCATCCTGATCGTTGGAAATATCAATAACGTCATACTCCATACCCTGCCGGTCAAGAGCTCGGGTCGTGGCGGTGCACTGGACACAGGCCGGCTTGCTGTAAACGACAATATTCATGACTTCCTCATTTGATTTTGGTCGTGAGAACATGGTCTGGCAGCTCTGATTGCTGCCAGCTAGTTTGGTTTAAAACTGTATGACTTACTCAAGTGCCGCCCGATTTACGGCGGGTCGCCCACAATCAATGCGCTGGATAGGTTTCTCATGCACTTCACCCTGTAGCTCGCTCGTGGAGGGGCAGGGAAGCGTTTTACACGGAAAATCCCCGTGCATTGGCGCGACCGCTCCGGCACCCCGCCGGTGGACTCATCAGATCAAGGCAGGTCTCCTGGCTCGCAGATCAACGCACTTATTCTTGCCTTCCCGGGGCCTAGAGCCCCAGTGACAGTATCGAACACGTGCTAGCCGCTTACAGTTGCGGGGGCAGCTCCGGCATCACAGTACCTTATTGGCACCACTCACCGTATTCCCGTCTTAGCTTCCCACTCTCGCGAATCGGAAGAACCTTGAACACTATATATAGTAGTGGATGTTAAAAATCCGTCAACAGCTAGATCAAACCAAAATTGAAACTATGCACAGCTGCCAATCAATTTGGCGCTGCGCACGAAAATGGAATGAGTGAGGAAGGGACTACACGTCCTGATTGTCGGTCTGACGATTCAAGCTGAGGGCTATAAGCGTGCACACAGCACCGGAGAGCAGATAGCCGCCCGCAGCTATCAGGCCGAAATGGCTGGATAGCAGCAGCGCGACCAGCGGTGCGAAACCCGCCCCGAACAACCATGCCATATCGCTGGTCAATGCCGAGCCGGTATAGCGGAACTTCTTTGAGAAGCGCGAGGCCACTGAGCCGGATGACTGGCCGAAGGACAGACCAAGCAAAATAAATCCGAGGATCATGAAGATCAGTTCGCCGATGTCGCCGCCATCAAGCAATTGAGGAGCAAATCCACTGAACACGGCAATGGCTATGGCGGTGCCGCCCAGCAGATTCCGGCGTCCGACGCGGTCGGCAATCGTGCCCGACGCAAACACGGTAATGACGCCCACAGCCGCTCCGAATGCTTCAATCAAAAGAAAGCGGGCCGGGCCCTGATCCGTAAACAGGAAGACCCAAGACAGTGGAAATACCGTTACCATATGAAAGAGCGCAAAACTCGCAAGCGGTGCAAAAGCACCAATGACCACGTGGCGACCTTCATGCTGTAATGTGTTGGCCACCGTCGTTGGCTGCAGTTCTCTGCTTTCATATAATTTTGCATATTGCGGCGTAACAACCATTCGCAACCGTGCAAACAGCGCCACCACATTAATAGCGAAAGCAACGAAAAACGGATAGCGCCAGCCCCAGCCCAGGAAGTCTTCTGCGGAAAGATTGGCAACGAAAAATGCGAACAGCCCCGCCGCAACCATAAGCCCCAAGGGAGCACCGAGTTGCGGTATCATCGCATACCAGCCACGGCGTTGCTTGGGTGCATTGAGCGCCAGAAGCGATGCGAGGCCATCCCACTCACCGCCCAGCGCAAGTCCCTGTCCTATCCGGAACAGTGCCAAAAGCGCTGCAGATGCCCAACCGACCTGGGCATAACCGGGGAGGAACGCCACCGCAACGGTCGAGCTACCAAGCAGGAACAGGGCAATCGTCAATTTCACGCCACGGCCATAAGTGCGATCGATCTGCATGAAGATAACCGTGCCGATCGGCCGCGCAAGAAAGGCCAGCGCAAAAATACCGAACGAATAGATCGTGCCCGTCAGAGCATCAACATAGGGGAACACCAGTTTCGGAAAGACCAGCACGGAGGCAATAGCATAGACGAAGAAGTCAAAGAATTCGGACGTTCTGCCGATAATCACGCCGATGGCAATCTCGCCAACGTTAACGTCGTCATGTCGCGAGTGAAGGCGCGTTGCGTCCTGCTCAAGCGTTGTCGAAGATGCCGCTCCTGTTTTCGCGCTCATTGCCCGGTGCGCTCCTCGATCAAATATTGAAACCGTTCAGGTCTGCTCGTTTGCGGTCACTGCTAGCGTATCCTTTATCATTGTGACACACTACGGGAGGATTGGGCAAATTGTCCAATGTCGCTCTGACTATGGTGCAGCTAGTGATGGCGCAACTAGGCGCTGTTTCCATTGACAGGAAGTCTCTTGAACCGTTTTTTTGCCATCGCCCTGCTTCCACTGCTTGCATTGCTTAGCGCGTGCAATGCTGTTGTCATGAGCCCGTCAGGCGACGTAGCCGTGCAACAGCGCGACCTGATCATTATTTCTACCGTCCTCATGCTTGTCATTATCATTCCCGTGATGGTGCTCACCGTGTTCTTTGCCTGGAAATACAGGCAGTCAAACACAGATGCGCCTTATGACCCGGAATGGGATCACTCCACCCAGCTGGAATTGATCATCTGGGCGGCGCCGCTGCTGATCATCATCTGCCTTGGCGCGGTCACCTGGATGGCGACACATTTGCTCGATCCCTATCGTCCGCTTGGACGCATTTCCCCCGGCAAAGCAGTTTCCGAAACGGTCAAGCCATTGCAGGTCGAAGTAGTCGCGCTGGATTGGAAGTGGCTCTTTATCTATCCGGAATATGGTATCGCCAGCGTCAATGAAATGGCCGCTCCCGTCGATCGCCCCATCGCTTTCCGGCTGACCTCCTCGGCGGTGATGAACTCGTTTTATATTCCTGCGCTAGCCGGGCAGATATACACTATGCCGGGCATGCAGACGAAGCTGAGCGCCGTCATCAATCACCCCGGCGAATATGAGGGCTTTTCGGCCAATTACAGTGGCGCCGGTTTTTCTGGTATGCGCTTCGCTTTTCATGGCCTGCCGGATGAGGGTTTTGAAAAGTGGATTGCCGACGTCAAGTCAAAAGGCACCACTCTTGATCGGATGACCTATCTGCAACTGGAACAGCCCAGCGAAAAAGTACCGGTACAGCATTATGCAAGTGTTGATCCGGAACTGTTCAGCGCAGTTCTCAACCGATGTGTGGAACGCGGCAAGATGTGCATGAGCGAGATGGATGAAATCGATGCCAAGGGTGGCCTTGGCATGGCCGGCATCTATAATACTCGTTCACTGGAATACGATAAGTACACAAGGCGTGGCGGCGCTGTCTTTGGCCCTGATCCTGCATTTGTTGTCGGCATCTGCACCACGGAAGAAGCCCTGCAGGCCAGCATGAATATACAGACGCTGCCGCCCCTCAATACCTCTCCGTTTGTTGGTGCGGGTCTTCCCCGCCCCTCACCAACCCAACTGTTCGGTCTACAGCGCCGACCGTCTAATAGCTGAACGAAACGAGCCCGATATGTTTGATAATCCCGAACTTATAAAGCTGGTTTTCGGTAGGCTCACGCTGGAATCCTTCCCGCTGCATGAACCTATCCTTGTTGTGACCTTTATCGTAGTCGCACTCGGAGGCATCGCCGTAGTGGGCGCACTTACCTATTTCCGTCTTTGGGGATATCTTTGGCATGAGTGGTTCACAACAGTTGACCACAAGCGCATCGGCATAATGTACATGATCCTCGGCATCATCATGTTGCTGAGAGGCTTTGCCGACGCCATCATGATCCGATTGCAACAGGCAATGGCGTTTAATGGGTCCGAAGGATATCTCAACGCCCATCATTTCGATCAGATATTCACCGCGCATGGCGTGATCATGATCTTCTTCGTGGCAATGCCTCTTGTTACCGGCTTGATGAACTTTGTTGTCCCATTGCAGATCGGTGCCCGGGACGTATCTTTTCCATTCCTCAACAATTTCAGCTTCTGGATGACTGCCGCTGGCGCGGCACTTGTAATGATGTCGCTGTTTGTGGGCGAGTTTGCCAGGACCGGCTGGCTGGCCTATCCGCCGCTTTCGGGTATCGGATACAGTCCGGACGCCGGTATGGACTACTACATATGGGCGCTGCAAATAGCGGGCATAGGTACGCTGCTGTCGGGCGTCAATCTGCTCGCAACCATCGTCAAGATGCGCGCGCCGGGCATGACCATGATGAAGCTTCCGATCTTTACGTGGACCGCTCTTTGCACCAACGTTCTGATTGTGGCCGCCTTCCCTGTCCTGACGGCAGTGCTGGCTTTGCTCACTCTCGATCGCTATGTCGGCACGAACTTCTTCACCAACGACTTTGGCGGCAATCCGATGATGTATGTCAACCTCATCTGGATTTGGGGTCATCCGGAAGTCTATATTCTCATTCTGCCCGCTTTCGGCATATTCTCCGAAGTGACATCGACCTTCGCCAGCAAACGTCTGTTTGGCTATACCTCGATGGTTTATGCCACCATCGTTATTACCATTCTTGCCTATCTGGTCTGGCTTCACCACTTCTTCACCATGGGTTCGGGCGCGAGCGTGAATTCGTTCTTCGGCATCACCACGATGATTATTTCGATTCCAACCGGGGCGAAGATATTCAACTGGCTCTTTACGATGTATCGCGGGCGGATTCGATTTGAACTGCCCATGATGTGGACGATCGCCTTTATGCTGACCTTTGTCATTGGTGGCATGACAGGCGTTCTGCTCGCCGTGCCTCCGGCTGACTTTGTGCTGCACAACAGCCTGTTTCTTGTTGCGCATTTCCATAATGTGATCATCGGCGGTGTTCTATTCGGGCTTTTTGCCGGTATCTATTACTGGTTCCCGAAAGCTTTTGGTTTCAGGCTCGATCCATTTTGGGGCAAGATGTCCTTCTGGTTCTGGGTCGTGGGATTCTACTTCGCCTTCATGCCGCTTTATATACTGGGCCTGATGGGCGTGACACGACGCCTGCGCACATTCGAAGATCCGTCCTTGCAGATCTGGTTCATGATCGCCGGTTTTGGTGCATTTCTCGTTGCTATCGGCATTCTGTCATTCCTCATCCAAATCTTTGTCAGCATTCGTAATCGCGAAGCGTTGCGCGATTTGACTGGCGATCCTTGGGACGGTCGCACCCTGGAATGGTCCACGGCCTCACCCCCTCCAGCCTATAATTTCGCTTTCACGCCAGTGATTCACGATCTCGACAGCTGGTACGACATGAAAAAACGCGGTTACAAGCGCCCTGAAAACGGTTTCCGAGCCATCCATATGCCAAGCAATACGGGCACCGGAATAATCCTGGCCGGAATAAGCATCGTTTTTGGATTTGCGATGATCTGGTACATCTGGTGGCTCGCGGCAGTAACGGCTATCGCATTGGTGGCGGTATCGATTGGGCATACATTCAACTACAAGCGCGATTTCCACATATCGGCAGATGAGGTTGTATCGAGTGAAAATGCCCGTACCGAACTTCTTGCTGCAGGGCTGAAATCATGAGCAGAGCAGCCGCGCATGTGACCACTGAAGATCCTGTGTTTTATCTGACTGACGAACATGACCATGCCGAAGGCGGCAGCACCATGTTCGGCTTTTGGATTTACCTGATGAGTGATTGTCTCATCTTTGCTGTGCTGTTTGCGACCTACGGCGTATTAGGCGGAAACTATGCCGCCGGTCCTGCGCCCAAAGATTTGTTTGATTTGCCACTGGTCGCGGTCAATACGTCGATGCTGCTCTTTTCATCGATTACTTATGGTTTCGCCATGCTCGCCATGGCAAAAGGCCGGGTGGGCTCCACACAAGCGTGGCTCGCCCTTACGGGTCTGTTTGGTGCGGCATTCCTTTGCATCGAACTTTACGAATTTGCCCATATGATTCATGAAGGTGCCACGCCCCAGCGCAGCGCCTTTCTCTCTTCCTTTTTCACATTGGTCGGAACGCATGGGCTTCACGTCACCATTGGCTTGATTTGGCTTGTTACCTTGATGGTACAGGTTGCCCGCTATGGGCTGATCCAAGCCAACATGCGGCGCCTGATGTGTCTTAGCATGTTCTGGCACTTTCTTGATGTCATCTGGATTGGTGTCTTTACGTTCGTTTACCTGATGGGAATGCTACGATGAGCATAAAGGCAAAGGCCCACCACGACAGCCACAATCATGATGAAGCCCATTCTCACGGCTCGCTCAAATCCTATTTGATCGGGTTTGGCTTATCCGTGATCCTGACTGCCGTACCCTTCTGGCTTGTCATGAGCGGTGCGTTGGATTCCAAGCAAACCACCGGCCTCGTCATTATGGCATTCGCCGTGGTGCAGATTGTCGTTCACATGATTTTCTTCCTTCATATGAATGTCCGCTCCGAGAATGGATGGACAATGATGGCACTCATCTTCACGCTTGTGCTGGTCATTATCACGCTCACCGGTTCGCTTTGGGTTATGTATCATCTGGATACGAACATGATGCCCAGCATGGATATGAGACAGATGCCATGAAAAAAGCCCTGACCGCGCGCGGGCTTGCCGCAAGCGGCGAGCGGGTCGGGGAGACAGACAATTCGCGCGAAGACGATAGGCGCCTGCCCTCAATCAAACTGGTATTGATCGGTGGCCTTGTCCTTTTCTGCATTATCGTGCTTACCAGCCTTGGTATCTGGCAACTGCAACGCCGTGTCTGGAAGCTTGATCTGATCAACCAGGTTGAGCAAAGAGTGAATGCTCCGGCTACGGCGGCCCCCGGCCCCGATATATGGGCCGGGATCAATGCCAAGGATTTTGCATATCGCCACGTCACGACCAGCGGAAAATTTCTCGACAAGCCGGCTGCGCTTGTGCAGGCGGTAACAGCGCGCGGCAGCGGATTTTGGGTGCTGAGCCCTTTTCAAAGTACAGATGGATTTACCGTTTTCATCAATCGTGGCTTCGTTCCAACGGATAAAGCGCGTGATGAATGGCGGGCGGACCATCTGCCGCCAATCACCATAACCGGACTGTTGCGCTTAACGGAGCCCAAGGGCGGATTTCTGCGCAACAATGACCCGGTCGGAGACCGTTGGTATTCGCGTGATGTCATGGCTATGGCAGCAGCTCACAATATCGGCCCTGTTGCTCCATATTTTATCGATGCCGATGCAAATCCTGATCCAAACGCGCTTCCGATTGGGGGGCTTACTGTCATTTCCTTTGCCAACAACCATCTGGTCTATGCCCTGACCTGGTTTGGCATGGCGCTTTTGCTGGGCGCTGCCTCGACTATTATCGGGCGAAATGAATGGCGAGCCCGGCAGCGCCCAGAATACAGATCGGGTTGAAACCATGAGCGAGACCAAGACGACTCCTATCGCTACACTGCCGGATCAATCCGACATCAGTGCTTCTATTTTTCCTCCCGCCGATCACACAGCAAACTGGAAAAACATGACGCTGCTGGTGCAGCTGCGCTGGATCGCTGTCATTGGCCAGATCGTCACCATTACCGTGGTGCATTCGGCTATGAAAATAACCCTGCCCATTGTCGCGATGGGTGTCGTCCTGTGCGCTTTGGTCGTTCTCAATCTTGCAAGCATATTGTGGCTGCGTCGGCGTCGGAGCGTTACAGCGGCAGCCTTGTTCATTGCTTTAGTCCTGGACGTTGCCGCCCTCACCGTGCAGCTTTACCTGAGCGGCGGGGCAACCAATCCATTCATCTTCCTCTATCTTCTTCAGGTGACGCTCGGCGCAGTGTTGCTTGATGCAAGATTGACATCCGCCATCGTCGCCATCGCCAGCGTAAGCTTTGCCGGGCTGATAATATTCTACAGGCCATTGCTCTTGCCGGGTCATGCGCCTGATGAACTGTTCCGGCTCCATATATTCGGAATGCTTTTATGTTTCATACTTGATGCCGCGCTTCTTGTTGTCTTCATTGCCCAGATCAGTCGCAATTTGCGTGAACGGGACGCCAATCTTGCGGCGCTCAAACAACATGCTGCGGAGGAAGACCATATCGTCCGCATGGGCCTTCTCGCATCGGGTGCAGCGCACGAGCTGGGTACACCATTGTCTTCGCTATCGGTGATATTGGGTGACTGGAGACGTATGCCTGCTTTGTCCCGCGACCCTTCAATGTTGCAGGAGATAGACGAGATGCAGGCTGAGGTTCAGCGCTGCAAGGCAATTGTGACCGGTATCCTGCTATCTGCCGGAGAGGCGCGGGGCGAGTCTCCCAAAATCACGACGGTAAATACTTTTCTCGATGAACTTGTCAGTGAGTGGCGAGCAGCCAGATCCGGCGCGAGGCTGTCTTATGGCAACGCATTTGGGCTTGATATTGCCATTGTGTCCGACTCCGCATTGAAACAGGTCATCTATAACATTCTTGACAATGCCTTCGACGCCTCCCCCAATTGGATAGGTTTTATGGCAGAACGCGATGGCGATACCCTTGTGCTGCGTATCAGCGATGCCGGACCTGGATTTGCCGCCGAGATGCTGGCACAGTTTGGCAAGCCCTATCAATCAAGCAAGGGCAGGCTTGGCGGCGGGCTTGGTCTTTTCCTCGTGGTCAATGCGGTGAGGAAACTTGGAGGTGTCGTGTCCGCCAGAAATCTGCCGCAAGGTGGGGCCGCAGTAACAATGAGTCTGCCACTCGCCTCGCTTGCAATTGGAGCACGTTCCCATGTCCGATAAGCGTCGGTTGATTATCGTCGAAGATGACATCGCTTTCGCCAAGACGTTGAAACGTTCCTTCGAACGACGCGACTATGATGTCCTGCTGGCGTCCAGTCTGGAGGAGCTCACCGAGATCCTGAAAGAGAATTCACCCGGTTATGCGGTCGTCGATCTGAAGCTGGCGGGCGCATCTGGTCTGGCATGTGTCGAGGCATTGCACAGCCATAACGCATCGATGCTGATCGTTGTCTTGACCGGGTTCGCAAGTATTGCGACCGCTGTCGAGGCCATTAAGCTTGGCGCCTGTCACTATCTCGCCAAGCCATCCAATACGGATGATATTGAGGAGGCGTTCAGCAAGGCGTCGGGCAATGCCGATATAGCACTGACTGCTCGCCCCACCTCAATCAAGACGCTGGAATGGGAACGTATTCATCAAATGCTTGTTGAAACGGACTTCAACATTTCCGAAACAGCCAGGCGGCTGGGCATGCACCGGCGTACCTTGGCCCGGAAGCTGGAAAAACGGCGCGTGACCTGAACGGCGTCAGCAACATTTTTTGCGCTATCGTGAAAATAATTTTGTAGCTTTGTCGAATCGGACCTTCCCCCAAACGATTATGGGTGTTCAACAAGCTAACTGAAGGAAATCAGATTATGCGTTACGCCTGTCTCATCTATTACAATGCAAAAACACTCTTTGGCGGAAGTCCTGAAGCCAATGCCGCACTTTCCGAATGCGCCAACTATGATGAAAAACTGAAGGAAAGTGGCCATTTCGTCATGGGTGAAGCCCTTGAACTGCCTGAAAACGCCATGACCTTACAGGTCCGCGATGGCAAAATGTCAGCAGTCGATGGGCCTTTCATGGAAACCAGAGAAATGCTGGGCGGGATTATCCTGATTGAAGCCAACGATCTCAATGACGCGGTGCGTGCCGCATCGGGACATCCCTTGGCAAAGATCGGTTCCATCGAAGTCCGCCCGGTTGTCGACTTCAGCACGCCGCCGCCGGAACTGTGAACCGGCCGGGTGCAAACGCCGCCTTTGAAACCATCTATCGTTCCGAAAAGCGCCGCGTCCTTGCAACATTGATCCGTCTTCTCGGCGGATTTGAAGCGGCGGAGGAGGCCTTGCAAGAGGCCTTCACCGCCGCCGCAGAGCGTTGGCCGCGCGATGGTATTCCGCAAAATCCCTATGCCTGGCTCGTCTCTACGGGACGATTCAAGGCCATTGATCGCTGGCGCAAACAGGCGCGGCTCGCTGCTGCCATGCCCGAGCTTACTGCCCTTTCCGATGAACTCTATGAACCTGCAGTGCCAGAAGATATCAGCGATGATGAACTACGGCTGATCTTCACCTGTTGTCATCCGGCACTTCCTGCCGACGCACGTATCGCCCTCACCTTGCGCGAGGTTGCGGGATTGACGACTGAGGAGATTGCGCGGGCCTATATCGCTCCTGCCCCAACCATCGCCCAGCGTATTGTCAGGGCAAAGAGTAAAATTCGTGAAGATGCTATTCCCTATGAAGTGCCAAGCCATGCCCAACTTCCAGAACGCCTCGAAAGCGTTTTGCGGGTTATTTATCTCATCTTCAACGAGGGCTATGCCGCTACTGAAGGACCGGGGCTGACACGGGCCGACCTTTGCGCCGAAGCAATTCGGCTCGGTCGGCTTATGGTTGATTTACTGCCAGACCCGGAAGCTATGGGCCTGTTGGCATTGATGCTTTTGCATGAAGCACGACATCACACCCGTATCGACCAAGCAGGAGATATCATATTGCTGGAGGACCAGGACCGGTCGCTCTGGGATCGTCGCCTGATCAACGAAGCTGGAGCACTGGTGGAGCAGGCATTTGCCGCCCGCAAGATAGGTCCCTACGTCCTTCAAGCTGCCATTGCTACCGTCCACGCCAACGCATCGACAACCGAGGGCACGGACTGGGCGCAGATCGTTACGCTATATGATGTCCTGCTGCGTGTGGACCCATCCCCTATAGCAGCCTTAAACCGTGCTGCAGCACTTTCAAAACGTGATGGACCTGAAGCGGGCCTTGCTGCCATCGAAGCAATTATTCAGCAAGGACAACTCCAGAATTATCCATTGGCCTATGCAGCCCGTGCCGATATGCAACGACAGCTGGGGATGGTGGAAGCCGCCGTCGATTCTTATCAGCGCGCCATAGCGCTGACGCGTCAACCTGCAGAGTTGCGCTTTCTCAAGTCGCGCCTCGCAGCCTTGTCATCAGGATAAATTCTCAAAACCCAAATGACTGCTGGGCTGCAGGTGGAACACCAAGATGGACGCCCTCCAATTCAAGCATATGTGCCTTCGCGACCGAACCGCCAGGCGCTGAAAAGCCACCGACCTTACCTCCGGCGGCCAAAACCCGATGGCATGGGATAATCAGAGGAATCGGGTTTTTCGCCATGGCCTGACCAACGTCTCTTGCGGCTTCCGGGCCTGCTCCAAGTTCTTTTGCGATTGTGCCGTATGTGGTGGTATTGCCCCAGCCAAGCCGTCTCGTTTCCGTATAGACCTGCTCGAAAAACGGCTCCTGATCACCAACGTCTACTGCAACACCGGAGAAATCTGTTTCTTCTCCCTTAAAGTATCGCTTTACAGCAGCAATTACTTTCGCAACCTGCGCTGTCGGTTCGCTGGATAGTGCTTGGGGCAAGCGACGAAGCAGAATGCGCTCTGTCGCCTCGGCGCTTTTCGTCGGCAACTGAAACCGCGTAATACCAATATCGTTCCAGGCGATACCGCAGAATCCGCCTGCGGTATCAAAAACACAATAGTGATGTATCGTCTCGTTCATGGAGGCAGCCTCAAACTTCGTTCTGCCTAAAGAATCGTGGACTTCGACAAGAAATTCAATCCGATTCTTGCATGCGCTGTCAGCAGACTTAGTCAGTCGGCAGCGGACATAACAATATCGCAGAGTCCTTTGCGCACGATTTTTTCCGACGTTACCTGCCCCTGCTGGATGTTGAACATGGCATCGACCCGTGTACCCGCGCCCTTCTTGCGAGCCACTATCCGCAAGGTTTGCTCGCGACCGGAGCCCGTGGTCTCTTGGTAAGCGTCAATTGCTCCCAAGGACTTGTCGACCTGTATTCCCAAAAAACCTTCCGCAGCCACCGCCTGAGCAAGTGTTTTCAAAACCTGATCTGCTTTGACCTTTGGAAAAACATATGAGGTTTTGTAATTCATTGCCGTTATTAAGGGAACTCCTGTCACCTTAAAGTTACTTTCGCAAGTTTGCGCATGACTTGCCGAAACACCGACTACCGCAAACAGTAAAGCCAGAACAACTTGTTTTTTCAATGGTAGGACTCCCCCGAGTATGATGAAAAAGCTTGCCAATCTCAATCTGAGAATTTTGCCCTAAAGTAAAGAAGCTTTTTCATCATTATACCAGGAAAGCAAAAACGGGATCGCTTCCCTGGTAACTCTATGGAACTGACGACACGTCAACAGCGTGGAGAAATGCCGCTTTTCCGGTTGCTTATGCTGCTTTGCGAGTAGCTCTCAGGGCATCGTCAAAACTTACATGTCCTGCAAAGCCACCAGCGGAGACTGCCTGTTCTTCATGCTCGATCGCATGGGCGAACCTTACGCCTGCATCAGCTTCCAATCTTTGGTGAAGCGCGCTCAGACCGGGATAGTTAGCGTAGCTTGCTGTCTTGTGAAAATCGCTCCAACGGGCGATTCCCATAAAGTATGCATCTGCCAATGTCCGGTTATCACCCAGCAGCCATGGCCGGTTTCCAAGCAGGAGTTCCAAGTCCTCATGAGCCTTGGCTACCTTTGTCTTACCATAAGCAACCAGCACCTCCCTTTCGTTTTCATCGCTTGCATGTTCAAGTGCATACCAAAGCGATGCATATGCGTTGAAAAAGGTGGTGTTCAAAAACGCCAGCATCTGGTTCAGGCGATCAAAGTCTTTCGTGCCCTGCCTGAAGGCTATTCCCTGTTCAACAGCTCCGGCTCCGATATGGTTGAGGATTGCCATGCTTTCGCTGATAAACTCGCCGCTTGCCGTACGCAGAGTCGGTGTCTCCCCAATAGGATTGATCTGCCGGTAAGCCTCGCTGGTAACGGTTTCCGGCATTGCAATGCGCGAGAGTTGATAGGGTTGCCCAGACCATTCCAGCGCGACAATCGAACCGAAAGAACAGCCCTCGGGTACCCCGTAAAAAAGTATTTGTGTCATGATTGTTTCCTGTTTTTCCATTCAAGGCTCTTCCGCCTTCACGCCTATTAGTTATTATTATTGGACGATCTTTCGGTAGGCTGCAATTTTGCAACCTATCGTCTACATATGTGGACTATGGGTGATGCGGATGATGAATCTCAATGATCTTTATCTTTTTGTTCAGGCCGTTGAAGGCGGGAGCTTTTCGGAAGCCGGGCGACGTCTCGGTATTCCCAAATCGACAATCAGCAAGCGTATAGCCGAGCTTGAAACGGAGCTGGGTGCGCGCCTTATCCACCGCACATCGCGCAGTTTTTCATTGTCAGACGCTGGCCGTGACTTTTTTAATCATGCCCGTGGTGCGTTGATTGAAGCGGAAGCGGCAGAGAATATCGTTCGAAGCCGCATGGCCGAACCGAGCGGCACGGTGAGGCTGACGGCTTCCATTCCTGCGACACAGTTTTATCTGGCGGACTTCCTTCCGGTAATCGCCGGCACGTACCCCAAGATAAATCTGGAAATGCATGCGAGCGACCGGTTCGTCGATCTTGTCCAGGAAGGCTACGATTTGGCAATTCGCAGTCACTTTGCACCCTTGCCGGATTCGGACCTCATCCAGAAACAGTTGATGCTCGAACCGATATTTGTCGTTGCGTCTCCCGGATATATTTCCGCACAAGGTGCTCCCGCCACCCCGCACGACTTGATCAATCACTTTGGTTTGCTAACTGCTCCCGGAGCAGAAAACTGGCACCTTGTTTCTGACACTGGCGTGGCGGTAACGGCAAAACCGATCCGGAGAATGATGGCCAATGAATCGATAGCCTTGATCAAGGCGGCTATTGCCGGACTGGGGCTGACCTGTCTGCCCTCGTCAATTTGCGCCAGCGCAATCCGAAGCGGAGATTTGGTCCGCGTTTTACCCGACTGGTCAGCCGGAACTGTGACAACCACACTGCTGATGCCCCATCGTCGCGGTCAATTGCCCAGCGTCCGGGCCGTCGTGGAGTTTTTGTCAGATCAACTGCCGAGAAGCGTCAACTGACCAATCGCGAGCCGGCATTAGATACATAAACTCGTGAGCGCTCCAGTTCATAACGGATTTGCAATTGTTTCAGAGTACACAATGCCAGATTGCAGACTTCGGTTTGAAACCGGCTTTATGATTGCGTTGAGTAGTGTCCATGTCCGTGTCCGGCAAATCAGAACAAAGAGAACTGGAACGCAAACGGACAAGATTGCGCTCGGGTAAACTTGTGAGCTTGGATGGACAATTCCTCACCGAGTGCCATTTTCAGGATCTGGCCAAAGGCGGAGCCCGCATAAGGATCATCGGCCAGTGCGACATACCTGAGCGTTTCTGGTTATTTGACGATCAATATTGCGGCGCGCTCATCACACACATTGTCTGGCGCAAGAATCTGGATATTGGGGTGCGGTTTGCGCCCGATTCAACCGTCGCTCCATTGAGCGAAAGCGTGCTTCATGCATTGTCGGGCAAATATTATTCACTCGGCTAAAACGGGATCAACCGCGGCTGATACCTTTGGTGTTTTGATCGCGGATTTCCTTGGATGAAATATAATTGAATTGCTGAACCAGGAGATCTTTAACAAGCGGTTCGGGGAAACGCGCATTGACCCCATCGATAATGGCCTGTTTTACGTCCTCGAACTTGACCGCCTCCACCTCCTTCACATCGGAGTAGTGACCGTAAAACTGCCGGAATATCTCATCATTGATGAAAAACGATACCGGTGTTTTGACGGAGGCTTTTACAGCGCTGTCGATCGTATAAATAAGCTGAGTCACAACATAGCCTTGAACGGCACCGTCGATAATAATTGGAACACTGAAAACTTCCGTTTTTCCGTCATCAAGCGGCTGAGCATCATGCGAAGTCACTGCGGCAGTGGCTGAGTTTTGCTGGACAGCAAAATAAAGCGAGCCGAGAGCAACAGCGCATATCCACAATCCGATGATGACGATGCGTATCATGCGCCCATGCCGTCCCGCATTTGCCGCGCCGTATAAGTGCCGTCAGCTTCATGTGTTTCCAGCGCGTCGCGGATTATTCCCGTCAGTTCGCTGACAGCCCGCAGATGCAATTTCAACGCTTCACAATTACGCTCCAGCTTGAGCCTCAGACTGTCAAGAACCGGCTGAAGTGTCTTGAGCGCTGGGTTATCGACCGATTTCACAGCCTTTCCCAGGGCCTTGTTAAAATCCCGCAATCCACGGCTTTTGCTTGCATTGATATCGGCAAGATCAACAGCCCCGCCTTCCATGAGCAGATCTGTCTCATACTCAATAACATCTTCCAATCGCTGGATGGCGATGAGAACAGGACCAAGCGATGGATTAAGACCTATATGCTGCTTGTTGTCGTTGACGGTTTCCATATTCATTCCTTCCAATCTTTCGGCCGCAGCCGTTCGATCTGGTAAAATACCGGGTTTCAACCCTGCTCTTTCGTAGAAATTGGCGAAGTGGTGCCAAGAGGCTGAGCCACTTCGTTTTTAATTCGTTTGGCACTTTGCTCTTCCAGCATGCGTGCAATTCCAATTCCGCCTGCGTCTGCCATCTGATTGGCAAGGGCTTCGGACATCATCGACTTCCAATATCCCCCTGCGATGCCTTCGCCATAGACCGCTTGATTCTCGCCGGTGAACATTGATTCAATGAAGGATTGCAGCATGACGGCTTCAAACTTTTTGAAGGCCGGATTTGAAACAGGTGTGTTTGATTGCACACCCTCGGAACTGACCCTCCCTGCCTGCAAATGGGCAAAACTCTCGCCGGACAGCGGGGTTTGTGCCGCAGCCCGATCAGCAGCCACGCTTCGCAATCTTTCCATCGCTGCCCGCATGGCCTGCGGATCAGCGGCCTTCGTCGCATCCAACACCAAATCAGAAGGCGAATTAATAGACATAAAAGACAGACCCAAACTGTTTCATGTTTATGACACTAGCTGTTCAAACTTGACTGAGGCTTGAGCCTTCATTTGGGGCCTGTCTTTAATTTGCGGCTTTTCCGAGCAACTGGCTGATATATTCATCGATTTCGACAGTGGCATGGTGGCGTTGTTGTTCGCTTTCATGGGATCGCAACCGGTCGTTCAGGACATCCAGCGTTCTTGAAATCTTCAACAGGTTCTTGCGTTGAACGGCCATCTGATCCGTCAGATGAATTGCTCTCATTCTGTTCGTTTCCAGTCGTCGTATGATGAGGTCTGGAGGAACCAGATCAGCGCCGGGTTTGAATCGGTCATCCTGCATTTTGAATAGCGCCTCGCTCTCATCCCCAATCGCCACTAATTGCGCAGTGAGACCGGCAATGGTCAGTTCGGACCGGGCCTTTGCCAGTTTCTGCAATCGGATCAAGGCAAGATATGAAGCACGCTTGCTGGTTGCCATCAAAATGTCCTCAGATAAGAGCCGGCTTCGCTTGTGAACAATCTGAGCAGGTCCGGCATGGCGAAGTAGAGCAGCATGAGACCGCCAGCCAGAACGAATGGCATTGAGATAAAGTAGACAGGAATGGCAGGCGTCAGCTTGTTGATCAGTCCAACGGCAACATTCACGACAACTGCAAAAACAATGAACGGTGCAGCTATGCGGATGGTGCTCATGAACGCCTTTGAAAGCGTGTCTGTCAGATTGACCATGGCTGTGCCCGGCTGGAAAATGCCGTCTACCGGGATCGCGGTATAGGATGACAGGAGCGCGCGAAACACCTCCAGATGTAAATCAGTGATGAAGAAAAGACAGAGCGCCGATAGCGTAACAAAGCTTGCGATTGCTGCTTGCGGCTCCTCACCTTCAATCGACCCGGCCGGTGCCCCGGAATAGCCGACAGTCATTGCGATCGTATTGGCCATGAACTGCAAGGCCCAGAAATACATGCGGGCCAGCACACCGATCAGCCCGCCGACAATAATTTCCACCACAATGATCCGCATCAAAACGAGAGGAGCGGCCTTTGCTGCTGGAGCCACTTGGGTCAGCACCAATGGAACCACCATGAGCGAACATGCCAGGGCCAGAAAAAGTCGTATCTGAACGGGGATGCGCGGGCTGGAAATGCCCGGCATGATCAGCAGGCAAGCACCAACGCGCGCGAACACCAGAAATCCGGCAAGTGCCGTATCACTGAGCGGAAGCATTAGAGCTCACGAGATCGTTCCAAGGGAGCGGACCTCAACACCCCTGGCTATTTCCACATGGGAAAGAACCGATAGGGTTGTGAACAAGCGCTCGATGATCATGCGGATATAGGGCCGCGCTTCCGGCGAAGCGACCAGAACAAAACGCTCCCCCGCATCGAGATGTTTGCGAATTGCGGTGGTCGCTTCCGTTCCAAACTGTTCAAGCAAACGCGGGTCAATGTCGAATTCCGTGACCTCCCCCTTGGCATCCCGCTTGAGGCTTTGATGGAAAACCAGATCCCAGCGATTGCCCAGGCGCAACACGGAAAGCACGCTATTGTCGGCAAGATCGCCGCAAATCTGCTGTGCCATGCGCATACGCACATGCTCGACGATCATCTCCGACCGCCGGACATGCGGCGCCACTTCAGCGATAGCCTCAAGGATTAGATTGAGATTGCGGATCGAGACCCGTTCCGAGAGCAAAAGCTTCAAAACCGCCTGCAAGCCGGAATAAGTGAGATTGGCAGGGCAGATATCATCAAGCAGCTTCTTGTATTCCGGGCCAAGCCGGTCGAGCAGCGCCCGCATATCTTTGTAGGACAGCAATTGCGAGAGATTATTGCGCACGATCTCGCTCAGATGCGTGAGCAGGACCGAAAGATTATCGACAGTCATATAGTTGTCGCGCTTGAGTTCTGCCGCGAATGTTTCGGGAACTGAGTAAGCCTTCATACCGAAAGCCGGTTCGCGCACTTCTTCGCCGGGAACGTGTGGCGGTGGCCGATCTCCGGGAATGACAAGGATTTCGCCGACGCGTAGCTCATGCGACGCCACTACGGTTCCGTGAATTTTGATACGATAGGTTTTCGGCGGCAGCAGAAAATCGTCCGTAACCTTTATTTCAGGCACGACAAAGCCGTATTCGACCGCGAATTTCTTGCGCATTTTGTTGACACGATGCGCCAGTTCCAATTGCGAGGACATCAGCCGCGAAGAAAGTTGCTTGCCAAGGCAAAGTTCGATTTGTGCTGTTTCCAGCGATGCCTTGACAGAATTGCGGTCTTCGTCCTCGGCGGTCTTCTGCTTGATCGCCAGTTCAGCCTGCGCTGCGGCGGCAACCCTGGCCAGCTTGCGGGGTACAGAAATGCCAATTGCGGTCAAACCGATGGCAAGGATAAAGAATGGAAATGCTGGCAGACCCGGCAATATACCGAGCACAAAGAGCAGAAGAGCAGCTACGAAAAGAGCTTTTGGATAGGCGCCCAACTGTCCGAACACAGCCTTGTCCGTCGATCCCCGGGTGCCCCCCTTGGAGACAAGCAGACCCGCTGCCAGCGATACGATCAATGCCGGTATTTGCGTAACCAGACCATCGCCGACAGACAGTTTGGTGAATACGTCAGCAGCTTCGCCGACTTCCATACCGTGCCGGGTCACACCGATAATGATGCCACCAAAAATATTGACTGCGGTTATGATCAAGCCGGCAATCGCATCGCCGCGTACGAATTTGGAGGCGCCGTCCATCGACCCGAAGAAGGCACTTTCCTCTTCCAATTCGCGGCGGCGGTGCTGTGCTTCCTTCTCATCAATAAGTCCGGAGGATAGATCCGCGTCAATCGCCATCTGTTTGCCCGGTATGGCATCGAGCGTAAAGCGTGCTCCTACTTCGGCAATACGCGTTGCACCCTTGGTGATGACGAGAAAATTCACGATGATCAAAATTGCAAAGACCACCAGACCGATAACGAAATCACCGCCCATGACGAATTGCGAAAAGCCATGGATGACCTGTCCCGCCGCGGCATAACCTTCGTCGCCGTGGGTTAGAATAACGCGGGTTGTTGCGATATTGAGCGAAAGACGCATCATCGTCGCGATCAGCAGTACAGTGGGGAATGCAGAGAAATCAAGCGGACGCTGTATCCACAGCGAAACCATCAGGATCAACACGGACAGGGCGATAGAAAAGGCAAGTCCGATATCAAGAACCATCGGGGAAACCGGCAGGAATAGTACCGTCAGAATAATGACGATGCCGAGCGCAAGACCGACATCACTGCCGGTCAGGTAGCCCTTATCACCCAGTCGTTTTACTGCTGCCTGCTGCACGGCATTCTCCTATTGTCGGATGGACCATAGGAGACGAAGCTTACGCGAAGCCCGCGCGTTAGAGCTTTGGATCAAAAACCCTTTTCAATCCGCGAATAGGTTAGCAGCGTCAGCGTATTGATCTGCGAGCCGACAAAAGGTGCGGTCAGAGCAAGCACTGCCAGAATAACCAGTATCTTCGGCACGAATGTCAGGGTGACTTCCTGAATCTGCGTCAGGGCCTGAAACAGGGCAATGCCGACACCTGCAAGCATCGCTGCACCGACCGCCGGGCCGGCGGCTACGATAACCGTCCAGATCGCCTGATTGACAATATCCAGTGCATCAGCTTCGTTCATGGTCAGCTGATGACGATACCGGCCGTAATGATCAGCTCCGCCCCGCCCTTGAGCTTTGCTACCATGCCATCGCTATAGATGCGCACGGATTCAACCACGCCCGAGACTTTGCCATCGAGGCTGGTCACGGTCCGTCCGATGATACCATCCGCTTGAGAGAGTGACGAACTTGCCAGTAGCTGTTCAAGCTTGGCGTTCATCTGAACAGCTTGTTCAACACTGGAGAATTGCGCCAGCTGCGTCACCTGCTGCGTTGCGTCCATGGGCTTGGTCGGGTCCTGATTTTTCATCTGGGCCACGAGCAGCTTCAAAAAGGTCTGATAATCAGCGCCCGCAACAGCTTTTGGTGTGTTGGTCTGATTTGTTTGTTCCGTGCCTACGGGCGTAATAGTGGTCATGCTGTCGCCTCCGGCCTTACCTGGCCCGTTTGTGCAGGAATGGCAGCGCCTGAACCACCCGACATGATTTGTGCTTCCAGCGCGTAAAGCCCACGGATCGATTTTAACGCTTCGAAGATGCGGTCATTACAGACCACCTCATCGATGAGCTTCAGCTCTTTCAGCATTTGCTGGTTGGAAAACGTGCCGAGAAGCGCCGTCAGCATGCGCTTGAAAGCCAGGTTCGCCTCGTCCTTTGCCGATGGGTTGATCAGCATGATCTGCGCCGCGAAATAGAGCTGCCGCAGCGGCGTCGTTGTTTCGTCAGCCTGAAGCACATGGCTTCCCAGAAGGAAGCTCACATCATTCATGAATTCGAGCGCGACTTTGCGGTCAGCGCGCAGAACAGCCCCGTTCACATATATTTTTTCGCCAGCGCGCAAGGACACTTTCATGGCATTCAAATTCCGTCGCGAATGGTTTTTGTGATGTCGATTATGCTGTCATAATTGACCGACCTTTCCTGTCGGATGGCTTCCAGTTCCTTCAGAATGAATATGCCTATGGATATCAGCGATGCGCGCAATTCCTGCGGTAACTGGTTTGCCGGATCGCCAAGGTCTTCCATTACAATCATCCACAGACGGGACGTGAACTGTACGGCTTCAATTCCCTTGAACGAATAGCCGTCCTCGTCACGCGCTGCCTCAAGCATCATGATCGATTGATCGAATAATGACCGCTCACGCTCTTTGGCGCTCGTTGCACCGTCATTGATGATATCGTCGTATCGAGCCTGGTACATTGTCTTCTCAAAGTTTCGATGCATGCGGATTGCACGCAAGGTCAGGTCTATTTCAGGTAATTCAGCAAGCTCAGACTTTGCATCTTCACAGTCAGCGCATAGGAAGCATCAATCTGGGTTCGCAGTGCCTCCACCCTGTTGGCGGCTTCATAGGGGTCGACGCCCTCAAGGCCGATCACTGAGCTGTTGAGCACTTTCAACTGCACTTCCAAACGATCCGTTGCGTCTTTCGTTCGCGCCTGAGCTGTTCCGAGAACAGATTGCACGCCGGGCAGCGTTGAATTGGCCTCTGTGGTGGTCTCGATCGCCTTTGTGATCACGGCATCGAAAGCACCCTGGTTCAAACCAATATTGGCGAACTCGGCAACCATCGTGTAGCTCATCATCATCTTGCGAAACCCGGCATTGTTTGCACTGACCGAGGTTTCGGCCAATTCGGTTGGCGCGATGCGGCTTTTCATGAGCGTATCGGAGGCAGATGACCAATTATCGGACCATGAGGCGGCATCAAACTCTGACGAGAATGGACCGTCCAGAAAGGCCTTCATATCGTTCGCGCTGATTGTTGAAACCTGAGGATCAGTAACTGGAAAGCCGAAATGGTCTTCAAAGGACTGCAGGACTGCCGCGCGTGCCGGATTGCCTGCTGCATCATAATCGCCAAGCGGCTTTACGTCAGTGTTGACGCCGGCAAAGACATATTCGCCGTTAAAACTGGTGTTGATCAAAGATGTCGCCGTCTGCATCAGCCCTTTTGCGGCATTAGCTGCAACCTCATGGCCCTGTCCGCTACCGCGCATGGCGATAATCGTTCCTAAAAAGCCCTGAGAACCCTTCATGGCATTGCTCAGCGCATTTTGCGATGTCGTCATACGCTCGGCCAGCAATTTATTGGAATCCGTAAGGACTGACAGCCGATCATGTTCCTTTCGCAACGAAAGCGATTGCCCGGTGCGGCTGCCCAGCGCCAGACCGGTATCAAATACAAAGCCCGTCGTTGCTTCCTGTTGCGCCTTGACCAGATCAGCCTGCGCCTTTGAAATGATGCTCCGGGTTGCGTTTGCAAGGACGTATGAAGAGACCGATTGTGTTTTCATGTTTATGACGCCGCCCGGAAGAGTTCTTGGAACATGGAGTCTACTGTCGACAATATGCGGGCCGACGCCTGATAGGAGTGCTCCAGGTCCAACAGCGATTGCATCTCGGTATCGATGTTCACGCCGCTGACATTGGAAATCGCATCACTCGCTCTGGACGAGAGAATTTTGTTGTAATCGTTCGTATCCGTCACGGATTTGCGCTTTTCCTCAAGCGAGCTGATCGATGCGGCGGCGAAATCAAGCAGGCTTTTATTGTTGCCTGCTGCCGCATCAACGTCAAAAGTTCGCGGTGCGCCGATCGCCCCAATCAGACTTTGCAGCCGATCAGAATAGCCTGCAGAACCATCCGGATTCTGAACATAAGGTGTTCCTGCCGGGCCGCCATCGCGCAATAGCGCAGGATTGCCTCCTTCCGACAAAATATAGGCAGATGATACTTTAAGTGACCCCGCGATTCCCGGAAGGATCGTGGCATCGGCCGGCATCGCCGGTGCGCCCGAATAGGTAAACAGGCCAGGGACTGTCGGTACGCCTGTGCCTTTTTCAGCAAACATGCTGACGAGGCTGCGGGCAATTTCATCCAGTTGCTTTTGATAGGCCGGCGCAGTCTGGTCCCGCAATTGCAAGAGACCGCTCAGCCGTCCGGTGCCATAGGGTTGATCAAATGTGCCATGCGACAGCGGTACGCCGTCCACATAGACCTCATTGCCGCCCGTTGAAGCGCTAAACGCACTTGTCGGTGTAAACGTCACAGTTCGTGCAGATTTTTCAAAAAGCGTGACGCCTGACTCGGCGAAAATGACCATATCATTGTCATCACGCTTTAAGGTTGTGATACCGATTTCACCGGATATCTGCTTTAGCAGGCCGTCCCGTTCATCAAGGTCATCCGAGACATCAGACCCAGCCCTTGTGCCACTGACCACCCGATTGTTGACCGCCTCGAACTTTGCCAGGAGGTCGTTGATGTTGTTGACCGAGTCCGCAATATCATTGTCGGCATCCTGGCGAAGCTTCTGCGTTTCCTGCGTTCCCCGGTTAAGGCTATTGGCAAGCGACACGGCTTTGGCAACGGCGGATTCCCCCACCGAGCTATTGCCAGGCTGAGAGGCATAAAGCTGGAGTGAATCCCGTAAATCGCCAAGAAGGGCTCGCGGTGAATCAGACGCATTACTGGCTGAATAAATGCCCGAAAGGCGATCAAGACCGCCTTTCAAAGTGTCGGATGCTCCCAGAAAGCTGTTGGCTTCCACGAATTTGGAAAGAAGGGCCTCATCTGCCGAGCGTTTCACCGACATATAGGTCAAGCCACCGGCGCCGCTTACCACTGACCCTATGCGCCGCGTGAAATTTGGATCGTTGGCACCTGCAATATTGCGGGAGACGACCGCGGTCTGCTTTGACACGGTATTGAGAGCACTCTGAGCAGTAAGGAGCGCTGAAGTTAGTGACATGCCCTTTGTCCAATTCCCATTATAAGTTCAGCTATCGTTTCAGATTGACCAGCACGTCCATCAAGTCCGCACCGGTCTGAAAGACTTTGGAGTTTGCCGTATAGTTTCTCTGCGCTTCGATCATTTCCGTAAGATCCTGCGCAATATCCGCATTGGATTCCTCAAGGGCTTCTGACGTGATGCTGCCAAAGCTTCCCTTGCCGGCAAAGCCCACCTGAACTTCACCGGAATCGGCACTGGTCGAGAACACATTGCCTGACAGAACCTGAAGGTTGTCGGGGCTGGGCACATCCGCGAGCGCGATCTGGTAGATCGGACGGGTCGTGCCGTTCTTGTAGTTGGCCACCACGATACCATCGGCGCCGATCGTCACGTCTTCAATCGGACTGGGCGAATTGCCATCGATCTTGACCTGAATGGGATTGTAGTCGCCAGCCAGTTGCTTCGTGCCGGAAAAGTCGATTTCGAGCGGCTGGCCATTTGGAACGACAACGGAAATCGACTTGTCCGCCGATGTGAGCTTACCTGTCAGGGCATCAAAGTTGAATGTCTCGGTTGTTAGCGGAGCCGCTGGCGTATAAGGGAACCCGCCCGTTGCCGATGCATTGGCCTTGTTATAAACGGCGGCCTCCCATTGGTTGTCCGCCGTCTTGGTGTAGTAAATATCCAGAACAACGACATTGCCCAGATTGTCATAGGTTTGAACCGACGATTTGGCGGTAAATTTTGCCGTAGCCGTTGTATTTGCAGGTGGCCGGTCGGCAGCGGGTATAATCTCAGCGCCTGCCGGCAAATTCGCCGTAAAGACGCCTTTGCGGCTCGGGTCAGCGATCAGATCGTTTTGCGAGAGATTGATCTTCTCCAGACCCTGGTAGCCATTGGCTACCGGATTTACGTTGCCGTTGGTAATGGGATACCCCATCAGGTAAAATCCGGCAGTATTGACCAGATTTCCGGCAGCATCAGGAACGAACGAACCGGCACGTGTCAGGTAAGGTGTTCCATTGGCATTGCTGACGATGAAGAAGCCCCTGCCTTTCAAGGCAAGATCAGTAGAGGATGTCGTGAAACGCAGCGGGCCATCATCAGAAATATGGTGGCGAACGGTAGTTTCGACCCCACCGGAATTGTAGGAGCCGCCGGAACTGGGAAGAACAAGCGAAGAAAACTCGGTGCTCGCGCGCTTATAGCCGGTCGTGCTCGAGTTGGCGATATTCTCGGATACCGTGGACAGCCGGTTGGCTTGACCGTTCATACCCGACACGCCGGTTCGCATCATTCCGTAAAGGCTCATTTCCGTCTCCTAAAGCGCGATTCAGTCCAGAATCGTTATGCCTCGATACTTGCGCGAAGCTGACGTGGGGAATCACTGAGAGAAGCTAACAAATTTTCGATTGATCAAGATCGGCGGCACGCGCCGGTCTTCAGTCGAGATTTATGCAATAGCCAAGGAAGCGTTTTGAATCGATCGGATCATATCCAAGCTGCTCACGCAGTTTCTTGCGCAGCTTGCTGATATGGCTCTCGACAACGCTTTCTTCGACTTCACTATCGAAGATTCCATAGATCGCATTGAATATCTGGGCCTTGTTCAACCGCCGTCCGCGGTTGGCAATCAGATATTCAAGGATACGGCGTTCGCGGCGCGGCAAGGAAAAATCAACCCCATTGACCTGCGGATCGCGCCCGTCGGAGAAAATCTTGATCGGCCCGATCTGGGTTCCACTGCTGCCATTGCCGTAACGTCTACGAATTGCATTGATCCGGGCCAAAATCTCGCGAACATGCATGGGCTTGCGCACAACATCATCGACGCCAGCCTGGAAAAGCTCCAGCGTGTTTTCCAGCGATTGGGTGTCGTTGACAGCGATCACGGGAGCCGAGCAACGTTCACGAATTTTATGTGGAAACTGGCTGCGGTTCGCGCACTCCCCTATCAGAAATGCTTCCACTGCCATAATATCTTGCTCCTGAACGGTGGCGACCCACTCACCAAAATCGTTCGGAGAAAACCCGGTTGTCGTTATGCCCTCTCGGGCGAACCATGCAGAATACCCACTCGTCACCAGACTTCGTTCGTCGACGACTACAATCACAACCCCACCTTCCGAATCAGTAACTTAACCCCAAGCACGACACACGTAGCGGTGGTAAGGAGTTGTCGACAATCCCCAACTAATTGTTCCTAATTAATTGGGAGTCGGAATGAGTGGTATAATAGCTGGACTTGGGGGAAAAGCCGACACGGCGGCTGTAGCAAAGCTGACGCAATAAGTTTAACAAATTGCCAACGGGAAATAAAATTCACGTTTTATTACCGTGTATTAACGTGGTCCCTTATTGCAAAAGATGCGCATGCCAGGAGTCCAGTTTTTGCGCTCGCTTGCGTCATATGTTCCATTACCCGGCAAACATAATTTTTCTGCATGATGTTCATTGCCCGCCCCGCAATGCCTCGCTGCCAACTTCGTTTTGGTGCAATCATGGCGTGCGCGCACGCGGCCTGGTCCCCACGGACTGGTGACGGCATAGGCAAACCGACAGTCAGGTGCGAATTAAACGACGAGCCCGCGCAAAGGACGAATTTGAGCGCCTGGCTTTGCCGGTAATTCGACATGGTCCGGTGCAACGTCTGCGGAAAAACTTTGATGGGTCGTTCGATCTTCCGGCGTATTCTGGAAACCCGATTGGCCCTGATTATTGCCGCGCGCGCCGAGCTGTTGCGGATCTTGCCCATTGAGATTTTGCTGCCCCGCTTGAGGGTTTCCTGCACCTGCCTGCGAGCGGTCTATAATGGATATTGTGACATTAGATGCATCATCCGTAACGCCAGCGCGGTGCAGCGCTTTGCCCAAGGCCTCACGATCATTCGATAGGTGCTCGGCCATTGCAGTGCTCGCCGCCGCAATCTGGATATGCATTCCCTCGGATGTCAGGCGCAGTCTGGCCGTTACAGTGCCGAGTTCAACGGGCTGCAATTGAATGACCAGCGTCCTTGCAGCACCCGTGGTGCGATCAGAAACCACTTCTATGCCGGTGACAGCCGGTGAATTGGCCGGTACCGTAACCATCGCGATATTTCCCATCAAGGGTTTTGCCGTGGCTTGTGGCAATGAAGGAGCAGCCTGCTGGGATGTGTTCGTGTTAGACGCCCCAATCACGTCCTGCAATGTCTCCGTCACCGGATTGGGATCCTGTTTCTCCGGTTTTACCGCCTTTGACGCTATGGCAGAACTGGCGCCATTGATCTCCTGCTGCTTTGCGGAGACAAGAGTTGGCAATGCGGGCTCGAATAGGGCTTGCTCGGATACAGGAGGCGCGGATGAGACGGAAAGTCTGCCTGAGCGCTCTGGCACTTGCTTCGGCGCTTGTTCTTTGTCTGCAAGAACATCTGCAGCATCTGTCTGTGGCGGGATGTCATCGTTTCCCAGCGTCAATTCAGCAGCATCCGAATCTGTCACGGACACTGCTCCTTGCAAGCCCTGCTGGTCAATCAAGGTATCGGGGGCAAAAGCGGTTTTATCACCTTGCCGCCTATCCAGCATTTGCTCCAACGCAATAATTGGTTGCGTGAAAGCACTCTGTGCAAGCGACATGGATTCCTCATCCCTGTGATCGGGCGGGCTGTCTGGCCCAGCGCTTTTTTCGTCACCAGGAATGTGGTTTAAAACGCTTTTCCGGTGTGGCTTGACGGCCTCCAAAAGCGATCCAAAATTAGGTTGCAGCTCTTTGGCTCCAGGCATTTCCTGGAAGTTGCCTTGCGTCTCTTCCTTTGTAGCCCGCACCGGCGTCTGCAACTTCAGCTTGAAAGGCATATTGGATCCGATCGTCATTTCCCGGCCTTTCCAAGAATTGCATCGATTGCATCGAGCTTCTTGCGCGTTTCTGTAATCATTGCATCTTCCGTATCGACGGCGGGCGGCTGGCGCGTCTTTTGCGGCGTCTGCGTGGCGATCTCTGGCGTGGGGATAGTTTGGGGCTCCATGGCAGCTGACGTCACACGCGGTTGTTCGGTTATTTTCCCCGCCATGGCCATAGCCGCTTCAAGTAGGTTTACGTCGCGGCCATGCAGACGATCCTTTGGCAGGCTGGACAATATTCTGCCCGCTTCTCCGGTCTCATCGGAACCGACATTGCTCACAGCAAGGTAAAGCCTTGCCTGTGTGTTGTCGGCTTTGAGCGCAGTGGCCAGTTCTTCCGCTTCCCGCGCGGCAAACCGGGCACGGACCAGATCACCATTAACAATAGAGCTACGGGCGAGGCGCAAGTAAAATGGCATCCGGGCGCCCGGCCAAGCCAGCACTGCCAGATCCTTGATTTCCTCCTCGCTGATTTTGTCTTTCAGCTTCAGTAAGGCGTCGACAAGCTGGCGATAGAAATCTTCCGAATATGGTGATCGTTCAAAGCGTTGCAGGTAGTTTCTGGACAGATATAGCAGCTTGTCTTTCTCGCCAAGACCAGCGGCGATGCTGAGACCGCGGCGCAGTGCGGCCTCCTCCAGCAGCGTTCCCGGCGCATTCAGCCGTATATAGTCGAGGCGCTTGAGAGCTGTAATCGCATCAATCGAAGCGAGTTGAGATGCCGTTACCAAATAGATCGAAGCGTTGAGTTCTGCTGGCAGATTTGGCGGCAGTTCCTGAAAGTTCTCGACAATGCGAAGCGCATCGCCATCTGCATAAGCCAATGATCCGGCGATAAGTTTAGGATTGATCTGATCAGGCTTCAGCGTGGCAATGATGCCGCGTACAACATCAGGATTGCCACCATTCAGCAGATAGATGAAAAGCGCATAGGCATTGGCCGGCTTGTCCCAAGCCTCCGGTTTGGCCTCTTTAAACTGACGCGAAACATGCGCAAGAACCCGGTTGAGCATCGGCAACGCTTCCGGCTTTCCAGATGCTACCTGGTCCTGCAACATGCGCATTGACCGCACCAGAAGATATGGCTCTGGTGCAAGCATATCCGCTCGCGCCTGTGCCTGCATCAAACCGAGCAAACCCAGTATCAACACAAGATGATAGTGCCTCACTCTCATCTGCCAACCGTTTTAAGAAAAATATCGATCCGGCGATTTTGAGCTGCATAGGGATCCGACGCAATCTTTGGGTCGCGATCCGCATAACCGTCAATTCGAAGAATACGCTTTGCATCGAGACCGCCCCGCGTCAGCATATAATAAGCCATATGGGCACGCGCCGAGGACAAACGCCAATTGTCATAGCTATCGCTCTTGAACGGTCGCGCATCGGTATGACCGCTGATGACAACATCACCCTTGCGGGAGGCGATGATCTTGCCGATCTCATCCAGCACCTGCACGACGCGCTTGTCAGGCTTTGCCGAGCCAATGGCAAACATGCCATAGTCAACTTTGTCAGTCAGCTGAATCATAACGCCTTCATTGGTGGGGACCACTGTCACCTCCGGCGCATTTTTCTCATCTGCAATGCCGGTCTTTGCGATTTCCGCAGCAAGCTTTTGGGCAATCTCAGCTGGACTCATCTCCCGCTTGCCTTCCGTGCCCGTCTGACCAGCAGCTTTCTTGCCCTCGACAGACTTGGCGGCGGGATCGGGTTTTATATCGCCAGCGCTCAACCGTTGTGCCAGCGATGCCTGTTCAATCGTTGCCGACTCCTGTTTGGAGGCGTCCTTTTTGACGCTAGCGCTTTTTTCATAGGATGGGGGTGGCACGGGCGGGCTATCCGTCAGAGGGAAAATTTCATCATCCGCCCGGTTAGTCCAATAGTTGGGATTGAAGGGATCCCGATAGGCCTCACCGCCTTCCGCACCGGTCATTGGACCAGCACGATTAATGCCACCGGCACCCGCGACGGACCGGTTCTGGAGGACACCAGAATCCGTGGCGATCTCCGCAAGAACCGCATAGGGATCTTTGAATATCTGCCGCTCTTCGCGTTCTGGCTGCGTCTCAGTATCACGGTCGTTGCGAGAACTCTTTGTTTCCGCATCGGTGGAATCGGGACGTTCGAAGCGGACCTTGCCCTTTTCCTCGTCAGAGTCCTGAATACCCTTTGGTCTGGCGTTACGGTCCATCAATTTTACGGGATTGAAATAGCTGGCAACAGCCGCTTTGGTTTCCTCGTTAGCAGCATTGATGAGCCACATGACGAGGAAGAATGCCATCATTGCCGTCATGAAGTCAGCATAGGCAATCTTCCAGACACCGCCGTGATGACTGTCTTCGCCATCGCCTCGGCCACGACGCACGATAACAATTTCGCGATGCGTTTCGGGATCAATGTTCATCGGATGTGATCTCTCAAACTATCGATCAGACGGCCAAGCCGTGTCTCGATAACCGTATCGTCAAGCCGCAGGGACAGCTCTGCCTGGTTTGCCTCTGACAGAGAAAAACGCGTAAGATCAAAGCCGGGCCGGTTGCGAAGCACGTCCAGAAGATGCGATGGGCCGCTGATCTTCGCGGTAATCCCTTCATATCCCATGGTCAGTCGCTCTATTTCGCTTGCGAACGCACTTACCGCACGTTCCCGCATATTGACTTCAATCAGTGGAACAAGCACCGCAGCAAGCGAGCCGGAAAGATCAGACGCAATCGTCTTCAGCCCTTCATCCAATTGCGCTGAAATGCGCGCTCCCGTCTGCTCCAGAAACGTCACTTCAGCTCCGGCAAGCTGTTCTTGAAACTCCCGCTCCAGCCTGACCTTTTCAGCCTCGAACAGAACCGAAGCTTCAACCTGCCCCGACTCCCTGCCCGCAGCAAATGCCTCCTTGATCTTGAGTTCGTAGTCGATGAGTTCGACTACCTCTTCAGGAGTATCGTCAATATCGGTTTTGATCGTTATCCGCTCGCCAGGTGCGGTAAATACCGTCACGCGATCGGCAGGCACACGCTGCGGCGTGAAATCCGTCAGCATGCTGGCAATGGATCTGGGTTGGGGTGCCGTCATGCCGCTTCATGCACCCATTGTTTGAGGATCGCGGCGACACGCTCCTCATCCATGTCGATCATCTGCTCCAGCCTGTTCTGGGCCGGAACGCGCATGCGGCGTCTTAACTCGCTGAGATCGTCATAGGGCGCACTTTGCTCGGCATTTGCAGCAGCAACAGCAGGAAGATTGTTTGCCGGTGCAAGCCCCGGCACCGCGAAACCCGGCTCATCCGCCAGCTGCAAAGCATTCTGCTGATTGCTCATTTCACGCATCAATGGACGCACGCCAAACCAGAGTACCAAACCGACCGCCGCAATCAGCGCCGCAGCATTGATGAGCGTACCTGTCTGCCGGAAGATCAATTCCGATATGGGTGTTGAAGCCGGTTGCAGCTGCTCGTCGGCCGCTTCCAGGAAGTTCACAGCTGTAACATTGATCACATCACCGCGCTTGGTATCAAGACCGGCGGCGGTTGCGACCAATTGCGTAATCTTGGCAATCTGCTGATCCACGAAGTTGGCCGGCGGCGGAGTCTCACCGGCAGTCGCCAGCAATCGCGCCTGATCAACCACCACCGCAATCGAAAGACGCTTGATCTGATAGCTGTCGCTCGTGGTCGAAACCGTCTTCGAGTTCAACTCGTAATTGGTCAGCTCTTCGCGCTTGTCGGTCTTTTCCGTGGCACTATCGCCATTTCTGCTGGCAATCTCTTCCTGTGGAATGTTCTGTTCCACACCTGTCGCATTGTCACTGGTGGAATTTTTCGAATCGCCACTTTCGCGCACCACGCGAACCGAGCGTTCGACGCGCGATTCAGGGTCGAACACTGTCTCATTTGTCTGACGCCGATCCGTATCCAGTGCCACCTGGACGCTCGTCTGGAAATGCCCAACGCCCAGATAGGGAGCAAGCGCCTTGCGGATATTCTCGTCAACAGATGACGAGACATTCTGCTCCAGCGTGGCGGACATGACTGCACCGGCATTGGTGCCGTCATCCTTGGAAGCCAGCAGCCTGCCATTCGTATCGAGGATCGTGACTTCCGAGGCAGTCAATTGCGGAACGGCCGCTGCCACAAGCTGGCGTATGGATTGCGCGGATTCAATTGCGAAGTCGCCTTCGGTGCGGATGACAACCGACGCGGAAGGAGCTTGATCGCCGCGACGGAAACTGCCTTTCTCCGGCAAGACAATGTGCACTCGCGATGCCTTGATCCCGCGTATGGCCTGAATGGTCCGTGATATCTCGCCTTCAAGCGCGCGCACCCGCGTGATTTCCTGCATGAAGGATGTGAGGCCCAGCGAGCCCATATTGTCGAAAAGTTCGTAACCGGCATTGTTGCTTGTCGGCAGGCCCTTTTCTGCAAGGTACATACGCGCCTGATCGGCCTTGCCGAATGGCACCAGAACCGATGTTCCGTCTGACTTGACATCGAACGGTATGCCCGCTTCGCCCAAGGCCATACCCATGCGATTAACGTCATCGCGGCTCAGCCCGACATAGAGTGTCTCATATTGCGGCCGGTTAAGATAAAAACTAGAGGCAAGAATAGTGGCAAAAAGCGTCACACCGATGATGCCCAGCGCAATAAGCCGCCGGGCTCCAAGCTTTTTCAACGCTGCGCCCAGCTGCTCAAAAGTCTGTCTTAGGTTCTTTTCCATCAATTCCCACCGCAACACCTTGGGCCGACCATAGATGCTGAAGCTTGCGCGAAGTTAGAGTGGCATTGCTCAAAGCCATTGCCAGAAAACAAAAAGGCCACGCGCGAAGCGTGGCCAATTTAGTTTTGCAGAACTGTTCTTATTAGCCGCGGAAGAGCGACAGGATGCTCTGGTTGCCGGAATTGGCAATCGAGAGTGCCTGAATGCCGAGCTGCTGCTGAACCTGCAAAGCAGACAGACGAGCTGATTCTGCGTTCATGTCAGCATCAACGAGCTGGCCTACGCCGCGATCAATCGCGTCCATCAGCGAGCTGGTGAAGCTTACCTGCGTGTCGATACGGGTCTTTGCGGAGCCGAGACCCGCAGCAGCAGCTTTCATCGTGTCGATGGCTGTACCGACGGTTGCCGATGTAGTAGCGGCTGTGAGAGCAGCTTCGAGATCGAATGCAGCAACAGCAATGGTTGTTACGCCAGTGCCAGCCTCGTAACCGGTAACGATGTTCTGGGCTGTGCCACCTGTCTTGAGCAGGTTAACGCCCTGGAATGTCGCGCCCTTTGCCATTTCAACGATCTGAGCCTTGAACTGGGCAATGTCGGCATCAATGATGGCGCCGTCTGTGCCTGGAGTTTCCTTGGCAACATATTTCGCCTGAATCTTCTGAGCGAGGTCGATAGCTTTCGTCAATGAAGTATAGGCAGTGTCGACGATGGAAGCACCAAGACCAAGACCGTCCTTAACAGCAGAAAGAGCCGAGTTCTGCGTGCGCATGCCGGTTGCGATTGACCAGTATGCAGCATTGTCGGAAGCTGTCGAAACGCGCTGACCGGTAGCAATACGGTCCTGCGTTGTTGCAAGGTTCTTGTTTGTTGCGGAAAGTGTCTGCAGCGCAGTCATTGCTGACGCGTTTGTAAGAATGCTAGCCATAGGATGAAGTCCCTGATGAGATATTATTTGGGACATACCGGACTGACCGGTATAACGGAGCGGCATCATGCCTATTGTCATTGCGACAACCCGTTATGTGCGTGATGAGTATGCCAAAAATGTTACGGTTTCAATAACGTTCATGATTAATTTTTCAAAGTTGGTTAGCGCACCTGTATCCGGCTAAGAATAGGAACGGATAAGACTGCCAACAAGGATGTTCCAGCCATCGATGAGGACGAAGAAAAGTATCTTGAACGGCAGCGACAGCACGGTTGGCGGCAGCATCATCATACCCATCGACATTGTAAGCGTTGCAACGATCAGATCAATCACCAGGAATGGCAGAACGATCAAAAAGCCGATTTCAAATCCGCGACGCAGCTCGGAGATCATGAATGCGGGTACGAGGATACGCAGGTCAACAACTTGATTCGCCTGTGTGCGAAATGATTCGTCGGCCAGGTCTTCGAACAATCGCAAATCCTTGTCGCGGACCTGCCGCAGCATGAATTCGCGAAACGGCGTGGTGATTTCATTGATCGCCACATCCTGAGTGATCTGGTTGTTGACCAGCGGCTGCACACCATTTTGCCATGCTCTGTCAAAGACAGGTGCCATCACATAGAATGTCATGAACAAGGCAAGGCTGATCATTACCAGATTGGCGGGCGTAGTCTGCAATCCAAGCCCGGCCCGCAACATCGAAAATGCAATGGCAAACCGGGTAAAGCTCGTGACCATGATGAGAATGCCCGGTGCAATCGACAGGACGGTCAATGCCGCCAGCATCTGGATGATCTGGCCGCTGGATGATGCACTGCCTTGCGGTATCAATCCTTCAAGCAAAGACGCTTGTTGAGCCATGGCCGTTCCACCAAGACCAAATAATAACCCGGCCAGAAGCACCGGCGTCAGATAACGTCTTTTCATTCCATCACCAGCGCCCAGATGTAAACTTTATCGACTTTGCCTTCAGTCCGCATGCGCGCACGTTCCTGCAGATCAGTTCTCAAATATTCCAGTCCGGCTGGTCCCCGCAGCTGCATCAGGTTTACCGTGCGAAGGAAGGCCATGAAGTCGGCGGAAACGGCGGTTGTCAGCTCGTCGGAAATTGCTTCTCCCGGCCGGACAATCAATCCTGCCTCCAGCCTGATCCAGACATCCTGAGGGATTTTGACATTGGTGAGGATCGGCTTCAGTACGACAACACTGCCGTCGGGCATTGCCTCCACCGACGGAGTTTTTTTCTCCGCCGCACCGGAGGCAGCCACAGGTACTGCCAGACCCAGTTGACCACCAAGAAACCAGCCTCCCGCACCGGCAATGAGTGTCAACACGATGACGACAACTGCCAGGGCAGCTATTGAAGGCGCCTTGCGTGTCTGAACGGTATCTTCGGTGGCAGCGCTCATTGTGGGGCTCTAAATCGGCGAGACCGCATCAAGGACCTGCTGGCCCCATGGCGGCTGTTGCACTTCGCTTTGGCGACCACGGCCACCATAGGAAATGCGCGCTTCTGCAATCTTCTCGTAGGAAATCGTATTATATCCTGAAATGTCACGCGGCCTTACAACACCCGCCACATTGAGTACGCGAAGCTCGTTGTTGACGCGGATTTCCTGCGATCCGCGAATGATGAGATTTCCGTTCGGCAAAATGTCGGTCACGATTGCAGCAACCGACAGATCGATTTTCTCCGATCGTTCAATCTTGCCCTCGCCCTTGGTGCGGCTATCTGAATCATAATCGAAATTGCCGCCAATATTGCTTACCGAGATTCCGCTCCCGCCCAGATCCGCCTTGGCGCCATAAATGCCCGAAGCGACGCGTGAGCGGTCAGACTTATTGTCAAGCTTCGCCCGGTCATCAATCGAGATAACGACTGTCAGCACATCACCCGGATTGGTGGCGCGCGGATCGCGGAAAAAACTGGCCTGTCTGTCCTGCCACAGCGAGTATTTCTGCGGACGAGGCTGTACCGGGTAGTTTGATGGGTCGCTCACCGTAAAATTGTGTCCCACGCCCGTGCCGACCGGCGTCATCTCCGGCGGTCGATTAAAATCACGCGGATTCATTGCACAGCCTGAAACCAGAAGTACGCTTGCCAAAGCCATCGGCATTGCCGCTTTTTTCATTGTGCGGTTCTTTCTTTTGTCGTCACAACCCGCGAACCGACAATCACCCGCGCCAGCTTGGATGATTTCTCCGGGGGCATCTCGTTGAGAATAACGCTGGAAACCCGTGGGTTGAGTTTCAGCAGGAGCGCCGCGGCGGCTTCATCGCCCAGCAGTGCCATTTGCGCTGCGGCAGCGTCGGGCCGCATCTTGGATATGATGCCGACAAGTGAGTCTTCAGCCTTATCGATAAATTCGTCACGGCGTTTCAGCCAGACTTCATATTCCTGACGCTTGGCGTCGAGAAGTTCGATACGGCTATCTATATCCTCACGCAATTGCTGAAGCTCGCGTGTTTGCATCGCATAACGAGCATCGGCGGCCTTGTCGGTGATATTGGAGCAATACCGGTCAATCTCCTGTCCGGTATCATCCTGCGTTCTGGCTGTTTCCTGGGAAAAGCCGTAAGCCGCCGGCAAAAGCAGCGCCAAGCTGAAAGCAAGAGCTGCAACAGATGCTTTGAGAAAGCCCGACACGTTCATTGGACCACCAGTTCGGCATGGAGGGCGCCGGCGGTCTTGATGCCTTGCAGAATCGCGATGATACCCTGTGGTTTCACTCCAATCTGGTTCAGCCCCTTGACAAGGCTTTCCAAATCAGTGCCCCCAAGCACCCCGATTTTCGATGTCTGGTTTACATCAATTTCGGTATTTGGCTCTACCGCAGTTTCGCCGTCCGAAAATGGTTCGGGCTGCACAATCGTCGGACGTTCAGTCACGCGCACTGACAGGCTGCCATGGCTGATCGCAACACGGGAGATGCGCACTTTTTCGCCAATGACAACTGTCCCTGTCCGCTCGTCAACGACTACACGGGCGACTTCATCTGTGACGACCGGAAGCCCCTCAATTTCGGCTAGAAAACGCGTTGCTGAAATGCTGGCTGGCTTACGCAGGCGGATCGATTTGGAATCCCGCTCTTTGGCAACAGCCTGCTTGTAGCGGCGTTTTGCAAAGGCATTGATCGTATCGGTAATGCGTACCGCGGTGGTAAAATCGGGTTCACGCAGCTCGACAATCAGCTCATCATGACCAAAATTACCGGTGACTTCCTTTTCCACCAGCGCGCCATTGGGAATGCGGCCGCTTGTCGGCACTCCCTGTGTTATGGTTTCCGCTTGGCCCGAGGCCGTAAAGCCGGAAACGATCATATTGCCTTGCGCAACCGCATAGGTCTGGCCATCGGCTGCGGCCAAGGGAGTCATGACCAGCGTACCGCCAGCCAAAGAAGTCGCATCGCCCAATGACGAGACTGTGATATCGATCCGCGAACCACGCCCAGCGAAAGGCGGCAGATTGGCCGTTACGATCACGGCGGCAATGTTTTTGGTACGGGAGGCACCGGCTGGTGGGCTAATGCCCAGATTATCCAGCATGGCGCGCATGGACTGTTCGGTAAAGGGCGCACTGCGCAAGCTGTCACCCGTGCCGTTCAGACCGATGACAAGACCATAGCCGACAAGCTGGTTTTCGCGCACACCCTGAATATTGGCGATATCCTTCAAGCGGGCGATCGCCCCACCCTCGCCAAGCTGTGATGAGGCACCTCCCCAGCGGCCATCATCAAGCTCTTTTTGAAAGGCTGCCCGCGCTTGCCCAGGCGTTTTGTAGTCCTTGGCATTGGCCGACGACTCAGCTGCATAGCCAGCGGGTGATGCTGCAAGCATCAAGCCGACAAATGCCATGAGGACACGCAGCAGCTTCATTGCATACCAACCTGGATGCTTCCATTGGCAAGCACGGTTCCAGTTACAATAATGCCGCTATCAATGTTGCGGACCTTTACGAAATCACCGGAACGGCCGGCCTCCATTGGTATGCCTTTGGCAGTGATAACCAGAGCGCCCGTATCGTAGACGATTGGAACAGAAACTCCGCGCTGAACAAGATCCGGCTCGTTCACGGCTGTAACCAGAATGGGTTTTCCCGGAAGGAGGGTCTTGCGCGCAACCTTGCCGATCAGCTGATCGGCGGACAGGATATAACTTCCCGCCGCACTGGACTTGATCGTGAACATCTTTTCTTGCAGCTCGTTGCCGCCGATGGCCTGTCCGGGATAGATGATCTGCGATGGGACGATAAAAGTTATGCGGTCGGCCAGGGCCGACGACACAACAAAGAAGGCCGTGGCAAAAGCACTGGCCCGCAACAGATTCTTTATCGCTCCAATGGCTGTCATCATCACCCTCAACGCAGATTCTTCGAAACTACCGAAGCCATTTCGTCGGCGGCCTGAATGACTTTCGAGTTCATCTCATAGGCCCGCTGCGCCGTGATAAGATCCGTGATCTCCTTCACCGGATCGACGTTTGAGCTTTCAAGATAATTCTGCTTCAACGTTGCAAAGCCCGGATCACCCGGAACACCCACAACGGGATCACCGGAGGCATCCGTTTGCCGGAAAAGATTGTTGCCTAGCGGCTCCAGCCCGGCTTCATTGGCAAAGTTTGCGATTTGCAGCTGCCCCAGATTAACCAGCTGGGTCTGGTCCGCCATTTTAGCGAACACTTGTCCACTCTCAGTGATCTTGACCTCAATCGCATCGGTAGGAACAACGATATTCGGTTCAACGAGATTGCCATCAAGGGTCACAAGCTGACCCGTCCCGTTGACGTTGAACGCTCCGGCGCGGCTGTATAAGGTGTCGCCTGCAGGGTTCTGTATCTGGAACCATCCACGGCCTACCAGCGCGACATCATAAGGATTTCCGGTCTGGTTGAGCGGCCCCTGTATATGCAGATTGCGCACCGCAGCTGTCTGCACACCAAGACCAACCATGGCTCCTTCGGGAACAATGCTTTGGTTGGCAGCATTGGGAACGCCGGCTGTCCGCTCTGCCTGATACAAGAGATCAGAAAATTCAGCCTTGGCGCGCTTGTATCCGGTCGTATTGATATTGGCGATATTGTTCGCAATGACTTCCAGATTAAGCTGTTGGGCATTCATGCCGGTGGCTGCGATAGTAAGCGCTTTCATTGGGATTCCTTATCCAGCTAAATCGGCATGCGGCTGATTTCGAGATAGGCCTGCACGATCTTGTCGCGAATGGCGATCGCGGTTTGCAGCGATTGTTCCGCGTCCATGACCGCATTGACCACGTCGCGGGTCGGCACGTCGCCCGTCATGCTTTTCATGGACACAGCTTCTGCGGTTTGCAGCTTGCCGCTCACGGAGCTGGCGAGTTCTGAAAGCACATTATCGAAGGATGGCTGACCGGGTGCGGCAACTTGCGATGCAGCAGAGGCGGCCCCCTGATTGACAGTCTCGGTCAGTTTGGAAAGGGCGTTACGGGTAGAAACGCTGAGAAGCTGGTCTATCATCAGGAATTCCTCAAAAGATCGACGGTCATGGCAATCAGCTCGCGCGCTTGCTTGACGACTTGGAGATTGGCTTCATAAGAGCGATTGGCTTCTCTCATATCCGCCATTTCAACGACCATGCTGACATTGGGATATTTGACATAGCCGCGACTGTCTGCCGCCGGGTGACTTGGCTCATATTCTTCGACAAAGGCGGAAGTATCCTTGCCGACCTCGGCAATTTTAACCGTTTCGACGCCGGTCGTACGATCAAGCTCGGTCGCGAAGGAAACCGTCTTGCGCCGATAGGGATCGCTGCCGGCTGTCTTGCCGGTCGATTGCGCATTGGCAAGATTTTCCGAAACGATGCGTAAACGTGTTGACTGGGCGGAAAGGCCGGATGCTGCGACTTTAAGGGCGGCCTGTAGCGGATCACTCATGCGCTTAAGCCTTCACAGATGACATCATCATGCGGTGAAACGCCTTGACGATGCTGGTGTTGAGCGCGAATTCGCGATTGATCTCGCCGGATTTCACCATTTCCATTTCGAGGTTAACGGTGTTCTTGGAGTGGTTTTGTTCGGTCACTGCGTCCTTGCGCAGGGCGGTTGCCGCAATGCCTGAGGCATCGATTTCCAGATGCTTCGGATTGGTGGCCGCCATTGTCAGTTGCGACTGGGCAAGGACGTCATGGAATGGTTCGACATCGCGAGCCTTGAACCCTGGAGTATTTGCATTCGCAACATTTCCTGAAACCGCTGCCTGCCTTACTGACAGCCACTCGGCCTGACGTGACGCCAGATCGAACAGATGAATTCCTTGCATGTGCTTCCCCGCAGCCGAACCGATTAACCCGCTCTTAATATATGTGGTCAGGCTTGCGTGAGACTTGCGGCAGCGTCAGCTTCAGTCGATCTGGCTAGAACGTCCTGTCGATCACAGTCCCGTCGGAGGTCTTGATATTCCAGCTTCCGGGCGCTGCTCCGCGCTGTATAGCCACCAATGTGCTGCCATCCGGCAGTGGTGAGCCCTTCTCGACGAACCAATATCCTGTTTCGTCCTCAATCATCACCAGTCCGCCTACAACTTCGCGGACAAGGAATTGCGGCTTACCCGGAAAAGGCTGTTTGCTGGCGTCCTCCATCTTCGCAAACCTGTCAGCTGTCAGCTCCGACGTTGTAGCTGTCGTCATCGGATCAAGCTCTTCGCTGGAATTGGGTGATGTTGAAGCAATCTTGCCCCGTGTCTCGCGTACAACCTTCTGGTTGGCACGGTTGAGAGGATCGCGCACCTGAATACCGGAAGCCTCGGGCTTTGGGCGCGCATCCAGAATATCGTAATACATGACGAATGGCAGCACGAAGGAGACCACGGCCAACCCGAAGCCTGCCGTTTTAAGATAGCCGTCAAAACGCTTGTCGCGTTGTTTGGGCGCTAGGGCTGTCTCGATATCGACCGATCCGGGTTTTGCCGCGTTTGCTTGTTGTTTTGTCATGATGGCTCCGTTGGCCGCAAGGCGGTGGCAAGGTCGCTATAAGGGTCCTGAGATAGTGGGGAGGCTGGCGTCTGCTGCATTGTCCCGTATATCAGCGGTACGAGATGGACGGCCTGATCAATCTGCGGATCGCTGCCGGTCTGATAAGCGCCGATCATCCGAAGATCGCGCGTTTCCTCGAACCTTGAAATCAGGCTGCGCAGACCCGTCGCAAGTTTTGCCTGATCCGGAGACCAATTATGGTGTGCCAGACGTGATATCGATCCCAGAATATCGACAGCCGGAAACCGCCCCTGAGCCGCTATGGTTCGATCGAGAACGATATGACCGTCAAGAGTACCGCGAATGGCATCCGAAATGGGATCATTGTGATCATCGCCATCGACGAGAACAGCATAAAGCCCGGTAATTGTGCCTTGGCCTTCAAGACCTGGCCCTGCCCGTTCAAGCAGGCGCGGCAGCTGGCTGAAAACGCTCGGCGGATAGCCGCGTGATACCGGCGGTTCACCGGCGGCAATGGCTATTTCGCGTGCGGCATGGGCAAAGCGCGTAATCGAATCCACGATCAAAAGTACATTGTCGCCGCGATCACGGAAATACTCGGCAATCGCAGTGGCCGTATTGGGAGCAAGCCGTCGCATCATCGGGCTTTCATCACCCGTGGCAATAACGGCAATGGTCTTATCCAGTTTGCCAGCCATTGTGTCTTCAAGCATGTCGCGCACTTCGCGGCCGCGCTCGCCTGTCAGTGCGAGAACGACTGTGTCGAAGTCAGCCGCTTTGGTCATCATGGCAAGCAGCGTGGATTTGCCGACGCCGGAACCGGCAAAAATGCCCATACGCTGGCCGAAACACATGGGCACGAAGACGTCGACGACATTGACGCCGCTGCGCAGACCTTTTTCCACCCGGTTCCTGTTCATCGCAGAAGGTGCTGCACAGTCCACAGGTACTGGTTCGGCTCCGGCGGTCATCAATCCCTTGCCGTCGAGCGGCTCGCCCAGCGCATTGATAACCCTGCCCTTCCAGTCTGGTGATGGTGCAATACGAAACTGGCCTTCGGGAAACACCGGGCTGTCGAGCGATGGCGTAATCCGGTCGTCAAATGGTTTGATCAATGTTTGAGTTTGTTCAAGCCGCACTACTTCCGCGGGATGAAGATGCTGATCACATCGGATCATCACGAGATCCCCAAGCTGCACCTTGTCCGAGATACCCCTTACACCGATTGCCGACCGCGATACTTCATTGACGTATCCGCCGACAGCAACAGACCCACATTCCCGGTTGGCCTGTGACAACAGGCGCGCCAGGCTGTCGAGCCTCACCGTTCCGGTGTTCATGGTCTGTAGGGCACTGTCCAGCGCGGTCATGAATCGCAGGACATCAAGAGGACGAACCGAGGGTCTTGATGGCGCTCGTGAATGTCGCTTCACTGCCGCTGAGCAAGGCATTGACGCGTTCAAAGGCGCGCGTAACATTCATGAGCCGAGTCATTTCGCTGATCGCATCAACGTTTGATCCCTCAATTGCACCCTGAATGACACCTGCGTCCGGATTGTCGATTACTGGTTGGGCAGCAACGCTCGGTATGATTGCAGAATTATCGAAATAACTGAGTTTTGCACCAGGATCGATCGTGAACAATCCAATGGCACCGAGCTGACGACCATTTTGATAAACCGCACCATCCGAAGATATCTCCGGCGGGCCCCCATTCGGGTCGATTGTCAACGGCTGGCCTCCGGCGTCGAGGATTGGGTATCCCTTGACCGATAGCAGTTCTCCCGTGGTCGACATTTTCATTCTGCCATCACGGGTAAACACCTGACCTGCTGGCGTCTGCAATGAAAACCAGACATTCCCCTTGGCGGCAACATCAAGCGGATTGCCAGTCTGATTGATCGGTCCGGCCTCCGTCTTGATAAAGCTTTCGCCAGCACTGACGAAGCTCGAGTTCTCGGCGGCCTTCGAGACCATCGCATCGAATTTCATGCCTGTTGCCCTGAATCCGGGCGTCGACATATTCGCCACATTATGCGCCAGCACATCAAGCCGGCGTTCCAGCGATATTTGTGACGAAAGCCCCACATAAATGGAATTTTCCATCAGCGCCCTCCAAGTTTGAATGATTGCAGGGTTGCAAGAATGCTGGGCGATATGCCGATTTCCGCTGCCCCGCCAAACAACTGCACTGACGGCGCCATATTCGTGCTGGGATTGGCCATGTCGTACATGGCTGTAAAGCGGACAAGAAGTTTCTCGACCTTCGCCGGATCCTGCAAATCCTTGAGATCAAGTTTCTCTTCAACCATCTTGGCCTGACGATCAATGTCGAGTGCGGATGTCTGTTTGGGAATATTGAAGGTTGTCTGGAAGACTGCAAGCAGGCGCTTATCGCCAAGGATCTCATAAGCATTGGTAATGGACGAAGCCTTGCGGGAAAAATAAAGCGCCAGACGCGCGCCGTCGCTTTGTTTACCGGTTTCCTGTTCAAGCGTCATCTGAACATAGCTGTCGACGACAGGCTTTAATACGGCCGGGCTTTCGGTCGTCTTGTCGCCCAGTTTGGCGAAGTTGAAAGCCGTAGCAAATTCCTTGTAGCGGGTATCAGTCAGCTTATTGGCAAAACTGTCCCTGTTCTCGACCCCTTCGGTCAAAACTTTTTTGATGAATGCCTTGGCATAGGCCATGTCTTCAAGCCCGAAGGCTTTCAACGCATAATTATATAGCTTGGTATCCTTCATCAGATCATCGATGGTTTTCACCTTGCCAATGTTCTTCAGATAATAGTCGCTGTCGCGCTGTACCATTGGTTCCTTGGCAATGCGCGCAAGCGAGCGCGGCAGATCCGCAGCAATCAAACGGTAGCTCGTCATCGTACTGGTCATGATGCGCCTTTCAGAAGCTTTTGCGTATCTGTCGCAAATCAAGCTTGCCTGAAGCTGATGGAGAAACGCCAGTTGACAGTGTGCGCGGGTTTGTCCTTCGCTCAGGAAGGCTCACCATGAGGAAAAGAATTGACTGTAAGGAACTGGCCCTTGCAGCACCGGCGACTGTCATTGCAACCCACTCTCTTTCATTTTAAGCGGTGCAAGCTGCGCATGGCATGTAGCAAATGGCGTTCGGTGGCTAGCTGAGCCTTCTTGTCTTACTACAAAAGGAAGACATGCAGCTGCTCTTCGAAATCAAACTCCGTTCCGGCTGCAAGGTTCACGCAAGCCGACCTTGATAGCTCTGGAACACTGGCGAACATGCAGGAGCAGGTTTTGGGTATTCTGATCGGACTGGTCGTAACAATGGGTTGTCTGCTTGGTGGCTTTATCGCCATGGGCGGGCACGTTGGCGTTCTGATGCAGCCATGGGAATTTGTGATTATCGGCGGTTCCGCACTCGGCACTTTCCTGGTGGCCAATCCCTTCTCGGCAGTCAAAGATTCCGGTCGCGCCTGCATGGAGGCATTCACCAACAAGGTGCCAAAGCAGCGTGACTATCTCGATGTGCTCGGTGTTCTTTATGCCCTGATGCGCGAATTGCGCGCAAAATCGCGTAATGAGGTGGAAGTTCATATCGATAACCCGAATGAATCGACAATTTTCCAAGCATTTCCGAGCGTTCTCAAGAACCATGACCTGACGCATTTCATCTGCGACTATTGCCGCCTGATCATCATCGGCAATGCGCGTTCGCATGAAATCGAAGCTCTGATGGATGAAGAAATTCACACCATTTCACGCGACAAGCTCAAGCCTTATCATGCAATGGTCAGCGTGTCGGAGGGACTGCCCGCCCTTGGCATCGTCGCCGCTGTTCTTGGCGTCATCAAAGCCATGGGCGCGCTCAATGAGTCGCCTGAAATTCTTGGACATCTCATCGGCGCAGCACTTGTCGGGACCTTCGCGGGCATCTTCCTGTCCTACGGTGTCGTGGGGCCGATCGCCACCAAGATCAAGACAACGCGCGAGAAGCAAAACAGGCTTTACATCATCGTAAAGCAGACATTGCTGGCATATATGAATGGTGCTCTGCCCCAAATCGCGCTCGAATATGGCCGCAAGACTATTTCCGCCTATGATCGTCCATCCATTGACGTTGTGGAGCAGGAAACTCTCTCCCCAACGCCCCTGCAGCAAGCGGCTTAAGGTTCTGTGATGGAGGTCGAGGCCGAGCAAAAAAAACCTGACGCGCTGGCGGATAGTATCCTGCGGGCGGCGGGGCTTTCTGTCGATGATCTGAAATCATTCGAAACGGTATTCCGCGATTTGGCTTCGACATTTGGCGCAAGGATTTCCGCGCAAACCGATGCAGCCGTCACCGCTGAGTTCCTTAATATTCGTTCCCTCGAGAAAGAAGTCGTGACCGATGCAGTCCAGGGTTCGGCCTTGGTGGGAACGGTTTCCGTGCCCAAATGGGGCTCAAGAATCCTGCTGGCCGCCGACCGGAGCTTTGTCGACTGTGGAATTGAGGCTCTCTTCGGTTCTGGCGGAAGTTCCGAGATGGCGACGACGATTAGGCCTTTCACATCAGTGGACATGGGAATCGCACGGCAGACTTTCAGCGATATCACATCCTCGCTCGATCATATGTTCTCCGGCGGCGATCCGCTTTTCCAGATGGGCGAACTTAGCGAAGCTGCGCACCTTGCGCCGGGCACCGTTTCCGAGGCCCGAATGATTGCCTGCACTATCGGCTTGAATGTAACGGGCCGCTCCGGTCACGTCTCCATTCTGTTGCCGCGCTCCGCTTTCCGGCCGATGCAGGACGCAATCGCCCGCTTGTTGCGGCAGCCCGCACATCATCTTGATCCCAGCTGGGCAAAGAAGCTGCGATTGGAAGTCAGCCGCGCGCATATCGAGGTCGAGGCCTATTTGCAGCAAGGTTCAATGACTCTTGAGCAACTCGCTTTACTGCGCCCGGGACAAATTCTGCACTTACCCAAGGACGCAATTGATCAAGTCCGTCTGCGCAGTGGCGATCAGGCCCTTTACAAATGCCGTCTCGGCAAGGCGGGAAGCGTATTCACCGTTCGCATCACCGATCCCGTCAACGAAGAAGAGGACCTCCTTGATGAGCTTGCTGCTGGTTAATCTGATCTCACTGGGTTTGAGTGCCATTTCCTTGATCGTATTTTTTGCGGCGCTGCGCAAAGCGAGCAGACTGACAGCAATGAGCCGGCTGATGGCAAATCAGGTAGCAAGCTCTGCAAACAATCTTCAAAAAGCCTTGGCAATCCTTCAGGCAGAGCGGGAGATCTGCCGGGACGAAAGCATACGGCTTGAAGCGCGCCTGAAAGATTCTGATCGTGTGCGCTCTGAAATGGCCCGCGCAATGGAGCTTATAAAGCGAGCGCGGCTGGATCTGAATGAAGATGCACTTGTTGCCGCTGCCATGCAGCAACCGGCAGCTGCGTCACACGTAGCTCCACCGGAGGTCAAAATCAGTTCCATCAATCACTTTATGACGGATCAGCTCAAATCTGTAACGCCAACGCAAGTTGCTCCGTTCGAACCAGCGCGCCCCTTGCCAGTTTTTGTCAATCGTATCGTTCGTGCCAGCGACGTTGCTGGCGCTGTTCTTTAAACCTACTCCGCACTCGGGATCATTCGCATCATGGCCATATCCGACAAGAACTCGATCGAAGACGAACTGAACGAGGCCATCGAAGACCTCAAGCGCGACGAGCCGCAACCGACCCGGAAACCAGCCGGGTCCAAGCCCAATATCGACCTGATCATGGGTATCCCAGTTGACGTGCAGGTTGTTCTGGGAAGTACGTCCATGCCGGTCGCGAATCTGATGAAGCTCGGACGCGGTTCCGTAGTAACACTAGACAAGCAAATCGGCGATCCGGTCGATATTGTCGTCAATGGCCGCGTTATCGCTCGTGGTGAAGTGATCGTCCTTGAAGATGACAGTTCAAGGTTCGGCGTCAGCCTGACCGAAGTCATCGGCAGCGGCAATTAAGCGTGGCGAGATGAGCGATCACGCAACCGAAGAGGCATCAAGCGCCATTCAGGATCTGTCAGGACCTGAAAAAGTGGCGGCATTGCTCGTCGCCATCGGACGGCCATCCGCGTCCCGCCTCCTCAAGCATTTCACAGCGGATGATTTGCGTTCACTGGCGGTACACGCTCGCAAGCTCGAACCCATCACGCCCAGCGACTTCGAAGAACTGGTAAAGCAGTTCGAGAATGCATTTGCCGACGGTGCGCCGGTATCCGAAGCCGGGATGCGCTTTGAGGGCCTGCTGCGCGAATCCCTCACCGCCGATGAAGCAAGTGCCGTTATCGAAAACCGCCGGCCCGAACTTTTGGCTCAGGAGTCCGTTTGGGATCAATTACCGCGAATTCCCGCCGAGATCTTGCACGCCTATCTTGTTAATCAGCATCCGCAGGTCACAGCCTATGTGATTTCCCGCCTGCCATCCGATATCGCAGCAAAGTTGCTTATCCGTTTTTCACCAACGACGCGCAGCGCCTTGATCCAGCGCACGTTGCATATCCGCAAAGTTGCCCCAGCTGTCTCCGCCATGCTCGAAGCCATTCTTCAACGTGAGGTAACAGGAAAAGACAATACGGCTTCCGAAAAGAGCCATCACGGCACGATCGCGAATATTATCAATCAGCTGGAAAAATCCGAGATCGACGAACTGCTTGGAGATCTGACGGATCTCGGTGCGGACGACCTTGCAAAGATCAAGGCGAAACTGTTCACCTTCGAGGATATTGCCCGTCTGTCGCAGCGCTCGAGACTTGTTCTGTTCGATGACATTCAGACCGATGTTGTTACCACAGCCTTGCATGGTTGCGAGCCGCAGCTCCAGGAACTCATTCTTCAGTCGCTATCGACACGCGGGCGCCGCATGGTTGAGACAGAACTCTCCAGCCCGAACAATATCAATGCCAATGCTGTAACGGAGGCCAGGCGCTCTATCGCACGTACCGCAATTGCTTTGGCTGAACGCGGCGATCTTCGCCTTGAGCCCGAGCAGGTCGGACCTTAACGGAGCAGTCCTGCTAGATGTCAGACGAGACCGACAAAGAGAGCAAAACCGAGGAGGCGACTGAAAAGAAAATCAGCGATGCAATGGAGAAAGGCAACCTGCCCTTCTCTCGCGAAGCACCCATCCTTGCCTCGATCATCGCGCTTATCATCATTCTGGTGTTTGTAGCGATACCAAGCGGCGCAAAACTCTCATCCTTCCTTTCTGAACTCTTTGACAAATCAGACGACTGGCATTTGAACAGCGCAGATGATGCGCGGCAGTTGTTCGGAATAATTGGAGCAGCCGTCGGTCTTGCGCTGCTTCCCATTATGATCCTGATACCCGGTGCAGGCATCCTTGCATCGGTTCTGCAAAACGCTCCGCGAATTGTTTTCAACCGTATCGAGCCACAAGCGTCGAGGGTGTCGCCCGCCAAAGGCTGGTCGCGTATTTTCGGGTCTGCCGGACGCGTTGAGTTTCTAAAATCAACCTTCAAATTTGCCGCGGCCAGCATCATTGTTTTCATGATTTTTTTTCGCGACAGCCATTTTTTTGTTGATGCCATAATCACTGAACCCGGGCAGCTTCCGGAGCTTATTAGGGCCCATATAACCCGCCTGCTTTCTTCGATAGCGATCGCAGTAACTGTGCTGGCAGCATTCGACATTGCCTGGTCGCGCATTCACTGGCGCAATGAACTGCGCATGACACGACAGGAGATCAAGGACGAACACAAGCAGGCTGAAGGCGATCCTTTGCTCAAGTCACGGTTGAGATCCCTCAGCCGCGATCGCGCGCGGCAGCGGATGATTGCGTCAGTTCCGACCGCCACTCTCATCGTCGCAAATCCGACACACTTCTCGGTTGCTCTTCGCTATAATCCGGCAAAGGATCCCGCTCCCGTCGTTGTCGCCAAGGGTCAGGACATAATCGCACTAAAGATAAGAGAAGTTGCAGAGGCAAATGATGTGCCGATTTTCGAGAATGTCCTGTTGGCACGTTCACTCTACAAACAGGTGCAGGTTAATAATGTAATCGCGCCGGAATTCTACAAGGCTGTCGCCGAACTTATTCAATTTGTTAATACCCGCCGAAAATAGTATAATTATTGATAGTCGGATGAATATATGAAAAAAACCCAGTATTCCGCGACACGCGTCGAGATTCTAGAACGGCATCTGACGGAGGTTATCAAAGACCTTCTGCTCGTTGACGTGGCCGACTATATTGCCTTCATCCGCTGTGAGCTTTTCGGCAATATTGCCGATATCGTAAACTCGGCCACCGAGTTGACCTTTTATCCCAATACGCTGACTTTCGGGCACGGAGGTGAGTATCACCTCGACTGGAACTCGACGCCCACCGTGACACTTGATCTGGAATTCAGCAACATGGGCGTCAATGCATATTTTCGCTTGATCCTCTCAGCCCATTCCACTGAAATTGACCTTCATCATTTGCGTTTTGCTGAAACGGGCCGAAGCCCGGCGGAAAACACGGCTTTGCTTGAAGCAGCTTTTGCAGATGCCCATTTGCCTCAATTCACAGCTTCCGAGAGCACCGACTAGAACCTGTTTGCGATAACAGGCATTTCGATAACGCCCAATGCCAAAGCAGTTGCTACGGTTGAGGTGCGATTGGCGCAACCAAGCTTGTTTTTTGCGTTTTGCAAGTACGTCACTACCGTCCAGCGCGCGATGTCAAGAATTTCGCCGATTTCGCCGTCCGTCTTTCCATTGGCAGCCCAATAGAGGCAATCCAGTTCTCGTTTTGTCAGAAGCTTGGCAACAACGGCAGCAAGGACCGGATTGCGATTTCCGTGGAGCGCGGTGTGCAGACGCGATGAACATGCAACAAGGCGTTGGCGCATCCGCTCGATGAAGCCTGCCTGTTCAGATTTGCCGACGTTGAACGTAAATTCTGTAATCCCTTTGAAGCCGTGGGGATTGGAAGCACCTACTGCAAGAAACAGGCTACCAGTGTTTCGCATCTCGCGGTCCCAAAAGTATTTTTCTACCTCGGATGACAAGGCGACTTCATCTGCCAGATTTCGTATGCTTCCTGCTGCCTGGGCAGGGCGCCGAGGCATAACCACGGCATCAAGCAGCGGATCCAACTTGTAATAACCTTTTGCCGAATAGCGCATCGCCCAGCTGAAAGGCAGAGTTGTGGTAACAGAAACGTCTGGAGTTGAGCCCTTGTTGGGAGCGGTCTGGCTGGAGTAGCCGATATGGGTTATGTGGAGACAATCCAACTGCTCCCGGATATCAATCAGCATCTCGAGCACATCTCTCTTGGCAGAGATACCGAAAAATCCTTCCTGAAAATCCGGGAAATGGGCTAAATCAAAATGCATCGGATAACAAACTAGTCCCCCTGCGGGCACGATATGCCGGCATGTTATTAGCACTCTCAAGGAATGGCTCGATTTGATGGGCAAGAATCGGCAGCAGTTATATCGTTGCATACCGTTCACGGGACACACAAGCCGCGAACAATTGTATTTTCAAGTTTTCACATATTTAACAGGCACTGCCGTTATTGTGCATTGAGCAGCCCGATGGATAAGTGTGCATCGCCTGCACAATCGGCCTGTGTTACTGTCGCTTATGACGACTGAAAAGAACGACAATTTTTTTGAGACATTGCCTGTTTTCGAGCAATTTGAAGGCGTTGCGGACAACGCCAATTACAAGGCGCTTCCCGCTGACTGGGTGTTGGCCACTGCAGACATAGTGGGTTCAACCGAAGCCATAAAACAGGGACGCTACAAGGCCGTCAACGTGGCGGGCGCAAGCGTCATATCGGCTCTCCTCAACGCATTGGGGAAGCAAAACCATCCATTTATATTCGGAGGCGATGGAGCTTTGGTTGCTCTTCCTGCTTCAGAGGAGCTGGAGGCTCGCAAAGCACTTGCGGCAGTACAAGCCTGGGTGGCGGATGAATTGCAGTTGAACCTGAGAGCGGCCATTGTTCCAATGGCGGCGGTGCGCGCTCAAGGTCTGGATGTACGCGTGGCCAGATTTAAAGTCAGCTCGGAGCTCTCTTATGCGATGTTCGCCGGCGGAGGAGCAAGTTGGGCTGAAGCTCAAATGAAAGCGGGTAAATTTCTGATCAAACCAGCGCCCTCGGGCTCGCGTCCTGATCTGACTGGCCTGTCCTGCCGTTGGAATCCGGTCCGCGCCCACAACGGTGAGATTGTTTCCATTATTGCAGTGCCCGGGGCATCGGGAGCAGACGCCCGCTTCCAGCAATTGGTGGCTGATGTTGTTGCCATAGCTGCCGAGCAAGCGCGCGGCGCCCACCCAATTCCGGAAGAAGGACCACAGATTGAATTCACATTGCAGGGCATCAGTACCGAGGCAAGGGCAACTGCTCCGGCTGGGAAAAGGCTCTATAAAAAGTTTGCCATTTTCGCTCAGATCGGACTGACGATAATGCTGGAAAAACTGGGTCTCACAGCCGGTGGATTTGATCCCAAAGCGTATAAGCGCGAACTGGTTCAAAATTCTGATTTCCGCAAGTTCGATGATGGACTCAAGATGACCATCGACATTGATGCTGCGCGGTTGACACGTATTGAAGAGCGGCTGGAAGAAGCAGCCAAAGAGGGAATCTGTCAGTACGGTTTACACAGGCAAAGCTCGGCTTTGATAACCTGTCTGGTTCCCACGCCGCTGGCGCATGACCATATCCACTTCATCGACGGTGCCTCTGGCGGTTATGCAATGGCTGCAAGCAACCTTAAAGCCAAACTCGCCTGAGGGTGACGCGGCTTGGCTGTTGGGCCACGGCAGCACTTATGATTTTATTATATGGTCTGCCATGAGCCCACGTTTCGTGAAAATATTGCGGGTATCAACGATTAACGGTGACCATGCGGCTATTGATGCATAATCAATGCAATCATGATCTGTCGAAATCAAAACCGCATCGTAAGACTGGACAGTTTCCTTTGTAAGATCGATTGATTGTCGCCCTTTCAAAGCCATATATTCCCTCGTCGTGGGAATTTCAGCGACATATGGATCGTGATAATCGGCAGTGCCGCCACGCTCGTGGATAATTTCCATCAGTCGTAATGAGGGGCTTTCGCGGATATCGGGAACATTTTTCTTGTACGCCAAACCAATGATCAGGATGCGCGAACGGCTGAGGGCTTTCCCCTCACGGATATCCAGTGCTTCCGACAATTTGCTGATCACATAACGCGGCATAGCCGAGTTTATTTCGCCTGCAAGCTCAATGAATCGCGTCGGTAATTCATATTCCCGCGATTTCCAGGTCAGGTAAAAAGGGTCGATGGGAATACAATGACCCCCAAGGCCGGGCCCAGGGTAAAATGGCATATAGCCAAAGGGCTTTGTCTTTGCGGCTTCGATTACTTCCCAGATATCGATCCCCATTGCAGCGTAAACTGTCTTGAGTTCATTGACCAACGCTATATTCACGGCCCGGAAAATGTTCTCTGTGAGTTTTACTGCTTCAGCCGTCGCATTGGATGAGACGGGCACAACAGTCTTGACGGCTTGCCCATAGAAGGCCTGCATCAACTCACTGGCTTCAGCACCATCGCCAGCAACGATCTTTGGAATGCTGGACGTATCAAAGTCGCGATTGCCCGGATCTTCCCTTTCTGGCGAAAACCCTAGAAAAAAGTCCTGACCTGACTTCAACCCGGTCTTTTCCAGAATGGTTTTGACAATATCGTCCGTTGTACCGGGATAAGTCGTCGACTCCAACACTATAAGCTGACCCCTTCGAAGCGTGGCTGCAATTGAACGACTCGTTGCCTCAACATAAGAAAGATCAGGGTCCCGATGTTTTGTCAGGGGCGTCGGAACGCAGATGACAATCACGTCACATGACGCGAGTTGCCCGAAATCATCCGAAGAACGGAATCTTCCCGCTGAAGTCTCTTTGGCTAGATCGGCATTGCTAACCGCTTCGATATAGGAATTTCCGGCGTCCAACGCGATAATTTTTGCCGGGTCGACATCAAACCCAGTTACGTGGAATCCGCTGCGTGCAAGCGTAATCGCCAGGGGGAGTCCAACATATCCAAGTCCGATTACTCCGGCTTTTGCCTGTTGTGTCAGGAGTTTTTGCGAAAGGTCGGTAAAAGCAGTATTGGTCACGTGATATTCCAGTCTTATCTGGCCTGCGCCTTCGTTCGTAGATGGCTGCTATACGGATAGCTGTCAAGCGACCGCAACCTCACCACTTACGTCACAATCAAGTGACAACGCCCTATTGTTTCAGATTGGGGAAATGCCCATCTAACCAATGTCAATGTAATTAATTAGAGGGCGCCTGTCTGTTTACCTGCGAAAGTCCAGCGTAATTGGCGGATCGACCCCACAGGTGGATTGTTTGCCAGCGTTGACACTGCATCCGGATTCACTCATCCTGTTGTTATTATTCTCCTGTTCGAGCGTAGTTGACACGTTCGACAAATGGCATACGCGGAAAATGGACGTAGCTCGAATTTGTAAGGACGAGGGATGAGCGCGACCCAAGCGGATATTTCCACAATTCTTCTCGACAAGGTGGCAGACTGGGTTACAGAGTCAGCATTGGCTGGAGACAGCCTTGAAGTAATCGTGCGCGGATTTTGCGAGCGCATTGCAGCGGCGGGCCTACCAATAGCCCGCGTCAATCTTTCCTTTTCAATGCTTCACCCCCTTTACGACGCTCTCGGTTTTACCTGGAAGCGTTCAAGCGGCATGACTGTGGAAGGTTACCGCCACAATCCTGGTGAAAAACCCGAACGGTTTCTTCTCAGCCCTTATTTCTATTTGCTCAGCAACAATCTTGAGCATCTGCGGCGGCGCATCGATCTTGATGGGCCATCGGAGTTCCCGGTTCTGGATGAACTCAGACTTGAAGGCATGACTGACTATCTTGCGTTTTTGCAGTCCTTTGGCGGCCAATCGACCCAAGGCATGATGGGATCGTGGGCAACTGATTCCAGTGAAGGCTTCAGCGACCCAATGATTGCCAAACTCTTGCGTTTGCAGAACCATCTTGCTGTTGCGGCAAAAATGGCCGTTCTGGGAAAACTCGCCGACAATATGTTGACCACTTACCTTGGTGGTAATGCTGGCAAGCGCGTTCTCAATGGCCAGATTCGCCGGGGTGATGGCGAGACTATTCGCGCCGCCTTGGTCATGGGCGACATGCGTCAATCAACAGTGCTCGCAGAAAAAGAAGGGCGGCAGGCCTATATTGATACCCTCAACCATTTCTTTGATGCGATCGCCGCGCCCTTCAACCGTGGTGGCGGCGAAATTTTGAGCTTTATGGGCGATGGATTTCTTGCCGTCTATCCTTGCGGCAGGCACAAGGACCCTTCCAAAGTCGCGTGTCAGTCCGCCCTTTCTGCTGTTTCCAAGGCTCAAGCACGCGTTGCCGAACTCAACATCATGCGGCAGCAAGAAGGCCTCAGCGCCATCAAATATGGAATTGGACTGCATGTCGGCAATGTCATGTTCGGGAATGTCGGATTGAAGGACAGGCTGACATTTTCGGCTTTCGGATCGGCCGTAAATGAGGTGCAAAGACTTCAAAGCCTAACAAAGAAATATGATCGTGAAGTCGTCGCCAGCCAGGCATTTGCCACATATTGTGGAGGCGATTGGACCACTCTTGGCGAGGAAAAATTGCGTGGTGTGGGTCAGAAGGTAACGGTTCTATTGCCAAAACCTGCAGGACAGACCGCGCAGCTTGACGATGCCTATGACGAAATAACTTATGATGGACTTTCGGAAGCCGAACAGGTCATGCTACTTCACAGAGATGCCAAGTCTACTCCGCCCAAACGTCCCCTCTTAGAGAAATTCATGCAATGACAGGAAGATACGTCGCTATGGCTTTTCTTGCGGCAGCTTTGAGTGCAACGGGTGCGGCAGCAGAACCCATAGGCGACGTTCTGATTGATGGTTTCGACGGGAAAGATTTCTCCCCCGCAGGTGGGCTTTATTACCGCCAGAACTTTGAACAGCAGGCTGGTAAAGTCGAGTTTCAATCCGAGATAAAGCAGACCGGTGCTGGGGCACTGAAGTTAAGCGTAAAGCCGTTTTGCCCCAAGGTGCGAAAAAACTGCAGCGAGCGTGCTGAAGTCTGGGAGAAAACCCAGCATCGCGTCCCCTATGACCAAGGCGTCTGGTATGGGTTCGCGGTAAAATTTGCCGATCCGATCCCGAAAGATGATCATCGCTATCTGATCGCGCAGTGGAAAAGGGAAATTGGGCCGGAAGCCGTGGGTGATTTCAGCCCATTTTTGGCATTACGTCTCAATCATGGAAAACTTTTTGCGACGATTGAAACCAATTATATCGCGCCAACAAAGGCAGCAGGCCCAAGCACTGTAAAGGCTTGCAGCGACAAACAGACGCCGGTTTGGTATCGACCTGATACCAATCAGATGCGTGCGCTTATCGCCACTGATGATAAATGGACCCCGCAAGACGGCAAGCAGTTCAACAGTTGCACTGATGCCATTGTTGTAACCGACAGGGGCAACAAGCTGCCTACGCCGGATTCGGGCTGGATTGATTTTGCCATATATACAAAACCAGGTCCGGACGGATCCGGCCATGTTGAGATTTTTGCCAATAATAAATGGATCGTGACCGTCAAAGGAAACATAGGCCATGGAGACAAAGGGCTAGGCGATAATCAATATTTCAAGTTTGGCCCGTATCGCGCGGCCGACAAAACTGAATGGGCGCTTTATTTCGACAATTTCCGCCGCTCCCCGCGCTGTTCCGATGTTCTTGATGCTTCCGTCTGTCCTGTACCGTAAACAAGAGTATGTATTTGATCTACATGGGCAATCGCCATTCAACCAACTGGACTCGGACAAGAGCGTAAGCTAGTCTCGTTCCAGTTGACAGAAAACGACAGCCTTTAAGGATTAAGTCGCTCGCATGGTGTCGGGAACGGATTTATTACGCATTGAGAACCTTGGCATCTCTTTTGCGATGCTTGGTGGACGAATGAATGTGGTAAAGGGCGTCAATCTTCGCGTCCTGCCAGGTAAAGTGACTGCTCTCGTGGGCGAGTCTGGCTCCGGCAAATCCGTTATAAGTCAGTCGGTTATGGGCATTTTGCCCAATACGGCCAGCGTCACAGGTAAAATTCTTTTCACCGATCCTCTAAACGGCAGAGCAAGCGACATATTGCAAATGCGCCCTGACGGTGCTGAGCTGCGAGATCTGCGTGGCAAGCGAATGGCTAAGATCTTTCAGGAGCCAATGACATCCCTGTCGCCATTGCATACTGTCGGCAACCAAATCAGCGAAGTCCTGCAAATCCATACACAGGCGACCAAAGAAGAACGCAGGGCACAGACTGAGGAGATGCTGGGGCTGGTAGGGTTTCACAATCCTGCACGCACTTATGACATGTACCCGTTCGAGTTATCCGGAGGCATGCGCCAGCGGGCAATGATAGCGATGGCTTTGATCTGCCGCCCTGCCCTTTTGATTGCAGATGAGCCGACGACTGCCCTCGATGTTACCATACAGGCTCAAATACTTGAATTGTTGAAGGACCTTCAGCAAAAGTTGAACATGGCGATGCTGTTGATCACGCATGATCTCGGTGTCGTGGCCAATATGGCCGATGAGGTTGTGGTCATCTATCATGGCGAGATCATGGAAGCGGGTCACGTCGATGCTATCTTTCGCAATCCGCAGCATCCGTATTTAAAAGGGCTGATGGCTGCCGTACCGCACTTCGACATGAAGCCAGGAGAACGATTGAAGGCTTTGCGTGAAGTTCCGGTCAATTCGGACACGCTTTGGGCAAAAAAGCCGAAGCCCGAAAACACGCCGGAGATTTTGCTGAGCGTGAAAAACCTGACAAAGACCTATGCCATTCGCAAATCCGGCATGTTTGGCAAGCAGGACAAGACACGCATAAAGGCCGTCAATGATGTCAGTTTCGACATTCGCCGGGGCGAGTGCCTTGGTCTTGTTGGGGAAAGCGGGTGCGGCAAAACCACATTGAGCAAAATTTTAATGCGTGCCATTACGCCCGACAGCGGGAGCGTGACTTTCAACGAAGGCAAGGGAGAGGTTGACGTTCTAGCGGCGCAAGGCGAAGCTCTGATGGAGCTGCGAACCCATATTCAAATGGTTTTTCAGGATCCAGTTTCTTCCCTGTCTCCGCGCATGACAGTCCAGAACATTCTGAGTGAGCCGCTGGAAATACATGGGCGCGGGGATAGAGCCTATCGCATGGAAAAAGTACGAGCCTTGATACAGGCAATCGGGCTTGATCAACGCTTTCTCAATCGCTATCCGCACAGTTTTTCGGGTGGGCAGCGTCAGCGCATAGGAATTGCACGCTCATTGGCGCTTGGACCGCAATTGTTGATTTGCGATGAACCCGTCTCCGCCTTGGATGTCTCCGTGCAAGCGCAGATTTTGAACCTGCTTAAGGATCTACAAAAGAAATTGGGCCTAACCTACCTGTTTATTTCACATAACCTTGCTGTGGTCGACTATATGGCTGATCGGATAGCAGTCATGTGTGCTGGTCGAATTGTCGAGTTAGCACCTTCCGCAATCATTCTGCGCAATCCGATACATCCCTATACCCGCTCCCTTCTCGCGGCTGTCCCTTTTCCCGATTTGGACCGCCCTCTTGATTTTAAAACCCTCAAGGCGAGTGGTGCCTCGGACAAACGAGCCTGGGGACCGCAGTTTTTTGACGAAACCGATTCAAACGATCTTGCCCAGGCTGATCTGGGTGGCGGACACCTTGTTTTGGCCAGACGCAATGTTGACGCCAGGGAGTTACGAGCGTGATAACGCGGCGCGAAGTGCTTGGTACAATCGGGCTTGGCGGACTGGGATGTCTGCTATCTCCGAATTTCGCGTCAGCGGCGGATCGCGATCTGGAGCCCGAATTCCTGTCTGATCAGTTGAGAGCGCGCAGCTTGCCGCCACTTGTCAAGCGATTGCCCACGCGCCCTCGCATTATTGGTCTCAAGGAAATGGGCCGCGTACCTGGCCGTTACGGCGGTACAATCCGCACTATAATCGGTAGCGCCAAAGACATTCGTTTCATGACGATCTACGGATATGCCCGGCTCGTCGGATATGATGAAAAGCTGACGCTGCAACCGGATATTCTCGAGGCATTTCAAGAAGAAAACGACACTGTTTTCACGTTTACCATTCGCGAAGGTCATCGTTGGTCCGACGGTTCGCCTTTGACGGTAGATGACTTCCGGTATTGGTGGGAAGACGTACTTCTCAACAAAGATCTAACCCCCGGCGGTGGATCACTTGATCTGCGTGTCAATGGCAAGTTGCCGCGATTTGAAGTCGTCGACAACCTGACCGTGCGCTATTCTTGGGATGCCCCGAACCCAAATTTTCTGCCGAGTCTGGCAGCACCACAACCGCTCGCTATTCATGGCCCCTCGGCCTATCTCAAGCAGTTTCATAAAAAGTATCAGGACCAGTTCAGGCTTTCTGCGTTGATGCAGGAAAACCGGGTGAAAAAATGGGCCGACCTGCATATCAAGATGGCGCGTGAATATCGTCCAGAAAATCCCAATTTGCCAACGCTGTACCCTTGGCGGAACACGACAGCCCCACCTTCCGAACAGTTTGTTTTCGAACGAAATCCTTATTTCCACCGCGTTGATGAGAATGGCAGACAATTACCTTATATCGACCGTGTCATTCTGAATGTCAGTTCCTCTTCCATTATCCCGGCAAAAACTGGTGCGGGAGAGAGCGACCTTCAGGCAGCAGGCATTGATTTTAATGATTATACTTTCCTGAAAGATGCCGAGAAGCGCTATCCTGTAAAGGTCAATCTGTGGAAGATGACACGAGGGTCGCGCGTGGCAATTCTGCCCAATCTGAACTGCAAAGATGAAGTATGGCGCGGTTTGTTCCGTGATGTGCGCGTACGCCGGGCACTGTCACTGGCTATTGATAGACACGAAATCAATATGGCGGTTTTTTACGGCCTTGGAACGGCGAGCGCCGATACGGTGCTTCCAGAAAGCCCCCTGTACAAACCAGAATATGCCAATGCCTGGATTAACCATGACCCGGATCAGGCGAATGCTCTGCTCGACGAGGCGGGCCTGCAAAAACGCAATGGAGACAATATCCGTCTGCTGCCGGACGGTCGCCTTGCTGAAATTACCATTGAAACGCCGGGCGAAAGTACACTGGACACCGATGTACTGGAACTCGTGACCGATCATTGGCGAAAAATCGGCATTGCACTTTATACTCGCACATCGCAGCGCGATATTTTCCGCAGCCGTGCACAGGCCGGCAGAATTATGATGTCGATCTGGTACGGCATCGAGAATGGCGTTGCCACTGCAGATATGAATCCGCAGCAATTGGCACCAACCTCAGATGACCAGCTCCAATGGCCCTTATGGGGCATGTATCACCTTTCGCTCGGCCAGAATGGTCAGGCCCCGGATTTGCCTGAAGCGCAAGAGTTGATACGCCTGCAAACAGGCTGGCGGGAGTCGAGAAGCATGGATGAGCGAACCGCCATTTGGCATCAAATGCTTTCAATTTTTACGAGCCAGGTTTTCTCGATCGGGCTTATAAATGGCACGTTGCAACCCGTGCTTCATTCGAACAAGTTGCAAAACCTGCCGGAACGGGGTCTCTATGGTTTTGATCCCACATGCTTTTTGGGTATTTATATGCCCGATACATTCTGGCTTGAGACGGAGCAAGTTTAGAGATGCTCCGTTATATACTCTGGCGCATTGCCGCCATGATCCCCACTCTGCTGATCATATCCGCGCTCGTTTTCGTAATCATTGAGCTGCCTCCAGGCAACTTCATCGATAGCCAAATTGCAGAAATGCAGGCTCAAGGTGAGACGGTGAACATACAGGATCTGGAAGAACTGCGCAGTCAATACGGCTTGGACAAACCTCCGGTGCTGCGCTATTTTTATTGGGTTGGGGGCATGTTGCAAGGCGATTTTGGTTACTCGTTCGAGTATCAATTGCCCGTTAGCGAAGTCATTGGCGATCGCATGTGGCTGACCATCCTTGTGTCCTTCGTCACTATTCTTTTCACCTGGCTGATTGCTTTTCCTATCGGCATGTATTCGGCGACACACCAATATAGCTGGAGCGACTACGGCTTGACGTTTCTAGGCCTGCTTGGCATTGCCATTCCCAATTTCATGCTCGCGCTGATCTTGATGTATTTCGCCAATGTATGGTTCGGCACGTCCATAGGGCATTTGATGGACCAGCAATACCTCAATGAACCAATGAGTTGGGAGAAAGCGCGGTCCATTCTTTCACACTTGTGGATACCGGTTATTATCGTTGGAACGGCTGGAACTGCAGGAATGATCCGCCGTCTGCGCGCCAACCTTTTGGACGAACTGCAAAAGCAATACGTCATGACGGCAAGGGCGAAAGGGCTTCATCCATTCAAAACACTGATTAAATACCCACTTCGCATGGCTCTCAACTTTTTCGTCTCCGATATCGGATCCATTCTGCCAGCAATCATCTCCGGTGCGGAAATTACGGCGATCGTTCTATCACTTGAAACGACAGGCCCCATGCTCATAAAAGCGCTTCAAAGCCAGGATATGTATCTTGCTGGCTCATTTCTTATGTTTCTCGCATTCCTGACCGTTATTGGTGTCCTTATCTCCGATATCGCTCTTGCTTTTCTTGACCCCCGTATCCGGCTTGCTGGCAGGAGCACTAAGTGACGGATCAAATACCTCTCCCCGGCGCGCCCCTGCAGCATTTTGTATCGTCGGCACCGTTCGATCCGATGTCGATCGAGGAGATGACCGAAGCCCAGGCGAAGGTTCATCTCGCCTCTCAACTCAAATTGATGTGGTGGAAATTCAAGCGCCACAGAATTGCCCTGGCATCGGGCATATTCCTGCTGTTGCTCTATGGAATGATCATCATTGCCGAGTTTCTGGCTCCATATAATCTGCACACACGCAATGTCGATTTTATTCATTCGCCTCCCCAACGCGTCCATCTTTTCCAGGATGGCAATTTCGTTGGACCTTTTGTCTATGGCCGTGAAATGAGTCTGGACATGCAGTCGCTGAAACGCGTCTATACGAGCAAAATGGACGATGTGCAGCCGCTCCGTTTTTTCTGCAGGGGCGATGATTATCGGTTCTGGGGACTAATACAGTCCAATATCCATTTCGTGTGTCCTGCCAAGGGCGGCCAGATGTTTCTTCTTGGTACCGACCGTCTGGGACGAGATGTTCTATCGCGCATCATCTACGGTGCGCGGATATCTTTGACCATCGGGCTGATCGGCATCACCATAAGCTTTGTTCTCGGCATCATTATTGGTGGGCTTGCAGGCTACCATGGCGGTGTCTTTGATCTGCTGGTTCAACGTGTTATCGAAGTTTTACAATCATTGCCTAGCTTGCCGCTGTGGATGGCTCTTGCAGCCATCATGCCGGTGACCTGGAGCCCCATACTGATCTATTTCGGCATAACCATAATTCTTGGCATGCTCGACTGGACGGGTCTTGCTCGATCGGTACGCTCCAAGCTGCTTGCTCTGCGCGAAGAAGATTACGTATTGGCGGCACAGCTTATGGGAGCCAAGAGCAGCCGCATCATCGGACGGCATCTCGTTCCAGGCTTTATGTCGCACCTCATTGCAACTGCCACAATTTCCATTCCCGGAATGATCCTTGGCGAAACGGCCCTGAGCTTTCTCGGACTGGGCTTGAGACCACCTATAACCAGCTGGGGCATACTACTCACGGAGGCAAGAAGCGTCAGCGTTATAGCGTTCTACCCTTGGCTCCTTTTCCCGATGGTTCCAGTCATTCTTGTTATCCTGGCGTTCAATTTCTTGGGAGATGGGTTGCGCGACGCCGCTGATCCATACAGATAAGAGGCTGGTAGTTTGCAATTGATCGCCTATTTGAATGATATCGCGCGGGCCTGTCCGCAAAAAAGAAAGTTCCGACAATGATGCGTCGTTTCGAGGATGCACGGATCCTGATGTATAGTCACGATACGTTCGGCTTGGGTCATTTGCGGCGGTGCAGAACTATTGCACATTCGCTTGTTGAAGATTACCGGGGATTGAACATCCTGATCATATCGGGTGCGACCATTGCGGGTGCGTTTGATTATCGCGCGCGGGTGGACTTTGTTAAGGTGCCAAGCGTCATCAAATTGCGAAACGGAGAATATACATCTCTGGCTCGGCATATTGATCTGCACGAAACGCTGAAGATGCGGCAATCCATCATAAGACATACCGCAGAAACGTTTCAGCCTGACATTTTTATCGTCGACAAGGAGCCCATGGGCCTCAAGGGGGAAGTTGAAGAAACTCTAACCTATCTCAAGTCGCGAGGAACCACGCTCGTCCTTGGTTTGCGGGAAGTGATGGATGCTCCGCACCTTCTGGAAGCAGAATGGAAGCAAAATCAGGTTATCAACAAGATCGATCAGCTCTATGACACTGTATGGGTCTATGGTCCGCCGGATTTTTATGACCCTTTAGTTGACCTTGAAGTACCGGAGACTATCCGGGACAAGATGAAGTTTGTTGGCTTTTTGCAACGCAGCGTATCGCATGAAGCTGCTTCCGTGCATGTTCCTGACGGCGATTATATTCTGGTCACCACGGGCGGTGGCGGCGATGGTGCAGACCTCGTTCACAATGTCATTCATGCCTACCAGCAAGATCCCTCATTACAACATAAAGCGTTCATCGTTCTGGGACCTTATATGCCTGCCAAACAACGGGCGAAGCTGGTAAAGAAAGGCAGTAAAATTCCATACATACAGGTTATCGAGTTTGACAACCGCATGGAGGAATTGATTGCAGGAGCGAAGGCAGTAGTCGCCATGGGCGGCTACAATACCTATTGCGAGATATTGTCATTCGATAAGCCCGCCTTGATCGTGCCGCGTATTGCTCCTCGTGAAGAGCAATTGATCCGGGCCAAACGAGCCGCTGAGCTTGGTTTGATTGAGATGCTGCTGCCTGAAGAAGCTGGGGATCCGTTAAGACTTGCAGAAGTGCTCAAGCGTCTTCCTGAACGGGCACCTCCCTCCCAAAGCGGCAAAGGTGAAGGCATGCGTCTCGAAGGGCTGGTGCACATCTCCGAAATAGTTGGAGAATGGCTGGAGGACCGAGAAAATCAACCGCTTCCTGCGGTCGCCGAGTAAGAGCAAGCATTTTGACTATACGCCGTAAAACACTGGTTGTTCTGAAGGGCTATCCGCGTCTTTCAGAAACCTTCATCGCGCAGGAACTGCTTGGGCTTGAACGTGCAGGATTTGACCTCACCCTTATATCCATGCGCAAGCCTACTGATAAGAAACGCCATCCAATACATGATGAGATCAAGGCTCGGGTCGTCTATTTGCCGGAATATCTTCATAACGAGCCGCTGCGGGTATTACGCGGCCTGATTGGTAGTTGGAAGCGCCCCGGATTTCGACCGTTGCTTCGTCAATTCTGGACTGATCTCCTGCGTGATAAAACCCGCAATCGTTTTCGCCGGTTCGGACAAGCATTGGTACTGGCCCATGAATGGCCAGACGCCGGCGAATGGTTGCATGCACATTTTATCCATACGCCAGCATCAGTGACTGCCTATACAAGCATTTTGACCGGCGTTCCGTGGACCTGTTCCGCCCACGCTAAAGATATCTGGACTTCACCAGACTGGGAGCTAACCGAAAAACTGGCAAAGGCACGCTGGAGTGTTACCTGCACCCGTTCCGGTTTCGAGCATATGCGCCAACTTACTGATCGAAAAGATGAGGTACATTTAAGCTATCATGGGCTCGACTTGACCCGTTTTGGGCATTTCGACCAACGAAGATCCGACCGCGACGGCACCGATAAGTCTGATCCGGTGCGGATACTTAGCGTCGGCCGTGCGGTGCCGAAAAAGGGTTATGATATCCTTTTACAGGCGCTGGCTCAATTATCGCCTGATATCAATTGGCAGTTCACTCACATCGGTGGCGGTGATGAACTGTCGAAGCTCAAACCGCTCGCTGAATCACTTGGCATATCAGATCGCATCTTTTGGAAAGGTGCCCTCGCTCAAGAAGAGGTGCTGAGCCACTACCGGCAGTCAGATATTTTTGCGTTGGCATGTCGCGTAGCTGCAGACGGTGATCGCGATGGACTGCCCAATGTACTCGTCGAGGCGTCAAGTCAAAATCTCGTCTGCATCTCTACCAATATTTCGGGAATTCCAGAGCTGTTGACCGGCGGAGAAAACGGCTTTGTCGTGCCACCTGAGAACCCCCGTCTTTTGGCCGTCGCCATTGAGCGGGCCATCCGCGAGCCAGATTTGAGACATCGACTTGGTCTGGCTGCAGGGCGCCGCGTTCGAGAGCATTTCGACCATACTTCCAGTATCCGGCAACTTACCCGGCTCTTTGAAGATGAGTGGCAGAAATCATGAAATCACCACGCGTCTTCTTTTACGTCCAGCATCTGCTTGGAATAGGACATCTGGCAAGGGCGAGTCATATTTCGCGCGCGCTTGTCGATGACGGCTTTGATGTAAGCATGGTTACCGGTGGATCAAATGTGCGAGGATTTCCTGGACCCGGCGTAAAGCAGATCGCTTTGCCGCCCTTGCTCGCGGGAAATGCTGGTTTCAACGGACTTGTCGACGGGAATGGCAAGCCTGCCGACGACGATTATCTCAACAATCGTCGCAAGCTTCTGCTTGAAGCTTTCCACGAAGTGCAACCCGATATCGTGATAGTTGAAGCCTTCCCTTTTGGCCGAAGACAAATGCGCTTTGAGCTTATGCCGCTGTTGGAAGCTATCAAGACCGCTTCTCCAAGGCCAATATTGTTGGCATCAGTACGCGATATACTTCAGGAGCGGACAAAGCCGGGACGCGATGAAGAAACCGTCTCGCTGATCAAGTCGCATTTTGATCACGTCCTGGTCCATGGCGATCCCAATTTTATAGCTCTGCCCGACACTTTTCCATTGGCAGAGCTGATTGCTGACAAGGTTCTTTATACAGGGCTTGTAACCGGACCGGCTCCCTCTCCTGCCGATGACAATTTTGATATTGTCGTCTCGGCAGGCGGAGGTGCTGTCGGTGCGGAACTTCTTCGATCCGCATATCAGTGCGCCGTCCAATCCGGTTTTAAGGGCAGCTGGTGCCTTATCGCTGGCCCCAATCTTCCCGAGCCTGATTTTGCAGCTCTATCCGCTGAAGCACCTGACAACGTCACTGTTGTGAGATTTCGTCAGGACTTTCCTGGTCTGCTTCAAAACGCACGACTTTCAATTTCCCAAGCCGGTTACAATACGGTTTGCGATATACTTCGCGCCAAATGCCGTTCGATTCTCGTTCCGTTCACCGCAGGGGGTGAAACAGAGCAAAGTGTTCGCGCTACGCGCCTTGAATCTCTCGGCTTGGCAATTGCACTACCGGAAGGCGGCTTGAACAGCGATATTCTTACAAGCGCCATTGCATCTGCCGTCAACGAGGCGCATTGGCCAAAACACAACTTGGACTTGAATGGTGCTCAGCAGACCGCAGCATTATTGCGGCGCATGCTCTGAGACTGATTTGTCAGAATAAGCACCTACAGTGCCGTGTTATATGGCGTCATTGGCTTTGATGATGTAAGTTCAGGTGATTCAGCCCAAAGGTCATCTCCACCGCGCCGCCTGTTTCACGATCTAAATTACTGCTGACGTCACAGCTTACGGTTGTTCATGGAAAAAAGTTTAACTCGGTATATCTGGTCGAATACACGACTACAGCAGATATGGATTTTGATCGTTGTAGCCGTTTCAATGATCCCGTATTTCCTATCGTTCGATTTGCCAAAGCAGATTGTGAACGGTCCCATACAAGGTACCGGCTTTGAATCGCCTGGAGCGACGCAGACCTTTATGCGTATCCGGTACGATATTCCTTATGTGGGCGAAGTTACATTCTTTAACGGTCTCGAACTGACCCGCTTCGAGACATTGATGGCGCTCAGCCTGGTTTTCCTCCTTCTCGTCATCGTGAATGGGCTCTTCAAGCTTTATATCAATACCTATAAAGGCCGCCTTGGTGAGCGAATGCTGCGGCGTATCCGCTTTGAACTGATCGATCGTGTACTCCGGTTTCCCCCGTCTCAATTCAAGCGGGTAAAGTCGGCAGAAATTGCCACCATGATCAAGGATGAAGTTGAGCCGATGGGTGGCTTCACCGGCGACGCATTTGTGCAGCCTGCCTTGCTTGGGGGGCAGGCTTTAACTGCTCTTGTCTTCATTATCATGCAGAACTTCTGGCTTGGAATGATCGCGGCCGGGATTGTAGCCATACAGGGCGTCGTTATCCCGCGCATGCGCAAGCGATTGCTGGAGCTTGGACGGCAGCGACAGCTGACGGCTCGCGAGTTATCAGGTCGTGTGGGTGAAATTGTCGATGGCATTGGCACCATTCACGGCAATGATACCTCTAACTACGAACGCGCCGATATAGCGGCGCGTCTGGGACTTATATTCTCGATCCGGTACGATCTTTATCAATGGAAATTTTTAGTCAAGTTCATCAATAATTTTCTGGCGCAAGTCACACCGTTTTTGTTCTACTCCATCGGTGGTGTTTTGGCTTTGCAGGGCAGGCTGGATATTGGCCAGCTCGTTGCCGTGATCAATGCATACAAGGATTTACCTGGGCCATTGAAAGAGTTGATCGATTGGGATCAGGCGCGTCAGGATGTTCAGGTTAAGTACGCTCAGGTCGTCGAGCAGTTTAATGTGGACCGACTGGTTGATCCCAAGATTCAAGCTCTTGCGCCTACCCCGGCAGGTCGCCTTGAACATTCTTTGCATGCAGTCAATCTAACTGTTCTGGACGATAGCGGCGCACCCCTGCTCAACCATATCTCGGTTGAGATAAATCCTTCTGAAACCGTTGCCGTCGTTGGCAACAGCGCCAGTGGAGCTGAAGCCCTCGCGGAAGCGTTTGCCCGGTTGGTCTGGCCAGATCAGGGACGTATTACGATTGACGGAACCGATTTGCTTGAACTGCCCGAGTCAGTCACGGGCCGCAGGATCGCTTATGCCGCATCTGATACTTATTTCTTCCATGGAACACTTCGCGACAATCTTCTCTACGGGCTTAAACACGCCCCTTTGACGAAGGTCGAATATGAAGGAAAGCAGGCGATCAACTATAAATGGAACATCAATGAGGCACGTCGCGCTGGCAACCCAGAACTCGATCTCAACAGCGACTGGGTGGATTATACCTCTGCGGGTGTGACCGGTCCTCACGACCTTTTCAAAGTAGTGCGACCCGTTCTCGATGCGGTCATGATTTCGCAGGATATTCAGGATATGGCGCTGCGATCATTGGTCAATACCGCCACGCATAGCGATCTTACCGATAGAATCGTCGAACTGCGTGAAGCCCTTCGCAAACGGCTAAAGAAAGAGGGCCTCGAAGATCTGGTCGTTCCGTTCAAGCTGAAAGAGTACAACCCACAAGCGACTATCGGGGAAAATCTTCTGTTCGGCACGATGAAACGCCCCATGATGACCAACCGGAAACTTGCGGCTCATCCTTACTTCCGCTCGGTTCTGCGAGAGAACGACCTTTATATTGATCTGTATTTCATGGGTCTGGAAATCGCTTCGAACGCCGTGGAGCTGTTCCAGGATTTGCCGCCAGATCACCCGTTCTTCCAACAGCTGACATTCATGACGGCTGACGACATTCCAGCCTACCAGATTCTTCTGCAGAAATTGCAGGGCCGTGGATTCGAAGCGGCCTCCCCAGAAGAACGCTCAAACATTATCCGGTTGAGCTTTTCTTATATCGAGCCAAGGCACCGCTTTGGTTTGCTGAATGATGAACTAATGGCCAAGATTGTAGATGCGCGGGCCCGCTTCCATGAAAACTTACCTGCGGACCTCAAGGAAGTCATCGAACGCTATGACCCAAAGAAGTTTATCTCATCCGCAACACTCTTGGACAATGTCCTTTTCGGACGAGTTGGATTTGCGCAAGCGGATGGTACCGACAAACTGCGCGATATAATGCGTGACATCTTCAATAAGCTCGGTCTTTTCGAGAGCGTTCTTTCCATTGGCCTTGATTTCGACGTAGGGTCAGGCGGCAAGCGCCTGACAAATGTTCAGCGTCAGAAATTAAATGTGGCGCGTGCCCTGCTTAAACGATCCGACTATTTGATTTTTAATCGCCCGCTTCCAGCACTCGACCAACGGATTCAGGATAAGATCACTCACAACATTATGGAGAATCTTCACGAAGAGGGCCATTCACCGTCGATCATTTGGGTGCTTTCCAATACGAGCCTGGCCAAGCTGTTCGACAGAGTCATAGTATTTGACAATGGGGCACTGGTGGAAGACGGAACGCATGCTACTCTTCTGGAGAAAAACGGTGTATTTAAACAATTGGCTTCATAAAATCCGATGACTGTCACAGGGGATGCTACGCATATGCTGCTCAAAGACGAAGTGGAAATGTTGCGGCGGGTGCCACTGTTTTCGGGCGTTGCTCCCGCAAAACTGAAACTTCTCGCATTTACATCGGAGCGCGTAAGCTACAAGTCTGGCCAAGTACTGTTCAATCAAGGTGATCCAGCTGATGCCGCCTATGTGATATTGTCAGGCGCAGCTGACATTCTCGCCGACAGCCCGAGCGGCGAGATAAAGGTCGCCGAGATCGAACATGATTCAATCGTTGGCGAGATTGCGATCCTTTGCGATGTCTCCCGCACCGCTACGGTCAGGGCAAACTCGCCGCTGGAGGCCCTGCGAATAAGCAAAGACCACTTTATCAAGCTCCTGAGCGATTATCCGGAAATGACGATCGAAATCATGCGCGTTCTTGCAGACCGTCTAAGCCATACAACAACCGAACTCAGTGAAGCTCGCAGCAAACAAAAGCAGCACGCTTCCAAGTAATTATTACCGCTATTGACGCATTACTTGGCCCGTTTGAAGCGAAACAGAGAAATTGCGGGACGGTAGCCCCGATATATATGCTGCCATCATTCGAAACATTGTGGCAAACATGCGTTTGGGTTCCCCATCCTTACTGGTGTCGGATTTGTAGGCTTCGATCAACAATCGATACATCGCCATTCTGTCTGCTGATATCCAGTCTAAAGCCATCTCGCTGCCCATTCGCAAGCGATACCAGTCGCCAATCATATCGAGAGCTGGCACGGAATCCATTTTTCCCAGGGTTTCCGGCACCAAATTTGAGCAGGAACGTTCAGCCTTCAATGTCGGAATGATTTCGTCCCAATCCATGATCTTCTCGGACCGAGCCAGCAGAAACAGATCACCAAGATTCAACTGCCTAGCCAATTGTGCAAGTTTTGGCGACCATTCCCGCTTCAAATAGCGATGTATGACCAATTGATCCACGTGAGCCGATAGAAACTCGCCATAGTCACTGGCATCCAGCATAGAGCCGACATTCTTTTTTGTGACAGCGATTTCAGTTCGGTACTGACGGTTGATCCTGTTATCTATTGGCACATCGCACAATGATACTGTCTCGACATTCATCATTTCATCTTCAATCGTTAGAATCTTAAACGCTGGAGGAAATGCAACAAGGGAAGGTACACCTATATTCGTTAAAGTGCCTTTGATGTTCGAAACTCTGGCCGTGTCATTCACATGGAGATGGCCACTGAAATGTATGGACACTCCAGCTTCTATAACTGTGTCAGCGACCTTTCCGGACGGTGTTCGCCTGACAGAACTTGTCATACCAAACAATGTCTTTTCGTCTGCCGCAGTATTATCCATCATGTCGATCATTGGATAATGGGAGAAAGCCAGAAGTGTTTTCCCCTCAAGTCCGGCCCTTGCTGAAACATCTTTCATCCAATCCACGATGAAAGGTTTATGAACAAGCATAGCATTCCAGCCCGCATTTGTGCTGTCTATGAATGCAGCAGAACCTGCATTTGAAAGATCGCCATTATTAGGTTCAAACACATTGGCATCTATCATAAGCAGCCAAAGATTTGGTACCGGTTCAACCAGATAGGATGCATCCATCAGTTGATATTCATTTTTCCCATCAGCGGAACAGGCATTATAAAGGCGGCGCTCCCAGTCGGTATCTCTTCCAAAAGGCGTTTCCCAATGGATGGCATCTGTTTTTGAAAAAAAGCCTAGATCGGGAAGCTCTTGCAAGCCTGCAGGGTATCCCAAACAGTACATTTTATCGCTGAACACCATCGCCTCGGCGTCTTCATCGATAAATTCACTGTCGCTGGCGACGGTCGTATAGGTGCCATTCGCGTTGAGAAATCGCTTGGCATGATGACGGCCGTTTTGGCCAAAAATGTCGTGATTTCCTGCCGTTCCGACGAAAACGAGGCCATGATCTTTGCTGTAACTGTCGAGCAATTTTTTAAGTGCTGAAATTGTACTGATTTGACCATCGTCGGAATAGTCGCCGAGTAAAACGACGAGGTTGATACCTCGGGCCACGATTTTATCAAGCGCACTCCTTAGTGCCTGATAACTCTCATTGAAAACGCGGGTAGAGCGCATCGTATCAGTTAGCCTGCGGGCTATCATCCGACGGCCCTCGACCTCTATCCCCTCAAAATCATAATCGCCATAGAGATCGTGGAAATGAGCATCTGCAATAACGGCGATACGAGCAAATTTGGATGAAGTCATGAGCGAGCCGTTCAAGTGATAAACTATTCTATTTGTATTGGTTAATTGTCATAAACCTTAAAAAGCAAGTTGCTATCGCCTACATATCAACAGAAGCGAATTTTTAATGCGTAGCCTGTCAATAAAAAGGAATACAAGCCTCGCATAACGATCACAGTTTGACTACGATATCCCCCAAAATGGGGAACTAGGTGTAAAGAGCAGAATGAACGACCAAGTATTTCGGGTGAAATTCTGGGGAACGCGAGGCAGTGTTTCGGTTTCGGGGCCGGAGTTCGTAAGGTATGGTGGAAATACTGCCTGCATTGAAGTTCAGTGTGGAAACCGCCGATTAATTTTTGATACCGGCTCGGGTGTGCGGCAGGCTGGCGAAGCTTTGTCACGGGAAGGCGTCGAACAGCTCGATATCATTTATACCCATAGTCATTACGACCATATTATTGGCCTGCCCTATTTCACGCCTCTTTATAATCCCATGATGAGCGTCCGTCTCTGGTCCGGCCATCTGGCAGGGCAAATGACGACAGGACAAATGATCAAGCAGTTCATGCGTCCGCCTTGGTTTCCGATAGAATCCGATATTTGCCAAGCCTGTATCAACTTCCAGGATTTTCGTACCGGGGACACTCTCACTCCGTTTGAAAAGGTTGTCATACGCACAGATAAACTCAACCATCCGGGTGGCTGTGTCGGTTACAGGATCGAATGGGCGGGGCGTGTCCTCGCGCTGATATTCGATACTGAGCATGTTGATGGCGAATTGGATCCCGCCGTTCTCGGGCTCATCCAGGATGCTGACCTCGTTGTTTATGACTGTACGTATACCGAAGACGAGATGCCGCGGCGCTTTGGTTACGGCCACTCAACATGGCAACACGGCGTCAAGCTGGCGGAAGCTGCAAAAATCGGCAAACTGGCCTTGTTCCATCACGCGCCTTCCCGGACGGATGACGAGATTGACGAATTTGAACGACTTGCAAAGTTGCGTTTCGAACAAACATTTGCGGCACGTGATTTTCAGGTCATTGATCTTTAGGGCCTATGCATCTGAAGCAGGAAGGCTTTAAATCAGTTCCGCTGCCGAGACCCAGCGGCAACCTCCTGTCTCAGTCGTAATTTCGAACAGCCGCTTCAAGAAAATCCAGGCGGATTCGTCGTGGACGAGGTGATGACCCAAAATACCAATGGTACTGTCATCACCTTCAAAACGTCCACGCATTTCCATGACTATTTCGGCGACCAGCTCATTATGATCCCGACAGCCGCGAGTGCCATGCCAATCAATCAAATCAATGTGGGTGTTCACGGCCGGAATATGCCCTTGGTCAGCGCTTCCCTTCCCAAAAACTGAAAGCGCCGCAAATCCCACACTGTTTAAGTGCGGTAGCAATGAAGAATCAATACGATTCCATGGCGGCACAAGTATCGGCAAAGCTTGTTTGGTGAACAACTTAGCGATGCGACGCCTTCCCTCATCAAGTTCGTGGAGCACTACTTTCAAAAGTCGATGATCACCCAGCTCCTGTTTCTTTTCGCCTTTCCCAGCATGGTTTTCGTGCGACCAGCCGTGTGTCGCAACGGCGGCAAAACGCTCGGGCTTTAACATGTCCGCGAGCGGTGCACCAGCCAAAGACGGTATCACCGCCAATAGCACGGGGACCTCATATTCATTGCTCAGCATCAGCAAACGGTTCAGAGCATCGCTAGGCTCCACGGCATCATCATCGCGTAACCAAAATTGCACGCTCCGACTAGCATTTATCCAGCGAGACAGCTCGTCTCGCAACGGTTGCCAAACGGCATCTTTAATCATCGGTCTTGTTCCGTATAAGATCTCAACAAGAGATTTAATTGCGCTGATGCCAGTTCAAGCGAACGCTCTTTGAAAACAAATTGTCTTGCTGCATTTCCCATAACCAGGCGCTGCTCATTGTTAAGAAATAAATGCTCAATTGCTCTGCTAAAGGCAGCCACATCGTTTTCCGGCGTAAGAATTCCTGTTACTCCGTTTTTTACAACTTCTGGAACACCTGCCACTGCTTGAGCTATAACCGGCAGGCCAGCTGCCTGTGCTTCAAGATAAGCAATTCCATAGGCTTCGCCAAAACCCGGCCAGACATATATGTCCGATTCATAGAGGATTTTCGTGACTTCCCGGGATTGTTGTTGCCCGAGCCATTCTATGCGATCTTCTCTTATACCGGCGAAACAAGCCTTCACCATGGCGCTGGCAGGGCCGTCGCCAATAATCCTCAATCTCCAGGGCATATCACCCAGAAGCGCCAGAGACGCTGCCAGCATCCGGTAGCTTTCCAGTTTGTCACCCGACCTCATCATGGCAACGGTAACAAGTTGATTGGTAGTAACCGCAGTTGGCTCATCGGAAAAAGCCGCAATGTCGATAAATGGCGGCAATCTTTTCAAGCGCTTTTTAGATACGATCTGCTCAAGTCCGACCTCATCTCTTCGCGTGAAACAGATGTTTACTGCGGCCTGCCGAACGCCATTGACAACATATGATTGCTGTTCTGCCCACTCCTCATCATCGCGGCGTTTGGAATATGAGGCCTCGGCGGTAATGTAAGGCAGTTCAAACATAGTCGCCAAACTCGGCCCCACCAGATCCGGTGCTTTATAATAGGGATGGTACGTAAACCATAGATCGGGCTTGTTTCCCAATTGCCATAGATCTGCGAGCCGACCGCGCTCCTGTTCTGCACCGCCGCGGATCGTGGATAGAAGAGTCTGATCAGGCGTTTTGGTAAAGCTTCTTAGTTCCGAGGCGATCTCTACGCGGTGGCCCGCCCTTTGCATTGCCTGGATTAAAAGCCGTGCCATGGCACGGTCCCCCGAAGGAACAGGATGATTAGGAGATTTCAACGGAGCATAAAAAGCAATGTGCATGTGCGAAGCAATATAACCTTCTCAACAAACCTGCCGCACCATGCGGGAAGATAAACTGCTTCACAAGGGCTCGGCCCCGAGGCTGACGTTTGCAGTCGCTGCAAAATATCGTCAACGATTAAGGCTTTGTCTTGCCATTTTTAACGGGCAGAGCGAGTGCATCGCCCTACTCGCCAAACCACATCGGGTCAACTAAGCTAACCAGACAGAAATTGCTACGGATTTCATGACAGCTTTTGCCACCAATACAATCAGTTCCGAACGATCATTGCGCAGAATACGCTTGATCTCGGGGCTGATTATGCTCGCTTTTGTCATGCTTCATCTAGCCAACCATTCGCTCAATCTGATCTCTCTTAAAGCTGCGGAAGAGGGACGTCACTGGTTTCTCGCAATTTGGAGAAATCCGGTAGGCACAATCCTGTTTTACGGAGCTGCAGTCACTCACGTAGCGCTTGTCATGAGATCAATTTATCTGCGTCGCACATTGGTCATGCCATTGCGAGAAGCCAGCCAAATCATACTCGGGCTATTAATTCCCGCTCTGTTGATTGAACATGTCGTCAGTACACGCATCCGATATGAGATCGTCGGTCTGCATGACACATATGAATTTGTCATCAGAAGTCTATGGGTTGAATCCTCCGGCAACGCTTTAAGACAATCCTTGGCGCTTCTGGTTGTATGGGCGCATGGATGCATTGGCGTACACTTTTGGTTGCGGTATCGCGACTGGTATTCCCGAGCAGCTCCATTCTTTTTGACGCTAGCAATTCTGCTGCCGGTTCTTGGCCTTTTGGGTTTTGCCTATACGGGGAGAATTCTTGCCAGCGAACCTGTCCAGTCGAGCTACGGCAGCGGTTATTCTCCAATTGGCTCTCACGGCGGCGGTATTGTCAGCCCAGCAGCAGCGCAGCAGCTGATGGTAATAAAGTTCATGCTCTATGGGCTTTTTGCTGCGAGTCTGTTGAGCGTGTTAACCCTGCGCCTTATCCGCAGTTGGCGCGAACGTTTCGATCAAATCGAGATACGCTACCCTGAGGGCCAAACAGTTCGCGTTCCCCGCGGCTTTAGTGTTCTTGAAGCAAGCCGGATCGGCGGTATCCCTCACTATGCAGTGTGTGGTGGAAAGGGGCGCTGCTCCACATGCCGAGTCCAAATAATCGAAGGTGGCGATACGCTGTTGAAACCGGACGCGACTGAACAGGCAACCTTGAACCGCATCAATGCCGACCCTGATGTTCGGCTCGCTTGTCAGCTGCGTCCCTTGAATAACATCAGCATTGTTCCATTGTTGGTGCCAACTCTGGAGAGCAACTTGCCTGCCAATAGCCAGCAAGTTAATCCTGGCCGCGAGCAAGAAATCGTCATTCTTTTTTGTGATATTCGTAACTTCACCACTCTTACCGAAGCGCAGCTACCCTACGATGTAGTTTTCCTGCTTAACCGCTATTTTGCTATCATAGGCCAAGCAGTGGAACAGGCTGGCGGCCGTTTAGACAAGTTTATCGGCGACGGCGCCATGGCTTTGTTTGGACTGCAAGGGCGACCGGAAGATGCATGTCGGCAAGCGCTCAAGGCCTGCGCAATTATCATTCGTGAGATAGACCGGCTGAGCGATGAACTTTCGACAGGTCTAGCTATCCCTCTGCGCGTCGCAATCGGCGTTCACTCGGGACCTGCAATTGTGGGCGCCATGGGCTACAGCAATGTGAAGAGCTTAACCGCAATAGGTGATACTGTGAACGTTGCAAGCCGACTTGAAACAATTGCCAAAGAGCTCAATGTAACGCTTGTTGTGTCAGAACCGACAATCGAGAAAGCCGGCTCTGATACCAGTCAGCTCGAAGGCCGTGAAATAACGGTGAGAGGACGAGCCGAACCACTCAGAATCTACGTTGTTACTCAACAGATGAGCGCCTCTTTCCTATGAAAAACCGGTGGGTCCGACGCTTTAATAAGTGGAAATTCGATCTTGTCGCCCGCTTCTTCGATACCAGGTATGGCCGCGAGCTCTTGATCAATACAATTGGTCCACGGGTCGTTAATTTGACCGTTAATTGTGGCGATCATCTCATGACAGTGTCTCCACACGACTACATTGGGAAGAAAGTTTTTCGCAAAGGCAATTTTGAGCGAGATCACGTTGACCGGTTACTTTCAACTCTCCGGGAAAAGAAGCTTTTGAGCGGTGAAAGTACTTTGCTTGAGATTGGCGGGAACATCGGAACCCAAACGATCTATTTTGCACTGAGCCAGGTATTTTCACGGATCATCAGCATAGAAGCCGATCCTCGCAACTTCGAACTGTTGCAACACAATATTTCTCAGAACCATCTGCAGGCTAAAATACTTCCAATACAATGCGCTGCTGGCGACGTTGAAGGCGAGATTGATTTTTTCCAACATCAGAACAATCACGGGAAAAGCAGTACTTCCAGGAAAAGCAAGCACGATCATAAAATCACCGTGCCTGTAAAACCCGTAGACACAATTCTCTCCGAAGCAAATATATTGCCGCAAGAAATCGGCCTTATATGGATGGATATTGAAGGATACGAACCGGTTGCTTGTAACTCCATGCAGACGCTATTAAAGAGAAAAATACCGCTCTATATGGAGTTTTCACCGATATTTTACGGCCGGGAACAATCCATCGCTTTCACGCAGTATCTGGGCCGCTTTTACGAGGATTGCCTCATTTTTCGCGAAGATCACGTCGAGGCAATCAAAGTTTCTGCTCTCCCGCTTACCGAACCTCAGTTTGACATTCTGCTACTCAACGCGCCGATATAGGAAATAACGACCTGGCTTTACGCTTGCAGGAAGCGGCAATTGTTCGAGTGCTGGATGACGCAGCTCAAGCCCGCTAGCCACAATTCCCTGCGGCGCTAAAAGCGCGACCGCCAATTGCGGCAGCCATGTCAGTGTCACAGCATCCTTCTCGTCATATCCGGTACCAATATCAGCATGAACAAGTGCCGCATCCACGCCGACGAATGTTTGTGCCGTGTCACGTATCTCGCCAATAATCAGGTTATCTGGCTGAGGCGTAGAACTCTTGTGTGATCCGACAGCACGATCAAAAGCAATAATTCTTCGGTCCGGAAATCTTTCACGGAGATGGTCATAGGTTCGACCATTTCCGAGACCCAACTCGATCACAGGCCCGTCCAAATACTTCACACCATCACAAATATGATTGAGGATATCGCGCTGTGCTGTCATCCGGCGGATAAAACTGTCGAGTCTGCTCATATTCTGTTCCGTCATTCCATTGAAGAGTGGCTTATCATGCCAATTGCAAATCCGTCGATCACCAAGCGATCATAAAAAATTGCTCGTACCCATCTTTATCCAGCCTCCGCCTCATGTTTGATTGTACTCGCCCGGAGTAAGCCCATCAGCAATGGACCTGACGAGAAGGAGCCGGCCCGGGCCTTATCTGTCAGCGCGCGCAGATATCCGCCCGGACTTAAAATACTTTCACCCTTTTGAAGGATCGCCGAAACAACAATTGCCGCTTCATTGGGACCGAATATCTCCATGGCCTGGTTCCAGGCATCAGGGCTAATCCCGAGGGTTACCCGAACAAGATTTGCGGTTTGTATGAGATCAGACCAACTATTTATCCCGCCGAGTGCGTAATCGATTATGTCAGGGCAAGCTTTTAGGACCAGTCCCAGCGGAAAGGCTTTTGGCGGCTTTAAACCACTGCGCACCGGTTGATGTGAACTGAGCAGTTCTTTGGTATCAGCTTCATCATTCCAATCCGGATGATCACCACGATCTGCCCCTTGGTCTTTTCTAAAGCCAGGTTCAAAGTCAAATTTAGAGTCTGAGTTTTGATTCTGTATGTGCCGTTCATTTTGAACGTCACTGGCGGTTGATTTAGCTGAATTATTATTGAATTCCAATAACTTCTCAACATCTGCGCGCAAATCGGCCAGACTCACTGCCAATGCCTCGAGACCTACCCTGTCCAAACCCCTTAGGAGCGGTCGCGCAAGGGGCATAAATCTCTCACTGAGGGCATCCCAAGGGCCTTCAAAAGCCTGTTCCTCAGCAAAGATAATCATCTTGGCAATGTCTCTACGATGAAGACTTACCTGCTCTCGCAAGATGCGTCTTGCCAGATCCTCAGCGCGAATAGTTGCAGCAAGTTGCTCGTACTCGATTGCCTTTACCACCAAAGGCAGCAGGTCAAAGCCGAATGCGGTCTTCAATTCACCTTCCTGATCGCGGCGAACATAGCGCTTTCCATTCGGGCTATCGCGCCGAATGATCATTCCGGCCTCCACCAAGGAGGCAAGATGCCTGCGCAATGTAACTGGTGCCATCCCGTGGCAACGCAAGGATAGTTCCCTATTTGACGGAAAAACGATGAGATTCGCTGTGCTATCCAACTCATTCGGTTTGTGAAAACTGAGCAATGCGTGAAGCACCGCCAACGCTCGATCTGAAATGCCCAGCAGTGGTCGAGCTTCTGTAATCATGCGGAAAAGTTTCCATTTGTCCGCGACTACATTGACGTCACAATTCTTGACCTCCGTTTGCGCATCCAGCATGGCATACGACATTGGTCGGCGCCCAAAGGGCGTCGTTGTCATTTCCCTGTTCATTGCTTTCACCCTCAATCAGGCAAAAGAAATCTGCTCGCCGAAACGGCGTTAAACGCTTGACAGTGATTCTCGGAAATGCGATTCTCAAGTTGCTTAGACTTTGAGAGGGCTTCCGTGACGTCAGTTTCGGGGGCCTTTTCTTTTGCGATTTCTCTCCAGTTAGAGTTCTCTAATACGCGGTTCACTTTTTTCGCCGCGAAGAAAAGCGGCATAGATCTCAGGCAGATGTGTTATTAAATAATTCCCGAATTCAGGGGCCAGGGTTTCATCGATAGTCAGCTTCGTTTTGCCGTTGGCTTGTTCAATCTGCGCATAGGACAGGCCTTCTTTGGACTTCAATGGATGGATTGAAGGACCGGATTTTCGCGGCAACAGGCTTTTGAGAACCAAAGCGAAGCGGGCATCGCTATCAAGGCGAAGCAACCGCTCCACATCAACTCTGTCTCTCCAGGGAGTATTGTCTTTCTGCAGCAGCTGGGAGAGTTGTTCCCAACGAGGCCGCCCTACTTTCGGAGCAGGGCCGATTATTTGAATGAGATCTTCCGGCAGAGAATTTGCTACAGCGATCATTGTTGACAAATTGCCTTTGTGAACTGCAAGGGCAGCCATAAGGGCGTTGCGGTCAATGCCATGCGCTTCCAGTTTTGCTGCAAACAGTGCACGCTCAATGAAGGAAAGGTCTTTTCTCTCCAGATTTTCCTTGCCTTGCGCGACAATCAATTCTTCATCGGAAAGATTGCGAACAATTGCTTTAACAGGCCTGCCTATGGCACGAAGCGCGGCAAGGCGCCTGTGCCCATAGGCTACCTGGTAACGACGTTCATCGAGTGGATTTGGGCGTACCAGAATTGGAACTTGCTGGCCGTGTTCTTCAATGCTGGCTTTAAACTCATTGAAGTCACCCGCATCGACATCATCAAGTCGATCACGAACAAACGAACCGTCGATCAGACTCGCCTCGATTTGGACGATATGCTCACCAGAAGCAATTTGATCACGCAATGCCTGCGCCTCATCAGCATCCTCCGACAGGCTTTGCAACGACAATCCCATGGCCTTCAGTGAGCCAGACTTTTGGGTAGGCTTGGCATGACGATGTTCGGTATGTGACGCATCATTGATGGGCGTCATCATAGCTTTAAGAGCGTCTCTACGTTTATTCACAGAGCCCTCCCCCATGCATCGCGCACCAGTTCTTCTATCTCAAGATTCACTGCATCGAGCGCTTCAATTGCCCTGTCATAGGTTGCACGCGTGAAGTACTCCCGGCCAACCTCGTACAATGTCTGTTTCGTCAGGCCGGCATCCGAGATCGCAGTAGATTTCAAGAGTGCGTTCGTTAGAACCCGCTCGCCAAAAAGGCTTTTCAACAAACCAACAATCTGGCCTTGCGGACCATCGCTCGGTTCATATCGTGTAACCACATAGCGGAAAAAATCGTAGTCGGCATCACCGCCAGCCTGCTCAACAACCTCAAGCAAACCTGCTGTCATGTGCAGAAACTGCGACATCGAAGCGACATCGAGCATTTGCGGATGAATTGTTACAAGCACACTTCGCGCCGCGCACAGAGCAGATAGCGTAAGGAAGCCAAGCGAAGGCGGGCAATCCAAAACAACAACATCGTAGCGATCGTCTACCGTTGCCAAAGCATTGGCTATGCGGGAAAAGAAAAGTCTTTCCGTTCCCCGGCGCCGCTCCGCAAGAATACGTGGCGTATCGTGCTCGAACTCCTGTAGCTCTAAATTGCCAGGAATGATGTCGAGCCCAGCGAAATAAGTTTTGCGGATAATGTCCGCAATCGGCCGCTGCTGATCATCATAGCGAATAGCACCATAGATCGTATCGTTGTCTTCCAAATCGAATTCAGGCTGAATGCCGAATAAAGCAGACAACGAGGCCTGTGGATCAAGGTCGATAGCCAGCGTTCGATAGCCTCGCATTGCAAAATATTGCGCAACATGAGCCGCGGTCGTCGTCTTGCCCGAGCCACCTTTAAAGTTCGTCACGGCAATGACCTGCATATGTTCGTTGCCTTGGCGAGACGGCAGATAACTCTTTTTTGACTTAGCCAAGTAGCGCCGTATCTCATGAACCTGTTCAAGAGAATATAAACGGCGACCGCCAGAGGTTTTTTCAGCCTCAGGTCCTTCGCCAGCCAATGACAGATGCCGGATATAGGCGTCGGTAATACCGATCAGGCGAGCAGCTTCACCTGACGTAAACTTTCTTAATTCTTTTTCTGCAGTTGGCGGGAAAGCACGCGACCGCAACTCCCGTAGCTGCGCGCTAAGAAGATCTGCGTCCGCCTCGACCAATCGCGTAAGCGAGCGAACTTTCTTGCCGGTACGGTGGCTCTGGTCTTTTTCAGTTGGAGACAACATACACGCTTAAAATCCAATTTCTGATATCAAAGCGTAAATTCAACTGAGTCTGACTGAGTCGTCAAGTGATTTCAGATTGAGTCACAAGTTACTGGTTTTTATCGGATCTCCATCAGCCAAGAATTAAAGCGGTTTATCACGCGTGCTGCAGTCCGCCTGCACTCTCGATAAATCGGATAACTTCATCCAGCCCGTCTCTGCGCAACATGTCGGTGAAGACAAAAGGTTTCGGCCCGCGCTGGGTTTTTGTATCACTGGCCATGACGTCGAGATCGGCGCCAACATAAGGTGCCAGGTCTTTTTTGTTGACGATCAGGAGATCTGAACGTGTGATTCCCGGGCCTCCTTTGCGCGGTATCTTTTCGCCCTGGCAAACAGATATGACATAAAGGGTTATATCGGCGAGATCGGGGGAAAAAGTTGCAGCAAGATTGTCGCCGCCCGACTCAATAAACACAATATCGAGATCGGGATGTAGCTGGTTCATTGCCGCGATGGCCTGAAGGTTGATAGTTGCATCTTCGCGGATCGCCGTATGGGGGCAGCCACCAGTTTCGACGCCCATGATCCTGTCTTCCGGCAGTGCCTGCAATCTGTTGAGGATCAACGCATCTTCCTTGGTATAAATGTCGTTGGTGACTACAGCCAGCGAATAGCGATCACGCATGGCTTTACACAGCATTTCAGTGACAGTTGTCTTGCCTGATCCTACGGGACCGCCAATACCAACGCGAAGTGGACCATTCTTTGAAATCATGACCTGAAAACCCGGGAATATTGCGTTTCATGGCGCATCGCCATGATGTCGGAAATCACGGCACAGGTGCCAAGATTATCCAGTGTGGATTTTGCTGCCTTGCTTGAACAAGACTGTATTTCTTCTTCCAGTCCTGCCAGTATCGCGACGCCATCGCGCTGCCCCAAGGGGACGAGCCGCACCGCTCCTTGAATCAGATTGGATATAAAGCCGTGTAAGAAAGCACAAAGTGCTGCTTCAATCTCAATACCATGAGCTCCGGCTATCGCGCCTACGGCAACAGGACTGGCAACTCGGGAGGGCAACCTTTCCGACACTGGATTTGGCCATGCTTGCGCTGCACTCAAAAATGCTTCGCCCTGCAGCATTGTTTCCATGTGCCGCTCGCGGGAGCCAGCGAGTGCTTCCGCCAAATCCGCGATCTCTGAAAAATCGGAGCCGCTTTTGGCAATCTGATGGCTTTGAGCGAAAAGCACCGCATCATTCCATCCCGAGCCTTCATTTAAAATATCGATGAGCCAATCTTCAAGGCTCTGCCTGTCATGAACCAGCCCGTGATGAATTGCCTGTTCAATACCGTGGCTGTATGAAAATGCGCCCACCGGGAAAGCGGGGGAAAGCCAAGTCATCAAACGAAGCAGTGCCCCATTGTCAATCATGATGGTGATGTGATCCGTGGGAGTGATGATCGTGGCTGTGTCCACTATGATAGGCACCCCGTAGGGGCTGAAAAGGAGCCGTAATCTCGCCTATGCGCGCACCAAGCCCTTCCAGCATCGCCTTGATCACATGATCCTGAAGAATGAGAATTCGAGATTCCTCAAACTGGGCAGCCAGATGGCGATTGCCCAAATGCCAGGCAAGTTCCGTCAAGTGCTTTTGATCGCGCGGCAATACTTCGTAGAGCGCTTCTTCCGCGGCGACAATCTCCGCAAGACTTCCATCTTCAAGGACCAGGACATCTCCGTGGGCAAACAAAACAGGCTCCGGCAGATCAACCAAAATCTGTTCGCCCTGCTGCAGCGTCAAAACCTTCCGGCGTAGATGTCGCTCATCATGCGCAAGAACAATCGTGTCGAAAGGTATCCCCTCAAAATGACCTGAATGGTCATGCCCTGTGACACGTCTCATATTTCGAACTCCTCAATAAAATCATCATTCATACGGATAAAGAAATCCAGCGGTGACGCAGCGCCTGTGAGTTGCGACAGAAGCGTATGAGCCTGACCCCGATGATGCGTCTGATGATTGAAAATTTGTGTCAGGCACCGGTCGAGCGTCGAAGTAAAGGGCGCTCCATTCAGCATAACCCAGTGAAAAGGTGCGGAAATGTCAGCTTCTTCCATAGCTTGGATAACGTCAATAATATGCTCGTCAAATGCGATACGCGCGGTGCGCAGTTCGTCGAAGGTATCGTGTAAAATGACGTCATATGACGGCAATGCGTAGAGATTGCCGGTAAATCTGCCAAACCACAATTTGTCGACCGCAAGCAGGTGGTTCAAGGTGCCGTGCATTGATTTGAAGTAAGCCCGGCGATCTGCAAAGTAATCTTCCTTGTCTAACAGAGCGGCGGCCTCATAGATCTGCTTATTTGCCCATTGGTTATAGTGAGCAAGCCTTGTAAAATGATCTTTCATTGACGCGCTCAGAACAGAAAATAACGCTGCGTCATAGGCAGCGTGACGGCGGCTTCGCACGTCAACAATTCACCGTCAGCCCGAACTTCATAGGTTTCGGGGTCAACTTCCACATGCGGCGTTGCCGAATTATGCACCATCGACGACTTGGAAATGCCTCCGCGCGTATTCTCGACCGCAACGAGCTCCTTTTCAACTTCCAAGGTCGATCGAAGACCATTTTCAACCGCTGCCTTACTGACAAAGGTCACAGATGAAGAAGTAACAGTCTTGCCGAAGGCCCCGAACATAGGGCGATAATGCACCGGTTGCGGCGTCGGGATCGAAGCGTTCGGGTCACCCATCGGAGCGGCAGCAATGGAACCGCCAAGCAGCACAAGGTCAGGTTTGACCCCAAAGAACGCCGGATTCCATAAAACAAGGTCGGCACGCTTGCCAACTTCGATTGAACCAATATGACGGGAAATACCCTGCGCAATAGCCGGATTAATCGTATATTTGGCTATGTATCGCTTCACGCGGAAATTATCATTATCCCCCTGTTCCTGTGGCAAACTTCCGCGTTGGCGTTTCATTTTGTCCGCTGTCTGCCAGGTGCGGATCAGAACTTCGCCGACACGGCCCATGGCTTGACTGTCCGAAGAGATGATCGAGAACGCACCGATATCGTGCAGAATATCCTCTGCCGCAATCGTTTCCTTACGGATACGGCTTTCTGCAAACGCCACATCTTCGGGAATAGATGGAGAAAGGTGGTGGCAGACCATCAGCATGTCGAGATGTTCTGCAATGGTATTTCTCGTGTAGGGGCGTGTCGGATTGGTCGATGAGGGGATCACATTGGGAAGCCCACAAATCTTGATGATGTCGGGCGCGTGTCCACCGCCCGCCCCTTCAGTATGAAAGGCATGAATGGTGCGCCCTTTGAAGGCAGCAACCGTATCCTCGACAAATCCGCTTTCGTTCAGTGTGTCGGTATGGATCATCACCTGCACGTCATACTGGTCAGCAACAGTGAGGCAATTGTCTATCGCAGCAGGCGTTGTTCCCCAGTCTTCGTGCAGCTTCAAAGAGCACGCGCCTCCGAGGATCATCTCTTCCAGCGCTGCTGGACGTGATGCGTTGCCTTTGCCGGACAGACCAATGTTCATCGGTATCGCATCAAAGGAACGGATCATGCGCGCCATATGCCATGGTCCGGGTGTACATGTCGTAGCCAAGGTTCCGTGAGCCGGACCCGTACCACCACCGAACATGGTGGTTACTCCCGACATCAAAGCCTCATCAATCTGTTGCGGACAGATGAAGTGAATATGCGCGTCCATTCCACCTGCAGTGAGAATTTTTCCTTCGCCTGCAATAACTTCGGTTCCCGGCCCAACAATGATCGTTACACCTGGTTGCGTGTCCGGATTGCCAGCCTTGCCGATGCCGGCAATCTGTCCATCGCGCAAACCAATATCGGCCTTGAATATTCCCGTCACGTCGACCACCAGAGCATTGGTAATCACCGTGTCTACGGCGCCATCTGCTCGCGTGACCTGACTTTGGCCCATGCCATCCCGAATGACCTTACCGCCGCCAAATTTTACTTCTTCGCCATAGATTGTGAAATCATTCTCGACCTCGATAAAGAGTTCGGTGTCGGCCAGCCTAATTTTGTCTCCAACTGTTGGGCCAAACATCTGGGCATAGGCAGATCGTGTTATTCTGGCTGGCATCTCAGAGCTTCCCCATGATTTTCTGTTGGAATCCATAAACCACGCGGTCGCCGCCAAACGGTATCAATGTCACATCGCGTTCCTGACCTGGCTCGAAACGCACAGCCGTGCCGGCAGCAATATCCAGCCGCATGCCCCGGGTCAGTTGCCGATCAAAAACCAATGCCTCATTGGTCTCATAAAAATGATAGTGCGATCCGACCTGGATTGGACGGTCACCTGTGTTGGCGACTTTCAAGACAGTGACGGGGGCTCCGACATTCAGTTCGATGTCCCCTGCCACCGTTATAATTTGACCGGGAATCATATTCATGCTCCAAGCGCCAACCAAAGACCAATGAATGCTGTGCTTGCACCCGCTACGCGGATGATGGTGCGCCCGATGCCGGCACCCAATAAAGCACCAGCAGCCAGCCCCGCAACGTGAAGCAAAGTTGTCGCAAGCGCAAAGCCAAGAAGATAGCTGCCAGCGGTGGCCGTGCCCATTTCACTACCGTGGGCATAACCATGAAACAGTGCGAAAAAACCAACGAGAGCCATTGCCAACGACGTTGGAACCTTGAGTGCCATGGCAGCAAACAATCCGATAGCGACAACTGAAGCAAGAATTGCAGGCTCGGCAAATGGTAGCTTTACGCCGGCCATAGCCAACAAGAACCCTGCAATCATTGTGCCAACGAATGCAGCCGGAACCAGCCACATGGCGCGTCCCCCAAGCAGTAAGGCCCATAGCCCAACAGCTACCATCGCCAGCATGTGGTCCGCGCCAGAGATTGGATGGGAAAAACCTGCACCGAACGAGCCGTGTTCCGCAGGGTTGATATGAGCAAGGGCAGGAGTGGTCGCTGCCAAGGCCAGAGGCAAAGTCAATAACAATATTTTCTTCATGAGTTTCTCTCTAAATACCAACTACCGGATCGGTTCGTGAACTGTGACAAGCTTGGTGCCATCGGGGAAGGTTGCTTCGACTTGAACGTCGTGAATCATCTCGGCAATACCCTCCATCACCTGACTACGTGTGATCACATGCGCGCCGGCTTCCATGAGATCCGCGACAGATCGGCCATCACGCGCACCCTCAACGACAAAGTCGGTGATCAAAGCGATAGCTTCGGGATGATTGAGTTTCACACCACGCTCCAGACGGCGCCTCGCCACCATGGCTGCCATGGAAATCAGCAGCTTGTCCTTCTCGCGCGGCAGTAAATTCATCGTTTGATTTTCCTTTTATGTTGTCCATATTCGCGGCAGATCTTCGCCGCCATTCAGCAGGCCGAGCAGCGGGATGAGGCGCTTGCGCAGGTGGTAAGCGTCAAAATCTACCAAGCGAGCCACAAGCTTGCCCATCCATACTGATGCGCCTCCTTGATCACCTATGATTAGGCGCGCCGGATCAAGTAACCGCTCGCAATCCGGAGAAACTAAAAGTACCGTTGCTACAGCATGATAGCTTCCAAGCAGGGCTGGCCGTTTCAATGATGACCCAGCCTGAGGACCGATGGAAAAATTCTCGGCGTGGAGTAGTCTGCCGTCTTGCCGGATACGCCACTGATCAGAAAACTGCGCAGTTTCGATTGTCTCGCCAAAGGCCTTTCGCCCGAATATGGTGGATTCAACCAGCAAAGCCCGCGCACGCGCAGCAAGATTTACATTTAGCGTTCGCTTGAGATCGGCTTTTTCGAACAGGATGGTTTCTTGCGGTAGCCATGCAACATAGGAATCAGGTCCAACGTCAATTTGAGTCGAGACGGTGGCGACTGTCCCTGAAACAGCTTTATAGATTTTCTCGCAAGCTTGGGTCGTTATTTGAGCCGCGCAATGATCGCCGAGGGCAAAACTCCACTGCATCGCATCGCCGCCTGTAAGACCACCTGCACTGTTGATCATGACTGCTTCCAGATGGTTTCCAGAACTGACTGGAAAGCGTAGTTTCGCACACCCCTCCTGAAACAATGTGGAAATCCGCGTTTTTCCCTCTACCCGCCGTGCCGATAATCGTCCTGCCCCGGATGCGCGCTGCGCCCGGTTTTGAACAATCGTCGGCTGGCCGAGCATATCCAAAAATTGTAACCCCAATGGTCAGACCGTCAGATGCCGGCGCGCTTCAGTCGTGTCGAGAATTTCCGCAGCGCCCTCGGCGACCATCTCACCTCGATCCATGATGTAAACATGGTCCGCGAGTTCGCGACAAAAGTCGAGATACTGTTCGACAAGAAGTATCGTCATTCCGAAAGAATCTCGCAGGTAAACGATGGCGCGACCGATATCCTTGATTATCGACGGCTGGATTCCTTCAGTGGGCTCATCAAGAACCAGAATTTTGGGGCGCATGACCAATGCGCGCCCGATGGCGAGTTGCTGTTGCTGACCACCGGAAAGATCACCGCCACGACGCGACAACATGGATTTCAGGACGGGAAACAGGTTGTAAACATCCGAGGGGATATTTCGTTCGGAGCGGGGAAGCTGCGCATAACCGGTTTCAAGGTTCTCCTTAACGCTCAAAAGCGGAAAAATTTCACGGCCTTGCGGTACATAACCAATGCCATATTTCGCCCGCGTGTATGGGGCCATACCATTGAGTTCAACACCATCGAACATCACTTTACCCGCGCTGATATTGTGCTGACCAGTAATCGCTCTCAATAAGCTTGTTTTACCAACACCGTTTCTACCGAGCACGCAGGTGATCTTTCCAGCGTTGGCGTCCAGCGTAATCCCCCGCAAGGCTTGCGCCGCGCCATAATGCAAATTGACTTGTTCAACAGACAGCATGGCTCACCTCCCCAAATAGTTTTCTATGACTCGGGGATCATTACTGACGAAATCAAGTGACCCTTCAGCAAGTACCGAGCCTTCAGCGAGGCATGTGACCCGCACGCCAAGATCGCGGATGAAGCCCATATCGTGTTCAACAACGATGACCGCCCGGGTTTTCGCAATCTCTTTGAGCAGAGCGGCGGTTTCAGAAGTTTCCGCATCGGTCATTCCCGCGACCGGCTCATCAACAAGCAAGAGTTTGGGCTCTTGCGCCAGGAGCATACCGATTTCCAGCCATTGTTTTTGCCCATGGCTAAGATTAGCCGCCAGTTCCTCCTTGCGTGCGGTCAGTCGCACGGTTTCAAGAATTTCATTGATACGAGCGCTATCCTCTGGCGATAGATTGTAGAATAAGGTCGCAAAGGTTCCCCGCTTACGATTAAGCGCTAGCTCGAGATTATCCCAGACAGTGTGGCTTTCGAACACTGTGGGCTTCTGGAATTTGCGGCCGATGCCAAGCTGAGCGATATCAGCCTCGTCTCTGGTCGTAAGATCAATGTTATCTTCGAAGAATACCTCACCCTCGTCCGGCCGGGTCTTTCCAGTGATAATATCCATCATTGTCGTTTTACCGGCACCGTTCGGGCCAATAATTGCCCTTAACTCACCGGGAGCAATCACAAAAGACAAGGCGTTCAGTGCTCTAAAGCCGTCGAATGATACGGATACATTGTCTAGATACAACAGGCTCTTTGGTTTGATGTCAGACATGATCTACTCCGCAGCCAGTGGTTCAGCAGGGATATCAGCGTTCTTTTCGGCATTCTTGGCTTTAGGCAGGCGGTTAAAGGAAATCGCTCTGTTTTTATCGTTTCTGGATTTCAATATTTGCTGAATGGTCCCAACGATGCCTTTGGGCAAGAACAACGTGGTTGCAACGAAAAGTGCCCCCAGCGCAAAAAGCCAAATTTCCGGAAACTGTGCAGTGAAAATACTCTTGCCGAAATTCACAAGTGTAGCCCCAATGATAGGGCCAATGAGTGTTCCACGTCCTCCAACGGCGGTCCAGATGACGACTTCGATCGAATTGGCTGGTGCAAATTCACCGGGATTGATAATCCCGACCTGCGGAACGTAAAGCGCACCAGCAACACCCGCCATCATTGCTGAAATGGTAAAGGTAACGAGCTTGTAATTTTCTGGCCGGTAACCGAGAAAGCGCGTCCTGCTCTCAGCATCGCGCAGACCAACCAGAACCTTCCCAAATTTTGATCGAACGATAGCTGAACTGATAAGAAGCGCGATTGCCAGCGCGAACGCAGACGCGGCGAACAAGGATGCCCTCATGCCTTGCGATTGAATGTTGAAGCCAAGCAAGTCTTTAAAATCGGTAAGGCCATTATTACCGCCAAATCCCATTTCATTGCGAAAAAAGGCGAGCAGTAAGGCATAGGTCATCGCCTGCGTGATAATGGACAGATAGACGCCTGTTACACGCGAGCGGAATGCCAGCCAGCCGAACACAAAAGCAAGAATACCAGGAACGGCGAATATCATAATGGCGGCGAACCAGAAGTGGTCAAAGCCATACCAATACCAAGGCATTTCCTTCCAATTCAAAAACACCATGAAATCCGGCAGATTTGGGTTTCCATAGACGCCACGTGCGCCGATCTGGCGAACCAGATACATTCCCATGACATAGCCGCCAAGGGCGAAAAATGCGGCATGTCCAAGAGACAATATCCCGCAAAAACCCCAGACAAGATCAAGCGCCAGGGCTAGCAATGCATAGGTGAGATATTTTCCAAATAGCGACATCGCGTAGGTTGGAATATGAAATAGATTGTCGGCTGGCACTAAAAGATTAAGTGCGGGTACCAAGCATGCAATGGCCAGAAGGATTGCAATGCAGAGGGAGACATTCCTGTCGAGCGATTTAAAAACGAACGCGCTGATCATGCTTCCACCGCCCTTCCCTTGAGTGCAAAGAGCCCGCGTGGCCGCCTCTGAATAAAAAGAATGATGAGAACCAGGATAAGAATTTTGCCAAGAACGGCACCGGTATATGGTTCAAGGAGCTTATTGACGACGCCAAGCGAAAGTGCCCCCACAAGCGTGCCCCAGAGATTTCCAACGCCGCCGAAAACTACAACCATGAAACTATCAATAATGTAGCTTTGACCAAGATTGGGTGAGACGTTATCAATTTGCGAAAGGGCAACGCCGGCAATCCCAGCAATGCCTGAACCAAGGGCAAAGGTAAAAGCATCGACCCAAGGGGTCTTGATACCCATTGATGATGCCATCCTTCGGTTTTGCGTAACAGCACGCATTTGCAACCCAAATCTCGAGCGCTTAAGCACGAACAGCAACGTCAGGAATACGCCTGCAGCAAACACCACAATCCACATGCGGTTATAGGTCAGCGTCATACCACCAAGTTCGAAACCGCCTGACATCCACGACGGGTTTCCGACTTCACGATTGCTGGGACCGAAGATGGAACGAACGCCCTGCTGCAGAATAAGCGATACGCCCCACGTTGCCAGCAATGTCTCCAACGGTCGCCCATAGAGAAAACGAATAATTCCACGTTCAATTATAAGACCAATGACACCCGTAATAGCGAACGCAACCGGGAGTGCAATTATCAATGACCAGTCAAAAAGATGCGGATAGGACGACCTGATTATCTCTTGGACCATGAACGTAGTGTAGGCGCCAAGCATCACCATTTCACCATGGGCCATATTGATGATGCCCATCACACCAAAAGTAATGGCAAGGCCGATAGCAGCCAGCAAAAGGACGGATCCAAGAGACAAGCCGTACCAGACATTCTGACCGACATCCCAAAGCGCCTGAGCTGACTGTAACGCAGTTATGGTATTGTCTATGTCTGTTCGAAGCTCGCCATCAGCGTTTGCCTGAACGGCACTCAAGATGCCAAGAGCATCTCTGTCACCACGCTCTCCGATTGTTTTTACAGCGGCGCGCTTGTCATCAAGCGAGCGATCTGACTTTAAAATAGCAGCAGCCCTCGCCTGCTCCATGACAGATTTGATATAGGTGTCTTTCTCGTTTGTTATTGCCGTCTCTATGAGCTCAAGCGCGTCTGTGCTCGGCGAGGCAAAAACTGAACTGGCCGCCCGAAGTCTTATCTCCCTATCCGGGCTGAGCAGCGTGAGCGCTCCAATAGCGGTTTTGACAGCGCGACGCAGACTATTATTAACCTTGATACGCTCGAAATCGGCTTTCGCCCCTTGTCCCGCTGACGCTCCGGTTACAGCATCAGACAGGTTCAGTTCACTACCATTTTCCTTGACTACAAAGACAGTCTTATCGGCTTTTCTCACATAAAGATCACCTGCTGCCAGCGCTTCAAACACTGGGACAAGCGCAATATCGCCAGTACGGGATAGTTCGGCGATCTTATCGGCAACCTGTGAAAAGTTACCCTGACCCAAGGCATTTATACCCAAGCGGTTATTCTGATCGGCCCAACTTTCCGATACCGGAACAAGCATGATCAGACAGATGATGAGCATAAGTATTTTGATTGCGCGATGCATGAATTTTGAAAGAGCTCTGTGGCCCTCTCCTCTAGTCGAGCAAATGGAAAGTCACGGGCTGGAGCGCCCGTGACTCAATTCAATCATTAGGAGCCTTTGCCGCCACATTTGCCGGTTGCGACATTAAAATTGCCGCATGACATTGGCTTGCGCCAATCAGAGATAAGATCTTTGGAATCCGGCAGATAGTCGGACCATTCATCCCCTACCAGCAATCCGGGTGTTTCGAACACGGTTTCAAACTGGCCGTCCGATTGAATTTCGCCAATGAGGACAGGCTTTGTGATGTGATGGTTTGGCATCATCGTTGAGTAGCCGCCGGAGAGATTGGGCACCGACACGCCGACAATGGAATCAATGACCTTATCCGGATCTGTGGTTCCGGCGGCTTCGACAGCTTTCACCCACATATTGAAACCAATATAATGGGCCTCCATTGGATCGTTTGTTACGCGCTTGTCGTCCTTGGTATAGGCTTTCCAAGTCTTGATGAATTCGGCGTTGGCCGGTGTGTTGACCGATTGGAAGTAGTTCCAGGCCGCCAAGTGACCGACGAGCGGTGTCGTATCAAGTCCGGCAAGCTCTTCCTCGCCGACAGAAAATGCTACAACCGGAATATCTTCAGCCTTGATGCCTTGATTACCGAGCTCTTTATAAAACGGAACGTTTGCGTCGCCGTTGATGGTTGAGACAACGGCCGTCTTCTTACCCGCGGAACCGAACTTCTTAATGTCTGAAACGATGGTCTGCCAGTCTTTATGTCCGAAAGGTGTGTAGCTCACCATGATGTCTTCAGCCGCAACGCCCTTGGCCTTCAAATAGGCCTCGAGTATCTTGTTGGTTGTGCGCGGGTAGACATAATCGGTGCCAGCAAGGACCCAGCGTTCGACACCTTCATTTTCAGCAAGATAGTCGACAGCAGGAATTGCCTGCTGGTTGGGTGCAGCGCCAGTATAAAACACATTGCGCTCGCTCTCTTCACCTTCATACTGGACAGGATAGAAGAGCAAATTGTCCAACTCTTTGAAAACGGGCAGCACCGATTTGCGTGATACGGAAGTCCAGCAGCCGAAGACGGCAGCAACCTTGTCCTTTTCGATGAGGTCGCGGGCTTTCTCAGCAAAAAGCGGCCAATCTGAAGCCGGATCAACAACAACAGCCTCAATTTTCTTGCCAAGAATCCCGCCTTTTTTGTTTTGCTCATCAATGAGCATCAACATTGCGTCCTTAAGCGTGGTTTCAGAGATGGCCATTGTTCCCGAAAGGGAATGAAGTATGCCGACTTTGATCGTATCTTCTGCGGCAAACGCGCCCTGAAGCGCTGTTGCAGAAAGCATGGCGGCTAACAGAGCGCCTTTAACGTGTGCTTTAATATTCATCATTATGTCCCCACTGTTTTGAACGACGCTGATTGCGCCTTGTTATCCATGTGCGGCAGAACAAATCCGCTGCGTTTAGGGACTATCTGCTAGCCAACAACGATCCCACATACGTTAAACGACGTAGAGACGATGACCTAAGTTGGCAGATCAGTGCTTTCTTCCGTATCGCATCCGGTGTTTAAGTAAGAAAAACACCATCCGGTCGGCGCTAGGATTTACACGTCGGACCATTGCACGGGGAAAACAGGGCGAATGGTTGCGCGCCAACGCATCGTTCCTATCAGACGCGACTATAATCGCTGGGTAGCGGATCAGACCTTGGAAGATTACGCCCTTCGCTTTACTGCGAAGAGCGCTCGCCGTTATTCATCGCAACGCATTGCCCAAACAGCAATTGGCGCGATTTCATTTCTCGCGCTGGAGGCTATCGGCGGCGCCGTCACGTTATCCTACGGCACCACCAATGCTGTAGCTGCGATCGCTGTTGCCTGCCTCGTCATGCTTTGTGTGGGGCTGCCAATAAGCCGTTACGCCATCCGCCACGGTGTCGATATCGACCTTCTGACCCGTGGGGCAAGCTTTGGTTACATCGGATCAACAATCACCTCTTTGATATATGCAACGTTCACCTTCCTGCTCTTTGCTATCGAAGCGTCGATCATGTCCGGTGCTCTGGAGTTGGCTTTCGGAATTCCTTTGTGGATTGGGTATATTATCAGCGCCGTGGTTGTGGTTCCTCTGGTCACCTACGGCGTTCGGATGATCAGCAAATTTCAGCTGATTACACAACCTTTCTGGATCATATTGAACATCCTCCCTTTCGTCGTAATTGCTTTCGTGGATTGGGAAAAATTTGATCTTTGGCGGGCTTTTTCAGGTGTCGACGTGCCGGTCGCAATTCCTGGAACAAGCGCCCCTTTTGTGCTGGCGCAGTTCGGTGCAGCCAGTGCAGTAATCTTGGCTCTGATGGCTCAAATCGGCGAGCAAGTTGACTTTCTGCGCTTTTTGCCGCCCAAAGGGCAACGAAAACTGCGACATCGCATTGCGGTATTTCTTGCCGGTCCGGGCTGGGTCCTAGTCGGTGCCCCGAAACTTCTCGCCGGATCGTTTCTCGTGGTGCTCACACTTAGCAGCGGCGTGTCGGTCGATCGCGCGTCAGACCCTTCACAAATGTATCTGACTGCATTCGGTTACGTCACGCATTCCGATACTTTAGCGTTGATGCTGATGGTTGGTTTTGTGGTGGTATCGCAGCTTAAAATCAACGTGATGAACGCCTATGCGGGTTCATTGGCCTGGTCGAATTTCTTTTCCCGGCTCACGCATAGTCATCCCGGTCGCGTGGTTTGGTTGCTGTTCAATGTTGCAATTGCGCTTTTGCTGATGGAACTTGGCATCTACAGATTGCTCGAAGAAACCTTAGGTATTTTTTCGCTTATTGCCATGGCTTGGCTTTGCGCCATATCTGCTGACCTTTTTGTCAATAAAAGACTAGGACTGGCCCCGCCCGGCATAGAATTCAAGCGTGCTCATCTTTACGATATTAACCCGGTGGGCCTCGGAACGATGGCTGCGGCGACAATGATATCGCTGATCGCGCATTTCGGTTTCTTCGGTGAGATGGCCTCCGCGCTCGCACCATTCATAGCGCTTGTTGTAGCTTTCATTGTCTCGCCACTGCTCGCGTGGCAGACCAAGGGAAAATACTATCTAGTGCGGAAGCCTCGGCGGGCTTGGAAAACACTGCAGACACTCAGATGCTCGATTTGCGAGCACGATTTTGAACCCGAGGACATGGCTTGGTGTCCCGCCTATAGCGCTCCGATCTGCTCGCTTTGCTGCTCCCTCGACAGCCGCTGCCACGACATGTGCAAACCTAACGCAAATTTCAACGCACAGGTCGCTATCGTGGCTCGCTCTTTCTTGCCGCAACGCATCATCCAGGCACTTGCATCGCGACTGGGACGGTACGGAATCTCTGTTATCATCGCTCTAACGGCAATCGGCATAATTCTAACCATGATAGCCCATCAGGCGGGAGGGCCATCTGAAACGTCGGGCGTTGTAGACCGAACGCTGTTGATCGTATTTTTTGTATTTGCAGTCGTAACAGGAATTGCCTGTTGGTTCTATGTGCTGGCACATGACAGCCGTGTTGTTGCTGAGGAAGAGTCTTCGCGTCAGAATACCCTTCTGTTAAAGGAAATAGCCGCTCATAAGAAAACGGACGCCGCTCTTCAGGACGCAAAGGACGCGGCCGAGGCCGCCAATCGCGCAAAAAGCAGGTATGTGATCGGTCTGAGTCACGAACTGCGCACCCCCTTGAACGCCGTGCTTGGCTACGCACAAATACTGGAACGAGACGAAACAATCCCTGCTCCACGCCAGTCCGCAATTCGCGTTATCAAGCGAAGCGCCGATCATTTGTCAGGCCTCATTGACGGACTACTCGACATCTCACGCATCGAAGCCGGCCGGTTGCAGGTCTTTTCCAACGAGATCAATCTTAGCGACTTTCTGGACCAGATCGTGCAGATGTTTCAACCACAGGCCGATGCCAAACAACTCATCTTCAAGCATAAACGTTCAAGCAATTTGCCGCCCTATGTCCGGACGGACGAAAAACGCCTTCGGCAAATCCTCGTTAATCTCTTGTCCAATGCGATCAAATTTACGACAAGCGGCAGTGTCCTATTCGATGTGACCTACCGCAGTCAGGTCGCAACATTTACGATTTTGGATACCGGTCGAGGAATTTCAGATTCAGATCTTCCGCGTATCTTCGAGCCTTTTCAGCGAGGAGAAGCCGAGAACATTCAACCTATGCCAGGCCTCGGCCTTGGGCTCACAATCACCCGTCTGTTAACCGAAACGTTGGGCGGCGAGATTTTGGTTTCCAGTACCTATGGGCAAGGATCTACGTTCAAGATCAGGCTAATGCTTTCTGCCATAACACCCTCGCATCAACAGCAGCCCTTGCCGCGAAAAATTCGCAGCTACGCCGGGCAGCGGCGCACCATCGTTGTTGTCGACGATAATGAAGATCATCGCGAATTGGTGCGAGAGATTCTCGTTCCCCTCGATTTCATCGTGTTAACTGCCGCCAGCGGACCAGAATGCCTTACCCTTATCGAGGGGGTCGTTCCTGACCTGTTCCTGATTGATATTTCCATGCCGCAAATGGATGGTTGGCAATTGGTAAGACGACTGCGTGAAGCTGGCGAGCTTTCGCCAATTATTATGCTTTCAGCCAATATAGGCGATGCAGCGCCCACAGGCGGGCCAACTGGCCACAATGACACACTCGCAAAACCTTTTGACCTTCGGCAGCTTCAAAACAAGATCGCACAGCTTCTGGGCCTGGAGTGGGTTTACGTTGATGCGACGTCGCCCTCATCTCTCATACCTCGTAAACTGGTCAGTCCTGGTGAAACGCATGTACGTGAATTGATCAATCTTGGCGAGATTGGGTACATCCGCGGCATTGAGACAAAGATTGCCGAGTTGGCGAAAATCGAAGACAACCGGGCGTTTACCGAGGCACTGGGGCAATTCGTTCAGATGTTCGATCTGGCAGGATATGACCGTTTCCTTCGCACATTCGAAAATCAGGAAGAGGCGATCAGAGGTGAGTGAGCCAACCAATCCGCGCGATATTGTTCTGATTGTCGACGACTCGCCGCAAACCCTTGGGTTTCTGACGGACGCGCTGGAGCAATCGGGTTTTTCTGTTTTGATTGCAACGTCGGGCCACGCCGCACTCAATGTTGTCGAACGTATAACACCCGATATCATCTTGATGGATGCGATAATGCCGGAGATGGACGGGTTTGAAACCTGCACCCGAATCAAAACCACAGCTTCGGTTACCCAGGTGCCGGTTATTTTCATGACAGGTCTTTCCGAGACCCAGCACATCGTCCATGCACTTGAGTCCGGTGGCGTGGACTATCTGACAAAGCCGATCAATATTGATGAACTACAGGCAAGGATCAGAGTTCACCTTGCCAATGCTCGCGCCGCCCAAAATGCGCGCATAGCGCTGGATGCCGCCGGTCGCCACCTTCTTGCAATTGGAAAAGATGGCCAACTGCGCTGGTCCACTCCGCAGGCAAACCACCTGATAGAGCTGACCATGGGCAGCACACAAGCCGGTTATAAGGCACTTTCGGTGAGCGTCGCGGCATGGCTGACCAGGCAACAAAGTCACAAAGACGGCAACCCCATTACAATCCCCGGAGAGCAAGGGGGACTGCAGTTGAGCTATCTTGGTGCCCTCACCTCTGATGAATATTTGTTCCGACTAACCCTCGCCAATCAGGCCAGCCCAGAGGAACTGCTGCGCCAGCACTTCGGATTGACTGCACGGGAAGCTGAGGTTCTTTTATGGATTGCAAAGGGCAAATCAAATCGAGACATTGGTGATATTCTCGGATTGAGCGCCAGGACTGTCAACAAACACCTGGAACAAGTCTATATCAAGATGGGTGTCGAAAACCGTGCCACTGCTGCCGTCAAAGCCGCCCGAATATTGCACAGCACCTAACGGCTCTTACTGAACTTTCATAGTCGTACGATGTCAACCTCCTGCCGCGTTCCGACAGGTGGAACCTTCCCTCACGTGGGTTGTTTTCCAATTCGAAGGGAGAGCAAAAGGAGGAAGACCATGAAACGCATAATTATAGTAACGATTTCTGCCCTGCTGTTGAGTACCAGTCCGCTATTTGCGCAAGATACGGTTATTGTGGAAGTGCCCCAGACTGCGCGTGATTATGTGATCGCACATCCGACCGACCCCATCGTGGTTGAAGAAGACCTGACTATGGGCGCCGCTATTCCAGAGGATGTCGAGCTTGTACCCATTCCGGATGCCCCAGACTATAGTTACGTCTATGTCGATAAACGGCCGATAATCGTATCGACCAAAGACCGCAAAGTTGTGTACATGTCGCAGTAAAAATCAAAGGCGCCCATGCAACTGCATGGACGCCTCTTGATGGGATAGGCATATGACCGGCCAAGCGGAAAATTTACACGGCGGCCGCCTCGGCGGGATATCGCGTTGTTGCAATCGAACGCACCCACTGCCACATGTGCCGTCGTACAACCGGAAGTGCACTCGCTGTTCTCAGTTGGGTTAAAGCAGACAATCTCCATTGGGTGTCAGCGCAACCCAAACAGCGCCGATCCTCCCCTTTTCGCAACGAGAGGCTTGTGTTTTCCCGCGGCACGCCGCTGGTACTGATTTGCGATAAGTCCGATGAAGCTACTCTATATGGAAGGCTCTGGATGAATCAGAACTCGCAGTTCCCACATATAATCGCCCGAATCCAAACCGGTTTCAGCAAGTGATACTGACACAGTAGCGTGACGGGCTTTCAGCCATAGACACAGCGGGATAACATCTACGAGGCTGAAGCATCAACGCCCGTAAACGACCACTACGATAGATCGGACTTACCACTGCAATAGCCAGCGACAGCGAGTATGGAACATTAGAATGTCTTGTTCGTTGGATGAAGTGGAGGACTTCATGCCTGTATTGAATTTGGACCAAGCGCAGTACGTCTTGCTCAAAAGATTATATACTGAAGCAGTACAACGGCTCGCCAGCAGCGACGATCCTCGACATATTCGAGCGCTTAAGCTGCTGCCCATAATCGGTGACGGCACTGCTGAGCGCTCCATCCCACTCAGTCGCTCCGATCTCGAGAGCATGGCGATGATGGTCGACCTGGCACTAGGTTGGCATCTTGCTGCAACACCGGCAGCCTTATCTTCCGAAGAGCTCTCCCTTGGGCATGAAATCCAGGCCAAGCTTCTGCAGGCAAACCGAACTTGAATTGATCATGGGTTGGGCGTGAATTTTGCATTGCCAAGCCCCGTTCCAATCGTCAGGATTCCCCAATGGCGGACATCCTTCATGAACGGTATCTGGGAAAGCCCCTGAACGACTGCATCATTATGGATTACCACGAACGTGTCCTTGCCCTGGATTGCTGGAATCGAACTGGTAATTTCCCGCGCCAAGTTGAAAGATTCTCCCTCCCAGTTACCCGGCAGATTTTGACCGCCCGAGGTGATGGACCCATCGCTTTCGATGAGTCCAGGGCAAGCAATTCCAATAATGGGAGCGACAATAATTTTCTCTTTTTCAGCATCCTCCAGTAAAGCCTTTATCATTTTAACCAAACGCTTTAGTGCTTTGCCACGGGATGGTTCTTCGTCACCATGCCGCCAGAGGTCCATCTTCCAAACCTCTGCTTTCGCGATGTTCGGGCTTTTCTTTCGCGTCTCCCATGTGACTATTCCTGCTCTGATATTTGTACCTCCTATGTCGACACCAACCATGGCATCGTGACCCTTCAGCATCCACGCAGGCACGAGATGGACGGCACCAATCAGGCCCGCCTCGTCAGGCAGATGTTCGATCGGTCTCAATTCGATTTTCCTACCCAAGGAATTTAGTCGCAGCATCGCTTCGGCAATGGCAAATTGTCCGGCTGCACTTTCGCTAAGCCCCCCTCCAACGGCAATCCGTTCGGTTTTTTCCCATTTTTTCTCCTTGAGAAACCGGTTGATTACATCGGACAAGTCGATTGCGAAATCATGAATGGCCGACCAGATGATCGCCTGAGCTAATTTGTCGTCACCGGCGAGTATCTTATCGATACCGGTTTTGGAGATGTCCGACATTTTGAGCCGCTTTGCGGCTGCATGACCGTCAACCTGTTTGCGCCAGTAATCAACTTTCTCCAGAAACGCCGCCTTGTTTGCTTTGTCGCCAATAAATCCGTCTTTATCGCGGATGCGAAGATTGTAACTGTCGATTTTTACTGAGGGTAATATACTCGCGCCATGTTTGAGGGGCATATGGGATTGTTTAAGGGGACTATCATCAGGTTTCGACATTCGGCGCTCGCATACAATGGAAGTGATATGTGAACGTTGACCGGTTATAACAAGTTCCGCGACGCGTTCGATTCAGCATTCCCGGTATTCCTAATTCGGGCCGTTCACTCGCATTATAGAATTCCCAAGGATGCGCGCATGCACGGGTCTGCTTCACGTCACGGTGCTTTCGGTCTATCCTGCTCTCCCAATAGCGGCACGAACCTGACAGCCCCAAGAGACTCTTCTTCGAATTGATCGAAGCTGATACGGGTCATCCTAACAAGCTCCTGAGACTGAAATTCGCCGCCGAGCGGAATGATGAGTCTGCCGCCTATCTTCAATTGTTCTTTCAAGGCTTGTGGCGCTCTCTGTCCGCTGGCTGCAACAATTATCGCATCGAACGGCCTAGCTTCTGGCCACCCTTTCGTCCCATCATCAATTCTGAGCTGAATATTGCTATAGCCAAGTTTTTCGAAGCACTTTCGGGCTGCCTCTCCCAACACCACATGCCGTTCGATTGTGTAGACCTGTTCTGCAATTCTACTCATAACTGCGGCAGCATATCCTGAGCCGGCGCCAATCTCGAGCACGCGGCTTTCCGGCTTGATGTCTGCAGCCTCAAGCATCAAAGCAACGATGTATGGCTGCGAGATGGTTTGTCCCTCCGCGATCGGTAACGGCCTATCTTCATAGGCGCTTTCCTTAAGCCAAGCATCTACGAATTCCTCGCGTGGGACTTTTTGCATGGCCTGCAATACATGATGTGAACTTATATCTCGGCCCGCGATATCCGCATCGACCATCCGCTTACGGGCACGTACAAAATCAAACATGACTGCCTCACGGGGTTTCCGTTCTTTCCAATGATTCAAGCGGTGACCAGTTCCGTGATCAAACTTTCGCTTGTCTAATGAAGGAACTGAACAATTCTCTGAATATCTTCAATACAACTACGCCTTAACTGCTCCTTTTCGACCCGATCTATGTAGCCGCATGGCTGAGTACCCCATAACAGTAGCCACACGTCGGAGCATCGCCTAGTAAACATTCGCCGACACATCTTGTCAGCATTAGCCAAAACCTCGCTAACAAGTTTGCCTCCCAGGAGCCTGAGAGGTTCAAGCTTGCCTTCCAACCTTGAAGTCGGGACTCGACTACAAACAAATCTATTGTTATGCGGGATCGCGGCAGCGGGCCGATCGGGAGACAATTATGAGAAAACTAATTACAGCCACAGCGATTTTAGGTGCGTTGATCGCTGCGGGATGCGGAACTTACAATTCCTGGACTCCCAGGAAGGTTAATCTCGACCCCGCCGCCAAATCATGCGCATCGGGATATTACCAGTGCAAGTCAGGCAGTATGGATCACGATAAATCCGGGCTCTCACAGTAATATAACCGGCCATTGCGATAATCACCAGTTCCGCAATGGCTGCACTGATGAAGGCGACTGTCGCACGCGCTTTACCGTTTGTGCTACCGTCGCATTTCACCAAGATGGCTTCAAGAGCTGCAAAAGTTGCCACATGAAGCCTATATTTGCGCAACATTTCTTAACATTACAAAATCCCTGAAAATACCAAATGGGGTATTCCTGATGAATGAGGGCAGACGGCCGCGAGTTGGGCAATACCCCTCTGAAATCTCAGGAGCAGTTTTGTATGCCAATCACCAAAGAAGTTTATTCTGACATTCGACTGACACTCTCGGTCGCCGTGATGGGTATTATCAGCTTGTGTCCGTTGCAGGCAGCAGCCGAAACCTTCGACGAAGTCAGCCCGGAACGTATCAATCCAAGTCGCTTCGAGAAAGTCAAGGATCGCCTTAACAAATGGAATGTTGTAATCGGCGCAGGTGGTATCTATGCGCCGAAATTTGAAGGGTCGGATGAGTTTGAAGTTCAGCCCTTTCCAATGTTTTCAGCAACCTTTGGCGAGCATGTGACCGTTGATCCCCGCGGAATTTCCATCGACGTTTACCGCTATCAAAACTTTAACTTCACGGCAAAGATCGGATATGAGGCAGGCCGACAGGAAGATGACAGCGATCATCTGAAAGGGCTGGGCGACGTCGATGCCGGAGCCGTAATTGGCGGAAAGTTGGCATACGAGCTAGGGCCTGTTGAACTGTTTACATCTTTCGATAAAACAATCGGAGGTAGCGATGGTCTGGTAGGAACAGTTGGCGCAAGTGTCTCGCACTCCTACAAGCAATTCCTTTTCTCGGCTGGCGCCTCAGCGACCTGGGCTGATGCCAATCATATGGAATCATATTTCGGGGTGACCTCAGCGCAGTCAGCCCGATCGGGTCTTGCCGCATATGATGCAGGCGCAGGTTTCAAACGTGTCGACTTTGAAGCCTCCGTTACTTATGTCACGGAGAAAAGTTGGCTCATCCAAGGGCAGATAGGCGTGGGTTATCTAGTCGGTGACGCGGCAGACAGTCCAATCGTACAAGAAGCATTCCAACCGTCAGCGATGCTGATGCTTGGCTATAAATTCTAGTCCAGAGATGACAAAATTATTCAATGTCACGGTTCCGAGGCTCGCGCGTCGACAGATTTCCATCCTAATTTTCAACGCAACCAAATGTGGCTCCGAATGACACCATAACGCCATTCATGGGACATTATTTACCCTCACACCGAATTATGGTTTTGGGGGCTGGGGAATGAATATTCACATGCGTGTGACAGTCTTGGATCAGTCTGCAAGAGTGCTTCTCGTGGAAGATGACCCCGAGATCGCGAACATGGTCATAGAAACCTTGTTGGACAATGGCTTTAACGCTGTTGCCACGGGTTCTGCGGCGGAAATGGAAGTTTTGCTTCGCGAGCAATCATTCGATCTTATTATTCTGGATGTTATGCTCCCCGGTGAGGACGGTTTCAGTATTTGTCGCAGACTGCGTGCACAGGCGACAACTCCCATCATAATGCTAACGGCCCTCAGTGATGATATTGATCGTATCGTTGGCCTTGAATTGGGCGCTGACGACTATATTACCAAACCATTCAACTCGCGCGAACTTCTGGCGCGGATTAAAAGCCTGCTTCGACGCTCGTCGTACACTTCTGCAAGCCCCCAAACACAGGACCCCTTGCAATTTGAAGGATGGCGGATTGACCCGATATTGCGGCGGGTACGTGATCCCAATGGGGTCCACATCTCAATGACAACGGCAGAATTTGACGTGCTGCTCGCATTTTGCCGGAATCCCGGCAAGGTGCTTACCCGCGAACAACTCTTGAGTTTGACGCATGCCGGTGCCGCAGGCCCTGTCGAGCGCAGTATCGACGTTCATGTCAGCAGGGTGAGGCAAAAAATAGAGCCAAATGTTCGAGAGCCTACTCTCATAAAAACGGTCCGGCTTGCCGGTTATCTTTTCACGCCAAAAGTGGAGCGTGTATGATGCTGCAATCGTCCAATCTCGACACCATTCGCGGACAGATCATCGCGCTGGCAATTGCACCTATTTTGATTGCTTGCGCGATGGGGGTCGTTACAGAGCCCCTGGTGTTTGACGATTCAGTTCCTTATCACCGTTCAACCGCTATCAGAATCGAAACTGTGGTAAATCAGTTTCTGGCAGCAAAAACTCCCGAGAACCGCAATATAGTTTTGCAGGTGACAGCCAACAGCGACATACCGGTCGAAAAAGTTAGCAATGCTGAGTTTGAAAAAGCAGCCTCAAACATGGATCAGACAACCGGTCTTGGCACGCGAGTCCGCGACGCGCTGACAGGCAAGTTCCCCACGGCGCTGAGATCGTCAGACGTGGACAATGTCCTGCTGGTCAAAATAACTCCCACTGAATCCTTAGCCTTTGCAATCCGCCCGGAACCAAAAGAATTCTGGTCGCTGGAAACGCGTTTCAATTCTGTTTTGAAAGTTTTGGCAATTGTGGTGCCGGTAATCCTTCTGGCTTTTTATGCCGGATGTATGATCGTCGCTCCCTTGTCGCGTTTTTCCGCAGCCGCTTTGGTATTAAGCGCAGAAGAGGGTCCTGATCGACCTTTCGAAGAGCGCGGTGCACAAGAAGTTGTTGCACTGGCCCGTGCTCTGAACGACATGCGTAGCCGGTTGCGCAGCATGATGAATGACCGAACCCGGATGCTGCGCGCCATTGGCCATGACCTCAGAACCCCGCTCACTCGGTTGCGGCTTCGCGTCGAGCGCTCAAAAGACGGCGCTTTGCGTGAATTGATGTTAAATGATATCGCTACGATCAATGGGATGATGAGGGAAACCCTCACCTATCTGAGCAAGGAAGTATCTTCCGAAGCGCCGTTGCGCTCAGACTTGCCCAGCCTTCTCAGTACCGTCTGTTCTGATTTCGCAGATGTGGGCTTCAATGTAAGCTATTCAGGCCCAGACCGTCTGGCCTATCTCTGCAAGCCTCGCGCTTTAAGCCGCGCCATTACCAACCTGGTAGACAATGGGACCAAGTTTGGCACGCATGTTGTTGTGTCACTTGTGTCATCAGGAGATGGTGCTTTGGCAATCGAGGTTTCGGATGATGGTCCTGGGCTACCGGTGGAGCTTCAAACCACAGTGTTCGAACCATTCTTCAAAGTCAGTCCCGCTCGTTCTACGAGTGGGTTTGGTCTCGGCCTTTCAATTGTGCAGGATATTGTCAAAGGTCATGGCGGTTCCATTTTTCTGAAGAACAAGAGTACGTCTGGCTTGGTCGCTCACATAAGTCTGCCATGTGATCCGGGAAAACTTGAAAAGAACCATGTTTTCGATTCAAAACAACGTCGCCTGCGTGCGATGTATCAGACAGTATCAGACACAAGCTTCTCGTAGCTTCCAGCAACTTGTCGCCACTTGCTGCTAAAATAATATTGGTATCACACAATTGTTTTCGGCGCCTCCTGATTGGCGACTACGAAACTACTGTTCGGCTATAAAACCTGTCTGCGGGCCGAAACAAATCCCTACATCATGAAATATATCTAAATAAAATCTCGCGAAAGAAGCCTGCTTCCAGCCGGATACTCATCAAAAGGCCACCCTGTGGCGACTAAAAATGGTGAGTAGAAATGACAAATCCCAGACAGCCACTTCGCAGCAGATATCAGCGCTTCACGCGGCAATCTCGATCTAGCGCAGATCCAGCGCCACCGCTCGGATCAAAATAGCGCGCCGCGTCAAATCATTCTCATCGCCAAGTTTCGCATCGCTCCCGTGACGGAGTCGAAGATCAACGAAGCATGTCTGCCGTCCTTTACTGAGTCCAAACAACATGAAGCATATTCAACCTGTCTCTATTATCATTCCCACACTCAATGAAGTCGACAATATTGACTTGATATTGTCGGCGATTACCTCCCAGCCTGCCGCGGATACAATATATGAAATTCTTGTCGCCGATGGCGGGTCAACAGACGGGACATTGGAGCACATTCGCGCTTGGGAGCCCGACTATCCGGTCAAGCTTATCTGCGGAGATGGTATGCGAGGATTGGCGGGGGACGTATTGGCAGCATCACGCCAGGCCAATGGTAGTATCATTGTGGTAATGGATGCTGATCTCAGTCACCCGCCAGATCAGATTGCCAATATGATCGGTCCAATTATAGCAGGCACGAGCGATATGGTTGTCGGCAGCCGTTATGTGTCCGGCGGAGCCACGCCGGGCTGGCCCGGATCACGTCGGCTTTTATCACGTCTTGGCGGCGCATTAGCTTGGCCGATTACCGAATTAAGCGATCCAATGTCCGGATTTTTCGCGGTTCGAAAGGAACATCTTTTAGCGGTAGATCCTGACGCTACGGGTTTCAAAATCGGACTGGAAGTCATCGCAGCTGGCGGGCATACTTTGCGCGTTAGCGAGATACCCATTATTTTCCATGACCGAACTTTAGGGCAATCGAAGATCGGCCTTAATCATTTGATCAGCTATATGCGCCGTCTGCTGGTTTTGGGTGGCGGTAATATTTCGTTTGGCACCGCCGGGCGTTTTGCAGGCGTAGGGCTGATCGGGTTCGCAGCAGATATCTTGCTGTTCCAAGTTTTGATTGCCTACGGCTTTAGTCTTGGCCAGTCTCACGCGATCAGTTTCGCTGCCGCTGCAATTATCAACTATAATCTCAATTCCCGTTGGGCCTTTTCTCCAAGCGTGAAGCAGGATTGGACCCGCTTTGCCCGGTTCGCGGCTATCTGCCTGCTGGCTTTCTCGCTACGAGGCGGCATCATCGCCTGCGCCGTTCACCTCCTCGATTGGCCTCCTTTAGCCGGTTTAATCCTCGCTATCGGAGTTGCTGCAATCGTAAACTATCTCGGCAATGCTTTCTTTGTTTACCCATCCCCTACATCCCGTTTGGCGCCGGATATCTCATGGCGCGTAGCCGCCATTGGCATTGTGGGATACGCCCTTATGCTTCGACTGACGTTCCTCGGAGTTGTGGATCTCATCCCGGAAGAAGCTTATTATTGGAATTATGCGCAACACCTAGATATTGGATATCTCGATCATCCTCCAATGGTCGCCTGGTTGATCTGGTTGGGCATGAGTCTATTTGGCAACACCGAATTTGGTGTACGCATCGGCGCTTATGTTGCGTGGATCGCAACAGCTACCTTTGTCTTTCTATTGACACGAAATCTGTTTGGAAAATCTGCCGCGCTCGTCAGCTTACTTCTCATATCAACGCTACCGTTTTTCTTTTCAACCGGCATCATGATGATGCCCGACGCACCTCTTACGGCCGCCTGGGCTGGAGCGCTTTATTTCTTGGAGCGATCTTTTTTGGGTAACAAACGTGGCGCATGGTTTGGCGTAGGTGCCTGTGTTGGTCTTGGAATGCTCTCCAAATACACGATTGTTCTGCTCGGACCTGCCACCCTCGCCTTCCTGTGCCTGGACGTTGTCTCTCGGCATTGGATGCGACGACCAGAGCCCTACATCGCGGCAGCTATTGCTGTGCTACTCTTCTCACCCGTGATCATTTGGAACGCGACAAATGAATGGGTTTCCTTCGCTTTCCAGAGCACGCGGCGGCTGGAGAGCCCGTATATTTTTTCATTTCCCGCCTTGATAGGCAGCGTCGCAATCCTGCTCACTCCGTTCGGGCTGGTTGCGACAATTTCCACCCTCATAAATCTTGAATTTCGATTTAAAAGCAAGGGTTTGATAAATATCCGCAGGTCTTTCTTCGTTTTAGCATATACGCTGGTTCCGCTTTCAGTCTTCATTGCATTCAGCCTCTTTCACAGCGTCAAGTTAAACTGGACAGGGCCAGTCTGGCTCGCGATCGTGCCGGCAATCTCTGCTGCAATCGTCAAACCATCTACTGACGGATCTCGGTTTGCAGTGACGCTACGGCGATTGTGGGCTCCCACGGTAGCTTCGACATTCGTCATCTATGGGTTGGGCCTGCATTACCTGGCTATCGGATTGCCCATGACCCATTCCATCGGGACAATTCGTACCCTTCCCGTAGCGTGGCAGGAGTTGGGGCATGAAGTTGGACTGATTCAAAACGCGGTTGAATATCAGAGCGGCAAACCCGTGCTCCTTATTGGCATGGACAGATACTTTCTTGCCAGCCAACTCGCCTTCTATAATCGCCTGTCAAAAGACCCGATAAAAAGTTCGGTTGGCAGCGGCGTCCTGGGTAAAAATAGCCTGATGTACAATTATTGGTTTCGGCCGAAAGATTTCCAGGGAAATAATGCGATCCTCATCAGCTTGAAACGGCATGAACTGGAGCAAGATTCTCTGAGCAAGCGATTTTACAAACTGACTGAAATCCAGCAACAAAACCTAGTCAAACAGGGTGTTTCTGTTGGCAGCTTTTATTACAGGGTAGGTTATGCGTTGCGCGATTGCACCCCGATCACAAAATGTAATGGCCGTTCGGTCCGTTGACGAACCCATCGTGTCTTTCAGTCATAACACTTCTACACGGCTGCGAATGTAGGTTTCCAACGATGTTCGACCGCGCCACGAATCATCCGGCATATCAAAGCCTTTATCAATGCTCAATTCTGTCATACGCGTGTAGGATTCTGCGGCACGGTCAGAAAAGCCCAGCTCCAGAAAAGACTGCTTCCAATCCTTTCGCGGTATGATTGCGAGTTCAACAGGCCGACCCAGCGCATTCGCAAACGCTTCTGCTAGGTTTTCAGGCGAATAACGTTTTGGCCCCTCAATATAACGAACATCAACGTCATCGACGCCGGAAAGAAGTCTTTGCGCGGCTGCTTTGCCCAAATCGCTCGGAGCAACCACGGGAATCATTGTATGGGGGGGAAACAGGATGGGAAGCGTTCCACTTGTCCGCACACTATCCAGCAACCCGTCCCAATTACTCATGTAGTAAGCAGCGCGATTGATCGCCGCGGGGATAGGTTGGTGACGCAATCCTTCTTCGAGCTCCCAAAGCACATTGAGATCGCCAATGCGATCGCCAGGTTGTGCGCCGCCCGTAGATTCTGCAACCACCTTCTCCAATCCCGCGCCATCAAGCGCGGCAAGAATATTGGCCACCGTACGTCGTTCGATGACGTCCGTATCTCGTGCCGTATCGGCTGGCGGATTGAGTAAAAACGCTCGTTTACCGCGGCGGAATGCTGCTCGCAACGATGCTACGTCTTCGACATCCGCCTCAACAAGCTCGGCTCCTCTCGCGCGCCATCCTGCGGCCTGATCGGCATTTCGAGTGACGATTGTTACGGCGTGACCTAAATTCAATAGTTCAGTTGCTGTGGCAGAACCGACATGGCCAGTACCACCCATGATAACGTACATTTGACCTCTCCTACTTCTTATAAAGCCGTCACGCTCACTCTCAGTTGCTCACAACTCGGCCATCGTCCGAGTTTGGTTCTCTTTGTTCCAACGCTGATCTAGGGAGATTGTTCGAATTGGCTTACGTACGGCCGTGCTTTTGCGGGATTCAGGCACTGCTTGCGCGCATACCTGTTTCAACTATCATCAAACAAATGGGCCATGGGAAGGACTATAATGTCTAAAGGTTTGTTCGAGACGCTTGCAACATACAATCGGGCATCCAAGATGATCGCAGGAGCATCACCTGCCGCCACTACGAACACGCGTCATGGATCATTCGAGGTTTATCGCGAGCGGTCCATCAATGTCTCAAACCGCAGTTGCACGGCGAGTGGTTGGGTTTCAAAACGCACACTGTTGAGCGCATAACGCATTGGTTCTTTGAATGGCACCCAGCATTCCAGAATATCAAGCAAGGATTCTGACATCATACTTTCCAGCGGTCCAACACCCAGTTGAGCGAGCGCTTGTTCATGGTCCGGCAGCCGGGCTTGATCAATCAAACTCAGGACGCGTTTTAGTACGGTCCCGCATTCTTCCACTGTATAGCTGTTCGTTGACCACCACCAGAAAACGGGGTCAGACAAATAAGCCCTTGCATACAGTTCCGGGTTGGCCGGAGCGCTGGCAATTTCTGGCATATTTAACCACGAGCAATCCGATGCAATTGCTTTGCGGGTAAATGCTTTGTTGGGTTTTATCTGCTTGTGAAAGTGCGATTTCAATCGACTGGGCCCACTTGATCGCGTTATCTGCCGTAAATGATTGAAAAACTACATGGGTTACATCCAAAATGAAAGCGCACTGATCGCACTCGAACAGGCCATTGATCGACGTTCGTCATGCAGTGTTCCATTCAAACGGGAAAGCTCAGAACTACCCCGTCGCACTGAGAGTTCTTACGGCGACTGACTGGCCGATAAATGGCCGTGCTTCTTCAACCGCTTGGTCGATCCGCGCGTGGATATGTTCTGAAATGATCTCATGATTGAGGAAGTCGCGATCGACAGCAAAGACGCCAGTCGGAAGCGTATGAGCCATAAAGAAACCAAACAAGGGTCGCAGCTGGTGTTCGACGATTAGCGCATGCCGATCGCTACCACCAGTGGCCGTAAGCACTACTGGCTTGCCTTTTAGGGCAAGCGGCTCGAGTAAATCGACGAAATGTTTAAAGAGCCCGGCATAGCTGCCCTTATAGGTCGGTGTGCCTACCACAAGGATATCAGCCGCTATAATTCTGTCGAGAATTTTTCCGGCTTCAGAACTGAGCTCGCTGACATGGCGGGCGGACCCAAGAGAGTCTCCCAGGTCGATCAGGTCGTAAATCTCAGCCACCAGGCCATATTGCCGACTGATCCGATTGACCGTGTTTGTGACGAGCAATCTTGTTTTGGAAGGGCGGTTGAAGTTGCCGGAGAGACCAACAACAATTGGATTGGGCATGAGCGATATCCTTGATATGTACGCGCCGCAAGAATGGCTGATGACTCCAAGACTACCAAAAGCATTGCGATTAAAAAGAACGTAGAGGCTGAACTGAACGCCGATACTGGTAAATCTTTCTCAATCGCTGCCGGAAGATAGTATGTGCGTGGTCGCCCCTCCTCAAGGGACGACGCCTACGACCGGCGCGCTCAGGTCTGCTCTCAGCCAAAGATATCTCTCCGGTGCAAAGACAAACCCCGGACTCGGGGGCGGAGACTAGGCTCACATCGCGCTGGAATCATTGTTTGAACGCAATATTTAAAATCGTCATTTCGTCGCTTGACTTAGAGTATACTCTAACCCCTACCCTCCAATGCGTCGTGGTGAAGAAGGTAATAATGAAGATTGGCGAACTGGCGAAGCGTTCGGGACTATCGGCCCACACTATCCGTTACTATGAGCGGATTGGGCTGCTTCCGTATGCGGATAGAGACCAATCGAAGCAACGAGACTACGACGCAACAATCCTGATCTGGATTCAGTTTCTTGGTCGCTTGAAAATGACTGGAATGACGATCCGGGACATGCTGCATTACGCAGCTTTGCGGGAGCGGGGTGTCGAAACAGAAGCGGAGCGTTGCAAGCTGTTGGAACAGCATCGCGATCGCGTTCGCGCCCACGTTACCGATCTCCAAGCCTGCCTTCTTATCCTTGACACCAAGATTGCCGGATATGCCGGCAAGGAACAGAGGATGAAGGAACATGATACAGCACTCCCAGAACGCCGGCGAAAGCCGACTGGAACGCGGACAGCGCGCACTCGCTGAGATCGACGGTGAAGCCGGAAACAATGTCATCGCTGCCTTGGCGGATATAGCCCCCGATTTTGCGCGCTATATTCTCGAATTTCCTTTCGGGGACATATATAGCCGCCCTGGCCTTGATCTGCGCGCTCGCGAAATTGCCACCATTGGCGCGTTAACGGCGCTGGGCAATGCCAGTCCACAATTGAAGGTTCACGTCGAGGCCGGATTAAATGTCGGACTGAGCCGAGATGAAATTACCGAAATCATCATGCAAATGGCCGTCTATGCCGGTTTCCCGGCAGCACTTAACGGGTTGTTCGCCGCCAAGGAAGTATTCGCCCGACGCTTCCCCAAAACGCAGGAGCGCACAGCATGATGAAGCTCATTCGCCCTTCTGTAATTGGCTATTTGGCGCCTCTCGCCATAGTTGTTTTGCTTTTGCAGATAACGGCAACTTCCGCCTATGCAAACAAAGCTGCACCTGTGGAGCTCTGGAAAGGGTTCAGTTCGCCAGTCGGCATGGCTTTTGATGATACAGGAAACCTGTTCGTGGCAGAATGGGGAGCAGGACGCGTCTCCCGGGTCGACCCGGCCGGCAATCGTACAATCTTCGCTGATGGAATTTCCGGTCCATCCGGGCTGACGATCGCACCCGACGGATTTATCTATGTTGCATCCTATTCCGGCAACGAGATCTATCGTTTCACGCCAGCGGGAGAACGAAGCACATATGTAACAGGCCTTGCGACACCAGCCGGAATCGGCTTCGACAGATCAGGACAGCTTCTAATTGCCAATCGCCGTACCAATCAAATACTCGCGGTGAATGACGACGGTCAACTGGAGCCGATCATCGAGGGCTTGCGAACGCCGGTGGGGGCGGTTCAAACACCGGACGGCGGCTATGTTGTTTCCAACATCGACGGTGACATCACGCTCGTGCGCCCGGACGGTTCCCGCATTCAAACAGGTAAGGCTTTGGGCGCACCCGGCCCTGGCGTCGCAATGACGAAGACCGGCCGTGTCTTTGTGGTCGACTATGGAGGAACAACCGTTCAGGAAATATCGCCCGAAGGGAAATTACGCGTCGTTGCCGATGGACTGAGAAATCCGGTCGGGTTGGTCGTGGCACCTGACGGTACATCCTTGCTCACGGCCACGTGGGGTGATGGAGCGATCTATCGTATCCCCATTCTGAATCAATAGCAGAATTTTCTATATCTACCGGCGATAGTTACTCCTGTAATAGGAGTTACGCGGCAAGTAGGAATCCATACGTCAGGTGTGGTTGATCGGTAAAATTGATCCACCGCTCCTGCTAATTTGGAGTAACGAAATCCGGCTCAGAGCGCCGTTTGAATATCTTCAATTTCAATCGTGCTATGGCTGTTGCGCGCCTGTCGTTGTCACATAGATTGAGTAGAGCGACTGCGTTGCAGTTATAAACAAACGATTACGCCTCGTCCCGCCGAAAGTGAGGTTTGAAACTGTCTGTGGGACCTTTATTTTGCCGAGCAGCGTCCCGTCACTACTAAAGCAGTGAACACCATCAGCAGCGCTTGACCAAAGATTCCCATTCAAATCAACGCGGAGGCCATCGGGAATGCCGTTATCGATATGAGCAAAGACGCGACCGTTGCTCAAGGTCTTCCCGTCCACAACATCGAAGACGCGGATATGCCTTGGGGCGCCATCTGTATGGCTTGCACCGGAATCCGCCACATAGAGCAAGCTTTCGTCGGGCGAAAAAACAAGACCGTTAGGTTGGAGGAAATCTGTAACCACGGCAGATAGGTCACCACTCGCAGGATCGAGCCGATAAACATTGCGTGACGATTGTTCGGGTTCAGATTTGTAACCCTCATAATCTGAGAGTATTCCGTAAGTCGGGTCGCTGAACCATATAGAGCCATTCGAATGAACAACGACATCATTGGGAGAATTAAGGCACTTGCCGAGATAGCGGTCGGCCAAAACGGTAATTGTTCCGTTCACTTCCGTGCGCGTGACACGGCGCGTGCCGTGCTCGCACGATATGAGGCGGCCTTCCCGGTCCCGTGTATTGCCATTGGTAAAATTGGACGGTGACCGGAAAACCGAAACGCCACCGTCAGGAATCCACCGCAACATTTGTTGGTTCGGGATGTCGCTCCATAAAAGGCTGTTGCTATCATTGAACCAGACTGGCCCTTCAGCCCAACGGCAAGATGAGTACAGTTCCTCAAGCACCGCACTACCTACAATAAGGCTGGTAAAGCGTTGATCATGAACTTCATAAAGCGCTGTATTGATCATTCCAGGTACACCAGTTTTAACGTTGTTCAGAGTTGTGGCCACCGGCAAGAACGATAACGCCGATGATGATAATACCGGTCATGATCAGGCGAATGCCGGCGTCAAACCCGTAGGTGTTGAGCATCGAAACAACGAGAAACATGAAAAGTGAGGCACCCCATATGCCCGGAACGTTGGAGTTTCCGCCAGCAACTGCTGTTCCACCAATAACGACGACGGCGATGGACATCAGCAGATATTCCGACCCCATATTGAGCGCGGCTCCACCCGAAAAATTTGCTAGCAGGAAGCCACATACTGAGGCCAGAACCGCGCACAGAACATAGGTAACAATGCGCACGCCGTCGACCGGGATCCCGGTCATGCGGGCCGCCAGTATATTCTGTCCGATGGCAGAAACCCACCGACCGTAAATCAACTTCTGCAAAAGCCAATAGGCAACGATGGAAAGACCGAGCGCAATCCAGGCAACGTTAGGAACACCCAGCGTCATGGATGTGGTAAAATCAGCAAGAATCGCCGGTGGTTTGATCCGCAGTCCGCGATTGGTCCAGATTGCCGTCGACTGCACAATAAAACTCATCGACAGCGTAGCAATGATTGGTGGAATACGCAGTAATTTGATCAGACCATAATTGCCCACGCCAACAGCGACACCGATTGCAACGGCGACGAGCAAACCCGGCACCACCATGGAATCCGCGCCGCCCATGAGCTTTAATGCAATCGTACCTGAAAGTGTCATCGTTGCCGGGACGCTGAGATCAATATTGCCTGGTCCGAGCGTGATGACAAACATCTGGCCGATGCCGACGATAATTGAAAATGCCGCAAAGGTAAGCGCGGCTTGCGAGAGCCCATATGCGCTTGCTCCACCAGTGAACATGATAGTGACAAACCAGACGATTGCCGCTGCGACGAAGGACCATATCCATGGCTTTTCCAGCAAGAGCTTAATCGAAATCATGCGGATTTTCCTCGCCGTTCAAGCCGGTTGAACAACAATCGAAGGGCCAGAACAATAATCAGGATCATGCCTTGCGCGCCAATCTGCCAGTCCGGCGATATTCTGAGAAAAGACAGGAATGAACCGGCCAGAGTTAATGTCAGCGCGCCAATAACGGCCCCGATTGGAGAGACCCTGCCACCGACGAACTCGCCTCCGCCCAAAATAACGCCAGCGATTGAGAGCAATGTATATCGTAGGGCAATATTGGCGTCGGCTGAGGTTGTAAGACCCACGAGCGCCGAGCCGGCAAGAATGGCAAAGAAGGCTGCAAGCGCATAGATAATGGCGCGAGCGCGTACAATGGACCAACCTGCCCTTTCAACGGAACGAAAATTGCCGCCCACCCCGCGCAAGACCACACCGAGTGAGGAGCGCATAATGAGAAAATGGGCGCAAACAGCAACGAGAATACTGGCGATAATTGCCAAGGGCACCAAAGGCGGTTTGGAAACCATCAATGCCCGCAACCAAACCGGTGACTGTCCACCAGGCGCAGGCAGAATTAGAACTGCTAACCCACCCCAAACAAAGCTCATGCCAAGCGTAACCACGATAGAAGGAAGGTTTCTCACATGAATGAGAACACCAAGAGCGGCATAGGCAAGAATCGCTGCGGCCAGGAGGGCAATACCGAGAAAAGGGTTTGTATTGAGAAACGTAGCCACAACGCACGCCACAAAACTGACAAAGGCGCCCATGGAAAGATCGAGGTCGTTGACTGTCATGATAAGCATCTGAGCAATCGTGGCTAGCGCGATCGGCACAGCAAGATTGAACAACAGATTTAATCCATTGTAACTCATTGCACGTGGCTGCAGGTAAAAGATGACAAGCAGAAGAAGGGTAAGCGACAGCGCGGGAATCAGCAGTCTAATGGCGTCGCGTGTGAACCAATTTGTCATGCTGCCGCGCTCCTGAATGACGCAGCAAGAATATTCTTCTCCGTTACCTGATCTCCGGTCAATTCTGCAACAATCACACCACTGTTGAACACGTAAACACGGTCACACAGACAGATTTCATCCATCTCAGTGGAATACCATATGAAGGTACGTCCCTTGTCCGCTTCCGATCGCAAGATTGAATAGACTTCCTGCTTGGTCCCGATATCGACACCGCGAGTCGGATCATCCATCAACACAGCGTCCGCCCGTGTCGCAAGAGCACGGGCAAACAGCACCTTTTGCTGGTTACCTCCCGATAGCGACAGGATGCCGTTTTCCACATTTTTGGTGCGTATTTCGATCTTGGATTTCCAATTTTCGACGAGCTTCGCTTCGTCCTGCCGTCGGATCAAACCCTTTGTTGAAAGGTCTGACAGATGACCGATCGACATATTCTTGATGATGCTCCATAAAGGAAATACACCGTTGAGGCGGCGGTCCCCAGCGATAAAAGCGACCTTTGGTGCTCGCTCACGCACCCAATTGCCGCTCTTCTTGAGATAGATATCGATTAGAGTTTCGGTCTGGCCGTGGCCGCCAAGGCCCGCCAATCCGATGATTTCGCCCCTATGCGCCTTGAGTGGCAATCCTTTGCCTGCGTGCCTTGCCGCTGAAAGGACGGGTTCGCCGATGTTGATGTCTCGAATGGACCTTGCGGACGGTCCTTTGACCACGCTACCCATGGATTCGACCAGACTATGTTCCGTGCATCCTTCTGACGGTCTGGCTGCAACCACCTTGCCATCCTTCATAACGACGATCCGGTCGCAGGTTGAAAGTATTTCGCCAAGGATATGCGATATGAAAATGACCGAACCACCGGTTTTGACAAATGCGCGCACGAATGCCAACAATTGCGCGGCAAGCCCTGCGTCAAGAGATGACGTAGGTTCATCCAGTATAATAAGTCTTACCTTTTGAATCACTTCGGAAAAAGCCGTAGCGATTTCCACCATCTGTCTTTCCGCAATGGTTAAATCGCCAACAAGCGCCCCAACGGGAATGCGGTGGCCGGGGAAAATCTCATCAAGCTTTGCGCGAACGACAGTACTTGCTTTTTTCCGCCAGCCCCAACCTGCAAGGCTCCGATGCATGATGCGGGTATTTTCGGTAACTGTTAAGTTGGGGCAAAGCGACAGTTCCTGAAAGACGCAACGTACCCCGTGGTCTCGGGCCACCTTGACATTATATTTTTCAATCAACTTACCGCCAAGCGCAACGCGTCCTTCATGCGGTGTGAGACCGCCATTAATGACATTGACGATGGTGGATTTTCCCGCGCCGTTATGGCCGACCAGCCCAACGCATTCACCGGGCTGAATTGCAAGCGTTACACCATCAAGGGCTTTGACTGCACCAAAGCTTACTCTGGCATCCCTCACTTCTATCACAGCGTCTTGCGGTCTAGTATTCGTCACGCGGCAAAATCCTCAATACTGCGAAAGGCTCGGCCTGATATAAAAATCAGGCAGAGCCGGTTTTATCGTATGACGAAATCTATTTGGTTGACGCAATTACCTTTTGCGCGTCCTCAAGCGAATACTCCACATTGGCGACACCGCCCTCTTGGGTCGTTTTCAAGCTGGCTTCCAGATCGTCTTGATCTATCTGGAGGAACGGTACGGTCAATTCCTTCTTGACTTCTTTACCATCGAGTATCTGCTGCGCGACCCAGAATGCCAATGTCGACACACCGGGCGCAATCGACACCGACATGGTTTCATAATTGCCAGCATCCTTTTGTTTTTTCCACCAGACAAGCTCATCCTGGCGATTGCCCATGACAATCACAGGCGTAGGGCGTTTAGCGGCCTCGAATGCCTGTGCCGCTCCATAACCGTCGCCACCTTGTGTGACAACACCGACGATCTCAGGCAGGCTTGGAAGAATACCGGCAACAGCACGCTGGGCTACATCCTGCGCCCAGTCTCCATGCACCGATCCAACGATTTTGAATTGCGGGAATTGTTTGACACCCTCGTGAATCCCGGCTGAAATTTCATCATCGACAGAAACCCCGGCGAGACCACGAATTTCCAGGAGATTGCCGCCATTGGGTATTTTACTGGCAAGATACTCGACCTGCTTGCGACCCATTTCCTTGAAGTCTACCGCAATGCGCCAGGCGCACGGCTCCGTTACGATACCATCAAAGGAAACCACCGTGATGCCAGCATCACATGCCTCCTTGACGGCACCATTTAGTGCCGTGGGCGATGCTGCATTGATGACGATGGCATCGTAGCCCTGCAAAATCATGTTTTGAATTTGTGCTGCTTGCTCCGTCGCCTGATTTTCGGCAGTCGTGAATGGATCAGCTGCAGCAACAACACCGCTTTTGGCCGCGTCACCAGCAACTTTCGCCCAGCTCGTCAGCATGGCCTGCCGCCAGGAATTGCCGGCATAATTGTTTGACAAGGCAATTTTCTTGGCCGAGGTATCTGCAATTGCCAGATTTGGCACTGCAGTACATACGAGCGCTATCGTCGCCAAAAGAACATTGGTAGTTTTCATTTCTCTCTCCCCAGATTAAGCTAGTTCTTCGAACAGATCCCGATCAGCGTTTCTTCTGATCGAAACTCCTCCTGTCGAATTCTTCTCCCTTTGATCCTGCAAGATGAGTTACGTTGTCGGGCTTGTATAGGCGTTTTACGGCAGGCATTTTGCGGGATATGCCGAAAAAGATGCGGGATCACGCAAGACGAGTTCATATGACTTGGCGCTTTATGTAAGTGAATATGGTGTTCACTATAGCCGGTGGGCCACGGAGGAATACATTTTCGGGAGGGAATGCAGAATGTTGAAGATGGCACCAGCGGCACTGCTTGATCACTATATCGGAATTTCGCGGTTGCTGGCGGGTCAGCTGGAGTTTCATTCCGCGATTCGCGCGGTGGCAGTAGAGATCGCTCATATCATCCCGCACGATCATCTTGATGTCTGCATTATTATGCATGGAGGGAAATACCACACAGCCTATGAGACCGGACTGGAAACGGCATGGGGAACTCATCCGCCTGCACTTGTCTCCCAAAGCCCTATCCGCGCCCTCTTGTGGGGTGAGGTGCCCTTTATGCTGACCGACGACGCACTGACGGATGCACGATTTAATTTCAAGGGCGCATTCATTCAACCCGCCTTCGAACAGGGGTTGCGAAGTCGCATCCACCTCCCTCTCAAAGTTGAAGGGGATATTATCGGAGCGTTGAGCTGTTCTTCCCATCAAAAACACTTCTATACAATGGAAGACGTCGATAATGCGCGATCCATCGCCGATCTTTTATCTGCCTATTTCTTTGCGTTGCGTGCTGCCGATCAAGCGCAAAAATCAGCGATCGTGGAGGCTGAAGCAAGGGTCCGGGAAGAGGCACTGCGTCTCGGCGCTCTGAACCTTACGGAGGCATTGGAGCGCGAGCGCCAACGCATTGGCATGGACTTGCATGATCAGACATTGGCCGATCTCACCCGCTTGGCGCGCTGGTTAGAGCGTCTGGCTGGCGAACAGGTCGTGTCCGGTGACGAACTTGAATCGGTTGCGCGAAGTTTGCAGCACAGCATGCAGGATCTGCGGCAAATTATAGAAGAGGCAAAACCCTCGGTTCTTCAGCTTTTTGGTTTCAGCCAAGCTATAGAAAATCATCTGGACCGCTCCATCCGTGACAGTGGCTCCAGGCTTCGGCAGCAACTGGTCGACGAGACGAATGGTGTTATCGATCAGTTGGATCAGACCGTTTCTATCGCTCTCTTCCGCATCACCCAGGAAGCGATCAACAATGTTATTCGCCACGCTCGTGCGAATAACATTGTCGTACGCTTGCTGGAACAGGTCGACGGCGTCTCAATAGAAGTCGTGGATGACGGCTGCGGTCTAAAAACGCGCCGTCGCGCGGGCGGTGGTATCAACAACATGAAGACGAGAGCCCGGCTGATTTCTGCAAAGTTCTCGATCGGACCCAACCAGGACAATGCGGGAACGCGAGTCGTCGTTCATCTGCCAACCGCCGCTGTACCTGATCGCGAATTTTAAGGAGAATGGGATGCAAATACTAATCGTTGAGGATGACTCACTTCATCGATCTTATCTGCGAGATGCGGTCAATGCTGCCCTTCCGGAATGCAAAGCCATCTTTGAGGCTGACAACGGCATGATCGGCGAGAGAATGGCACGCGACCATAAGTCAGCTCATATTGTCATGGATCTTCAAATGCAGACGAGAAACGGCATCGAAGCAGCCCGCACTATTTGGAAAGAGCGGCCCGACACGCGGATTCTTTTCTGGTCCAATTATTCAGATGAAGCCTATGTGCGCGGTGTTGCTCGCATAGTTCCGGACGGCGCTGCCTTTGGCTATGTGCTCAAATCTGCATCGGAGGAACGCCTGAAGCTGGCACTTCGCAGCATTTTTATCGAGGCCCAATGTGTCATTGATCGCGAGGTGCGCGGAATGCAGCAAAAAAGCCTTGGTCAGGCTAAAGGCGTAAATGATATCGAGTACGAAATTCTCATTGATGTCGCCTTAGGACTGACTGACCGGGCAATATCCGCTCGTCGCAATATTTCACTGCGTAGCGTGCAAAACCGACTTCAGCAACTTTACGAGAAGCTTGGGGTTTATCAAACATCCGGAGACGGCCGTGATGGGCGATTCAATCTGCGTGCGCGCGCAGTTGCCGTTGCCCTTATGCGAAAGCTGATCAATTACAATGGACTGGAGCGTTCGGAGGTTGAATTGAACGAATGGCTCGATGCTGATTGACCGGTAATACCGAACGATGGCGCCGGCTCATGTACAAACCCATTCGCGAATTTTGCATATAGCGCCATCGGCTTCGCAAATACGCATTGCGGCATCCACGGCTTCATCGCGGGTTACAGCGGATTTCGCCCCCCAAACCGTAGTCAGTTTTTTCTCCTTGGCCACCGCGAGCGCGCCGCAATGATTGTAGGGAAAGCCGGTATTGTCGTCATCATCCCAATGGCGATGGTTGCGGAAAACCTCGACGACAACGCAATCTTTGCCGCCATCGTTCTCGCAATGTTCGAGCGCAATGTCCGAAGCCTCTTGGCGCTTGTCCGCGCCCCAGAAGAAGCCATGGACCCCATCGGCCTCGGAATAGGCGATTGCCGCCCAAATGCCGCGCTCCTCGACATCCGGAACCGGCACCTCGGGCACGATCAGGTCCGCCGCGACCAGATGGGCCGTCGACAGCAGCAGCGATCCAATGACGCCGATGGCAATACGAAATCTCATTGCTTGCCTCCATTTGTTCCGGCCGCAGAGGCGACGGAAATTACAACGCAGCTATTTCCGCTCGGCAGCAGCATCGCATTGCCGCCATTGTTCGGCAGCTCATAGACACTGACCTGAGCGAGATTGTTGGTGAGCTTGCTGCCCTGCGGCAGCCGGGCCGGCATGTCCGCGCATGGCACGGGGAAAGGCGCTACCCGCACCATCGAGCCTTCGCAATCCGAACCGGTCGGCGCCGCGACGACGACACCCGCCGCGATGCCGGTATATCCTTCGGTGGCGTAGTTCATGCCGACAAGCGCCTGGACTGCATGATGGTCCGGGGTCTCGTTGTTCCAGATCGACTGGACGCCATATTGTGATCCGCCTGTCAGCAGCGCTCCAAGGCCGGGAAAGACATTCGAGCAGGCAAGCAGGCCCGCCTGTTTGGCATGTTGTCGGAACGGTGACTCTACAGTATTGGCGCCTGGCTGCGGCGTATCGGCGACGGCAGGGGGTGAAAGGACGATGTCTAAAATGCCGTAGCGCGTCGCACCATAGCCCGCGGCTCCGAGCGCCGCGATGCCGAGCAGCGAAAGCGTAACCTTCTTCCACCAGTTGTGCGATGGTACAGCGGCGACGGTGGCCGGCGCCTCGGCATTTGTGTTTCGCGACATTATCCTGTCATGGATCGATTGCTGGGTCATTCCTGATACCTTTTCAATTGATCGCCTCGACGGCTGCGGAAAGGCCGCTTAAGGGCGCAACCAAACTGATTGTTTTGCCTGTTCTGGTCGCATAGGAAATCGTCGGGGAAGACTTCTTCGATATCTGGTCGCGCATGATCGGGCCAACCGGCAGCATGCCGACGCAGACGGCCTGGTTGCAGCCGTCGAGCCGTATCTTGACCGGTTCCTTACGGCCCTCAAAGGCCAGCGCCAATGGCGCATCCGCATCCGCGATCGGCGCAGTGCGCACGATCATGTATGGGTTGCCTTCCTTCGTTGCGGCGAGCGACCAGCTGAAGGCGACCTGCCCCAGCTGGTTTTCGATGGTCTGTGTGACGTTGCAGACCCTTTGGCGAGCCTTGACCTTTTCGTCGCAGATCAATGTCCAGTTTTCGAAGGGCCGTATGGTCCGCTGATAGTCGCCCAGCTTGACATCGGCTGGCGGCACCACGTCTGAAGGCTTGATCCGGAAGCCTGCCTTAGCCTCCTGCCCTGCCGCAACCGGACAGGACAGGCTGGAGAGCGCCAGCGAAACGAGGAGCCAGAATGAGCTACGTCGCAGCATCATTGCCTCAGTTCAACGTGAAACTGAGACCGGCTCCCACACCCCAATGGCCGCCGGCCGTAGTACCTGAGAGATTTGCACGTACCCGGCCGTTTTCGCTTGTGTACCCTGTGCCAAAGGCGAGAGCACCGGCATCGCGCCAGTAACCGCCGCCCACCGCCACACTGACCTTTCCGGGCCTATCATCATAACGCAATGAAGCAGCGGCGAGGCCGATGGCTGCGGCTTGGCGAGCTTCGTCGCGGATCGAGTCGAACTCCTGATTGAGCTGCCCGAATTTCTGATCCGTGTAGCTATTGGCCTCATTCAAAGTTGTTGTTGCGACGCTATCTGTATAGTCGTTCGATGTCTTAATGGCGTAGGTCACATTTTCCTTCAGCTGCGAGACATTGACGGCATCATTGTCGGCAACGCCTTTTCCAACATTGGAAATGACAACCGGTGCATTAACATCACCTCCTTGGAGGGTGATATTATTTGTTTTTTTGCCGTCTTTGATATCGTAAAAGACGGCATTGTTGTTGATACTACCAATTCCGCCTTCCAAATCCTCGATCGCGGAGTTGGTAGCATGCAATTGCGATCCATTGATCGCATCTGTACTGTCCGCAGCAATGCGTCCCGCTGCTACGTTTGTGATTGTCCGTTCCGCTCCGTCAGCGCCGACACTGACGGTCCCCACAGGCGTCGTTCCGGCAAAATCATACTGTTTGCCGCGAATGGTGGTGCCGGCGGTTCCGACAGCCGTCTCCGTGACAGATCCAGAGCCGAGGGCGACATCATTGGCATTGTTCGCCTGAGCGCCTTCGCCGAGCGCCACGGAGCCCACGCCGGTTGCTGCCGCGCCATGGCCGGCCGCGAGGCTGTCGGTGCCGGTAGCGATGCTTTCCGGACCAATCGCCACGCTGTCCGTACCCGTTGCCGATGAATCGGCCAGTGTGGAATTGGCGTGGAAATATTTGATGCCGCCGCCATTGTTGATCTGGTTGTTGAGATTGGTGATGCTTGCATCGACGGCGGTGAACCCATCATAGACGGTCGTATAGCTGCCGCCCTGGATATTATAGGTCGGGCCAGTGATCGTGCCGTCGGGATTGACGACGGCACCGCCACCGAGATTGTTGGTGATCTGCGTGCCCAGACCGCGCAGCTGGCTGACATTGACCGCATCCGTTTCGGCGGAACCGGCCGCGAGATTGGTCAGTTTGCGTTCCGTGCCCACCCCGCCGATGGAGACTTCGCCGAAGGAAGTCTGCGGAGCCGCAAGCGCAAAAGCCGTATAGCCGGTCTGCGCTCCGACAGTCGTCACCGACTGCGCGCCGAGGGCGACGCTGTTGATGTGACTGCTGTCGGCACCGGCTCCGAGGGCAACCGACTGGATACCGGCTGCCGTGGCCTGGGTGCCGAGCGCAATGCCGTCGGCGAGGAGCACATGCGCGCCCTGGCCGATGGCCGTTCCACCCGGTGCCGTTTGATCGACGATCGCGCCATTGCCGATGCCGACGCCATTATCGCCATTGACGACGGTGGTCGGGCCGACGGCGATCGATTCCGCACCGACGGCGAGAGAGTCGCCGGCGACCGAATTGGCGTGGAAATATTTGGATGGCGTTGCAGCAACCGAAGCGATGGCGCCTTGGAGCTGGCGTATTGTCACGGCGTCCTGCGAGTCCGTACCATCAGCGACATTGGTGATCTGGCGGTAGGATGTGGCCGTGCCGACCGAAACCGCGCCGAGCAGCGACTTGTCGGTAGTGTTGTATTCGATGAAGTTCGTCGGACCCGCCGCGATCTGGCCCGTTGCAGGCGCCAGCACACGGTCCGAGACCGACCCGGAGCCGAGGGCCACACCGCCGAGGATGGTGGACTGGCTCTCCCGTCCAAGTGCCAGCGAACTTTCGGCAATCGCCGTGGCATTGTAGCCGACGGCGGTCGAACCAACCCCCTGGGCCGACGAGTCGCTCACCGCCAGCGTCCGGTCATTGGTGCGGACATAGCGGATGCCGTCGCCATTGGCGTCGGTATAGGCAGTGGAGGTATCGCCCGCGATATTGTTGATCGTATCGCCGATGTCGCCGATGGAGTCGCCGAGATTGGCGATGTCGGTCGTATTGGTCGTTACCTGCTGGTTGGTCGCGAAGAGCTGCGAACCGTTGACGGCATCCGTGGAGGCGCCGGAGAGCTGGCCCGCCGCGACGTTCTGCACCTGGCGTTCCGCGCCTGCGGAACCGACGGAGAGCGCACCGGCCGGCGCGCCTCCGGCAAATGCATAGTTCACGCCGCCGATAGTGGTGCCGCCAACTGCCGTCGTCACGCCGCTTACCGAATTGAGGCCTATCGCCACGTCACCGGCATTATTAGCCACGGCATTTGGACCTATCGCGACGGAATCCGTGCCGATTGCCTGCGAGTCGGGCAGCGTCGAATTGGCATGGAAATATTTGATGCCGCCGCCGTTGTTGATGTTGGTGATCGTCGTGGCAACACTTTCGACTGCCTGGTTAGTCGCAAATAGCTGCGAGCCGTTGATGCCGTCGGTGGAAGCAGCACTAATGCGACCGGCAGCCACATTGGTGAGTGTGCGCTCTGCGCCAGCAGCGCCGATGCTTACGGTGGAGGAAGGAGTTGCAGTTCCGGCAAAGTTATATGTGGTGCCTGCGATCACGGTACTGGCGGTCCCCACCGCCACGTCGGTGACTGAGCCCGATCCCAATGCAACATCGTCTGCATTGTTAGCGACGGCTGTATCACCAAGTGCGACAGCACCAGCCGCACCTGCACGGCTCGTATTACCCAGTGCAACCGAACCCTGGCCAATCGCCACGTTACTGTTGCCGATTGCTACCGCGCCATTGGCCATATTGGCTGCTGTAGCGCTTGCCGTGCCATCCGCATTAGCGATGTTGTTTGCGCCGCCGGTGAAGGCGCCGGTGCCGCTGGCATAGCTCGGATCGCCGATTGACACAGCGCCGTCGCCATAAGCGACATTGTCCGCGCCGATAGCCACCGACTTGCCCCCGCCTGCATTGGCTCTGGTGCCGATTGCGACGGCGTCGTCAGAGCTTGCTATTGCAGTATTGCCCATGGCGATCGCGCTGGCTGCCGTCGCCTGGCTTGCACGTCCCATCGCGATTGCGTCATTCTGCGATGCGGTCACGTCCGTGCCGATGCCGATGGCACTCGCCCCGCTGGCGCCTGCTCCAACAGTGCGCGCGCCGAGATAAACAGAGTTTAATCCTGATGCGGATGCGGCGATGCCGAGCGCCACGGCATTCTGGCCATTGGCAACCGCGCTGACGCCGAGAGCCGCGCTATTGATTCCGCTGGCGGCTGCGCCCAGTCCCAGCGCGATCGAATTCAAGGCAGTCGCTGTGGCATTGTTGCCGAGCGCCGTGGTGGAGGTGGCGGTAGCCTGCGCTCCCGAACCCGCCGCAAGAGCGCCGACACCACTTGCGAGGGCCTGATTGCCGAGCGCTGTGCCGAAATCGGCCGTTGCATTTGCGGCAGTGCCGATTGCGGTACCGGCGGTGCCGGATGAAACGGCATTGGTGCCGATCGCAATGCTGTTGGGCAGAGCCGTGTTGGCCTGAACGCCTGCGATTGCACCAAGGCCGAGCGCGATGGACTGATTACCCCAAGCGCTGGCGTTCCGCCCCATTGCTGTGGCACTTGTACCCGTCGCCCGGCTTTGGCGGCCAATCGCAGTGGCATCGACCTGAGATGCCAATACGTCCGTGCCTATGGCAATGGCGCTCTCCTGAAGGGCGCCCCCTCCTGCAACAGTTCGGTTGCCGAGATTGACAGCGTTGATTGCGGTGGCGGTCGCCTGGAAACCAATGGCGATGGCGTTCTGATTGCTTGCGACAGCGGAATTGCCTTGGGCAATGGCATCCAGTCCGGAAGCGGTTGCCCCAAACCCAAGCGCGGTGGCGCGCAGTCCGGTTGCCCTGCTGACATAACCGACCGCCGTTGAGTTCACGCCGTCCGCCCGGGCGTTGAGGCCCAAGGCGGCTGCACCGGCGCGCGCAACGGAGTTGACGCCGATGGAGGTTGCTCCATCCGCTGTGGCCTGGGCGTTGCCGCCGATGGCGAGAGCGTTGACGCCGTTCGCGCCCGCGAAGACACCTATGCCGATCGAATTGAGGCCATTGACAGTCATCGAATAGCCGATAGCAATTGTCGCATCACCAGTTGCGGAATTCGCGGTGCCGAGCGCCACGCTGTTATTGCCATTCGCTGTGGCAGTGTTACCGATGGCGACGGCGTTGCCGCCTGTCGCCGAACCGCCGCCAGCTTGGTACTGCGCATGGGCAGCTCCGGAAAAGCCAAGTGCGATGATCGTCGTCAGCGCGCCGAGCGCCGTGGTCGAACGCAGATTGCCGCCTACACCCAACGTCCCAAGGCCTAGACCCTTGCGCTGAACGCCAAGAACGCGATGCGCCAGGCGAAGTACTGCCATTAACCGGCGACGATGCGACCGATCCCCGGATCTGACCCAGTTTTGGTCTTCAGCTTGTATGAGTTGAGACATAGGCTTAATAGAACGATTCATGCATTCAATCATGGCTTTTCCTCGCTGTTGACCAGGCGTTCCGGGGGACTGGAATTCGCATTTTCGCCTGCAGTTTCCTCAGTTTTTTGCGCGCGATCCAGCAACGCACTTCCTATTGTTGCGCCTTTGCTCTCGATGAGTTGCCGGGCACTTTCCACCCATGGCTGTGAAGCCTGTGGTACAGCATGAAGCGCAGCCTCGGTGCGCTCCGGCGGAAGCTTGATCGAAATCAGCGACTGGCAGATTTGATAATGGGAAGCAGGTTCGGTCTCACCAAACCGGGGTGTGGTGAGACCCAGCACAAAACATGCGAAGAGATGATCAAGCTCTGCTGAGCTCATACGGCCCGCATACTGCTTATCAATCACGGACCAAACCGCTTCGATTTTGGGAGCAAAAACCTCGATGTCAGGAGACTGCATCTGACTCATCTTTGGCAAAGCCAATTGGAATCATGATTGCAGAAATCTGTCATACGCCCCCCATCGCAAAGCGAAATTCCTCGCGGTCCATTATGGCCGCCAAGAGCTATTGACAGGTCAATTTTTGAACAAAGTCATTACACAGAAAAGCCGCAATTGCAGAATCGTGCGCAAATAAGCCTTTCGAATGAGATATTTCTAACTAATTCGATGTATCTGGTAACAAATATCTCACTCGGTGAACCCGGTATTACCGGCGGCCCGAATCTGGCCGGGCGTGAGATTTTTAAGCCGTTTCATGGTATTCGTGAGATGACTCTGGCTTGAAAATCCTGATCGATGTGCAATTTCAAAGATTGGAAGATTGGTTTGCGTCAGCAACGTTTCCGCTTCCTCAAGACGAACCTTTGTAAGATATTGATGTGGAGGCATACCGAGAGTGAGCGTAAAAGCACGAATGAAGTGACTGGGTGAAGACTGAACAACCCTGGCCATCGAAAGTATCGTGAGATTTTCTGCCATATTTTGATGAATATATTCGCGAATGCGCTTCACATGATGTCCGGCTAGCCGCGCCTGCGTCATTGGCTTTGTAATTTTATGTGCAGAGTAAGTTCGGATGATATGAACGGCCAGCACCGTCATTAAAGCGTCTAGATACACCGGATTGACGGCGGTGCTGGATAATTCCTTTGCCATCGCAGTGCCAATGCGAAGTGCTCTAAGATCAACGTGACCAAATTTGGGAGGGCGGAGATCCCAACTATTGCCGTCAAGTTCGGTGGCTGCCAAGGCTGCATAGGCAGCCCGTCCAAATGCCACTGCAACATTCTTTTTTATGCCTGACCAGCGAAGGGTTCGGTCAATCTCCGCAGGATTAATGACTACAGCCCCCGCAGGCGCATTAAATTGATATGTCCTGTCACTTGCAAACGCAGCTTCCATGCCAGGCGACGGTGAAAGCATAATACTGGCAAAATCCACGTTGGTATGAAAACTCATCGAGCCGGCTGATCTGGTAGCTTTGATAACTGCGCCAATGGCTGTCTCAAATCTGGGTCCGACGCTCTCTGGAATTGCGGTTAATATTCCAGAAGAATTCGAAAGGTCGAGCTGTACAAGCGAATGAGAAATTATCGGCGTATTCATGTAATACTATGCACCGGAGTTTGTATTCAATGATATGCGAAACCCTTGCCGGAAAGGACAAGAGATACGCAACTCTTCATTGAGCAACGTTGATTTGTAATGTCTTGGTTAAATGCATCGTAAAGTTCGCCAACTTGTCAGCGTTCGGACGCTTCAGGCCGGTGACACTCTCCATGCCAACTTCAAGCCGAAAAAATCATATAAACCATAAGTTGTAAATGTCGGAAATTGTTAGCGCTGAGTTGAAATGATTAAGAAAAGCTGCGTCAAAGATTTTGCGGCCATCATAAACATCTATAAAACATATAATTACTTATGAACATTGAGAGAGGCTGACATTCCCTTCGCTAACGTCATTTTCGAGATTTTATAGCAATAACTTGCAACAAAAATAGTTTTCTGCAACATCTCGAGCAGCGGTAAAGGATACATTTAAAACTTGGCATCATTATTTTGCTACCGCCGTCGCATCAGCGGCAAACTATAAGCTCTTGATAGTCATTGGCGAATTAAAGGACCTCTCTTCCTGTGACGCAGACCTACTCAAGAGATGTTCCAGAATTTCTTTCACAATTTTCGGGTCGAACGGTTTAGCCAATACTCTCACGCTCGGTGGCAAACCTGCCGGAATGATAGCTTCTTCAACGGTAACAATGAGAGCCAGCTGCGGAAACTGCGCAGCTATCATTGTTATGTAGTTTTCGTCTGTGGTTTTTCCTGTTGATTCATACTCCGCAATAACGACACTTATCTCCGCGCGCGCTTTCAGTAGGACCATGGCTTCTTCCATGGTGGCCACATCAAAAACTTTGAGACCGGACGCTTCTAGGTATTCGCAAATGAAGAAATTCAAGATGACGTCTGGCTGTATAAGAAGTACTGTAATGGGCTGCCTCAGTTCCGATTTAAACTCGTTCATTTAGCCCTACTGCCTACAAAAGAGTGAATGCTGAACGCGCACCCGGCAAAATTCAAATTAAATTCATAGTATCGTCCACTGCCGTTAAAATATAGTCTCGTTATTCAAACAAGTACTCTGGCACCGATGGCACCGATGGCACCGTATAGTGCTTTCCTGTGGAACGACAGAACCGATGAAAATGTGCAAATCTGCCGCGGGCATGCAGATTATTTAACGCTACGAGCCGCTTCCTGTGCCGTGGAAAAAGCCCTGCCGCTAATATCCGATGTTTCGTAGTCGGAGCCGGCCAAATAGCCAAATCCTATCAAAACAGCGATGCAAGCAGCCAATAGTAATTTATGCCAGTTATACACCTCACCCCCCACGATCATGTCACAACAAGAACGATAAAAACCGCCCCAGTGTTGTCGAAGATATTCGCGGATGCATATCGATCTATATGTCATCGATCGGGGCTGTTAAAGCCCCGTGCCACCATCAGCGACTTCGCTCAATAATATACCGCTGTAAAATGTAACGATATCCAATTGTAAGTCATTGGCTAAACATTTTCAGTCGGGGCCGTGCAATATCACTAACGACGCGTTCTCATTAGCACAACAAAATAGGGACCACCCACAAGTGCAGCTAGAAGCCCGGCAGGAATCTGCCACGGGAAGATAAGCATTCGGCCGGCCCAGTCCGCAAGCATCAGCATGATTCCGCCAAGGAGCCCCGCTGCGGCAAGCTGAGGCAAGGCCCTTTGAAACCCGAGGACGCGTGCCATGTGCGGTGCCATCAAACCAACGAAGCTCAGCGGTCCAATAATCAATGTCGACGCCGCTGTTGATGTTGCGATCAAAACGAGCAGGATGATTCGTACACGGTTAGCCCCAAGACCTACTCCTCGCGCAGCGGCTATGCCTAGCGGCAATATCTCCAGCCAGCGCGCGGTCAGCGGTGCAATCCCCACAAGAATAGCCGTGATGATCCCAGCGATGATGGCATCATCTGCTGTCGCCGTGTAGGTCGAACCGGATAACCAGGCTAACAATATACCCAGTCGCGGATCTCCGCTAGCCAAAACGATCGCCGATGCCGCCGATGCCATTGTTGCCACGGCAACACCGCTGAGTAGCAGTCGCTCGGGGGCTAAGGCCTTTCGATAATCCATCGGTGCAATCAGCAGCAGGCTAACAAGCGCCCCCGCCAATCCAGCCAGGAACATTGCCGGACGACTAAAACTCGACATTGAAACAAACAGCAAAAGCACGCCGAGGGCGGCGCCGCCCGAAATGCCCAGCACCTCAGGTGCCGCGATTGGATTACCAGTCATGCGCTGGATTAGTACACCTGCAAACGCCAACATAATACCCGCCGACAGTGCCACAACAACCCGTGGCGCCCTGAGGGGCAAGAGATAGCCAAGTTCATCGGATGTAGCCCAATACCAGCCATTAATATCACGCCCAGCGGCAAGGGTCAGACAGAGGAAAAAACCGAGTACTAAAAGGCCGGCCAACAACCAGGGCAAAGCATTGCGCCGGCGGAACACTGATGACGCATCTCCGTTTTTATGTGGTGCGATGCGCAACTTCGGTAGCAGCAGCAACAGCAACGGCGCACCAAGAAACGCTGTTGCAGTACCGGCAGGAATTTCCGACAAAAATGGCAATATCTGCACAACCCGATCAGTCAGCCAAAGCAGGGAAGCGCCTAAAAGCGGTGCCCAGATCATGCGTTGATGCAGCGTTCGCGCACCGGCAAGCCGAGTCAGAACCGGCGCTGCCAAGGCCACAAAGCTGATGACACCAACAGCCGCTGTGGCGATAGCGCTAAGAATCACTGCAACCACCAATCCCGTCATCCGCGTCAAAGTCGGGTTGTTGCCCAGGCTCGACGCTCCCTCGTCAGCCAGATCAAGGATTTGTAATGGGCGTACCAGCAGGAAGGCCGCTGCCGCGCCCGCCAACAACCAAGGTGTCAGCGCAAAAGCCGTGGCATCGCCATTCTGTATAAGTGATCCACTCTGCCAAATGTACAATTCCTGGGAATATTCACGATTGGCAGCCATCAAGAAGGCACTTGCAGAACTGAAGGTGAGGCTGACGATCAGCCCCCCGATAATGATCCTTATTGGAGAAAAACCGCGTCCCGACGCCAAGGCGAAAACGATCAGTGTACTTATTGTGCCACCGGCGATAGCCACCCACTCCCGTCCATGTTCCAACATCCACGGCGCATAGAGGGTCGCAAGAGTTAAAGCGACACTGGCACCTGCATTGGTGCCAATTGTTGTCGGTTCGGCAAGAGGATTGCGCAGGATTTGCTGGAACAGCGTGCCAGCAAGCCCGAGTGCAGCCCCAACCAACAGGCTGATTGCAAGACGTGGCAGGAAAGCATGGCGGTAAAGCAGCTGCCGGGGATCAGTAAAGTCGGCATTGCTGATCGCACGCCACCAGAACTCGGTGGGCAGCAGTCGCAGAAGGTCGGATATGGTGAGGGATGCGGCGATGAACGCGGGAATGCCAACGAGCAAAGGAAGAAGCCATATTCCAGTGTTCCGCCGCGTTGTCGTTTTTGTCAGTTGCATGACCGTCATGTTTGCGCAAGCAGCGTGGCGAAACGGGCGGCCGCAGCCAGCCCGCCGAACGGCCAGACAGGGGGAATTGTTGTAACGTTGCCTGCCCTGACGCAAGGGAGGCTCTTCCAAAGCGTACTTTGTTCAATTCTGATCTTCACATGCGGCGGAATCGGGTCGAGCGAGATCAGCCGCGCGTTACCGATCGCCACAAGTTCCTCGATACCCATCGTCGAAAACCCCCAACTTCCGGTTTCTGCGGTCCACGCATTGATAAGCCCAAGCCTATCCAGCACGTCCTGGAAAAGACTCGACCTGCCATAGACACGCACATGCCGATCGTCGAACATGCTGACCACAGCGAGGGGACTACCGCCTTGGTCCGCGAGCATCTTTTTGGTCCTGGAAATCGTAGCCGCCGTGCTTTCAATCACCTCATGCGCTTGCGTTTCCCGGCCAAGCCTCTCGGCCAATCTCAGCGTCTCACTCTCGGCCTGACCATATGGTGTCCCGCCGGTGCCGTCGTAAAGTGCTACCGTATGCAGCGGTGCAATCTTCGCAAATGGACCTCCCTCGAGTCCGTAGCCATGAGCGCTGACGATCATATCAGGATTGAGCTTGAGCAAGACCTCAAGATTGGGCTCACCACGGGAGCCTAAATCAAGACAGTCATCAGACAGCCGGGGTGCCACAACCCAGTCACGGTAACCTTTAAGATCGGCTACCGCTACAGGCTGGATACCCAGCGAGACGACAAGTTCGGCCGAGGCCCATTCAAGACAAGCCACTCGCGGCATATTTGCTGCACGCGCGACCGGAATTTGGGCAACCAACATTGTCGCAAGCCCTCCGATACATTGCCGCCGTGTTGGGTATTTGAGGCAAATGGATCGTTTGTTATATGTTCGTGTCCCGTTCACCAGCGATACTTCACCGAGCCCGTAATCTTGCGGCCCTCTCCATAGAAGCAACCGGAGGTGCGATTGAAGCAGGAGGCAACATATTGCTTATCGAAAAGGTTGCTGGCATTGAGCTGGAATTTCATGTTCTTCCAGTCATAGTGGATGGCGGCATCGACCAGTGTTGCCGACGGCACCTTGAAAGAATTGTCATCATCGCCAAAGCTTGATCCGATATAGCGGGCGCCAACACCGGCGCCGAAACCTTCGAGCACGCCAGTTTTGAACGTATAGTCGCCCCACAGCGACATTCGGTGGCGCGGCACGCCGGAAGGCATATTGCCACCTGTGCCTTCGCCATCATCGCGAATCTCCATATCTGTATAGGCGTAGGCAAGTTTTATATCCCAACCGGAATCGAGGCTGGCAACGCCTTCGACCTCAATACCCCGCGAGCGAATTTCTCCTGTCTGGAAACGCTCATTGCCAATAGTGCGAGAGACATTCTCACGGGTAAGATCAAAGGCAGCAACGGTTACGAAGCTGTTCCAGCCTTTTGGCTGATATTTGATACCGACCTCGTACTGCTCACCGGTCCCTGGTTTGAAGGTTTCACCGCCGCTTCTCGTGCCCAATGTCGGATAAAATGATGTTGAATAACTGACATAGGGCGCAAGGCCGGTGTCGGAGAGATAAACGAGGCCAACCCGGCCCGTGAATGCACTATCAGACTGCTCGCTTTCGCTGTGCGAAAGCTTGTCGAGTATTGTGCTTTTTGTCCAATCCTGTCGACCGCCGAATGTAAGGGCCCAATTATCATACTTGATCTGATCTTGCGCGTAGAGACCGGCCTGCCACTGGCGAGTGTTGGTATCCTTGTAAGAAATGATATCGGACACCGGGGCGCCGTAGACGGGATTAAAGATATCATCAAGCGGTGCAACTGTTCCCGAGCCACCCCAATCCTTGTAATCAGTGTACTGGTAGTCGAATCCCATCAGCAGCGTGTGTGCAAGCGGCCCCGTGTCGAACTCGGCCTGAGCCTGATTGTCGACCGAAAAATTGCCGAGCGTTGAGCTCCCGGCGTCGACATAGCGGTGGTAGGTATGGCCGTCCGGATCAAGGCCAGGAGAAAGATCAGGATTGGGATTGGCCCCGCCGCCAAACACGCCAAGCTGCTTGTCATTGCTGAGATAAGAATAGCGAAGGTTCTGCCGAACGAGCCATGTGTCGTTCATTCGATGCTCGAATTCATAACCCGCCATGGCAAGTGTTGGAGAAAACTCATCGAAACCCGGTTCGCCAACAAAGCGGCTGTTCGGCAGACGCTTGCCGTTCAGCCCCGGAAAGACAGTGCCATCGGCTGGTAGAAATTGGATACCCCAGCCTGTTTTGTCACGTTGGTAGGTGGCAAGCAGCGTCAGGCTGGTGTCGGCATCGGGCTGCCACTTCAGCGAGGGCGCTATAAAGATGCGGTCGTCGTTGACAAAATCTACACCGGTTTCACCATCACGAAACAAGCCTGTCACCCGATAACTCAGCACGCCGTCCTTGTCGAAGACACCTCCCATATCAAACTGGGTCTGATAGCGGTTGAAGCTACCGGCACTGACTTCGATTTCCCGGAACGTTTCGCCAGTTGGGCGCTTGCTTACATAGTTGATAATGCCGCCGGGACTGTTCTGGCCATAAAGGACAGAGGCCGGGCCATGCAGTATTTCCAGGCGTTCGGCACCATAGGGATCAAGTGACAGGAAGGTGGCAAAATCCGTTCCCTTCAGCCGCAAGCCATCCTTATAAAAAGCCTCGTCCGATACACCGAATCCACGAATTTGCAGACCATAACCACGCGTGTCATTACCCCACAATTCTCCTGCGACACCGGCAGTGTAACGGAGCGCATTGCCCAGGCTCTCCACCCGCTGTGCCTTCATCTGATCCGCCGTAACGATCGAGATCGACTGCGGGTTTTCGATCAGCGGCGTATCGCTTTTGGAACCAGTCGCACTGCGGTTAGCAACATAACCGTCGACGGGCCCCCAGGCATTTTCGACGCGCAGCGTGATAGGGTCAAGGAGAATGGTATCACTTTCTTGCGCCTGTGCAGAGGAGATGGCAACAATCCCCGATCCCAACATCGCCCGGGATAGGTATAGTAACCGTCGTTTAATCGGACTTAGATGAGAAACAGAAAAGGTTACGCATGCGCGCCGATCCTTGCGACGATCAGCATCGAAACTCGCGAAAACATCCACGTGAAAAATCCCCAGCCTTTGACACTACGCGTCTGCCAGCGAATCCCCCGCCGACTTTTCTTGACTAAGATACTCATCTTTCCTAGTCAACCTTAGTTCGACTAGGATTCTGGGCAAAGTTGCGTCGTTTTGAAAGCTTTGGGTAAAGGTGGTTGGGAATGATATTACTCAGACGCTAAAGCGTAGCCTTGCGGCATCGCGCTTAAAAACGTGGAGATCAAGCAAAGCCAAAGCGGCTTGTGGCACGGATAAGTACGTTAATAGGATGCAAAAAAGTGCTCGAAGACTAAAAATCCATCAAAAACATTTCGCCCGCATACCATAGCCAGACTAGCAGACATGTTGTGCCCGCGAGGACGTTGCCTATTCTTAAACCGCCTGTGGCATGCCATGCCAATGCATAATTAAGAATGACAATAATCGGAAGGAGCACCAGAACAGGCATAAACTTTCTTTCATTCTTGCGTTGCGTTTTTTCCACCGCACAACACCAATGGCTCAGAGCCAAATATTATGGCAAATGCGATAGCTGCGATTATTGTGGCCGTCGGCCTGCATTGGCTTCTATAATATTATTGAAGATACGAACCACCGAAGCTTGTCGACGGGAAATTATTAGCTGTCAGGCCAAAGCGTCAAACGTTAGTCTTTTCATCACGCAACTTTGTGCACTGCAAATCGTTTTTCTGTTTCGGGGTCAAATAGGTGCAGTTCGTGAGCAGCAACATCTATGCCCACAACATCACCTTCCTTGATGGCGGTAGCCGCGGGTACAGCAATGCTGATCTCATGGCTATTGTTGCGCAATGTCACAAGTCTCGTCTCTCCGTGAAACTCGTTACGCTCGACTCGGCCGCGTAACCCACCCCCTTCATCAGTCAGTTGAAATGCGCCTGGTCGGATCCCTACGGTAACAGGGCCAGGCCTGATCGCAAAAGGAGCCTTGAACCTGGCACCAGAATCGCCAATCTCACCATTAAGCGCCTGTAATTGCATGAAGTTCATGTTTGGCGTTCCGATGAAGCCGGCGGCAAACAGGGTGGCTGGAGATTGGTAGATTTCTTCAGGCGTGCCCATCTGCTCTATACGCCCGTCCTTCATCAAAACGATCTTGTCAGCAAGTGTCATCGCTTCGAGCTGGTCATGCGTAACGTAAATGCTCGTCGTCTCAAGGTCCCGGTGCAGGCGCGCAATCTCGACACGCAAGCTACCGCGAAGTTTTGCGTCCAGATTAGACAACGGCTCGTCGAAGAGGAAAACCTCCGGAGTTTTGATCATAGCGCGCGCGATCGCCACGCGTTGCTGCTGGCCGCCCGACAGTTCCGTTGGTTTGCGGGACAGGTAGATGCCAAGACCAAGTGCCTCGACAACCGGAGCAAGGCGTTCGTTGATCGCGCCTTTTGCAATGCCGGCACGTTCCAGACCGAATACAATATTTTCCCGTACGCTCATATGTGGATAGAGCGCGTAATTTTGAAAAACCATAGCGATACCGCGATCTCCAGGATCGCGGTCGTTCATGCGTTCACCGCCGATGAGAAGGTCACCGCTCGATATTTCTTCGAGACCGGCGATCATGCGCAGCATCGTTGACTTGCCACAACCTGAGGGCCCGAGAAAGACGACGAATTCATGGTCATCTATCTTAAGGTTGAAATCGTGCATGACTTCTACCGAACCATAAACTTTGCGGATTCCACGGCATTCAACGGTCGCCATCAGTTTCCCTCCCCGTCCAGGATGATTTGCAGCTTCACATCTTCCGGACGTCCTTCGGCAGCGCGCTTGAAGGCCGCAATAGAGTCCTCAAATGCGAACGTGCCCGAGACGAGCGGCTTCAAATCGACCTTTCCGGCGGCGATGAGAGCCAAGGCGCGATCAAAGACGTTAGCATAGCGAAACACGGTTTCTATCCGACACTCGCGTGAGCATGCAGCAGCAATATCCATCGGGACGGGCTCAACTGGCAAGCCCACGAGGACCACGGTTCCACCAGGTCTCACGATTTTGAAAAGATCGGCGATAGCGGCTGATGCACCGGAGCATTCGAATACTATATCGGCACCCCAGCCACCTGTGGCAGCGTCAACTGCATCGACGAGGTTCGTTTCTCGCACGTTGATCCCACTGATGCCGTCATAAGTTTCCGCAAGTTTCAATTTGATCGGGGAAACATCCGAAATCAGCACCCGCGAGCAGCCGCCGGCCAATGCTGCCAATGCAACCATGATCCCGATTGTACCACAACCTGTTACAACTGCCGTGTCGCCAGGGGTAATGCGGGCGCGTGCTGCGGCTTGCATACCGACGGCGAAGGGCTCGACCATCGCCCCTTCAGCAAAAGAGACGTTGTCTGGCAGTTTGTAGGTAAATCCGGCTGGATGAATGGTTTCCGGGCAAAGCACACCATGCACCGGCGGTGTTGCCCAGAAAGTTACGGCGGGATCGACATTGTAGAGCCCGAGACGCGAAGCACGCGATGAGGGATCGGGAATTCCCGGCTCCATGCACACCCGGTCACCGGCCTTAAGATGCGTGACGTTGGCACCGACTTCAGTCACGGTACCTGCGGCCTCGTGGCCCAGAACCATAGGCTCATTGAGCACGAAATTACCGATGCGGCCGTGGGTGTAATAATGTACGTCGCTGCCGCAAACTCCGACGGTATGGAGACGGACGCGTACATCATCTGGTCCCATCGTTCGGGCCAGATCGATATCGCGCAGCGTAAGTTCACCAACGCGCTCCAGGACAAGTGCTTTCATGAGATTCAACCTTGATCAGTTTTTTTGGAAAATGCAGCATTAAGTCCGCTCGCCATTACCCCAAGCAAAATGAGAGGTGGCAAGGACAAGAGAACGACGGCCGCGTTGAGAATGCCCCAAGGTACATTCATGCCGAGCTGTGACATTTCAGATGCAATGATTGGTAGGGTCTTTGCCTTGGATGTAGTGAGCATCATGGCGAGAAGAAACTCGTTCCAAACAAGCACAAAGGAAAAGGCAACGGCACCGAAAACCTGAAAGCGGACAATCGGAAGAGCGATGCGGAAGAAAGTGGCGTAGGGGCCTAATCCATCGACTCTGGCGGCCTCTTCGACATGCAGGCTGACACCTTCAAAAGCCGGAATCGACAACCAGATAGTGATTGAAGTCGTGACAATCAAATAGGTGACGATCAGGGACAGGCGGGTATCGTAGAGATCGAGGCCCAGCCAGATAACCAGCATTGGAATTGCAATCGCCACCGGCGGCAGAAAACGCAGCGACAGAACAAAAAACTGCGCCTCAGCTGTCAGGCGGTTTTTGAATCTTGCAATAACATAGGCGGCAGGAATGCCAAGGACGGCTCCAAGCATGACAGCGCTCGTGCAGATGATGAGTGAATTGGTGAGCGCGCGAGCGACCGAGCGCCGGTTCAGCACGTAGCTCATATTATCCCAGACCGGCTGGAAGAAGAGTTTCGGCGTGCTGACCAGCAGGTCGGCATTGGTTTTAAAAGCGTTGAGCAAAGTCCATAGTAACGGCAGGACCACGAAGGCAGCCGCTAATATCAGCATCAGCCTGAGGAGCAATGTGGACAGTTTCATCGGTTCAGCCTCTTCCAGGTAAAGGTGAAGGTGACGATGGTCAGTACCATCATGATGACTGCCATTGATGAGGCATATGAGATTTTGCCGGATTCAATGAAACCCTGGGAATAGGCATACATGTCGAGTGTTTCCGTCGAGATGCCTGGGCCGCCCCGTGTCATGACATAAACCAGATCGAAGGAGCGCAGACTTTCGATCGCCTTGACCAGAAGCAGGCTGATAAGCGGAGCCTTCAGCATCGGAAGTGTGACGTAGCGATGGACTTCCCAGCGCGTCGCGCGATCGATGCGTGCGGCTTCCAGAGGCTGCGGAGGAAGCGATTCCAGAAGCTTGAGAATAATTACCGCAAAGAAAAGCCCCCATTGCCAGACGTCGACGAATGCAACGGCAAACAGTGCCCCGAGCGGCGTGGAAAGGATATCTGGTGTACTGCCCGTGAGTTCGCGTACAGGCCAGGTCAAAGCGCCATACAAAGGATGAAAAGAGAATTTCCAAACAAAGGCAGCGCAGACGCGTGGCAAGAGGACCGGAATTATAAACAAGACACACAATATATTCCGCACCCGCGGACCAGTCGCCTCAAACATGGCGATACTGAGCGCGATGCCCGTCAACATAGTTGCTGTGACGCTTACAACTTCCCATTTGAGCGATACCCACAAAGCATTGAGAAAACGGGCATCGGAAAACAAGGCTATATAATTGGCGAACCAAACGTAATCGGCCTGCGGCTGTGCCAGGGTTCTGTTCTGCAATGAAATATTGATTGCATAGATCGTCGGCACGAGCGCCAGAACAATCAGTATGACCAACGTTGGGCCGAGAAAAACGTAAGGCAGCGAACGCCTGCGGCGCATGGCAAAAATCCTCAACTGACAGGGTCGGGCGCGTCGTCTACGGCGCGCCCTTGGTAAAGGCTGACGGGTATCAAAGCTTGGTGGCGAAAGCCTCAAGCTCGTTGAGGGTTGCCTTGATATCCTTGCGGCTACCGGTAATGAGCTCTTCGAGCATGATCCCCCATTGATTACCCAGTTCTTGCCAGCGCGGATCTTGCCAGAAGGTTACCTGTGTTCGGCTTCCCGTTTGAGCCATCGCGTCAGCAAGATTCTGACCAAAGGTCGCGGCATATTCCGGACTCTGGTAGGTGCTGGTGCGCGTCAACTCACCCGGTTGCCCCGCCGCCAGACGGCGCGCTTCCTGCTCTTTGGAGGTCGCCCAAGCAATGAACAGACCGGCGCAGGCTTTTTTCTCCTCGGTTGCATTGGCTTTTGCGGCGATGGCAAAGCCATGGGCATAACCGCCACCTGGTAGCGGCGTTGGGGGCACAGAGAAGGCTACTTTATCAGCCACCTGACTTTGCGCCTTGTCTACCGACATGCCGCCAAGGGGGGCGGATTCAATGATAATGGCGACCTTGCCAGCGCGGAATGCACCAGTCGATTCGTCCCAGGATCCGGTCTGCGTTCCGGGAGCGGAATATTTGAAAAGGTCCAAATAAGCCTGTGTAGCTTTCAGTGCGGCCTCTGAGTTAAATGCCGGCTTTCCATCTTTGAACCACTCCCCGCCATATGCCTTAAACAATGGCATCCAGCGCCAGACATTGGCACCCGAGCCCCGCTGTCCCCGCAGAGCCGTTCCGTACACGCCATTGTCGGGGTCGTGCAGTTTTTTGACGGCAGCCAGATACTCTTCCCACGTTTTTGGTGGCGCGATACCAGCTTTTTCCAGAAGATCCGTCCGATAGACCATCAGATCGCCACCGCCCTGTATGGGTGCGAACCATTGCTTTCCTTCATAGGTCGCGGCTGCTCGCATACCCGCATCGAAATCGGCATAGTCGTAGTCGGCGGGATAATAGCCATCGAGCGGCACGATCCAGCCAGAAGATGCGAATAGGGCGAGGTTTGCCTCATCGACATAGTAGACGTCAAAGCTACCGACGGTGGATGCGTCAGCCTGCGACTTTGCGCGACGGTCGTTTTCGTTAAGGTAGCTGATTTCAAATCCTGCGCCGGACAATTTCTCGAATTCGTCCACATGCTCTTCCAGCAGGGTTAGTCCATCGCGTGGCTGGGCGAGGACGCGCACATCGTCGCTGCACTGAGCAGCGGCAAAGGCGTTGGACGCCGTAAAGATTGCAATTGCCGCGCAGCCAGCGCGGAGCCTGTTGAATGTCATGGTATCCTCCCTCGAACGGCAAAACTCCCTCGCCGTCTACGGGACCCATTGTGACTGGACTTGTCATCGGAACTAGTTTGCTTTTTGACTGAGAACTAATACTATTTTGACATTCTTCGCATATAAGGTGACTTGATGAATGCCAATTGCATCAGATTTCCCACATTCCGTTTCGGATACGTTCACTGCCACCCGAGAGCAAATCACTCTGCCTGGTGGCATGTCCTACCTCATCCGCCGGGATGACTATCCAAATCCGATCTGCATTTGGAATTATCATCCTGAATGGGAAATCCACTATATCCCTGACGCTTCGGGCTTTGCCTATGTCGGTGACTATATCGGTCCTTTTAAACCCGGGCACCTGATGCTGACTGGTACGAACCTTCCGCACAACTGGATCACACCAGGCGCGCCGCATCTGCCGGGACGCGATCTGGTGCTGCAATTCGATGCAGAAGCGCTAATGAACATACGCGCGGTCTGTCCGGAGTTTGATGTTCTCCACCGTCTGAAACCACTTGCCGCACGCGGTATCGAAATCATGGGGCCGGCAGCTCTGGAAATCGGTAGAAGAATACTTGACCTTCACGAACATGAAAATGCAGGAGGGCTCGGACTCTTCATCGAGATACTGAACAGCATTGAGACCGCCCCACAAAAGCGGCTTCTTGCCAGTGAGCATTTTATCTCATTTTATAACCAATTGTCGGACAGGCGTCATCGCAGGATCGATCAAGCCATCCAGATCATGCAATCCAGTCCTAGCGCGAAGATGCACGAGGTAGCCGAGCGTGTAGGTCTCGAGCCTTCCGCTTTTTCCCGCGCTTTCGGTCGGCTGACAGGTATGAACTTCTCCACCTATAGCCGCTCGGTGCGCGTTTGGCGCGCCCGCACATTGCTGGCGGAAACTGGAATGTCGATCACGGATATCTGCTTCGAAGCGGGCTTCAATAATCTGTCGAATTTCAACCGATATTTCAGAATGGAAACCGGCCTCACTCCACGATCCTATCGAAAGGCAGCAAGGATCAGAGCCAGGTCCATGATCACACGGCCATAACCATGGGGATACGCAATCAGTAGAGCCGAAAGCGCTTCACCTATTAACAGTCAGAAAATCACAACAGAATTCTAGTCTGACAAGCGGCCAGTCTACCATCGGCGACATGAGCAAGCATCATGGCTGAAGGGCCAAAGCGACGGTCCTCACAGCCATGATCCAGAATATGGCTGATCTGCTGGGCAGGCGCTGTTCCGCTCTTGCCGATGTGAAGCCCACGCAGAACGCTGATTTGTTGAGGGTCGCATCTTTGAGGGTCGCATCTTTGTTGACTGCTATCGGATCACCGTTACGAGTCGCGCCTCGACCCACGGCCGCGCTATATGACTCATCTTTAACAGGGTCGAAGATGACGCCAAGCATTGGCTTACCCTCTATGGTAGCACCGACCGACACACACCAGCTCGGACGATCGCGCATGAAGTTCGAAGTACCGTCGATGAGGTCCAGAACCCAAACTACAAAATGGCGTGATGGGGAAATGCCTGATGCAACCTGTTCCGGATCAGCAATTCGACTGATTTATCAACCGCTATCACAAAGTCTTGCGGTCCCTTGGTTTCAATTTCCAAGGGTCTATTCTGCGTCAAATATGACATGACCAGCCGTCCAGCCGCCGGTGCCGTCGCTTCGGCTACAGCCTGTATCATCACCAAGTTATCGTCTTCGTTTGCCACTGTTCCGTCCTTCATTCGCTTTCACAACCTAGCGTCTCATGGCTTGGTCGAACGTCAGTTCTTCGGCGGTTAAAATGTCCGAAATCTGTACTCGGTTACCTGTCGATAAGTTTCATTCGGCCGCAACACCGCACCGACCAAATGACTTCGATTAGGGCTATCCGGGTAACGCTGCGGTTCCAGGCAGATACCGCAATGCCTTCCATAGCGAGCTCCATCGAGACCCACGGCCGGGCCATTGAACGCTCCGCCATCATATAATTGCAGGTGTGGCTCGGTCGTATAAACATCCATGGCCATGCGTGTCTTGGGCCCGGACAACGTTCCTGCATGTATCAGTTTTTTATCTGCGGAGACCGTCTCTCTTAGAACGAACCCCAGGTCGTAGTTGACCTTCTGTTGGTTTCGTAAAGGTCTTGGCTTGTGAAAATCAAAAGGCGTTCCATAAACCGAGCGTATCTCGCCGGTTGGAATTAGATCGTGATCAACTGGAGTGTAAAAGTCGGCTTCTGCTAAAAACTCATGATCAATTGCGCTTGGTACGAGAGCGTTTTTGAATCCAACTGGCAACTCAAGATTGAAGTAACCATGGCTGGCAAGATTACAGAGCGTTGGTGCGTCAGTTGTGGCGGTCAACTCGACCTCCAAGGTCGCGGGGTCCAACAATCGATAAACGCACTGAACATCCAGGTTGCCGGGGAAACCGGCATCACCATCCGGAGATTGAAGTGACATCGTTACCGATGACGCGTCGTATGCCTCGAGCCTCCAAGGTCTCCGGCTAAAGCCTTGACCGTCGCCACCGCCGTGTAGCGTATGCTTTCCATCTTGATTAAGTGGCAGTTGATAATCTTTGCCATCCAGTTCAAAACGGCCTTGGGCAATCCTGTTGGCAAAACGACCAGCGATTGTGCCGGCATGAGCAGTATCGGCGGTATAGTCGTCAATTGTATCAAAGCCGATGACAACCCGTTGTTTTCCCAGAGGCGTGGGGATGAGCAAATCGCGCACCGCAGCCCCCCATGTCAGGATCTTTGCCTCCACACCCCCATCCGAGCGTAGAGTGACCTCATGGATATCGACACCGTTGACTTGCCCAAAAATACGATCTTGCATTTGTTCTACCATCTAATTTGTGTTCGAAGAGTTCGCCGAACCGCAGGAAACGCTGATTTGAACATGGGCTCAGCTCAAATATTTATTGGTGTCTGCATCGCTTTTCGGTAGCAAGCTACCATCGATCGAAGTTGCTTCCGATTCATGCAGCACCAAAGCTTGAATCGAGGCTGCGGCAATCGCATCGGCATCGTCAATGAACTCGTCCCATACGCCCGGATCTGCAACACCAACGTGCAAAAACCATCTTGCCGACTCCGTCGGCTTGTGGATCGTTGCTGTCATGCTACCCTCCATTATCAAGAACATTCCGATATTGGCGCTCAACACTTTTAAGAAGAAACCGGACGGGTGGACTGGCGCCGTCTCCCAACCACCTGCGTGGTTTTCAATTTTTTCATTCGTGGAGATGGAAATCCCAACCCAGATACTGACGTGAAGCGTCGATTATGGCCTCACTGACGGAAGAAAAATTCGCCGCCACATGATGCTCAAAGCCGTTTTCGCAAATATAACGCAGCAACTTTTGCATGTTGGGAATTTCAACAACGCCCGCGCCACCAAACGTTTCCAGCGGATCGTCGGTGAACTTTCCTTCTCCGACGTAACCACAAATGCGCCCGGATGTGTCATCCGTGCTCACACGAATATAGGTCATGTGCCCCGACTTTATTGAACCATCCACCGTTCCATAAGTATTGTCTTTGCCAACCGTCCCGGCAATGATTTCCTGAAAGTCCATTTTGTAGTTTTTAAAGAATTCTTTCGGCAGGTTGCTGCAATGGAAACACACGGCTTTATTAGCGTTCGTTCCATAGTTGTTGTTCCAATCGAGAAGCGCGCTCGGCGTTCCAGAGGCAAGTGCCAACATATGCATGCCTATGAGCCCACAGACGTCGACTTCACAAGCACTGGACATCAATTTGGAACTCATCATGCTCATCATTGTGCAAGGTACGACACCATAGTTTTCTTCCAATGACGTCCAACATTGAATTGCGCTGATCGAAACATCGACTTCCCGCATCCATTCCTCCGTCACCGCCGCAAGCTTGGCTTGTCTGAGGATGGCCGGATGAGGCACACCTTCAACTGTAATATAATTTTTGATCGCCTTGACCTTGTCTGTGACGATCGAAGCGCCATCATCGAGGCGGGAAACCCGCCCTAAAATCTCTGAAAGATCGAGCGTGATGACCGAAATTCCGGCCGCCTCAAGAAGTTTTTCACTGTAACGAACTGTATTGAAGGCTTGTGGCCGTGCGCCGATTGCGCCTATTCGCAAGCCCCGCAAACCACCAACAATGCGGCAGGTCGCCGAAAAACGCGCAAGATCATCTTGAAACTCATCGCTGAGCGGGTCAACACAGTGGGATTTGGTGAGAGAATAGCGAATGCCGTACTGTCGCAGATTATTACAGGCCGACATCTTTCCGCAAAAGCTGTCGCGGCGCCACTGGATCGACATTTTTTGCGGATCATCTGGGGTGGCCTGGATTAAGGTAGGAACCTTCAGTCCCGACAGGCGGATGGTGTCGGCGATTGGCCGCTCTTCCCCGAAGTTCGGAAGCGTGACGATTATTCCATCAATATCATCACCATGCTTCTTGAACAAAGCTGCGCATTTTCTAGCATCTTCAAATGACTGCACGGCACCATGCTGGGTGTCTTCGAGGCCAAGGACGATGCTCTTATGGCCAGCCTTTTCAACAGCACTGATCATATGATCACGACCTGTAGCCGCAAGGTGACCTGGGAAAAATCCCCGGCTTCCAACTACAATACCAAACGTCATTGACATTACTTCTGCTACCTTCCTGGTTTTCATGCGCATCAGCAATTCATATTGGGTACTGGTGCGCAGTTCGAATGGCTGTCAGCGGCATGTGAGTGCGGGAGAATCCGTCACTCACCTCGCTCGGTGACCGCCTTTAAACATTTAAGATTGTCTCCGGCTCACATCCCAGGACGGCGTCCGAACGTTTCCCTAGCGTTTTCAACAGTCAGATTGTTGTTCGTCAGCATTGCAATTATCTTAACCATCACTTCCTCCCACGATATACAAATTGCATGATTTTAGAGAGCTGGTGCGACAATCACTGAACGCAAACAAAGCTTACTTTCGAACCCACACTGGACGTTGCCCGCTCATCACCAAGACGAGCAAGTGGAAAACCTGATTGCGCCGGTCCGTTGTTTTTTCAATCCACAAAATGATAATTTCGCTAACCGCACCAACCGCCGGCCCTCCTACAGCCCGGTACGGATTTCAGAGACACGGCTTTGTGCATCTGACTCCCAAGAAGCCTGATCGATTATCTCACAGCAGCAACATGCCGGAAGTCACATTCTCTCCTCAGAATGCGCTCTATCCTCCCTGACACGTCCAGCAAAATCAACCGAACGGCACCATATTGAGGTACGTACCTCTTTATATTTAACGCGTCAATCCCTTAGAGGCAGAAAGTCGTTTTATGTAAATGCCTCGCACGGCTGACGATTGCATTGTTTTTTAATATCTATTTACTCAACCTGGGGATTATTTGCGTGGGGCAATGAAAATACCCTCAACTGATCGTAGGCTGCGGAAGATAAGACCGGCGCTATTTGAGGTACGCTAGTCTTAGCTTTAGAGGACACATGACGTAATACGCCCATCGCTGTTCGAAGAATGCGAGCTTCGTTCGGCTACTTCCTCAAGCGGTTTCTTGGCGATACCGTTCAGGACAAATTTTCATTTAGGTAAATTTCAATTCGAATGGTTTCCTGGCCGGCAAGCAAAGGTGTTTTATCAATTCGTGCTTTCAATATACGTAGAGCGCTGCGCACCTCATGACCGGCATCTTGATGAATGATGGCATCGACAATGCCAGCATTAAGAGCACGTCGTGTGTGCTCCGTCAATTCATGGGCAACAACCACGCGCTCCTTGCTAGCCCCGTTCTTTGACAAAACCTCAATGAGACCGCGATTGCCCGCGCCCATATTATATACGCCGACGACATCACTATGCATCCTCAGGCATTCACTAAGATATTTTTGGACCAGTTGGCTGTCATCCTTGCCCTCGATTACCGGCAAGCATTCCAAACGCGTATAATCGCTACGAATGACCTGCTCAAATCCCATGCGGCGTTCCACGTGATCCCGAACCAGCATTGACCCCGCAACCAGCGCAATCTTTCCCGACTTTTCACCTAAAAAATTGCCCATGAGTCTGGCAGCAGTGCGTCCAGCTGCAACATTGTCAATGCCAACATACGCATCACACTGGAAAGAAGGTACATCTGAAACAAGTGTAACGACTGGAACGTTGTTCCGGCGCAACCGGGCCAGCGCATCTCTTACAGCCACAGCTTCCGTTGCAACAACCGCCACGCCCGAGTAACGAGCGGGGTCCAGGCCATCCAGCGTAGCCGCCAGTGCCCGCCCATCAAAAGGGGGGACTTTATAAATCGAAATCTCCGTACGATCATTTGCTGAATGTTGCTTTACTGCTTCGATTTCGGCCTCCAATCCCCGCATGAAGCTGTTAGCTCCCTCTGGTATTACAAACGCGAAGCGATAAATCTGCCGCTTTGCCAAGTTCGCAGCAGAGACGTCTCTGATATAACCGAGCTTCGAAATCGCAGCTTCAACTTTCGCAATCGTTTTCTCGCGCACCCCAGGGCGTTGATTAAGCACTCTATCAACTGAAGCAAGGCTGACACCGGCTTGTCTCGCCACATCCTGCACTGTAGGTCGCACGTTTAACCATCCCGTTCCGAAAACAAATTTAAGCTAACTCAATAGCGCCGACGAACGATATCCGGAAGGCCAAAGAAGCGCTTTGCCTTACTCTTTTGCTGGCACCATCGATCATCGGTTTGTGGGTGGAAAAGTTGGTCTGGTCCCGTTTACATTGCGGTGGCAATTTTACTGGGCACATTGAGCTTAATGTCTCATAAACAGCTCCCGTGGATGCCAACTATACGGGTATTAAATCAGCGATCTGACGTGTTGCACGGCACTTAACGGAACCCCAACCATTTATTGACGTTTAAATGGTCCAGGTTTGGGAAATTGATATGCAGCATAACGCAGTTATACACCGATATGCCGAAATTGGCGGGCACAGAATTTTCTTGCGTGAGGCGGGACCGGCAGATGCTCCAGCCTTGCTGCTTCCGCACGGTTATCCTTGTTCATCCTATCAGTTTCGACGACTGATGCCAGCCCTGTCCGATCAGTGGCGAACGATAGCTTTCGACTGGCCCGGATTCGGTTATAGCCATACACCGGAACCTTCTTCATTTGGGTATGATTTCGATGCATATGCCGAGGTTCTTGAACAGGTAGCCGATGCTCTTAACCTGCGCCGCTATATCTTGTGGCTTCACGATTACGGATCGCAGATCGGCCTACGGCACGCGATCGCGCATCCCGAAAGGATAGCAGCCCTTATCATTCAAAACGGCGACATTTACGAAGACGTTTTGGGACCAAAATACTCGACAATAAAAGCCTGGTGGAATGACAAATCTGCCGAAAACCACCGCGCACTCGAAGAAGCCGTCAGCGAAGAAGGCTTTCAAAAAGAGTTTATTGGCGAAGTGCCAAAGGAGGTAGGCGCGAAAGTGCCGCCGGACCTTTGGAAACTGCACTGGCCGTTAATGGACACGCCCGTTCGCAGGGCTGTGTCGGTTGTGCTTATGGAGAAGCTGGAGCATAATCTGGAGTGGTTTCCACGTTACCAAGCTTATCTGCGTGAATACCAACCCCCTACCCTGATTGTCTGGGGACCACAGGACGGATACATGCCCAAGGAGTCTTGCCTGGCCTATCAACGCGATTTACCGAATGCTGAACTGCATCTCATCGACAACGCCGGTCACTGGCTGCTCGAGACACATCTGGATGAAGCGATTCCACTTGTCCGTGACTTTCTTTCGCGCGTATCTCTACAATAGGCGGATTAGACAAATTAAGTTGGTCCACAGCACTTAATGGCGAAGTGGGTCAACGGAGTGTGCTCGCAAACCCACTTGTCTTCCGGACGTTCGGCATATATATCAATTGAATGCTTGATTATCCGTCCCGACCACCTTCACCATCGCATATCCCCATGGATGCGCTGAGCGAAGTTTTGCAGGATTTCCGCTTGAGTGGCGTAAACTACGGTCGCTGTGAACTACGGCACCCATGGAGCATCGCTTTTCCGCAGCAGCCCCTGCTCCGCTTTCACTTTGTCAGCCAAGGTCCGTGCTGGATCCACACGGAAGAGCAAGGCTGGCAGGAGTTGCACGATGGCGATCTGGTGCTGCTGCCACAAGGCATCGCCCATCGGCTGGCCAGCGCGCCAAATGTGATGGGTGACTCGCTTAAGGGTTGTCAGGTAACCAAGTTGGGCAGCAATGTCTGCGAAGTGGTGCGGGAAGGAACAGGCGCGACGAGTACCCTTTTTTGCGGGTCCATGACTTTGGGCGCCTGTGCGCTTAGTCCCTTGATCAGTTTGATGCCACCAATCATCAAGGGGTGCGACGTGGCCGGCAATGACCCTATTGTCGGTCCTTTACTCGCAGCTATGACAGTGGAGGCCACACAACCACAGATGGGTAGCGCCACCATCTTATCGCGCATGGCAGACTTGTTAACTGCCAGACTTATTCGCTGCTGGGTCAACTGTACGGGTGCATCGACAACGGGTTGGCTTGCCGCCATTCGCGACCCCCACATTGGCCGCGTTCTGGCGGCGATGCACAGAAACCCCGGTCATAACTGGACGTTGGAGAGTCTCGCAGGCTTGGCGGGGCAATCACGTTCAATATTCGCTGAGCGCTTCAGCGCTGTCTTGGGCGAAGGCGCCGCGCATTATCTCACTCGCCTGCGCATGCAGCTTGCCGGCGAATTACTGGCGCAAAATGGTATGTCGGTTGCCGAGGTCGCTACTCGCTTGGGCTACGAATCAGAAGCCTCCTTTGCCCGCGCGTTCAAGCGCATCACCAATGTCTCACCCGGCATTGTGCGTCGCACAATTTCCGGACGAATGGACATGGATTTCGGATTTTAGGATACATATCATCCGAAAGAAATTGGCTATTAGTATCTCCAAACATTGGAGATACTTTAATGACAGACACAACATTACAGTTTGAACGCTCAGCGATAGATATTGATAGCGCTGCGCCAACTGCCTGGACCCCAGCAACTTGGTTTGCGGTTCTTTCCATGGCGGCAACCAGCTTTGCATTGGTGTCAGCTGAGTTTCTGCCAGCGGGTCTTTTGACGCCGATGGCGCGCGATCTTGGCATCAGTGAGGGGACTGCCGGTCAGGTCGTTACAGCAACTGCTTCCGTTGGCGCTGTGACTGCCTTGTTGAGCAATGTTCTCATTGGACGCCTGAATCGCAAGACCGTCTTGGTGGGCCTTAGCGCCCTTGCAATTGGCTCCAATATCCTTGCAGCGGCAGCAACCGATTTTTGGCTCCTATTGCTCGGCAGAGCTGGCCTAGGCATCGCCCTTAGCGCGTTCTGGGCGCTTTCAGTTGCTGTTGTTGCCAGATTGGTGGGGGCCAATGCAACAGGTCGAGGTATGGCTATTGTCACCCTCGGCGTGTCGCTCGCTACGATTGCCGCACCGTCAATGGGGGCGATAATCAGCGATTGGATAGGCTGGCGCAGCGCCATGGCCATGACAGCGGGGCTTGCCGCGATTGCCATGTTGATGCAGTTTCTAAGCCTGCCAACCCTGCCTGCCAGCACAAGCAACAGTCTTGCGGATGTCTTTCGGTTGACACGGCGACGCGGCATTCAACTCGGCATGCTTGCTATCCTGCTGCTCATGACAGGACATTTTGCTGGCTCGGTCTATGTGCGCCCCTTCCTTGAGCAGGTAACCCTCCTTGCAACCGGTCCGATCGCCCTGGCACTATTTGGATTTGGCATCGCCGCTGTTGTCGGGAACATTGTTGGCGGTCGCCTGGCAGATACCAATATCCGCATGGCGCTCGTCGTCACTGCCGCATTAATGGCGTTTGCGGCACTCGCTTTGGTGCTTTGGGGTGTGCATACCGGTGTTGCCTTTGGCTTTGCTACGCTTTGGGGCTTGGCCTTCGGCATGGCGCCAGTGGTGTTGCCAACCAATCTATCTCGCGCAGCACCCGACGCGTTGGAGGCAGCAGGCAGTCTGATGGTTACCTCGTTCCAGGTCGCCATCACTATTGGCGCTGTTGCCGGCGGCTATGTCGTGGACACCTATGGCGCAACCGGCCCGTTGACCCTTACCGCCATTCTAGCCGCTTCGACCGTTCTGCTGGCGCTATTGCAGCCCCGCGACTGATCCTTGCACCGGGGTGGCAGGAACAAACTGATATAATTACAAGGCAGCAGACGAATGCTGCCTTGTATTACTATTTGCAGTCCACGGACGCATACAGCCACTCCATGCAAACTGGACGATGTCTGGAGACTGCTTTATCCGCCTACAATCATTTCCCCGGAAGCTCGATCCGGATAGGGCGTGTACCGAGCGGAGCACCTGTTCCTCGATCAATAGTGAGGGGATCAATTTCTGTCCCAGTCGCCGCATCGAAGAAGCGGGTCACCTCGCCCCCGCCGCGGTATTTGCGGCCCCATGCACCAATTGCGAACAGCACCGGAAGAAAGTCACGCCCGGCTTCCGTCAGCACATATTCGTCTCGTGGCGGTCGTTCCAGGTAGCGGCGTTTTTCTAGCAATCCTTCGTCGGTGAGGGTTGAAAGCCGTGCAGTCAGCATCGTTGGAGCGATGCCAAGACTCTTGCGAAACTCGTCGAAGCGCGTGAGGCCAATATGAGCATCCCGCAGGATGAGCATACTCCAGGCATCCCCCACAAGGGCGAGGCTGCGAGCTATAAGACATGGCTGGTCCGAAAGTTTTTTCATGTTAGTATCTTTTTGATAGTGACTTACTACTAAATTCATAGTAACTGAATGCTCATTGATGTTCCATAGCAAAATGAAGGCTGAAGAAAATGAGCAAAATAGAGCACCGGGTTGCCCTTGTTACAGGTGCTTCCTCCGGCATTGGCCTGGTGACAGCCCAAGCGCTACGGCGCGATGGCTATCACGTGTTCGGGACCAGTCGAAAACCCATGCCGAACACGCCGGATGGCATTACAATGCTGATTTGCGATGTAACGGATGATGGATCGGTGCAGACACTTGTAGACGAGGTTCTCAGTCGCACTGGTCAGATTGACCTCCTGGTCAACAATGCCGGGATCGGATTGCTCGGTGGTGCTGAAGAATCTTCTGTCACTCAGGCAAAGTCTGTGTTCGATGTGAACGTGTTCGGCGTGCTACGTATGACAAATGCCGTTCTGCCCATTATGCGACGCCAGGGCAAAGGGCGGATTATCAATCTGAGCTCTATACTTGGACTTATTCCAGCGCCCTATAATGCTCTTTATTCATCCACCAAACACGCTATTGAGGGCTATTCGGAATCGCTCGATCACGAAATTCGAACACAAGGTATCCGCGTTGTTCTTGTGGAGCCGGGGGTCACTCGCACGTCTTTCGAAGAAAACCTTACCCGGCCAGACCAGCCACTTCCCGTTTATGATACTATCCGTGCTTACGCCGAAAAATTGATGCGCGAAATCATCGAGAAGGGTGATGCACCAGAGAGCGTCGCAGCAGCAGTTGTGAGCGCCGCCAATGCCGTATCGCCCAAAAGACGCTATACTGTTGGTAAGGCTGCGCGACAGGTTCGCTTTATACGCCGCTTCCTGCCGGAGTCGTTCGTTGACAAAAACTTGCGGAAATTCAATCGACTTCCGGCTTGAATTTCAGCCGCACTGAAGAAAGCTATTTTCTATGAAATCGTTTGTTGTCGATCAATACGCAAAGGGCGGCGCCCTACGGTTAACTGATAGTCCGATGCCGGAACTACGGGACAATGATGTGATGGTGGAAATCCATGCCGCCAGTGTGAATGTTCTGGATAGTAAAATTCGTGATGGCGAGTTCAAGCTTATTTTGCCATATCGCCTCCCGCTGATCTTAGGCAACGATGTGGCGGGCGTGGTAACCCGAGTGGGGCCGAAAGTTCGCCACTTCAAGCCTGGAGATGAGGTCTATGCACGACCAGCACAGGATCGCATCGGAACATTTGCGCAATATATTGCCGTCAATGAGTTAGATTTGGCAATAAAGCCGAATAATCTGACAATGGAGGAGGCTGCGTCCGTTCCACTCGTCGCCTTGACGGCATGGCAGGTGCTTGTCGAGCGCGCTAATTTACAAAAGGGTCAGAAAGTCCTGATCCATGCAGGCTCCGGCGGCGTAGGTACGATCGCCATTCAACTTGCCAAACATCTCGGAGCATATGTGGCAACAACCACAAGCACGATAAACATTGATCTCGTCAAAAGTCTCGGCGCGGATGCCGTGGTCGATTATAAGAAGGATAAATTCGAGGAAGTGTTGCACGGATTTGACGTCGTCCTAAACAGTCTTGGTAAAGACACGCTGGAAAACTCCCTCCGCGTATTGAAACCAGGAGGAAAACTGATCTCGATTTCGGGTCCGCCTGATCCAAATTTCGCAAAACAAAATGGGCTCAGCTGGCCGCTTCAACAAATCACGCGCCTCCTGAGTTTCGGCATTCGCAGGAAAGCGAAACGTCGAAACATAAGCTATTCTTTCCTTTTCATGACCGCCAATGGCGAGCAACTCAGTCAGATTACCGCATTGATTGAGGCAAATGTCATTCGCCCTGTTGTGGATCAAGTCTTCCCGTTTGAGAAAACCAACGAGGCACTGGCTTATGTCGAGACAGGCCGGGCAAAGGGCAAGGTAATTATTGCTATGAAGTGACCGTTAGAAGGCGGTGGGTCCAATATAAGATGTAGAGCCACCGTAGCGCTCCTAAACGGTGCTCAATAGCATGACCACATGAAGGTTGCAGTGGTCATCAATGTGCCTTTGTACGGCGCAGCAAGTACATTCTTCGAATTTTCGACGGTGCCGAGCGATTCTGATCTCTTTTTGCGCGCCAGAATAGAACACAGTTGTGTTGATCGGTTTGGTGGTTGTCCTTAGCCTGTCCCCATCATGCAAGAGAAGCAGAACGCTTCACCGCAGTCATTTCGCTCGATGGAGAATTCATGAAGGCCCTTAGCTTTGCGACATTGAGCAACCAATTTAAGCGTCAAAGAGCTCTCGGTGCGGCATTCGGTATTGTTGCCATGCTGTTGGCGGGGCAGGCTGCTGCCGAAGGCTCCATCAGGATCGCCCAGCAGTTCGGAATAGCCTATCTGATCCTGGATGTCGTTCGCGACCAGGCTTTGATTGAAAAGCACGGAAAGCAAGCTGGTGTTGATATCAAGGTTGAATGGGCAAGCATTTCTGGTGCAACCGCAATGAATGAGGCACTGCTCGCCAACAATCTGGATATTGTGTCAGCAGGAGTTCCACCGGCATTGACAATGTGGGATCGGACCAAGGGTAAGCAGGACGTCAAACTGGTCGCCGCGCTCGGCTCATTACCGAACTACTTGCTAACGACTAACCCGGATGTCCACGAACTCAAGGATTTCAGCGATAAGGATAGGATAGCCGTGCCTGCTGCCGGCACGGGTTTTCAGTCGCGAACGCTACAAATCGAGGCAGCCAAGATCTTCGGCGCCGACAATTTCCAAAAGCTTGATGAAATTTCCGTCAGCTTGCCGCACCCCGACGCGACCGCAGCGCTAATCTCGGGCGGCACCGAAGTGAATTCTCATTTTTCCTCTGCACCGTTTTATTATCAAGCCTTGCAGGCAAATAAAGCGGTACATAAGGTCATTAGTTCCTACGACATTTTAGGCGGATCAGCGACCTTCAACGTGCTTTATGCCAGTTCAGCATTCCATAACGACAATCCCAAAACCTATGCTGCCTTCTATGCCGCTCTGCGCGAAGCGTCGGACTGGATCAATGCAAACAAGCAAGAGGCTGCACAGACGTTTATCCGTCAACAGGGTTCCAAGCTCTCCCCTGAATTGATTTTAGAAATCATCAACGATCCTGAAAATGATTTCACCATCGTCCCCCAGAACACCTTCGTTTATGCGACGGAGCTTCATAAGCTTGGTGTCCTGAAAAACAAAGCTAATTCCTGGCAAGATTATTTCTTCCCAGAGGCCTCTGGTGAGAACGGCAGTTGAGTGAGCTTAACATCCCAGCGCAAAAAGCAGATCGCTTGAGCGATCTGCTTTTGAGTCGTGAATCAGATGGAATTGAGAATGGACGGCATGACTGAATTTGCTCCGGAGAATTTCGGGCCGCCCGCTCCGCCCCTTCTTTCGGTCGAGAACGTCACCCTCGAGTATAAGACGCCGGGTCGTGTGGTGCGTGCAACGCAAAATGTCAGCTTCGACGTGTGGGAAGCAGACCGTTTTATCCTGCTTGGAGCCTCCGGTTGTGGAAAATCCACCCTTTTAAAGGCTGTTGGCGGGTTCATTGCGCCGCGCAAGGGTCGGATAGTGTTGGATGGACGCACGATCCAGGGTCCGGGCCCAGACCGTGTTGTTGTTTTCCAGGAGTTTGATCAATTGCCTCCATGGAAAACCGTCCGCGAGAACGTTGCGTTCCCGATGCGAGCGTCGGGGCGGGTCGGTCGCAAGGAAGCTGCCGAGCGCGCCGAGCACTATATCGAAAAAGTAGGCCTGAGCCGTTTCGCTGATGCCTATCCCAATACACTTTCGGGTGGCATGAAACAGCGAGTAGCCATTGCCCGCGCGCTAGCCATGGAGCCGCGTGTCCTACTGATGGACGAACCATTCGCAGCACTGGATGCGCTCACCCGGCGAAAGATGCAGGAGGAACTTCTGGCGTTATGGGAAGAAGTTCGCTTCACACTGCTCTTTGTGACGCATTCCATCGAAGAAGCCTTGGTGGTTGGAAATCGGATCGCGCTTTTGTCGCCACATCCTGGGCGGATGAGAGCCGAGATCAACAGCCATGAATGGGATCTCAGCAGCGGTGGAAGCTCGCAATTTCAGGCAGCCGCAAATCATATTCACCGACTTCTTTTCGAAGAGGCAGTCGCCGTCGATGGAGCAAATGATGAGTAAAATCCTGAGCTCCGGCAGCAAAACAAACCCGCGCATAACCCCGCCGGTTCGACCGGAATACGAGCTCCCGCTCGAGCCCCTTGCCCATGCCACGAGCGGGGAAGGGTTGCCCGTATATAACCGCCTTTGGCAACACACCTGGATAAGGAAAGGCCTGATCCTGTTTTGTCTTGCCTTGCTATGGGAAATCGCTGCCAGCCTTCAGGGCAACGAGTTGCTGCTGCCGCCGTTCTCCGCGGCGGTCAAGGCGCTCGCCGATGACGTTGCCAGCGGCGTCATTCCAAGCCGGGCTTTTAATTCACTGGATGTTCTGGTCAAGGGCTATGCTATCGGTGTCGTTCTGGCTTTCGTGCTCACCTCGCTTGCCGTTTCCACCCAGATCGGACGTGACCTGCTGTCTACCCTCACCTCCATGCTCAATCCATTACCACCGATAGCCTTGCTGCCATTGGCACTGCTGTGGTTCGGACTGGGCCAAGGAAGCCTCGTCTTTGTGTTGATCCATTCGGTGCTCTGGCCGCTGGCGCTTAACATGTATACCGGCTTCACCGGCGTGCCGGAAACCTTGCGGATGACCGGCCGCAATTATGGGCTGCGTGGCTTGCGATATGTGCTTTTGATCCTCGTACCAGCAGCTCTTCCATCCATCATTGCAGGACTCAAAATCGGCTGGGCTTTCGCTTGGCGCACCCTTATCGCAGCGGAGTTGGTCTTTGGTGCATCCTCCGGTAAGGGCGGGCTGGGCTGGTATATTTTCCAGAACCGCAACGAACTTTACACCGACCGTGTCTTTGCCGGACTGATTACGGTTATTCTTTTTGGCCTTCTGGTCGAAAACGTCCTGTTTCGTCAGCTCGAGCAACGTACGGTGACAAAATGGGGAATGGCGCGCTAGTGCCAACGGGACAAAATGGCAGATCGCAAGAAATACGTGGTTGGAATAACCGACCACATGATCGGCATGCCCGATCTTGAAGCGGAAGTGCTTGGCGATGATGTCGAGATAGACTTTTTCGCCAGCACAGATGAGACGGCATTCGCTCCTGATCGCCTAAAAAGACTCGACGCGCTCATGGTTTGGGGTGCCCGGATCGGACCAAAAACCATAGTTCATCTGTCCAGCTGTAAGGGCGTGGTACGCTATGGCGTCGGCTATGAGAAGATCGACCTTGCCACTCTGTCCGGCGCTGGCATTCCATTTGCCAACAATCCAGACTATGGCACAGAAGAAGTGGCCGATCATGCACTGGCGATGATTTTATCGCTGCACCGCCGGCTTTGGCAACATGATGCTCTCGCTCGCGGATATAGGTCTGGATGGCAGATTCATAGCCTGAAGCCACTTTCCCGTTCGAACCAGTCAACGGTCGGTGTCGTCGGCGTGGGCAGGATCGGCACGGCAGTGATCAACCGCTTAAAACCCTTCGGCTTTCGGATTCTCGGCTATGATCCTATCCAGCCGCCAGGGCATGAAAAAGCAATAGGCTATGAGCGCACAGAAGAATTAAACGAGCTTCTTGCCCGATCGGATATTGTCACTTTGCATTGTCCAGCAAACAAAGAGACGCGCGGCATGATGAACGCCGATGGACTGGCGAAGCTGAAGCCCGGAGCTATTATCGTCAATACTGCGCGCGGTGAGCTGATCGAAGATCTTGATGCGCTTGAGGCTGCTCTGCGGAGCGGGCACCTCGCCGCCGCCGGAATCGATACGCTGGTCAAGGAGCCCCCCGGCGACCATCCGTTGCTGGCCGCATGGCGTAATCGCGAGGACTGGCTTGCGGGACGGCTGGTGATCACCCCGCACAATGCCTTTTATTCCGATCATGCAGCCGCTGAGATGCGCCGCAATGCAGCCAGAACGGTTAGAATACTCCTCGATGAGGGCAAACTTCGAAATCAGGTAGCAGACAAATCATGAGCAGCCATTCCGAATTTCTCTGGTACATTCCAAACGACATCAAAGCTGGTCACCGCGGCGACGCCGCTGGCGAAAATCACAATAGTCTGGACACACTCACGACACAGGCGAAAGCTCTGGAAGAGCATGGCTGGAAAGGGGCGCTGATCGGCACTGGTTGGGGCCGCCCCGATACTTTTACCATCGCGACCGCGCTTGTCGCCCGCACGACTTCCTTTGAACCACTGATTGCGGTTCGGCCTGGCTACTGGAAACCTGCAAATTTCGCCTCCGCTGCAGCCACGCTCGATCACTTGAGCGGTGGGCGCCTACGCGTCAATGTCGTTTCCGGACCAGATCAGCTTGCTGCCTATGGCGATCAGGAAGGTAATCAGGTGCAGCGTTATGCCCGAACCAAAGAATTCATGCGGCTGATCCGCAGACTGTGGACAGAAGAAGACGTCACCTTCAGTGGCGAGCATTTCCAGGTCGCAAATTCAACTGTTGCGCCGCGGCTCGTGCCGGTCGGTGATCGCCTTCACCCCAAGCTCTATTTTGGAGGCGCTTCAGAGGCGGCTGAACGCGTCGCGGCAACCGAAGCCGATGTGCAACTTTTCTGGGGTGAACCATTGGATGGCGTACGGCAACGGATCGAGCGCCTGAAGGCCCTGAGTAAAACCCTTGATCGCGACTTACAGCCATTGGAATTCGGACTGAGGATCACGACCCTTGTCCGTGATACAACTGAACAGGCTTGGGCGGACGCCGAAGCGAAGGTCGCTAAAATGGCTGAAGGAGCCGCAGGAAGCTGGCAGGATCACAGACATGGGGTTGCTGTCGGCCAACAACGCCTTCTGGATCTGGCAAGGCAAGGTGATGTGCTGGATGACAATCTCTATACAGCGCCAGGAAAATTTGGTGGCGGTGGTGCGGGAACTACATGGCTGGTTGGATCAGCCGCGGATGTTGCGCGCTCACTGCGCAGGTATGAAGAGCTTGGCATCACTCACTTCGTGCTTTCAGACACGCCTTATCTCACGGAAATACAACGACAGGGGAGTCAGCTACTGCCTCTTCTTCTACCGTAAAAACTTTCCAGAAGCAGAACTATGCTTTCGGACCACGGCTGCGCGCGCAATAGACCTTCCGTGTTCGCTAAGCAGAGCTCTCAAGGGACTTGATACAATGCGTCGAAGGAACATCCCGTGCCTTCAACGCAAAGGGTATTGGGTTTAAATTTTTCGTTCAGCTATTAGGCAGTCCGGGAGGATTTGTTGCCGCTTTATCGATGGCTTCTGAACCGAGATTCCAGCGATCAAGAACTTGTTTATATTTGCCGTTCGCAATCAAGTCATTTAGCGCCTGTGTGATACCTTCAGCTGCCCCGCTTCCTTTGCGCGTTGTTACGGCAACTTCAGCGGTAATTGGCCAGCCTCCGCTTACAGTACCCACAAGTTTGGTTTTTCCATTGACCTTGGCCTTATAAGCCTGAGTTGCATTCACGCTGAATACAGCATCAGCCCGTCCCGATTCAATGGCGAGATATTTTACCGCCTCGTCATCGTAATACTGAACCTCGATAGGCTTCAACCCGTTATCGACATTCTGCTTATCCCAAGCCAACAGGATTTTCTCCTGATTGGTGCCCGGATCGGTTATAATTTTTAGACCGGCAATGTCCTTCGGCTCCTTGATCGAAGTGATTAATCCGGATGATTTTACGTAAAACCCGAGTTCATCCTTGCGATAGGTGGAGAAATCAAACTTCTCCTTGCGCTGTTCCGTCACCGTCACATTGGAAATGACTGCATCGAACTTTCCAGATTGAAGACCAAGCGGCCAATCGGCCCAAGCGACGGGAACAAGCACGAGCTGGCGTCCAAGACTGTCGGCAACCAGTTGTGCGAGGTCAACGTCATATCCGACAACAGTCTTTGCATCAGTTGCATAGGTGCTGAGCGGAGGATTGCCCGGCGCAAGACCGATCGTTAGCTTTCCATCATCAATAAATTTGAAACTCTTCGATATTGCCTCAATGGCAGGGGCGCTTTTTTCGGCTCGCACCCGGTCCTTTTGTTCCGGACTAAGATCGAACCCGCCATCGGCTGCGTGCCCGGCTCCTGCAAGTACAGTGAGAAATATGCCTGCAAACGCAGCTGAAAAACCCGTTTTCCGTATCATGCCTGACTCCTTTGTACGTGCGTTGAATAATGATCGTTGTTGGATATCTTTTTCCAGCCGAGCTCCGGAGCAATGCGTGTTACGAAGTCGGAGAGAATTTGCTCATATTCATGCGTCTTGAATTCGTAGGGTAGTTCAAGGCGCAGTTCTTGAACGCCCGCGAGCACGGGGTCTTTGAAAAGCTGTTCCAAGATCTGGTCTGAAGTTCCGACCAGATCTCGAGGGAAAAGCGTTCGCCGTTCGCCTTGCGGCTTCAGAGTTCTCTGATGACGGCCAGCGGCATAAACCCTGTACTTCTCTCTTGTTTTGGTTTCGGCACTGTCGGTAGGGACGATGACGCGACCCACAGAGATCCGTTGCTTGCCGGGACGTATCGCGCTGATTTTAAAAGTGTCCAGCTGGCGTGACTGAGCCTCGAAAAAGTTATCCGTGCCCTCCCCTGCCACCACATTGCTTAGCATGAGATTGAACCCGTTCTCGCCTGCCCAACCACTGGAGCGCAGCGACCCGCCGCCGTACCAGAGCCGGTCGATCAATCCCTTTGCATAGGGTTGGAGCCGCGGGCGCTGACGCCCGAACGGCGTCGCAATATATGTATCTGCTGGACCGAGAAATTCACCCCGAAGATGATTTGCAAAGCGTTTTACTCGCTCGTGGGACAGGTCGTAATCTTTCCAGTCACCATCAAATACCAAGGGAGCAAGCAGATCGGCATGGGCCGGTGCGCCAGCGCTTACGCCGATATTGAGGCGTCCGCGCGAAAGAACATCGACGGTCGAAAGGTCTTCCGCCAACCGGTATGGGCTTTCATATCCAATCTGGATGACGGCCGTTCCTATCTGAATCCGCTGTGTTCGCTGGCTTGCAGCTGCAAGAAATACGCCTGCAGAGGAAATCCCGTGTTCAAGATGGCGCTGGCGTACCCATGCACTGTCGAAACCCAGGCCTTCACCGGATGCAAGAAGCTTGAGCGTGTTCTCCAAACCCGGATAGGGATTGTTATCGTCATAATTTCCGGGCGTAAGAAAACCGATATGATTTATTGTGATATTGGACATGACGTGCTCCCGGCTGCGGTTCAGATTTTCGGCAAGCCTGGGGGATTGGTACGCGATCGTTCAAGCGCTTCAGGCGTCAATTGCCAGCGCTTCAGCAGCTGCGCATATTTTCCGTTATCAATCAGTTCATTGATAGCCGCGGTCAGGCTTTCAGCTATCCCACTTCCCTTGCGTGTCGTGATGGCGACATCCGCAACCAGTGGCCATCCTGCGTTCACCGTACCGACGAGCTTGATCTTCCCCTCACTCGCTGCACGATAAGCCTGTGTTGCATTGGGATTGAATTCTACATCGGCACGGCCAGACTGAATGGCAAGCGCACTGACAGCTTCGTCATCGTAATATTGCAATTGCGACGGTTTCAGTCCTTTGGCGAGGTTTTGCTTGTCCCACTCGAGAAGGATTTTCTCCTGGATTGTGCCGGAACTTGTAATGATTCTAAGGCCCGCAATATCTTTCGGTTCTTTGATGGACGTTATGGAACTATCGGACTTGACATAGAATCCATGCAGGCCCTGCCGATAGGTTGAAAAATCGAACTTCTCCTTGCGCTGTTCAGTTACGCCCACATTCGAGATTACAGCGTCGAACTTGCCTGACTGCAGGCCAAGTGGCCAATCGGCCCACGCAACGGGAACGAGCTCTAATTTTTTGCCAAGCGTGTCCGAAACCAGAAGCGCAAGATCAGGGTCATAGCCGACGACAGTCTTCGCATCAGTTGCGTAGGTAGCAAGCGGTGGATTATCCACCGCAATGCCCACGGTGAAGGTGCCGTCCTCAACGAATTTAAAGCTTGCGGGTATCGCCGCAACGACCTTTTCACTCTTCTCGCCTCGTAATCGCCCTGGTTGTTCAGGACTGAGATCGAGTGCCCTTGCATTGGTCGACAATCCGATTGCCACGATAAGAGCGGGCAAAAGGAGGCGTGGCAGAAGGTTGGAGTACTGCTTCATATCGAAATCCCTGATTATAAAACTTTTGCAAGAAATTCGGCTGTCCGCGGGTTTGCGGGCCGATTGAGCACCTGATCAGGTGCTCCGGATTCGACGATTTTCCCGGCATCCATGAAAATCACTGTGTCTGCAACTTCACGAGCAAAACCGATCTCATGGGTAACAATGACCAAAGTCGTTCCTGAGAGCGCCAGTTCCTTGATCACATCAAGAACCTCGCCAACAAGTTCAGGATCGAGCGCTGATGTGGGCTCGTCGAACAGCAGCACTTTAGGGCGTAGGGCAAGTGCCCGCGCAATGGCCACACGCTGCTGCTGGCCCCCAGACAACTGCCTTGGATATGCATTGATCTTGTCGCTGAGACCAACACGGACAAGCAACTCGCGCGCGAGGTTGATCGCTTCGGGTCGGCTCAGGCGATTGAGGGATACCGGCGCTTCGATGATGTTTTCAAGGACGGTGAGGTGCGGAAAGAGATTGAAGCTCTGGAACACCATGCCGATATCGGCGCGGCGCTTGAGAATTTCCTTCTCCTTTAGCTCATAAAGTGTCCGGCCACTTTTGCGATAACCGACAAGTTCATCGTCCACGGTGATGAAGCCGTCATCCACACGCTCAAGGTGGTTGATCGTGCGTAGGAGCGTGGACTTGCCAGAGCCGGAAGGCCCTAGAATGGCGGTTACGCTTCCAGCCTTGATGTCCAACCGGACATTGTCCAGCACTTTCAACAGTCCGAAACTTTTGGACACACCATGTATCCTGATCGCTCCGGGCGCTCGCCACTGGGTAAACGATGATTTCGATGTACCAGCCTTCGGGACGGAAGTGCCGCTGAAAACTGCCGGGAACGAAGGGCGTGCGAGGATTGGCGCACCGAAAAGTCGGCGGAGCAGCGGTCCGAACAAAGGTGCAGGTGCGTTACGCAACGCGCCTTTGGAGAAATGACGCTCGATGTAATACTGCGCGATTGAGAGAACCGTCATGATGATCAGGTACCAGACAGTCGCAACCATCAGCAGCGGTACAACCTCTAGGTTACGGCGGTATATTACCTGTACGGTATAAAACAGTTCCGGCAGCGCGAGAACGTAGACCATGGACGTTCCTTTCGCCAAGCCGATGATCTCGTTGAAACCCGTAGGCAGAATTGTACGCATCGCCTGCGGAAGCACGATGCGGAAAGCTTGCCGTCGACGCGAGAGCCCGAGGGCAGCAGCGGCTTCCAATTGTCCCTGATCGACAGAAAGGATACCCCCACGGATGATCTCCGACGAGAACGCCGCCTGATTGAGACTGAGCCCTATGAGGGCCGCGGCAAATGGACTTAAGATTGAGACCATTGGATATTGGGCAAAGCTGATATCCGTGTAAGGGACACCAATTCTTACGGTTTCGTAGAGGTAACCGAGATTATTGAGGATCAGCAGCAGCACGATGAGAGGGATGGACCGCAACAACCAGATATATGCCCAGGAAAGACCGGATAGCAGGGGCGATTTTGATACACGCGCTAACGCCAGTGCAGTACCAAGAGCAAAGCCGAGAACAGATGCCAAACCAGTGAGCAGCAATGTTCTCACTAAACCCGCAAGCACTGGTTCCGCAAAGAACCATTCGGCAAAGACATCCCACCCCCATTTCGAGTTGGTCAGTATTGATTGCAGCATCGCGATAATCACGAATGCTGCAAAAAGTGTTCCAAAGAAACGGGTCGGATATTTCGCCTTTACAATTTTATAGTGATTGTAATCTTCGCCAGAGCTTGGAGTTAATTTCAAGGAATTAGCGCTAGAATAGTCTGTCGCGATCGCCATATGGTTGCGTTCCTCTTAAAACCACTTTTGCCGAGAATCCAACACGATAAGAATATTTCGATCGGATTATTTTTTACTCGACTGATTTAGTAGTTTTTAGAGATTATAGTCAAAGATGGATGCTGCGTATGAGGTGGATAATGGGAAGCTTTGTTGCAAAGTTTGTCGTTTCTTGAGTATGAAATCCCATTATCGCGGTAAGCGCGGGATGAGCTCCAAATCCCGCTCTCAGGCAGCTTGTGTTGTGGTTTTGGAAAGCTTGTCGACGATTGGCAACCCGCCAATCCCCAGATGACTGATGTCTTTCTCGAAAGCCAAGTGACCGTAGATTTCGGGATCGACATCAACATCAAATAGCGCCGTGTAGCCGGATCTCAGATAGAGCTGAGTGGCCTCTGGTTGTCGAAACCCGGTGGTAAGATAAATGCGCGAATAACCTTGACGTGATGCCTGCGCCTCAAGTTCATAAACGACTTTTCGGGCCAAGCCCTGCTTGCGCAGATCGGCATGAGTCCAGATGCGCTTTAACTCGGCGGTACGTTCGTCATAGCGCTTGAAGGCACCCCCGCCAATGGTTTTGCCATCGCGCAGGAGCAAGAGAAATGCACCATCCGGTTGTGCGAAATATGATGCTGGATAGCGGCTGAGTTCGTTGCGGGCGGGCTCGCCGAAATAGTTTCCATACCGGCCTTCATATTCCTCAATAAGGGCTTCGATAAGTGGCTGTGAACGCTCGTCGTCTGGGGTGGTGTAAACAAACACGTCAGTCATGGCTGGCGCCTTTCGCAGTTCAAGTTGGCTTCTTGCTGAGGTAGTCTTCAGTCAGCTTGACCCAGTAGCGGGCAGCCGGAAGGATGATGTCGTCATTGAAGTTGTAGTGGGAGCTATGGAGTGGCGCACTGTCGCCGTTACCGATAAAAAGATAGCTACCGGGCCGCGCTTCAAGCATGAACGCAAAATCTTCGCTTGCCGATATCGGGCGGAAATTGCTTTCGATCCGGTCCACGCCGAAATGGTTGATTGCTGTCTGGCGCGCAAATTCCGTCTCGGCGGGGTGATTGACAAGAACCGGATAGCCGCGGGGGTAATCTACTTCGGCGGAGGCGCCATAGCTTTCGGCCTGTGACCGAGCCAATACCGTAATACGTTTCTTGATGTGCTCTCGCACGTCGGCTCGGAAAGTCCGTACGGTCAGCTCGAGCTCGACGCTATCCGGGATGACGTTTGGCGCTATGCCAGCATGAATGGTCCCAACTGTGACAACAGCAGCATCCAGCGGATCAATGTTGCGCGAAACGATGCTCTGCAGCGCAAGAATAAATGACGCACTAGCCACGACTGGATCTATCGTTTCCTGCGGTCGTGCTCCATGACCGCCTTTGCCAACGATACGGACTTTGACCAGATCGACGGAGGCCATGGCAGGTCCAGTGAGAAAGCCAAATTGGCCTATAGGGATTCCAGGCCAATTGTGCAGGCCGAAGACAGCATCACACGGGAACCTTTCAAAGAGCCCTTCCTTGATCATACGGCGAGCACCTGCACCACCCTCTTCCGCTGGTTGAAAAATAAGATTCAATGTGCCTGAAAAATTGCGTGTTTCCGCAAGATAACGAGCGCTATGAAGAAGAATGGTCGTGTGACCATCATGGCCGCAAGCATGCATTTTTCTCTTGAAGGAGCTGGCATAGGGAAGGCCTGTTGCTTCCTCTATCGGCAATGCATCCATATCAGCGCGTATGCCTAAAGTTTTCGGTCCATTGCCATTTTGCAACTTTCCCACAACGCCAGTACCACCAATGCCGGTTGTGACGTCGTAGCCCCACGCACGAAGTTTACCCGCGACAAGTTCGCTAGTGCGATGCTCCTCATAGGCCAGTTCGGGATGACGATGGAGGTCATGGCGCAGCTCGATTGCTTCACCAAGCGCGTGCTCCAATGCCTCCTGAACGCTATCGGGAGCCGAAGCCATTTAGACAGATTCCTTCACAGCTGGACTTGTCGTTACGGCAACAGTTTGTTTGGCGTAACGACTTCGACGGAACGGCAAACCGAGATGGTCACGCAAGGTACTGCCCACCAGGCTTGAACGATGATAGCCTCGAGCTTCCAGGATCGGCAGAACTTCGCGAGCAAAATCATCAAGCCCGGTGGCAAGAATCTGGAAACCCAGAATGAAACCGTCGGCGGCACCATTCTCTATCCAGCGGATCAGTTCGTCCGCCACTTTTTCTGGTGTTCCCGTGAAACCGTTGCGCGGAGTGGTAACTTCGAGAGCAACCTCGCGCAGGGTTTGAGCTTTTGCCTTGGCGTCACGCTTTATCCGGTCCGTGGTCGAGCGGAAATTATTCTTGCCAATATCGCCAAGTTCGGGAAACGGTTCATCAAGGGAATAGACGCTGAAATCATGATGATCGAAGAAGCGACCCAGATAGGCGAGCGCCTCATCTATCGTAACTAGATCTCGAATTTCCCGATATTTGGCTTCGGCCTCTTCTTCTGTCGATCCAACGATCGGCGCAATACCCGGGAAAATGAGGATTTCATCGGGGTTGCGGCCACTGGCGACAGCGCTTTCCTTCAACTGTCGGTAAAGAACCTGCGCGTCTTCAATAGGCACAAGATTTGTGAAAACACCGTCCGCATGCTTTCCAGCCAGCTTGATGCCATCGTCAGAGGCGCCCGCCTGAAAGACGACCGGCTGCCCCTGCTTTGAACGTCCAATATTCAAAGGTCCTTCCGAGTTGAAGAAGCGGCCATGATGATCCAGCTTGTGCAACTTGGTGCGATCGAAAAACTGCCCGGTTGTTCGATCGCGCGTAAAGGCATCATCGTCCCATGAATCCCAAAGCCCCTTTACGACATCAAGATGCTCTTCGGCTATTTCGTAGCGCAGCGCATGATCGGGGTGATCTCGCCCATAATTCTTGCCGGATCCCTCAAGCGGAGATGTCACCGCGTTCCAACCCGCACGGCCATTGCTGATCTTGTCAATCGAGCCGAACTGCCGAGCTACTGTAAATGGATCGCTATAGGACGTCGATAATGTTCCAACGAGTCCGAGCTTTGTCGTAGTGGCTGCCAGCGCTGACAGGATGGCAATGGGTTCGAAACGATTGAGAAAATGCGGGATGGATTTTTCGTTGATGTAAAGTCCATCCGCGATGAACGCAAAGGCAATACCCACACTTTCCGCCTTGCGTGCCTGTTCGAGATAGAACGGAAAATTCACGCTTGCATCCGGCGGCGAACTTGGATGTTTCCAGGAATTCATATGGCCACCCGGACCTTGCAGCATGATGCCGAAATGGATTGGCTTCTTACTCATTGCAACTCTCCAGGATCACGCAGCAAGCGCATATTGTGCTTGAGCCAAAATTTTTATTGACGAAAGGCGCTTGGCGGCATCGCGTATGGGCGTGTCTATGATAAATTCGCCGATACCGAAGCGTTCGTGCAGGCGATCGAGCTCTCCAAGCACCTTATGCGCAGAGCCGCGAATGACATTTGGCGTTTTCTTCTCGATGCGATAATTGCTCACGCCAGCTTGTCGTGCATATTCCTCAGCTTGTTCGACACTTCCGACAGTTACGCTTTGGCCACCGTCCACATGCACCTTAAAGTGCTTGATATCACCTACAAGCCGTTCCGCTTCTCTATCGGTTTCAGCGGCAACAACACCAATGGCCAGCAGCGGTTTTTGCCCCCGCGCCTTTTCCACATAAGTATCCAAAGTCCGCTTCAACACTTCTTCGTCGCCGTTCAAATGGCTGGCGAAGACGAAGTCCCAGCCTTGTTTGGCCGCCAGCGCAGCACTGTCGGGGCTTGCTCCCAGCAGAAACCGTTCAGCTGCATGTGCCGGGATAGGCGTTGCTCTGACGCTTGCCAAAGGATCGTTTTCCGGCAAACCTTCCTTGAGGAACGCACTCAATTGTTCAAGTTGCGCCGCAAAATCCTGCTTTTCTGTGCGTGGGTTCAAACCTTGTAAAGCTCGGGTCGAAAACGGAAGACCTCCCGGGGCTTTTCCGACTCCAAGATCAATGCGGCCCGGCGCAAGATTCGCCAACACATTGAAATTCTCGGCAATCTTGTATGGGCTGTAATGCTGCAGCATGACACCACCCGAACCAATACGAATCCGGGACGTGTGTGCAGCAATGAAAGCGATTAGTATTTCAGGCGATGAACTGGCGACGTCCGGTGTATCATGATGCTCGGCGACCCAAAAACGACGAAAGCCCCACTCTTCTGCCTGCCGGGCCAAAGCGACAGTCCTTTTCAGAGCAGCACTGGATGGCTCACCGTTAAAAACCGGACTTTTATCGAGTAAACTGAGTGCATAGCCCATTTTGAGAAAGTGCCTCCATTGCAAAAAGACGACCTTCGACACACGGAAGACCATCTAGTTTCAGAGCCACCCAGATTTTCCCTTAACTGTTGAACCGTCAAAGAACGGCTTGCTAAAAATTCGGCGAACTACAGAAATAACTGTCAGTGTTCCATCTCTGTGGAAAATGACAGGCATTGATGTGCTCGCGGTGTGTGTTTTAACGAGGATGCTTGCTGATTGATAATGAGCGGCATGATCTGACCTTGAGTTACAAACCGCCCGCCCTTGGACACGGCGCTTCATTTATGCGGACAAGACAATCAATCGCAGTATTAAGCTAAATATTAGGTACTAACTACCCGTGCACAAATATATTGATCCCATAACAAGTTACTTGACACTGATTTTTACGAAGAGTTTACTAAAATTCCAAACAATATCATAATATATGATACCGCAGCTTTAATTTATACTTGTGTCCGGCTCAACAGAGTCCGAAAAGGTGTACCGTGTCAAACAGCAACATATCCTTGCTTGAAAGTACTGCTCCACATGAAAACCGGGCTTTCATCGACCGACATCCCGTGGTGGATCAGTGCCGATCCGTATGGCAAGAATTTAACCTGCGCATCCCTCAAATAGCATTCTATCCTGACACGGTCATTCCACATTCCCGCTACTTTCGCGAAGTATTTTCCGTCGTCGATAATAATGACATTGATGCAGTTTTACTTACGAACGAAAGACAATCATTCGGTCTGGAAAGATTTCGAAGCGCAAGAGATCTGTTTCTTGTTCCGGTGGTGAACATTTCCGGCAAACCAAGCGTAGTTGCTGACGTGGATTTTAGCCTGAAGGATCCCAAATCATGGGTTGAGACTGCAAGCTGCATTAGAAAATTTCGCGACCGCCGCGCGCGCTTATCAAGCAGATTTCTGTCGCCCACCGCACCCGCCGTAAGAATGATGGCTTATTTGTTCGTTTCCGGAGAAGATCTAACCCCGGTCAGACAGCCCAATTCGCCGTACTATTACGCATATAAGGGTTTTTCTAATACAGCTTCTGCAACCATGGTCGCGGAGGCACTCGCCAACAAAGGATGGCTTGAGCGCAGTTTTTTCGAGAGATACTATAAATGCGCCGGTTGCCAATCCCACCGATTGACTGTCAGGGAAGAATGCCCTGCCTGTCGATCGCCACAACTAGCAGAAGCAGATCTGATCCACCACTATAGCTGCGCCCAACTAAGTCCTGAGGCAGAATTCCGCCGCGGAACGGCGCTTATATGTCCCAAATGTAGCAAGCAATTACGCCACTATGGCAAGGATTATGACAAGCCGGGACAGATTCAGGTGTGCGCCCGGTGCAAGAACACGACTTCCGAGCCCGTCATTGGTTTTCTGTGCCAGGATTGCGGGATGCATGTCACCGGCGATGCGGTCAGCGTAGCGGATGTATTTTCCTATTCTTTGTCCAACCAATCCACTGCCCTGCTTTCCAACGATGGCGAAGACATCAATCGATTTCCGATTGCTCAACTTCGTTATCTTCCGGAAGAGCTGCAAAAGAAGATTGCGCAGCTTTCTTCCTTAACCGGCGCAGCATCGGATTTCACGCTGGCTGAGGTTCACTACGATTGCCGTGACCATGTGCTCAAAACACGAGGTGAAAGCGACTTCATTGCGATGCGGAAACTACTTGCAGATAATCTTCAAGGCATTCTTGGCGAAGTGGGATCTGTATATTCGTCTCGTGAGCGGGAGTATGTCCTCTTTTTCGGATGCGACGAATCCGGTTTTACAGCCTATTTGAAAGAGGCGCTTGACCATGCCGAGTCTGTTCTTTCCGATAAACTGAACCCCACCCTGCTCGTTTTGTGGGGCACACGCGAAAAAGCACTGTCGTGACCGACCTTGAAATCGGCGTGTCATTTCTCCTGGCCCAAACTGGCTCGAGTTTGGTTACCGTCTTCTGGTACACGCTCATATTCGACGTTCCCCGATATGTCGTGCCCTTTGCAATAGCTGCCATGAGCTTGCGGCATCAGGAGAGTGATAACAGAGACAGGTCTCTATCCCGATCGACCAGCGTCAGCGTCGTCCTTATTGGCCACAACGAAGCTGACTCAATCGGCGCCTGCGTCAATTCCTTGATGGAGCAGTCATTTCTTGATTTCGACATCATTATAGTCAGCGACGGTTCAACAGACGGAATGAACAAAGTCGCCAGTAAAATGGTTCAAAAGGGTTTGGGATCTTGTATTCTTTCTACCGGAATTCGCGGGGGTAAAGCAAGCGGGACCAATTTGGCATGCTCCATAGCCCATGGGGACATTATTATTAACATCGATTGCGATTGTTCATTTGACCGTTTTGCAATTGAGCGCCTGTTGGAGCCGTTTGCCGACGAACGGATCGGAGCAGCGTGCGGAGACATTGCGCCACGTAACGGCGGTGTCAGTCTTGTTTCACAGTTTCAGGAAATAGAATATCTGGAGTCAATTTCGGTTGGAAAGCGGTTCAGCGCAGCAATTGGTCAAATAACCTGCGCATCCGGCGCTTTCAGCGCTTTTCGCAGAACAGCTCTTGATGAAATCGGCGGCCTAGACGTTGGCGGCGGCGAAGATCTCGATGTCACGCTGCGGCTCCGTCGGGCTGGATGGCACATCGGATATGTGCCAAATGCCGTGTGCTATACAGATGTGCCGGCAACTTTTTACGCCTACATCAGGCAGCGGCTGCGTTGGGAGCGTGACGCAGTATGGATCCGGTTTAGAAAGCACCGTCGGCTGCTTAATCCGTTTGACCGCAAGTTCAAATGGGCCGAAGCGTTTCATCAATGGGATTTTCTGGTATTCGGCGTGGCTGGCACGGTCATTTTCCCGATCTATTTATCGTGGCTGGCAATCAACTTCGGTGCACTTGCCATTCCGATTCTCGTCGCGATGCAAATCGCCTTGCTTGTTCTGGACGCCTTCATGCTTGCTCTGGCGTGCTGGACAACGGGGCGCGCAAGCTTCTGGCGCAATCTTCTGTTCCTTCCTGGTTACTCCATCTTCATGTCCTACGGCATGCGTTCGGTGCGCTTGCTGGCTTATATCGATGAGTGGTTTTTTCGAGGTTCACATCGCGATAACTACACGCCGGAAAAAGTGCGCCATGAGCGTGCGTGGTAAGGTGACACAATGAAGTACATTCGCAAACGCCCGCGCATTGACAACCTCGATCGGCAACAACGAAAGGGATCCGGCCGCCTGAGCAGATTTGTCTATCTCTTGATGTTGGCAGCACTGGTGCTAACGCTCGCGAACTACCTTGTCGGCGGCATGTTTATCTTGTCGGCCGACGGCATCGTACTGGCAGAGCGCTACATTGTATCTGCCAGCTATCCTGCCACAGTGGACAAGGTGTTGGTGAGTGAGGGCGATAGTGTGACGCAGGGAACCCCTCTTCTTCAGCTCACCTCATTCGACATGGTGAAAGAGATCGCAGAGCTCTCGGTACGCACAAGTGAACTCGCAGTGCGAGAGGGAGAACTTCGAGGGAAGGCAGCCAAGAACAAATCACTATTGCCCCTGGCAGAGCGGTCAGCACATGAAAGCAACGACGCAATCTTGCGGCTCGATCGGGTATCGACGCGAGGACTTGTGCTTGCAAATCGAAGGGATGAAGCCTTGACGGCCAACTACAACGCCGCAGAACGCTATGCTCAACTTCAAGCGGAGTTACAGGTCACTGCAAACGAACTCCAAGTGGTTGGAGAGTCACGACAGGTTGCGTCCAACGCAGTTCACAAGATGAAAACAATCTATGGAGACGGCAAGGTAACGGCAGCAGTTTCGGGTGTAGTGGGCTCAAAAGTTCCTGTTCCGGGCCAGGTCGTTCGTCTGGGCGATGAAATGCTGCAAATCAATGGCGGGAAGGCTTACCTGTTTGCTTACTTGCCAGATGAGTATCTCTTTCCTGTCACCAAGGGCATGAGGCTTCAGGTAAGTGGCGGCAGCGAGCGGTCGATAGGAACTGTTGAAAAAGTATTGCCGATTGCCGATGCTCTGCCTGCTGAGTTTCAAAATTTATTGCGCCCACGCGATCGATCCCGGCTGATCCGGATTGCGCTACCTGAAAACCATCCCTTTGCGGTCACCCAGAAGGTCGTCATCAAAGGATGCATGTTCGGTTGGTGTTGGGTTCGCTAATTGCAGATATGCATAAGCCCATTTGTTTCTCGAACAATGAGACAATCCACGCCGAAGACAGCAACATGAATGTTATCATTCAGACGAAGCTGTCCAACAAAGCGGTTTGGTTGCCATTCACAAACAGAATGGGCGCTATAAAACAAATTTGCTCTAGCGGACTTCCTTAACGTAGATGTCGGCTTCAATCGCCGCCTCTACAAAGATAAGTCTCGCTGCTTCCACCGAAGCAATCCCCGTTTGGGCTTCGTAGCATAGGACACGGGCCTCCATATAAAGAGAGGCTTTCTTCTTCGGCCACCCGGACAGTAAAAACGATGCAGCATCACGTATGGATGCAATCGTCTCATTTCTGCCAAAGTGATTACTTTCCACAATTACCGGCTGAAAGGTAAGATTTGTCATTATGCCCCTGCCAATGCTATGCGCGCTATCGTCGAACGACGCGGCTCATGATTTTTATTTAATAATTAATTAATATCTTGGTCCCCGTGACTCCGGCGTGACATTGTCAAATGCGCACTTGCGTTGACGGAACTGGCAATTCTCAAATCAAGCTGCTTTCCAAAATTGCAGCGTCTTCCCGACGATCGCTTCTGGTGCATCCTCCTGCACCAGGTGCTTTGCATTCGGCACTGGCGTTAATGATACATTCATGCGGCGCGCCAGCTCATGTCCGTCGGCAATCGGAATCCATTCATCTTCCTCGCCCCATATTATTATTGCCGGACAGCGCATTTCTGCGAAGCGCCATTCTATTTCCTCGCTGTATTTATCATCCATCTGGGCGACCTGCCGCCAGAATGCTTTCTGGCCATTGTCCCCAAGCCATGGCGCCAGATAGAGCTGCATCTCGTCCTCACGCAAAGTATTGACGACAGCGGTGCCGATATAGGCTCGCAGCATTGCTTCGTGCAGATATGCTGGCAGTCCGGCAAATATCTGCTCATGCGCCTTGGCAGCCTGCACCAGGGGCGAGCCCTGAGGGCTTATCGCAACTGGATCGATCAGAACGAGCGATCGATAGTTTAATCCATTCAATAGCTGCGCGCGCAAGGCCGTCGAGCCACCGAAGTCATGGGCAACGATATCGGGTAAATCAATGCCCCAATGATGAACAAGAGCGGCAAACAACTCATTTTGCACGCCGCGTGATACGTCGGCATCAGGTTTGTCGGAATGGCCGTAGCCGAGCATGTCGAAGTAAAATATACGCCGTTCATTGGCGAGCCATGGTACGATGCGACGCCACACAACCGAAGAAAACGGTGTGCCGTGAAGGACTACCGCTGGAGGACCGTTTCCGAGCACACCCCAAGCAATGGAATGTCCATAAAAGTTAAATCGTTCTGGTAATCGCCAATCACTGACAGACATTTTCTAATCCCGTATTCGGACTGCGTTTTCATAAACGTAGCGGGCAACAGCAAGTTCCGTGTATAGTCCGTTCCGGTGTCTAATGAGCCCTCGCGCATAGATGTAAAAGCAAGAATTTGCATAAAATTGACACGATAGTTCGAGCGGAACATTAAATCCTGTTGATTAGAGTAGGCTCCAGAATAAGAACATTGGAGGCTACCTAATGATATTTTCCATGACTCGCCAGAATACTCTAAAATGGGTAGTGGCAACAGCAATCGGGCTGACAGTTTCTGTTCTCAGCCTAAATGCACAAGCCGGAGAAATCCGCAAACCAAAAGAAGAAACCCGGACAGTTTATCTCGTCAAATATCGGGTTAACAACGAAGTACGTTATGCGAAGAAGCCTATTGGCAAAATCATAAAGGTATCTGCTTCGCGATATATAAACAGCAATCCGTATGTGTGTACACCAAGCGGCTTTGGACAAAAGTCGCGTTGCTACAATCCAGGTGTTTTCAAGCGACCAGACGCATAAGCGGACTTTGCAACAGGGCAGTCGCGCCTAGAGCCTTTCTTGTTTAAATAGAAGCAACAAAGGCTCTAAGCATGCGCGCAGCAAGATATTTATTGTCAGCGAATGCCCTTGAGACGAGACACTTCCTTGCTCACCCGATCGCCTTCGACCAGTTTGAGCGCTTCATCGCCTTCTTGAGCGGGATTGTGCCGGAATACATACCAACTGCCGCCCAGATTTGGCTTTTGATAGATGACGCCATCCTTTTCCCGATGCAGGAAACATGTGACAGCACCACTTCCTCCCTCTTTACTGGACCACAGAGCCCGCAGGCAGAGTTTTCCTCCGTTGGTAGTATACCAACGTCCCTCGCCATAGGACCATGCTGCGCCCTTACGCGACCATGCAGCAAACTTCTTTTGATCATTGGAAAAGAAACCGCCACCGGTTTTCCATTTCCACGTATGCCCGGCATAAAGCTTTTCGAGCGCCGTGGCCTTCATCGGCGACGCTGCAGTGGCAAGTTTTGCCGTCGCGTCGTCAGTTTCTGCTTTGGATGCAGCGCCGGCATTGCCTGCCAGCAATAGAACGGAAAACGCCGAACTTACGATAATTGAACGGATCGGATACATTTTATTTTCCTGACTAACAGATCGGATCCCGCGAGAGTCTTAAGGCTCCCTCATAGGAATCGCATGAACACAAAGGTGGAAGCGGATCGCCGACAGATAAAATCGTCGAACCGCCATGTGACCGTCGGCGATCAATCCAACGGATGGTTGGCGACGCGCCAATCAGGCCGACCAACATTTCTCGGCCAATTGTAGACTTCACGATCATTGAAGTAGACAACTGCTGTCATGGCAGGAAACTCAGCATGCGGCTTGTTTGCTTCCGCAGCCCAATTGCGAACATACTCGTCATCGCCTTCATAGCCTAACTCCGCGATAGCGATTGGTTTGCCAAATGCTGCCACACGAGCATATCCAGGGCCTGTACGCTCAACAAATGTTGTATCGTGACCGACTTCCAGTTTGTCATAGGGCTGATATCCAAAGACGGACAGACCAATAATGTCGACATATTCATCGCCCGGATAGTAGGCTTCCAAACCTTCCTCTCCTTTCGGCGACCACATATATTTGGCTGACGGGAGTTCTTTTCGGCATACATTGTTTACATGTCTGTATGCCTTTACATAACCATCAGGCTTCCAGAAGGCCCAAGTAAACTGTCCGTCATTATCCTCCATTTCCTGCGCCCAACGAATGGTAACAGGGCTTTTCAATTTCGCTGCAGCTGAGCAGACCGCAGACATGTTTGAGTCATACCGTCCAGCGAGAATCCCGCTAAGCAAATCCTCCGGGCTGACGCGCCAGTCGCGTGCCCACGACCAAGGCTCGACAGTGATCAGCAGCGACCTTCCCCGCTCACGCGCATAAGTGTCTGCGGCACTGAGCGTCGCAAGATCCACGTCCTCCCAAGGAAGAAACAGGTGTTCGATCTTGGAGTTGGTATCATTGGTAAAGTCTCCATGAGGATCATACGCACCTGGCGTCACAGCATCAGCCGCGATGACGGGCCGTTTGTCGTGAAACGGATTGCGGCTATCGATACTTGCTCCTGAGACCCCGCTGGCAGCATAAACGCCACCGGAAACGCACGCACCGCACAACAAAGCTGCGGTTAATTTAAAGAGATGTTTCATCTCCCCCTCCTTTTCTTATTGTTTGGATAATTGTTCCGCGCCAAGCGCGGTTTTAATGCTGTCACGTTTTTGAGAAACGAGATCGGCGGAAATCAGCTTACTCGCTTCATCGTTTTCGCGGGCTTCGGTGTGCCTGAATACATACCATTCACCATCTGGCTCGCGCTTCTGGTAGATTGTTCCATTGCCGACACGATGTGAAAAACAGGACTTGGCCGGAAACGAACCCTGTTTGGAATGCCATGTTGCGTTGAAACACAACAGGCCTGTCTCAGAGATGACCCAACGCCCTTCAGCCCAGGATTCGCCTTTTTCACCATCGGCCCATGCACTGAATTGCCGTCCTGCATCAGTCATATGACCGGCGCCGTCGTCCCACTGCCAGCTCTTGTTTTTATAAAGATTGTAGATTTCGAAAGCCATCATGGGGCGAGTTCCCGGCTGTTCAGACGCTCGCGCTGCAGTCGCTGGCGTGGAAACCCAAGTCAAGGCGCAGACAATTGCTGTTATTGTGCGAAAGCCTGTCCGAATCTTTCCAGTTCTAGCGATTGTCATTGGAAACTCCTGCTATCTCGAGATGAGGCTTTTCCGCTTTGCGTCCTTTATGAATCGCGGCGGAAGTATTTTTATCAAATCGAGCTGTCGTCGATTGACCGATGGCTGATACACGAAACCCAATTCCCTCAGCGACGCCCTGTTCAAAAGCATTTCTGAGGTCGATCAATACTGCCTGACGCATGGTCTGCTTCAGACGTGCAAGATCAATTTTGCGGATGCTATCCCATTCCGTAATGACGACGACCGCATCGGCGTTGTGCGCGCATTCATAGGCATCGTCAAAAAACTCGACATCTGAGAGGATGCGACTGGCATTTTCCATACCCACAGGATCATGGGCGCGAATAACAGCGCCAAAACGTTGCAGGGTTTCGATAAGTGGAACCGAAGGTGCGTCACGCATGTCATCGGTATCGGGTTTGAAAGTAAGACCTAGAACCGCTATCGTTCGGCCTTCGATATCACCGTCCAGAGCATCAACAACCTTCAAGGCCATGCGACGTTTGCGCGCCTCATTGGCGGTGACCGTTTCTTCAACAATGCGGACAGCCACACCATAGTCTTGGGCTGTACGTAAAAGCGCCATTGTATCTTTTGGAAAACAAGAACCGCCATAGCCAGGCCCTGCATTGAGGAAGCTTGTTCCAATGCGCTTATCGAGGCCCATGCCTAGCGCCAATTCACTGACATTACTGCCAACCTGCTCGCAAAGATCAGCAAGTTCATTGATAAAGGTGATTTTTGTCGCAAGAAACGCGTTGGCGGCATATTTGATCAGTTCCGAAGTCCGGCGCTGGGTGACCACGATGGGCGTCTTGCGTGCTTCGAGCGGCGCACTATAAAGTTCCATGAGGACCTTGCGGCCACGCTCATCTTCGACTCCGATCACGACACGGTCTGGCTCGAGAAAGTCACGGATAGCGACGCCCTCACGCAAGAATTCAGGATTGGACGCAACTGAGAAAGTGCCGGTTTTGCGCACCGACTCAATGATCTTTTGCACAACATCTCCGGTTCCCACCGGGACCGTTGATTTGATGACCACGACAGCATCGTCATCAATGAGTGGCGCCAGTTCCCGAGCGGCCATGTAAACGAAGGACAGATCGGCATCCCCGTGGCCAGCGCGCGGCGGTGTGCCCACTGCAATGAAAATAATCGATGCCCCCGCCAACGCTTCCGCTAGATTACATGTAAATCTTAACCGGCCCGCCGCTGAATTGCGTTCCACCAACTCGTCCAGACCCGGCTCGTAAATCGGTACGATTCCGCGTTCCAAATTGTTTATTTTCTGTGCGTTCTTATCGACGCATACCACCTCGTGGCCCCAGGCGGCGAAGCAAGTCCCGCTGACCAATCCAACGTAGCCTGTTCCTATGACTGCGATTTTCATGTGTTGACTGCCTTTACTGTTGTTTCAAGTTGTTGCGGTCGTTGGTGCGCCAACGCGGATTGAATATGGTCTTGTGAACATCGCGTCCGCCGACACCTGCGCCGGCAACGGCAAAGCGGTCATCAAATAGAGAGAAGCTTTGGGTTCCCCATGCGAGCGCCTCAACGCCATCGCGGCCCCGTTCAATGGTTGCAAAGCTTGGCAGAGCCAGAAGAGCAAGAAGGCTTGCCGCAACCGCCGGGCGATAAACTCGCGTACGGTAACGGACGGTGTTCTCCCGCGCATGCTGCAAAACGATAACAAACAGGAGCAACGCATAAATCACGGCGTTGATGATGGCGAACACATAGAAGCCACGGCTGCTGTCACTTGCATCTGGGATGAGTATTACTGGCAGGATGGAGAGAACCGCCAAGAACCCATAAGGAGCCAGAACACGGAATGGCAGTGGATCGACTTCGGAAGCTCCCTTCGGCGTGACGCGGAAATCCACGAATGAGCCGGTTGACCAATCCCGAAGTGCCGCCAGGGTTCCAGCGAGCGCCCATGGCCAGCGCGCAAACAAGAACAAGGTCATTTCCATGCTCAGTATTTTTGCATCATACGAGCGGAACGTGCCAGACGCGCGCCAGCGATAAGCCAGAACAATCAGCATGATCGCCTGAGGCAGAAAATGGTCCAGGAAGGCAGGATAGGTGACTGCAACGAAGCTGTCTCCTACCATCAGCGCAATGATCGGCAAGACAAACATTAACGCCATGAAAAGGGAAAATAGCGGATACCAGAACTGCGAGAACAAAAACTGGAACTTCAATCGCGGCGGTAACTTGCCAACCAATTTTGGTGAATACTGGAGCAGAATCATCATGAGACTGCGCGACCACTGAAACTCCTGCGTGATGAGATCGGCAAAGGTGCGCGGCCCGTCACCATGTGCAATAGCGTCAAGTGCATGCACGCCGCGCCAGCCATAGGCATTCATCATCAGTGTGGTCGAGTGATCCTCTGCCAATTCCGGTCCAAGACCGCCAATTTCTTTAAGTGCCGCCGTGCGCACCGCATAGTGCGAACCGATGCAAAGCGGAGCCAAACCATTATTGTAACCAGCCTGCAATGATCCGTGCATGCTGGCTTCAGCATAAAGTCGGCCGCGCGCTGACCAGCTCTCACGCGCATTGCGATCGCAAATGCTGGGCGCTGAAACATAGCCTACAGCCTCATCGGCAAAGGGGCGCAGCATGTGGAACAGATAGTCTGCCTCGGGTACGTGATCCGCATCGAGTTGCACTACGAAATCGTAAAAATCATAACCGTAATGGTCGTAAAAGAAAGCGAGATTACCTTCTTTGCAGCGCGTGCGTCGCGGCCAAGTTTGGCGATGGTAGTCCTCGCGTCCCTTACGTGTGGAAACAAAAACACCATGTTTTTCGCACCAAGCGAGCGTTGCAGGAGATGGATCCTCATCGGCAAGCCATGTGTCATGCGGAACATCTTGAGCCAGCATGGCGCACAAAGTCTCGGCCACAATTTCAAAGGGTTCCGACGGCGCCTTGGTCACCACCATAGCGATGCGGCTTAGCGCCGGTAGCTTCAACGGACCATTAGGGCGACGTGCCCGAAAAAACAGAACGATGAAGTAAGCAGGCAATAATGTTACCCAGGCCAGAATGGCCGTAACCAGAATTGAGCCCGCAAGATTTACATGATTGGCAGGATCAAACCACCAGTACCAAAAGTAACAAAGCGCTGCAGCCCACAACAGTGCCCCGAACAAATACTCCGCCCGCCGCCAGCCGGTAAAAACGGGAACCATCAAAGGCTCATCTGGGGCCGCCTCAAATATTGTCCGATGGGCTTTCATGCCAGCACCTTCAAGCCGAAGAAGGGCGCAGCGGTGCGGATGATCGTATCAAGATCGGAGTAAAACGTCTGAAAACCTAGCTTTTCTGCTGCAAGTGCTGGATCAGCATAAAGCGCCGGAGGATCGCCAGCACGACGAGCACGCATTTCAACGGGTACGTTGCGTCCCGTCAGACGCTTGATCGCGTCGAGAATGTCCTTGATTGACGTTCCGTGTCCAGTGCCGAGATTGATTGCGAGATTGCTACCGCCGTTGACCAGATGTTCGACTGCCAGCACGTGCGCGCGCGCTAGGTCGGCGACATGGATGTAATCACGAATGCAGGTGCCGTCAGGCGTGTCATAATCACTGCCAAAGACTTCTAAAAAGTCGATACTGCCCGCTGCAGCCATCATGGCTCGCGGAATGAGATGCGTTTCCGGATCATGTTTCTCGCCGATTTCGCCGTCGATGTCCGCCCCGGAGGCATTGAAATAACGCAGCGCCACATATTGCAGGTCATAGGCAGCCGAATAATCGGCGAGCATTTGCTCCGCAATCAGCTTGGTTCGGCCATAGGGATTTATGGGGTGTTGCACCTCGGCTTCACGAATGGGCAATTGATCGGGGATACCATAGGTTGCACAGCTCGACGAAAAGATGACATTGCGTGCACCTGCGAGACGGCAAGCATCCAGAAGCGACTGCGTCCCGCTAACATTATTGCGATAATATTTAGCCGGGTTCTCGACGGATTCACCGACATAGGCAGAGGCGGCGAAATGAATTACGGCGATCGGGTCGTGATCTTCGATAACGTCGGTAAGCCGCTGCGTGTCGAGAATGTCACCTTCTATGAAGGTGCCCCAACGTATGGATGCAAGATGCCCTGTCGAGAGATTGTCATAAACCACAGGGCTGTAACCCTGCCTCGACAGCAGCTTGGCGGTGTGACTTCCAATAAAGCCTGCTCCGCCAACGACGATGACGTTCTTTGCGTTCATCATGCCACCTCCGCAAGTTCCCCATTGGGTCTGACGAGCTGGCGTTCGAAATAGGTTATTGTCGATTTCAGACCTTCCGTCAGCGCAATTTTCGGCGCCCACCCGAGGTCCCGCTCCGCCAACGTAATATCAGGACGGCGTTGGCGAGGATCGTCTGTAGGAAGAGGGTGATAGACGATTTTGGATGAGGAGCCTGTCATCGCGACAATCTGCTCGGCCAATTCACGCACGGTGAATTCACCAGGATTACCAATATTAACCGGCGTATGAATGGCGCGAGGGCTATACATCAACCGGCTAAAGCCATCAATGAGATCGTCAACGTAACAGAAGGAACGGGTCTGAGATCCGTCACCATACACGGTTATATCTTTACCCCGAAGCGCCTGTGTGATGAAATTTGATACGACTCGCCCATCATCGGGACGCATGCGTGGTCCGTAGGTATTGAAAATGCGCACGATACGGATGTCGACACCATGTTGTTTATGGAAGTCGTAAAAAAGGGTTTCGGCACAACGCTTGCCTTCATCATAACAGGAGCGCGGGCCGAAAGAATTGACATTGCCCCAATAGCTCTCTGGCTGTGGGTGCACATGCGGGTCGCCATACACTTCCGAGGTAGAAGCTTGAAAAATCCGGGCCTGATAACGAGCGGCGAGTTGGAGAAGATTCAGTGAACCAATCACATTGGTCTTCATCGTATGGATTGGATCTGCTTGATAGTGCGGCGGTGACGCCGGACAAGCGAGATTGTATATTTCGTCGACCGGAAGATCGATCGGATCAATGATGTCGTGGCGCACATAGCTGAACGTGTCAAAGCGCAGCAGATGACGGATGTTTTCCAGTCGTCCTGTAGAGAAATTATCGACACAGACTACCGTCCGGCCTTCCCTCAGCAAAAGATCACAAAGGTGAGATCCCAGAAACCCAGCACCGCCAGCGACAAGAACCCGCGCTTTTGAGGCACGATCAGAAGGAAAGTTTGATGAATTGAACACGATACCCACAGAGCTCTCCCAACATTTGCGGCGGATAGCTTTAATTATCGTGTAGGCCCCCTCCTATCGATATCGAGGAATCCGGAAACTATTCAATACGTCCATATTTGCATGTGCTGCGGGCATTAAGCATGAATTAGATGGCCAACGGATGTGGCGACGCGCGCGCATACAAAGGCTGCCAAGCCTTGCGGGAATACTTGTTCATTCCTGGTTCAGGATCTGGCGGGCATCAAAAAGGCAATCGATTGACTTGGTGCGGAGGAATTCACATGTGCTACATGAAAGAGAAAGTTCTCTATGTAAAATTCCTAAAGCGGCAACTTAAATCTATGAACAACTCAAAGTAAAATGACAGCGGAACATGCGACAACTAGATTTCCTGATCCTTTCACTTGGTGTTTTTGAGTTTGTTTACTGTCTGCGTGATAGGGATGGCGTGTGAAGCGATCTTTCAAGATGACGAACCCTGCAGATTTGGCAGACGAGCTGAGACACCTACGCAATATCTACCATCGTAGTGATAGGTGGCGGCGTTCGAACTTCGCGTCTCGGCTGGGAGGCAGTAATGTCTGACAATGGTGATAATTCCCAACCAAAGCAGACGTCGATGGAACGACGTCGTTGGCCACGCGTGACGGAATATCCCGTCGGCGAAGATGACTTGAAAACGCCTGCGTTGCTTCCATTGCGTTTTGAGACGGAAAAATTAACGGCACGCGAGCAATTTCCTGCCTGGCAGGAATATATGGCCCCACTGGCCGATACGCGTCTGCCGGATGATGTTGATCTAGCAGACGGGTTTGTCGCTCGACAAATTGTGTGGAATTTGGGCGGCATGTTGTTCCTGCAGCAAACTGCACCAGCTTTCAGTTATGAACGCTCGCCGGATACGGTACGATTCAGTTCAATTGACCATTGGCAGATCACACTCCTTCGTGCCGGTCGCACCTGGACCGGCGTTAATGGACGGGTTGCACAAAATGAACCGGGAATGATTGAAATACGGTCACTCGGCCATCCGTTCAGCGGGCGTGCGTTGGCATCGGATTCGCTAAGCCTGATTATTCCGGTCGACGTGTTTGCCGTTCGAGGCGGCCTGACGACGGCAAGGAACAACATCGTTTTAGGGGGACATCGAGCCAGACTTTTAATTGACCATATGTCGAGTGTCGAAGCCAATCTTGATCGTTTCACTTATGATGATCTTCCGAGTGTCAAGGAACGCCTTCAAGAGATGGTGTTTGATGCAATCACTCCTTTGGTAGACCATGATGGCGCCACCGATCAGATTTCGCAAATTGGATTGATAACGCGAGCAAGACGCTTCATTTTGAACAATCTTGCCTCGCCTGAATTGACGCCGGATGCTCTTGGACGGGAACTGGCGATCTCGAGAACACGGCTTTACGAACTTTTCGAAATGTCCGGCGGCGTTGCGAACTATATTCGGCGGCGACGCCTGTCTGCAGCACATGCCATGTTGGCGGATCCCACAGATACAAGAAAAATCGCCGAAGTTGGTTTGGCAATCGGCTTTGATTCAGCTGCGAACTTCAGTCGCGCCTTTACGCAGCAATTTGGCTATAGCCCTAGCAATATACACAAGCGAGCGTCAATGGACCCCACGCGCCCGGTTTGGCAACCGGACAAGCAGCCAGAGATCACATTCGAAAGTCTGTTGCGAACACTCGGGCTGTCATGAACGGGACCGGCTGACCTGCAGCACGACAGCAACCTTATACATCTGCAATTGCTGGAGATTGCCGATCCAATGATTCCTCACCGACCATAATGGAACCATGCTCGCGTTCACCACTTCTATATTCTAGCGAATATTTTTGGAGCGTAGGATGGACACCGGCAATCTTCAAATACAGGGCATATGCCTTGCTATAGCTTCCCTGAATAAGCTGCTTATCGCCAAGGGCGTACTTTCAGACGGTGAAATTGACACCGCTCTCCAGGCTGCAGAAGTTGCAGCCTCCAGCGACGAGCGTTTTTTTGAGAGCCTCACGCCTCCCCAGCGCGATGCAGTCACTTTCCCAATCAGGTTTCTTCAAGAAGCCAATCAACGCGGTGACGATCTGTCTTTCAGCGCCCTTGCCAAAGCAGTGGGCGAAAACAAGAAGCCGTATAACGATCAAATCTAATTTCCAAGAGGAAGCGATGCAAAACGACCCAACAGTACCGATACCAAATCTCGTCGACATTACCGCCCGCTCGGAGACGCCTCTCACCGACGAAGTACTTGGCAAAGTCGATGAGCCTCTCACTGATCGCCGCGGCGCAGATACTGAACTTGGGTTTCGCCTGACAGCTCTGAAACATGAGATAGAGCGCTTAAAGGAATCGGCAATGCTTTTATCGTCCGGCGCCAGAGATATTGTGGTTGATTCACCGTCATTGGCACAGGAAGAACTCAGGAGCCGTATTCGAGCTAACCCTCTGCCATACATGGCTTATGCTGCAGGCGCGGCTTTTCTTTTAGGCAGGTACTTATCACGCTGATGGAATCGTCTTGAGCAAAACCACAGGGGAATATGCATGGCAAAGATTATGGAAACTATCGTCAGGCAAAGCGCGGAGCACCGTAATCAAAGGACGGTGGGATTTATCACCGATGATGCAAATCACGTCGAGGTAGGTTTGGAACACCCCAGCGATCTGGTCGATAGCGAGATTATCGCACGAGCAAGACAGTTGCTGGTGCAGTACTCACGCCTGATGACAGCAGCACCGTCGCATACTGGAGAAGCCGAACAACCAGCAGGTCCAGTCCCACCCGCGGATCCTCTCCTGAAAGACTATCGGCCAGATGGTGAACTGGTTCCTGTTCCGCTGGAAGGAATGATCGAGCCGGGTTCACGTGATAACGACAATGAGGAGGCCGAAATGCAAATTCTAGGTACATTGGTAACGCCAGATGCAACGGAAGGGCTTACACGGATAGAATTCCTTGGCGAAGGCAGAGAATCTGTCGTTGTTACAGTTAAGGGCACGCAGGGCGATGATGGTGATGCACTCATCGCAAGGGCCAAGGCGATGCTGGTACAAATCGCAGCATTCGGAGAAGCCGCCGAACCCGCACCACAAGGCAGACGTACAGCTGGACGGGCAGAGGATGCCGACACGCTGAATGAACAGTTGGATGAGGGACTGGAGCAAAGTTTTCCCGGGAGCGATCCGATCTCTGTCACCAATACATCCATTCCGGGGCAACCCAAGCCCGCGTGAAAGCTGGAATGCAAGCCGTCAGTGCTGTCACCCGTCGCTGTCGGCGAACCGGACTGTCTATCGCGAACTGGTGCCGCCCTTCGTTGCCACGATGGCGTAGCGATGTTGCGTGACACGCGCCACGCCTTTCCAGAAGCCAAGATGCTTGGCCTGGGCGCGAAATATCCGGCGCAGATTGCTGTCAATCTGAACCGATTCGAAGCCAGCTTCGACCAATAGCTCGGCAACTGCGCCAGCCCGTGCACCCTTTGAGAAATGAACGCGCGAAAGAATGTTCCGGTGAGTTTCTAAAAGCTGGGGTGACATTTTCGCAGTTTCTGCAGAAGCAATGCCCAGTCGCTGGAAGAATGTGGAGAGTTTCGTCACGATCTGTTCCTTGAGGCTGACGTTTACGAAATCGCCATCAACGATTAGGAGCTGACCGCCCGGTTTGAGAATTCGGTACCATTCTGCAAACGCAGCTGTCGGATCAACCAATGTCCAAACCAGATGACGATTTGTGATGACGTCATAGTGGCTGTCTGGCTCCATGGTATTTTCTGCATCGCCCAGTCTGAACGTTATGTTCCGTCCCCTGGTCGCTACTTTCTCGCGAGCCCGCTTTAGCATCGGCTCGGCCCAATCCATACCGGTTACCGAGAAGCCGAGGTCGTCAAGCAGATGGCATACCACTGCCGTTCCGCATGCAAGGTCCAAAGCCGCTCGACCTTCACCGCGCCCCAGATGCCGGGAAATCAAATCATGCCATGCCGTCCGCTCTTTTTCCGAAAATATCTCGTGACCGGGCGACAAATCGAAGGTTGATGCACGCTCCGACCAGTATGCTTTGATTTCGTCCCGCAGATTATAGTTTGTTCCATCGACAAGGCCGTTTGCCATCTGTGTCCCGTACCGCATCAAGTGCTAATGTTTCGAATGGCATATCTTATATGTTGACTTGCGAAGTCATAAAATAATAGAACGCCTGAGTTTTCATGGAGTACGGGCGATGCGTTTGTTTGGCAAGGTGGCTTTTGCCGCCATGGGTTGGTCTGTGATTTTGTCGAGCGCGGCGCTCGCAGACAAAATATCGATTAAAGACATTACCGGTCGTAATGTGGAGGTCAATGTTCCTGTCGAGCACGTCATTTTAGGTGAAGGTCGACAGGTATATTTCACGGCAATCCTGGATCGTGACAATCCATTCAAGCGTGTCGTAGGCTGGCGCGACGATTTACCCAAAGCCGATCCCGAGAGTTATTCGGCCTACCTGGAAAAAGATCCTTCAATTGCCAAGATTCCGACTTTCGGCGGCATGAAAGACGGGACATTTGACGTCGAGCAGGCTGTCTCCTTGAAGCCTGACGTCATCATCATGAATGTTGATGCCAAGACCGCCACCGAAGAGGCCGGATATATTGAAAAGCTTGGCAAGGTAGGTATCCCGATCGTCTATATCGATTTCCGCGAAAAGCCGATGGAAAATACCGAAGCAAGCATCCGTATTATCGGCAAGCTTTTCGGTAAAGAAGATAAGGCCGAAGAGTTCGTCAAATTCCGGGCTGACAACATCGCAAAGGTTACGGATGTGCTGGCAAAGGCCAATGCCCCGAAGCCCTTGGTATTTATAGAGCGCGCTGGCGGCTATTCGGATGATTGTTGCATGTCGTTCGGCAATGAGAACTTCGGCAAGATGGTTGAAACGGCTGGCGGCATTAACATGGCGAAGGATATTATCCCGGGCACTTTCGGAAACGTCCACCCTGAACAGATTATCGCGTCCAATCCCGATCAGATCATTATTACGGGCGGCAATTGGGAGGGTTACGTGCCTGGCGGTAACTGGGTCGGCGTAGGCTACGGTGCCGACGAAAAGGAAGCACGGCGCAAGCTTGATGCCCTGACAAAACGCCCTGCATTCACGGGTGTCAAGGCTGTCAAAGAGGGCAATGTTCACGCCATCTGGCATCAATTCTACAATAATCCCTATCAGTTCGTCGCGATTCAGGAAATTGCGAAATGGCTGCATCCAGATCTTTTCGCAGACCTCGACCCAACGGCGACATTCAAGGAGCTGCACACGCGCTTTTTGCCGCTTGATTATAAGTCCGGTTATTTTGTTTCGCTTAAAGACGGGCAATAGATCGGATGGTTGCTATTATCGCCGAGAACCCCGCGCATACGGGGCAGGCAGCATATCGAATGTTGGTTCTACGCCGCACAGTGCTTATTGCTCTGTTGGTCGCAGGCCTATTTCTGAGCGTGTCCGTTGATATGGCTCTTGGGCCTGCGAATTATTCGCTTTCGGAGGTATTGGCGACCCTTTTTAGTCCCTTCGCCGCTACCGACCAGCTTCGTGTGGTTATATGGGACATACGCATGCCGATTGCGCTCATGGCGCTGACGGTGGGTGCCTCGCTTTCCGTGGCTGGCGCACAAATGCAAACAATCCTTGCCAACCCACTTGCCAGCCCCTTTACCTTAGGCATCTCGGCCGCAGCTGGCTTTGGTGCGGCGCTCGCACTAGTCGGAGGGGTCGCCGTGTTTCCGCTGGCGACGCAATTCATGGTGCCGATCAACGCTTTCTTGATGGCTATGCTCGCAGCCTTGTTTATCCATTTTGCCTCTACAATGCGCGGCGTTGCCGTGGAAACAATTGTGCTGCTCGGGATCGCGTTGGTCTTCACATTCAACGCGCTTCTATCACTGCTCGAATATCTTGCCTCCGAACAAGCATTGGCGGCTGTGGTGTTCTGGACGATGGGTAGCCTGACCAAAGCAACCTGGCCCAAAGTCGCGATAACCGCTGCCATCGTAATTGTCGTCATGCCCCTCTTTGCAAGACGTGCCTGGGCGCTGACGGCATTGCGTCTGGGAGAAGACAAGGCAGCAAGCCTTGGCATCAATGTGCGTCGCTTGCGTCTGGAAACCATGATGACAGTCAGCCTTCTGGCAGCCATTCCCGTTTCGTTCGTCGGTACCATCGGTTTTATTGGCCTGGTGGGACCTCATATTGCGCGTATGCTGGTCGGTGAAGATCAACGCTTCTTTCTTCCCGCTTCCGCCCTCTGCGGGGCACTTCTCTTGTCGGCAACGTCAGTTGTAAGCAAGACATTGATACCTGGCGCCATGCTGCCGATTGGGGTCATGACAGCTTTGGTCGGCGTGCCGTTTTTCTTCGTGCTCATTTTCACACATCGGAAGAAGTCATGGTAAGCATTGCGCTGGAACAGCTGGGTGCGCAATATGGCAAGCATAAAGTACTTGCCGATGTCACCACCGATGTTTTGAAGGCTGGCAGTATGACCGCTGTTATCGGGCCGAATGCCGCGGGCAAGTCAACGCTATTCAAACGCATTGCCGGTCTTATCTCCGGAGCAGGTCTGGTTCACTTGTCTGATACAGAAAAAGGTTCGGAAACGATCTGCTACATGCCTCAGGATACCGGAGCCAATGCGGTTTTAACTGTCTATGAGTCCATACTACTGGCCGCCAAGCAGGGTTCCGGCTGGAAAGTCCACGACAGGGAACTTCGCGAGATCGACCATATCCTAGCGGCGCTCAAGATCGAAGCGCTCGCCTTCAAGGGTCTTGGCGAACTATCAGGTGGACAGCGTCAGCTTGTTTCGATTGCACAGGCCTTGATCCGCAAACCCGAGGTGTTGCTGATGGATGAGCCCACTTCAGCGCTTGACCTTTTCAGACAGGTCGAAGTTCTTGGTTTCATGAAGAACCTTGCTGCGCAATCGGGGCTCACAGTCATGATCGCGTTACACGATCTCAACCATGCTCTGCGCTATTGCGACCAGACGATCGTGATTGCTGATGGCTCAATGATTGCAAGCGGGCCGACTCATGACGTGATATCGGAAGTACTTCTTCGTGATATCTATCGCGTCGAGGCGCGCATTGAGAACTGTTCCAAGGGAAGGCCTATGGTTATTGTCGATGGGGCCGTGGTTTGACTGCGGAGTAATTTCTGGCCTGTGACGAACTCCAAACTGCGCACAATCGCGCGCAGAACCACGGATGCGAGAGCGGTAGGAGCTTAATTCAGCAGTCTGCTTTCACGAAGTCGCGTTACTGCCAGCTCCACGAAGGCCCTTACCTTTGCTGGAGCCTGGCGCCCCTCGGGATGAAGAACGTGAATGGGCAGCGGCGCTTCCTCATAATCGGCAAGCACAATTTGCAATTTTTCTTCCAATAAGGCTGGGCCAATCTGATAATGGAGCACGCGCGTAAGGCCGAAACCGGCCGCTGCGGTTGTGATGGCCGCCTCGTTTGTATTGGATTGTAACCATGTCTGTATGGTTACCCGTTGATCATTGGCGAAGCGCCACTCCGGCGATGCCCAGGCGCCTGTCGAAGCAATAATGCGATGATCCTTGAGGTCGGCAGGCGTCGACGGAATACCACGCTCCCTGAAATACGCTGGAGCTCCACAAACGACCCGCCGCACCAAACCGACTTTGGTTGCCGAAAAGCCTGAGTCTGGAAGATGGCCAATGCGAACCGCAACGTCGATCCCCTCTTCAACGATGTTGACCGGACGATCGACAAAAAGAATGCGGCCGTTGACCGCCGGATAGCTGCCGAGATACTCGTGCATTATTGGAAGGACATACATCTGACCGAACAGCATTGATGCGGTAACAGCGAGTGTCCCCGACGGTTTCGCATAGGAACCCGCAGCTGCGGCCTCTGCCTCGACTATGTCAGACAAAATTCGGCGGCAATCTTCCAGATAGCGATTTCCCGGCTCTGTCAGCTTTACTGAACGTGTGGTGCGAACAAAGAGCCTTGCACCAATTATATCTTCTAGAGCAGCCACTGCACGCGTTACGGCCGGTGGACTCATGTGCAATTGACGTGCTGATTCAGCAAAACTTTCGGTCTCTGCCACTTTTACAAATATTCGCATTGCCTGCCAACGGTCCACCATCTACCTCGTCCTTCGAGTAATCACGAAGGATCGTGCAAGAACTAACGGTTGGGTACAAGTGTGCGAGGCAGCACATCACTGAAATAATGAAAATGCCACCCGTATGGGCCACCGAGGAGTCTTAAAGCGCGATCTGTAATCCACCAGCGCCTTCATTTCCGACAGATGCCGGATAGGCACTGCATATCAGGACCTCGCCATCGCCTATCGCAGCTTCCGGAGGCTTTTTGTATGCCACGTTTCCTTTGACAAGTTTAGTCACGCAAGTTCCGCAAGTTCCGCTCCGGCAGCTAAATTCGGGAGTCAGACCCCGTGCTTCGGCAAGTTCCAGCAGCGTTCCGCTTTCAGGGAGCCATCGGGTTTCCTTGGCAGATTCAGTAAAAATGACCGGTACGGAGACCGTCGAGGGAGCCAGACTTTCATTTCCGTCTACCCTATATGCATCCGCTTGTCTGGAGATTGATCCGGGACCGAAGCTCTCGGCAAAAATGCGTTTGTCAGGCACATTCAAGGATCGCAAAGCAGAGTAGGTGTCCTGCATGAAAGCGGACGGCCCGCACAGATAGAAATCGAAATCGTCGAAGGGCAAAACTTTTTTAATCAGCTCTATATTGATGCGCCCCGCTTCATCGAAGTCGACGCCGTGCGTCGCATCTTCGGTCGCTGAAAGGACTTTTACGAGACGAACTGCTCCATTGGCTTCGAACACCAAATCCGCAAGCTCGGCGCCAAACCCTTGCTCGGCCTTTGTGCGAGCGGAATAAATCATCCAGGTTTTGCGCATTCTCTGTTTTCTCCGACCCTCATAAACAAGGTGCCGAAGCATTGCCAACATTGGCGTGATGCCAATACCAGCTGCCAACAACACAACTGGTCGTGGCTCCAGTGGATCAATGGTAAAGCCGCCCGCAGGTGTGCGAGCCTCTATGATAGATCCAACTTTCAATTGATGCAGAACCCCGGATATCCGGCCATCCTTTTTCACACTGATCCGGTACACTCCGTCCGATGGTGCAACCGAAAGCGTATATGTCCTGATAAGAGGGGCGCTTTCTTTATCGATGGAAATGCGTACAGGAAGATGCTGGCCCGCGGCGTGAGGAATCAACCCTGCCCCGTCGTTCGGCGAAAGATAAATGGACTTTATAACCGAACTTTCATCGACGATCCGATCTACTCTAAAAGGCCGCCAGGCCTTCGCAAGTTCGGTGGCCCTCTGGCGATTGGCTGCTTGGTGCCAATCACCTGTCATCGTTGAAAAGGGGCTTTCACCATTTCGTCGGGTTGCCCAGCGCAGTGGCAGCGCCTCGCGTCTTCTCACAATGCGTTCGGGGCGAAAATTCCATAATCGTTCAGCGCCCTGAAAGGCGGCAATTTCGGGAGAATCGAGAATGACCTCGGCTCGCCCACTCATCTGCAAAACTTCCCCTCTATCAAAGCTTGCAAACACCAGTCCGGCGCGACCATTCAAGGCAATGTTGCCCAGCGTGTTGAAGAACAGATTGCCATTAAAATCGGGAATCGTGAGAAGACCATCTGGTCCGATACGAACGAAACCAGGTTTTCCGCCCCGATGCGATACGTCGACCTGGCGATTGCCTTCGACCTGTGCATAAGAGGCAACAAAAAACGTATCCGCCTTCAAGATCAGATCTCTGGCTTCCTCATCAAGCCCGTCAAGCACTTCCGCAGTGGTGTGGAATTCAACGGCTGGATCACGAACGAACTCATAATCCCGATACTGGATATACCGGGGGCAATTCCCGAAACTATGCACAACTTGAAGATCGATTTGCGCGTCAGTGCAGTTGGCGACGATACCGTTCAGCCGGTTTCGGCGTCGCGTATGAAGTTCTATGCCCAGAATACCAATGGAATCCCCATCATTCATACCGAAAACGGCCGGATCACCGGGATCGCGGAGGGCAGCAATTTTAAGACTGTGCTCATTTGTGGCGCTCATGAACCCGGGCTTACCTGCCAAAAACGTAGCCCATGGATCACCATTGCCATCTACGGCACCGACAACCACAAAAGGCAGTTGTGGATAAAAATTCCGGTGCTGTTCGATCAAGCGGTCCCGGATGAATCGCCGCCCAATATCTTCCATTTTATCCAAAACACCGACAGCGTTCTGGAGTTTCTTTTCGCCTTGGTGCCATGGCGATACCGCCAGCTCATATACAACTTGGCCGTTGACCGACATGGCTCTCTCCTTTTCCCTCAGGCGGCAAAACCGACGGGCGTTTTGGCAAAATCAACAAAACCGGGAAGCGCTTCAATACGCTGTAGCCAAGCGCGCAAGTTTGGGTATGCAGAAAGGTCAACATTTCCTTCAGGCGCACGGGCAGTGTAGCTGTAGATAGCAACGTCCGCGACCGTAATATGATCGGCAGCCAACCATTTCCTGACAGTTAGTTCCCCTTCGAGAACCTTGTAGAGTGCGTGCGCGCGTCCGATGACTTCTTCAGCATTGAACTTTGCTCCGAATACTGTGATCAGTCGGGCCGCCGCAGGACCGAAGGCAAGTTGCCCAGCTGCAACAGAGAGCCAGCGCTGAACTCTGGCACCGCCAACCGCATCTTCTGGAAACCAGTCGGTTTTGCCAAGCTTCCTGGCGACATAGACCAGAATTGCGTTGGAGTCCGAAATGACCGTTTCACCGTCTACAAGGACAGGGACCTGTCCGAAGCTGTTGAGCTCGAGAAATTCCGGCTTTTTATGTTCGCCTTTTGCCAGGTCAACCTCAATCAACTCAAAGGATTGGCCAAGGAGAGATAGAAAAAGTCGGGCCCGGTGCGCATGGCCGGAAAGGGGATAGAAATAAAGCTTCATGACGATGTCTCCGTTTGTAAAGCGATTCCATACCGACCGCCTTCAACGGGAAAAATGCACGAGCTGTTCAATCAGGAGAAGACGGTTTTAAGGAAAGGCAGTGTTCCACAAAATGGTAGCAATCGGCGAGGTCGTTTTGCCCGGTTGCAAGCCGTGATGACTGTGCTCGATGCAAGCGTCAGCCAAAGAAACCTAGCAATTAGCGATAACACAGCGCCGGAAGTCCTGCCCGCTTGCCGTTGCGTAGGTTTAATAAAATGGCCGCTCGTTAAGCGGCCATTTGGGATTTTTTGACCTAGGCAGCTTTAGCCACGTCGTTGCTGTGCCTGATCTCCGTGCCAAGCACTTTAAGACATTCTCTGATGAAGGCCGCAAGCGCAGTCCATCCTTTAGCGGATACCATTGTACCATCGACATAGGCTTCTGTGGGCGAAAGATCGATATAGGTGCCGCCCGCTAAAGTGACTTCAGGTTCGCAAGCTCCAAGTGCTGCAACCTTCTTGCCACGAACAACGCCATCCACGGCGATTAGTATTTGAACGCCGTGACAGATTGTGAAGATCGGTTTTTGTTTCTCGTGAAAGTGCCGGACAATAGCCTGGACGCGCTTGTCTGTACGGATGTATTCCGGGCCGCGACCGCCAGCGGCGTATACTGCGTGGTATTGGTCAAGCTGCGTTTCGGCCTCTGAAAACGTCTTGTTGATCGTAAAGAAATGTCCAAGCTTTTCGGTGTAAGTCTGGTCGCCCTCGAAATCGTGCAGCGACGTTTTGATGAGGTCGCCTGCCTTCTTGTCTGGACATATGACGTGAACCGTATGCCCGACCGCTTCCATCGCCTGCTGATAAACGAATATTTCGTATTCCTCGGTAAACTCGCCTGTCAGCATAAGTATTTTCTTGCCTGCCATGTCTTGCTCCTCTTATCTCATGCATTGGGACGGCACATGCCGCCCGGTTCATCGTTGTTGGTTAAAACGGAGAATCGGGGAAGTAGTATTCCTTTGCATTCTCTTGTGTGATCAGTGGTGCATCGAGCTTGACGGTCCCGCGAACGGGCGCCTGACCAACGAGATTGGCTATTGTCATATAAATTGCGGTCTTGATCATTGCGGGCGGGTATGGTGTTTCGACCGGAGTCATCGCGTCACCATCCATAACCTTCTTTACAATATCCTTCATGCCATTCCCGCCGAGTGCAAGTTTGATGTCCTTGCGCCCGGATTCCTTCACCGCCTCAAGCACGCCGAGCAGCATGTCGTCATCGTTTGCCCAGACTGCGTCGATTTGAGGATATTTGGCGAGGTAGTCCTGCATCAGCTTGAACGCTTCATCGCTATTCCAGTTTGCATACTGAATATCCAGAACTTTCAGCTCTGTGTCTTTAATGGCGTCATTGAAGCCCTGGATCCGTTCGTCATCAATAACTGTTGGAATTCCGCGAAGAACAACGAGGTTGCCCTTGCCCCCTAGTTTTTCAATCATGTACTTTGCCGTGTTTCGACCAACCGCGATATTGTCACCAGCAAGATATAGATCCTGTATAGAGGCATCGCTCAAACCCCGATCAACGACGGTAATAAACGTTCCGGCATCTTTGACCGCCTTGACCGGTGTGGTCAGTTCTTCCGAAGAATACGGCAGGATTACAAGCGCATCGAGCTTTCGACCGGCGGACAGATCCTCCAGGGCACTAACTTGAGCCGCGGCCGAGGGCGACGTTTTGACAACGACTTCCACGTCCGGAAATGCGGTGTTAACTTCCTTTGCGGCAGCTTGGGCATGGTAGACAACACCGGCAGTCCAGCCGTGGTCAGCCGCCGGTATTGAGACCGCGATCACTTTCTTATCGGCAGCCAGCGCCTGACTTGCGATCAGAATGACGCCTATGGCTACAGGGGCAATCCATCTACTCTTAAACATACATTCCTCCCAGAATTGGACCTGAAGTTAATGATCCGCGTGGTCCCGACGCGGATTATTTTGAGAACCTTTGAATGAGCATAGCGATGATAATGATTACGCCTTGAACGCCTGCCACCAGATATTCAGAGACGAAATCCGACAGCACCATCAAATTAGCTATGAGTTCGAGGATTACAGCACCTGCGACCGTGCCCCATACGTGGCCTTTACCACCACGCAGGGCCGTTCCACCGATGACGACGGCAGTGATAACCTGAAGTTCCCACAGGACACCCGTTGTTGGTGTTGCAGCGCCAAGGCGCGGAACGTAGCATATCGCTGCAATTGCTACGCAAGCGCCTTGCATTGCGTAGGCGATCGTGCGTGTTTTGACTATTGAGATACCGGAGTAGCGCGCGACGTCTTCATTTGCCCCAACCGCAGCGCACTTGCGCCCATACTTCATCTTGTAGAGAATGAAGGACGCCACAGCGGCCACCGCAATTGAGATCAGGATTGGCAGCGGTATCCCCCCTACCGTACCGAAGTAAACAGGGCGGTAGGCCTCACGCAGGCTCCGATCAATCGGGATCGTCCCGCCGTCGGACATGTAAGTAATCAATGCCCTGAAGATACCCATTGTGCCGAGCGTGGCGATGAATGGCTCGATTCTCCCTACCGTAACGATCAGACCGTTCATCAGACCACAGCCGGTTCCCACGATCACGGCCACGGCCATCCCGGCGGGAATTGCCCAAACTCCCCACTCTGGTGCCATACTATTCATGAACATTATAGTGATGCCCGTGATGAACGCCGCCATCGCACCCACGGAAAGGTCCAATCCCCCTGAGGAAATTACAAATGTTGCGCCGACCGCTATAATGGCAATGAAAGCACTACGCGTGATGACATTCCCCAGGTTCGTAGCGGAAAGAAAGTCGGGGTTGACGAGGAAGCCGACCACCAGGAGTGCCAGGAGTGCCAAAAATGGCCCAAAATCGGTCCAGCCGATATTCCAGTCCCGCTCCTGCCGAAGTGCTGCTGAGCCTGTAATAACACTCATGTCATTCCTCCCTGCTCGCCGCTGTCGTCACATCACTGGTTGCCAGCAGCGCAATTTCATGTTCCGTCATCTTCTCGCCTGTCACCTCGCCGGTAATGCGTCCCTCCCGCATCACGAGAACTCGATCACAGATGCCAATTAGTTCCTGCATTTCGGAAGAAATGACGATGCAAGTTTTGCCCTCTTCCGCCAGGCGCTGGATGAATGCGTAAATCTGCGCCTTGTTTGCAATATCTATGCCCCGCGTGGGCTCATCGATAACAATGATTGACGGATTGGTGAGGAGTACTTTTGCAAGCAGCAATTTCTGCTGATTGCCTCCGGAAAGTTGCCCCGCCTTTACGCCAAGGCTCTTGAGCCGGATATCGTAATCTTCCACGGCTTTAACGAGGGCGGCTTGCTCACGAGCTTTGCGCATCATCAGGCCTGGATGAAAGCGTGTGAGTGCGGAAAGTGTCAGATTTGGCGCGAGCTTTTCGTTGAGCAAAAGTCCCTTACCTTTGCGGTCTTCGGTAAGGTATCCAATACCTCCATCCATGGCAGCGCGCGAATGACGGATATCGATGATACGGCCATTCAGCACGACAGATCCATGTGCCGGTCGCAAACCCATGATGCCTTCAAATACTTCCGTCCGCCCAGCACCGATCATGCCTGCAAAACCCAGGATTTCTCCCTTGTGTGCAGTGAAGAAAATGTCCTTGGCGTAGCCCGACACGACCAGATCCCGGACTTCCAGTGACGGCACGTTCGAAGCTTTGATGCGTTTGACTGGATAAAGCGCCGCCAGATCGCGCCCGACCATAAGGCGGGCCATGTCCATTTGCGTCAGACCTTGAGCAGGATAGGTTCCAACCATCTTGCCGTCCCGCAACACGCTTACCTGATCAGCGATCCGCTGCACTTCATCGAGACGATGGCTAATATATAGAACTGCGGCACCCTGCTCTTTTATCTTCAGGATAATTCCCAGGAGTCGCTCTACCTCATCTCCGGTCAAAACCGCAGTAGGTTCGTCAAATATAACAAGTTTATAGTCATCAAGAAGTGCACGCGCGATCTGAACAAGCTGCCGATCGGCAAGCGCGATGTCACGAACCAGCGCATTAGGCGATACCCGGCATCCCAATTCCGAAAGTTTTTCGGCAGCTATGCGGCGCATGGATTGATCGTCGACCATTCCATTCCACATAAGCTCACGTCCGAGGAACAGATTCTCGGCAACAGTTAGTCCTTCTGCAAGCAGGATTTCCTGGTGAACGAGAACAATTCCTGCCTGCTGTGCATGTTCGGGCCTTGAGAACCTGACGTCGTAACCGGCTATAGAGAGCGTTCCTGCAGTTGGCTCCGCATATCCTGCAAGCAATCGCATAAAGGTTGATTTTCCTGCGCCATTTTCTCCGATGATGGCATGAATTCTGCCGGGTAGCACATCAAGCCAGACATCGGACAAGACCGTGACTGGACCATAATCTTTTGACATCCCTTTGGCTTGCAGAACCGGTCCACAAGTATCGCCACCGGCTGCCTCATCGCTCTCCTGTTGAAATCTTGAAGCAGCGAACATTGGCCGGCCTCAGTCGAATGCCGGGAGCAGACGATCACGCGAATGCTGGAGGTGCATACGCATTGCCTGTTTTGCAGCAGAAACGTCACCTGCTGCAAAGGCTGCGAGCAACGCTTCGTGCTCATCCAAAGCTTCTTCGGTTACGCGGGAGTGGAACATCAGACGGAAAATATGAAAATGTGCGTGCTGGTGATTGAGTGTCTCGCGGATAAGCTCGTTCCCAGCAAACTCCATGATCTTGTCATGAAATACTGAGTCCTGACGGGCGAATGTCGAGTAACGGATGCGCTCGTCCGTGCCGTCTCCGCGCCCCATGACACCCGCCGCTTCCTGAAGTGCTGCAAGCTTCGTCTCATCCATCACGGCGGCAGATTTCGCCGCACCATCCGGCTCAAGCAGCAGGCGCAGTTCGTACAGTTCGTCAAATCTGCGGCGGGTGATCTGCGGTGCAGCGCTATAGCCGATCAAGTGGGTCTTCACCACGAGCCCCTCTCCTTCGAGCCTGCCGAGCGCTTCCCTGATCGGCGTCTGCGAAACGTTCAACTCACGCACCAAATTATCGACGGTTATGCGGGCTCCCGGCGCGATTTTCAGTGACATTAACTGTGCAAAAATGGCGTCATAAACGCTTCCCGCCAAGCTGTTGCTTCTTTGGATGAAACCACTTTGATCAGGTGCTTCGGTTAGGATCATAGAATTTTTCTTCTGCATAAGTTGCCTCTTGACATAGACCCTCACTAGCATGATGGTTCCGTATATGCAATCCCATATCCTATACGATTTTATATCCCCTTTATGTAAATGCCTCCAAGGAAATGGACGATGACCCTTTTTGCTGCACTTCGGCTCCCCAGTGAAATTCTCTTTGGCAAAGGACAGCGCCATGCTTTGCCGATGGTTGCCGCAAGACTTGGAAAGCGAGCGCTGATCTGCACCGATGAGCGGTTCGCAGCGACGGCGATATTTGCGCAAATCCACGAGGCGCTAAACGCAGCCTCTATAGAGGTCTTGATCTACGACGCGGTTCAGCCGGACGTGCCAAGTGAGACGGTGTCGCTTTGCGTCGATGATGCGCGGGAGTTTGGTCCTGACATGGTAATCGGCATTGGCGGCGGAAGCTGTCTGGACATGGCAAAGTGCGCGGCTCTCCTGCTCAGCCATGGCGGGGAACTGGAGGATTATTATGGCGAGTACAAGGTTCCCGGCCCTGTTCTTCCAGTCATTGCCGTTCCAACGACGGCTGGAACGGGATCTGAAGTAACGCCGGTTGCAGTCATCTCCGACTCTGGGCGGACCCTTAAGGTTGGAATATCCAGTCCCTACCTGGTCGCAACAACGGCCATTTGTGATCCGGAACTAACAATGACCTGCCCGCCCGGTTTGACAGCAGTTGCTGGCGCGGACGCCCTCACCCATGCCATCGAGGCTTTTACAGCAGTTCCCCGCTGCGCGGATCACACATTGGCGCAGAACCACGTCTTCATCGGCAAAAGCGCACTGACCGATCATTTTGCATTACTGGCAATCAAGCTGCTGGGCCGCAGTTTGGAAAAGGCCTGCAAGGATGGGTCGAATGAAGATGCAAGAGCAGATGTGATGATGGGCGCACTGGCAGCTGGCTGCGCGTTCGGCACAGCAGGAACTGCCGCAGCCCATGCAATCCAGTATCCCGCCGGAGCACTCACGCACACGGCTCATGGCCTCGGGGTGGCAACCATGATGCCTTACGTCATGAATTATAACAAACGTGTCTGCGCCGCTGAAATGGCCGAGATCACCACAGCTCTCGGCCTCGCCAGTGGCTCGGATATTGAAGAGAATGCAAAAATTGCAATCGAAGAAATCCGCAGGCTTTTCGCATCGATCGGCATAACACCCACGCTGGCTGACCTTGGTCTGCCTTTAGACAAGCTCGATTGGACTGCCGAGCAGGCGTTCGGTATCGACAGATTAATCAAAAACAATCCCCGAACCTTCGATCTGGACGCGATGAAACGTCTTGTAAGAGCAGCCTATGACGGCGACTTCGCCGCTTCTGCCATTTAATCACCGAGGAACAACACATGACCGTTGCACAGAAAACGCTGACGCCTGACGTCAATGGACCCGATATCGGCGCCACCACTCGTGGTCTGTATATTAACGGAAGCTGGTGGCCGGCTTGCAGCAACCAACAGATTGATGTCATCGATCCGTCAACAGGCAAACGAATTGCGGCTGTGGCCGACGCGACGGTAGAGGATGCGCGCGCATGCATCGATGCTGCCGCGGCGGCAGGCCCCGCATGGCGTGCAACTCCCCCTCGCAAGCGATCCGAAATCTTGCGACGTTGCTTTGAGTTGATGATTGAACGTTCTGAGATGCTGGCCACACTCATATCGATGGAGAACGGCAAGGCATTGCGCGATGCTCGCGGTGAAGTGGTCTACGCTGCGGAATTCTTCCGTTGGAACGCAGAAGAGGCCGTACGCATCTCAGGAGAATTTGGGATAGCGCCATCGGGTACCAATCGGATCATTGTTGACTATCAGCCCATAGGGATTTGCCTGCTAATAACGCCTTGGAACTTTCCGGCGGCTATGGCTACTCGCAAAATCGCACCTGCCTTGGCCGCAGGTTGTACGGTGATCTTGAAACCAGCAAGTGAAACGCCACTGACCGCCTACGCCCTGGCCTCCATCTATGAAGAAGCCGGCTTACCATCAGGCACCGTCAACGTTCTGACAACAAGTAATCCTGGCCCCATCACCGCTACAATACTGGCGGACCCGCGCGTGAGAAAGCTCTCATTTACGGGTTCGACCGGAGTCGGTCGACTTCTGTTGGGCGAAGCAGCCAAGCACGTTATTTCCTCCTCCATGGAACTCGGCGGCAATGCCCCATTTGTGGTATTTGATGACGCCGATCTTGAAGCCGCACTCGACGGAGCCATGATCGCCAAGATGCGTAACGCGGGAGAAGCATGCACCGCTGCCAACCGCTTCTACGTACAGTCTGGAATATATGATTCATTTGCCGAAGGTCTTACGCGGCGGATGGCGGCTCTGAAGGTTGGGCGAGGCGTTGATGAACAGACGGAATGCGGCCCGATGATAACGCGAAAAGCTGTTGAAAAGATTGATCGATTGGTCCAAGATTCGATAAGCAAGGGTGCCCGCGCTCTATGCGGTGGCGAAATATCCGCTGGGTCCGGTTTCTTCTACCCACCAACGGTTTTGGTTGATGTTCCAGACACTTGCGAGATAGCGCACGAAGAAATCTTCGGCCCCGTCGCGCCGCTTTACCGTTTTGAAACGGAAGAAGAGGCAGTCAGCTGGGCCAACAACACGGAGTATGGACTGGCCGCCTATGTCTATACGCGTGACCTCGCCCGCGGGCTTCGTGTTTCTTCCGGCATAGAAGCTGGAATGATCGCGTTAAACCGGGGGCTGGTTTCCGACCCGGCCGCTCCCTTCGGCGGAGTCAAGCAGAGCGGACTCGGGCGCGAAGGCGGTCAACATCATGGCATTGCCGAGTTTATGGAAGCAAAGTATATCGCAACAAGCTTCTGAACCGGGAGACTGATCTTGGAAACTGATCCCTTCCGCATCCGCGCTCATGTCGCAGATTTCGATATTATCGTGGAGGACATTATTGCAGCCAGTGCCAGAACCCGCGATAGGCTCAACGCCAAATTGGACGTCCCATATGGGACTGGCACCAATGAAACGCTGGACATCTTCCTCCCCGAGGGCGCACGCGAACGCCGTCCGGTGCACATATTCATTCATGGAGGCTACTGGCGGATGTTCTCCAAACGAGATTACTCCTATATTGCCGACACAGTGACTAGCGCCGGAGCGATCGCCATTATTATCGATTATGCGCTTATGCCCGGCTTCAGGATGGCCGTGCTCGTGGATCAGGTGCGACGCGCGAAGCAATGGGTGATCCAACACATCGCCGATTATGGTGGTGATCCGTCTCGGATTACTGTGAGTGGGCATTCTGCTGGCGCCCACCTTGCAACATTCCTGTTTCACAAACCGGACGGCACTTCGAATATTGCCGCAGGGCTTTTGCTGGGTGGGATCTACGATCTGAAGCCTTTGCAAAAATCTTTTCTCGCTTCCGAAATTGGCATCACCGATGCAGAAGTCGAGGCATTCTCGCCCATTTCACATCACTATGACAAAGGCTGCGAAGTGCTTATCGCCGTCGGAGCCAACGAAACACCTCCGTTCCACCAGCAAGCGGCGGACTTCGCCACTCTCTTGGCTGCCGGGGGGCAGAAAGTGGCAACCAGAAACATCGCTCAAGCTGATCATATGAGCAGTGTTCGCGATCTCGGACGTGAAGATCGTCCCTCAGCGACCCTTCTGAAGGACCTTATTTTAAGACATCGGTAAAAGAAACTCACGAATGCCTGTGGTGGTCGACGTAACGTCTGTGACAACTGCCCGCTCAGGAATAATCGCACCGGCATAGGTCCGGGTGCAATCATTCCTTGAAGACGTGACGAGTAAATCCTGAAATTATTGCGGGAAACAGTTACTCGAACATCGCAGGCCGGCTCACTCTCCGGCGCTGACACGTCGCCGACTGCGCCACCTTGCAGCATAAGGCAGTGCAAACATGTACAGGCCACTGAACAGCATCAAGAAAAGTGGGATCAAAGGAGAGTAGACTACCCACATGGGACGATCACTGTCATCCATTCCTAAGAGAGCGAAATTTGCAATGACGGTTACCGTAAAGACGATAGACAGCCATCGGTGAGCCAGCCGAATCCAAACATTTATATTCAATGGAATCCCCTTATGTTGCGCCTGATGACATCCGATTATTTGCGCCGGTCGGCTTCACTCTATCGATGCCAAGACCTTTTCAAGGGCATCGAAAAATTTCGGCCATCCATCCCTGGCACCATGGTAGGCCTGCTCCTGATCCGGTCGGAATCCCGACTGTTCCATGCGCAGCCTCGTCCCCGTACTCGTCGGAATGAGTGTCCATGTGACGACACTCTCAAGACCATACGCAGCCCATGTATATGACAGCCTCCTGTCCTGCTCGATTGCCGTTACCTGGCAGTTAACCGAGCCCCAATCTGCGTTAAGACTGAACCGGTGATCGACAACAGGCTTGAAGTCATTTTTCATAAGCCATTCCTCTATGAGGTATGGTTGCGTCAGAGCGCGCCAGATCTTTTCCGCTGGATAAGAGATTTCACGCTCGACAACTACGGAGCGTGTTTGCGTAGAGGCTTCGGTCATTAGTCCATCCTTTTGAGCAGGTTTTCGAGGTCATCAAATCGGTCTTGCCAGAAGCCGGTCATTTGGCTTGTCCAGTCTATCAGCGGTGCCAGAGCAAAGAGCTGAGCACTATAGTGCGTCTGGCGACCTTCCTGCCGATCGCGCACCAGCCCTGCCCGCTTCAATACTGCAAGGTGCTTTGAGACCGCGGGTTGCGATATTCCGGCCTGGGCCGTCAGCGCCCCAACCGTCTGCTCTCCTTCTCGGCACATGCGCTCGAAGAGAGCCCGCCTGGTCGGATCGGCGAGCGTTTTGAACAATATGGTGTGGCTCGGCAGCAAAACATATATCTCCATGGTTATGATTAAACGTATAACCATTGAGCTATGCGTTAGTCAAGCGAGCTTCTCCGAAACACCCTACGCAAGCGTCTCCGTCATGATAAATTGAACGCTTCCTTCAAGTGACATTATGAAATGCGTAACCCAATGCCACTTGACCTCGCCCTTAGGGCAGGCCTTAGACAGGTGACATGACTCATTCTCATCTGCTTGCCGGTCGTTTCCGCGCGGCCACCCGTCTTTCTGCCAAGGCACTGCGGCTCTATGCTGAGCAGGGCCTGCTTGTCCCGGCCTATGTCGATCCACAGACCGGCTATCGGTATTATTCGGCGCAACAGGCACCTCGTGCCCGGCTGATTGCCAGATTGCGACAGCTTGGACTGTCGATGGCCCGCATCGCTGTCTTGCTGGAACTGCCAGCAGAAGCGCGTGCAATCGAATTGCGCACGTGGCTGGAGGCGCAAAATGCCCGTCTCGCCGTCCATACCGAATTTGTTGAGGCAATGGCCTTCCAAGCCGACCTCACACATCCTGCTCTGTCGATTGCGTTGCGCAAGGTTGATGCCACCAAAATCGTCAGCCGTCAGCGAGCGGTGACAGTGACCGGCCTTAATGGCTTTATGGCGGAAGCCGAAGCGGATATTCGCAAACATCTTGCCGCTTCAGGTCTTGCCCATAATGGCAGGATGAGTGTGCATCATCACAACCTCACCACACGTGACGCTGATGGTCCTGTCGAGGTTGCGATAACCTGCGATGGCCCCGTTGAGCCAGCCAGCGACTTGATAATCCGTCTGCTGCCTGCTCGGCGTGAGGTCTTCACGCCGATACCCGCAGACCAACAGAATTTCCCCTTGGTGCTGTCCGTCTACGACGCAATTGAAACCTGGATCGACCGACAAGGCCTTACCATCATCGACAGTCCTTATGAAATCTATCCCGGTAGCGACAACGCGCCTTTCGACATCGTCTATCCAGTCAATCCCTGAAGAAAGTGCCTAAATATGAATATCCCCTATGTCGGCTCCGGACCTTATTGCTACGCCAATGCCTTTGCCATGATGTTTGGTGCCGCTGCGCCCTCGACGGCCGTGATCGAATTCTCCACGGCAAGCCCGTTCGGCATGCAGCTGATTGGCGGCAGATTGCCCTTCTTTGACCCTTATGGCTGGGATCCGGAACGAGGTTTTGACGACGCGCTTGCTGCTCTCGGCTGGTCATCTGATGTCGCAAGAGGCGGAACGGCTGAGGAGGCGCTTTCACGCTTAAAGTCGGCGCTGGCCCATGGGCCCGTCTGGGTGGGTCCGGTCGAAATGGGATATCTGACCCACCAACCTGGCATGAAAGAACCCATAGAGGCTGACCATTATGTTGTCGTGCTGGAGGTCGATGAGGAGCGCGTGCTGATGCATGATCCCCAAGGCTACCCCTTTGCATTGCTCCCTCTGACCGATTTTATGGCTGCTTGGGCTGCGAAGACAGTAGCTTACGGAACGCCCTACACCATGCGCACCAGATTCGTACGGCAACGAAATGTAACGGAGGTCGATATCATTAAGGCTGCGATCCCGGCAGCAAAACAGTGGCTGTCGATGGAACACGCGCCTGTTATGCCCGCAGGCAGTTTGGGCAATAGCAGAGCGGCCGAAGCACTGGCAGAACTGGTCGCCGACAACTGCGATGATGCCTTGCGCGGACACCTGATCCATTTTGCGGTTCGGGTAGGTGCCCGCAGGACCAGCGATGCCGCCGCTTGTCTCGCCCGTATCGGCAGTGTAGATGCCGCTGTCATCGTTGCTGAACAGGCCCGTCTGATAGGCAGTTTGCAACATCCCCTTGTCGTTGGGGACGACAGGAGAGCCGCAGCCGCGCTTATGAACCTCGCACCTACCTATGACCGGCTACGTGCGGTTTTGTAGTTTGAATTCACAGTTTGGCCGCCACGCTGCAAGACCAAGACAGTTTTGATGCTCGTTGCTTACGGTGTCCCAATGACTTTGGCCTATCACTCGGACGAGGAAAAAAAAGCCAACAATGCTTCAGCAAGCCGTTCAGGCGCTTCTTCGGCGACGTGATGTCCACTGTCGATGCCGTGGCCACGCAAGTCTGGCGCCCAGGGTCGCCACACGCCAAGCACATCGCCATAAAGTAGCTCGAGATCATCCCTGAGCGACCACAGAACAAGGGTAGGACAGACTACTGTGCGACCGCTGTCCCGGTCGATGCGGTCATGATGGGCGTCGATCGCCAAGCCGGCTCTATAGTCGCCGAGCATCCCCTTCACCGTCTCTGGGTTGGTGATCGCCGCCAGAAAATCCGCGTGGTTCTCGCTTCCCATTGCTTCCTCAGACCCGCCATACCATGCAATCGGATCAGCGAGAATAGCCTGCTCAGGCTTACCTGCCTGGGCGAAGAAAAACCAGTGCCACCATTTTTCCGCAAATAGCGCATCACAGCGTTCCAAAGCCTCCAAGATCGGCACCCCGTCTAGAATCGCCAAACGTTCAACCCGTCTGGGGTGGTCCATCGCGCAGCGGAATGCGGTGTAACTTCCTCGGTCGTGACCCGCTATCATAAACCGCTGGTGGCCAAGCGCTTCCATCAACCGAACGCAATCATCGGCCTTTGCTCGCTTGGATGCCTGCGAATGACTCGCCATGTCCGGCGGCGACGAGGACTGCCCGAAGCCGCGCAAGTCAGGGCACACCACGGTAAATTTTGCTGCAAGGATTGGCGCAACGCGGTGCCATGTCGTGTGTGTACGTGGGTGCCCGTGCAGGAGAAGAAGGGGCGGACCTGAGCCGCCGTGCCGCACTCGCAACACGGCATCGCCGACGTCGATCCGATCCAGTGCGAAGCCTTCGAACATTTCCCTCACTCTATCATCAGCGAGGGCATAGTAAAGTTTTTCCCTCGCAGCTGCACAAAGGATCTTGGTCGTTCTGACAAGACTATCAGGGGGAGCCTGCCTCCAACGAGCCACGACGGCCTTTGGTTGTCCAGATTTTTATATTTCATTGCAAAGTATCAAAGGCAACACCAGAACCCGAGCGCGCAATAGAAAGTTTGCCGATACTGGAGCCTAGATGACACTACCACCGCGGGCTTTTGATCACCAGGAACTGCTTTCCTGCTAAAAGTGTTAAATCTACTGTCCCATGGTAAGTGATTGGGAATAGCATACGAGACGCGAGGCACAAGGTGCCAATCAAGCACGGTGTGAAAACAACTTTTGGGGACATCATATGGGACGAGCCACTCAGCCAGGTCTATGAGACTGTGGGACAATGCACTCCTGAGATCGAGTATAGTGTCTCTCAGTTCGATAACTATGAACACGAGGTGTCGCTCGACAGATGGTGCGCCTGAAAATCCGATAATCTTGACGCATACCACTACTGGTGGGTGACAGTTGCGGAGAGGCCAACAAGAGATAGGGATGGGCACGGTTAATCCGATTGCCAATCAATGGCACAGAACCCCACGGCCCCCAATCTTCTGTAAAATACCGGCCACGGCTAGCGTTCCTTGAAGGTATAAAAAGATCATTTGGCATTCGGATTGCTGCCCTGCTGATACAAGACCTGCATCATGGCAATGAATTTTTTATAAACACTCAAATGATGGAAGGAGCCTCTACCGTTTATTTAAACGGCGGACGGAGATCGGTTAAAACAACATTTGCAAGCAATCCGCGAGCCACACAGCGCAATCCCGTAGGTTCAAACAGAACTATAGGTTTCTCGCCGAATATGGCTGACAAGGCTGAACGGATATATCGTGTGCCATACCCTGCCCTCGTCGGTTCCTTCACAGGCGGCCCCCCACTTTCAATCCATTCCAGCGTCAAAATCGGCTGGGCGTCATCGGATATCTTCCAGATTACACTTATACGTCCTTCATCCGTGGACAAAGCGCCATATTTGATGGCATTTGTGACCAGTTCATGCAGACATAGTGCAAGTGTGGTGCCAGCGTCGCGGTTGAGCAGAAGCTCCGGGCCATCGATTTTCAGCCGCTTTGCTCTGTCCGCATAAGGTTTTAAGGTCAGATCAACGATTTCTCGCAGGTCGACCGTGTCGCCACCTTGTTCGAAGACAGCCGAATGAACATTAGCCAAGGCTCCCAGGCGCCCCTCAAAGTCCGCCACCAGCGTGTCAATCGTATCTGCTGCGCGACGGGTCATTCTGAAGATAGAGCTTACGCTCGCCAGAATATTCTTGACCCTGTGATTGAGTTCGAAGCGGAGGTCGCGCTCACGCTCGATCGAATCTCTGACTTCACGCTGCCGTAAACGCACCAAAAATGCAGATTGAACAGCGGTTACCAGTTCGAGAGATATGACGGGTCTTTGAAAATATATTTGCCTTGCTTGCGGCCATAGTCTTTCCAATTCCGCACGGATACGGGCATGCGGGGCCTTTCGGTCCAGAAGAACGAAAATGGGCAGGTCTGACCAATTCGGCTGTGCCGACAAATGTACCGAAATGGCTTCTATCGTCCTGGGTGTCAACGACTCGTGGGTTACGAGAATAACGCCGGGAGATTGCGCCAGCATCTCAGCCAAATCCTCTGTGCTGGCGCATACCCTGACGTTCATACCATTTTCAACGAGCAAAATCTCGATAAACGCGGCGTCCTTGCGGTATGGAGCAAGGACGAGCGCCCAATCAAGTTCGCTCTGGTTCTCGTCGTGCATCAGAGTTCAGGAAGGGGATTATAAGGAACAACTGACACGCCCGAACTCTGGATCAAAAGTTCCCTAACGTCCAGGTCATGAGGACCATGGCGTTTTTTTACCACCGTTATACTGCGCCTGAGTTTTCCCTCATGTTCTGAAATTCTCAAAAGCAACACTGTATCGCCGAGAAAACTGACGTCGACATCAATTCCAACATTTTGGCCCAGCAGCCCGTGTTGAGCCACGATCAACATCGTCAGGACGCCCGACCGGGCAAGGTATTTCAGCAGCGACTGAATATCTCGCACGGCCTTTTCACGATGCGGGAGGGAATTCAGGTATCCGGTGAAGCTGTCGATCACAACCACGCGGGATTTTTCGCGGGTGACGACTTCCTGAGCGATTTTGCCAAACTCCCCCGGCGATATTTCGTTGGGATTGAAATCACGGATGATCAGCTGACCCTCTTTGTGGAACTGGCGCAAATCCATCCCCAGTCCCTCTGAGCGCCTGAAGAAAGTTTCCAGACGTTCTTCAAAAAGGAACAGCGCAACGCTTTCACCGCGTTTCAGGGCGGCAGTAGCATATAAGGAGGACATGGTGGATTTACCCGTGCCGGATTGGCCGATCACGAGCGTCGTGGTACCGGATTCCTGACCGCCCCCAAACATCTCATCAAGCGCGGTGACGCCCGATTTGATCAGTTGCGGTTTGACGGTCTCGGATGCGGTACCCGGAATGATCCTCGGATAGACGATGACGCCCTCTCCCTCACGTATCGCCATGTCGTGATATCCGTCGGCAACGGGTACGCCGCGCATTTTGCTGACTTCTATACGGCGACGAACCCCGCCATATTCTTCAAGAGACTTGTCGAAGCGGATTACACCATGCGCGATACCCTCGACCTCTTCACCATTGCGCTCGGAGGACCCACTGGTCTGCGTATCCAGCAATAATGCAATGACACCATGTTTGGCCAGAAACGCCTTGAAGCCAAGCAGCTCCCGGCGGAACCGTGGCGAATCGCCCGTGATCAGCCGGATTTCCAAAAGCGAGTCGTAGACAAGCCGACTGGGCTTATGATCCTCAATGGCTTGCTCAACCGCTTTACGGGTTTCGTCCAGCCGAAGCTCCGTCGTCTGGAAAATCGACTGATCAGACGCGCCATTCACAGCGTCTGATGCCGACAGCTCCTCGATCCTGATACCGTCGAGTTTCCAACCGTGAGAGACAGCAATGGATTTCAGTTCCGCCGTCGTTTGGGACAGGCTGACGTAGAGACAGCGTTCGCCATTTTGAGCACCTGCAAGCAGGAATTGCAGTGCGGCCGTGGTTTTGCCAGATCCGGGCGCTCCCTGGAGAATGTAAAAATTGGAGGCGGGCAGCCCTCCCCTCAGGATTTCGTCCAATCCGGTGATACCTGTTTTGACAACCGGCGGTTTTTTTGGCGTAGCCATGCAAGGAGTTCCATTCTTGGAATACAGGAGCGGCGGGTACGCCGACCGCTTAAAGCCGAACAAGCCTCAGGCTTATATTTCATGGCTGTGATCGTCAACATGGCGCCCTGTTGAGGATTGCGATTTTGCCCGGCATCAATCAGCCGCGATTCACTATTTGCCTCTGTACAGTTCGTGGCCGCCTTGATGATATGGTCGGGTGGGATTGCTTGTGATAAATCGACCCTCGATCGGAAGGGTTTTGTTGGTTGTCTGTCGGTGCCTGAGGCCGGCATAAAGTTGATAGGGTCAATACGCGAACGGCGGCAGCCAGTTTGTGACCTTCCCAGATCTGCATTATGATCAGGGGGCTGCCACAAGGTTCCATATTTTCTCATGGTGGACAACAAAGTCCTTGTTGAACAATGCGCGTCACGTCCCCAAAATTCTATTGACCTCCATTGGATGGAACGAGACATTCGAAAGGATGTGGGAACGGAAGCGCGCTTGGGTAGTTTACTGAGATGAGGGAAGCAATTCTAATGACCGAACTGCGCAACAATCCAATTGAAAAAACAATACAATCTTCTCGTCGCGATGACCCTGGCATTTTCTCGATTTTGACGACGCGATCGGTTTCGAATGTTTCCAGTGGGCTACATCTGGCCAACAAAGGCCAGGTGTGATGTCGATTGTGAAGAACGACCTTGCTGACAAGAGTTTAAACGACCCACACAGACTGCTTCGTAATATGATTGATCAGGTGCCGGACTACCTGTTTGTCAAGGATCTGGATTGTCGCTTCATCGTGGCAAATGAGGCAGTTGCCCGTATTCACGGATTTGAAAGTCCGGATGATCTGACCGGAAAGAACGACTTCGACTTGCATGATGCATCCTCCGCAGCAAGATTCTCCCAAATCGAACGTCAGGTCATTCGTACTGGTGTTGCAATGATAGGGATGGAGGAATGCGTCGTTGATGCTGCTTCTGGCAAGGAGAGGTGGTTATCCACTTCGAAGGTCCCGCTAAGATCAACAAATGACACTGTCGTAGGGCTGGTTGGAATCTCGCGTGACATTTCTGCTCGCAAAAGAGATGACTTTCTCAGGGATGAGCAGACAGCGATACTTGAGATGATTGTTGTAAATTCACCTCTGCATGCAGTTCTTGATCGCCTGGTTAGACTTATGGAAAGACAGCTGGTCGGTGTATACGGTTCAATTTTGTTACTTGACGACGGTGGTACTCACCTCAAGCATGGAGCCGCGCCTACGCTATCGCAAGAGTATTGCCGGGCGATCGACGGTCTCCCCATTGGACCTGGTGCCGGATCGTGCGGGACTGCTGCCTGGCTTGGCGAAAGTGTGATCGTTGCTGACATCGCCAGTAATCCACTTTGGAAGAATTACCGCGATCTGGCTTCCCGTCATGGTCTGAAATCCTGCTGGTCGGCTCCAGTATTGTCTCACGATGGCATCGTCCTTGGCACGTTCGCACTTTACTCGGCCGGAGTACGCCATCCGGAGCCGGCAGAGATCAACCTGACACAAATCGCGACCAGAATCGCAGCAATTGCGATCGAACGGAAACATGCCGAGGATAAGATCCGCCATATGGCTTACCACGATATGCTGACTGGTTTGCCAAATCGTATTCTCCTGACGGATCGCCTCACGCAGGCAATGTTACAGACGAAACGGCACAACCCATGGGTCTCGGTCCTTTTCGTCGATTTGGATAATTTCAAGTTCGTCAACGATAGCCTCGGCCACACTGCAGGCGATGAACTTTTAAAGACGGTTGCCCGACGTATGGAGAATTGTATACGGCCGACGGACGCGGCAGTGCGTATGGGCGGCGACGAATTTGTTATCCTGTTGACAGATCTACCGGAAAACACCGACGCGATTGCTGCCGCAATGCACAAAATTCGAGCAGCGATCCTGGAGCCAATGATTATCAGAGGCCGAGAGTTCCACATCACTTGCAGCATAGGTATCGCCACCTATCCCCAAGATGGAACAGATGCTGAAACCTTGATCGCAAATGCGGATATTGCCATGTATAAGGCAAAGGAAGCAGGGCGGGACGGATTTCGCTTTTTCACGCCGGAACTTAATATAAAAGCCCATGAAAGGTTAGCCCTCCACGACGGAATTCGCCGAGGCATTGCTCAATCCGAGTTTCACCTTTTGTATCAACCTCAAGTGGAACTGGAATTCGGACGCATATTCGCTGTGGAAGCCTTGGTCCGGTGGAATCATCCGCAATTGGGACTGATAAATCCCAACGAATTTATTCCGTTGGCAGAAGAAACGGGGCTTATTGTGCCGCTCGGCGAGTGGGTTCTTTACGAAGCGTGCAAGCAGAACAAAAGATGGCAGGACGCCGGGTTTGAACCAATTACCATGTGCGTCAATGTCTCGGCTCGTCAGTTTCACGATCAGAATTGGACGAGCCGTGTCATGCACGCATTGGGCGAAACAGAATTAGATGCCAAGTGCCTTGAACTTGAGCTTACTGAGAGTTTGGTAATGCGGGACGTCAACGAAGTAATTGCCACAATGGAGGAACTGCGCAAAGTCGGTGTCAGTTTTGCCATTGACGATTTTGGTACGGGATATTCAAACTTAAGTGCCTTAAAAAGCCTCCCAGTTTCACGGTTGAAAATAGATAGGTCGTTTTTACGAAATTTGGTTGAGGATGACGATGACAAAACGATTACCGCAGCCGTCATATCGCTTGCGCAAAAGCTCAACATGAAAGTGATCGCAGAAGGGGTTGAGACCCACGAGCAGCTGACATTTCTGCGTGAAAATCATTGTGACGAAGTGCAAGGTCATCTATTCAGTGAAGCAGTATCTTCCACCGAAATAGGCAAACTGCTCCAGAACCAACAATCGAAATCAGGGCTGGCGCCGGCATGAGGTGCTGCTGCAATAAAACCCTCCGCACAGGCAAGCCAGCCGGGAGGCTGTCGGTAACTCTACCGCTTTGAAATCCACAGATCGGATGTCCGGCGAGCTGTCTCCCCGGTCTGACGGTGTCGCGAAAGAATCACTCAGGTGAAGCCGAGGCTTTATTGGATGACCTGGGTGCATTCAGCGATGGAGTTGAGTACTGCTCAGCTTTCACTAGCTGGCTGAAATTCGATAAATTTCGTGTCGAATAGCAGGCTGGCCACCGCCAGCACATTGCCATCCGATTTTCTGATTGTAAGCCAAATTCTACCATTGCCGCATTCCACCAGTTCGTCACGTGCCAGGTCGGTTACAATCCTTGAAGCTTCTTTAATGGCGCCGGCATTGTCAGGAAGTTCCACCCCTTCATCATCGCGGGTCCTGCCGTCGCCATTGTCCAAATCGAAGTAATATCGGCTCATGCTTTTTCCTCTTCTGGAACATAAGCCTCTTTGAAGGATTAGGTTCCTACAGGTGCCGATAAAATTTCAACACGCCCTCTGGAGTACGTTTCTTTGATTGAATCCTTGCTACTGAAACTTGAGAGTCACGATGTCGTATCAGTTGCGGAAAAGTCATTGCTGCAATCAATGATAACCCAGGACAAGAATTTTTCCGCGGATGAGGATCTTGTCGTCGAAGGAAGCCGTCCGAGGTATAGTACACTTCTGGTGGAGGGCTTTGCTGCTCGCTACAAGGTACTTGAAAATGGGAGTAGGCAAATTACATCTCTGCATGTTCCCGGCGATTTTGTGGACCTTCATGCCTTTCCTTTGAAGGTTATGGATCATGGCATTGTTGCACTCACACCTTGCCGCATAGCTCTTTTCGATCACAACGATATCATCATGGTTACCGAGAGGTTTCCCCATCTCACGCGTTTGCTGTGGCTGCAAACCCTTATCGATGGCTCTATTCACCGGGAGTGGATCGTGGGAATGGGACGGCGACCCAAGAAAATACATCTCGCCCATTTGATTTGCGAGCTTTTCATCCGTCTGCAAGTGGTGGGCCAGACACGGGATAATTCGTTTAGCTTTCCTCTCACACAAGCCGAGCTGTCAGATGTGATGGGCATATCAGTGGTCCATCTGAACAAAAGCCTGCAAATGTTACGGCGGGAAAATCTCTTCAAATGGGCGGGTAAGATCGTGACTATTCTCGATTGGGAACGTCTTAAAGAGTATGCCGATTTCAGTCCTCTTTATCTCAACTTAAGTGTCGAACCACGCTAGTTCCAGAGGGGGTCTGCCTTCAAACAGGATCATTCAAGTACGCTGGCACATAGAGGAAGCCCCTTCTTGGTCCCCGCATCTCTTTAATGAACACGCGCGATGTGCCGCAGGTGAGCGCAGAAAACCGACTATAAACCACCGATCAGTCTAAGGACCGCATAGGCCGGATATTATCAACGCTGATATCGCCAACAATGACCCCTCGCGTCAGATCGGTTCTACCGCTTTCAATCTCGATGACCGTATAGAGCTTGTCATCGCGGAAGGCACTTGCATTGAAAGTGGTAACATCATCGGCAGGTGCCGCATCGACTTCCATAAAATCAAGCTCGCGGCCCGCGGCTACAATTCTTGCATCGCCACTGGTCCGTGCAGCCACCACGACCTCTCCTTGAAACGGCGAGTTCTCCCATCGGGGATCGTCAGGTGAGGCGGTCGGCACAACCCTATAGACGTGAAGTCTTTCGCCTTGGCCAACAAGGCCGGACGAGCGGCTCGCAGCATCGGCAATCTGCGCTTCACTTTCTACGGATTGTCCGAAGGATGTCGGGCTGCTCTTATCGAAAGCAGGATTGCCTCCGGATCCATCTTCATTTGACATTGGGAACCTCCCTGAGTTGTCGTTGGAACGAGCTGGCAGAGTTTTCGTTCCCCAAGCTTCCAGCCTAAAGAAGATTTTTGGCGTCAGCCTGTTCCCGCGTGAAGTCGATCACCGGCCACTCCTGCGTTGTTTCGGCTTGTACGGGCCGCTCGAGATAGGTCGACAGCACGACATAGCTTCGCGTCGCCTTCACACCTGGCGTTGCGTACAGTTGCGCCAGCAAATGTTCAAGAGCTTGAGTCCCGTTCGTGCGAACCTTGAGTAGCATGCACGCGTCGCCCGCTACCGAATGGATTTCCTCCACTTCCGGGTACTGGCTTATTGCCAGCAAGGTCGGTGTTTTCCCCCAGCCTGTTGTGTCCACATGGACAAACGCCAGAAGCGATTTTTCTACACTTGCGGGGTCTATCAGTGTTGAGACGCTTTTGATCGCTCCCCGCTGCCGCAAGCGTTTGACACGCTCATGTGCCGCCGGGGCCGAAAGGCCAACTCTCTGTCCAAGTTCAGCATAGCTGAGGGTCGCATCCCCCACCAGTTGACCTAACAATTTTCTGTCCATTGGGTCTGCCCTATGCGCCTCCCCTTTATGGTGCAGAATACCATCTGTTTTTTTCACGACCGTAAACTCCCTGGTTGCCGCCGAATAACATTCGAATATTGTGAGCTTATGCAGAATGATAATCACGTAACAAGCGAAATTTCATCACTGTCGGTTCCCGCAATAGTCTGGGCCCTGACGGGATGCATTGGTCTGATCGGCTCAAATTCACTTGCACTGGGTCCGATTGCGCCGGCAATTGCCGATGGGTTCGACGTAGAAGTTCAGGACATTATGCTGGCATCGGCTGCCTTTGGGCTTGGAACCGCGTTGGGGGCCATCGCTCTGGGGCAACTGATAGATCGGGCGGGCCCTCGTAGAACGCTTGCCTATGTCATGTTGATAATGGCGATCGGTTTTATCAGCAGTGGTGTGGCTCAAGGCGCAGTCGTCCTGACGATTTCTCAGTTTCTCGTCGGCATATCGGCCGGTGTCGCCCTGCCCGCAATTTATACTCTTGCTGCCGTCGTTGCTTCGCCCGGACATGAAGGGCGCACGATTGGTATCGTACTCACGGGTTGGACGATCAGCATGGTGGCGGGTGTACCCCTTTCGACGTTGATCGCTGACGGTCTTGGCTGGCGTGCATTTTACATCGCAATCGCCGCAGCGGCTCTCATTGCTGGAGCGGGATTATCGGTGAACGGGCAGCATGAAACACAGCGCAAGGGTGTTGCATCAAGAACGCCAATCACCGCTTTGACGATCAAAGGCGTACTGCCGCTTCTGGCAGCCTGTGGGTGTTTCATGGCGGCTTTTTACGGCGTCTATGCTTATGTCGGCGATCACTTGCATGTGAACCTGGAATATCCTGTGCGAGCCACCGGGCTTGCGGCGATCTTCTACGGGATCGGTTTTGGAAGCGCCGTATTTCTGGACCGTTATGTTGACGCCTATAGTGGCCGTCGCGTTTTGCTCCCCTTAATCTTTCTGATGGTCGCTGTGGTTTACGCCGTGATGTCGCTCGTATCAGGCACCTACACCGGGGTTCTTGCCGTCATGGCAATCTGGGGGCTCGCAAATCACTTCGGCCTGAACGTGCTGATTATGCGACTAACGGCCCTGGAACCTTCACAACGTGGGGCAATAATGGGTCTCAATAGCGCGGTAACCTACCTTGCACTGTTCGCTGGGACTATCGTCATGGGTAAAGTCTACGCGGCCGAGGGGTTTGTTTACATTACTCTATGCGGGGGCTTGCTCAGCTTGCTCGCAAGCGTTTTTTCGCTCTGCGCGGCCTATATGCAGAGCCCGAACTAATTGCAGCGGGAACGGCTGGCGTATGTCTCTGCACCGCCTTGAGTATTGAGCAAACGAGTGTTATGTTCTATCTTTGTTCCAAGCAGAATCAGAAATAGGAACCAGTTTTTCGATGAGTGTTGCGCATCTTGATAAGTTGAACGTTGCACAACGCAAGGCCGTAGAATTTGGTATCGGACTACCCGATGGTCAGACTGGCGGACCGCTTCTTATCATTGCGGGAGCGGGATCGGGAAAAACCAATACGCTGGCACACAGGGTTGCACACCTCATTGTAAATGGTGCCGATCCTCGCCGTATCCTTATGATGACATTCTCGAGACGTGCGTCCGCTGAGATGTCCAAACGGGTCGGCCGTATCTGTACGCAGGTGCTTGGGCAAAAGTCCTCGATCATGACTGACGCCTTGGATTGGGCGGGAACATTTCACGGGATAGGCGCACGGCTTTTACGTGACTATGCCGAACAGATTGGGCTTGACCCGAACTTTACTATCCACGACCGGGAAGATTCGGCCGATCTCATAAATCTGGTCCGGCACGAACTTGGTTTCTCCAAAACCGAAACCCGCTTTCCGACCAAAGGAACTTGCCTTGCGATCTATTCTCGCGTCGTCAATTCTGAACGCCCACTCAACGAGGTTCTAAAGGATGTTTTCCCTTGGTGCGCCATGTGGGAGACAGAACTTCGCCAGCTTTTTGCCGGTTATGTCGAAGCCAAGCAAGCACAGAACATTCTCGACTATGACGATCTACTCCTCTATTGGGCGCAGACCGTTTGCGATCCGCTGCTTGCAGAAGATATTGGTGGCCGCTTTGATCACGTCCTCGTCGACGAATATCAAGATACCAATCGCCTACAATCAACCATTCTGTTGGCCTTGAAGCCCGGAGGACGCGGTCTGACGGTAGTCGGTGATGACGCGCAATCTATTTATTCGTTCCGCGCTGCTACCATTCGCAATATCCTCGACTTTCCAAGCTCATTCACTCCACCGGCGGATGTCATCACACTTGACCGCAATTACCGCTCCACACAGCCGATCCTGAGTGCGGCAAACGGCGTGATTGATCTGGCATCCGAACGCTTCACAAAAAATCTCTGGACGGAGCGACAGTCTGCGGAAAGGCCGAGACTCGTCTCTGTGCGCGATGAAAACGAGCAGGCAAATTACATCGTCGAGCAGATATTGGAGACCCGGGAAACCGGAACAACTTTGAAACAGCAAGCGGTGTTGTTCCGTACTTCACATCACAGCGGACCCTTGGAAGTTGAACTGACCCGGCGCAACATTCCTTTCGTCAAATTTGGTGGATTGAAGTTTCTCGACAGCGCCCATGTTAAAGACGTATTGGCCATGCTTCGCTTTGCGCAAAACCCGCGTGATCGTGTTGCCGGATTCCGCCTCATGCAGATACTTCCAGGCGTTGGTCCTGCTTCGGCACAGCGCGCACTTGAAGACATGGCGATAGATGCGGACCCATTAAGTGCCCTCACCCAGCATCCGGCACCTCCGCGCGCCGGTGACAATTGGTCGGACTTCGTTTCGACCGTTCAACAACTCAGCGCCAGAAGGATGGGCTGGCCTGCCGAGATTGAGTTGGTCCGGCGTTGGTACGAACCGCATCTGGAGCGTATTCACGAAGATGCGCAAATGCGCCAGGCTGATATTCTTCAGCTTGAGCAAATTGCCAGCGGCTATCCTTCGCGAGAGAGATTTCTGACTGAACTCACTCTTGATCCGCCGGACGCGACAAGCGATCAATCTGGCGTCCCATTGCTGGATGAGGATTATCTCATCCTATCGACGATCCATTCAGCCAAGGGACAAGAATGGAAATCGGTTTATCTGCTCAATGTGGTAGACGGCTGCGTGCCGTCCGACCTTGGTACCGGCTCAACTGCAGAGATCGAGGAAGAGAGGCGCCTGCTCTACGTCGCCATGACAAGAGCAAAGGATAGCTTGCACCTTGTCACCCCTCAGCGGTTTTTCACGCATGGCCAGAACGCCAAAGGCGATCGGCATGTTTACGCTTCCCGCACACGGTTCATTCCAGCCACTCTACTGCAATATTTCGAGTGCTGTTCATGGCCGATTGCACGCCCTGAGAACGCGAGGGAAACTGAGGCCCGTGGCGTTCGGGTTGATGTAGGTTCACGCATGCGTGCTATGTGGAGTTAGTTCCCTCACCGAGCCTTTGGCCACACAGTCAGGCTGTCACTCAATCGGCAAATGTGCTTGTCTTACCAAATCTGCCTTGAGTCGCGCGGTTTCCATTCCAAGTTCAATGAATTGGCGAGCATGTTTTGCAAGGGCCAAATTATCATCCCAAAGGTTACGCCAGATTGCGGTCTTAAGTGACAGATTTTCATCAACTATCGTCGTGGAAAAGGACTCAAAAGTTAGGTAATCGTCCCAGCCAATTGCGATCAATGAATCAAAGATAGCGCCGAAATCGATGCTGCCGGTGCCAAGATAGCCGCGATGACTTTCACCAATATGAATGTATCCAATTTTCTCGGCAGCATGCCGGATAGCTAATCCGACATCAGCTTCCTCAATGTTCATGTGGAATGTATCCAAATGCAACAAGACATTCGATGCACCGGTGTCGTGAATATAAGCCAGACCTTGAGCTGCTGTATTAAGCATATTGCTCTCGAAACGATTTACGATCTCGAGATTGAGCGTCACGCCTGCTGCTTTCGCATGGTCGGCGACTTTTGAAAGCGCCGTAACGCTGTTATCCCAGCCCCGCTTTGTCAAAGCATGTTCTTGCTTCCCATGCGCTGAAGTCAATATTCCCGCAAGCTTCGATCCGCCCAAGTCGCGGACAAGAGCAATCGCCTTGTCCAGAATATCCGTTCCATTGCCAACGATGGCCATATCGGAACTTGATATATCGCCATCAGGCGGCAAACCCATACTGATCGCTACATCGAGCCCAAGGTCTTGAATGCGCCCGGCCAGCCACTTTACATCGACCTGTCTTGGATCAAGATATGAAAATTCGATCAGCTTATAGCCCAGTTCATGCGTTCGGTTGAGCGCGTTTTCCAGATCGCCTTTAGATGAGCCTGCGCTCCAAACGAATGAGTGAACACCGATTTTTGACATGGAAGACTTTCTGGCAATTGAGAAGGGTTAAAAAAGACCTGCCCGCATCATTATCGCGGACAGGTCTTCACGAAAAACTCTACCGAGCGGCAGTCCAACCTTTGTATTCCTTTATATTATCGGCAGTAATCAACTTGGGATCGAGAAGAACTGTCGTTTCGGCAGGTTTGTTTCCGTTCATCAAATCAACCGCCATCTTGAGGGAATCGCCGGCCATAACATAAGGATCCTGGGAGGCCGAAGCCTTGATCATCGACTTTCCACTGGCGAGAGACTTCTCAATATCCGGCGCACCGTCGACGGCGGTGAGGAAGAATTCGCTGCGATTCAGCTGCTTTGCAGCCAATTCTGCGCCGATTGCCGTCGGATCATTGATTGCAAAAACGGCATCGATCTTGTCAAATCGTGTAAGAAGTCCCTGCATGACGGCAAGGCCACCATCGCGGGAACCCTGGGCATTTTGATCGTCCGACAGGATTTTAATTTCCGGGTTCTTTGCCAAAACACTCTTACAGCCTTGAACCCGATCTATGATTGAAGACGAAGCCGGACCGTTGATGATCACGACATCGCCCTTTCCTTTGAGCTGATCTACAATGTACTGACAGGCTTCCTCGCCGGCTTTTATATTATTGGTCATGACAGTAACATCGGCGCCGGGAGCCGACACATCGAATGCAGCAACAATGACTCCTGCTGCCTGAGCCTTTTTCACCGCTGGTGCAATTGCCTTGGCATCCACTGCATTCAGCATGATGATGTCCACGCCAGCGGCAACAAAGCTGTCCATCTGCGAGACCTGCTTGTTAAGATCATAATCCGCCGAAACAGACGTTACCTGTACGCTTGGGTTGATCTGTTTGGCGCGATCTTCAATGCCCTTGATCGTCGCTACAAAGAATGGATTTCCTAGAAGGCCGACCGAAATACCGATCTTTTGCAAGTCCTTGGCCGCAGCAGGCATGACAAGCGAAGCAGCAAGCGCTGTTCCCATAAGCAATTTCGAGATAATTTTCATTTTTTCCTCCATTTATGACGCTCCCAGCGTCTTGTTGCCCGGCCAGCCGGGTTTGGTGGACCACACGTCAGGTGCGGCTCAATCCTTTCAGTCGGTACCGGTCGAGACCGACCGCGACAATGATGACAAGGCCTTTTATGATGTACTGCCAAATGTCCGAGACGCCTACCAAGATCAGCCCGTTAGAAAGGACCGCGATAATGAGAGCGCCTACGAGAGTTCCCCAGATCGAGCCGACCCCTCCAACGAAGCTGGTCCCCCCCAGAATGACTGCCGCGATTGCATCGAGTTCGTACGACTGACCAAGCTGAAGGCCATTGGCAGCATAAAGACGTGCCGCAGACATGACGCCTCCAAGGCCCGAGAGCAGCCCGGAGACGCTGTAAACAAAAAGCAACACTAATGGTACTTTTATGCCTGTCAGGCGTGCCGCCTCAATGTTTCCCCCCACCGCGTATATCCATGTGCCAAGGACTGTGCGTTTAAGCACAAACCACGAAATCAGGATCGTCGCCAATGCTATGATTGCCAGCCAAGGGACGCCAAGAAAATTTCCATTTCCTATGAAATCAAAAGGCAGGTCAGCATTGAATATCGTTGTGTCGTTGCCAAGCAACCGCGCGATACCGCGCATAGCAGTCAGCGATCCAAGGGTCACGATGAAAGGTGGAAGATTTAAAAAGGCAATGATGCTCCCATTCACCAGACCACAGGCAAGTCCAACCGCGATCGCAGCTGGAATACCCAGCATTCCAATATCCGGAAAAAGCGAAACGATTACGCCGACCATTGCAGAAGCGGCCAGGATTGAACCGACTGACAGATCAATTCCGCCTGTCAGAATGACAAAAGTCATCCCCGCAGCGAGTACGGTGTTAATTGACGCCTGTTGCATCACGATCGAAAGATTATTGACGCTCAGGAACCGTCCGCTCAACAGGTGAAAGCCGATCGCAAGGATTATCAGAACCGGCAGCATCCCCAAGGCAGTGAGCGTCGATCGAAATCTGGCCTTGTCCTGTTCTTTATCTGTCAATGTCGCGGTCATTGTTTCATCCGTTTCCGTTCTTCGGCACAGTCAAGCTCGACCGGCAGAAGAGCCGGTCGAGAGGGCCATTATTGCTTCCTGATCTATAGGTTTGTCTGGCGTAGCTCTGACTTCGCCCGCAATTTGCCCGTCCCGCATGACGAGCACGCGATCGGCAATCCCGATGATCTCTGGCAGATCACTGGAGATCACCACAATAGCGATGCCGGTTAGGGCAAGTTCATCGATGATGCGGTAAATTTCGGATTTTGCGCCAACGTCGACGCCACGTGTAGGCTCGTCAAGGATAAGCACGCGCGGTTTGGCTTCCAGCAACCTTGCGATCAACGCTTTTTGCTGGTTGCCTCCTGACAAGGCTCCGACATTTATATTGGCGCTTCGCGTCCTGATTGACAGCGAGGATATGGCGCGATCTGCGCGCGATCTTGCGGCGGCAAAATTAATGACCCCGCCCCTCGCCGCGTCAGCGGCCATCACACCCATATTAATGTTCTCGCTAATTGTCATGTCGAGGAAGAGACCCAGCCCCTTACGATCTTCTGTCAGATAGGCGATGCCTGCAGCGAGCGCATCGCTCGGATTTGAGATGGAAAGCTCCTTGCCAGCCAGTCTTACAACGCCGGCCGTTTTCACATCGGCTCCAAAAATCAGCCTAGCAAGTTCCGTCCGTCCAGATCCGACCAACCCAGCAATACCCAGAACTTCACCCGCGCAGGCATCAAAAGAGCAATCATGCACGCGGCGCGCATCACCAATATTCTGCACCGAAAGCACCGTCTCCATCTTGCCGTCAGATGCGTGATGTTCCTTCTTGTAAAATGATGACAGATCGCGGCCAACCATCATTGATACCAGTCTGGAAGCTGACAATTCCTCTCGCTCGAGGGTTCCAACGTACGCACTGTCACGCAGAACACTCACCCGATCGGCAAGCTGGTAAATCTCTTCCATCCGATGACTGATATAGATGATTGCAATACCATGTGCCTTTAGACTTGCTATAACTTCAAACAGGCGATCAGTTTCCCGCGAAGTCAGCGAAGTTGTTGGTTCATCCATGACAATTATGCGTGCATTGGTGGTCAATGCTCTCGCAATCTCGACCATCTGCCGCTCGCCAAGGGACAGTTCGCCGACCCGTCGCGAAGCAGAAAAATCAATTCCCAGGCGCCTGAGTATCGGTTCTGTTCGCTCGCGTATCTGGACTTTGTCTACCACACCAAACCGCGAAGGTTCCGCACCAAGGAACATGTTTTGGGCTACCGTCAGATTTGGGGCGAGAGATAGTTCCTGATAAATTACTGAGATGCCACTGGCCTTTGCCTTAACTGGGTCGCCCGCCACAACAGGAAGACCATCAATGTGAATACTCCCGCCAGGGTCAGCCCTATAGGCTCCCGACAGAACCTTCATCAGCGTTGATTTCCCCGCACCATTTTCGCCCATAAGCGCATGCACTTCACCTGCATGAACGGTCAGCGACACGTTGGACAACGCGCGTATGTTGCCGAACGTCTTGCTGATGTTGCGCATCTCCAGCACAGGAGCGGAGACTGCGAGAGACGAAACGGTCATACCAGCAATTCCTTGTGATCTACTTGCCGACCTGACGGGTCCCCGCTTTCGACCATGGCGCGCCACGCGTCGCGATAATCCGTCAAACCGGCAATTACAGATGGCAAAGCTTCTCGGGTGTCATTGGAGAAGGGGTTTGAGCCAACTTGACCGTATACGAGTGCTGCTGCACCAAATGCGCTGCCCTCCGGATTTTCGCTTGAATAGATTCGCTGGTCTTGCCGCAAGCTGGCCAGCAAGTTTGCGTACAGTCCAGTTTTGACCAAACCGCCATCAACCACAATTGCGTTGGTTGACTGGATGAGATCAAGTGACAGATCTGTCATCAGTGCAACGTATAGCAGAGCCGCACCAGCGCGCTCCTCGCCGTCGACAGACGGCCCTGTGAACCGACCCGTTTGATTTTGAGCGGGCCCGCCCGGCGCAAAGGAGGGAAGAACAAATATGCCCTTGGCTATGACCGATATTAGTGCGTCAACGGATATGGCGTTATTCCAGCCGCCACTTGCAACATCATATTCACGCCCTCCCATAAATCGGATGGTTGCGGTCGGTTGGTGATCTACAGTTACGTTGGCCAACATATCACGCCGCGAATCGAGCACCTCGAGCGGGCAAGACGAATTAAAAATGATGATCCAAGTGCCGGTAGAAACCAGGGTGAAGTCTTCAAAGCCAAGCGATCGATAATAATAAAGTGCAGCATTACTGTCATGGACGCCATTGTGAACCGCAACTTCAGCCGATGTCCCATTTTCCAGCTCAACGACATATTTTCCAATCCAATCACCTGCCCTTGCCAGCTCCGGCATTTTTTCCCGCCATCCCTGAGACGTCACCAAGCTGCTAAAGTCATCTGCGAGCGGTGCCCAAAGATGGGAGTGACAGCCAAGATAGGAAACTTCTGAAACCTTGTGGCCGGAAAATTTCCATGACCAAAATTGAGGATATGAAAGGATTGCATCCGCCTCGTGGATTAAGTCGGGATTGCGCTCCTTCAACCAGAGGATATGGCGTCCATAATTAAAGCCGAGTGGCAACGCTGGAGAAAATGTCTCGGAGTATTTTGGTATCAGTGTGTCGATTTTTCCAGCAATATCCGTGGGCGGTTCCTGCTCATAGTCCAGTATGGGGTGGATTAGCTTCTCTCCGCGAACTAATGCAAAGGTACAGCCATGTCCTGAAAACATAATGCTGTTGACGCCATGGTCGCAAACTGCTGCCCTCAACGAAAGCTTTACCCACTCAAAAAGGGCCGCATCGTCGAGAACACGGAGATCGCCGACATCATTCCAAACGGGTCTGGTGCGGGCTTGTGCCACTACTTTTCCCATGGCCGTCAAAACAAACAGCTTGGAATTTGTTTTGCCTAAATCAAAGACTGCGATGACGGGGTGATCTGTCAATTCTGCGACCCCATTCTTGCAATCAGGATCGTGATTCCGTGATCCTCCAACATCTTTGCACCCGCATCCGACAATCCGTCATCGATCACGATGGTCCCTATTCGCGAAAGCGGCAGCACGATATTGCGGGGTGCGATGGAAAGTTTTCGGCTATCGGCCAACAGGACAATTTCATCAGCACAGCGGCTTAGCTCACTTATCGCCTTGGCGAGCAGTGGATGAGACTCGAGCAAGCCATCATTGTTAATTCCCTGAGTTCCAACAAAGAAGCGCGAGGCAAAAAAATCAGGCACGCTGGCAGAGGCATCATGAATTATACCGGGCTCGCGGTATAATACGCCACCTGCAAGCGTCAAGTTGCATGTACCATGCTCGCCCAAATAGGCGGCTAGAGGCATCGAGTTTGTGTAAAGACGTACATTTCGCCGCGCCAGCTGGATCCCCAGCTGGAAGCAAGTTGATCCGGCATGTACGATGATTGAATCTCCATCGCGCACGAGGCTTGCGGCCTTTTCGGCAATGGCCCGTTTTGCCTCTACTGCAATGTCGCGGTTTTCATCGTAAGGACGAGCTGAAAGACGCGCACCGGTGCTCACCTCATTTGCGGAAATTCCGCCGTAGACCTTCCGGGCACTTCCAATTTCATGAAGCTTGTCAATATCGCGACGAATGGTGGCGGGCGATACGCCCAAGCGCTCCTGCAGGTCGCGGACCGAAGCAAACGGCGTCTCCTGCAACAAATCAATAATCTGCTTATGGCGCTCAGAATCGTTCATTCAACCTCCCGGCGTCTCCCAACACCAATGACGCAAGATAATCATACAACCGGGTAGCCTGCAAGTTTGATAGATGGAAAAACCTCATCATTGACGATTTACAATCAAAACTCTAAGTTTCGATAGAAACTTTGATCACCATGGCTTGATGCCTTCCAAGTCAAAACGTAAGTGAAGCGCGCAACGGTGGTATTGATGTATTCGAGCAAGACCCTGACGAACACCTTTGAGCAGTTCCTTGATCTCTCAAGCCAGATCGGCAATGACATCCTCAAAACGCAAGGAGCTGGCGGCAACACTTCGTTGAAAGCAGAGGGGGTCATGTGGATCAAAGCATCCGGGACGTGGCTCGCCCATGCGAAGGAGCGGGACATTATGGTACCTGTGCTGGCGGCACCCTTAGTGGATGCCTTGCGTTCTGGCGACTCTCGTGCCGATAAAGCGACCGATTTTATAGTCGGCAGCATGAACACCAGCAGCCTTCGGCCTTCCATAGAAACGAGCTTTCATGCCGCCCTTCCCAGCCGGGTTGTTGCGCATTATCATTGCGTCAATACGATCGCGCTTGCAGTCCTTGAGCAACGTGAGAAGGTGCTCGCGGCACGCATGGCTAAAATACCGGATCTGAAGTGGGAGATGGTCCCTTATCGCCGACCGGGAACGCCGCTTGCACGGCAAATCGAAAAGATCGCGCACAGGACGCCCGATGTCCTTATTTTGTTTAATCATGGCATAATCGTCACGGGCGACACGGCAGAAGACGTTGCCGGAAAAATTGGACGTGTCAGCGCTGCTCTTGCCACCGATCCACGCAGTACAGGTGCGCCCGACATTGCAGCTCTGTCGGCTATTGCAAAGGACTCTGCGTTCCGCCCGGCCCCCGATATGGAAAGCCATAAGACAGCTCTTTCGCCATTAAGCATGGCTTACGCACTTGGTGGGTCCCTATATCCGGACCACGTCATTTTTCTGGGCACGGAGCTTGGCGTTGTCGATCCCGAGGGCTCGATTGAGGCAGTACTCAATGAATACAGAAACCGCAACAAAGCTGCACCGAAGCTGCTCCTGGTCCCCGGAAAAGGTATTCTACTTTCAAATGAACTTGCCCAAGGCGGAGAAGTTATGGCCCGTTGCCTTGCAGAAGTTACTGCACGGATCCCCGAGGGAGAAAAAATTGCCTACCTGAGTGAAGATGATGAACACCAATTGAACCATTGGGAGGCAGAACAATACCGCCAGACGCTGGACCGGAGAGCGCCAGCTGTGTTTCCAACCATCGCGCCTTAAATTGGTGGCGCTCCTGCGAGTTCATCAATCGCGCGCGTTCGATCTCAACAATCTTGTCAATGCCCACCAACGAATGGTGGTGACCCGCCCCTGTGAGGCGGGTCGGGTTCGCGATTTAAAAATCCATCCCAGCACCTGCTGGTAGTGCAGGAGATGTTTCCTTCTTCGCCTTTTCAGCGATCATAGCTTCCGTTGTCACCAATAAACCGGCAACGGAAGCTGCATCCTGAAGCGCCGTGCGTACAACCTTTGCCGGATCGATGACGCCCTGGGCGTAAAGGTCGCCATATTCACCCGTTTGGGCATTCCACCCGAACGAGAACTCAGATTTTTCACGCAGTTTGCCCACAATAATCGATCCTTCGGCACCCGCATTCTCTGCAATCTGGCGCGCTGGCGCTTCGATCGCACGGCGAACAATTTCGACACCGACTTGCTGGTCTGAATTGGCCATATAGATGTTGTCCAACGCGTTGACAGCACGCAGCAGGGCTACACCACCACCCGGCAGAATGCCTTCTTCAACGGCTGCTCGCGTAGCATGCAGCGCGTCGTCGACCCGGTCTTTCTTTTCCTTAACCTCGATTTCCGTGGAGCCACCAACGCGAATAACGGCAACGCCGCCTGCCAGCTTTGCCAAACGTTCCTGCAGCTTTTCACGATCATAGTCAGACGTGGTCTCTTCAATCTGCGTGCGAATTTGGCTGACGCGACCCTCGATCTCGGCTTTTGAACCGACCCCATCGATGACGGTGGTGTTTTCTTTTTCGATCACAACCTTCTTGGCTCGGCCCAGCATATTGAGCGTCACGTTCTCGAGTTTTATACCCATGTCCTCGGAAACCACCGTTCCGCCAGTCAATATGGCAATATCTTCGAGCATAGCTTTGCGGCGATCGCCGAAACCGGGCGCCTTGACAGCGGCTATTTTCAGGCCGCCGCGCAACTTGTTGACGACCAACGTTGCCAACGCCTCGCCTTCGACATCCTCGGCGATAATCAAAAGGGGTTTACCAGATTGCACGACTGCTTCCAGAACCGGGAGCATGGCCTGCAAATTGGAAAGCTTTTTCTCGTGGATAAGAATATAGGGATCTTCCAGTTCGGCCCGCATTTTGTCCTGGTTGGTGACGAAATACGGCGACAGGTAGCCTCGGTCAAACTGCATGCCCTCAACCACCTCCAATTCGGTCTCGGCGGTCTTGGCTTCTTCAACGGTAATGACACCTTCGTTGCCCACTTTTTCCATTGCTTCTGCCAGGTATCGGCCGATCTCCTCATCGCCATTTGCAGAAATCGTGCCCACTTGGGCAATTTCCGCGTTTTTGGAAATCTTGCGAGCATTGTTTTTCAGTTCGCCGATAACGGCATCAACCGCAATATCAATCCCGCGTTTCAGGTCCATCGGATTAAGGCCCGAAGCAACGGCCTTTGCGCCTTCCCTGACGATAGCCTGAGCCAGCACGGTTGCCGTTGTTGTGCCGTCTCCGGCAAGATCATTGGTCTTGGATGCTACCTCGCGCAGCATCTGAGCGCCCATATTCTCGAACTTGTCCTCAAGTTCTATTTCCTTGGCGACAGAAACACCGTCTTTTGTGATGCGCGGTGCACCGAAGGACTTGTCAATCACAACGTTGCGCCCCTTGGGACCCAAGGTCACTTTTACAGCATTTGCAAGAATATCGACACCGCGCAGCATACGCTCACGCGCGTCCGTGTTGAATTTTACTTCCTTGACAGCCATTTAATTGCTCCTGTTTTCACGCAGCAGTTTATAATGATACGTCCCGCTCACGCAGCCTTCCTCTCGATCGTCTGAGCCTCTACAATGCCCATTACATCACTTTCCTTCATGATCAGCAGTTCTTCGCCGTTGATCTTGATTTCGGTACCTGACCATTTGCCAAACAAGATACGGTCTCCGGTCTTAAGCTCGAGGGGCTGAATTTGGCCGGCTTCGTTTCGCGTGCCAGGACCGACGGCCAATACCTCGCCTTCCTGCGGTTTTTCCTTGGCTGTGTCAGGAATGATGATGCCGCCGCTTGTCTTTTCTTCAAACTCGACGCGGCGGACTAGAATACGATCGTGTAGCGGTCGAAATGTCATGTTTTCCTCCATGGACAAACAAATCATGTTCAATTTCACTCCCGGACCGAAAGGCCAATCCGGAGTGGGCGCTATCCTTGTTCAAGCGATAGCGGCTATCGATCTGGTTTCAGCAAGACACAGTTTCAATATCTCAAATCAAAAAAATTAGCACTCTCTAACGCCCGATGCTAACACTATGTAAAGAAACAATAATTTTACCATCAGCGCCCTGTTTTCTGTTGATTTCTGCACGGTTGTGGACCAAACTTGGTTATCGTTACGCAATGGAGATGAAGCATGCAGTATTCATCGCAATTGGAGCGCCAGCTTGACGGTTACGGCCTGACAACAGCTCATATTCTTTATCGCATTCCCGATTTTGAATCCGTCCTGCAGACTTTCGTCTGGCAGGACTATGATGTAGCGCCGGAATTTCCGGTCATGAGGAAGTTTCTTGATTTCTGGCAAGACAAACTCGACGGCCCCCTGCATTCCATCCGCTATACCCACAGGCGTCTCATCGGGGCTAATGAGTGGCGGCTTGTCAGCGGCGAGATCAACATTCACTGATCCCGGTAATAAGAGAGCTCTGGGCTCGGATTTGCCAGCTGCTCGACAGTGTTGCGATGCTGGAGTTTTGCATGCGTAACTCAATGCCGCCAAGCGCGGCGGCTCCATTTGCTCCCAGCGCCAGCAAGGGGCATTCGCTTCCCGTGTTAGACACGGCCGGGCGCATCGTTCCACGCCAGGCAAGATTGAAAATCCCGACATCCTGCACAGGAAGACCGACGAATAGCGACGAGTCATCACCGTCTCGGAGGAGGCGCGGGGCGTGCGCAATCGCGATCGTTCTGCCGGGGCAGATCCCCGGCATGGATAAAAAGTCAAATATCATTAGCCATGGATGGATCTGGACAGCACCTGCAATCATCTCATCCCAGTTAAACCGGATGCAGCAATGATGGGCGGCTCGTTGAACCCTTGCCTATGATCGGACCAGGGTTGTTATCAACACCATTACCGAGTGTAAAGAGCTCTTGACCGCTCGAGATGTTTAAGAACAGCGGCTTCGGCTCCGTCTGCATCTTTCGCTGCCAAGCGATCGAGAATTTCTTCATGTTCGACCAGCGTAAACTTTTCCTTCCCGGTCCAGATGAGCATGTCGGTGTGATAAGCCTTCAACCAAGCAAGCATCGCCTCACTTACCGCGACAAAGATCGGATTTCCCGAAATCTGGGCAATGCGGCTATGAAACCGCATGTCGGCTGAAATGAACTCTTCTGCTTGACCCAGCGATTGGCGTTGGCGCTCGATGATGGCCTCGAGATCGGCGATGTCTTGTGGCTCTATGCGCAAGGCAGCCTCTCGCGCCATCCCCCGCTCGAAGAAGATACGGCTGCTCTTGAGATGTTCCAGCGTGTCCGATGATTGTGACAGCATGATTTTTGCGGTCAGGTCAACTTGACGGAAGATTGACTTCGCCGTCAACTGCAGGACCTTGGCGCGCTCGCCATGTGAAATATTGACCAGCCCCATATTTGCAAGCGCTTGCATCGCTTCGCGGATCGCGGGACGCCCAACGCCGAACCGCTCCATGAGGACCCGCTCGGAGGGCATATCGTCTCCCGGCTTCAACTCGCCCGACGTGATCATCCGTTCCAGACGGTCGAAGACTTCATCAGACAGTTTCCGACGGACGATCTGTTCAACAGGCTGATTCATGGGGTCTCGCTGGTTCAAAACTGCACTCCTTATACAAGCTAACAGGACATCGAGAATAGGGGGCGCGCCGAAATCGCGCTGCATGCCAAAATTCTTCTTCACAGCCGTTGGAATACTCATTATACCACATCATGAGTTGACGCCACGAATATTCGGCGGCATTGGGAGCAGCAATTCCATGATGATCCACTTGACGTACCGCATTGAGACACCTGGCAATATTGAGGCCATGGCTCAGAAGATCGCCAGCGACCAATCAACTGGAACCTTCGTCCCGGTCCCGGGCGAAACTGAGGAGCTGAAGGCTAGAGTTGCCGCGCATGTAGTCTCGATCAAGCCGCTGGAAAATGCTGTGATACCGACTTGGCCCGAGCTTGAAAAAGGCCATGCCAGGCTGCGCCGCGCCGATGTCGAAATTGCTTTTCCCCTTGATGCCGTCGGTACGGATCTATCTGCATTGATGACAATTGCGATAGGCGGAGTCTACTCGATTAAGGGCATGACCGGCATACGCGTCGTCGACATGAGACTCCCCGATGCTTTTCGTTCTGCTCATCCGGGTCCACAATTTGGAATCGCTGAGAGTCGTCGCCTGACCAATGTGTACAACCGTCCGATCATCGGCACCATCGTCAAGCCGGCACTTGGACTGCGTCCGGGAGAAACGGCAGCTCTGGTAGAAGAGCTGGTACGGTCAGGGGTGGATTTCATCAAGGACGACGAGAAGCTGATGAGTCCGTCCTATTCTCCGCTCAGGGAACGCGTCGCAGCAATCATGCCACTCATTCTTGATCATGAGCAAAGGACCGGAAAAAAGGTCATGTATGCATTCGGAATCTCGCACGCTGATCCCGATGAGCTGATGCGCAATCACGATCTAGTGCTGAAAGCCGGCGGTAATTGTGCCGTCGTCAACATCAATTCAATCGGGATGGGCGGAATGACCTTCCTGCGCAAGCGCTCTGGTCTTGTGCTGCATGCCCATCGCAATGGTTGGGATCTCCTGACACGAAGTCCGGGCGCAGGCATGGATTTTAAAGTTTGGCAGCAATTCTGGCGTCTGATCGGCGTTGACCAGTTCCAGATCAATGGCATCCGTGTCAAATATTGGGAACCGGATGAGAGTTTCATCTCCTCCTTCAAGGCTCTGAGCACGCCGCTCTTTGATAAATCCGATTGCCCGCTACCTGTGGCCGGTTCCGGTCAGTGGGGTGGTCAAGCACCCGACACCTATAATCGGACCGGCCGGTCAACAGACCTTCTCTATCTATGTGGAGGCGGCATTGTCAGCCATCCGCAGGGCCCAGCCGCTGGTGTCAGAGCTGTACAGCAGGCCTGGGAAGCGGCCGTCGCCGACATTCCACTTGGCCTTTATGCCAAAAACCACCCGGAACTTGCGGCATCTATCGACAAGTTTGCCAATGGCAAAGGCGCTTGAGGTGCCAATGATGGCGTGCCCGCTTATCAGCTACTATGGAGATGATCTTACCGGTTCTACCGATGTCATGGAAGCACTGGCGCTCAACGGCATTTCCACGGTGTTGTTCCTGGGCATTCCAAGCATTGATCTGCTCGAGCGATTCAAAGATTGCCAAGCGATCGGGATTGCCGGCACGAGCCGTAGTCAGACGCCAGAGTGGATGGAAGACCATCTTGCTCCTGCCATTGAATGGCTGCATGGACTTAAGGCTGAAATTTGTCACTATAAGGTCTGTTCCACCTTTGATTCCAGTCCGCGCATTGGGAATATTGGCAAAGCAATCGAGATTGGAAAGAGGATTTTTGCGCAATCATGTGTGCCTGTGATTGTCGGCGCGCCGCAACTCAGACGCTATACCGCATTTGGTCATCTCTTTGCCGCTTATCAGGGTACGGTCTTTCGCATCGACCGCCATCCGGTCATGAGCAGGCACCCGGTGACACCGATGGATGAAGCCGATCTTACCGTGCATCTGAGCAGGCAAACCAGCCTGCCGGTACGACTTGTGGACCTTGTAACACTGCTTGGTGACGACGCAGACAGTCTGATTGCGGCACATGAAACCACCTCGGGGGTGTCGCTTATCGACGTTGACGGCGATCTGTCCCAGAGGGCCGCAGGCAGGCATCTGTGGCAGCTAAGAAGAAATGGCGGCCTGTTTGTCGCTGGCTCCTCCGGCGTGGAATACGCTCTTATCAGCGCGTGGCGCTCCGAGGGTGTCCTGGGCGCACCGCCCAATTTTGCCTTTCCTGGTAAAGTGGACCGTCTTGCAGTGGTTTCTGGCAGCGTTTCACCGACAACGGAACGGCAAATACGCCGCGCAAGCGCCGGCGGCTTCAACACTGTTGATCTTGATCCATTACAACTGATAGGCGAAAACACCAATCAGGCTGTGGACGACGCAGTCAAAGCAGGATGTGTAAGCCTGAATGCCGGGCGTAGTGTCATCCTCCATACGGCACTTGGTCCGTCAGCCGATCGCGGTGCAGACATCGACCATATCGCCGGCGCGCGACACCGTCTCGGACAGGTCCTTGGCACTATTCTGCGCCGTCTCGTCGAAGAACAAAAACTCGAGCGTGTAGTTATTGCGGGCGGCGATACCTCCAGTCACGCTCTCCAGGAGTTACATACGGAAGCCTTGACGACATTGCTTCCACTGCCACAAACGCCCGGATCACCACTCTGCATTGCTCATGGGCCATACGGACCCACAAACGGTCTTCAGATTGCCCTTAAAGGAGGACAGATTGGGGCCGATGATTATTTTGCTCAAATCCAAGATGGAAGAGGGGCATAAATCATGACGTTCTGGATTGGCACGAGTTTCAAGATGAACAAGACGCTGGCGGAGGCTTTGGCCTTTGCCGAAGCTCTTGCTGCCGGTGATGAAACCCGCGATCAGCGGTTTCAGCGCTTTGTCATTCCGCCGTTCACAGCGGTGCGTGAAGTCAAAGCCGCGTTGAAAGACACAAGCGTCAAGGTCGGTGCCCAGAACATGCACTGGGATGATGCAGGTGCATGGACCGGTGAAATATCGCCGCTGATGCTGAAGGACTGCAATCTCGATCTGGTCGAGCTTGGACATTCCGAGCGCCGCGAGTTTTTTGGTGAAACGGACAGAACTGTTGGCCTCAAGGTCGCGGCAGCCGTGCGTCACGGCTTGACCCCGTTGATCTGCATTGGTGAAAGTCTGGCACAACGCGAGGCCGGAGAGGCCGACGCCGTGCTTGCTGCGCAAGTGCAAGCTGCCCTCGCTTTGCTTGAGGGTGAAGCGAAGCGGCATCCGATCCTTCTCGCCTACGAACCTATATGGGCAATCGGCGTCAACGGCATTCCGGCCACATCCGACTATGCAGATGAACGCCATGCGAAGATCGCGGCTGTGGCCAGGTCGGTGCTCGGCACTGCTGTACCTGTCCTTTATGGCGGCAGCGTCAATCCTGAAAACTGCGCCGAACTGATCGCCTGCCCGAATATTGATGGCCTTTTCATTGGCCGTTCTGCTTGGGCAGCAGAAGGCTATCTCGATATTTTACAGCGGGTCGCAAAAGCAATTCCAGGAAAAGTGGGAACCGGTTTTCCGTCCGGAATTGCATAAAGAACAGATCTAGAAAGGAAAAACTCATGAAAATAGCAATTGGAGCCGATAGTGCGGGTAAGCCTTTGCTTGATGTCATTGCTGCGCATCTTGCGACAAAGCCGGAACATGTCGTTGCAGATCTGAGCCAGTCCGGCTTTTATGCCGATCTTTCGCAAAAATTGGCGCAGACAATTGTCGATGGAACCAATGAGCGCGGCATTCTCATCTGCGGTACAGGCATTGGCGTCAGTATTTCAGCAAACAAGGTGCCGGGCATTCGCGCTGCGCTGACCCATGATACCTATTCCGCCGAGCGCGCTGCCAAATCCAACAATGCGCAGATCATCACCATGGGCGCGAGGGTTATCGGCCCGGAACTTGCCAAGGCTATCGTGGATAAATGGCTGGAATCCGAATTCGATCCGAATGGCGCTTCAGCAGGAAATGTAGAGGCAATCGATAAGTTGGATCGAGCGAAATAAGCGTCGAATATGATGGAGCGATCATTGACTCATCATACCAGTTAATGTACCAAAACATATATTCATGAGGTGAGGAAACATGACTGCAATCGCTCTACTCGGTGCCGGCGGGAAAATGGGCTACCGCTTGGCCAAAAATCTGATGGGCTCACGCTTTGAGGTGCGCCATGTAGAAGTAAGCGATGCCGGCAAGTCTCGCCTTGAAGAAGAGCTTGGCCTGTCATGTGTAGATATTAACACGGCACTTGCGGGTGTTGATGTTGTCATTCTTGCGGTTCCAGATACAGTCATTGGCAAGGTCGCCGCCAGTATTGTTGATAGGCTGGTTGCGGGAACCATGGTCATTGCGCTCGACGCCGCAGCGCCTTTTGCGGGACACCTACCCGTTCGACCCGACCTGACGTATTTCGTCACCCACCCGTGCCATCCACCGATTTTCAACGACGAAACCGATATGCAGGCGAAGAAGGATCACTTTGGAGGTCTCTATGCCAAGCAGCATATCGTCTCCGCGCTGATGCAGGGTCCCGAAACGGCTTATACTCTGGGTGAGGAAATTGCCAAAGTGATCTGGGCGCCGGTCATGCGGTCTCATCGTGTCACCGTTGAACAGCTCGCCATTCTCGAGCCGGGCTTATCGGAAACGGTAGCGGCTTCTCTGCTCATGGTCATGAAGCAGGCGATGGATGAATGCGTGACGCGAGGGGTGCCAGAACAGGCCGCACGCGACTTTCTGCTCGGCCACATGAACGTCCTCGGCGCGGTGATCTTCGGTGAAGTTCAGGGGGTGTTCTCCGACGCGTGTAACAAAGCCATCGAATTTGGTATTCCAGCGCTTATGCGCGACGATTGGAGAAAGGTGTTTGAGCCTTCCGAAATCGCTGAAAGCATCCGGCGCATCACCTGACCGGCATGGGGCCTTAAATCCCACAATCACTATCGGCTTCGCCGGGAACGGAGCCGTTCATTTTATCTGGGAGGAACGACATGAAATTCACACGCAGACTATTGCTTGCCACAGCTGCGATACTGGCAATTGGCACAGCAATGCCGGCCTATGCGGCAGACCTTATCGCAATTATCACACCGTCACACGACAACCCTTTCTTTAAGGCGGAAGCAGTGGGCGCCGAGGCAAAAGCCAAATCACTTGGTTACGAGACCTTGATCCTTGTTCACGATGATGACGCGAACAAACAATCGCAGCTTATCGATACTGCCATTGGTCGTGGCGCCAAGGCGATCATTCTCGATAATGCCGGCTCAGAGGCGTCCATTGCTGCCGTCAAGAAGGCCAAGGACGCGGGAATACCATCATTTCTGATCGACCGTGAGATCAATGCCACCGGTATTGCCGTTTCCCAGATCGTTTCCAACAATTATCAGGGTGCGCAACTTGGAGCTGAGGAGTTCGTCAAGTTGATGGGCGAAAAAGGCAACTATGTCGAGTTGCTTGGCCGTGAAGCTGATCTGAATGCGGGAATTCGTTCGAAGGGTTACCATGACGTCATCGACGAATATCCCGAGATGAAAATGGTTGCACAGCAATCTGCAAATTGGAGCCAAACGGAAGGCTACTCCAAAATGGAGACCATTTTGCAAGCCAATCCCGATATTAAAGGGGTGATTTCCGGCAACGATACCATGGCAATGGGAGCGATTGCAGCACTGCAAGCGGCTGGACGAAAGGACGTTATCGTTGTCGGGTTCGACGGGTCCAATGATGTTCGCGATTCCATTAAATCCGGCGGTATAAAAGCGACGGTCCTGCAGCCTGCCTTTGCTCAGGCACAGATGGCTGTTGAACAGGCCGATGTCTTCATCAAGACGGGCAAGGGACCTGCGGAAGAAAAGCAGCTGATGGATTGTGTGCTGATCAATGCCGACAATGCCGCAGCGCTTGAAACTTTCGCCCTGAAAGATTGATACTCCAGAGAATAAGTGCGGTGTGGATGATTTCCGCACCGCACGATTATTCCTTTGGAAGGGAGCAGTATTCATGCCGAACCCTCGCAAAGCTGCCGCGGCCTGCCTCGCCATTGCGCTGATTTTGACCGGCTGCAAAATTATCAAGACGCCGACGGCTGAAGAGGCCACGGCGGCGGCAAACGGCGGGTTTAACCCGGATCAACAGGTTGCCGGGATTTGGGACACGAAAGTCATCTCGTTTCTTGAAAAGCGCGCCGGCACATTCCAAGAGGTGTATGCTCTTTCCGCAACTGATCTGAATGCGGCCGCCGCTGCCTATGGGCACAAGGAAAAGGAGGGAAGCGCACCCTGGACTTTTGCCGCCAAGGTTTCCGGTACCATCATTAAAGCCGAAACGAAATCCCGCGCGGCCTATCTCGACACCGATGTCAATGGAGACGGCAAGGCGGATGTCCGCATTCAAATCGGTCCGGTCATCAAAGGGACAGCACTGCGTGACAGCCTCGATTTTGTCAATTTCAATGAGTTCAAGAACCAGATCCAATGGGCAGAATTTGGCAAAGCATTTAACACGCACGTTAATAAATTAACGCTTGAAAAGCTGCCGCGCGAAGGACTGGAAGGCAAGAAGATCGAAGCACTCGGCGCCTATCCCTTACCGTCAACCGGCCAGCCGGCATTATTTACGCCAGCCACCATCGCGATCGGCGGCTGAGATGACGGTCACCGACAAACTCCACACAATCCTCAAGCTCGACGATGTCACCAAGGTCTATTCGGGTATCGTTGCAGTCAAGCGCGCCACCCTTGAATTGTATCGCGGCGCGGTCAACGTGCTCGTCGGCGAAAACGGCGCCGGCAAGTCAACGCTGATGCGCATGATTGCAGGCGTCGAGAGGCCAACCCTCGGCCGCATTCTCCTGGACGGCACAGAAGTCGAATTCAATTCGCCAGCCGATGCGCAGAAGCATGGCATCGGAATGGTGTTTCAGGAGCTCAATCTCTTCGGCAATCTTTCCGTGGCCGAGAACATCTTCCTGACCCGGGAGATTACCCGTGGCATGCGTGGCATCGATCACAAGGCGCAGGTGGAAAAAGCCAACCATTTCCTGGATAAACTTGATGCTGGCATCAATGCCGAGACCATGGTCGAAGACTTGCCGATTGGCCAGCAGCAGCTTGTTGAAATCGCCAAGGCAATCTCGCTTCATACCCGTATATTGATCCTCGATGAACCAACTTCAGCCTTGTCAGCGGCTGAAGTCGATATTCTCTTCAAGGTGATCGGCGAACTGAAGGCGCAAGGTGTCGCGATTGTTTATATCTCGCACCGTCTCGAAGAACTGATGCGCATCGGTGATTATATCACGGTGCTGCGCGATGGCCGGATCACCGGTCAGGCCATGATGAGGGACATCGACACAAGGTGGATCGTGCGCTCGATGATCGGCTCTGATGCCAAGGATTTCGCCAAGTCTGTTGACCACAAGCTCGGGCCGGAAGCCTTCCGCGCGGAGGATATCTGCTTGCCGCGCAAAACCGGAGGCCTCTCTGTCGATCATCTCTCCGTTTCGGTTCGCGCTGGAGAGGTGCTCGGCATATACGGCCTGATGGGCGCGGGTCGCAGCGAATTTTTTGAGTGCGTCATCGGACAGCATGCACACTCGACCGGAAAGATTTTTGTGGCAGGCGAGGAGGTCATTGCCCGGGATACGTCCACGCGGATCCGCAAAGGCCTCGCACTGATCCCTGAAGACCGGCAGCGTGAGGGTCTCGTACAGGTGCTTTCCATCGCCTCGAACCTGACCCTCGCCAGCCTTGAGAAATTTGTCAAATTTGGCTTCCACATCGTCGGCGAACGGGAAAAATCTGCCATCAAAGACTCGATCCAGAACCTTTCTATCAAGGCACCCAATCCGGATTTCGATGTTACCTCCATGTCCGGCGGCAATCAGCAAAAAGTCGTCATCGGCAAGGCACTGATGACCAATCCGAAAGTGCTCCTCATGGACGAGCCGAGCCGCGGGATTGACGTGGGTGCAAAGGCAGACGTGTTTCGTACCATGAGACGGTTGGCTGGCGAAGGTCTCGCCATTCTGTTTTCGACCTCTGACCTCGAAGAGGTTATGGCATTGTCCGACCGTATCGCCGTGATGAGCAACGGCAGGATCACGGCTATCCTTGACCGGGCTGACGCGAGCGAAGAACTCATTATCAAGGCCGCGTCTGAAGGACACAAATCCGCCGGGCATAATGTTATTGGGGAAATTGCGTGATGGCTACGGCAACTGCGAGTGAAAAAACATCCGGAGCATACAGCGGCTCCATTCTGCTGACACTGATGAAACTGCGAACGTTCATCGCACTTTTTGCCGTCATTGTCTTCTTTTCGATCTTCGCACCCAACTTTTTGTCGGCGGCAAATATCATTCTGATGTCAAAGCATGTCGCGCTTAATGCATTTCTCGCTATGGGCATGACGTTCGTTATCATCACCGGCGGCATTGACCTTTCCGTGGGCTCGATTGTTGGCCTTTGCGGCATGGTGGCAGGCGGCCTCATCTTGCATGGCATCGATCTGCAGTTCGGCTATACGATATATTTCAACATCGTTGAAGTTTGCCTGATCACGCTCGCCGTTGGCGTCGCCATCGGCGCAATCAACGGACTTTTGATAACTAGGCTTAATGTAGCCCCCTTCATCGCCACACTCGGCACGCTCTATGTCGCCCGCGGTTTCGCCCTGCTTTCCTCCGATGGTCAAACCTTTCCGAATCTCGTTGGCAAACCCGAACTGGCAACCACGGGATTCAGTTTCCTCGGGTCCGGCCGTGTTTTTGGTCTTCCGGTTTCCATCTGGATACTCATTGTTGTGGCACTTGGCGCCGCCTATCTGGCAAGATACACGCCCATCGGTCGCCAAATATTTGCCGTTGGTGGCAATGAGCGTGCTGCCCGCATGTCCGGCATCCGTGTCAATCGCGTCAAAATGTTCGTCTATATGTTCTCCGGCTTTTGCGCAGCGATCGTTGGCATCGTTATTTCCTCCGAGTTGATGGCCTCGCACCCGGCGACCGGTAATTCCTTCGAACTCAACGCAATCGCTGCAGCCGTATTGGGCGGCACCTCCATGTCCGGGGGGCGCGGCACAATCGGCGGTACCATTATCGGTGCCTTTGTCATCGGCATTTTATCCGACGGCCTGGTGATGATGGGCGTCTCTTCCTTCTGGCAAATGGTCATCAAAGGTATCGTCATCATCGTCGCAGTGGTGATAGATCAGGCACAACGCCGCTTGCAGCAACAGGTCGCCCTGATGCAGTTAGCCAAGAAAGGTTGAGTCAATGTCGAATCTGCGTGGAGCTCTCATCGGTTGCGGTTTTTTTGCCGTCAACCAGATGCATGCGTGGAGAGATGTTGCGGGCGCGATGATCACAGCCATATGCGATCGCGATCCGGAGCGCTTGAAAAGCGTCGGCGATCAGTTTGGGATCGAGCGCCGTTATGACGATGCCTCAGATTTATTCAAGGATGGCGGTTTCGACTTCGTCGATATTGCGACGACGGTAGCAAGTCATCGTACGCTGGTTGAAATGGCGGCCAAACACACGATTCCAGTCATTTGCCAAAAACCTTTCGCGCCGACACTGGCTGATGCCAAAGCCATGGTTTCCATCTGTCAGGACGCTCACATACCGCTCATGATCCATGAGAATTTTCGCTGGCAAACGCCAATCCAAGCCGTGCGCAAGATTTTGGACACGGGGACAATCGGTGAGCCTTTCTGGGGCAGATTCTCGTTTCGCTCCGGTTATGACGTGTTTTCCGGTCAGCCTTATCTGGCTGAGGGAAGGCGCTTTATCATTGAGGATCTCGGCATCCATACGCTTGACATCGCCCGCTATATCCTTGGCGACGTGAGGAGCCTGTCTGCGCGCACAAAGCGCGTCAATGGAGCCATCCAGGGAGAGGATGTAGCAACCATACTACTCGATCACGAAAATGGCGTGACCTCCGTCGTCGATGTAAGCTACGCCACCAAGCTCCGAACAGATCCATTCCCCGAAACTCTGATTGAACTTGATGCGACAGAGGGTTCGTTACGCCTGTCTCAAGGCTACCGGCTTCAGATCAATGGTCCGCTTGGAAGCGAGGTTCTCGATGTGTCGCCGAGGCTCCTGTCCTGGGCATCACACCCCTGGCACAATATCCAGGAAAGTGTGCTTGCGATCCAGCAGCATTGGACAGATCATCTTCTGGTCGGCACGGAGCCCTCCACCTCCGGTGCGGATAATCTGAAGACATTTGCATTGGTGGAGGCTGCCTATCAAAGCGCCGAATGCGGTCAGACAATCGACATAAGAGCGCTATTGAAATGATCGCTGATCTGGATCATTTCAGGCTTTTTGGCACTCATCAGCGCCAAGCTCGGCCGATCCTTCTGACAGCGGGGAGACTATCGGCGGAATTCACCGATAGCGGCTTGAGGACGGTTTGCTATGACGGCGTGGAGGTATTGCGTGCAGTCTCATATCTGATACGCGACCGAGATTGGGGCACATATCTACCCCTCATCGAGAATCTTCGTATCAACGAGAACGATGATGGATTTCTGATCGCTTTTTTGGCCCGGTACAAAGGCAATGCAGAAACAGAATTGGAGGTCTCTGTCGCAATTTCCGCGACCATTTCTGGCGTTCTTACATTCGAAACCGAAGCGCTCTCGCATACGGGATTTGAAACCAACCGCTGTGGATTTTGCGTTCTTCATCCGATCATCGGCCTTGCAGGCACCACTGTCACTGTCGAACACGTCGACGGCGTGGTAGAACAGACGCAGTTACCATTTTTGATTGAACCCTGGCAGCCTTTCAAGAATATGCGAGCGATAACGCATAATGTTATGACCGGGGTCAAGGCTGAATGTCGCATGGAAGGCGACACGTTCGAGATGGAAGACCAGCGAAATTGGTCAGACGCCTCCTACAAGACCTATGTCCGTCCGCTGGCTCTGCCTTGGCCTTACGAGATTCCTGTAGCAAAACCGGTCAAGCAGCGGATCGCGCTGACCATAACTGATACGCGCATTGCGCCCAAGTCGGCGCCGTTTTCTTCCCGGCCCAATCCGGCAGTCGTCGTAACCCATGGCGTCAAGTCCGGGACAATACCGCACATTGGCCTTGTCGTAACTCCGGAAGAAGCCAAGGCAACGCTCGCTGCACGCCAGCATCTTGCCGATGTTGCTCCACAGGAATTGCTGTTCCATTTTGATCCATTGGCCGGGCACGGAAAAGAAGCTTTTGAGGATTTTTCCGCAATCGCCGGAATCCATCGCGGCAGTTCCACCCTGGAAATTGTGCTTCCATGCCAACAAACGGCGGCAACGGAACTTACCCTAATCGCAGCACAAATGAGTGCTTCCGGTTTCCATCCCCGGGCCATTGTCGTATCCCCTGCCGTTGACAGACAATCAACACCGCCCGGCAGTATCTGGCCGCAATGCCCACCCCTTGAGGAAGTCTATGACGCTGCGCGCGCTGTCTTTCCGCACGCGCGGCTTGGAGGCGGCATGCTCAGCTATTTCACGGAACTTAACCGCAAGCGTGTACCGGCCCGTGCGCTCGATTTCATAACTCATTGTACAAATCCCATTGTGCATGCGAGCGATGATCTGAGCGTCATGCAAACCCTGGAAGCCTTGCCCTTCATTACCCGGTCAACACGCGCGATTTACGGCGATAAAGCCTATCGCATCGGACCATCGACCATAGCAATGCGCCAAAATCCGTATGGCAGCCGCACGATGGAAAACCCCGCGGGCGCACGCATTACAATGGCAAAAACCGACCCGCGACATAACAGCGTATTCGCTGAAGCGTTTGCAATGGCCTACGCGATTCAGGTTCTCGACGCCGAGCTTGAATGCCTCACTCTTTCAGCATTGACCGGTTCCTTCGGGCTTATCGCCGGACAGGGAGAGCCGGTTATCGAGGGTGGTAAAAGACCACTGTACAACACAATCAAATGGCTGGCCGGCGTTGCGCAAAGCAAATGGCAGGAATGCATCTCGTCAGATCCTACCCACGTCGTCGCTTTTATCGTAGAAGGTGCAAAGGGATCATATCTGCGGCTTGTGAATGTGACTTCGGAAACGAAAAACGTCGACGTAGAAGCCTTCAATATTAAAGCGGATGACGCGCAACCAATGGTCGCTCTCGGGCCGCTGGCGACCATATCGCTGAATTTGAAAGACAATCCTCTCTAACCCTCGGCAATGAGTACGCATTCCCATGTCTGCGCACGAAACTTAGGTCACAGGTAGTTCCGTTCGGTCGAACCTACCCTGGCGACCGAGGAGCGTATTTGGCGACCTGAATGTCGTTAGCGGAACAAACGCCCTTGATAAACGTCTGGACGAAAGGTATTCAGTCGAATCTGCGTCCAGGTCCGTTTGTTCCATCCGTCAGTCACCATTTGCCCTGGCCTTGATAACCTCGTCGTGTTTTTCTTCGATAAGCCTGAACATGTCCGTAAACCGGCTATCGTATCTTATGGCGTTTAAATCGGAATCGTTCTTGAACCACATTGTTTGGTAGTAGGAGCTTCTAGGCAAAACACACTGCAGAAGCTGGATGGCTTGCTCAGCGTCGCCGATCAACGAGTATACGCACGCAACGTTGTATTGTGCTACAACATCATCGGGATCAATCGCCAACGCCCGGTCGGCCCATTCACGGGCACGTTGATCATCGCCAAGATGGGCCCAGGCAAGAGCTCCTCGGTGGGCTGGTCCGGAATTCTCCGGGTTTTGTTTCAATGCCTGTTCGGCCCGCCATAACCCCACGCGAGCCCAACTTTCGATCTCTGTTGAGTTGCCAAGCGATGCGTAAGCGCTCATCAAGTGAACGGGCGACAGATAATCATCAGGTTTGAGCTCGGCTGCCCGTTTAAAGAACTGTACTGCTGCCTCGAAATTTCCTCGCATGTAATGGAAGCGAGCATAGTGAAAATTTGCCTCGTGCAGACCCTGATCAATCGCCAGCGCGTGATGAAAAGAGGCAGCTGCTTCCTCATCTCGACCAGCCTGATGCAGCGCCAATCCACGGGAAGCATATGCTTCGGCCAAATTTGGGTCCAGCTCAAGGGCCTTGGCCGCCATTGCCGAAATTCGTTCCAACGGAAAATCTTCCGGCTGCCAGTCCCGCAAGGCTGCCTCGCAATCTGCAATACCAGCATAGGCACGGGCGTAATCGGGGTCCAGTTCCACTGCCTTGCAGAACATGCGCCGTGCCAGGTGAAGATAGGATTTCGTCCAGGCATGAGAGAATTGCCGCCCACGCAGATAATAAGTGTACGCTTTTACATTCCCTGTTGGCTCGGTCTCGATCGCCTTGCGCTCGTCCGGCAACAGTTTGATTTTCAATTGACTGACAATTGCGTAGGTTATTTCATCCTGTATCGCAAAAATATCTGTGAGCTCCCGATCATATCGTTCCGCCCAGACATGACCGCCATACATGGCATCAATAAGCTGCCCTGTTATGCGGACGCGTCCTTCAACTTTGCGAACACTGCCTTCCAAAACATAGCGCACACCAAGTTCCTGTGCGACCTGTTTGACTTTTATGGATTTGCCTTTGTAGGTGAACACGGTATTGCGCGCCACGACATGAAGGCTCGAAACCTTTGACAGATCGGTAATTATGTCTTCGGTAATCCCGTCGGAAAAATACTCCTGTTCTGGATCGCAGCTCATATTGGTGAATGGCAAGACGGCTATGAATTTCTGAGAATGATCAGGCACGTCAAGCGTTGCGGGTAAATCGGAACCTCTTGTGCTCGCCTCGCCAAAACCAACCGTGTAGACTCTGATGTTTTGCTTGATATTTTTAAGGGATTGCTCACCCCGGTCCATGAAACCCAAATTAAGCCGGGAGCCAATCTGATCGCGAACGGATGCGGCCACGGCAATGCCGCCCGGTTGCGCAATGCTTTCAAGACGCGCGGCGATATTGACGCCGTCGCCAAATATATCGCCATCCTCAACAATTATATCGCCGATATTAATCCCAATGCGCAGTTCAATCCGGCTGTTCTCGTCTACATCGCGATTGCGTTCCGCCATGCCCCTTTGGATATCAGCTGCACACGCAACAGCGTTGACCACACTGGAAAATTCCACCAGCATTCCGTCACCGGTCAGCTTGAAGATCCTGCCGGAATGGTCGCTGATCAACGGATCGATAAGTTCGCGGCGATGACGCTTGAAACTGTCGAGCGTTCCCGCCTCGTCAACGCCCATCAAACGGCTGTAGCCGACAACGTCAGCGGCGAATATAGCGCTCAGTCGACGTTCCAAATGGCCTCCAGATATCAATTGGCATGTGCAAACGTTTACCATAGCCGCTTGCTTGTGTGATGTCGCGTCCATCATTCGATTGAACAGCACCAGGAGAAGCCAGGGCTCCCGCCACCAAGCGGACTTTTTTACGACGGCGATGGTTGCCCATTTGCCCGGAACCGAATTCAAGTGCTGGTTAGATCGTGCAGGGCCCAGCAAGGCAAAGCTGTAACGATCAGCTGAACTGCATCATTCGCGCCTTGGCATTCATTCTGACATCCGTAGTCGATATCGCGAGCAACCCTTCATACCTTTCCTGTTTCGGCTTAAACGAATTGCGTGGAGATCATTGACCTTGCCTCCACACAGTGAGTTAACCGGTAGATAATTGCCTACGATTCTTGCGTCAAAGAAGGTACATCATGCGCGTACTTCTCATTTTCAGCTCTCTCATCGCTGGTACCATTGCCGGAATATACCTATTCGGAATGATTTGGCGAACAACAGCTCCGGAAGGAACAACGGCAATGGTTGTTGGCGCTGGCATGCCGGTTGTCGTCGGAGCTCTGACTTTTCTTGGTACAAAGGCGGCAGATGGCAGGCGGCCAAGCCTGCGCAATCTGCAGACATGGCTCGTTCTTTTGGGAATAGCTGCCTCCGCTGTTGGCCTTTTCGTGCTGTTGATCGTAGCTGCCTTCCTGGTGGTTCAGCGCGGTTAGAAGCCAGGCAGAAACGCCACACCCCGAAAGAAACAGCTCCGCATATTACCTTTGTGTTGCAGCAAGCTGTGCCTGAGCGAGCTAATATTTAGTGAGCTCCTGCCGCAACCGAATGCGGACCGGAGATTCAAAGCCCCGTACTCGTTCCGCCGTTTGTGAAGGCTTCGGCCAATGTCGGGGCCGATCGAGTGGAAGGCTGCCAGAGTTGGTGTCAAGTTCAGCTATGGATTAAGGAAGAGACGAGTCGGGAGAGATCATCGCTGAGTGCTCGGTCTTCAACAAGCTGGGCTGACGAGTTGCGCACGAAACGATGTATCTGCAAGGTTTTTTCGCCGCAAATCTGTTCGGGTTTGAGGTCAACGGCTTGTGCGGCGGCGAGGAATTCACAAGCTACAATCTGCCGCCAGAGATCAATCATGTCGGCGCATTTTGAAACGGCCAGTACCGATTGGGTAGCGTGATCCTCCACACCCTCCGAAACCGGCAGGAAATCGAGCATGACCGGGTTGGCTTTATGGCGAATGGCGGCCAATAATGCGACGACAGTTTTTTGCAGCGGCACGAAACCGGCTGAAGCTCCGCCCACAGCGCTGAGATATTTTGGAAGTCCGTTGCGCGATGAGCCAGTCAATTGAATAAACCGTGCAGCGCTGGCAGCGGCGACTTGTGCTATTGCAAGGCCCAAAGTCTCGAAAGCCAGTGCCAATGCGGGTGTGTGAAAATTGCCGGTTGAAAGCACCCGCTCTTCATCGATGACCACGAGCGGATTATCTGCCGCTGCATTCAGTTCGATTTCAACTGAGTGCTTTGCTCCTTCCAGCGCCGTCGACAATGCTCCATGGATTGAAGGAATGCAGCGCAGGCTTAAGGGATCCTGTATGGCAGGGCTGGTCGTATGTAATGCCGAACCATCAAGCAAGGCCGTCAGTTGTTCTGCTTCTTCGATTTGACCGCAGGCAGCCCGTGCACGTTGCAACGCCGGTGCGAGAATAAGTGGATTGCCACCCAAGCCTTCAAAACTCAAGGCAGCTGCCTGACGCTGAAAATCAAAAAGCGCCAATGCATCAAAGACAACAAGTGCGCCCTGCCCGACCGATACGGCTGAAGCATTAAGGAGCGAAAGCCCATCTTTTGGACCAAGCTGCGACGGGAGGAGACCGGCCAATTCAAGTGCAGACGCAGATGGGTAAACCTGCCCCTGATACTCTGCGTTTCCCTCACCTATCATGCCCTGGGCAAGTGCTGATAACAGCACCAGATCCCCTGCGCCAATCGATCCAATTGAGGGCATTACGGGGTGAACCTGTTTATTCAGCAGAGCGAGCAGATCTGTAAATACGGCAGGCGAAATGCCTGAACCTCCCGCGGCCAGCATGGAAAGTCGTGTGGCCATAACCGCCCGCGTTAGTTCGCGGGACAAGGGCGTGCCCGCTCCCATACCGCGACCACGCACCAATTGCTGTTGAAATCCGGTTATATCGCTGCTGACGGGTGTTCTGAGATTAGCGCCGAGACCGGTGTTCAATCCATAAATCTGCTGCCCGGATGCGGCTGCCATATCGAGTATAGCGCGCGCTTTTTCCAGCCGTTCATATACCTCCGATGCAATTTCCACGAACGCATCGTTGCGGGCTATAGCTGCAATATCTGTAATGTTGACGGGGCCGTTACCAAAGACGATATTCATGCAAACCGCAATCGCTGGCCAATATTGGCTGTCTTGGCCTTTTCCAACATGGCATGGCCGAGTGCGATATCGCTAAGTGACAAGCCTCGGTGCCAGAACAGAATCGTTTCTCCATCGTCTTCCCGGCCGGATTTATGCCCGGCAACGATCTGTCCAAGTTCAGCGTGCAGAGTTTTTTCAGAAAGTTTTCCAGCTTCAACATGAGCCCGCAGCGAGCCGAATTTGCCGGCTTTGCACTGACCCCAATCATCAACGACCAGCTTATCCATTATATCTGTCAACGACAGTTCGACGGCACTCATCGTGCCATAGGGCACTACAAACGCTCCTGGCTTGACCCATTCGGTTTTCAGCATCGGCTCGGGAGATGGCAGACGCGAAGCTTCGACAATGATATCGGCGCCCTCAACACAGCTGCGCCAGTCATCGGTCACCACGATTTTCTTCCCGAGATCGTTCGACAACTTTTCCGCAAAAGTTTCCCGGCTTTCCGGGCGGCGCGAATGGACCCTGATCTCATCAAAATCATAGAGATGATTGAGCAGACGCACATTCCAGTAGGCCGTGCCGCGTGCGCCAATGTGCCCGAGAATTTTCGAGTTCTTTCGCGCCAGATGCTTGGCACCCAGTGCCGTAATTGCACCTGTTCGCATGTCGGTAATTGCCGTGGCATCGATAATGGCAAGCGGAACGCCGGTGCGAGGATCGAACAGATTAAGCACACCGAATTCCGAAGGATAGTTCCGCTTATAATTATCAACAAAGTCGCCAACGATCTTGACGCCGGCTAAATTCAAAGGTGCAACATACCCCCGTAACACATTGAAGTGACCATTAAAACTCGCATCCGGCTCGAGATGGACGCGCGGTTCGATAACAGTCTGATTGTTGCCTTGAGCAGTGAGAGATTTCTCGATGGCGCCCAGAATTTCAGCATCGGTAAGTGCCAGTGAGTCGATATCAAACGCGTTCAGATAATCGATGTAGACTGGTTTCATGTTTGTTTTTTTGGTCACACTGCACGCTCCGGAATACTGAGCCCGAGATTCTCACGTAGTGTCTTTCCTTCATATTCTGTACGAAAGAGACCACGTCGGCGAAGCTCGGGTAAAACCAAATCAATAAAATCCTTCAGCGCACCAGGGAAGTATGCGCCCATGATATTAAAGCCATCGGCAGCCTTGGCACGAAAGCGCTCCTCCAACCTATCAGCGATCTGCATGGGCGTCCCAATCAACTGCCAATGACCGCGTGCGCCCGCGAATTTGCGGGCTGATTGCCGGATATTGAGGTTCTCCCGCCTTGCCTGATCGACAATCAACTGCTGACGACTCTGTATTCCGTCGGTCGCAGGCATTTCTGGCAAAGGTCCGTCGAGTGGGTATTGCGACAAATCTTTAATGCTCAGATAGCTGGCCAGCAGTGCGACGCCGACCTCATCTGGAATGAGGTCCTGCAGGGCCTCATATTTCGCCCTCGCCTCGCTCTCCGAATTCGCGACTATTGGAGAAACACCGGGAAGGATTTTGAGGTCGTCGGGCTTTCGACCGAACGCCGGCATCCGGGATTTAAGATCAGCGTAATAGGCCTGCGCTTCTTCGATCGTTTGCGCGGCAGTGAATACCACATCTGCTGTGCGCGCTGCCAGATTCTTACCCGCCTCCGATGCGCCAGCCTGTACCATAACCGGGCGTCCCTGCGGTGAGCGCTGGCTGTCCAAAATACCAGTTAGGGTGAAATGTTTGCCGTGATGGTCCACCGGATGAAGTTTAGCTGGATCGGCATAAACTCCGTCGCTGATGGTGTGTGCATCACTATCCACACCGTCCCACAACGCTGCTGCAGCACCGGCAAATTCTTCTGCCCTTTCATAGCGCTGCGCATGGGGCCTCAATCCGCTGGAAACAAAGTTTTCAGCTTCAAGTTCACTGGCAGACGTGACTAGGTTCCAGCCTGAGCGCCCGCCACTCAATTGATCTAGCGAAGCGAAGGCGCGTGCCAGACCGTAAGGCTCATTGTAGGTTGTCGATGCGGTGGCAACCAGCCCGACATGGGATGTATTGACCGCCAATGCAGCCAAAAGCGACAGCGGTTCGAACATTGTCGAGCGTGCCGCCTGACTTGCGAGATTAGGATCTCGCTCACGTATTGCCGCTGCATCCTCTACGAATACCATGTCAAATTTTGCAGCCTCTGCCATGCGCGCCAATTCGATGAAGTGGTCGATATTGACTCCCGCATTGGCGATTGCATCCGGATGCCGCCAGGCTGCGATGTGATGCCCTCCCGCCATCAGAAAGGCACCAAGTTTCATCTGTCCTGAATTCGTACCAGTCATGATGCTTGCTCCGTCATAGCAGTTGCCGGATGGGCAGGTCTTGGCAAACTCAGATGCTCGCGCAAAGTTTGTCCAGCATATTCTGAACGAAAAATGCGGCGTTTCTGGAGTTCGGGCACGACACTTTCAATGAATGGATCGCGGCCATTGGGCAGAAAGGGGGAAAGGCTGATGAAGCCATCGACCAGTTCGCTCCACTTTTCCAATTGGTCAGCAATTGCCTGTGCAGTTCCGACCAATTCGATGCCGGAAGTTTGTTCGTTGACCTCGATCAAACCACAGAGCTCCTGCCGAAGCTTGTTTGCCTCATTCTCGGTCTCGCCAATATAGGGGACGATATTGACAAGGATTTTGATGTCGCTTCGTTTGCGTCCGGTTCGATCAAGGGCTTCGTGAAAGTTGGTGAGCGTCGATTTCAACTCTTCCGGACTACTTACATCCAGGAAAATCACTTCTGCCTTTTGCGCGGCAAGCTCTAGTGTCTGCGACCGTAACAGCGTAGCGACTACCGGTTTTGCCTGCGGTGATCGATTGACGTTGAGCGGGCCGCGAACCGTGAAATTTTCACCGACGTGGTTCAACACATGCATTTTCTGGGGCAGGAAAAACCGCCCCTTGTTCTTATCATAGACAAAAGCGTCGTCTTCCCAACTGTCCCACAATCTGCTTACGACGTCGATGTACTCGGCAGCTTTTGCCGAAGCTGATGCTGCGATATAATTCCACCCGGTGCGACCGTGACTGATCGTATCAAGTGAAGCAAATCGTCGCGCCAGATTATATGGCTCATGCTGATCCATAGCTGCACTGGCTATCAACCCGATTTTGCCTGCCATGGTCGCCAAAGCCGCAATCAGTGTCGTGGGTTCAAACGGAACGGTTTGGGCTGACAGGTTTTTAACTGGCCTATGGCCAAAATTGTCTGCAAAAAGAACAAAATCCAGTTTTGCATCCTGCGCCCGCTTCACCTGTTCCGAAATTCGATCGAACCGAAGCGCATTTACCGATCCATTTTTTTGCCATGCAGCAAGATGATGGCCGAACGGCGTAATGGAGGTTCCAAGATGCATCTTCGCGCTCCCTGCGCCGTCAAACTGAAAAGATGGCGTCGCGGCTAAGTTTACCCGTCACGGTGCCATGTTCGTCTATCACTGCAAGAACGTCGCTATTGGCGGCAACCATCAGTGCCAGCGCATCGCGTAGATTACTTGTTTGCCTGACGCTCCTTGCATTGTTTGACGGTGCGTCGCCATTCATGGCATCTGCGACAGTAAACAGGCTAAGCCGCTTGATCGCTCTGTCTATACCGACGAAATTTTCGACAAAAGCGTCTGCTGGATGTGACAGCACAGCGTCTGGCGTATCATATTGAACGATCTTGCCATCTTTCATGATGGCGATGCGATCGCCTAGCCGGATCGCTTCGTCAAGATCATGCGTCACAAGTACGACCGTCTTTTTCACCCGCTGCAATATCTGGCGAAACTCGGCTTGCAGCCTTGTGCGAGCAATCGGGTCAATCGCCCCGAAAGGTTCGTCCATCAGCAGGACGGGAGGATCGGCAGCTAGAGCGCGCGCCACACCGATACGCTGACGTTGTCCGCCGGAAAGTTGGCGTGGATAGCGCTTTAGCATTTCGTTAGGATCGAGACCGACCAGATGAAGCAGTTCTTCTGTGCGGCTTTTGATCCTAGCGTCTTCCCAGCCAAGCAATTTGGGCACCGCCGCAATATTTTGCGCTATGGTCATGTGCGGAAACAGGCCGACCTGCTGAATCACATATCCAATATGCCTGCGCAGTTGTACGGGATCAACCTTGGTCACATCCTCGCCGTTGACGATGATCTTGCCTTCGGTCGGATCAATGAGGCGATTGATCATCCGCATTGTCGTCGTCTTGCCGCAACCTGATGGTCCGATAAGCGCAGTGGTTGTGCCCTCGGGCACAGCAATTGATAGATCGTCAACCGAGGCAGGCCCGCCATCGGTGTAGCGTTTGGTGACGTGTTCCATGTTAATCATGCGGCCGATCTTTCTGAAAAGAAAACTTTCTCGGCAAGGCCAAGGATGAACTCGGTGCCAAGTGCCAAAAGTGCGATTGGAATCGCTCCGACGAGCAGCCGCGACATATCCATCATGCTGATACCAACAGCGATAAAATCGCCAAGGCCACCTCCGCCAATGAATGGCGCGAGTGTTGCTCCTGCCAGCACCTGAACGGCAGCAGTACGTGCTCCAGCAAACATGGCTGGCGCCGCAAGCGGAATACGGATTTTCCGCAGAACCTGCCCGCGGCTCATGCCCATCCCGATTGCAGCTTCGATCGCATCCGGATCGACATCCCGTAATCCGATAAAGGCATTGAGCAGAATTGGCGGAAGGGCAAGTACCGTCAGTGCGACAATGGAAGGCAAAAGCCCGATACCCAGCAAAGGCATCATGATCGCAAGAATGGCAAGGCTCGGCACCGTGCGCAGAGCGTTGACGATATTGATTACGCTGAAGGCGAGATTACTGCGGTTGATAATCAGGATCGCCAACGGAAGCCCAATAGCGAGCGCAATTGCAAGAGAAACACCCGACATAACGAGGTGGCGACCCAGCGCCTGATAAAACTCAGGCTGATGTTCGATTATCCAGGTAAAGGCAGTGCTTAACATGCTGTCACCGCCCTCTTGCCATCAGTTTTTCGGCCTGGCTGAGGACTACATCGAAAAACGTAGCCATCAGAGCGGTCAGTATGCCACCAACGAGAATTTTCTCGGTGTATTCCTGATCTATTCCCGTGAGAATGATAGTGCCGAGACCTCCGCCATCAATGAATGCGGCAACAGTCGCGATTCCTATCACTGTTACAAGCGCAATACGAATGCCGGAAATTATAAGCGGCATTGCAAGGGGCAACTCGATCTGAACCAACCGCTGCCACGCGCTGTATCCCATACCATCTGCGGCATCCAGTACGTCGGCGGGAACACCACGTAAGCCCGTCACGACATTGCGCAACAGGATGAGCAAACAATAAGATGATAGACCGACCAGTGCCGGTTTTGTGCCAAGCCCCAACCACGGTATGAGCAAGGCAAACAGGGCAAGGCTCGGAATGACAAAGATAATACCGGTAATCGTCAGCACGACCGCATAAAGTTTTTGCCGGCGCGCGCAGATGACGCCGAGTACCAGCGCGATTATCAGTCCGATGAGAACCGCAGAAACGGACAGGAACAGATGCTGCCAGGTTGCGGTCAGTATTTCAGGAATGTTTTTAGGAGCCCAATTCAAAGGTGTTTCCTGTATTGCCGGTTCTGCAATGAACCAGCGGAGATGCAATCATCTCCGCTGGTTCCTATCGCATGGTCGCTGCAGCTTTTGGTTCCTTTTAGGCCAATCAGATACCTTTTTCCTTCAGGAATTCGGCTGCTACTTCCTTCGGTTCCTTTTTGTCACGCTCTACCGCTGCGTTCAGTGCGCGCATGTTTTCATTGTTAAGGAGCGGGCTGATCTTGTTCAGCACTTCAGCAATCTTTGGATTCTTGGCCAAAGTATCCTGCCGAACGACCGGCACCAGATAGTAGGGAGGGAAAAGATGTTTGTCGTCATCGAGCACGACAAGCTTGCTGTCGGCGATCTGCCAGTCGGTGCTGAATCCATAGGAAACATCGATATCACCGCTCGTAAGTGCGCTGTAGCGGATACCGAGCTTGGCGAAGATGCGGAAGTCCTTGAACTGAATGCCGTAAGTTTGCTTCAGGCCTGGCAATCCATCCTTGCGCTCGCCGAAACCACCCTCTGCGCCGAATGACAAATCTTTGGACGCCGGACCGAGATCAGTCAGCGTCTTGAGCTTGTATTTCTCGGCAGTTTCAGGAAGCGTGATAATCGCATAGCCATTGTTGATCTGCGTGGGATCGAGAAGCGTCAGCTGCAGGTTTTTCTCGTAGTAGTCTTTGACTTCCTTGTAGATTTTATCGGCGGTCCCCGACAAATCCCCTTTAACAACTGAAGCCAGAGCCGTGCCGGTATATTCCGGATATAGATCGATTTCACCGCTGGTCAGCGCTGAATGAGCAATCAACGTAGCGCCGAGGTTCAACCTGCGCTCCACCGTGAGCCCCGCCTTTTCCAAAGCCTGCGCGTAGATTTCGGCAACGACGAATTGTTCCGTGAAATTTTTGCTGCCAATCTTAACCGTTTGGGCAAAACCAGAAGTCGCTCCAGCGAGCGTTATAAGAGCGCCCAGACCAAGCGCAGCGATGCTTTTCAAGATCATGATTTTTCCCAAGAGCTTCGTAAGATCTCGACGTATCTTACTGGTTTAACTGATTATTTTTCATGCTATCAATCTTATCGACTAGTTTCGTAGAATGGTTTCCCATTTTCGCCCCTATAAGTAGAAATTATTTACTAGTGGATTGCAACCGTCGTTCAGACCATTGCTGTCATGTTGCGGCAACAGGATCGACCTGCCGATCTCGCGTTAACCCTTCACTGCGCCGGCGGTCAGACCCGATACAATTTTGCGTTGGAAAATCAGAACCAGAATGAGAAGCGGAAGCGTAACCGTTACAGAAGCCGCCATTATCTGACCGAACGGATATTCGTAACGGCTGCTACCGGTAAGCAGACCCATAGCGACAGGGACCGTGCGGTTCTCATCGGTGAGAATGAACGTCAAGGCAAACAGAAACTCATTCCACGAAAGAATAAAGGCAAGCAAGCCTGTGCTGGCAATGGCCGGCCCCATAAGTGGTAGGAGGACATGGGTGAGTATCCTCAGACGGGAGCATCCGTCAATTAGCGCAGCCTCCTCAAGTTCTTGCGGCAGATCTCGAATGAAACTTGTCAGAACCCACGTCGTAAATGGCAACACCAACAAGAGATAGGAGAAGACAAGTGCCGTCGGTCGATTGTAAAGACCGAGCCATCCGATAACCTCGAACATTCCGGACAAGACAACAACCTGCGGGAAAACTGAAATCATCAGCACGCAGATCAGAATGATACGGGAAAACCGAAAACTCATCCGCCCCAATGCATATGCCGCCAGGATACTGATGGCTAGAGAGATCACGCTGCTGGTAAAGGCGACAAAAGCTGAGTTGACGATTGCACCAATAAAGATCGGGTTGTGATAAAGGGTGATGTAGTTACTGAAATCCAGCGAGGGCAGCAAACTGAAAGAATAAAGATCTTCGCGCGATTTTGTAGAGGAAATAATAGCCCAATAATAAGGGAATAACATGTAAACGAGCACCAGCGCCACACCCGCATAAAGCCCGGCACGTTTGGCAATGCGTAATTTTCGATAGGTGCTGTTGGAATAATGTCTTAAACCTTCCGTCATCGGTCAACCCGTATTCCGGTCGAGTCTGAGAATGCTCACCATAGCGATCGCAATCAGCCCTATTATAAGAAACACCCAAGTTGAAGCGGCGGAACCTACACCCAGGTCCTGAAAGCTGATCAGTTGATCCCGCGCATAGATTGACATTGTCATCGCCTTCTCATTGTTGGCGGCAAGGACATAACTCAGATCAAACATCCGCAGCGCATCGAGTGTCCGGAAAAGAACGGCTACTCCAATGGCGGGTGTCGCCAACGGCAAGGTGATCGACCACAGACGCTTCCATGCAGGCACTCCGGAAACCTCAGCCGCCTCGTAGATTTCTTCCGGTATCAACTGTAAACCAGCAAGAATAAGCAGAACCATGAAGGGCGTCGTAACCCATACGTCGATGAAGATAACCGTGCCGAGGATAAGGGACGGATCAGCTGTCCATGCGACGCCCTTTTCAAGGAAGCCTAGCCAGATCAAGCCCTTGTTGACAAGGCCAAATTGATCATTGAACATCCACTCCCAAATCTTCGCGGATACGACCATCGGCATGGCCCATGGAACCAATATAGCGGCCCGCACCAGCCCGCGCCCGACGAAGGCGCGATGCAACAGCAAGGCGATCGCAAAACCAAGCAGGGTCTCCAACGCCACGGAGACAAAAGTGAAAACAAGCGTATTGCGTACGGCACCCCAGAAAATGGAGTCTTCCCAAACGGTAATAAAGTTCTGAAAGCCGACAAAGCTATAATCTGCAGGATTATCGAGAAAGGCATCGGTGAAAGAGAAATACATGTTCCGTGCCAGCGGCCATGCGGCAACAGCTGTAAGTACCAACAGAAGTGGCAGGAGAAAAAACCAGGCTGTGGTTGTTTCCCTGTTTTTCATTGGCTTATTCCAACTGCTGGCTTCAGAACTAGGCCAACGTCGAGACACCGGTCTTTATCATCGAAAAGATAGATATCCTCGGGGTTCCATCTCAAGCCAACCTTCGACCCTGAAGCATATACCGGAATTGCCCCTCCGGAGCGTACGGTCCAGATCGTGTCATCGCTCAAGCGGATATAAGCGATCTGCTCATAACCAAGGTCTTCGACACGTTCAAAGACACCCTTTATGCAAAGGCCTGCGTCTGCGGAGATTATTTCCAATGATTCGGGGCGAAGTCCTAGTGTCACTGGTTTTTTTGCATCTAACAGATCCAGTTTCAGCTCGAAGCCGTCAGGGCCGGTGATCACGCCCTGCGTTTCACTTTTGACAGACGCAAAGTTCATGCGAGGGCTACCAAGGAAACCTGCAACGAACTTGTTTGCCGGATGATCATAGAGCTGACGGGGCGTTCCTACCTGTTCAATGCGCCCATGATTGAGGATGACGATCCGATCGGCGAGCGTCATGGCCTCAGTCTGATCATGTGTAACATAAATCATCGTGGCACTGACTTCGGCATGCAACTTGGCGATTTCGAAACGCATCTCCATTCGCAAGTCAGCATCAAGATTGGAAAGGGGCTCATCAAAGAGGAATAGTTTCGGCTGACTGACCAGAGCCCGCCCTATCGCAACGCGCTGGCGCTGCCCGCCCGAAAGCTGCTTTGGCTTACGGTCGAGCAGATGGTCGATTTTCAACATATCGGCGACCTTGGCCAACCGCCGACCAATCTCGACCTTGGTCATTCGCGCTGTTTCCAGGGCGAAACTGATGTTACGGGCCACATTCATGTGAGGATAGAGGGCATAGGACTGAAAAACGAACGCAACGCCGCGTTTTGACGCCGGTACGTCCGTAACTTCTTCTCCATCGATAGAGACAGTCCCTTGTGAGACAGGAACCAACCCGGCAATGACACGCAGCAAAGTTGATTTGCCGCAGCCTGATGGCCCCACGAAGACCACGAATTCTCCATCTTCAATGTCGAGGTCGATCGACCGGAGCACATCAAAAGCTCCAAAGCTCTTGCTGACTTCTTTCAGTGTGACGGAGGCCATTACGTTGCCCTTGCCTTAACCTGTGACTTGCAATGCGTGAGCTTTGGTGAAGGAGAAGCCGCCTGCGGGCGTTATCCGCAGGCGGTTGTGCTTCAGTTGGCTTTTACGTCGCGCTTCAGCTTCTTTTCAAGCTGCACAACTTCCTCTGCCACATCGCCGGTCCCGGAGATTATGTCATGGACCGCGCGATAGAAGGTGCGCGAAACCCGATTATAATTCTTCCCGGTCGCCGCAGATGGCCGAGCAACGGATTCTTCGAAAGCCGCTTTCGCCATGGGCAGGAACGGTATTTTCGCGAGGACGTCAGCGTCGGTGTAGAGTGCTTCAACCGTAGGGTTGTATCCGCCCTTTATTGCTCGCATTTTCTGGTCCTCAAGACCGACCATATACCTCAAGAGTTCTGCAGCTTTTTCTTGCTTGGCCGAATATTTCGACACGGCCAGATAGGCTGTACCAAGAGCACCGCTTGATTTTTGCCCATTTGCACCGATTGGCAATGCTGAGACGCCAACCTTATCAACCAGCTTGCCGCCCTGCGCCTGAGATGTCCCCCAGACATAAGGCCAATTGCGGTGGAAGACGGCATTGCCACTTTCGAAAAGCGCGCGGGAGCTCTCTTCATCATAGTTCAAGACACCCTTTGGGGAGATCGTATCAATCCAGCCCCGAGCCCGAGTGAGTGCGGCAACGGTTGCTGGATTGTTGATTGTCACCTCTCCTTTGTCGGAAAGAATGGTACCGCCACCGCCTGCAGCGATCCATTCGACGGCGTCACAGGTAAGCCCCTCATAGCTGCGGCCCTGCCAGGCGTAACCCCACATATCGGCATTGCCAGCCTTGCGCTCACTGTCCTGAATTTCCTTGGCGGTTGCTGTTAGCTCATCCCAAGTCTTCGGTGCCTGCTTGCCATATTTTTCCAGCAGATCCTTTCGATAGAACATCAGTCCGGTATCAATGTAGAAGGGCATTGCGACAAGCTTGTTGTCGATACGGGCCGCATCTGTCGCCGATGCAAAATGGGCCTTTACCTCTGCCTCGGGAACAAGCGAGACAAGGTCCGAGAAGTGATCCTTCATCATGCCCAACCAAATCACATCCACATAGAGCAGATCGACATCAGACGATTTGGAAGCGAATAATTGCTGATAGATAGGAATGGCGTCATCGAGATTTTGCGGTGTGCGATTGATCTTGACCTCATTACCCGAGGATTTTGCCCATTTTTGAGCCCCTTCTTCGCAAAGCTCATAATCCGTGGCCGAGCAGAACATCGATATTGTTTCTGCCTTAGCTGGCAGCGCCACCGCAACTGTCATAAAAGCGAGGCTTGCAAGCAGTTTATGTTTGTATCCCATGATCGTTCCCTATTTTTCTTGATTGATTGGAGTCATCAGCCGGTGGCGCTGCGCCGCCGGTATCGGCCAAGATCGGAAAGATAAGGCAGGTTCCTGCCACCATATCCGGTTACTGCTAGAGAGCCGCAAATCACCGCCACTTCCAGCGCCGAGATAAAGTCCGGCTCGTGCAGCAGACCGTGAACAAACCCTGCGTTGAAAGAGTCCCCGGCTCCAGTCGTGTCGAAAACATCGACCGACAAAGCAGGAAGTCGGTAGACACGACCATTATCGCTGGCGATAACACCTTCCGCTCCACGCTTGATCACGACGGTGCTGCAGTATCGGGTAAGAACGCCGAGCGCGATTTCGACGTCGGTTTCGCCGGTCAGCGCCTTGGCTTCTGTTTCGTTGGGCAGGAACACATCGATCTGTCGCAAAGCGTCAGTCAGGCCAGGCTCCGACAAATCCATATCTATGTGCTGGCAGTCCGAACAGATTCTTATGCCGAGATTACGAGCCGCATTGATAAGTGCCTTGCGCTCATTATCAAGCGAGAAGCCCTGCAGCAGAAGTACGTTTGGCCGGATTCGTTCAAGATCAGCCGGTGTCGGGCTGGGATCACGGTCTTCGCTGTAACTGATGAATCCGCGATCATCGGTAAACGAAAAAGCCGAACTCAGCCGCCGCCAAGGCTTGTCCAGTTGGATAAATAAGCCATCGTCAATACTCTCTTTTCGAGCCTCTTCCATGATCATACGACTGAAGATGTCATTACCGAAAGCACACCACCATCCGGCATTTGTCCCAAGACGCGTCAGTGCCAAGGCTGTTGAAAATGCTGCACCCGGCACCCAATCAAATTCCTGAGCCCAAAGATCCGCACCCATTCGAGGGATATCCGGCAGGCCACGGAAAACAAGATCGAAATAATATTCGCCAACGACCATCACTTCGTAGCTTGATCGTGTGGTTTTCGTCATTTCCATACTCCTGCATATGGCGCATGAGCGGCAAGGTATTCGTCGACCAATGGAACTGCACGCGAATAGGACAGCACAAGCGGATGGGCCATCAAAGCTTCAACGGCAACATCGCGGCTTCGCTCGCGAATTGCCTTTACAGCCAGACGTTCATAGTGCTTGACGCTTTGAACAAGCTGAAATTGTGAATCCGGCATCTTGCCGATATGCAAAGGGCGAATTCCCTCCTTGTCAACGACGCAGCTTACTTCGACAACATCGTCGGAGCGCAGACCGTCTATTGATCCCTCATTGCGGACGTTGAGGCCGCTGTAGCAAGGCTTTCCTGTTTGCAGCGCATCCACAAGATTAAGCGCAACTCCAGCGTAACCCTCGCCTTCTTCCGAATTGCCCTCATGGCTGCCGGTATCGATCAGGCTATCAGCTTCTTCCATGGTTGGAGCATCTTCGAGCGCATAATGCATATAGGTTGAGCTACGACGGCGCTCATAGGCGTAATAGCGGTTCAGTGCCTCCAGCGCATTCTTCTCAAGGTCGATTGAGCCAAGCGTCTCGATCAACGTCCGGTTAAGGTCTTTGACTTCCTCGCCGCGGGTACGGACATCGGATTTCAACGCCGCCACGGCTTTTTCGGCGTAGTAATAGTAGTAGAGATATTCATTGATCCAGTTTCGCTGCCGGCGGATAATCTTTGGATCAAACATCCGCTGCGACGTCGCCTTTAAAAACCGCTCGTCATCCAGCAAGGCCTGCAGAACCTCTTGCCCGTTAATGGTTGCGCTTCGCGTAAACGAGAGATGATTGAGGCCTGCCACTTCTGCGTGCACATCGTTTTGTGGAACCTTGAACCACTTCGCCAAGGCTTCCTGCGCGCCGTTGGCGCCATCACAAATGCCGACCGTGCGATGAAAGCCTTCATCCTGAAGTGCTTGCGCAACAAGACCAGCCGGATTTGTGAAATTAAAGAGCCAGGCATCCGGACTGACTTTCTTTAAAAGCCTCGCATATTCCAAAATTACCGGAATGCTGCGCAGAGCCATGGCGAATCCGCCTGGCCCGGTTGTTTCCTGTCCCAGTACGCCGTGTGAGAGGGCAATCCGCTCATCCTTGATCCGGCCTTCTTCGTCGCCAGGGCGAACGGTCGTAACAACATAATCTGCACCCTCCAGCGCTTTTTCAGCACTGGTGGTCAGGGAGATTTTCACGGGGGATTGGTTCCGACGACCCAATTCCTGACTGATACGCCCGAACAGTTCGAGCTTCTTCTCGTTGATATCCAGCAGGCAAATTTCCTTCAGCCCGCTCTGTTCTGCCCGGCGAAGCGCCGACCCAACAAACAATGGCGCTCTCACTCCGCCGCCGCCAACCAAAGTCAACTTCATGAATTGCTCCAATGCTCATGCTGTGCTATTGCTACTGGTCATAACCAGTTATGTCAACACAGTCGAAACATCTTGTATTCAATACCTCGACAACAGGCGTAGCAATCTGCCAGATAGCTCAGACACCAAAAAGCAGGTGAAGATTCGAGATGAGTGAAACACACCGGAGTGGCCGAATAAATCCGGTCGATCGAAACCACCCCGACCCACTCTACGTCCAACTACGGACTGTCCTCAAAAATATGATCGACAGCGGAAAACTCTCGGTCAACGACAAACTGCCGTCCGAGCGCGAACTTGTGGCATTGTACGGAGTGAGCAGGATTACCGTTCGGCAAGCAGTCAAGGATCTCGAGAACCTCGGCTTTCTGCAAACTCGCGCAGGCAAGGGTATTTACGTCACCGAGCCCCGACCGACTTATGAAATTGAGATCGTACGGAGCTTCACCGAAACGGCCGAGGCTAATAATCGTAAGCCTGGCATGAAATTGCTCGCCGCAGACATTATTCGAGCCGACGCAGATATTACGCGTCCGCTTGGGCTTCCTTCAGGTTCAAATGTTGTTTTCATCGAGCGGCTGCGCTTCCTTGATGATTTGCCGGTTGTCGTTCAGCGCGACTGGTTTGCTGAGGTACTGACACCAGGCATTCTGGATATAGACTGGAACACCGGAAACAGGTCGCTCTATGCCGAGTTCAAAGAACGCTATGGTGTCATTCCCGCCCGTGGCCAATCAACGCTGAGTGCCCGGCTTGCGACAGAATCAGAGGCCGGGTTTCTGCAACTTGATCTTCCTGCGGCTGTGCTTACTCTCGATCAAATTGCCTATGATAGCGAATATCGCCCGGTGAATGTCAGTTCGATGGCATATCACCCTGTCCGTTACCCGTTGTCATTGACGCAATCTCGCAGGCGCAGCTGATGCCCAACCGCGCGCTTCTACCAAGGTATTGCCGATGACTGTTTCTCAAGGACCCTGGCTGATTGTTGGTCAGGAATTAACAGAAGCCTTATCGAAGATAGACGCAAACGCCTTTGACCGCCTGGCACAGGTTTTCGCAAATTCCGAACGCCGCTGGTTCTTTGCCGGACAAGGTCGCTCCGGTTTGTCTGCGCAAATGGCTGCAATGCGCTTCATGCATATCGGGCGCAAGGTTCACTTTGTGGGTGAAGCAACCGCGCCCTCAATCCGAAAAACTGACGGACTTCTGATTCTATCGGCGTCAGGCGAGACACCCGTCGGTTTGAGTTTTGCCCGGATAGCCAAGTCCGAGGGAGCAACCGTTGTTGCACTCACGGGGAAAATGGGCAGTCCACTAGCTGAGATTGCTGATGTCATATTGCACGTACCTGTAGACGTGACTGCGCAGTTTGGCGGAAGCCTTTTCGAACAATGCAGCCTGATCATTCTCGATGGCCTAATATTGGGCATGACAGTTGGAATACCGGACGCGCATAAAGCCATGCAGTACCGCCATACAAATCTGCAATAGAGCATCCCTTCAGAAGGTACGGATTATTCACCTAACGTCCGGCAGATAATTAATTGCAGTCAGTCCCGGCTGACAAATTTGTTGAACCGGCTCTGAGCGCCATCGTCGGTCTCTTCCGGATGAAGAAATGCCAATTTGCTATTATCAAAAATCTCGAAAAATTCCGCCCTTTCCCTGGGTCCAGACAATGGAGAGCCCGCCATTGCGCGCTTCTGCCCACTTGCGAATTTTATCGTGATTGGTTGTGGTGTTCGAATTGGCCATCGAAATCTTCTGTCTCCGTGACCATGCTGAATAAAGCGAAATGCCACAGACCGAGGTGGTTCCAAAAAACGATAAATCTCCTCACTAAGTGATAAGCCAGAATACGAAAGCCTTATTCCATCCTGATATTATACAGGAACTACCGACGCCGAGCTCTGGCGGCTATCTTTCGTTGGCTCTATCCGAAACCATACTGCGTATAGAGCTGGAAGGAAGAGGAGGATCATCACGGTTCCCGCTGCCGTTCCGCCAATCAACGTGTACGCCATCGATCCCCAGAACACAGAATGAGTTAAGGGTATGAAGGCGAGAATGGCAGCCAGTGCAGTGAGGATGACCGGACGTGTCCGTTGTACTGTCGCTTCAATGACCGCTTTATAATCGTTGAGACCGGCTGCCTGATTTTCCTTGATTTGTTCTGTCAGGATCAACGTGTTGCGCATGAGGATGCCTGCCAATCCTATCAACCCGAGAATGGCGTTGAAGCCGAAAGGCTGATTGAAGACGAGCAGCGTCGGGACCACCCCGGCAAGTCCGAGGGGTGCGGTCAACATGACCATCGTCATCGTTGACAAACTGCGAACCTGGAGAATGATGACGATCAACATGGCTGCAATCATAACCGGAAAGATCTTGACGAGTGCGACATTGGCCTTGAGGGATTCTTCTATATTGCCGCCCATCTCAATCCTGTACCCAAGGGGAAGCGATGCAATGAGCGGCTGTAGTGCCGTCATGACCTGTTGGGAGACCTCCGGGGGTTGTGTGGCCTCGTTGATGTCTGAGCGTATCGTGATCACAGGGGTGCGGTCGCGTCGTTTCAGGATCGGCTCCTCAAACCGGATTTCAGAACGGCCGATCTGATCAAGGGGGACCTGACGGCCATCCCTGCTCATCAGCGAAAAGTCGGAAAGCCGTGATGGATCAAGACGGTTCTCGCCTGCGCTTCGGGCTACGACCGGCACGTTGCGGATATTGTCGCGCACCTGTGTGACAGGGATGCCGCTGAGCAGCAACTGCATCTGCTGGGCTGCCTCGGAGGGTGAGAGACCGATCAGATTGAGTCGATCCTGGTCGGGAACGAACCGCAGCACCGGCGTGCGGTTGCCCCAATCCCGATTGGCCTGGCGGACATCTGGAACACTTTTCATGATAGCAAGAGCCTGCTGGGAGATTTTGTAAAGTTCATCCGGATCCGATCCCATGATCCGAAACTCGACCGGAAATGGCGTGTAGGGCCCAAAGACAAGTTGCGTCACGCGCACAGATGCCTCTGGGACAAGTCCCTCGGAAATGGCGAGGCGCAAGCGATGCTTCAAATCCTCACGCGCATGCGCATCGGGCGTCAGCACAACGATCTTGGCGAAGGCAGGATCGGGCAATTCCGGCGCCATGGCAAAGAAGAAGCGCGGCGCTCCCTGCCCTACATAGCTGGTGACGATTTTTGTTTCCGGCTGCGTTTGCAGCCAGCCTTCGACTTTCTCCACTGCGGCTGTCGTGGTCTCGATGCTTGTACCCTCGGGCATACGAACTTCGACCAGCACTTCGGGTCGATCCGATGTCGGGAAGAACTGCTGTTTCACGCCTCCCATCCCGACGACGGAGATAGCCATTGTGATGCCGACCACGGCGCAGGTCATGAATTTATGGCGAACCGCAAACTCGATGAGGGAGCGCAGGCGACGGTAGTTTGGCGTGTCATAGATTGCGTGCGGTCCGCCTTCTACAGGCTTGATGTCGGGCAGCATCTTGACGCCGAGATAGGGCGTAAAGATCACTGCTACAAACCATGAAACGATCAGCGCAAAGCCCACGACCCAGAATATGTTACCGGCATATTCTCCTGCAGTCGATCTTGCAAAGCCTACTGGCATCAGCCCGATGATTGTGACGAGTGTGCCGGAAAGCATCGGCGCTGCCGTATGGCTCCAGGCATAAGCGGCCGCCTTGATACGGTCCATGCCCTCCTCCATCTTCACCACCATCACTTCAATGGCAATGATGGCGTCGTCCACGAGGAGGCCCAGCGCAAGGATCAATGCGCCGAGCGTGATACGATCGAAGAACCGGCCGGTTTCCAGCATGATGAGAAAAACGACGGCGAGCGTCAGCGGCACGGCAAGTGCGACAACGATGCCGACGCGCCAGCCGAGGGCAACCAGGCTCACAAACAGCACGACGCCAAGCGCCATTGCGAACTTGAGCATGAATTCGCCAACCGCCTCTTCGATATTGACAGCCTGATCGCTGACTTTGGTAAGCGTCATGCCCAGCGGCAGTGTCTGCGCAATCGCGGCGGATCGCGCTTCAAGCGCCTTGCCGAGATCAAGACCATTCCAGCCCTGTTGCATCACGGCGCCCAGCATGATTGTCGGCTCGCCCTCATGGCGGATGATGTAGGTCGCCGGATCCTCATACCCGCGCCGAATATCCGCCAAGTCGGAAAGTTTTAGAGTGCGCCCAGCCGCTACGATCGGCGTATCAGCAATCGCCTGCACGCTGTTATAGGCTCCGTCGAAACGGATGAACACCTGCGGCCCACGCGTGTCGATGGAGCCAGCTGGCGTGACCGTATTCTGTCTTTGCAAAGCTGCGGCGATATCGGTTGCCGATATTCCAAGTGTCGCGAGCTTGGCATAAGAAAATTCGACGAATATCTGTTCGGGGCGCTCCCCGATGATGTTGATTTTCTTGACGCCCGGAACGTGCAGGAGATCTTGACGGATGACCTCAGCCTGTCGCACGAGGTCCCGCATAGGCATCCCCTTCGCCTTCAATGCATAAAGACCGAAGCTCACGTCGGAATATTCATCATTGACGAACGGGCCCATCACGCCCGGAGGCAGATTGCGGGCTTCGTCGCTGAGCTTCTTGCGCGCCTGATAGAACTCTTCTTCGACGGCGGCCGGCGGCATGCTATCCTTCAAGGTCACGGTGAGGAAGGCGTAGCCAGGCCGTGTCGTCGTCTCGACACGGTCATACCAGGTCAGTTCCTGGATGCGCTTTTCCAGTGGTTCAGCGACAAGATCCTGCATCTCGCGCGCCGTCGCGCCCGGCCAGACGGAAGTGACCGTCAGGGTCTTGATGGTAAAGGAAGGATCCTCGGCGCGTCCCAGCTTGACAAAGGCGTACGCCCCCGCCGCAGCCAATAGAACGATAAAGAATAAGGTGATGGCACGTTCGCGAACGGCAAGAGCTGACAGGTTGAAGCTCATTGTTTTGTCACCTCTTGCTGCGGGGCAATTCTAACGGCTGCGCCATTTTCCAGGAGATGCGCGCCAAGAGCGACAACCCTCTGGCCAATGTTGACACCGGTGATAAATGCTATCTCCTCACTGATCCGTTTAATTTCGACTGGTGTAAACGTCACAGTGGACGTAGCACCGCTGACAACCCAAACACCTGTCCGGCTACCGTCGTCCAGGATGGCGCCTACCGGAACAGCGACCTCCAACTGCCTGTGCGCGTCCAGGATTTTAATCGTCACCGTCGAGCCGAGCGGGGCAGAGGCGGCGGCACCATCGAGGACGTAACGCGCCTCGTAGGTACGGGTCTGCGGATCGGCAGCATCGGAGATCTGTCGCAAGCGCGCCTTTCCGCTGATACCGTCGGCTCCATAGACACTGGCCTCAGCTTGGGATCCTATGTCGGGCCGCAGCGTCTCAGGTAGCCAGACAACGGCTTCACGCGGGCCAGCCTGCGCGAGTTGAACGACCGTCTGGCCCGCGGCCACGACCTGTCCTGGATCTCCAAGCGTCTCGACGACAGTGCCATCTGCATCTGCAAGTAGAACGCTATAGGTGGCTGCATTTTCTGCGACACTGGCGTCAGCTTCAGCGGCCGCAAGCTGCGCCGAGGCCGTGTCGAGCGCTGCTTTCGCTTGTTCATAACGTTGTGGGGTGGCAGCCAGTCCATTTTTCACCAACGCCGCATAGCGTTTCTCATCTGCTTGTACTTGGATCAGGACAGCCCGCGCCGCGATGACCGTATTGCGCTTGGCCGTAAGGGCGAGTTGGAGATCTGTTTCATCTATGCGCATCAGAGCCTGACCTGCCCGAACCTGCTGACCCACATCAACCATCCGCTGGACGATCTTGCCCGGCACCCGGAAACCAAGATTGCTTTGCACCCGTGACGCGACTGTGCCGGTAAACGACCGCTCTGCCGATGCAGTCTTCTTCGCCTCTGTCACCCTTACGAGCGGTGCAACCGTCCTCGGATCCGCGGCATCGGCTTTCCGTTCAGTGGTTTCGGACATTAAGATAAAAGCAGCGACCGCCACCGTTCCCAGAAGACCTACAGATATCAGGACATATTTGCGTTTCATTTTACATTCTCGGTTTGGCGAGCGATCCGTACAATTTAGATTGCGACCTAAATCTAAATATGCCATAGATGTCAAACGAAATCTAATCGGAGGCGAATATGAGAGTGAGCCGCGCACAGGCAGAGGAAAACCGAGAAACGGTGATCAACGTTGCCAGCCGCCTCTTTCGAGAGCGTGGCTTTGATGGAATCGGCTTGAAGGATCTGATGAAGGGCGCCGGTCTGACGCAAGGTGGATTCTATAAGCAATTCTCGTCCAAGGAACACCTTGCTGCTCTGGCATCCAGCCGCGCCATGGAAAGTGCGACGCGCAGATGGTCGACAGCTGCCGCGACAAGCTCCGATCCCCTGGAGGCGGTGATGTCGTTCTATCTTTCAATGGGGCATCGCGGGGAAATGGCAGATGGCTGCCCATTGGTGGCGCTGGGATCTGATGCGGTGCGCCAGAGTGACGAAGTGAGACACCCATTTGAAGAGGGAGTAGCGGCTCACTTTGAGGTGCTGGATGAACTGATGAACGAAGCCAAGAGCTCCAACCCCAGCGCCAAGGCGATGACAATACTTTCGCTTATGGTTGGTGCCGTCACGCTTTCCCGTATCATGGGGGACAAGAGTTTGGCAGAAGGTATTCTTGATGCAGCGGCTGAGGAAGTCAGGCGCATTGCGCACCGTGAAGATGTCGTCTGACAGATGCCGCTGGCTTGTTAAGCTCGCCATTGATAAGATTCAAACCAGCAAACAGCACTATCGCTCATCAATGCTTTCGGAGCCCTTGACCACTCCAGTGGATTGATCGAGGTGGTTTCGCCGGAAATATCATTCAAGATCGGTAGATGCGATAGCGATACACGTCGCGAATGTGCTGGTTGAAGAAACGTCCTTTGGAAAAGGCATGGCGAAAATCGTCATATATTCCAGGCGGCACATCCATATAGTCGTACCGATTTCTGCTTGTCACAAACCATATTGACAATATCCGTGCCGCTTCATCATAGCTGGTATTTCGGATCAACGTAGAAGGCATTTTATCCCTCACCAACCTCCACTACCGGAGCTCTCTGACGGCCCGAACCATAACCTGTCGGTAGGGAAATGGTTCCCGCATCCGAGCCTGTAAAGCCGGTCGCGATGCAGCGACGGAACAAAGACGGCTGTCACATGCTGAAGCCACAACAATTGCGGCCTATTGCGCAACCGATGTTGCGGGGCACAGGAAAAAGTCTGCCATTCACGTCCGACTGGTTGGGCGTCTCGGCAACGGAGCTTCAACGATTCTACAATTGCTGAGACCGATTGAAGATGACGAGGATCGACAGATCGCCCAGCTAGTCGCGGGGCAACCGTCGATGTCCCCATCACCCCAGGAAGGATTTAATGGCCGCCTTTGGTTGTCGGGACGGGGGTATTGAGCAACTGCTGCTCCCACAGATAGGCAATGCCGCTGCCGGCCATGTGCGAGATGAGCACTTCGGTCAGCTCTTCGACGTGCTCGGTGCGAGCCCAGTCACGCTGCCACTCGCCAGCAAGAGCCATCCAAGTCATCATGTTAACGCCTGCCGCAATCATCCGCTGGATGGCGACCTGATGAGATTCGGTTGAGCTTCCGCCCGATGCGTCAGTGATTACAGTCACATCCCAGCCTTCGCCAGCTGCCTGAATCGCTGGCATCGCTACGCAAACTTCGGTCCACAGACCTGCGATGATTAGTTGCTTGCGACCGGTCGCCTTCACCAGGTCCACCACCTTCTTGTCCTCCCACGTATTCACCCAGGTCCGGTCGATTACTTCCTGCCCTGGGAAAACGTCTGTGATTTGCTTGAAGAGCTTGCCGCCGCGGTCCGCAATCACGCTGGTGAGGATGGTCGGAACATTGAAGGCTTTTGCCAGCTTTGCTAGCGCAGTCGTGTTGTTGACGACGGCCTGAGGATCATGGCTATTGAGGTTAGTTAGCTGGTAAGGCTGATGATCAATCAGAACGAGGACGGAATCTTCGGGACGAAGGAGAGAATTGAGGCCGTTACGAAAGGTCATTGAATATAGATCCTATATTGGCGGTTCGTTAAGAGATGTTGCGAGGATACCCTCATCGGAGAGCCATCCGCAGCCAACTTGTCATTGTCTTCTGCGAGCCGGTAGACCTAAATCGTGTGACGCTGTGTTGCAGGAAAAGGAACGCGATGTGCAACTTGAGGATCTGAGAATATTCATCGAGGTCGCTGATGCCGGCGGGATATCGTCAGCGGCGCTGCGGCTGGGCATTTCCAAGTCGATGGTCAGCCGGAGAATCACCCAGCTCGAGGCGGAACTTGGCGCACAGTTACTTGCGAGGACGACCCGTGGTATAGCGCTGACAGAAGCAGGTGTTACATTCAGGGAGCATGCAGCCCGGATTTCCACCGAACTGGATGTCGCAAAGGAAACGATGTTGCCGGCCGGTGAGCTTCGAGGCCGCCTGCGCATAGCCGTACCACTGTCATTTGGTCCAACGCATTTTGCTCCTGTCCTTTCGCAGATGGCGCGCCGACACCCCCAACTGCATATCAGTTCTTCCTATACTGATCGCTTCGTAGATCTCGTTGGAGAAGGTTTTGACTGCGCAATCCGTGTAGGCCACCTTCAGGATTCCAACCTCGTCGCAAGACGTGTGGGACCACTCTTTGGCAAACTTGTCGCAAGTCCTGCCTACGTCGAGGCTCACGGCGCTCCCGTAACACCGGATGAGATTGTGAATCACCAGGTGGTCATGCGGGAAGCTGAAACGTGGCAATTTATGGATGGCGACAAGATTGTCCTGGTGCGCCCCCAAGGGCGTTTCGTAGCTGACAACGGAGTATCGCTCGTGGCGGCCGCTTTGGAGGGGATAGGGGTCGCCTATCTACCCGAACCGCTCGTCGCCGATCATATCTCGTCGGGCGCATTGGTGCCAATCATGACAGGTTATCCGGTTCCACCCGCCGCCATCTTCGTCGTGAGACCGCCCGGTCGGTATCCCACGAGAAAAGTGAGAATCCTCACCGAGATGCTTATCGAATGTTTTGGAAACCTGGCCGAGGGCGAGGAGAGCATCGGTAAAGGAGATGCTTGATTGGGCCATGAGCAGCATCCCCGTGATTGCAGTCGGTCGCCGGCTGTAATCACCCGGCACCGCTTGACCGGCTTGATGGCCTTCGTGCGTACGGTCGATCTCGGCAGTTTCGTCGCCTCTGGACGAGTCCTGGGCCTGTCTCCATCTGCTGTCGGAAAGGCCGTGACGAGACTCGAAAGCCAGCTGGGCGTGGGCTCTTTCAGCGTTCGACCCGCAGCCTGCGACTGACAGAGGAAGGCCGCGTGTTTCACGAACGATGCCGCCACATTCTTGACGATCTTGACGATGCCCAGAAGACTCTACTTCGAACGGGGAAACGCCGCGCGGACGTGTCAAGGTCAGTGCACCTGTCGTCGCTTACCACCTGCTCTTGCCGGTGCTTGGGGAATTCCTGTCACTCTATCCGGAAATCGAACTTGACCTGGATTTCACTGACCGCATCGTCGATCTTATCGATGAAGGCGTTGATGTCGCCATCGGCAACGGGCAGCTGCCCGACAGCCGCATCATGGTCCGCACGCTTCGGCCCTTCCAGCTGCTGCTGTGTGCATCTCCCGCCTATCTGGGGAAACGGGGAATGCCAACTTGCCCGCCTGACCTGTCGAGTCATGTCGGAATCGGCTTCCGCTATCCCAATAGCGGCAAGATTAGGACTGGCCCCTGATACGTTCGGCGGGAGAGCCTGAGGTCAGGGTCCTTCACGTCCTGACATACAACTATATGGAGGCGTTGCACGGTGCCGTCCTGCGCAGGCTCGGCATCGGCTGCATGCCGGATTTCCTGGTGACTAACTCACTCCGGACCGGGGAACTTATGTCGCTGCTGGTCGATCACCTCGATGCACCCGGCCAGTTCAATCTGATCTGGCCTTCAAGCCGGCACCTTTCACCCAAAGTGTGGGTCTTCGTTGATTTTATCAGCGAGAAACTGTTTTCCACCCAATGTCAGTTGCCCCCACGGATTAATGAAGGCTCTTGATTTGAGTTGAACGCATGACCTACAGATTACTACTGCGTTCAACCAGGGAAGTTATGAGTTTTCCTTTAAAAATGCCGACAATAGAATAATTTTCACCAATTTCGATTGTAGTGTTGATCTCTCCAATCTCGTTTTGATCGTAGTGGCAGCACTTGATCGAGTTCCGGAAGGCGAATCAGAAAAGAGCGCAATCCGCTCTGAGTTTGAAGATCATTCAGGGTTCTCACTAAACGACCGAGAATCGTCTAATGATGGTGCGCCCGAGAAGCTCTTGCGCTTCCATTCAGCTGTTGCAACAAAGTCTGACTATATGAACGTCTTGGGATAGGTACCCTGAGCTGGGGAGTTTTATCCTTTAACACCAGACGAGATCATAACTGCCTCGGTAACTTTTCTTTGAAAGATCAGATAGGCAACAGCGACAGGCATTGCTCCGAGAAGCGCAACCGACATCAACCTTGCATAGAACACCCCAAACGCGTCCTTGACCTGGGTTATTCCGACAGGGATCGTCATCATGTCCTCGGTCGTCACGGCAAGGAAGGGCCAAAGAAACTGATTCCAGGCCATGATAAAGGTGATGATGGCCAATGCTGTCGTGATGCCCCAATTTAATGGCAGGTATATCTTGAACAGCAGCGTATAGTCACCGCCGCCGTCGAGCACCACGGCCTCGCGCAGTTCCTTAGGCACGGCGTCGAAAAACTGTTTGTAGACGATAATGACGACCGGAACGATCAGCTGCGGTAGAATGATACCCGCCCATGTATTGATGAGCCCCATATCGTTGATCAGGATAAACTGGGTCACGACCAGAGCCTGCGAGGGCACCATGAAACTCGCAAGTACTACGCTATAAAGTATGCGTCTGCCGGGAAAACGCATCTGTGAAATGGCATAGGCGCACATCATGCCGGACACGATCACTACTACCGTGATGATGACGGCAGTACCGATTGAGTTTATGTACCAACTGACGAGGTTGGTATTCCAGAGGATATCGGCATACGAGGCCAGATTGATTTCGTCCGGGACGACACCGGCTCCATCCGACACCACGCGCTCCTCTGAGCGAAGCGAGGTTATGAAGGCCCAATAAAGCGGGAAAATCCACAATGCCGCAGCGAGAAAAGTGCAGACCGTCAAAACCCAGCCTTCGATTTTCCGGACCGATTTCATCGACGTCCTCCTGCACGAAAGAGTTGGAACTGGAGAACCGAGAGCATTGCAATAATAATGAACAGGACAAGCGCTATCGCTGATGCATAGCCGCCGTGATTTAGTTGGAACGCCTCGCGGTAAACCATCAAGAGCAGCACGTAGGACGAATTGAATGGTCCTCCGCTGCTGAGCAGATAAACCTGATCAAAGATCTTCAACTGCAATATCAGCTGAAGGGTCAATACCAAGCCAGTGACAGGCCAGAGAAGAGGCCAAGTCACTCTTGTGAACAACTGCCGACGTGTTGCGCCGTCGAGTTGTGCGGCTTCATAATAGTCTTTCGAGATATTACGCAGACCAGCAATGAACAGCAGTACATTGAACCCATTGGTCCACCAAATCGTCACGGCAGCGACAGTCGGCATGACCCAATAAGGGTTTTTGAAAACGGGAACAGGCTTTCCCGTGAAAAACTCTATTACCGGCTGCAGCACACCGAACTGAAAGTCCAGCATCCATGTCCATATCTGCGTCACGACAGACACCGGCAGTATGTAAGGCAGAAAGAAAATTGCGAGAGCCAACGCCTGCAAAGAGCCACGCAGGCGTGTAATCATCAATGCAAAGCCCAGCGCCAGAGCCGTGGTAGGCACGACCGTCAAAAGCACGAAGTATCCGTTGTTTTTCAACGACGTTAGAAACAACTTGTCGGACAAAAGCCGTGTGAAGTTATCAAATCCTATCCATTCTCCTGAACCGATGAGGGGAGAATTGGTGAAGCTCAATTGCACGAGCCGGATCGTCGGATAAAGAAAGACTACCACGAACGTCAGTACGAATGGTGCAACGAGCGAAGCGGCTACAACCATCTCCTTGCGCCGGTTTGTCAGCATGGCCACGTCAGCAACCTCCCAGAATCATTGTTGACCGCGCCCTAACACGCGGTCATCGGCACGACCGTTATTGCAGTTTGTCCTGAAGGTCCTGTTTGATCTGTTCAGCAGCTTGCATTGGCTCAGCATAACCATGGATGGCAGGCGAGATAATGTTGATGGCCGCATCGTAGGCAGGCGATGCCACACCAGCGATTGGCGACCGTGGATCGTAAGAGGCAGTGTTTGCGAGCGCCGCATAGGTGGCGTTCGGCTCCAGCTTTTTGAACGCCTCGCCATCGGCCACTTCCTTGTATGCAGGAATATGTCCTGCCTCGGCCCAGGCCAGAGAATTTTTCTCCATCCAACCGATTACCGTCATGACGGCCTTGCGTTTTTCAGGCGACATCTTGTTATTGGCCGGTATCGCAAAAGAATGGGAGTCCGCCCAAGTTGTCTGAGTTCCCATCAGATTGGGCACCTGAACGGCGCCCCACTGATAACCAAGCGTTCCCTTTTTCTCCAGATCGATCATGGTGGGGACTTCCCAAACGCCATTCAACGAAAACGCAGACTTTCCGGAAGTGAACAGCGCAACTGAGGCTTCATACTCCGCCTGTTCCGGCTGCCAGCCATTCTTGGCCCAATTGGTCATGACCTCAATTGCTTTGGCAGCCTTTGCAAGATTGTCTCCCGCCAGCACTTCCTTGCCTGTGATCAATTCACCGCCCTGCTGACGCAACAATGTATAGAATACGCGATAGGTACCGCCATCATCACCGGTTGCATAGGATACCGGCGCCACTGCACCTTTGTCCTTTGCCAGAGTCAGGGCTTCTTCAAAGTCCTTGAGACTGTTGATCCCTGTCAGCCTGCCATCGGCGTCGAGGAATTTCGACCCTTCCAGATATGACTTGTTATAATAAAGAACGATGGAATGGATATCGAACGGCACAGCGTGAAGTTTGCCATCATCGGAACTCGCAGCCTTTATCGACGCCGGAAAGAAGCTATCCTTCGTGACGCCAGCGTTCTTGAGATCGTCATCGGTGATTTCGTCAAGTACGCCCTCTTCCAGTCCTAACGGCATACGGGAAAGGTGGTAGGTCATAATGTCGGGCCCCTGCCCCACGGCTACTGCGGTACGAACCTTGGTATAGAAGGGAATACCCCACTCGAGGGTGGTGCCGGTGACCTTGATGTCTGGGTGTTCCTGATTAAAGCGCGTGATCAACGCCTTCATGCGGACACCATCACCGCCACTCAGAAAATCCCACCATGTAACATTTTCCTGAGCCATGGCGGGTAGCGCCATAAGGGCCACCGCCGTGGCGGCAAGCAGAGCTTTAAATCGCATAAGAATTCCTCCCTAATCTGATGCCACCCTTCTCCCGTTGGTGGCGGTTGAATCTCACTCAAAGGCGTTCAGCGCAACCGGCGCCCGTCTTCTGCAAAAACAAGGACATCTTCCGCTGACGCTCCAAGGTATATGGTTTGCCCGTCGAGGCTTTTGCGACGTTCGCGGGTCTCGACAACGATTGCCTGCCCTCCGGCTAAACGGGCATGCAAATAGGATACGCCGCCGAGATCTTCTTCCAACTCGACTGTCGCCGGAATACCATTGGTGACCGGCTGTAAGTGTTCTGGCCGGACCCCGATCCTGACACTGGTTCCATCGCTCAAATTTGCCGACACCTTTGCCAACAATTCCTTTCCTGCCCCATCGACAGCAACCCGAAGGGTTTCCTCTTGCCGTCCGAGAACCCGCCCCGGCAAAAAGTTCATGGCGGGCGAACCGATGAACCCACCGACGAACTGATTGTCGGGATTATCGTAAAGCTCCAGGGGCTTGCCGGCTTGCTGGACGACACCGCCCTTCAACACGAATATGCGGTCGGCCAGCGTCATCGCTTCAACCTGATCATGGGTGACATAAATCATGGTAGCGCCGATCTGCTTATGCAGCTTGGCCAACTCAAGACGCATCTGCACGCGCAATTCGGCATCAAGATTGGACAACGGCTCATCGAAGAGAAACACTTTTGGTTGCCGGACAATAGCGCGGCCAATGGCAACGCGCTGGCGCTGGCCGCCTGACAACTCAGAAGGCCGCTTTTGCAGATGGTCCTCAAGGTGAAGAATGCGCGCAGCCCCATGCACCATTTCATTGATATGTGATTTTGCGGTCTTTTTCAGCCTCAGCGAAAAGGCCATGTTTTCGAAGACTGTAAGGTGTGGATAGAGCGCGTACGACTGAAAGACCATCGCGACCTCACGCTGCGCTGGCTCGACATTGGTCACATCTCGACCTTCAATAAAGATCGTACCGCTGGTCGTATCCTCAAGTCCGGCAATCATTCGCAAAAGCGTTGACTTGCCGCACCCGGATGGACCGACAAAAACCGCAAAATCTCCGGTTGGAATCTCCATGCTTACATCATGGATAACGCCGACCGGCCCAAAACTTTTCCTGACATTGTGTAAACTGATCCCCATCTCGATGTCTCAATTCGTCGTGAGGCGGAATACATGATAGGAAAGCGGTGCAACAGATCCCTTCAAATTACCATCCTCGATACCCACTCCTGCGCCTAATTTCGGAACGACGTGATCCGGGCGATCTGGACCATTCGTTTCATGAAGTCCGTAACCTTCCATCGCATGGTGCTCGAAAAGCGCCGGCCTGGCGAAACCAGTGAGGCTGACGTCCAACTCAGCTCTTTCGGTTAAATGCCTGTTCACAACAAACAAGGTCAGAACACCTGCACTTCGGTCGTAAACTGCTGCAACGTCGAGATAAGAAACATCATCGGCGACATGGCAATTATACCTCGGAGCGTCCACCGCTACATTGAGCGCTTCACCGCGTCCGTAAACCGACGCAAACCGGTATGGATAATAAATCGTCTGCCTCCAGGCAGGCCCGTTCTTTTCGGCGCGGATCGGTGCAATGACATTCACCAACTGTGCGATGCAAGCAATGCGCACACGGTCAGAGCGGCGGATGAATTCATTCAGCAGGCCCGCAACGAACAAAGCATCTTCGAAGTTGTAGGTTTCTTCGAGCAATGCCGGCGCTTCCGGCCAATCCCAGGTTCTCCAGCGATGGCTGTCTTCCTCACGGATGTGGTACCAAACGTTCCATTCATCAAAGCAGATGTGCACATCGTTTTTGGCGCGCTTTTTAGACTTCACATAGTCAATCGTGCCGGCAATAGTCTGGATATAACGGCCGGTTTCTTCAATCTTGCCAAAATAGTTGAGCGTGTCCCTGCTCTTGTTGCCAAAATACTTATGCAGCGAGATATAATCGACATTCTCGTAGCATTCTTCCAAGACCTCCCGCTCCCATTCGGGATAGGTCGCCATGCCGTCATTGGAACTGCCGCAGACGATTGCCTCAATGTCTCGATCAAAGGCTTTGAAGGCTTTGGCCGTTTCATTGGCAAGGCGGCCATATTCCGTAGCGACCTTGTGCCCGATCTGCCAAGGACCATCCATCTCGTTGCCAAGGCACCACATCTTGACCTGATAGGGATCGGTCTTGCCATGCGACTGGCGCAAATCGCTCCAGGAAGTTCCGGACGGAAAGTTGGTATATTCCAGAAAGTTGCGCGCCTCCTCGAGCCCACGAGAGCCAAGATTGACTGCCAACATCATTTCAATACCGGCCAACTTCGCCCAATCGGCAAACTCGTTGATTCCGACTTGATTCGTCTCCTTCGAGCGCCAGGCAAGATCCAGCCGAACCGGGCGCTGTTCCTTTGGCCCTATGCCGTCTTCCCAGCGATAGGCGGAAACGAAATTACCGCCCGGATAGCGGATGGCGGGTATCTTCAAATCCTGTACAAACTTGAGCACATCCTTGCGAAAACCTTGCGCATCCGCCTGCGGGTGACCCGGTTCGTAGATTCCGCCATAGATTGCGCGACCCATATGCTCAATGAAGGCTGAATAAAGCCGCTCATCAATGTTACTGATTTTAAAGTCTACATGGACGGCTGCGCGTGCCTTCATTCCGTGTCGCTCCCTGACGACCCAATAAAACGATACTCATCGTATTTTTAGATATAGTCGGAGGAGTGCACCGGGCTTGTCAATGGCCAGAATGTGCTGCAGTGCAAAAGGTAAAGAAGATTTCGTTGTCAAAACACGGCTATTGCTTTGTTTTCAAACGCATAATGATGTCTTGATCATAATTGCCAAAACCCCGCCCGAAAATGTTGATACCACCCGGATGACGCCCTTGAGCTTTTACCTCGATTCGCAGCCGTATGGATCGGTGGGCGTCCAGAGCAAGATCACCGATATTGACATCCGAGATCTTATGACCATCCACAAATGAACCTCCCGCTCCCACGGACCAGGTCTTCAACATACCGTATTGGGACCCCTTGAGCTTCCACCAGTCGGGAGTAAAGGTTCCCCGGCGATCGCCATAGTCGCCGGGCGACGTCCATACTCCGATTTCCGTACCGTTTACTGATAGTACAATGTCCGACGGCCAATTGGACAAGGTACCGGGAACTTCCGAGCTAACTTCCATAACAATTTCGATGGCCTCTATGTTGCTACCACGAAGTTTTGCATTATTGGGAAACTGGTATTCGACAAAGCCGCTGGTAAACCAGAGCAGGCTCGTCTTCATTCGCTCCGGATCAATAAATGTCTCGGGTACATCCAAAAGACCAATGATTCCGTGTACTGAGCAGATACCACAAGGACCGGTCACCGCGTTGTTCGTATAAAGACCGAGAGGCATCGACACCTCGATAAGATCGGAAGACAGAGCAGGTCTGGCCGAAATAAACGTAACGACGAGTTCATCGTAGACGGCAAAACAAATTTTCTGGTTTCCCTTGCGTGCTTTTTGCATTTCGGTGCGGACCAGTCCCGCTTTTTCAAGCACCTGGAGATGGGCTGATACCGACGACTGCGGCAGCCCGGAAAACCGCGCGAGCTCATTCACATTCATACCGGTCTGTTTTGACAGCTCTTTCAATAGCTTAATCCGAGGTAGCGAGGATAACGCTTTGATGGCGACCAAGTCTTTTTCCGGATCTATGACGAGAAAGTTCGAATTCATGTGCCTTACCGATGAGCCAATATCTGGTTCATATCGGAATTATCGATTTAAATAAACGCAAAATGTGATTTTTCGCATTTCAGGCTATGCGACTAACGCCTCCTTTGCTGACTTTATCAAGCTTCGAAGGAAGCGGATGAACGACAAACACAGGCTTCCGCTTGGTGATGCCCATAAGGTGAGTTGTCGCACCAAGGGTAACGCGATGACCAAGAAGATCGATGGTCGCGACAAAAGCTTGCTCGGTCTTCAAACCCTGGGACCAGCACGATGTCAACGAACGTGTGCGCTCTTGGGCAGGTTTGCCAATCTTATGGACGAAGGACCAAAAACCGATTGGAATGTCGAACTCATCCAACAAATACGGCGCGCCGGACAGGAGCCCGGAGCCATGTGGTTTCTTTAAGCATGACCGGGTTCACGTCAGGACGCTTCGTTGGCTGACAGCCGCCTGCCCGGCTTATATTGGCTTGACCTCATCTGACAGGGAACCCATCTATGCTCTATGTCGAAGCAAGACAACGATATCGAGCTCCTCAGAACCTGGAAACTTCCACCGGAAGCCACACTGGGGTCCTCCGTGCGCACAAAGGGAGTACTTCTCGAAATGCGGGCAAGGCTACCCATATCGTCGAAGAAATCGCTCGTACTCGACGCGGGGGAACTGGTGCTGTCGATGTCGGCCAATTCAAAGACACAATTCCAAACCGCAGCGGCTATTGTGTCTTCAGCAATGAACGATATCGAAAAACTTCCCGTGATCCCTCGTGAAATTGAGGACATCCTGACCATCAAGCCAGCCGAGAGATACCGCTGGCTGGCCGATGGCCGCCTACCCAGTGCGGGCACGCGGACTGTGAGACTACGGGGGCGTGCCAAGCAGATCACGTTTCATGTCTTCGATCCCAAGGTTGTCGAAGACCTGCTTGACAACGGACTGGTGGATCAGTGGCGCGAGGAAGATGTGGCGGCTGCAGCAGAAAACCGACGGCGGGCCGCCTACAAGGCGAAGCTGCAACGCTCATTGAAGAAGGGGGCGGGTTTTGACTCTCCGCCAGAAGCGGAGCCCATGGAGGCGAGCGGGAAACTGGTTGGCTGGGATGAATTTAGACGTAACGGGTTTTTGCGGTGAGCTGCGTATCTAGGAACCTGCTGCGGATTTAAAGCTGCGGGCGAGATAATCCACCTGTCAAAGATTGGCCATGGAACGCAGTTGTGAATATCATTGCGACCAAGGTCTCCAATGGAATGTCGCGGTTGCGGAGAAACAGATTGCAATCGAGACGTTCGTCAATGAGGTAACCACCGGTCTTTTGTAGTTACGCCCGCTTGCGGCATCAGCGGCACGCAACTGCTTAGCCGGACACGCGCTCGACCCTTGATATGAGGCGCCGAGTTTCTTCATCAACCCATGACTGCATTGCGCAAGGCAAAAGAAGAATCCGTTGTTCCGGTCCTGCTGGTTCTATCGTTGAAATTCGTTACGGACGAGTGATCGCGCGCCAGGGAATTGACGACCGTCAATCCGGCCGGTTCATCTCCGGCAACAACGCAGTCTGTTTTGCGAAGTCGAAGTCCATATCATAATCCATTGTCGTTAGCCGCAGCGCAGACTGGGAACAACAGCGGGGAGCGATAGTTCCCCGATCACTTTGAATGATGCACTCAGAAGGAGGTCGCCATTTTGGATACAGCGCTCATCGTTGGATATCTCGCCTCCCTCTGTTCCGTTTGCAGCTTCTTGCCGCAGGTCCGGAAGGTCATTCGCACCGGAGACACCGAAGCAATCTCCACGAAAATGTATTGTCTTACCGTTACCGGCTTCATACTCTGGACCGCTTATGCGGTCCGAGTGGCCAATCATTGTCACGAATGCTGCCTGCTTTGTGCTGTCGGCGCTTATCCTTGTAAAGAAGCTCAGAAGCTAGTGCGAAACAGGTTACTGGAACCGGCGCTCCCCGTTTTAAGCCGGCTTTCCGGAACCAGGGCGCCTTGAGCGTGTTGATGAGACAGTATTGCCGCAACCGTCACCTTGATATCGAGCCAGGAGGAAGGCGCTCCTCGGGAAAAGTCCCCGACGCGAAGTTGGAGCAGGAGCAGGAGCCGACTGCAAGCTGGGCGTAAGGAGGGAAGATATGCATGAAAATGCCCGTATTTGGATCCAGGTATGGCCCAGAGCATCAGCATGGGCCGTGCCGGCTGGATTTTTGCCTGGCGCAGCTTGCTGAGAGGGTATTGTGGCTGCCCTCGTCGAAATTCTGCTTCCTGTTATCCCCGGCAAGGAAACAGCTTACCGGGACGTCCGCATTCAGCTCTCGGAAAAATTCGGGGGCGTCACGCTTCACGCAAACGCGCCGGCCGAAGGCCTCTGGAAGAATGGCGTGGTGACCGAAAAAGACCAAATAATCATCGTCGAAGTCATGGTCGATGAAATCGATCGGGTTTGGTGGCGTCACTATCGGAAAGATCTGGAAGTGGCGTTCCAGCAGGAAGCGATCGTCATCCGGACAACGTCAATCGAGAGGTTGTGAAGTCTGACCCACTTTCTATCCTTTTGTAGTGGTTGAAGCTGCCTTTGGCCTGGAGCAATTCGTTCAAACCAGAGATGCGCAAGAACTGGTGGCGGGTGAAGGTTGCGCTGTACAACGCAGCTCCGTCTACTGCGAAAGGAGACCGCTTGGATTGAACGCGTAGGTCAAGCAAATCGGCAAGTAGTTTGCAGTATATCCTTGCAGTATTGACCCGAATTCCGGTTAACCGAACTCAAGGTCGAATTCGTCGGTCGGCAAAGTGCCGGCCACTGGCAGCTCAGCCTGCTGCAAAAGCTTCCTAAAGCTCTCGATGGTCTTATGCGGGCTGCTGTCCAGCTGGAGAGGAAAATGAAAGGCAGCATCAGGTTCAGATCCTGATTAGACATAGCAAGACGGGAACACGGTCAGGTATCCAGGCTCGGGACATCGGTTGCGTTGGAACTGGCAAAGGATACCAAGATTTGAAAATGTTCCGCCCGGCGCGGGCCCGGCCGTGCATGTCGGCACGAGCAGCAATGCGGTGGCAAAGGCCGTTTACGTCGCGCAGGGCCGAGGAGAAAGATGACGCTTGCCGACCGGATCTTCGAATAGATCGGCCGCCCTCTCGACCTTGCCGGAAACCGGCAAGCCTGTTCACAGAAGTCCGACGATGAACACTCTCGCCTGCGGGTGTCGTTCAACCAACCAAAACAGCTGATTGAGCAGTTTCCCGCAGGTCAAGCGGCAGTTCACATCCAGGTCTGCTCACAACCGACAAACACCTACCTATGGCATCCGGCCGCGAGAAACCTGGCACGGTGCGATAACCACCAGATATGGTTCCGCAGTGAATTTGCCATGATTGACGGCTTGGCAGCCAGACATTCGGGTACTCGGCACCGGCACGCAAAACCCCATTACTATCGAATTTCCAGGAGCGTCTGAAGTTCGGGTTGGCGATCATAATTTCCTCAAGCACGACAGCGCCAACGGACAGACGGCGATTCCAGGAGTTCGCGCTGAGGGCGGCGTCGGCACTTCTCGCAAAACGCTATCTTTACTAATCGACTGTGTTTGGCTCATGGCTTATGTTTTAAAGAGAAACCGGAGGAACCATCAGTCAAATCGGCTAGGTCGAAAGGCTGTCAAAAGTGGATTAAGCTCTCCAGTTGCAATTTCTCCGGCCAACAGTTCACCGGCGATCAGGCCGAGTGTGGCACCGCTGTGACTGAACGCAATGTAGTATCCTGCTATGTCATCGAGCTGCCCAAAGACCGGCTCCCCGTCCCCAGGGATTGGTTTCGGTCCGACGAAATAAGTATCGAGTTCCAGCCTTGGGTTGCCATTCAGTACTTTTGAAGCTTCTTCGAGAAGCCTTGCCACCGTCGAATCGTTTACCGTATATGTGCCACCGGGCTGCGCGATGACCTCTTCCTCCGACCAAGCAGAATCCAGTACGAGTGCACCTGTGGGCGTTGGCCTGATTGCTACGCGAGGCGTATTCAGCACAGCCCGAAGAGGCAGGTGCATCGGCTGCGTCCTGACCAGCAAGGCAATCGGTGTACTATCTGGAACAAAACGCCCAAACTCGGCGATCGTCGACGGAACGCTCGCCCCGGTAGCCAACAGAACGGCATCGGCCTTAACGGAGACTCCGCTTGCCATGGTAACCCCGGTTGCGCGGCCATCTGCAACGGTGACCTTGGCCAAGCCGGCATTTGTTACCAATCTGCCACCGCGTTGCACAAATTCCTGACTCAAAATCTCTATCAAACTCGGCAGATCAACCCAACCCTCACCGGGATTGAAGATAGCGCCTTGCGGTGTGACAGAATGTTCATCGACGCCAGGCGCGACGGCCGCGATGTCACCTGGAGAAAGAAGTTGCGCATCATATCCGATGTTGCGTTCATACCTGAAAACCGCTGCGATCTCGTTGGCAGTATCATCTGAGTCCCACGTCAGCCCTCCATCGAAACGCAGCCACGCGGCATCGGGATGCTTTGCTGCCAGAGTGCGATAGCGATCTATGCCGGCCATCCGCAAACGATGATATTCGTCCGAGCGTTGCCGCGAGGAATTGAGCCAGGCCAGTGAGCGCCCCGATGCACCGTTTGCCAGAGGGCCGTCGTTGATAAGGATCGTTTGAACACCCAGTCGAGCAAGATGAACGGCGGACGAGACGCCGAAAATACCGCCGCCAACGACAATGACCTTCGACACCAAGGAAGATGAATTCATGATAGAGACTTTCATTAGTATGATGGATTCAGATTGAACTTGCACTCAATAGGCGGTCACAGAACTTCGGCAAGAAAGCGTTTCAGCCGGGAACTTTGCGGATGGTCAAAAATGGAACTTGGCGGGCCGGCCTCAACAACGCGGCCCTCGTCCATGAAGACAACCTGATCGGCCACCTTGCGGGCGAAACCCATCTCATGGGTGACGACAACCATGGTCATGCCCCGTTGCCCCAAATCGGCCAAAAGGTTGAGAACCCCTTTTACCAGTTCCGGATCAAGCGCACTCGTTACCTCATCGAAGAGGATAACCTCCGGATCCATGGCCAGAGCCCGGGCGATCGCCACCCGTTGCTGTTGTCCTCCGGAAAGACGGCTGGGGCGATGATGACTGCGGGCTGCCAGCCCAACATCAGCAAGGCGCGCTTGTGCAATACGCTCCGCTTCTTCGTTGGGCAGGCCCTTTATCTCGGTCAATGCAAGCATAACGTTCTCAAGCGCTGTATGATCCGGAAACAGGTTAAAATGCTGAAAAACCATCCCGACGCGTCTGCGCAGTTTCTCGGGCTTCATTGCTAGAATGCTCTCACCATCTATGCGCACATCGCCGCCCTTCGGTTCGACAAGCCGATTGATGCAACGCAGTAATGTTGACTTCCCCGAACCAGACGGCCCGATAATACATGTGACAGTACCCGGTTTTACCGCCAGGGTTACCTGCTTGAGCACATCAAGATCGCCGTATGACATATCCAGATTGCTGACCGCGAGACTGCCGCCTTTGAAACGCGGCTTACCGGCATCACTCCGGGCAGTCGACTGTCTATTGCGAGCACCGTTGCTACTGCCGGTGCCCTCCAGTTCGCTGACCTCGGCAAGTCCGCTCGTAACAGCACCGCTCTTGTGCTTGCCAAGGCGCAGGCCGTTATCAATGTAATTCACCACGTGGGTCAGCGGGACGGTAACAAGGAGATAAAAGATTCCGGCGAGCAGAAGGGGTGACAGGTTTCCGGTAACAACCGCCTGATCCTGCCCAACGCGGAATATCTCGCGTTCTGAAGCCAGCAAACCAAGAAAATATACGAGACTTGAGTCTTTGACGTTTCCAATGAACTGATTGACAAGCGCCGGCAATACACGCCGAATTCCTTGCGGGATCACAATCAAGCGCATTCCCTGCCCGTAACTCATGCTCAAGGCGCGGCATGCTTCCATCTGCCCGCGCTCAACGCTTTGAATACCTGAGCGGATGATTTCTCCGATATAGGCACCGGCAATCAGGCTAAGCGCGAGAATCCCCAAAGGGTAAGGCGAAGGACCGAAAATCTCCCGCCCAATACGGGCAAATCCCTGTCCAATAAGAAGAATGGTCACGATTGCGGGCAGTCCGCGGAAGACATCAGTGTAGATACGCGCGGGAAGCCTCAACCATCTTGAGCGGGATATGCCCATGACGGCCAGCAACAGACCGATAAGAAGTCCGAGCACGGTTGAGGCCGCTGCAAGGATCAGGGTATTTTTCAGTCCGACTGTGATCATGGCGGGCAAAACAGCCGCCATAGCGTCCCAATCGAGAAAACTTCGACGCAGATTTTCGAGCCAGTTCATCCCATTCCCCCTGTGTTGTGACCATAAAGATCAACGGCAGGACCGCTGCTTTGAGGCATCAGAGCAGCGGCCACGACGTTATTTCTTGGGAAGGTACGCGTCGGGCATGGGTGAGCCTGGAAACCACTTTTCATAAAGCGTCTTCCAGGTCCCATCTTGCATTGCCGCATGGAGGGCCGTGTTCAACGCTTCACGAAATGCATCGTTGCCTTTGCGGATAACAAAACCAGCCGGAGCATCAAAGGACGGTATATTTACTGCGATCTTGAGTTCTGGATAACGTTCGCCATATTGCTTTGCGGCCTCATAATCCAGGAAATGGGCATCAACCGTTCCGTTGTTGAGGCCTGAAACTGCCGAATTGTTATCGGGAAATTTGACAAGGTCCGTGTCAGTGAAATTTTTGGCGGCGTAGATTTCCTGAAGCGTCCCCTGCACCACCCCCAACCGCTTGCCTTTCAATCCTTCAGCAGATGTAATTGCCTCGTCCGCTGTCAGCACGGAGAGATAGCCGGCAAGATAGCCGTCGGAAAAGTCTATGGTCTTCTTGCGTGCTTCCGTCGTTCCAATAGCTGCGACGGCCACATCAAAACGTTCATTGGCAACTGACGGCATGAGTGCCGAGAACTCCTGCCCTGTGAAAACCACTTGACCCTTCCCAAAACCAAGTCTGCTTGCAACATTCAGAAAAAGTTCAATGTCGAAACCGGTGAACTGGCCATCTGCGGTTGTAAATGTGTAGGGCTTCGCGTCGCCCATCGTGCCAACGCTTATGACTTTCTCATCAATCAAACCGTAAGGATTATCTTCGGCCGCTGCCATACTGGAAACGGCCCCAAAACCGGCAAGCGCGATGGTCAAGGTTATCATTCCAACCCGGGCAGACTTCATTGTCCTCCTGAAGAGTATTAAAATGCTCATGTCCCTGTTCTCCACTCTGAAATTATTGTTCTAAATTGGCATGCTCAAACTGGCGGGCTGCCCTTCACTGTCACGGCTCTTGGTTGCCTGGATCACTGAGAAGAGATCTTTGCCCATGAGACCGGTCTCTTATTGATTGAGACCGGTCTCAATGCTAATTGATATATTCACATTGACCTTCCGTCAACAACCCTTGTAGTGCTTGAAATATGAAAAACGCTGCTCAAAAATCCCGATCCGTCACCGTCAGCGATGTGGCGCGAGAGGCGAATGTGTCGAAAGCAACCGCGGCTCGCGTTCTGGGCGGATACGGCGTTGTCAGCGAAAAAATCCGCGCAGATGTACTGGCTGCTGCCAAGGCACTGGATTACCGGCCGAACGAGCTGGCCCGAAGCATGACCACCGGAAAATCGGGAATTATCGGCGTGGTCGTCGGCGACATAGAGAACTCTTTCTTCAGTTTTGCTGTCCGCGGCATAAGCGATGTAGCGAGAGCTGCTGGATTCAACGTTATCCTTGCGAATTCCAGTGAACAGATCGAGGTTGAGAAAGCTGCCGTTCGTGTCTTGATCGGCAAACGCGTGGACGGTCTGATCGTCACCCCATCAGAATCCCGGGACGTGTCGCATTTGCGGGAAATTCACCGATCGGGCAGACCGTTGGCCCTCCTCGATCGCGCTCTACCTGACTTCGACGTTGATACAGTGACCGTCGATGACCGCGACGCCGCGATGCGGGCAACGAAGATTTTGTCGGATGCCGGGCATCGCAATATTGCCTATGTCACGGCAGTCGATTTCGCCGGACGCGAATATCGAGAGCTTAAGCAGATCTACACATCCTCAGTGCGCGAGCGCATCGAGGGTTTTCTCGCAACGTGTCGGGCCAGTGGCATAGAAAACCCCGAGAAATTTGTGCAACTCGGCGCAACGAATGCACAAGAGACACGGACACTCACCAAGAATCTCCTGGCCAGACCTGATCGACCAACGGCGATCCTTGCGTCTGACAGCCTGATAGCAATTGAAATTTTTAAAATCATTCGCGAACGCGGGCTGCGCATTCCTGAGGATATATCATTGATTACCTTCCATGACGCAGATTGGACCAGCGTGACGAGTCCACCCATTACAGTCATTGATCAGCCAGCCTACACACTAGGGAAAACCATCGCAGAGCTTCTCATTCGGCGACTTAAAGGAGAGAATCATCCACCCAAAAGAGTTGTGATAGGTACGTCACTCATCGAACGTGGCTCTGTCGGGCCGCCGCGCGCGATTAAAGGCGGCCAGAAATGACTATCTGTCGCATGTCGCGCCCTCTAGGTCACGGACAGCTGATTGAGAGGTTCGAGGCGGCTGTCTGCAGCGCCAAAGATTGGTCAAAAAGCAGGTTACGGACCAAAGGTAGCCGCGCAAGCCGGTGACAATAATGGCAAGCGGTTTCCTTTATCGAAACGTGTACTGCGCAATCGGCTGGACGTGACTGTTGGCGTCATTGGCTCCAGCCTTGAACCAAACCAATAGTGCGGGATGGTAATGTGAACCGCGTGGCAAACGCAGTATCCTGCGCAAGTTGCCCCTGCGCAGTGCGATGTTGGGCTGAACTGGAACGCTGCCATTCTTCGATCGGGAACATTTTATTGCAGGAGGCGTTGAGTCGCCGCAATGGTTCCCAGGGAGGACACAATGGCCGAGAAGACCTTGAACGACCTTTTCCTAGACACGCTGAAAGACATTTACTTTGCCGAGAAGCAGATTCTGAAGGCGCTGCCAAAAATGGCCCGGGCGGCTCAGTCAGAAGAAGGCAAGTCAGGTTTCCTGCAGCATCGCGACGAGACGCAGGGCCAAATCGAACGTCTTCAACAGGTGTTCGAACTAATGGGAAAACCTGCTCGCGGCAAGACCTGTGAAGCCATCCAGGGTATTATCGCCGAGGGCGAAGAAATCATGGAGGAATACAAGGGTTCGGCTGCTCTCGATGCCGGCCTCTTTTCCTCGGCGCAGGCGGTTGAACATTATGAAATGGCCCGCTACGGCACCCTGATTGCCTGGGCCAAGCAGGTCGGCCTTGAGGACGCGATCCCTCTTTTTCAAGCGAACCTGGCTGAAGAAGTAGCCACCGACGAAAAGCTCACGCATCTTGCAGAGGCCTTTGCGAAAGCAAAGGGTAAAGCTGCCTGATCATTCCGTCGTCTTCAAACGCGCATCGCGCGCCCCTTTCGCATGCACCCTGCCAATGAGGAGAGACCGATGGCCAAGAAGCCTTCCCCAGCGAAAAAACCAGCACCAAAAACGCCCGCATTGAAGAAAACCGCCGCGACCGGAAAACTCCCAAACACTGTCACGATCCATGACCAGCAACTCCATCGTGGAAAAGGTGGCGAGCTTCACCAGTTCGCCGAAGACGGACACGAGGTTCTGACAACCGCCCAAGGCGGCCCCGTTGCCGATGACCAGAATACACTTCGGGTTGGTGCCCGCGGCCCCGCTGTCATCGATGATTTTCATTTTCGAGAGAAAATCTTCCATTTTGACCACGAACGAATCCCCGAACGCGTGGTTCACGCTCGCGGATACGGTGCGCATGGCTTCTTCGAGACTTACGAGTCCCTAGCGGCCTATACACGCGCGGATCTCTTTCAGCGTCCAGGCGAAAAGACGCCGGCTTTCGTCCGGTTCTCAACTGTTGCGGGCAACAAGGGTTCAGCCGATCTTGCTCGTGACGTCCGAGGCTTTGCGGTGAAGCTCTACACGCAAGAAGGCAACTGGGATTTGGTCGGAAACAACATTCCGGTTTTTTTCATCCAGGATGCAATCAAGTTCCCGGATATTATTCATGCAGCAAAGCAGGAGCCTGACCGCGCCTTTCCCCAGGCGCAGACTGCGCATGACAATTTTTGGGATTTCATCAGCCTCACTCCCGAGAGCATGCACATGGTCATGTGGATCATGTCTGACCGTGCCATTCCCCGCTCCTTCCGCTTCATGGAGGGTTTTGGTGTCCACACTTTTCGGTTTGTCAACGACAAGGACGAGTCAACCTTCGTAAAATTCCATTGGAAACCAAAGCTGGGTTTGCAATCGGTGGTCTGGAACGAGGCCGTCAAGATCAATGGTGCGGATCCTGATTTCCATCGCCGTGATCTCTGGCAGTCGATACAATCGGGTAACTTTCCGGAATGGGAGCTTTGCGTTCAGCTGTTTGATCAGGAATTCGCCGACAATTTCGACTTCGATATCCTTGATCCTACGAAGATCATCCCCGAGGAGATCTTGCCGGTTCGGCCAATAGGCCGTTTGGTACTTGACAGGATGCCCGACAATTTCTTCGCCGAGACGGAGCAGGTTGCCTTCATGACCCAGAACGTGCCCCCCGGTATCGACTTCAGCAATGATCCACTTCTCCAGGGTCGGAACTTCTCGTACCTGGACACCCAATTGAAGCGTCTGGGCGGCCCAAATTTCACCCATCTGCCCATCAATGCACCCAAATGTCCGTTTCATAACTTCCAACAAGACGGCCACATGGCAATGCGAAACCCGGTCGGGCGGACAAACTATCAGCCAAACTCGCGCAACGAAGGACCGAGAGCGTCCCCGGTCCGCGGCTTTCGCCATTTTCCATCAGACGAAGAGGGCTCGAAGATTCGGCTCCGCCCAGAGAGTTTCGCCGACCATTACAGTCAGGCGCGCCAATTCTATATTAGCCAGACACCACCCGAACAGCGGCACATCGCCATGGCCTTAACTTTCGAGCTTAGCAAGGTCGAAGAGCCGGTCATACGTGAGCGCATGGTGTCCCATCTGCTCAATATCGATGATACCTTGGCATCAACGGTGGCCAGGAAGCTCGGTTTTCAATCGCTGCCGAAACCGGCTGATGCGGCCATGCCGACGCGCCAGGATCTGGAACCATCACCGGCGCTCAGCATCGTGGAACGTGGACCCAAGCGCTTCGAAGGGCGCAAACTTGGTATTCTCGTAACCGATGGTGTTGATGCCGGGCTTCTGAAGGGCCTTGCCACGGCTGTTACGAAGGATGGGGCGGTCTTCGAACTGATAGCACCGAAGGTGGGGGGCGTTACCGCGTCCGACGGGAGTTGGGTCGCAGCACATCACATGATTGATGGCGGCCCTTCCGTCCTGTTCGATGCAGTGGCCCTGCTGACCTCTGCCGCAGCCATTGATGACCTGGTGGAGGAGGCAACGGCTCGTGACTTTGTTGCTGACGCGTTCCAGCACTGCAAGTTCATCGGGTACGATCAGTCCGCATTGCCGCTACTCAAAAAAGCCGGGATTGCAAACGACCTCGACGAGGGCATTCTGGAGCTGCCTGGAGAGGAAGGCCCTGCCGCCTTTGTCTCCAGGTTGGGTAAACTTCGGGTTTGGGCGCGCGAGCCCGCCGTGAAGCTTGGGAAAGCCTCTGCGCCAATAAGGTAGACCCTTTGGGGCGCGGCGGCGACTGGTTGCCGCCGCCTCCCTGTTACAGCCGACTGCTCGCCTGGATATCGGAGGCACTCTCGCCAGCGGCTAAATTACGCGGCCTCTCGACCATTGCCCGGAGATGCCGCTGGTCTCGCACCGACCGGAAATCAGCTGGATGGTGTGGTGGCTCACTCGGCTGTGTCAACGCGCATGGTCTCACGGCGATTGCCGTCAACAGTGTCAGGCCCTGCTATCGCCAAACTGGCATTCGCTGTTGGCGAGGCAATCGGGCATGAGCGGGGCTGGCACGTCCCTGGCGAACAGCGCCTTGAGGCCCTGTACAACCAAATAACATCTGCCCTTCTAGAACTCTATGCCAAGCCTTGTTGCGAACGTATGGTCTTGGCTGTCGCCGTCGGTTCCAAATGCGGTACGATAATCAAAGCCCACATTCCAACCTTCTCCTATCTGTGCATCGAACCCCATTCCGACCGTAAAGTGATCTTGAGAGAACGCGTCAACATCAAGCGCGTAGGGTAACGTACCAAGGTCGGCATATCCCACACTGGCGCGGCTCGATCCTTCAAAGTCGTGGGTGTATTCCAACCGGGCACGAGGCGTGAGCAAACCCCATTTGGTACGTATAGCGTGTTCGACGCGAAGCCCGAAGGTTCCTGACAATGTGTCAATATCCTGATCGCCATAAGTAAGGTTGTAAATATCCGCCCCCTTTTCAGTGAATGCGTCGAGTGTTGAACGTGATCCTGACAACTGGCCATAGGGGGACATCAGCAGACCTTTTTTGCGATATTCATAACCAGCGGTCAGCGATGCGAAAAACTGGTCTCCATTCCGCTTTCCCGAAGCGAAGTCTCCAGTCGACGTCACATATCTCTCGCTGTCAAAACTCATGGTGCTGTAGCCAGCAAGCCCGTCAAGGAAGAAACCTGGGACGGGTCGATAGCTGCCATAAGCTGCAATTGAAAACGCTTCTGCACGACTTTCAGTGCCATTATCGCCAATGTCTGTACTATCGCGTCCAAAGCCTACACCGATACCGGCCGTCAGATTCGGATTGAAGCGATAGTCAACGCCGGCACTCACGCCCACCAATGTATTATCCAGCTTGATTGCCCCATCATCATTGGTGCCGAAGTTGACATAGCCACCGCTCCAGAGGGCGAACTCGCCCAACGCGTGTTCATTTGCGACCGGGGGAGGAGCTTCAACAGCATTGGTTGCCGGTGACGACACTTTCCCTATCGCCTCAAGCGCAGGATCACGGGCAGGATTATTCGACGCTTGATCCGAACTATAGGCTATCAAACCGGCTTGCGGACATGCAGCGGATGGACGGAGCCTGGTCCCCGTCGCGCTTTGCCCGGTTGTGATGGAAGTCGACTCAGACGATGGATCCTTCTGCGCGCTCAGACTGCTCTGAGTACCGTCGATACATGCGGCATTAGAGCCAATGCTAACCGCTCCCGAGCCTTGGCGGGTAACGTTGAGTGACGGGTCCTGCTGAGAATAATCCTGTGCTTCATAAGGTTCCGATTGCGTTGAATCGGTCAAAACGCTGACACTGAGCCCTACAGAATTGCTGCGCTGCTCACCCTCATTGTGGAGTTGTTCCAGCCTGTGGCTGAAATTGCGGATTTGCGTGTTGGCGAAACGCTTGGCGCTCTCCGTCTGGGCCCGGATTAATCCAATAACTTCGGGATCGCGTGACGGGTCGGGACGCGCAATTACTTCAATCGTAACCGTTGCGGGCGCAGACCTGCGAGCTCCGTTTGATAGTGTATAGGTCAGACTGGTTGTGCCAGCAAATGTCCCGGCTGCCGCAAACTGAAGGATATGGGTGCCATCTTCCCTCGTGATGCGTGCCTCGCCTGCTTCACCTGGAGGAGAGGTTACGATTGCCGAGGCGGAGAATGGGCCACCCGTCGCGCGTTGAGTAAGATCGACTGTGCCAGTTGTACCCGCCAAAACGCTGAGCGTTTGATTCTGTGCTATCGGCGGCGGCAAGTCCTGGATGGCGATTTTATACTGCCGGGTACCTGTAAAGCCGTTCGTATCTGTTGCGGTGACACTGAAACTGAAGGAACCAGCTGCCGTGGGTGTTCCGGATATGCTGGCATTGGTTAGATTCAACCCGGCAGGCAATGCTCCCGCAGAAACCTGAAAACTGTAAGGTGCTGCTCCGCCGTCAACGGTGAGCGCTATCGGACCATATTGCTCTTGAATTTTTCCACCTGGAATAACATCGGGCGTGACTGTAATCGTGGGGGCTTCAATGGACAGGCTGTACTGATGTTGACCAGTAAAACCGCTAGCATCGGTTGCGGTAATCGTGAAGTTGAAGGTGCCTGCGACCTTAGGTGTGCCGGAAATTTCGGCACCAGCTAAGGCAAGCCCGGCGGGCAGTGCTCCGGCACTCAACTGATATGTATAAGGTGCAGTGCCGCCGTCTGCCGAGAACGTAACCGAAGCATAAAGGTTAGAGGCTTGTCCCCCCGGCACGGCATCCGGACCAATCGTGATCCCCGGCGCTGCGACGGCGATTGTATATTGCCGCTCGCCGCTGAAACCATTGGCATCCGTGGCTCTCACTGTGAATGTGAACGAACCAGCAGCGGTTGGCTTGCCCGAAATATTGGCATTCGACAGGCTCAATCCAGCTGGTAATGCGCCGGCGTTTATCTGAAATGTATAGGGCGCCGCTCCGCCATTAGCCGTCAGCGTTACCGGAGCATAATCGTTCGGGATCACCACGTCCGGTAGCGCGTCCGGTGCAATATTGATTCCCGGTGCCACTATCGCGATCGTAAACTGCCGTTCGCCGGTAGCTCCGTTTGCATCGGTAGCAGTTACAGTGAAAGTGAATGAGCCTGCAATGGTTGGCGCACCGGAAATCACGGCTCCGGCCAGGTTCAGCCCTGTAGGTAAAGCACCGGCACTTACCTGAAACGTATAAGGGCCTGTTCCGCCATCTGCTGCCAGCGTCACCGAACCGTAATCGTTCGAAGCGTTACCTCCGGGCAGATTATCAGGGCTTACAATAATCGTCGGCGGTTCGATTGCCAACGTATATTGGCGCTCGCCTGTAAACCCGTTGGCGTCGGTTGCTCTAACAGTGAAGGTGAACGAGCCCGCTGCAGTTGGCGTACCCGAAATCCGGTCACCGGCCAGACTCAGCCCAGCGGGCAGAGCTCCGGTAGTCACCTGAAATGAGTAAGGCGCTGCACCACCTGTTGCTGAGAGAGTTGCCGGAACATAGGCGTTCGAGGCCTTTCCATCAGGCAGGTCGGCAGGTGCAACGGCAATGACCGGCACAGGAATCGCGACTGTATATTGCCGCTCGCCGATAAAGCCGTCTGCATCTGTCGCTCGAATAGCGAAGGTAAAACTTCCCGTAGCGTTGGGCGTGCCGGACAACAGTCCGCCAGACGATAGAATAAGACCACCGGGAATACTTCCGGAAGCAAGGCTGAAGCTGTAAGGCGCCGTACCACCATTTGAGCTGCTTGCTGTTATTGTCTGGCTGTAGGCTTCCCCGAATACACCATCAGGCAACGTCTGGGGCGTGAGGTCTACCTGCACAGTCGTACAGGTAAGAGCCAGATTGGACACATCAGCGTTGGATATGGTGCCGGACGAAGGCACAAGCGTGCAGAGTTGCCCGTCCGGGGCTGTCAATACCCTCGCGCTCCAGTTTGCTCCGTCAGGCACCCTGTTGGGAAAGGAAAAACTGCCGCCGCCGATATTAACGGTTTGGACACTTACGGGGCTTGTTGTTGCAAGCTCAAGACTTGCTGTGCCATTCAAGCCGTTTGCGATGCCACTGACCAAAAACGTCGGCGTTGCAAAGCAAATCAATGCGGAGCCGTCACCGGAGTTCGCATCGTTCAGGATCGACGCCGATTGCAAAGCACCCGGACTTGAAGTGCCCCCGGCTCCTCCGCCGCCACCCCCGTTCCAGTTCTGCTGACAGCCGGTTGTGCCGACACCTGCACCGCCGCCTCCACCGCCAACGGTGCTACCGCCACCGCCGCCGCCGCCAAATCCGGCCCCGATGAAAGATCCAGAAAAATTATTTGAGCTTCCCCCCTGCCCGTTCGCTTGACCGGGCGTCGCGGGGAAACTGCCACACCCGGCTCCGCCAGAGCCGCCCGCACCGGGTGAACCGCCGCCGCCGCCGAACGGACCTGTCCCGCCCGGCACAGTCGCTCCTGCCCAGCCCAGACCACCTCCGATACCGCCATTACCACCACTAATTACATTGGCAGTACTCCAACCACCATTGCCGCCACCCCCGCCGCCAGCGGCGATCGCAATCCGGCTGCCACCCAAGCTCAGATCGGTTCCGCCGCCGCCATTTCCACCATCGTTGGTGCCGCTTGCCCCCCCGGGATTGACTGCAAAAGACGCTCTGCCACCGACGCCAATCGATAGAATATCGCCTGGCGAAACGCTCAATCTACCACTAACGCGACTTCCAAGGCCACCTGTACCGCCAGGGCTGAATGGACTACCGCCTATTGAACCAGCGCCACCTTTGCCGTCGCCACCTTGTGCACCGAAAAGATGAACGGTGATCGAACTCACCCCACTTGGTACAACCGTGGATTGCGTACCACCTGTGAAATTAAAGGAACGGCTTGTCTCATTGGGGGCGCAAGTCTGTGCAAACGCCAAATCTGACCATGCCAGGCCACCAGGAAACAACATAATTGCTATCGCAAGAGTACGCACACGTGAAAATACTTTTGAATACATAACGCCCCCCAGCGTATTCTTGATATTTTTTACCTAGCGTTGTGAGGAAGCGACTGCAATCACAAATTGCGACCCTATTCATTATTTTCTTAAACAAAGAATCTTCGCGAAAAAATAAGACGGAAAGCGACATTTCATAAACTCAATAGATGTACTGAATGCTATTGGTGCCTTACTTAAATTAATCTAGGAGAAAATCATTCATTTACCACGATGGCAATGATTAATAGCGGCCGCCCTGCTTGGGTTGTGCATAATATCGAGCAAGCCCCTATCACCCAACGCGCATTCTGCTCAGTGATTATGTCACCGGAAGAAGAGCCACCAATCACGCAGGACAGGTCTGAGGAACAAAACCGCCTTGTCTGCAATAATGAATTTTCGGACTATTCACGCGGGTCTCGCCGCGGGATGCTGGAAACTGTTGGGGAAAGAGGCGCTGGCACTTCGCCACAGGAGATTTTGAAACTGCAGTATGTGGCGACATCGCAAGGTCCGTAAAAACTCTCAGTTTGAGCGCTCTCAATGGTGAAGCGACGCATACAATACGTAAGATCAACGAGGCAAGACGAGGGATGAGGCAAGCCGCTGACGTAACATGACGAGCGTGCCCAAAGATGGCAGTCGAATCCTTGTTACAATCCGCCCCTTCGAACCAAGTCCGGCAGAAGTTGATCTCGCATATTGGTCGACTGGCGACCATTACGGGGCCCGTAGCCGGCGAGCTTCTGATTCCTCGCCCGCCCGCATCGTGGAATAGACGGAGCCGGAGTTAAAATGCCGAATGCCGACGCCCTTGGTCAATCTGGATCCTGCTTCGATGCCATTACCCTGGAAAGGCGAGGATAGCAAGCATCTCGACAGATCGGGAATCGAGGAACGGGCATGCATGCGATGACTGCCAGGTACTGCCAATTCGGACGCCCGATCCCACTGTTGCTTAAAAAGCGGGTGCTCCTCCTGCGACAGTAATCTGACAACATCTCAAGCCCCTTGGAGGTGCTCGCCGGAAGATCGGTGGAGCGACTTTGCAACGCAATTAGTTTAAACCGGTGAGTGCTGATGAAAGGTCAGTTTCCAGCCGGTCGACCGCCGGATATAAGCCGAGCTGACCAGCGCGGAATAAGGCTCGCCGTCGTTACGGGACACATCGGCCCGATAACTGACGATGGCGACGTCGTCGGCAGGCATGAGCAGGTACCTGCTGGTCATTTTGAGGTTGCGCCACCGGTTCGTCAGGGTGGCGGTCTCTGCCACGTCTTCGCGTGGGTGGATGCCGTGCATCTCTCCCGCTTGCGGGAAGGCGAGAATTGCGTTCTCATCCACATGTGCGAGGAAATGGTCTTTACCGGAGAGCCAGAAGCCCTGTTCGATGCGGAATAATTTATCCTTTGTCTCCATGGGGACTCCTCCCAAGCGAGTTGAACGTGAAGAGGCGCGCATAGTTCCGCCCCGCGAGTTTTGATATAGCATCCCGGCGGCACTTCCCGCCAACGGCGGAGAATAGACTGCAAGGATTGCCACTCTGCGTTCCGAACCAACGACTTTGAAGCGGTGATCAAACACCTCGCGGCACTCGGTTTCCGGGAAATTTACCTGAAGACGATCCAAAATATCTGCTGATCCTCCGAACTGGTTTGGCCGGCTTCCCGCAGCTCTATCTTTACGACCCCGATTCAAACATCGTAGAGAGTAATGAGGCATCATAAATGTGCCACCGGAGCCGCCGACAGCACAGATATCTAAGGACGCGCGTCGATGCTATGGTAGCTTCGCGCCCATTTCGGTCGCTCTGCGAAACTCCTTTGAACAAATGGCCATGCGGCCAAATTAATTCTTAGTCCCATAACTTGCTTGCCGCTATTTCGAGTTCTTTAATAAACGTCAGATTATCCTTTGATCACAAACTCCGTTGATCGTTCATTCACTCACCTCTTGCTTCTCATAATATCAGAAGCAATAACAACCAACCTTATCGGCAGAATAATCCGCAACACGGCCTGTTATTCTATGGACCGGTCTCTCCTTAAAGTTATTGAACCCAATCGCCAATCGGTTTCTCGAAGCACGCATGGCTTGTCATCGCACTGCCACGGCAACTGCAGCCCCAGCCATCATTCCGGCACTGGTGCGGTTTGCTATCTTCATAGACTTGCGGCTCGTGAAAAAGCGCCGAGCACGCGAAGCCGCCAACGTCCAACATAAGTCGATGGCTATGACGACACAGAACATCGCGAAGGTGAGCTCCAGCCAGCCAAATATTGAAATCTTGTGCAGGTCCACGATGGTTGGCAGCAAGGCAACATAGAACATCATGGTTTTTGGGTTTCCCATCGTCACTACGAAACCCGCTAGCGCAAGTCGCCATCTGGATCCTGAGCACGCAAAATGCTCCGCCAAGGTCTCCACAGGTGCGTGCCACATCTTCCACGCCAGGAAAAGCAGATAGCCCACCCCGAACCACTTGATGGCAAGAAATAGGGGTTGAAAGGTTTGGGCCAGCAGCGACAGCCCCAGCACCGCCAATGCCAGCCAGATGGCTTCGCCTATCCACATTGCAATCCAGAATGGGAAAACGTCCCGATGGCCTTTGGAAAGCACTCGTGCGACAAGGGCCGCAACGCTCGGTCCCGGCGACGCAGAAGCAACAGCCAAGGCTACAGCAAAAACAACGAGAGATGTAATGTCCATGCGCTAACCGCCAGTTTGTATGCACCGGCATCCATATCAAATTTGTCTTGCTTCTGCTCGTGCAATACCAATCCCTCCTCAGTAAATAGCTCGTCCATGCGCTTGCGCAGGTGAATTTAAATTATAGTGATGACGCCAGTTGGGCACAGGTGCGGATTGGCGCTTATTCATGGCAGTTTCAACCCCGTCCAACGGGCGGCAAAAGCCAACATGTCGGCCGCTTCCTCGATCAATTTAGCGGTCGGCTTGCCTGTGCCATGGCCCGCACGGGTATCGACCCGGAGCAGCCGCGGCCGGGGGCCTGGATCGGCAGCCTGTAGTGCAGCGATATATTTAAAGCTGTGCGCCGGCACGACTCGATTGTCCGCGTCGGCTGTCGTCACCAGGATCGCTGGATACGGCTTGCCTGCCCTGACATTATGATAGGGAGAATAGGACAGCAGGTTGCGGAAATCGGCCTCACTGAGTGGACCGAAGCCTCTTGCTCTGATGCTGATTCGTGAAAAATCCGCCGGCACTGAATTTTCAGCAAAATTTCTGTCGCAAAAGTTGCGAACTCGCTCCGCGGTAAAATGCCAACGATCCGGCAAGGGCCTTACATATCCTCATCGCGCTGCCCAGAGAGCACCACGCCGAAAAATCGTCTGCATTTGCGGAACAGCAAATTCTTTAGCCTGATGTCCAAGAGCGGAATAGAAAACCTTACCCTCGCCGTACTTGCGCTTCCAAGCCACCGGCATCACCACACCGTCAATCCACCAGGCATGGTCTCCCGTGAAAGTAGTTGTTGCCAGCACCTCATTGGACGGATCAACATGCATGTAGTATTGCTCCGAGCTGTACGGAAAATCCTCGATGCCCTTCATGATAGGATCGTCGGGCCTTGTGATGTTTACTTTGTAGTCGATGATGTTGCCCGGATGGGCTACCCACTGACCGCCAACCATGAACTGGTAATCTACGCTGTCGCGAAAACTATCGCCAGCCCCGCCATGATAGCCAGCAAGCCCCACACCGCTTTCAACCGCCGCCGTGAGGTTTTTCACTTCTTCCTTCTCGATCTTCGACATGGTCATAATCGGAACAATCAGGCTCAGATCATGAATGGACGGGTCCGCAAAGGCTTCGGTGCCATGTTCGACATAGACCTTGAAACCCTCCTGCTCCAGAATGTCCTTGACGATAACCGAACATTCTTCCGGTTCGTGCCCACTCCAGCCACCCCAGACAATCAGTGCTTCACGCATAGTTTTTCTCCTCGCATTACCTTGCCAACTGGCCATCGACCAGAGATTCCGAAAGCGCTGCCGGACGCGCCGTCCGTGTGGTGATCGCGACAGTCTGACCACTACCGGCTGCAGCCTGGAATGCCTCCATGACTTCTAGAACATGCAACGCCAGATCACCATTTGCGCGGTGGGGGCGTTTTGAACGAATGGCATGCGCCAGATCGGCGACGCCTATCGAACGGTAATTGCCATCGGCATAGGGCGATGACAGATCCTGCACTTCAAAAGCACCACCCTTTTTGAGCAGTTGCACCTCACCGCCAAAATGATTGGGGTCCGGCACGATCAACGTGCCTTCAGTACCATAGACCTCAAGTGGCAGGTGTTTATGCCCCGCCACATCGAAACTCATCCCGACCTGCACGACAGCACCGTTTTCAAATGCCATCACACCTGCAACGTGGGTTGCTACTTCAACGGGAATAAACTCGCCGTTCCTTGGTTCACTCGTGATCAGACGTTTCTTGCGTGGCGCTATTGCAAAACCCGCAACCTGCGCCACGGGACCAAGGAGATCGACAAGACCAGTGAGGTAATAAGGTCCCATGTCCAGCATCGGCCCACCACCCACCTCATAATAGAAGTCCGGGTTTGGGTGCCAACGTTCATGACCGGGGCACATGAAGGTTGCCGTGCCGCCAACCGGTTGCCCCAGAACACCCTGATCAACCAAGGTGCGCGCCGTTTGATGACCGCCACCCAGGAACGTGTCCGGTGCAGCCCCGACCCTCAAGCCTTTTGCCTTTGCGGCATCGGCAAGCTTTTTTCCCTCGGCGAAGTTGATTCCGAGAGGTTTTTCTGAATAGGCGTGCTTGCCAGCGTCCAGTATGCGAAGGCCGACCTCCACATGAGCCTTGGGGATGGTCAGGTTGACGATAATCTCGATATCTGGATCCGCTAGTAGATCAGTGATGCTGCGTGCAGAAACTCCAAATTCTGACGCCTTGGCCTCGGCAAGTGCATGGTTAAGGTCGGCAATCCCGCGAATATCAAGGATTGGGAAGGATGCCATCGCTTTGAGATAAGCTCCCGAAATATTGCCGCAACCGATGATCCCTATACCGACCTTGTCCATTCTTTCCTCCCTTGAATTGTTCTAACTTTGCATGTCAGAGCGCCGGGCCCGTGGTGCTCCATGGCGACTCGTAAAGCTCGTGAAGTGCGACTGCCGCAGCCCCCTGCGCCCACAGTTCATCACTCGAATTATGAAAAACCAATTCAGCAACGCCCTTGAGCGATGGCGGAACGGCCGTTTCATAGGCGTCCTGAAGTGCATTGATGAAAGGCGCGCCCAACTCCAGACTGGAGCCAACAATGATAACGAGCGGCGGTGCAAACAAAGTAACTATGTTGGCAAGCGTCACGCCAACAGCGCTTCCTGCACGGATGGCAGCGTTGATCAGTTCATTGTCTTCCGCCTTCACTAGCGTCTGCGCATGTTGCATGCCGCGCCCAAGACGGATCGCTTCCGCGAAGCGTCCATCGGCAGATCTTGCCCCGAGAATGGCATTTTCCCCCGCCTGACTTGCCAGCCGCACCGTGCCCGCCGATCCCGCGCTCAGCACAAGATCACCCAAATTGTGGCTGAGGCCTCCCGCTCCGCGAAACAACTGGTTGTCATGCAGCACACCGAGGCCAAGCGTTTGTTCGAGCGAGATCAGAACCATGTCGTTAAGATCACGAGCGCTTCCAAACCAGTGATGCGCCAACGTAACAGCATGGGCATCGCTTTCGATGATCGTCGGAGCGCCAAGGCGGCGGGTCATCTCGTCGGCAAAATCGACATTTATCTCGCGAAAAATTGGACTGCTGCGAATCCGCCCGGTGCGGTGTTCGATCACGCCCGGCAAACCGAGGCAGACCATATCAACGTCTTCCAACGAAAGCCCGGCATCCACAACGCAGCGCCTGACGCCATCCTCCACCAGATCGGCAATCACCCCGATTGGCTGGCGGTCCACCCTGATGGGCAATGACAGCGTGGAAAGAACGTCGCCGCAAAAATCGGTGACAACAAACATCATCCGGCTGGCCGCGATCTTTGCACCAACCACCCGCGCCGCTTCCGGGTTGAGTTTGAGCATCACCCGAGGGCGACCACGCACACCCTCGGTGCGAATGTCCCCCTCGTGGCGGGTGAGGATGAGTCCATCATCAAGCAGTGACGCCGTGATGGCGGAGACTGTCGTTGTTGAAAGCTGAGTTCGCCCACTGATCTCGATCCGTGAGATCGGGCCATGACGACGCACGGTATCGAGCACGCTGAAGCGGTTGATTGCCCGCATGAGTTCTGGGTCGGCGGTTTTCATAAGATCCTGCTGCAATGACACCAATATTGACGTTGAACACGGCGTATTTTTATCGGGTAACGGATTAAATAACAGGCGCTGCCTAGGGTATGTCAAGCCAATATGCCAATATATCTCCTGTTTTAGCTTGACATTGAGCCAAGGCTCAGCTGAATTAATCCGTATAGGGGAATAATTTGTGAGGAATTTCCCCCATGGGAGGAATATGATCATGACTTATATGCACGAAGGCGCAAGCCTTCGCGACAAGCTGATTACTTTTGCCGCCACAACAAGCATGACGCTTATGCTCGGCGCAACCAGCTCCGCAGCAGCAGTTGTAAAGTGGATGCACGTTGAACTGGACCCGAAAGCCGTGGCCGTCTGGGAGGAGATCGCCACCGCATATGAAGCGCAGCATCCTGATGTGGATATTCAACTGCAGTTCCTCGAAAACGAGGCGTTCAAGGCGAAGCTGCCAACCCTTCTGCAGTCTGATGACGTACCCGATTTATTTTACAGTTGGGGTGGTGGAGTTTTGCAGGAACAGTCCAAGACCGGCTCCCTGCAGGATATAACGGCAGCCTTTGACGCGGATGACGGCAAGCTGCGCAACGCTTATAATTCGGCTGCCATCACCGGCCTGAGCTTTGATGGCAAGCTCTGGGCCGTGCCTTACAGGGTCAGCCTCGTTAGCTTCTTCTACAATAAGGAGCTGTTCGCTAAGGCTGGCGTGAAGGCAGAAGACATCAAAAACTGGTCCGATCTCGGCAGCGCTGTGACAAAGATCAAGAGCGCTGGTGTGGTGCCTATCGCCGGTGGTGGTGGCGAGAAGTGGCCTATCCACTTCTATTGGAGCTATCTTGTAATGCGCAACGGCGGACAGAAGGTGTTCGAAGCTGCACGCACTGGCGAGGGCGAAGGTTTCATGGACCCGGCTATCATCAAGGCTGGCGAACAGCTTGCAGAATTCGGCAAGCTGGAGCCTTTTCAGCCGGGTTATCTTGGCGCTTCCTGGCCACAAGCACTTGGTGTATTTGGCGATGGCAAAGCAGCGATGATCCTTGGTTTCGACAATACCGAAGCCAACCAGCGCAAGAATGCCGGTGACGGCAAAGGTCTTGCGCCGGACAATATTGGCCGTTTTGCCTTTCCGGCCGTTGAAGGCGGTGCGGGTGCTGCAACCGATACACTCGGCGGCCTGAACGGCTGGGCCTTGACCAAGAATGCCTCAAAAGAGGCGATCGACTTCGCCACCTTCCTGACAAATACCGACAACGAGAAGAAAATGGCACAGGCTGGCATGATCCTGCCAGTGGCAGTGGGTGCGGAAGCTGGTGTGACCAATCCTTTGCTGGCAGATTCGGCAAAACAGCTTGCGGCCTCCACCTGGCACCAGAACTTTTTCGACCAGACCCTGGGCGCGGCCATCGGTCGTGTGGTCAATGATGTCTCGGTGGAAATTGTTTCCGGCCAGATGACTTCGGAGGAAGGCGCTCAACAGATCCAGGACGCTTTCGAGCTGGAACAATAAGCTTGATGAGCAAGTCTCCCGCGCAATGGCTTGTGCGACCGCTTCGGGAGACTTGACTGGCCCGAACCGCAAGGCGGATCACATGACCAATACATCTATAACTACGGCGGCAGCGCCAACCATCATGAAAGCAGCAAGAAGCAGGAGAAAGCAAAGCTCGGTTGCACACGACCGAAAGTTGACCCTCCTGATTTTCCTGCCTCCGGCCCTTCTGCTGTTTACAATCTTCGTCATCCTGCCCATGGGCGAAGCCGCTTGGTACAGCCTTTATAAATGGAACGGTTACGGTACTCCTACAGAATTTGTCGGACTGCGTAATTTCCAGATTCTGTTTGGCAACGCTGCCTTTTCACAGGCGCTGATCAACAACGGCTTGATCATTATTGTATCGATCTGCATCCAAGTTCCATTGGCTATCTGGCTGGCGATGATGCTGGCGCACCGTATTCCGGGCGTCGTGGCCTTCCGCCTGATCTTCTTTCTTCCCTACGTACTGGCGGACGTCGCTGCTGGTCTGATCTGGCGCTTCGTTTATGACGGCGACTACGGCCTGTTCGCCGCTATATCCAACTTCTTCGGCTTTGCCACGCCCTATGTGTTGGCCGACCGAGATTTGGCAATCTATGCCGTGCTGGCAGTCGTCGTGTGGAAATATTTCGGCTTCCATATGATGTTGTTTATTGCTGGCCTGCAGTCGGTCGACAAGAACGTGCTGGAAGCTGCTGAAATCGACGGCGCAACGGGGTGGCAGAAGTTCCGCTACGTCACATTGCCCATGCTGGGCTCGACTTTGCGCTTGTCGATCTTCTTTGCGGTCGTCGGCTCCATCCAGCTGTTCGACATGATCATGCCCCTGACCGGTGGCGGACCTTCAAACTCCACCCAGACGATGGTGACCTTCCTCTATACTTATGGCGTCATGCGCATGCAGGTCGGCCTTGGAAGTGCTGTCGGTGTGGTGCTGTTCGTCATATGCGTCACGCTCGCATTCGGGTATAAAAGGATTTTCATGCGCCATGACTGATGCAAGCACCTCCGTCCGAATATCCATCCAGACGCGCATCTATCTTTATGCGTCGCTGACTCTGATTGCCGCTATCGTGCTGGTCCCATTGCTGACAACGGCTTTGGGCGGCTTCAAGACTCTTGGTGATCTTCGCGTCAATCCTTTCGGCCTGCCGTCGGAATGGCAATGGTCGAACTATACCGGCATTCTGCTCGGCCAGAGATACTGGTTGCAGATTTTCAACTCGCTCGTCATTGCCGCTTTGACTGTATTCCTGACCGTCGTAGCCTCGTCGATGGCGGCCTTTACGTTTGCACATGTGAAGTTTTTCGGCTCATCCTTCCTGTTGAACTACTTCCTGCTCGGATTGATGTTTCCTGCAGCGACGGCAATTCTGCCGTTGTTCATTCGGATCCGGGATCTGGGTCTGCTCGATACCTATTGGGGGGTTGTGCTGCCACAGGTGGCCTTTGGCCTCGGCATGAGCATACTTCTTTTCCGCAATTACTTCCGTAACCTGCCGGAAGAACTGTTCCAGGCCGCCTTTGTTGATGGCTGCGGTTATCTGAAATTTTTTTGGTATATCTCTGTGCCGCTTTCCCGGCCGATCATTGCTACGGTGAGCATTGTGTCTTTTGTCGGCAGCTGGAACAGCTATATCCTGCCATTGATCATGCTCAACTCGGAGTCAAAATATCCCTGGCCGCTCGGCATCATGGTTTATCGGGGCGAATTCGGCACTGAATGGCAGCTTGTACTGGCATTCATCACGATGACGATACTGCCAACGATTATCGTCTTCTTCCTCGCCCAGAAACACATCATCGCTGGCCTGACGGCTGGTGCGGTCAAATCCTGATAATTGAAGGTCGAAATGGCATCTGTCGAACTGAGAAATTTGCGCAAGACCTATGGTTCACTCGACGTGATCCACGATGTCTCCCTGGCCGTCAACGATGGTGAATTCATAGCCCTCGTTGGCCCTTCAGGCTGTGGCAAATCTACATTGCTGCGCATGATTGCCGGCCTGGAGGAGATCACCGGCGGTGATGTGATGATCGGCGGTAATGTCGTCAACGACATGACGCCACGAGAGCGCAACATCGCCATGGTGTTCCAGTCTTATGCACTTTACCCGCATATGACTGTCGCTGAAAATATGGGTTTCAATCTTAAGCTGGCAGGTGAAACCAAACCGGCCATACAGGCGCGCGTTACCGAAGCAGCCCGGATGCTTGACCTGACGGCATTTCTCGATCGCAAACCCTCGCAACTCTCCGGCGGTCAGCGTCAGCGCGTTGCCATGGGCCGCGCGGTCGTCCGTAATCCCGCCGTATTCCTGTTCGACGAGCCTTTATCGAACCTGGACGCAAAACTGCGCGTGCAAATGCGCTCCGAGATCAAGACGCTACACCAGAATGTTGGCACTACGTCCATCTATGTTACCCATGACCAGATCGAAGCCATGACGCTCGCCGACCGTATCGTCGTTCTCAATCATGGCAAGATCGAGCAGGAGGGCACACCGCTGGAACTGTACAAAACCCCAGCCAATATCTTCGTTGCGGCTTTCATCGGTTCGCCGGCCATGAACCTCGTGGAAGGCGTGATCGACAGCGACAATGGGAAACCGGCTGCACGTCTGAGCGATGGAACGGCGGTCGTCTTGTCGCAAGATCGTCGCATCAAGCAAGGTCAGCCGGTAACCATAGGCATTCGTCCTGAACATTTCAGCACAACGTTGGCCGGAGAAACGACCTTTGCCGGAAACACGCTGCTGGTGGAACCGACCGGAGCCTACATCCATGTTGTTTTTGATCTCGCAGGCAAGCCGGTCACAGCCATTGTGGATGGAGAGCACCCGGTCAAACAGAACACGGTCTTTTCAACCGGCATCAGTCGCGAGCGCGTGCATGTCTTCGACAGAACGACAGGCCTGTCGCTATAACGCGTTCCTCACCCTTTATGAGAACTGAACCATCGATCCTAACAAAATGCGGAGATGATTCAGCGGCATAATAGCAGCTTAAGAATGTCAGGCCGTCTGTCACATTCCCAGGGTGATTACTCTAAAAGTTACTGCGCTCGTCTGTTCAATCGGCGATCCTAAGCAGATTCGCTGGCCCAGTCTTCGTGTCCATGGCGTATTCGGATCACGAAAATGGTTTCGCTCTCTTCGACGCGGTAGACAATCAGATGGGCTTTGAACGGATAGATTCTAACCGGAGGCGAAATCTCTTCTCGCTCACGCGCCATTCGGGGATTGGCGGCGATCAGTTCAAGTACCGCGAACAAGTCGTCATGGTACCGCCTAGCCTGTAGAGTTCCGAACATGCGGATACCTTGCTAGGTGAAGGCAATGATGTCCTCTTCCGCTTCGACAGAAAGGCTAAAAGGCATTAGCTGCTGCCGCGCGCCGTTTCCGTGCGCGCGACAGCCGCAGCGAACAGCTCGTCCTTCGACCGGCCGCCAACACCACTGTTGAGACCGTCATCAACGAAGCGTTGCATGGCAACGATCTTATCACTACGCGTTTGGTCCCTTCGAATCAGATCGCGCACATAGTCACTAGCATTGGAGTATCGCCCGGTCCCTGCCTGGGCTTCGACCCAATCTTTCATTGGGTCCGGTAGAGACACGTTCATAGTAGCCATTCAAACCTCCGTTGGCGCCCGGATTAACTGAGTTTGGCAAAGTTTGTCGAACTTGATCCTTTTAAGACACGACGCTTCAGGCGGGCAGAGTTCATTCTAACCCCATGGCCGCGATATAGGCCTCTTCCGGATCGACGTTGGCTTCCATGGAATAAGGAAGCGGAACGATATGGGGCGAAGCTGGCGCCGGCACGATCGATTGCGGTGAGCAAGCGCGATTTGAAGGGGCGCGCGCAGGCTCGGTTCGTCTATTGGGCTTTGGAACCAATGGGCGAAGCCGGAGTTTGAGGAATGGAAGAAATCAGAATGAAAGTATTAGTTTGACATTCTCGGTTGAACTCGGACCTTCCTACGAAAAAACACTTCTACCACCCGTTCGCTCCGTTATAACGCTTGGAGGCAACGCGTGGCGCCAAGTTCGTGCGCAGCGCGTTGCAATGCTGGTCGACGCTGCAAATTACTACCGCCATTTAGAAAACGCTTTTCTAAACGCACAACAATCGATCCTGATCGCGGGATGGGATTTCAATGGGCAGATTATTTTGTGTCCTGATCGATGCGATGCGGAACAGCTCGGCAACTTCCTGCGCCGCCTCGTTGATAAGAGACCGGAACTTGTCATTCACATCCTGGTATGGGCGAGCGGACCCATTTATTCCGCAAGGCAAATGCGGTTTTTTCCGCAAGAACCGTGGTCGGATCATCCTCGCATCAAGCTTTGTTACGACAGCCGTCACCCATGGCGGGGCAGTCACCATCAAAAGATCGTTTGCATCGACGATTCTCTGGCCTTCTCGGGTGGCATTGACCTAACCATCCATCGCTGGGACACATCCGACCATTTGGTCAATGACCCTCGTCGCAAACATGGTGACGGCAAATATGATCCTGTTCATGATGTTCAAATTGCAGTTGATCACGACGCAGCCAAATCATTGGCTGATCTCGTACGAGAGAGATGGTTGGCGTGCAATGGGTCCAGTATCCCGGCGCTCGGCACGATCGTAGACCGATGGCCAGAGAAACTGGTGCCGGATCTGCGTGACATCGACGTCTCAATCGCGCGCACGATGCCGGGATCTTTACTGAAACGCGGAATTCGCGAAATTGAGCGGTTGAACGAAGAAGCATTAAAATCGGCGCGTCGTTTCATCTATATCGAAACGCAGTACCTTACATGCCGTAGAACTGGGGAATTGCTTGCGCGCAGGTTGGGCGAACCTGAAGGACCCGAGGTCACGATTGTCGTTCCTAAAGAAAGTCACGGAGGATTGGAAAGCATTTTCATGGGAGGCAATCGCAAGCGACTCCTTCGTCGCCTGCGACGCGCCGATGCATACAACCGGCTACGCGTTGTTTATCCGTCAATACGAGCCCCCGATACCTTCGAGGACGTCCCTATTTTTGTCCACTCCAAAGTTATGGTTATCGACGACGTCTTCCTCCGGGTTGGGTCATCCAATTTTAACAATCGCTCCCGAGGCATGGACAGCGAGTGCGACCTGGCCCTGGAAGCATCGTCTCAAACTGAACGCGCAGCTATAATAAGGATGCGCGACTCGCTCATCGGAGAACACCTTGGCCTGAAGTCCGGTGCCGTGGGCGACCACATCCGGAAATCGGGATCCATCACCTCGCTAATTGATCTTAAGCATGAGAGGCAGCGCCGTTTGTTGCCAGTCTCCGTGGGACGGGAAAGCGGGTCTGAAAAAACGGTCCCGCTTACAGTCCTTTTCGACCCTAAAGAGCCCTTGCAACCTCTTCAATCAATCATGAAGCTTGCGCGCGGGCTGTGGTCGCGGCTGTGGGCTTGGTCTTGAGCGGGTGAGTTCGGAAAAAGCGCTCTGAAATACCAAACAATAAGAGCCCGAGCGGTAATGGCATGAAGAAATAGACGGCCCGGAAAGCGATGACTGCTCCGATCGTTGCTGCTTGTGGTAACAAAAACTGCGTTGTAGCCTCCAGGACGCCGAGACCGCCGGGGACGTGACTGGCCACCGCCGCTCCGTTGGCAATTGCATAGACCGTCGACACATCCCAATAACTGACATCCTGATAAGCCAGAATAAGTTCATGAAGACCGGCGGCGATGAACGAGAAATTTAGTGTGCCCAAAAGAATTTGAGCGATAGCTAAACGGGCTGTCGGCAACTTGAAAGTCCAGTGCCAGACGTTGAGGGGTCGTCGAAGTTGCCAACACAGAGTAACGAATATCATCAAGATCAACAGAATTGACAATCCGACCGTCACTACCCAACCACGACTCAGTCCAGTAATTTTGGCAGCTGAATCCGAGCTGACCAGCATGGAAACCCCACACAAGGTAAGAAGGCCAAGGGCAACTGTCAGTCCTGAGAACAAAACTACCTTGGCGACGTCTTCTGTCCCAAGTCCCCACCTTGAATAAAAGCGATAGCGGATTGCTCCGCTGCTCAGCGCCGATAACCCGACATTGTGGCCGATTGAGAGGCTGACAAAAGACGTCAGCGCGACGCGACGATAAGGCAAGGGCTTGCCGGCATATATCAACCCAAGTGCGTCGAAGCCCGTAAGGCATGCGTAATTTAACGCTGTAAAGACAATGGCCATCGCCAAATGCTGGAAGGGGATGACGCCGAGCGATCGTGCAATTTCATCTGCGCTGTAGCGACTGACGCTGCGATAGATAAGCCACAAGGACAAGGCGATCGCCACCGCAACCAACAGATTCACAACTGCTTTACGCCACATCATAGTTTCCCGCTCTGCTGAAAGTTTGACTTTTCGTTGATGTGAATGGAACGGAAGGCGGGCAAGTAGGTTCCTCATCTGGACAGTGCGGGAGCAAGCCAATCAGGATACTAACTTACAATGTACACAGTTGTGTTGGCGGTGATGGACAGCCCTCGCCCACACGCATTGCCGAGGTAATCGCGGCATATAATCCCGATGTGGTGGCGCTTCAGGAACTGGATGTCGGTCGAAGCCGCACCGGATTAGTGGATCAAGCGCAAGCAATTGCCATGCATTTAGGTATGAGGCTTTTTTTCAATCCGACAGTTACGATCGCCGAGGAACAATACGGCGACGCGATCCTGACAACGCTGGACATGCGCCTCATAAAGGCAGATGCACTGCCATCCATTGGTGAAAGACGTGGTGCACTCTGGGTTGAGATCCAACACAGGGGAAAACGCATCAATGTAATCAATACCCATTTGGGACTGTCACGGCGCGATCGATCCGCGCAAGTCGCCGCACTCCTAGGTCCGAGATGGATGGGAAACGTCGACCGAAAATCCCCCAGAATCCTGCTTGGCGATTTCAACGCTCTGCCCTCTTCCATGGCTTACAAGCAAATTACCAGAGAGTTCGCAGATGTTTGGGCTTATTTCGCAGCTCGCCCGAAAAAGACGTTTCCATCACGCCTACCTTTACTGCGCATCGATCATATTTTTTCAGATCGTCAGCTCGAGGTTGGAGGAGTCGGTGTCGGGGACACGTGGTTGGCGAAAATGGCATCCGATCACCTTCCTCTTTTTGCCGAATTTCAAATTTAGCTTCCAACACACAGTCGCAGAGGATCGGCTTTCTGGATTTCCAAACCAGACCCATTGGATGTAACCGCCACCCCACAGTGAAGCCCAACAATATTACCCTACCAGATACACAAAGCTAATTACTAAAACTATGAAAAGCGGGGCGACTCGATCCGAAAGACGTCCGGATAACGGTTATGAAAGAAATTTCGCAAAAATCACTGCGGGAAAGCCACCCTCACTTGGGAAGAGCAGAGCAGCTTATCACGGCGTTCACGCGAGCGCCTTTCGTTCTAAGACGAGGCGCCGTCCCAACACTTGTACTCCAACATGTTGTTGGGCGGTCTACCTATCCGTAGGACCATTGTTTTCTTAGCAACAGACCACTCATTCGAAGTTTATAAATTTAATTTTTCCCTCCGTCCCTGAACCCGCCAATTGGCCTTTTAATTCCTGACCGTCAGCTAGACGCAACACAACTTCATCCGAGGGGTAGAGAGATTTTAACTTCCCAATGTCGTCTAACATCAACGTCGCAACCGTGTCGGACTGCAGCGCGTCTTTGCCCTTTTTGATTGTATATGTAACAGGCAGTTCCGTTTGTCCGCTTCGCAGTATTCCCGATCCTTTAGCTCCATCCAAAGTCATATTCCAATCTCCATTTTATCAATTGCGTCGCACTAAAAAAGCGCGATCGCTTTAACTAGAACCTCTCCATTTCGCTGAAGTTCCCTGCAAATCACGAATTGTGGAACCTTATCGGCATTAAGGGATTGGACATCACTCCAGCTCGTCAGAAGCGGAGCTTGTTTTGTTTCCGTTGAGCTGTAGTCAACCGAGATATTCTGCGAGGCCACTATGTTAAATTATCCCAAGCCACCATTTGACACGCCCAAACAGTCAATGCCCGGGTTAAGCAAAGAGATGAATCCCGTGCCGGACCACGGTGAAACTTCGTACAAAGGCTCGGGAAAATTGACGGGAAAGCGAGCGATTATCACAGGGGGCGATAGCGGGATCGGCCGGGCCGTGGCGATTGCATTTGCCCGCGAAGGTGCTGACGTCTTAATTTCGTATCTGGAAGAAGATGGGGACGCTGAGCAGACTTCGAAACTCGTTGAAGAAGCAGGTAGAAAGGCAGTGCTCGTTCGTGGTGACATCCAGAATGCGGATCATTGCCGACATATTATTGATGTCGCCGTCGAGGAGTTTCAAGGTATCGATATTCTGGTCAACAATGCTGCCCACCAGGCAACCTTCAAGCATATTGAGGATATCCCCGATGAGGAATGGGAACTCACATTCCGGGTGAATATCCATGCGATGTTCTACCTGACGAAGGCAGCTGTTCCGCATATGCCGTCAGGTAGTTCCATCATAAACACTGCATCCATAAACTCCGACAACCCCAACCCTAGCTTGCTGGCATACGCCACGACAAAGGGTGCGATACAAAACTTTACGGCGGGCCTCGCGCAGTTGCTCGCCGAGAAAAACATTCGAGCTAATGCAGTTGCGCCCGGCCCCGTCTGGACCCCGCTAATACCTTCAACCCTACCCGAAGACAGCGTGCGAACGTTTGGCGAGCAGGTCCCGATGAAACGGCCGGGTCAGCCAGCGGAATTGGCGACGACTTACGTCATGCTTGCCGATCCGCTGTCGAGTTATGTTTCGGGAGCAACAATCGCTGTCACGGGCGGTAAACCCATTATCTAATGGTGACAGCTCATGACCAAGCACTGGTATCAGGAAGCTGTTTTCTATGGGATCGACGTGCAAAGATTTGCGGACGGCAATGGTGATGGGATAGGCGACTTTATCGGGCTGTCGCAAAAGCTCGAATACATACGGGAACTTGGAGTCACCTGTATCTGGCTACTGCCATTTTTCGGCTCGCCCGACCGGGACAACGGCTATGATGTGAGCAACTTCATGGCCATCAACCCCAAAGTTGGAACTTGGAACGACTTTCTAGCTTTCCTTCATCGCGCCGGTGAGTTTGGCATCCGCGTTATAATCGATCTGGTTATCAATCATACCTCAGACGAACATCCGTGGTTTCAAGCAGCCCGCCGTGATGAAAAATGCCGTTACCGCAACTATTATGTATGGAGCGGAGATCCTCCCCCCATCGCTCCTGACACTGTATCCATTTTCCCCGGAGAGGAAGCTACAGTATGGACCTATGACGAGGTCGCCCGATCCTACTATTTCCATAAGTTTTATCACTTCCAGCCAGAATTGAATATCGCCAACCCGCAAGTCCGCGAAGAAATACTGCGTATCATTGATTTCTGGCTCGCATTCGGGGTTAGCGGTTTCCGGGTGGATGCAGCGCCGCTATTGATAGGTGACAATGGATTAAAACACGCCAATCCACATGACCCGCATGGGGTACTTCGTGATTTGGCCAGCTATGTCGCAGAGCGACGACCAAGCGCCGTGCTTTTGGGCGAAGTCAACATGCCTTTGGATCAAACCAAGGCCTATTTTGGCGATAGCGACCAACTGCATCTCATGTTTAACTTCCAGTTAGCCTGTCACATATTTGCAGGACTTGCCTTGGAATCTGCGGAACCTATCAATAAAGCGATAGGCGTTATTCCAGATCCGCCACCGGGCTGCGGCTGGACAAACTTTTTACGCAATCTCGATGAACTTGATTTCTCGCAGGTATCAAGTGACCTGAAGAAACAGGTCTTTGAAGCTTTCGCTCCATCAAAATCAATGCAGGTTTACGGCAGGGGAATCCGACGAAGGATTGCCCCGATGTTCGATGGTAATCCTCGGCGAATATTACTCGCTTTCAGTCTTATTCTCTCCATGCGCGGGCCTCCACTATTTGTTTATGGCGACGAGATTGGGCTTGGTGAAAACCTGGAAAATGAGGGTCGCAATGCCGTGAGAGTGCCGATGCAATGGACAGCGGGTCGCAACGGAGGTTTTTCTGAAGCAAAAGGAGCAGATTTGATCCTCCGGCCCAAGCGGGAGGGTGCGTTTGGCTATCGCAAGGTCAACGTCGCTAATCAGCAAGGAGACCCAAACTCTGTTTTGGGTGGAATAAAGAAGCTCATAAAAATTCGGCGTAAAAGTACTGTGTTAAGCGAGGGGCGTATGACTGTGTGCCATACCAGTGAACGGTCAGTGTTCGCGCATGCTTTTGAGGACGGGCAGTCTCAACTTCTTATCACCCATAATCTATCAAGTGCTCCTGTGAACACGACGATAGAGCTCAATGATCTCAAAGTGGAATCGACCGTAAACCTCATGACCGGAAACAAGGTTGCCTGGGAACATCCACTGAAGGTCAAACTGCCCCCTTATGGCTATTGTTGGTTGCAGTTCGAAAGAAAATTATAATGGCCTTTATCGGATATCATGCTTCTCATGAGCAGTTTGCCCCAGGCGAGCTTCTCGAACTGGTGCAAAAAGCCGAGAGTGCAGGGTTTTCAGGTGTGATGTCATCTGATCATTTTGCTCCGTGGAGCAAGCGCCAAGGACAGTCGGGTTTTGCATGGGCGTGGTTGGGTGCAGCCATGCAAGCTACCCACATACCTTTCGGACTGATTACTGTTCCTGGCGGGTGGCGTTACCATCCCGCGATATCCGCCCAAGCAGCGGCAACGCTGGCTCAAATGTATCCCGGAAGATTTCCATGGCTTGCCGTTGGAAGTGGAGAAGCTCTTAATGAGCACGTCATTGGCAGTGGTTGGCCCAATAAAACCACGCGCAACAATCGACTGGTCAGCGCCTCGGAAATACTAAAAAAACTGTGGCTGGGAGAGACTGTGAGCTCGACCAATCCCATACCAATAGACCAAGCAAAACTCTACACCCAGCCCGACTCGCCTCCGCTAATTATCGCAGCGGCACTTTCGGAAGAAACGGCTGCTTGGGCCGGTGATTGGGCAGACGGCCTTATTACGGTCAATCAGGATATGTCGACCCTGCGTGCAATAATTTCAGCATTTCGCGGCGCCGGCAATCAGGGGCCGATCTTTCTCCAGCTACATGTATCTTACGCCAGCAACGACGAACTGGCACGAGCACATGCTTTCGATCAATGGCGAAGTAACTCAATCTCTTCCGAGGAAGCCGAAGAGATAAAACTTACCGAAGAGTTCGATAGACTATCCGAAACTGTTACTCCGGGCGATCTTGATAAGAACGTACGAATTTCATCTGAACCAGAACTGCATATCAGTTGGCTACGCGAATATTTGAGTTTGGGATTTGAACAAATCTACGTTCATAGTGTCGGCCGAAATCAAACCGAATTCATTGAAGCTTATGGAAAACACGTTCTTCCGCTGCTCAAGGACAGCTGAGCCCGCTTTTGGCCAAGGCAAACTGCCTCCCGCCTCTGTCATTTGATTTAGTTTTCCGCCAAAATGCCCGCATCCTCAGCGGCATCGTAAAAAATCTGACGCGCAGTGGCTGGCGTTATTTTACCGGCCAAGGCTTCCACGCAGGCCTGTTCTGCCAAGGCTCGCTTTGGGGTCTCGCCGGGCCAGAGGCTGTATAAAAAGCCCAGTGCGTCGGCAACTGTATCGATCACATGGATTTCACTAGGGCTTGGACCTTCGACACGGACAGGCGCAAATTCTTCGGACATAAGCTTTCTCCTTCAAAATGACGAACCTCGACCTTGCGAGTAAGTTCCCGTCCACTGGCGGACAGAAGTCGGTGATTGCGGAACATCCGGCGACAGGATCGCATTTCACTTGTGTTGTCGGTGTTGTGGATACTCCACCGCCAGCATGGGCTCGGTGCCTTCTCCCACAACGATGACGGGCACCGAGCCTTTCCACAAGCGTATTCACAGGAGAGGACTGGTGTCTTTCTCAAACTTTCGAGAACTAGGATATACCGACATCCATGAGCAGATATTGTCAGAAGCGTATCGCCTCGCTTCTCACAGTTTGAATCGTCACCCCCAAAACCACGAACACGGTGAGCGGATGGCTCAGACAATCATCGACTTCTATTATCGGGGAATTCGGGATCCCGGCGTGCTGAGCACACTGGCGGCGAACAGGGAAAAAGCGCTCGAGATTAAAGCCGCCAAACTGGCGCGGCGAACGGAAAGGTTGGCAAGGATCGGACGCAGAAAAGGAAGATCGCGGAAGCAGCAAGAACATCGGGCCGAGTAAGCGTCTGCTGCATTCTCAGCCCACAGCCTTAGCTTTTGTCCACTTCTGGACTAAGGGTAGATTGTTTTAAATCGAAGCGTACACTCAATGCGGCACCGACACTAAGCACTGAACTGGCGGTTGATGCTTGAGAGATGTTACGTGCTCTTCGCCTAGTGGGAGGAGCACGATCATGCCTTTTCGCAGACAGGTCTACACCAATAAATATTCATCCCTCGACTGGGATATAATGGCGAAAGCCTATGAACTCGCCATACAACAAATTGGGAAAAATCCATCCTTGCAACGCGACCGGCTGGCGCGGTGCATCAAATGAAGCGATCTTGGGGCCAGATAGGTTGGCACAGACCAGTCCTTCTTGGTTCGCCCCCCACTTGATAGCGTATTCTTCCACACAGGCAGCCACCTTCGCGAACTCGCTCCACTTGGTCTGCTCTCCATTGATTGAAGAAATCTCTTCGAGAGGGTTCCTCAGCCCGGGTTGATGAAAAGATCACTTGGGAACTAAACGGCTGCCGCATGGTTAGACCGATCAGCCATGATCAACATTCCAAGGCTTTCACTTTCTTTCGCCAATGAAAAGGCCGGGAGGTTTCCATGAAGTATTACACACACACAGCCGGCCTTCTTTTGGCGGCAACGACGCTTGCCGGATCAGGCGTCGCTTGGGCGGAGGTCAAGGGAGTAGTGGGAAGAGCGTCTGACGTTGTTATTCAAGGCTCGATTCTGGAACCGGAAAAACTGCAGGTCTCTGATGACGCAGAACTAACGAAACTCATCAACGTACCAGATGGATTCAAGGTAGAGGTTTTTGCACGTGATCTGATAAATCCACGTATGCTCGCGGTTTCGAAAGCAGGCCATCTCTACGCTACACGCCGTTCCATAGGTGATGTCATCCTGCTCAAGGATGGTGACGGCGATGGCAAGTCAGACAAGCCGATAACAGTGGCAAGTCGGCCTGGGATACACGGCGTTGCCTTCGACGATGACAAGGTTTTTCTGGTAACAATCCATGACGTCTACACCGCTGGTGTAAATGCGGACGGCTCGTTTGGGCCATTGAAACGCATTATCAGCGACCTGCCTGATGCGGGCCAGCATGCGAACAGAACGATCGCAGTCGGTCCTGATGATATGCTCTACATCTCGGTAGGAAGTACCTGCAATGAATGTCAGGAAGACAATCCCGAAAATGCAACGATCCTGCGAGCAAGCAAGGACGGAACGAAAAGATCCATTTTCGCGAGCGGTTTGCGAAACACGATCGGTTTCGATTGGGAGCCCGGTTCAGGCCATCTTTACGGAATGGACCACGGCATTGATTGGCTCGGCGATGAAGTGCAAATCGAGGAATTCAATGCGCTCGAAGAAGGAAAGCGATACGGGTGGCCCTACGTGTACGGGATGAGCGGCCTCAATCCTCACATTGATCCGCCAGAAGGTATCACGCTGGAGCAATGGGCAAAAATGTCGGCTGAACCGACTTTAGGATACACCGCTCACAGCGCTCCCATGCAAATGACCTTTTATAACGGCAAATCCTTCCCGGCGGAGTTGAGGGGCGATGCTTTTGTCGCGATGCGGGGGTCGTGGAACCGTAGACCACCAAGCGGCTACGAAGTAGTTCGCGTCAATTTTCAGAATGGAAAACCGGTTGGCTTCGAGAAATTCCTCGATGGCTTCCTACTGCAACAGGCAAATGGCAAGTATGGATATCTTGGACGATTGTCTGGTTTGGCCGTTGGCAAGGATGGTTCGCTCTTTGTAGCGGATGACAGCAATGGCATTGTTTACCGGGTCTCGCACGAGGGAGCGGTAGATAGCGCTGACAGCGCCGTTTCGGTCCCCGATATCGCGAAGAAAAAACCTGAATCCAAAGTCGCTTTTGATCTGATAAACAGCGCGAAGAATGACGCTATCATGGTCAAATCAGCGTTCAACGATGGCCAACCAATTCCTCTCGCGTACGCTTTTGATGGGGAAAATGCCTCACCCCCGCTAGAATGGGACAGTGCGCCCGCGGGAACGAAATCGTTTGTCCTGATAGTCGATGATCCGGATGCGATGGAACCCAGGCCCTTTACGCATTGGGTTGCGTATGACATTCCTGCAAAAACCAAAAAGTTACGTGAGGGCGTTCCCGGAAGTCCTGTTCTCGCTGAGCCTAAGGCGATGAAACAGGGAGCCAACAGCTCGGGCTCGATAGGCTATACAGGGCCGAAACCGCCTGTGGACGATCCGGCCCATCACTACCACTTTCAAGTGTTCGCTTTGGACGTCGAAAGCCTTGGTATCGATCCTGGCGCCAACCGCGAAAAGGTCATGGATGCGATGGAGGATCATGTGCTGGCAGCGGGCAGGATCGTGGGGACATTTGAACGTTAGGATGGTTCGCCGACTTGCTTGTTCCGGAATCAGCGGAGAACCCCGGCACCTCTAATGAAATGAGCCCCCTCCCTTCACGGGAGTTCACCCAACAATATCCGTTGGAGATTTGACCTGCACGATTATCCGACAACGCCATTTCGGACCAGGACCAACCGAGGTCCGGGAAAACTGGCGCTCAATGGAAGGATGGACAATTTTGTGCCCTTGATCGGCTTCTTGGTCGATACGGGTAATGCATTGCAGGCGATCTCGCCAACAAAGCTGACATTCGCGCACGCTACCAAGAGATAGACCTATGGTTCGCGGATGCTCTGGTCAGTAACGCTAGAATTTACCTTGGAAAGAGTTGGAGCGGCATCAGGATCGGCCCGTTCATCAGTAGAAATTCGCCCGCTTCGGCCACCAACGCAATGCCCGCAACACGCTCCTTGACGAAGCCCTTCGTCGCTGCACTTTATCGTTTACAGGGAACGGCTGTATCTTAAGACCCCGCCCGAAATACAGCCGAGGCGAAATTGGTTCACACGCTTGTCACTCAACAGTGGCTATCAAGTCATGATGATCGTTTCTGCGGAGTACTTCTCGTGATCCTAATCCTAAAGGGACGCGCATGAGCGTCGCCGCATGTTACCTTTATCGCGATGGGAAACGGTTGGAAGCTGTACCGTTTTATGACGCGTCCATGCCGGAAACAGAGAGTGACTTCATCTGGATCGGGTTGCACAAGCCCACGTCCGAAGAGCTTTCACTGCTCAAAGATCGCTTTGGTCTTCATGAGCTTTCGATAGCAGATGCCCTCAGCTCTTTGCAGATGCCGAAGCTCAGCGCCTATGATGATCAGCTTTTTGTCGTCGCAAAAACCGCGCAGCTTGCGGGTGACCGAATCACTTATGGCGAAACCGCGATTTTCGTCGGAAAGCGCTACATAATCACGGTGCGCCATGGTTCGGATCGGGGCCATGGCGAATTGCGCGGCAGACTGGAAACCTCACCTCAGACCCTTCGCCATGGAACCGATTATATATTGCATGCCATACTCGACTTCATCATCGACGGTTATCTTCCTATCGTGCGCACGATCGAGGACACAGTTCTCGACATGGAACGCAAAATGCTCGACGCGTTCCTTGATCGTGACCAGATCACTCGCATTTTCAGGCTGCGAAGGGAGATTATTCTCTTTCAACGGGTTTTGGACGCGATGCTGGACCTTTGCGGCAAGCTTGTACATCTCGACCTGCCGTGCCTGGACAAGGAGGCAAAGCCCTATTTCCGCGATGCACTTCAACACATGCACCGCGTCGAGACGATGGTAGGCAGCTTGAGGGATGTGATTACCTCTGTTTTCGAGGCGAGCAATCTGCTGGAACAACAGCGGCAGGGAACGATAACCCGGCAATTGGCGGCCTGGGCGGCCATTCTGGCCGTCCCGACGGCAATCGCTGGCATCTACGGTATGAACTTCGATAACATGCCGGAACTGAAAACGAGCTACGGTTATTTCGTTGTTCTCGGGATAATTGCCGTCTTGTGCATCGGGCTTTACGTTCGCTTCAAACGCGCCCGCTGGATATGATAATCTTCATTTCTTCACATCTACCAGCGGTTCTTTTCGCCGGCGCTGCGGCAGCCATGCTTTTACATTTTTCCACATCGGCGAGACCACATATCCGGCTACCGGTATAGCTATCAAACCGACGATAATGCCGATGACGCCCGATCCGGCGGCTTCGACGATCCATGCGACAACGGATCCGACAGAAGGCAAGGCATGGCTTGCCGCCTCACCTGCACCTTCGATCGCATGAGCAATGGCCCCGGCACCGTAACCCTCAAGTCCATGCACAAGGATACCGCCACCCACCCAGATCATTGCGGCGGTTCCGACGATACCGAGCCCTTTCAGAAAATAGGGCATGCCTATAACCAGTCCGCGGCCACCTGCCCGCAAAAGCGTGCCGACGGGAGCGACCGTTTGCGAGCGCGCCAGCACCAGGCCAAGGTCGTCAGTCTTAACGATCAGGGCTACACCGCCATAAACAACCAGTGTGATGCCTATGCCCACAACTGCAAGTATAAGGGCCTGCGTCAGTACATTCCCCGACGGAAGCGACGCAAGCGTGATGGCCATGATTTCAGCCGACAAAATGAAATCGGTCTTGATCGCGCTGGCAACCTTCTCGTCTTCAAGAGATTTGGAATCGATGCTGGTCGTTTCAAGTGCAGCCTCATGGGAATGGGCGGCATGCGGCAGCAGGAGCGCATAGATTTTCTCCACGCCCTCATAACACAGATATACGCCGCCGATCATGAGGAGAGGCGTAATCGCCTGGGGTGCAAGCAGGCTCAGGATCAGCGCTGCGGGGAGCAAAATCACAAGTTTGTTCTTCAGCGACCCCAGGGCGATCTTGCCGATAATCGGCAGCTCTCGCGCGGCTGAAAATCCGGTGACATAGCGCGGTGTGACTGCTGCATCGTCGATCACGACACCGGCTGCTTTCGCCCCGGCCTTCGCAGCCTGGCCAGCGATGTCGTCGAGAGACGCCGCCGCAACCTTCGCCAATGCCGCAATGTCGTCGAGAAGGGCGATCAGTCCAATGCTCATGAAGCCTCCACCAGGAAACCGGATTTATAAAGCGGACTAGCATCCGCAGATATCAATGCAACGTGGCATCTTTCAAAAGAAGATGCCACGCGCAAGCTATTACGGCAATGCGCGTTACTCTGCAGGCATTGGGCTCAGTCCGCCTTCGTTCATTGGGCGAACTTTTTCGCGTTTCTGCGCAGCTCTCGAAAGCACGCTCTGGCGATTGACTGACTTCCGCTCACTTTCGATACGCTCAATGAGAATTTCGGCACGTTCAATAGAGCCGAGAAGTGCCAGAATTGTTCCACGCTCGGCAGCACCGGCATTCGGTCCCAGCGCCAAAGTTCTCGCGCGCAATTCCTCCACATCCGGAATGCTTATGTGGCCCGCCGGCATGGGTGGGTTGGCAACACCGTAGTCCGGCATAATACCCTGCAACGACGCATCAAGCTTGTCGAGAGCAACATCAACGATGGCGCGCGCTGCTGAACTGAATTCTTCACGTTTCACGCGGCGGGCGACTTGATGCAGCGACTCCGTCAATGCAGCGGTGAAATCCGCCTCTTCAATCAGGCTGGCGACAAGATCCAGCTGTTCGTAAGGCAAGTCTTCTTTCATCAGCGAAGCCGTATATTCACGTATATCGCGACTGAGAATATCGGTAGCAAGATAATGCTCGCCCGGATCGGACGGTGCGGATTTTGCAGAGCGTGCAATATCCAGAAACATGGCGCCAGCCTGAAGATGACGAGCAGTTTCCTGCTGAACTGCCGGGATTGCTTTTGCAAAATCCCCGGCAAGTTTGCGGTCGAGAAATTTGGGTGTCGAATAATCTTCCGCGTCCTCAGCATCAGTACGACCGATCCGCGCCAATACGCTCTCAAACACGCCGACGAAAGGAAAGAGCAACGCCGTATTGAATACGTTGAAGAATGTGGAATAAAGACCAACGGCAACCGGAACAAGCGGGAAAGTTTCCTTGCCCTCCACGACCACAGGAACGCCCGGATCGCCCCCAAACCACTGCATCGCCCAAGCAAGAACTTCGATCGAGACGAAGAACAGTGGCACGGTGATACACACGCCGATAATATTGAATGACATATGCGCATAAGCGGCGCGTTTAGCATTCTTGGACAAGTTCAGGGATGCTATCCAGGAGGTAATTGTGGTTCCGAGATCTGCGCCCAGAGAAAAGGCGACCGCAGTGGTCCAGTCAAGCACACCGGCAGCGCCCAACCCCATGACAATACCGATTGTAGCCGATGATGAGTGGATCATCGCGGTCACACCAGCTGCGATAAGAACGCACTTGATCAGGTTGAAATAAGAGTCTGCCTGGAGGGTGGAAAGAACCGACATCACTTCCGGGATATTTCGGAGCGGTCTTAGACCACCGGTCATCAGGTTCAACCCGTAGAAAATCAGGGCAAAGCCCATGCAGGCAAGCGCGATGTTACGCACCTTGTCGTTTTTCGAAAAACAATAGACCAACGAAAAAAGGCCGGCAAAGATCAGACCGAGCGGCCCAAGAGGGAGCGCAATCAGGCCATTGCCAAGGGTGGTACCGATATTCGCTCCCATGATGACGCTGATGGCAGGCCTCAATCCAACCACCCCGGCGTTCACCAGGCCCACCACCATAACAGTCATTGCCGTTGATGACTGGATGACACCTGTTATGAGTGTACCGGCCACAACACCTTTTATCGGCGTTCCTGCGGCTTTGGCCAGAAATGCCCGCATCTTGTTGACGGAAAGTGCCTGGATGCCATTCGACATGAATTCCAGACCAAGCATGAATATTCCGAGCCCGCCGATCACCGGCACGAGAATATCCTTGAAAATATCTATATCCATTGCGTCTTATCCCCATAGCGCCAAGGCGCGGTCCATTGATCTGCCTGCATTCCCCTTGCAGGCATGCTTAACTTTCATTGCGTTGAGGAGCCGATCAGCCAATATTGCTTTATCCGGCTCACCAGAGGTTCCGATAAAGGCACATAACGCAGGGCCTGCGCATCGCGGCCGCCGCTCTCAAATGCCAGGCGGAAATAGTCATGGACACGGCGATAGCGACTAGGTGAACGACCCTCTATTGGCACGACTGCATAAGTGGCTCCACAGATGGGGTATGTGGCTTCGCCGGGTTGGTCAGTAAGGGATAAGGCAAAGTCCTCCGCCTTCGTCCAGTCGACTGCCGCTTGAGCTGCCCTGACGCCCTCCGGACCGGGCAGAACGAATTTGCCCGACTTGTTCTTGATGGCGGCAACCGTCAGATCGGCCCGTTCGACCTGCCCATATTCCGCATAGGCAATAGCGCCCTTTGTGGCTTTCACGGCAAGGATGAGGTCTTGCGTTCCTTCGACACCGGTTCCCCACGGCCAGGCTATCAGCGTGTCCGCCCCGTATTTCGCTTTCCACTCATCATTGGCGGTGGAAAGATAGTTCGTAAACATATAGGTAGTGCCGGATCCATCCTTGCGATGGATCGGAGTGATCTTGACGTCCGGGAGATTCAGTTCCGGATTTAGCTGCTTTATCGCCGGGTCAGACCATGATTGTACTTTGCCAAGATAGATGTCTGCGAGAAGCGGACCCGATAGATTCAACCGGCCAATGCCTTCCAGATTGATTGCGATGGCAACGCTGCCCAACACAATCGGAAATTGCTGGCGGCCATGTTTGACAAGTTCCGCATGCGATAAAGGAACGTCCGTTGCCGCAAAATCCATTTCCGGCTGGCTGAGTCGCATGACACCTGCAAGTGATCCTACCAATTCATAGTCTACCGTCCAGTCCGGCGAGGTGAAATCTCCGCCATCCGTGCGGGATGCTTTGTAGTTTTCAGCCCATTTCGCAATAATCGGAGCCGCAAATGTCGAGCCAGCGCCGCGGATAGGTTCCGCTTGGGCTGGTGAGCACAACAAAAGACTTATGACCAAAAGTGCCGACCCGACAAAGTCAAAGGTGGCTGGTCTTGTTGGGCAGATACACAATAACAGACGTTCCATTGTCAAGACCTCACGATCACTGTCACTGTAAGATCGACGCGTGTCCCGAACCACCGGTAGACGATGGATGCAGAGACGTCCGACTGACGCTCCGAAAAAATAATCGTACTTTTTCAGTATCTCCGTTTCTTAAAACATTAATGACATCTCCCTTTCTTCTCGAAGAATCGGATTCTTGTTGGGAACATCATCAGGATTGGCAGCCGCCTGTCATTCAACTGACACGTCGAGGAGATTTACATTGCTCGACTACGAAGGTCACATTCCGCAGGAGATTTAGATGTCCGACAGCGCAGGCGATACCGCTCCCAAGAACAAGGTCGCGATCGTGACAGGATCAACAAGTGGCATAGGCATGGGCATAGCGCGCCGCTTGGCAGCGCAAGGGGTGAACATCGTGATCAATGGCCTCGGTGATGCGTCTGTTATCGAGGCAGAAAGGGCGGCCATTGAAACCGAGTTCTCGGTGCGGTGTCTGTACTCGCCAGCAAACATGCTATCCGGCTCCGAGATTTCCGGCATGGTACAGCTTGCAGTCGAAGTGCTTGGTTCATGCGATATCCTGATCAACAATGCAGGTATTCAGCATGTGGCACCGATCGACGAGTTTCCGGACGAGAAGTGGGACGCGATCCTGCAGATAAATCTTGTCGCTGCTTTCCATGCCATCAAGGCGGTCATTCCCCCGATGAAGGCGCGCGGATGGGGCCGGATCATCAACATTGCGTCTGCACATGCCCTGGTCGCATCCCCCTACAAATCCGCTTACGTGGCCGCCAAGCACGGCATTGCCGGTCTGACGAAGACCGCAGCCCTGGAGGTTGCAGCAAACCGGATAACAGTGAACGCGATCTGCCCCGGATATGTCTGGACACCCTTGGTCGAAGCGCAGATCCCGGGCACCATGGCCGCTCGCGGCATGACCAAGGAACAGGTGATCCACGATGTGCTTTTGGAAGCGCAGCCTACGAAGGAGTTCATAACAATCGATCAGGTAGCCGCGCTTGCGGCATTTCTGTGTTCGCCCGAGACCGCTTCGATCACTGGTGCGATCATTCCCATCGACGGTGGATGGACGGCACATTGAACAATGCTTTCGTAGCTATTCAAGGGACAGACCAAATGAAAACTGAAGATGTTCGCCACGCCTACGCAATGCCCTTGACCAACCCGGCTTATCCGCCCGGACCCTATCGGTTCACAGACCGGGAATATGTCATCATCACCTACCGAACCGATATTGACGCCTTGCGACAGGTTGTTCCCGAACCACTAGAAATCGTCGAGCCGATCGTGAAATATGAATTTATCAAGATGCCGGATTCAACGGGCTTTGGCGATTACGTCGAGTCCGGACAGGTTATCCCGGTGCGATTTGATGGGAAGGACGGCGTCTATGTCCACGCCATGTACCTTGATGATGATGCCCCGATCGCCGGTGGACGTGAAATCTGGGGCTTCCCCAAAAAGCTTGCCTATCCGAAGCTTGTCCATGAAGGCGAAGTGATCGTCGGGACCCTTCATTACGGTTCGGTGCTTTGCGCAACGGCGACCATGGGCTACAAACATCATGCAGTCGATAAAGCCGCAATTGCCAGGTCTCTCAAGCAGCCTAATTTTCTCGTCAAAATCATACCGCATGTCGACGCCACCCCGCGCATATGCGAACTGGTTCAGTATCACCTTGAGGACATTACCGTGAAAGGTGCATGGTCAGGCCCAGCCGAACTCGAGCTTCATCGCCATGTCATTGCCGATGTCGCCCGGCTACCGGTTCTGGAAGTCATCGGCGCGGTGCATTTCCTTGCCGATCTAACCTTGGGCATGGGCAAAGTCGTTCATGATTATTTGAGCGATCCGGTTTGAATCGCCCGGTCACAAAGGAACGTATCAACATGGACCAGTTAGCCGGCACTCCCAAGAACAAGGCTGTCAGTATCAAGGAGGTGCTTGATCCCTATCAGTCCGTCGCGCTTGTCTTTCAGGGCGGCGGCGCACTCGGTGCCTATCAAGCCGGGGTTTTTCAGGCATTAAGCGAGGCAGGCGTGGCCGCCAACTGGTTATCAGGTGTTTCGATCGGAGCGATAAACGCGGCGATCATTGCGGGCAATAAACCGGGAGTCCAGGTGGATCGGCTAAGGAATTTCTGGGAGACGGTATCCAGCAGAAAGGTCTGGCATTTCACACCGGAGGGCGACTACTTTCGCAAGCTGCGCAATCAGGCCAGCGCCATGATGACCATGACTTCGGGGCTACCGGGCTTTTTTGCGCCGCGGGAAATGAATCCCTGGCAACAGTTTGCCGGGGCATCAGGCGCGACCAGTTTCTATGATACCAGCGAACTGGAAACCACGCTGAACCGGCTGATCGATTGGAAGGTTCTGAACGACAGACAGCAACGGCTGAGCGTCGGTGCCGTAAATGTGAGAACAGGCAACTTCCGCTATTTCGACAGTGAAATCGAAACTATCTCAGCCCAACATATTATGGCGTCTGGCGCACTTCCCCCGGCATTTCCGGCGATCCATATCGAAAACGAATACTACTGGGATGGCGGCATTGTATCCAACACACCACTGCAGTATCTGCTCGAACAGGAAGACGTTCATGATACGCTTGTTTTCCAGGTCGATCTATTCAGCGCACGGGGCACCCTGCCCCGCGAAATGCCGGATGTGCTCGCCCGACACAAGGATATTATGTATTCGAGCCGGACACGCAACAACACGGATACATTCCGCCGGCTGCATAATCTCAAACTGAAGCTGCATCAGGCCTTGCTGCGCGTGCCAGCCGAAGCGCTCACCGTTGAGGATAGGGAATTTCTTTCCTCCATGCAGGATGTGCCACAGATCAACATTGTTCACCTCATCTACCAGCAAAAACTTTATGAAGGCCATGCCAAGGATTACGAATTCTCCGGAACTTCGATGCGCGAACATTGGGATTCTGGCTATGAAGATACGCGAAAGACCCTGCGCCACCATACCTGGCTGGAAAAGCCGCCAGAGTCTGTCGGCATGACAGTGCACGATGTCCATCGTGATGATCCAAGTTAACTAATATGCTGTGGTTTGGATTTTTACTGTAGGCGAGGAGCGTGGCCTGCATATTCTAAACGGGTACCGTGTAGCAACGCACGAGTCCCATTACACTTGGAAAAATGGCACTCATAGTTCGATCCGATCCGAGAACATTTCGAGATTGGCATTCTAAGATTTGCCGATTTCGTTTACTCGCGTCTGCACGCTCAACCGATCAAGCGACGCTAAGGGCAAATTAGTGAATATTTTAAGCCTGCGGTCGAGTTCCATCAATGCACGAGAGAAGGCTTGTTTCCGCTCCCATGGCTCCCCTTCAGCTAAGACTGGATCAGACGATTCCCAGTGGGCAGTCACTGGAAGATCCGGCCATTCAGGCATAGGCTCTCCCGCCTGTTCATCGTTGAGGGTGAAGACGAAATCAAGATCATGTGCGCCTTCGGTGCCAAAATCTTTGAAATGCTTGGGGCGTAGTCCATCGAGGATGCGCTGTTAAAGATATTGGGAGATGCGAACACATTGGGCTGGACGAAAGCCGAGGTTTTAACCGCTATAATTGCCGTGGCTGACAATACTGCGCTCGCCCTTGACGCAACCGTGGCCGAGTCCGTGAGAATACATATGTCGAAATTAATGAAGAAACCTGATGTCTGAAACGCCAGCGCCTGAATATCCGTCACACATGGAAACGCAACAGAAGATTCAGGCCAATCGCTGTATGCACGTCGGCTGCAATGCTGGGGCAAGCGGGGGCTTCCATATTCGTCTGGTGCGAATGGTTCTGTTTTGAGCATAGGGACGATGGAAGGATTTAGCGGAACCATGGCTTTTGGAAAGCTGAGTTACATGAGCAATCGTCTGATAACCATCAAACATACTGCTGTTAGTTTAATAGGTACCAGTTTAATTGTTGCCTTCAACTCCATAGCCTTCGGTGAAAACCTTCCCACTGATCCGCTTGGATACGGCAATCCGTGCACCGACGATGCCTCACGCAAACTTCGTGAGCAACTGAAAACAGAAGTTGCAGAACCTGAGCAGCTGTATGACCTGATTGCATCCATGCTATGCGAATTCTCAATCTCAACTGAGCGCGAAGACACGGTCTACCGTCATATCCCACCATTTATCACCCACACGATTGAGGAAATCGGTGAATTGCCATCGACCAGTAGAGTACCCCGTAGCCAAGACTTGGTAAGTGAAATGATACTGGCCTCAAAAGTTGAGTCTGCACATCAGACAATCCAGCGACGGAGCTTGGTAAAGGTGGATTACTCGAGCGACATTTGCTCAAGACAAGTTACGACGGAGTTCAGCCGCGGAAGTTGGCTGATAACGAATTACATCTCAAATTGTGACTAACTGGCTAATGATGCAGCTCTGAGTTTCAGGGCGCTAAGGCACAGAGTGGTTCTGCTTTGAGCATAAGGGCGAAGGAAAGGTCTGATCGTGGCAAAACCAATAGTATATCAAGGTAACGGCCCTTAAGGAGGGCCGCGGCGCACGCGTGATCAAATTTCTAAAGACTAGGCAGGGCAACCCACAATCGTCCACATGGCGGACGGCAGTGATTGGTGGGAGCATGCGACGACCAACATCTCCGAAGAACCCACCATCAATTTCTGGTCACGTATCAAACCGGCGCATGCCACTGACGGACCAAAGAGAAGAGTGCGTCCGAGAGAATGGCTTTCGTTGGTGCCGCATAAAACCAGTTATTTACATCCCTGTTGATTGGAAGATCGGCTTTTTGTGTTATCCTTAAAAAAGGATAACGACCAACTCAAGCCAGCACCAGTTGTGTGCACAGCCAGATGCGGGATATCAAAATGATCACTTTCAAGCTGAACGGTCAGGAACGAACTTTCGACGGAGATCCCGATACTCCGTTGCTCTGGGTCCTGCGCGATTTCGAAAAACTCACCGGCACCAAATATGGTTGCGGCATAGCCCAGTGCGGCGCCTGCACCGTTCATCTGGACGGCACGACGCGCCGCAGCTGCATTACGCCGATTGCAACTGTTGAGGGATCAGAGGTTGTTACCATCGAGGGCATCGAAGGCAAGGAGGCTGAAGCCATTCAGAAAGCCTGGGTCGCGATCGACGTGCCGCAATGCGGCTATTGCCAGTCCGGGCAGATCATGTCTGCCGTGTCGCTGCTGCAGATGACGCCAAAGCCGACTGACGATGATATCGACGGGGCGATGGCGGGCAATATCTGCCGCTGCGCCACCTACCACCGCATCCGGCAGGCGATTCACAATGCTGCCGATACGATGGAGGGTTGAGCTATGACCTTGCACACGATCACAAGCACACGCCGCTCGTTTCTGTCAGGCGCTGGCCTTGTCATAGGTTTCACCCTCGCGCCCCGAATGTTCTCGGCGGGGGCGTCGCAAGGTGTCCAGGCGGGCGGCGACAGCGCATTGTCGCAGATGAATGCCTTCGTAAAGATCGGCGCCGATGACACGGTGACGGTTTTGTCCAAACATATCGAATTTGGTCAGGGCCCGTTTACCGGCCTTGCCACCATCGTGGCGGAAGAGCTTGACGCCGACTGGAGCCAGATGCGGGCCGTTCACTCCCCAGCGGATGACAAGGTCTATGCCAATCTCATGTTTGGCTTGCAGGGCACTGGCGGCTCCACATCGATTGCCAATTCCTACGAGCAGCTTCGCAAGGCTGGCGCCACGGCACGGGCCATGCTGGTCGCTGCCGCCGCAGAGGAGTGGAAGGTCCCGGCCAGCGAGATCACGGTCGAGAAAGGCCGCATCAAACACGCGGCGTCGTCTAAGGAAAGCGGTTTTGGCGCATTCGCCGGCAAAGCCGCGGCCCACACGCCGCCTCCCGAACCCAAGCTGAAGGATCCCAAGGATTTCGTCCTCATCGGACAGGAGCTTCCGAAGCTCGATACGGTCAGCAAGACCAATGGCAAGGCCGTTTTCACGCTCGATGTGAGCGCGGACAATATGCTGTATGCGACGGTCGCCCACCCGGAACATTTCGGAGCAACAGTAAAATCCTTTGACGATGCGGAAACCCGGAAAGTGCGGGGAGTCGTTGACATCAAACAAATCCCTCAGGGTGTCGCCATCTATGCGGAAAACACCTTTGCAGCACTCAAGGGCCGTGCTGCGCTCACAATCGAATGGGACCTTGCCGAGGCAGAGACCCGCTCAAGCGAGCAGCTTACGGCGGATTATGAAAAACTCTTCGCCGAGAAGGGTCTTCAGGCGACCAATAATGGCGATGTCGACAAGGCCTTCACCGGCCAGGGCGTGCAGAGTCTGGAAGCCGTGCTTGCATTCCCCTTCCTCGCCCATGCCCCGATGGAACCGCTCGATGCCGTTTTCATCAGGGCTGCCGACGGCTCTGTCGATATCTATACCGGCGCGCAATTCCCGGGAATGGACAAAAGCACCGCTGCCAAGGTTCTCGGGCTGGACCCGGAAAAAGTACGGGTGAACACCCAGATTACCGGCGGCAGTTTCGGTCGGAAAGCCCAGTTCGGCTCGCCCTATATGCAGGAAGCTGCGGCGGTTTTCGCAGCCACCGACGGCAGCCGCCCCCTCAAGCACATGTGGACGCGCGAAGACGACATTCGCGGCGGGTATTACCGGCCCATGTATGTCCACAAGATGCGCGGCGCAATGGATGCTGACGGCAAGATCGTCGGCTGGGATCAGACCATCGTCGGTCAATCCATCATGGCCAAGGCTGATCTCGACGAGACTTCGGTCGAAGGGGCTTCCAACCTGCCCTATGACATACCCAATTTGCGTGTCATGTCGCATAACACCACGCTTGTGGTGCCACCGCTCTGGTGGCGCTCGGTCGGCCATACCCATACGGGATTCGCCGTTGAAACATTCGTTGACGAACTGCTCGAAAAGGTGGGCAAAGACCCCGTCGAAGGGCGATTGGCCCTCCTGGCCAAGGAGCCCCGGCATATGGCGACATTGAAGAAGGTTGCCGAGATGGCCGCCTGGGGTTCCCCTTCCCCGGAAGGACGCCAGCGCGGTGTTGCCGTCGTCAAGAGCTTCGGCAGCTATGTGGCCCAAATCGTCGAAGTGTCGATCGGCGAAGATGGTTCTCCCCGGGTGCATAAAGTGTGGTGCGCCGTCGATTGCGGTATCGCGATCAATCCCAATGTCATCAAGGCCCAGATGGAGGGCGGCATTGGATACGGCCTTGGCGCTGTCCTGTTCGATGCCATAACGCTTGCTCAGGGCGGAAAGATCATCCAGTCGAACTTTCACGACTATCGCTCGTTGCGCATCAATGAGATGCCGGTTGTCGACGTCGCGATCATCCCATCAGCCGAACCGCCGACCGGTGTCGGCGAGCCCGGTGTTCCCCCCGTGGGTCCGGCGGTCGCCAATGCCTGGCGGCGGTTGACCAACAGCCCGGTACGGCGTTTGCCGATCGTCAATGTTCTTTCCGCTTAAGGGGACGCAGGATGATACGAAACATTACGTTCACCTCGATATCCGTGTGCCTTGTCCTCAATGCGGTCATTGCTGTTTCCAACATTTCGTTCGCGCAGGACAAGGTTGCTCCTGTGTCTGCCGATTTGAAACCGGCATCGTCCTTTCAATCAATCTCTGACGAAAAGCAGCGCTCCGTTGCCCTCTTTGAAGAGGCCGGCAAGGTCATCCAGCACCCCCGCTGCGTCAATTGCCACCCGGCAACCGACAGGCCGCTGCAGAACATCTCCATGCATCCGCATCAGCCTCCGGTTACCCGCGGTGAAGGAGGTATGGGTGTTCCGGGAATGATGTGCACCACCTGCCATAGCTCGGAGAATGTTACGGTCATCGGGCAAGCGGAAACACTTAAAAGCATCCCCGGCAATCCAAACTGGCATCTGGCGCCGATCGAAATGGCCTGGGAAGGCAAGTCTTTGGGCGCCATCTGCACGCAGATAAAAGATCCGCAGCGCAATGGCGGCAAATCGCTCGACGAAATCGTCGAACATATGGCCCATGACGATCTGGTCGGCTGGGGCTGGAAGCCTGGCGAAGGCCGTGAACCGGTCCCGGGAACTCAGGAAGCATTCGGAGAATTGATTAAGGCATGGGTCCAGACCGGCGCAGCGTGTCCGCTGTAGTATCCAATTGCGAGGAGGGATTTGGGTTTTGCAGCCGATTCATCAGACAGTGGCTTAAAGTTCTGGCGAAGCAGCACCGTCGCAAGGTGCTTAAACGGCCGTCCGGAATGATGCTATTTTTGTGGCTATGTTTCAGCGGTTGTACGAAACTGAAATTGCTGCAGAGGCTGTCGCAGCCATTGCTAATGGTTTTGATCGCTATTTGCGCCCAGGGGAAAGTCTCCATTTTCGACATCGGCTTTCTTGCGGAGGTAGGGAGCTGGTCTCAATTTATCAGATGCTGACGAGCAATCATCTGGAACATACCACTTATGGCCCAGTTTGGTTGGCCTCTCCATCAAGCAACCCGCCCGCTGCGATGATTGCTTCCGGTGTGTCTACGTCGTGAATGGCTGCATTTCCGATCTCCACCTCAATTACATCAGGCTCGAAGGCATCCAATATTTGTCGGGCGCCGAAATCGCCTTTCAATGTGGTCAGCCTTTCGTAGAACGTTGAGGGCAGGATGATCGGGTGACCTGGCACCCTTCCCGACACGGCCCGAACAATGAAGTTGCCCTTGTTCTCTCGAAATATCGTGATCAGTCTATTCAAATGTTCAGTTTCCACTTTCGGCATATCGGCAAGTAAAACTATTGCGCCGGCGGCGGAGCTTACGCGTTCTTCGGAAATTCCAGCCACAATAGAGCTGGCTATACCTACCGAAAAGTCCGGGTTATGGACAACATGGGCGCCCATGCCATCAATGCAACTCTCTATATCTTCCCGCCTATAGCCCGTGACAATCGTAACGGACGACGACCTGCTTGCCATTGCGATTGCAACCGTTCGTCTAATTAATGGAATGCCATCAAACTTTGCCAGCAATTTATGACTGTGATTACGCATTCTGGTTGCCTGACCGGCTGCCAGTATAACTGCCGCGATGGTAATCTCGGGTAACTCCATAGCTCAGTGTACCTGAAAAAATCTCCGCATTGAATGGAATTGAACGCACGACCTACGACTGTGTGTAAACGGGGAAGTTGTCAGCAATCCTTTCTTGAAAATGCTGATAATATGCGATTTTCGACCGTTTTTGATCGGTTCCTCAAAGTCTACATGGCCTTAAAGTTCGCATGCGGCCAAGTATCTTACGCCAGCAATGCCTGGCAGCGCCGCACGTGCAATCTTCTTGATCTAACTTTTACGCAGCAGTTTGGCGGGCATTTGAGTTTTAATCTGTGATTGTTCATCGCCGTGACGGATCTTGATTGGACCACCCGTCAGGCACCGTTAACCCTGTGCTATGGGTTGCCGCACCTTGGGAGGGGATGATGAATGCAAATAGAACGCCACGATCTATGATCTTAAAGAGCTCAAGAGTTCGTTCGTCAGATATCAGAGCGAATTCTAGCAAGGGTATCTTCGGTGAGGTCAAAATTCGTATGGAAAGCACGGGCCACAACTGTCTATATGGCAACGCAACGAAACAATGATGCCCAGCCATTGTGCTAGTATAAGGAATTTGCTTCCCCATCAGGACCAACAGGAATGGGCATCCAATGGGTAATTTTACCGTGCCCTTTCGAGCCCATATGGAGCTCCTCACCCAACTTTTGATTGTCGTACATAGGTATCACCCATATATCGCAAAATATTGAATCTGTTGCGCGGAATCCTGTGCCATCATCACGCATGATCCAGAGATCGACGGCAGTTCCATCAGTCGGCGCCGTCTCGATGGGTCTCCATTCGCTCATATCTCCATCCTTCGCTCCTGTGCAGCCCTAAAATTTCCGACGGAACAGAATCTCGCCTTTGCCCAAGACCGCATTGTCGCCGCCATATCTGCCCGGTCTATCCCCCAGCAATGGCCGGTTCATAATTTTCTCACGCATGAGAAACCGGTCAAATAGGCTGGAGAAGGCGATATCCGGTTCTCCGCATGGCACGAAGGTTGGCGAAAGTTCGGTGGGGTGGCGGTCAAACAGAATCGAACCACGTTTCATCAAATAGCCGGGAACAGCCCCGACACGTCCGGCAATGGCAATTGTTCCGGCAATCATGCGGTATCCAGCATAGCCACCGCAGCCTTTACCTATTGCGATGATACCGCGCCGCAGACGGTCACCCGCATAATCCGACGCCTTGCCGCGTACGATCAGCAATCCGCCGCTCATTCCGACCATTTCGCCTGCAAGTGGCCCACCCAGATAGCTTCCCGTATTGCCCTTGATCTCTATGCGACCATCAATCATGCCTGAACCTGCATGATCGTCGGCACTACCCTGGATAGTCAGGGAGCCTCCCGACATTTTCCTGCCTGCCTCCCTGCCGACATCGCCATCCACACGAATCGATCCTGCTGTCAGCCCGGCACCAACTCTATCGAAACGTTTGGTACTCCCTTCAAAAACGATCGAATGTAAATCGGTGCCTGAAACATTGAATACATCGCCGACCATAACCGGGTGAGAACTGGTTCCAATTCGCAGCTTCGCAATTTGAACCTGAGAGAGTCCGGCAAGCCTCGAAGGTGTCAGCGGTGAAAGGTCAAGGCGCTCTTCCGGCTCGGAGAGAATTGCGAAGGTAAGCGCTTTCATGGGAGCAAATCCTTCAGATGATAATGAAATTTCCCAAGCTTGCCGCCGTAATTTCCCGCACTGATCCGCAAAGCGCCCTTTTTCGGACCAAGCGAAATGGCGGCTTTTATGCCGGCCCGCATGGCGGCCGCAACAGTCTCCTCTGTTTCACCATCGATAACGACTTCCAGAACCGAATTGATTTCAGGCGTAAGTGCACTGTCGACTACACCGCGCAATGTCGGGGCGAAGGCTTCGTTGGTCGAAGCCATCACACCCTTATATTTAGCGCCAATCTTGGAGCCCGATCGGACAACGCCGCCTGGAAATGGCATGATCGCCCCGGGGATTCTCGCGATGGCTGCGACGGCATGTTCCGCTGCATTCAGCGCCTTGTCGCTGTCGGCAGCCAGAAACAGCAAATTGCCCCCCCCCGACTGCAAGCTTGCTGAGACCTGTGGTGGCTTCGCAAAGAAACTCTCCATCCATGACCGGGACACGCCAATAGTGTTTTCCGCCGAATTTCTTCGATATCTGCCAACCGTCGCCGAAATACCGCAACGCATTGCCGAGATTGAGGGACGCCGTGCCTTCAAGGTCGGCGAAACAGGCGCTGCCAGGCGAGGTCAGCACGCATTGGCCGAGACGGTTTTTCAACTGTTTTTGCAATTCATCCGTACCCATCGCGAAAATCATCACCCGGCAGCCGGGGCGGCCGTCAGGCGTTTGCGACGCTGGCAACTCCACATCGATCGCTGCCTCGCAACCGCACCCGATTACCGAAGTTGCAAAGCCGGTCATGGTGATGGCCGCCTGCCGTGCCCATTTCAGCGAGGGCGCGGTAATGATGATGGCGGTCGCACGCATGCCAAAGGCTTCGGCAAATGTATCGTCTATCACAACACCATTGCGGATCAGCTGTTGCATGGAACCTCTCCGAATGGTTCGTCCCTCTGGATGGAGGAGTCAGGGAAAGTGAACCAATCAAGCGGCAGGCCATAGCGCTCCTCGTGGTATGCCTTCATGCGTTTCACGATTGCCTTATCGGCCGGGGGATTGAGCCGCAGGGTCTTGCCCCAACGATAATTGGTTACTTTTCCGTTCTTGACCACAAGGTCGCCGTTCTTGAACACCAGTGCTGCTTCCCGGAACATTTTGGCCACGTCCCTGCCCTTGCGGTAGACGGCGATATCTGCGATCGCGCCGGCGCCAAGATGACCTCGATCTTTCAGGCCCAGCAGTTTGGCTGGTGCAGCGCGTGTCATTATGGCAATCTCGTCGAATGTGTATTCCCGCCGGATTGATGCGAGTGTCGTTAATTCCAGCGCGCTTGCATTCAGCTTGGAGGATTGCTCATCACGGGCTGCACTGCTCATCAGTAGCTCGAACAATTCCGGATAGGCTGTGAAGGGAGCACCGTTTGGATGGTCCGTGGTAAAGAATACCCGCCAAGGATCATTGATCAGCAGAAAAAGTTCAAGACCGATGGCCCATTGCAATGAGCCATAATAATCCTGCTTATAGCGATAGGGAACAATTCCACCACCGCCATTGCCATCCCCATCGAAAATGACGAACTTCTTCGGGCTCGCATTGCCTATGGCTGAAAACTGCCGCATGACATCGGACGATATGGTGACGGTCTGCCCGAACATGACCTGACCAATGTCAATTGTCACGTCGCGATTGCCATTGACGGCCGCGGCCAGGCGTGACGCTTCCGATGAAAATTTCCGCTTCCCTTCGGTCCCGTAGCTGTAGAACTGCAAATGGGCCAGATGAAGCGGTATGCCTTCACTGGCTTCGATGGTCGCCGCAGCCGTATCGGCACTCCCCGCAATGCCCAAATTATTGGCGTGCACATGCAGTGGATGGGGAATGCCCAGGCGCGTTACCGAAGCTTGAAGCGATTTGACGATCTTGCGTGAAGTCACACCATATTCGGGGACCTCATCGTCCAGGGAAAACGATCTGACATTCTCCTTGAAGGCCGCTGCTGCTCCAGCATTTATGACCTTTACCCCTAGAGCGCGGCTGGAGCCGACAATCCATGCCACATAATCATCCAGCATTGCTGACGATGTGTTGTCCCGGAGCAGTGAAAGACTGAAATCATCATTTCCGAGTATTGCCAGTGTTGCCTTGTCTATGATGGGAATATCGGCGAGCTCAAGATGCGTATGCAGCGCTGAAGAAGGTGCCATTGCAGGCTCAACGACCGTCGTAAATCCCATCTGCGCATAAAGGCATCCAGTTCGAAACGTCGACCATCCGGCATTGGAAAGCGGCGTAGCTGCCGGCCGCCTCTGGTGTGCGGCGTGATGCTCTGGCAAAAGCAGCCGGGCAGTATTCACATTGCCGCCACCGATATGCGAATGAATGTCTATGGCTCCCGCCATGACAATGCACTGCGAGACATCATGCGTTTGATCTGCAGTTTCACCCGGTGGCGCATTGATCAACAGCCCATCCCTGATCCAGATATCCCGAGTGCGGGTTTTTCCGTTTGCGGGATCGATAACTTCCCCACCTGTCAGTTTAATCAGCATACAAGAGCCTTTCGTCCTGGCAGAGCCACAGCCAATTGTCTGACAACACTGGACAGGCTGGGCAATTGCGACGGCTCAACGGCTTGCACCGCGCGGAACGTGCCGGTCCTGCTGGAATAACAAACTCCGTCATGATCGAGCCCGGCCTGGCCGACAGCGATTGTCACCGCTGTCCCCTGCACCGGGACCGCCGTTCTCTCCAGTGCAATCAAAGACAATCGCGTGCCCTTGGAAGGCGGCTGGCCGCCTCTCGTGGACATCCAGACATGAAGATCGGGCTCCTTGTCCCGGATCATGCGCTGAATGTCCCATCTTACTGGGTCATAGCTTGGGAGGCTATCGGTGAATCCTGTTCTGGGTGGAAATCCCGTCATCCATAATGATGTCAACGCCATTCCCCAGGCAGCTTCATCAGCGGGCAGAAACACACTGCTGGCACGGCCCTTCTTGTTCAGGTCCGCAACCATTTCCTGTAGCATGATCAGGTCAGGCATCTGCCCGGATGCACCAGAGAAAACGAAAACCGGGAACCGGGCCGCCGAAAGGCTTTTCAGCAGCCGATCAATGTTCGTCAAGGAGGAGAGTCTCTGCCGTCCCTGCAGGGTCGCGCGCACAACAGCAAGGACATTACCCAGAGAAAGGTCGTCTCCGCCGACCTGCACTGCCCTCACCGCCAGTTTCGGGGCGCCGGAATATTCACTGCCGCGAATGTGAAACCAGCTGCGTTTTTTGAGTTTATCCGAACGGGGTTGCGTACTTGCCCAGTCCAGCAAAAGTCCGCCATGGTGCGGAGGAATATCGCCCACGAGCACGATAACGTCCGAACGGTTACGTGCTTCACCCGCCGTGGTAAACATGCCACCATGATCGGTGAACAGAGCAACTTCCCTTGACAGGGTCTGACCCAGAGGATGGTCATAAGGAGCGCCGACACGCTCGGCCAGCGCAATGGCGCTGCGTGTGCCGTGTACATCAGCATCAATGGTAAAAACCGGACAGCGGCTGGCTTTCAGGAGGCCGCTAGCCTTCCGAACAGCATCCATCAATGATACCGGCTGGCTGCCAATCCATGCAACCGACATGTTCCGCTACTTTCTGGTGCCTGGCTAAAACCTTATCTGGTTTTTTGCGAATGTGAACCCTGCCTGTACAGAAAATCTGCGAATTAGTCGTACTTGACATAGGCAAAGCGCTGATCGGCAGGAGGCGTGCCTTCAAGGGCTCCCCCTTCTTTGCCTGGTTGCCATTGCACAACCGCCTCGATCTTCATCGCAAGTTCAAAATCCTTGTCGGTGATGCCCTTGGCCTCGTGATTTTGCAAAAGTACTTCAACCCAGGCATAGGATGCCTTCAGATCGGGGTGATGCCAGGCGGCTTCTGCAAGATGACCAACTGTATTGATCACCATGAGCGTGGATTTCCAGCTATGAGTCTTATACTTTCTGCGTATCCAACCATTCTCGTAACGCCAACGCGGCAGATCCCTTGCAAGACGCGCCATAATCTCGCTTTCAGAATAAACTGTTTCCTTGGGGCCTAAACTGTCTGTTTCTTTCGTCATCGTCGATCCTCCCGATTGTTCGTTCAACACACTTGCACCTTGTTGGAAAGACGATATCATATATTGCAGGGCCCGATTTTGAGATTGTGTAAATTAAGCAAATGTCGGAATCCGTCACGATCAAAGTCCCTGCCCGTCTTCATCTCGGCTTCCTCGATATTCCGCGCGCGAGCGGTGACCGCTTTGGCAGTGTTGGCTTGCCTATAGAGGATATCGCCACCGTTGTGACCATTGCGCGGGCGTCAAAGCCGGAAATTCACGGTGCCGAGGCGATCCGGGTGGCACAGCACATGACAACATTTTGCAATCATCTTGGCATAGCGGCTCATCATCATGTAATAGTCCATCGTACCATCCCCAGTCATATCGGATTGGGGTCTGGCACCCAAATTGCGCTTGCCATTTCGGCTGCACTGCGCACGTTGCACCATTTCGAACCCGATATCGTGAACGATGCAATACTGCTCGGGCGCGGTTCACGTTCGGGAATAGGAATTGCAGCTTTCAATGAAGGGGGCGTCATCATCGACGCAGGCAGGGGACATGGAAGCGCAGCGCCAACAGTCATCTCCCGCATTGCCCTCCCCGAAACATGGCGGGTCATTCTCGTATTCGACACCTCGACGCAGGGTATTCACGGCCAGGAGGAAATCGAAGCATTCAAGGCGCTCCCTCCGTTTCCCGTGGAGATATCAGCTTTGATCTGTCGCCATGTCGTCATGAGCTTAATGCCCGCGCTGATGGAAAGGAACCTTCCACTTTTCGGACAGGCCGTTCAGGCCATTCAGGATGAAATCGGAAGATATTTCGCTCCTGCGCAGGGTGGCATCTTTACCAGCAGAAGTGTTGAAGCCACAATTCGCCGGCTGGCACAGGCTGGTGCAACCGGGATTGGTCAAAGCTCGTGGGGGCCGACAGGTTTTGCCTTTGCCGCTTCGCAGAAGCAAGCAGAGCATATCGTAAACAGCATCACTCCCGACGCCGGGGCAAAAATCCAGATCGTGGCGGGCAGAAATGCGGGCGCCGAGATAACCCATACGCTCTTGAACCTCGCCAGAGCCTAAGATGTAAACTGACCCTGAACCATGGGCACCACCATTGTTAAGGAACGGAAAATTGAGCCGCAAAACCATCCTCCACATGCTGACACCTCTCCGGCAAATGAGCCCATTTGACGTCAATATGGCGCTCGACGCAGGTTATGACTCAGTGATGGCCTATACCGATGTTACTCTTGCTGATGTCGGAAATCTTGTTCAGGACGCTATCTTCTCCCGTCCTCCCGATGCCGGCGTCGCGACAGGCATATTTTTAGCCGGCAAAGATGCGCCGGTGGCGCTCGACATGCTCAACGCGGCAAGAAAAGCAATGGTTCCGCCCTTTGCCATCTCGGTGTTTGCCGATCCAGCTGGGTCCTTTACCACCGCAGCAGCTATGGTTGCCAAGGTTGAAAAAGCGCTGGCGAAATATCATGACCGCAAATTGAAAGACACAAGAATTGCGATCTTTGGTGCAACTGGCGTTGTCGGATACTGTACAGCCGTTATCGCGGCGGAACACGGTGCAAAGGTCACGATCGTTGGGCACGATGGAATGGAACGCGTGAAGACGCTCGCCGCCTCCATGAAAGCTAGGTTCAATGTCACAGTGGATCCAGTCGACGGTTCGACGGAGCCCCATAAGAAATCAATCCTGCAGGAGGCGCAAGTCGTCTTGGCGGCGGCAAAGGCTGGTGTGCAAGTCCTATCAATGACGCAGTTGAAGGCAGCAACTGCGCTTCTTGTGGCGGCAGATGTAAATGCTGTCCCTCCGGCAGGCATTGAAGGCCTGAAGGTCAACGCAAATGGCGAGCCACTCAATGCGACCAATGCCGTCGGCATTGGTGCACTCTCGATCGGCAACATCAAATACAAGACTCAAGCTGGTTTGTTCGAACAGATGATCAGGGCGAAGAAACCTGTCATCTATGATTTCCGGGATGCGTTCACCCTTGCTCGCGATCTTGCCAAATAGCGCGGTTCTGATTGCCGCTGTTTCGGGACGTGCTCTGGCTGCAGCAGCGCGGCGAGCGGGGCTGCGGCCTTTGGTGGCCGATCTCTTCAACGACAGCGATACTCTGGCTCTTGCCGAGCGGGCGATCAAGCTTTCTGGAAGCTTGCAGGATGGAATCGGGGAAGTGGCGCTTCTTGAAGCGTTGAAAGAACTGGCGGGCGACGAAATGCCGGTTGCACTCATCTACGGTTCCGGATTCGAGGCTAACCCGGGCGTGATCGAAGCGATATCGCGCAGATTTGCCGTTGCCGGAAACAGTGCGCAGACCATCCGAGCGGTAAAAGATCCGGTCAATCTGCAACGGTTATGCCGCCAAATCGGCATTCCGCATCCGGCAATTGCTTTTGAAGCTCCCAACGATCTAAAAAATTGGCTGGTAAAGCGCTCAGGCGCCGCAGGCGGCTCTCATGTCAGGCAGGCGTGCGACAGCTCCATCGGTCGGCAGCATTACTATCAGCGATTTATATCCGGCAGAAACCTTTCGGCATTGTTTCTGGCTGATCGCAAAAGAGCCAACATGATCGGGTTCAGCCGCCAATGGGTCTCTCCAACCAGTCAAACTCCCTTTCGGTATGGTGGGGCGGTCCGGCTCGGCCGTTACGACAGAAAAAAAGCGGCTCTGATTGAAACCTGGCTCAATGCCCTGGTTGAGATAACCGGTCTCGTTGGATTGTGCAGCGCCGACTTCATCGATGATCGGGATTTGCATCTCATTGAAATCAATCCGCGCCCGGGAGCAACGCTTGATATTTTCGACTGTGAAGAGACGCCGCTCCTTTTGGAGCATATGCGCGCGACGATTGGATCGGATATTCAGATTCCGTCCTATGCAGGTTCCAGTGCATCGGGGATCGCCTATGCCGACAAGGCGTTAGGATCGTTTCCCGATGTCAACTGGCCAGTTTTCACGGCCGATCATCAGATATCGGGGACAGCACTGCAGGCGGGCGATCCCATTTGTACAGTCTTTGCCACGGCTCCCTCCGCTTCTGCAGCGATGAAAGCCGTGAAGGACCGCATCAAACAGATTGCGGTTAACTGGAGGGAGGAATATCGATGAAAAATGGCCATGCCTATTTGAATCACAGCGCGCAACAGCTGACCATCAGGATGATTGAGGACGCTTCTAGGCTGGGTATTTTATATAGCCGCGGCAGTCTCGGCGAGCAGCTGATAGATGCGGGGGCGAACTGCCAAGGTGGCATTGAGGCCGGGTTGCGTATTATTGAAATCTGTTTGGGCGGGCTCGGCACGGTATCAACGGTGATGAACAATGACCCGTGGCCCTACGCCCTGACAGTGCGCTCGTCACAACCCGTCCTTGCATGCCTTGCAAGCCAGTATGCGGGGTGGAATCTCTCGCATGAAGAATATTTCGCCATGGGTTCTGGTCCGGCGCGTGCACTGGCGCGTGTCGAGCCACTATTCCGGGAAATCGATTATCGCGAACCCGATGCAAAAGCTTCGGTTGTCATCCTGGAGACGGCAAAACCCCCACCCCCTGCTGTTGTCGACAAGGTTTCCAAGGCAACGGGCATTGCCCCCGATGGGCTGACGTTCATCTATGCTCCAACGCAAAGCCTTACGGGGGCTGTGCAGATCGTTGGCCGTGTGCTCGAAGTTGCCATGCACAAAGCGCATGATCTGGGGTTTGCCTTGAATGATATTGTCGATGGTATTGGTACAGCCCCCATTCCCGCCCCGCATCCGGATTTTCTGACGGCCATGGGTAGGACGAATGATGCGATCATCTATGGCGGAACCGTGCAATTGTTCGTGAAAGGTGATGCGAACGCTGCCCGTCAACTGGCCGAACAGCTGCCCAGCCATACCTCGCACGATCACGGCGAGCCATTCGCCGATACATTCAAGAAGTTCAAAGGAGACTTTTATGCCATAGACCCGCGTCTTTTCAGTCCTGCCCGGGTCATTGTCACGGCGATTGAAACGGGCGATACCTTCCGTAACGGCAGCATCCACCAAAAAATGCTCGAGCGGTCACTGGGTTAGGGCAGAAGATCATGGCAGAAACGATACTCATTCTTTCCGACCGGATCGACCGGCAAGTCAGGGAACTCCGGACGGCACTGCGTAAGCGTGGCATAACCGTTTTGACCTATCCGCTTTCGGATATCGGCTTTGACAGCCGCTACCCCTCCGGCATTGCGATCCCTGGCATGAATGGCGTTCTGCCGGATGCTTCTATTGTGCGTTCGATTTCTTCAGGAACATTTGAAGCAATCACCCGCAGGCTTGGCGTTTTGCATGCGCTCGCTCATCTCGGCGTGCCCGTGTGGAATTCGGCAAAAGCCGTCGAGCGATGCGTCGACAAATCCACGACCACATTCTTTCTCACACAGGCTGGCTTGCCAACTCCCGAAACCTTTGCCGTGGAAAGCCTCGCCAATGCCAGGGCCGTGGCAGTGCGCGAGCTGACCAAGGGACCACTGGTGCTCAAACCGCTTTTCGGCTCGCAGGGGCGCGGAATCCGGCTTATTCAAAACATTGACGATCTGCCCGATCCGGAAGAAATTGACGATGTCTATTATCTGCAGCGTTTCGTGGCACGATCGGGTGCACCTTACTGCGATTACCGGGTTTTCACTTGTGCCGGCAAGGTGCTCGGCATGATGGAACGCCGCGCCGAAGGCTGGATAACCAATATCGCCAAGGGTGGGAAAGGACAGACTGTCGTCGGGCCATTGCGGGCGGAGTTGGAAAAGCTGGCTCTTGCCGCCTCTGCCGCCATCGGGACCGACTTTGCCGGAGTTGACATTATTCCGGCATCGGATGGCAGGCTTCTCATTCTCGAGGTGAACAGCATGCCCGCCTGGACCGGATTGCAGTCTGTCGTTCCTATACGGATCGCGGAAAGCATTGCGGATGCCCTTGTCTCCATGATTGCGCCAGGTTTATCCGAAAGACCTGCGGCGTGACTTTGACGAGGCAACAGGTCAGGCGAGCCTACATCTATGCGTGCTATCAGGAAATCGAGGCTCTGAAGCCAGGCAATGTGCATCGTTTTGCCGATGGCCACCGTATGACTGCCCAGCAATTCCTGGCCAGTGCACAAGTGTCTGCAGCCCCGATATCCAATCGCGCCCTTTCCGTTGGAAAGCGGATTCTGGATGCCGTCAAGGCGACGTCGCTCAAGGTCGGTACGAACACCAATCTTGGAATTCTTCTCCTTTGTGCGCCTTTGGCGAAAACTGCTGAAATGTCGGCAGGCGACCTTGAAACCGGGATAAAGGCGACCCTGCAAAGCCTGGGTACAGAGGACGCCCGCAATATATTTGCCGCCATTGTGCATGCGCGCCCGGGCGGGCTTGGTTCAGCGCCCGAGCACGATGTCAACGATGCGCCCGACGTATCACTGCTGGAAGCAATGGGAGCTGCTGCGGACCGCGACATGATCGCTCGGCAATATGTGACCGATTTTTCCGACATTCTTGATGGAGGGCTTCGGGCACATATGGCTGCAATGGACTGTGGTGAGCAGCACATGTGGCCGACCGTTTTTGTCTACCTTCATTTCCTTTCAAACTTTGTGGACAGTCACATCGTTCGCAAGCACAGTGTCGCAATCGCTGAACAGACGAGAAATGAAGCGCGGCAAATCCTGGATAAAGTACGGGGCATTCGAGATGGCAGGGAGCGTGAAAAACTGCTCCTTTCCTTTGATGCCAGGCTAAAGGCTGCAAACGTCAATCCTGGAACATCGGCAGACCTGACCGTGGCATGCCTTTTTGCATTCAAACTCAACTGGCTCTTGCATAATGGCCATGTTAATGCTTGAATTTAAGCAGCGGATTTCATCCGCTGCTATCTGGCCAACCGACCCCATCCAAGGGTGCTGTGAACAAGGATAGCTGTCCATCGAGAGTCGTGTCTCGAGTGTACGGCGTCTGTGGACATACCTTTTGGAAACGGTTTAGGGAGGAATTTGGCCGTGGCAAAAATCAATAAAGTTATGGTTGGCGAATCGCTGATTGGCGATGGGAATGAAGTTGCGCATATCGATCTGTTGATCGGGCCGCGTGGCAGCGCAGTTGAAACAGCATTCTGCAATGCTCTGACCAACAACAAGGACGGGTTTACGTCTCTTCTTGCGGTCATAGCGCCCAATATGGCCTGCAAACCGAACACGATCCTGTTCAACAAGGTGACCATTAAAGGAGCAAAGCAGGCTGTCCAGATGTTCGGTCCCGCACAGCATGCTGTGGCGAAGGCTGTTCAGGACAGTGTTGCCGATGGCACAATCCCGGCTGACGAAGCCGATGATGTCTTTATCTGCGTTGGCGTCTTCATTCACTGGGAAGCAGAGGATGATGCCAAAATCCAGGACTTTAACTATCGCGCGACCAAGGAAGCCATCGAAAGGGCGGTGACCGGCAAGCCTACAGCGGCGGAAGCAACTGCAGCCCGCGATTCAGTCAAGCATCCATTCAGCGCTTAGACACGAGACAACCCCGCACAGAGTTCGCCCTCTGTCGAAACCGATGGCCTGTTGCGCCGGTTGGCAAAACGTCTGGGTTTTTGAACTGAAGATTGGGGGGAAATGGCAATTTCTTCCCAATCCTTGTCTGACTATAATCACTGGAGGAGACTGGCAATCGCCTGCCGGTTCAATGTTCCATCGTGCAGTGATGTCGCTACGAGCGCGCCGGAAATGCCGATCTCCTCCAGGCGCTCGAGATCGTGGATATTTCGGATACCACCTGCAGCCATGACAATGCGCCCGTCGGCTCGTTGTTTGATTGCTTTTAGCCGGTCGAAATCCGGCCCGATACCGGCTCCAATGCGCCGAAGGGTCATAACGATAATGCGCTCGGGCCAGTCTAAATTGCTTTCAAGAATAGATGAAGGTCCGATAAACTCATCACCGCGAAAATCCAGCGACAGAACCAATTGTGCGTGGTTGCGCAAAGCTCGAAGCACGGATGCATCTTGCTGAGATTCAGACCCAAGAACGGGGCAGATACCCCTCTTGGCCAAAATTGTCTCAAACTGATGCAACTGCGAAAAACCGGCATCGAGCCATATTTTGTAGCTGTCGAGGAGAGGCTCAATCCTGGCCAAGACGGTCTCTGTTGAGTCACGGTGCAAAATTGCGTCGAGGTCGGCAATATAAAATGCTTCGAATGGATGGACTGTCCGCAAGCCGTTGGCGACATCCGGCAGCCGGGCCGTTTGACTCAAGGGTGTCTCAATCGGGCGATAGCATTCGCGCTCACCCATGCGAGCACGAACAACAAACCCATCTTTAATGTCGAGTACTGGAATGATATGCACGTTAAGAATCCAAGGAACAGTCTGTCCATGAAATCCCGATTTGCCAACGAAAGAAAGCCCCTGATCAATGGTTGGGATATTGGCGGTGCGCATCTCAAGATGGCGCGGTGCGAAAACGGCATGATCGTTTCGGCTGAAATTTTCAAAACACCTCTGTGGCTGGGATTGGATCAAACGCGCAATGCCCTGCGTGCAATCCAACCTGTACCGCAAAAAGATGTGTTCAACATCTTTACTATGACTGGTGAACTTTCCGATACGTTCGCTTCGCGGGATGCGGGCATCGCAGCCTTGCTTGATTTTATCGAAGAAGAGTTTGGTAGCAACAACACACTGATTTACGCTGGCCGCGCGAACTTCTGCTCAATCAGCGCCGCGCGCAAACTGGGCGGCGACATTGCTTCAGCCAACTGGCACGCCACATCCTCGCTCACCGCAAAGTTGGCCGGTAATGGCCTGTTTGTTGATATGGGCTCAACGACAACGGATATTCTGGCATTTAAAAATTCTGAACTGGCCAATATTGGCTATACGGATGCCGAGAGACTGCTCAGCGGCGAGCTGGTCTACACTGGATTTTCCCGTTCGGCACTCATCGGCATAGCAGCGCTGGTTCCCGTGCGCGGTGCCATGACACCCCTGATGAATGAATATTTCGCCAACACCGCCGACATTGGCCGCATTCTGGGCACTCTTGAAGAGACGGATGACAAATATCCGTCTGCCGATCGTCGACCGAAAACCCTGGCGGACTCCATGGAGCGCATAGCCAGAATGGTTGGACGGGATCGAAGCGATCTCGATGATCAAGAATGGATGGAGATTGCACGTTGGTTCAGCGAGCACCAGCTACGCATGATCCACGACGGTGCTTTTCGTGTTGCACAAATACTTGGACCTGATGGCTCCGCCCCCGTGGTGGGTGCAGGGATCGGCCGTCCGCAGGTCGCTGCATTGGCCAACCGATTAAACCGGCCCTATCTTGATTTTGGCACATTGATACCGGCGAGCGACAATGTCCGTGAAGCAGCCGCCAAGGCGGCGCCGGCCGCGGCAGTCGCCGTTCTCGGCTCAATTCATCTGCAATCGTGACCCTACCTTGCCATTAACTTGCCGGTTGCTGATCCGTGACTTTTTGCATGAGCCATGACCATGCCTCAAGCTCGTCCGGACCCGCGGTTTTTTCGATAGCGATTTTCAGATAGTCTATCTCTGCGGCAACCTTTTCGGGCGGTAGCATTTGCAGGCGGCTGACCAGAATGGCAAGCTCCAGAACCGCCGCCTTGGCACGGTTCAGCCCCGTATAGGGAGCATGTATCGCCTCTGATATAACCTTGCAGATATGCCGGGGCCGCAATTCATCATTTTCAACGGAAACCACTTCGAGGACAGAGTGGCTTAGGGCTGACTTAAGTCTGGGAACGGGACAATCATCTATCGGGACCGTCGGCCAATCCTTGCGGCCGGTAAGACAACCGGCGAAAATTCTCATGTCATCGGTGTAGTTGGCTATGGCAAAAGGCACGGCCGCCAGGTTTTCCAGGGTTTTTGAGGGTCGGAACGGTGCTATTATCCAGCCTTGACCATGCTGGATAATGCCCAGCGGCGCAATGTGGATAATGCCGTCGCCACTCATGGTTGTGACGATTGTTTCCCTGATATAGGTCAAGTCGTCTTGTCCTTTTTTCCACGAAGCGTATGTCCCGCTTCCGCCAGCCTGAGGCGATCTTTTGGTTTGACCGGTGTGCCGACACCCCATTCAAGTGGTTCGTCCTGACTATAGCGCTTGCCAAGTTTCCATGCGATCTCGGCCTTTGTTAATTCCGCTCCCAGATAAAACGCATGCGCGCCATCTGCCTCAACGCCCAGAGCGGGGAAAAACTCGAATGCATCCTGTTCCACGCTGTGCCCCTTGGAATTGAACACATGCACACCATCAGGCGCCGTCATGATCCGGAAATTGGCATCGCGCACATCAGCAGCCAGGGTGGCAATATCCTGTACACTGCTGGGATAGGGTTTGCGGTCATGCACCTGCAGCAGCCCGGCATCATAACCGCGAGGCAGGGAATGATCCTGTTTGGCCGCGAACATGATACGGCGGGCGCGATCATGCTCCTCGACGGTACGGACGGTATGCGGGCTGACATTGACCACCAGTACATTGCCGATCGAAAGCTCCGAACAGATTCCTGCAAGCAGAGCGGTGACACCGGATGAATCGGCATCGGTAAGTTCGGTAAGATTGCCTGTACCCATCATCATGGGAATGGTGGGCCAGCGGCGGCGCGCCTCCAAAAACCGCCCGATCGACTGGCTGAAACCGAAGTGAATTGGGTCGAGCACGGGATCAGCAATGAAGCTGATCTTTGCGGCTTGCGCAGCCGTGATTGCCCTGCCAAGAGAGTCAAGATCGCCAGCATCGGCGGGAACGAGAACCGGCGTAACGGGATATCTGGTTGCCAGTTGCAGGGTATGTTCGTTCAAGCTGAGAAGAAAATCAGCCCCGGCCGCCGCGCCCGTCTCCAATTCTTCAACATTGGCTGAATCAATACTGACGGACAGGCCTTTTTTCTTCAGGCTGCGCACGGCACCGGCAAGATGCGGAAAGGGTGTTTCAGGCAGGCAGCCCAGATCAATCACATCGGCACCGGCATCGGCCAACTGTATTGCCCGCCGCATAAGTTCATCCAGGGAAAGCGATGATGCATCGACTATTTCGGCAAATATCCGCATGTCGTGGCCGGATAAATCCACCGGTTTTCCTGCCCGCCCGAGAAAGGCCGGCAGATCGGCGACTTCATCGGGACCGCGCATGAACGCGATGCCGTAGTGCTGGCTCAAACTGTCAAGCTTGCCGCGATAGCGGCCCGGAAGAATAATGCGGTCGGCTTTGATCGGCATTTTCAGGCGCCGCACGATGATATCTTCGGTCATCAGGGCGGCAACCTTGACCCCTATATCTACGATCTCATAAGTGAAGGCAGACGTATCGATGCCCGCAAGAATGCGCTCCAGTCTTGCATGAGCCAGATGCCCGGTAACGAAAATCAGGTGTTCACTCATCACCACCAAGCTCGCTTTGACGGCGTTCGATCACCTCCACCAGCTCGGCCAGGGATTCCACAACCAGCGTCCGTTCGTAGTGCTTGAGTTTTCCCGTATTCTCAAGATCGATGGGTCTGGGATAGACCTTTACCATGCCGCCGGGGGCCATCGTTTCAAGTTCAGGCGCAGTATCACAGGCGAAAACGATACTGGGTATCCGGCATTTTCCCGCTTGCGCGTATACGTTGGTCGGCAGCGAATCCGATATCCCGGCCACGCACTTTGCCACAGTGTTCGAGGTTGCCGGGGCAATGACCGCCGTATGATACACACCCGAATAAAAGCCGCCGACGGGTACGGAACTTGCAGTCTTGTCGTGGAGAACGCGCGTCGTGGCGGGAAAGTCCAGTTCAAGTTTATACATGCGCAACACTTCATTGGCCGCCTTTGAGACAAAGACATCGCAATGTCTGAGGGTGCGGATCAGTTCGAAACTCTCGATGAAGAAATGTCCTGAGCCTGTCAGCGCCCAAGCCCAGCGCGGTGTATGCAGTCGGGTCATCGCAGGCTCATCGCTTCAATTTGTCTGTCCTGCAGGATTAAACTGCCCGGTATCTTCGTCAACGGCAAATCGAGCCAATTCATGATTTGCGGGCCCACAATATGAACGCGGATATCGCCGGTGAGCATGGCCGTCAACATGCCATCGACAATACCGGCCGCCGCAAGCTCCTCGAGCGTTGAAAAATGCTGATACTCATCCGTCTGCTTGATGAGAAGCATATCGTCAGCGCTCAAGAGGCCAGCCAGCCAGGCAGATAGACTATCCGAGGTGATATCCCATGAACAGGGAATATCGGCAGCGCCGATCGTCATCGTCGAGGGAAGCCACACCGGCGTGTGCCCCATATAGAGGAATGCCTCGATTTCGTGAACTGTGCGCGCCATACGCAGGCTGGGATGACGTTCCGCAATGGCAATACCAAATTGGTCCATGGCAAGGATCGCCATGGCATGGGCCGCCTGATCGGAGTAATCGAGCCGGCGCTGCGATATCCGCACCTGGTCGGCAAATGGTCCGCCACCCGGCACGATAACGACCGGAAATGCCGCATTTACGATGGCATCGATCCAATGCTGCATCTGCGTTTCGCCGGCCGTGCTCCCCCCAAGTTTCACGATGGCAGGTTTCATGGCAATTTGTGCCCGATCTGGACAGGAGCGCCCCTCGGCTTGACCAACGAGGCTTTTATTTCATTTTTGCGCTCGATTTCCACGCCGACGCCCCCGGCGCCCAGTTCAAGTTTTTCCGCACGCACCGTGACCTGGGTAACCCGCGGATTTTCAAGAATGAAGGAAGCGATCTGCTCTGCAAGCGTTTCCACCAATTCCACATGTCCACGGCCCACAATAGCGCGAATCCCGTCCATGATCAGGTCGTAGGATACAACATGACGCATATCTTCGGGGTTTCGGGTTACACGCAAAACATCAGCCGTGACATCAAAACTGACATTTTGGGATTTCCCGTGCTCGAAGCTGTATGCCCCGATCTGCACAGGCAGGACAAAGGCACGAACGAATATCTTGTCGGTGCCAAGTCCAGCCTGTGCGGGATCGGGATAATATCCCCGGGCAGCCAGCAGCTTGTAGTCGACCCTGGCCGGCGGCCCGTTCTCCTGCACGGCGGGAATGAGGCCGCGTATTTTTATTGCGGCACGAAGATCGATGGCCGCAGTGCGGTCACGCCCCGAACACAGCGCGCCGCGAAAACCGAGATAGTCCGGACTATAAGCCAGAAGCCTGGGAACGTCCGGAGCTTCGAGCGATCCCGCCACTCCGACCATCAATCCGCGCGCCTGGCCTTCCGTGATAAAATTGCCGATCTGGTCGGGCGCCATATGAGCGAGCAAACGTCCCTTGGACTTGTCTGCGGTATCAATCATTACACCGTGGAAGCCATTTGCCTTTAGCCGGTCAAACAGGTCACTGCCATATTTGTCCTTGTAGTCGGCAAACAATACGCCGATCAATTTATTGTGTGTAGCAAGAGATCTCAGTGCCTCCATGCAACTACTCAAATTCGGAGACGGAAAAAAGCCGATCTTGATATAGTCGGCACCCGTGGCAGCAAAACGCTCGGCCGTCGCCCTGATGATTTCAGGGTCCATCGGAAGGTCGCCGCAGGCGGCGCTCACTGCGCACCTCCCATCAACAAAATCAATAACTTCCAATACTTTGGCGGGATCAACGGCACCAAGCGCCCCCTTTGCCGGATTCTTCAGGTCGATGATATCCGCCCCGCTCTGGAAGACGAGTTCGGCTTCCTCGCGGTTCTGAACACTGGCCAACATTCTTGCCATCACAGCACACCCCGGGCACGACGAAATCCGTCTGTTTTGAAAGAAAAGCTGACATCAAGGGTTGAGATTATAGCGGGGTTGTTTACAACCATTTTTGGGCACCTCTGTTCTTGATCAACCGCCATCACATGAATGGCGGCATGTATGAATGGTATGGTTATGAAGAGTACGGTGCCAATCACTCTCACGTTTTTATTCGGCTTTTTTTTGCAGTTCGTCAACGTCTGTGAGCCATACGCTCAAAGTTCCTTGACAAACAAGGCAGCAAAGCCCGTCATGGAAACCCGGATTGGCTATCTGCGCGCTTATGAGCCGCAACTGGCGCTTTCGGTCCTGAATGTTCCACCCCATGACGAAGGGGTTGCCGGTGCGAATGTCGCTGTCAACGACAACAACACGACGGGGAAATTTCTTGGCCAAAGCTTTGTGCTGGACGTCTTGGAAACAAAGTTCGATGCCGATGTGGTCCCCGCATTCAGGCAGATGGTGAGCCGGGGTGACCGTTTCATCCTGACCGACATTTCCGCAAAGCAACTATTGTCCGTTGCGGACATTGCAAAAGAAGCGGGTGTCGTCCTGTTCAATGTTGGCGCAACGGACGATATCCTGCGCGAGGAGGAATGCCGCGCCGATATTTTTCACACAGCGCCCACACGGACAATGTTGGCCGATGGACTGGCGCAATATCTGGTGTGGAAACAATGGCGCAAATGGGTTCTGCTTTATGGCTCCCATGAACGGGACGGGCTTTATGCGCAAGCAGTACGACGGGCAGCCACACGATTTGGCGCAACCATCGTTGAAGAGCGCATATACGAAGATAAGGGGACTGCCCGCAGAACCGACAGTGGTATCGTGCAGGTGCAAAAGCAGATGCCGGTCTTCACCCAGAACCTACCGGAGCATGATGTTGTCATCGTCGCAGACGAAAGCGAAGTTTTCGGCAGCTATGTTCCCTATCGCACATGGACACCCCGACCCGTCGCCGGAACGGCCGGTCTGATCGCGTCCAGCTGGCATCCGGCCAGCGAACAATGGGGCGGAACCCAGATCCAGAACCGCTTCAACAAAACGATCGGCCGCCGGATGCTTTCCAAAGACATGCAGGCCTGGACCGCTGTACGCATTCTTGGCGAGGCAACAACGCGCGTCAAATCCAACGACCCAAAACAGGTTGAGGATTACCTTAAATCGCAGGATTTTTCGATTGCAGCCTTCAAGGGACAAAAGCTCAGCTTCCGCGACTGGAACTGGCAGCTGAGGCAGCCAATCCTGATTGGCGACGCTGACGGAGTTGTCTCGACATCGCCCCAGGAAGGGTTTCTGCATCAGTTTTCGGAACTCGACACGCTGGGAGTGGATCGGCCAGAGACAAAGTGCCGGCTTTGATCACAACGCAATTTCAAGGGGAGGACAAAATGCACCGACACATGTGCCTGCTTGCTGCGGCCGCAGCAGCAATGCCGTTTCTTATACAGCCCGCCTGGGCAAACATGGTCTACGTGTCTAACGAAAAGGACAATACGGTCACCGTCGTTGACTCCAAAACCATGGAGGTGGTCAAGACGATCAATGTCGGACAAAGGCCGCGCGGCATTACAATATCTCACGACGGAAAACTCATTTACGTGTGTGCCAGCGACGACGATACAGTCGAGATCATAGATGCTGCCACCAACGAGATTGTTGGTTCGTTGCCGTCAGGGCCGGATCCTGAACTTTTCGTCCTGTCACCAGATGGCAAGACGCTTTACGTTGCCAATGAGGATGACAATCTGGTGACCGCGATCGACATTGAAGGAAAAACCGTTATCGCCGAGATCCCGGTGGGGGTAGAACCTGAAGGAATGGGGGTCAGTCCCGACGGAAAAACCATTGTCAACACCTCTGAAACCACCAACATGGCTCATTTCATCGATACCTCGACGCATGAAATCACCGATAATGTCCTGGTGGATTCCCGCCCGCGCTTTGCCGAATTCAAACCGGACGGATCTGAGGTCTGGGTCTCGGCGGAAATCGGCGGCACCGTCTCGGTGATCGATAACAACACGCGTGAAGTCAAACACAAGATCACCTTTGAAGTGCAGGGCCTGCGCTCCGAGCAAATCCAGCCCGTAGGCATACGCATCGCCGCGGATGGCAAAAAAGCCTATGTGGCACTGGGCCCTGCCAATCGTGTTGCCGTGATCAACACGCAAACCTACGAGGTGGAAAAATATATACTGGTGGGCCAGCGTGTATGGCAGCTCGCCTTCCTGCCTGATGGCAAAACGATCATCAGCACAAATGGCCTATCGAATGACATTACCTTCATCGACACTGCGACCGACGAACCGATCAAATCCGTCACGGTCGGACAATTGCCGTGGGGCGTTGCCGTATCGCCGAACTGACATGAGCTTTCAAGGGAGGATAGACAAATGACCAACTACAAGACACTGGCATTGGCGGCACTTTTTGGTGTTCTGATCGCTCAATCGCCGGCATTCGCACAGGCCGATGACGATGATGACGATGACGCACAGGCTGCCCCGAAGACGGAGACGCAGGCCAAGGCGCCGGCCGTGACCCGCGCCAGCAAAAACGTGCCGGAGCTCATCCTTGGCTCAAAAGATGATGAGTTTACCGTAAACCAGAAGGATTTCGAGCTGGTGGCAGGACAGGGATACCGTTGGAAGATCACGTCCGCGGCAGGGTTGGAATATAAGTTTGCAACCGATCTGTTCAGGAATGTCTGGATGAACCAGATCGTCATCAATGATCTTGAAGTCCATATGAACGGCGCCCCGGCCTGGCTGGAATTTGATGCGCCCGGCACCATCAATGTCCAGTTTACCGCCGTGCGTCCGGGCAAGTATACATGGTCGGTGCCCGACCTTGCTGACAAAGGCATGAAGGGTACAATAACTATCAAATAGCAGCCGTGACAGGCAATTGCACACGACCAGGGGGAATTTTGATGGTTACGAATGCCGGACTGAAACACACTCCCGGCACACCCTTGCCTGAAACCGATGTCCCGGCGCTCGAGCTGGTTTCGGTGAGTTATTCCTATGGTAAACGCCAGGCGCTTGACGATGTCACGTTTTCGATAGCGCCTGGTACTTTTGCCGTGCTTTTGGGATTGAACGGCGCCGGCAAGACCACACTTTTCTCCCTTATCAGCCACCTTTACGCAACGCGTCATGGTCACATCCACGTGTTCGGCCACGATATAGACCGCAGACCCGGCAATGCATTACGGCGCTTGGGTATTGTGTTTCAGGCGCGCACGCTTGATCTTGATCTTTCCATATACCAGAACCTGTCGTACCACGCTTCGCTTCATGGGATAGGAAAGCGGGATGCAGACCGGCGCATCCACGAGTTCATGCAGTCCATCGATATGAGCGACAGGCTGCATGAAAAGACCCGCAGTCTTTCGGGTGGGCAGATAAGGCGAGTGGAAATCATTCGTGCATTGATCCACCGACCTTCCCTGCTTCTCCTCGATGAAGCAACAGTGGGCCTGGATATCAAATCCCGCGCAACGATCCTTGCCGACATTCGCAAGCTCGTCCAGGAAAAGAACATAAGCGTGCTGTGGGCTACGCATCTCATCGATGAGGTTGCCTACGCCGATCAGATCATCGTGCTCAACCAGGGCAGGCTCGTCGCGAACGGACCAGTGGGCGAAGTGGTAAAGGATGCGGGAGCGCAGACGATCAATGAGGCCTTTTCCCGGCTGACAGGCGTTCTGGCGCTCGATACGGGGAGGCAATTATGAGTCAGGCCACAGCAGGCAATGTTCCGCACAATCGTTTTGGCACCGTGCAATATCTAACATGCCTGAAAGGCATTCTTGTCCGCGAGGGCTTGCGCTATCTCAATCAGCGCGAGCGATTTGTTTCCTCTCTGGTGCGGCCCTTGTTGTGGTTGTTCATATTTGCGGCCGGGTTTCGTCAAGTGCTGGGTGTCTCAATCATCCCACCCTATCAGACCTACGTACTTTATGAGGTTTATATCACACCGGGATTATGCGGGATGATCCTGTTGTTCAGCGGAATGCAGTCATCGCTGTCCATGGTTTATGACCGTGAAATGGGCAATATGCGTACCCTGCTCGTCAGCCCGTTTCCGCGCTGGTTCCTTCTGGTTTCCAAATTGCTTGCTGGCGTCGCGGTTTCAATCATCCAGGTTTACGCTTTCCTTTTTGTGGCCTGGCTGTGGGATGTGAAAGCGCCGGTACAGGGTTACTTTCTGATCTTGCCTGCCTTGTTCCTCTCGGGAATGATGCTGGGTGCTCTCGGCATGCTGCTTTCCTCCCTGGTCAAGCAGTTGGAAAACTTTGCGGGTATCATGAATTTCGTGATCTTCCCGATGTATTTCGCTTCATCCGCACTTTACCCGCTCTGGCGCGTACAGGAATCGAGCCCCCTTCTTTACAAGATATGCCTGCTTAACCCTTTCTCCTACGCTGTAGAATTAATCCGCTTTGCATTTTACGGGCAGATCGAATGGCTGTCTCTGGCTGTCGTTTGCTGTTTTATAGTTCTCTTCATCGCTGGAGCAATTATTGCCTACGACCCCTCAAGAGGCATTGTTGTCAAAAAACAAGAAGGAGGCAACACATGACCCGGACTGCCTTGGGAGCCATGATCGTCCTGTGCGCCAGTGCGGCGTCCATATTTCCAGCTTTTGCTGCAGCCAATAACGATCCAAGCTGGCCCTGCATTCAACGCAAGGTTCCTGCTCTTTCGATTGGTCAGGTCTGGGATGGTCCGGATATCCCCGAAGCGGCGGCAAAATGGAATACAGATTCGCAAATCCAGGAACTGGTCAGCGAGCTTGCAGCACGGCGTTTACCGCTCGAGGATGCGCAGAAACGGATCACTGAACTTGCCGACAGTCTCCCGCAGGAGGAGGTCAACAGCAAGATGTTTCTGCTGTTCCAGGGATTGTTCGATACGCTTAACGGTGAGCGCGTCCAAGTTATGGCGGGGATTTCCCGTTATGCGGCAAAGCAGAGGGATATGGCGGTTGATCTGCGCCGGGAAGCCTCCAAGGTTGATGCGCTGCGCGCCAAGCCCGGTACGGACCCAGAAGAACTTGATCGACTCGATCAACGATTGACATGGGAAACACGCATCTATGACGAGCGGGTGCATTCGCTGACTTATGTCTGCGAAGTGCCCATCATCATCGAACAGCGTCTTTATGGACTATCGAAGACGATTACCCGAGCCCTGATCAGACCATAGGCTCACTCATACGCCCTATTCGGCGATAGGCAAATGTGCCGTCAGATGATTTCTTACCGGTGGCCTGGTCGATCAACGCTCCCATCCGATCATGGAACGGCGACTTGATGCATGCGGGATCGCTCGCAGCAGCATCACCGGCAATGGCCATAGCTTGGCAGCGGCACCCTCCCCAATCGATCTCCTTGCGCTCACAGCTTCTGCAGGGTTCCTGCATCCAGTCTGTACCGCGAAACGCTTTGAACGCTGCAGAATCGTGCCATATCTCACTCAATGGCCTGTCTCCAAAGCGCTCGAACTGCAAGGTCTTGATTGTAGCGGCAGCATGGCATGGCAAGACGGTTCCATCCGGAGCAACCATGAAAGCATCCCGTGCCCAGCCGCCCATGCAGGGTTTGGGGTAGATGGCGAAGTAATCGGGTGTGACAAAATCAATGGTCATTATGCCACGCAACCGCTCTTGTGCTTCTTCAACGATCAGCACCTGGCGCTCTACCGCAGCCCGCTGCGGCATGAGAGCATCGCGATTAAGGAGCGCCCAGCCTGCATATTGCACATTGGCGATCTCCAGCCGTTCGGCTCCAAGATCAAGCGCAAGATCAATAAAATCCGGCACCTCGTTCATGTTATGACGGTGGATGGGGGCGTTTATTGTCAACGGCAACCCTGTTGCCCTTACGCGCCGGGCAGTTTCAATTTTCTTCTCGTGAGCCCCGCGAGCGTTTCCGATTTTCTCCGTCGTGGTGGCAAACGCGCCCTGAAAGCTGAGCTGTATATGATCGAGCCCGGCTTCGGCCAGCGCCTCAATGCGCCCTTCGGAGATTCCAACACCGGCGGTAATGAGGTTGGTGTATACACCCCGCCGGGCAAGGCAACGGACAAGTTCCACAAGATCGGTCCGCAATGTCGGCTCCCCGCCCGAAAGGTGCACCTGCAGCACACCGAGATCCGCGGCCTGCTCGAAGAGTGAAATCCAGCCGCCGGTATCCATTTCGCGGTTAGCCTTGAGAAGCTCAACAGGATTGGAGCAATATGCACATTGCAACGGACACCGATGGGTAAGCTCTGCCAGCATACCTATGGGGGGAAGTACAGGTTCCATTACAACTCCACCAAAAATTTGTCGGACCATTCCTGCAGGAAGCCCGTTACATCCAAAGTGATCTCTGTTTCATCCGCTCCGTATTGGTCTGCAAGGATGGCAATCATTTGCGTAACCTCATTGCGCCCGTTGCAAAGCCGCAAAATGTCAAGGCTGACTTCGTTGGGCCAGAATATCCGTTCTGGTGACAGCAAAGCCCATGCACCGCGCACCTTATCGTACTGCAGCCTCGCATGCTTTTTCAGGGCTGGACGCGACTTCGGTGATACGATCGCACGGATGCGGGCCTCACTCATGATACCTCCGGAACGAAAGCGCCGGGGGGAATATTGCCCTTTTGTCCGTAGGCATGGGACAGGGCATCAAGCATGGCCCATAATACATCACACTTGAATACAAGAGCATTGATCACTGCCTGCTGCTTTTCGGGAGTATTGGCATGCTCCATCACGTAAGCCAGCGCGAAATCCGAATCGCGGGAGGCGAGCGCCGGACGCTTGTCGAAATAGGCCAGGATGTCCTTTGTTATATAGTCATACTTTGCCAGCATTGCGGGCACGCGTTCGGTTATGATGACGGGTGAAAACAATTCGGTGAGCGATGAGGCGACCGCCTCCAGCATCGTTTTGTTGCTGCAGTAGGAAAGATATGCGCCAACGGCAAATCGTGTAGCCGGCAAAACTTTCCTCTCACTCTTGACCATGTCTGCATCCAGGCCCAGTCCCGTTGCCAGCTTGAGCCAGCGCGCAATTCCGCCATTCCAACCGTCATCACCGTCATGATCTTCGATACGCTTGCGCCATTGCGCCCGGAATTCCGGGTCTTCGGAGCGCATGAGGATTGCTGCATCCTTGCGCGGAATAACCGACTGATAGGAGTAACGGTTGAGCGCCCACGCCTGCATCTGCCCCTTGGTGAGGGCCCCGCCTGTCATCTGATGGTGAAACGGGTGCTTGTTGTGATAACGGGCAGCGCCAACCTCCCGGAGAACGGCTTCCAGTTCGCGGGGTGACAAGCCATTGCGTGCCGCATCATCAAATTCGCTCACAGCTGGATCTCCATACCGTCGAATGCAACCTTCCAACCGGCCCGCACCACAGCGGCATGTTCGGGCGAAGTGGCATCCAGAATCGGGTTTGTATTGTTGATGTGCACATATATCCGCTTCCTGATCCCAAGCGCACCGATCGCAGCCATGGAACCATCGTCTCCAGCGATGTGGATATGCCCCATACGTGCTCCGGTTTTTACACCGACACCTGCACGGATCATCTCGTCATCCGTAAAGACCGTTCCATCGAACAACAGACATTGCGCATTGGTCAGCCTCGCTTTCAGACACTCTTCTATGCGGGCACAGCCGGGAATGTAAAACGCCGCAGCGCCGTCGGGCGATGAGATCTTCAGACCGACCGCGTCGCCGTCCTGTGTGCCGAAATTATTGTCGCCCAATGCCGGATCTTCAAGAAACAATGCTACTTTCCCGGGCACCGGAAAGGTCTCGACAGTGATTCCCGTCGTCATTGCATCAGTGCCGACAATCGTTGTTTGCCTGTTCAGCACAAGCTCCCGCCGCTCCACTATCGACCGGTCAAGAACTTTGAAAATCGAATTACTGTCGAGAACATCAAGAACGCGGCGCGAAGCATAAAGCACAAACGGCTCACGCTCGCGCATGCTCAGCAGCCCGGCAATATGATCGACATCAGCATTTGTCAGTACGACAGCCCTGATGGGTGTCGAGCGCAGCGGGCCGTCAGGCTTGGGTTGCAGTTCCGGCGTTGCAGCAATTTGCTGGCGAATATCCGGAGAAGCATTGAACAATATCCAATCATTTCCGTTCGCACTTGCGGCAAGACTCGATTGGGTCCGAGCGCGAACATTGGCTTGGCCATTCCATGCAGCACGGCTCAATCGGTAATTGCAATTCCATTGGGGAAAACCGCCACCTGCTGCGGAACCAATGATCTTTAATCGCATCAGGCTGTATTTCCTCATTGCCAGAATTCATCCGGCCTTGCATTCAATCAGAAGTCGTCGCCCCGCGCGAGCATCTTGCGCGGGGCGGCCGGCTGCTACTTCTTTGCCTTTAATTCTGCGGGCAAATAGCGTGTCAATTCCATGCCGGCAGCAACCTGGCACATTTCAGGTTTTTTCCATGTCTTCTTCATGCTTTCCTCCTTCTACACAAAGACCAAAGATTGATCTTTCTCCGTTACCATACGCCTTCTTGGCGCAGGATTGAAATTAATAGGGTTCATTTTTCCGTGTCGGCTGCTTTGCTGCAACCCAGCCATCCGTACCCAACGGATACCAGAGAACCGCCTCATATCCCCACTCCACCGCCCGCTTGGCTGCATTCCATGACATCCAGCAATTCTCCATGCAGTAAAACAAGATCTTTCGCCGCTTGTCGTCTCCAAGCCGGGATATCAGCCCCTTACGGAAATAGGCTTCGGTCTCGCTGTTAATCACGCCATAACCCACATTCGCGAGCCAGATGCTGCCGGGAATATCCTCCCTTACCTTTTCCCTCCACACCGTACCCTGCGGAAGAGCTGCCGGCTTTGGATCGTGAGGCAGTACATCGACAAAGACAGCTGCTTTGCTCTTCCACAATGCGATGGCCTCCTCAGTCGTGACAACCTGCGCGCCCTTCAATGTTGCAGGCACTGGTGCCTTATAGTTTTCCAGCCTATAGCCTGCGGGCTCGGAAACGGTATCGTCCGCAAGGGCAGCCGTTTGAGACAACCCCAACAAAACCGCCCAAAAACCGAACCATGTCCACACCGTATTTTGCCCTCCTGACAAATGGTGGTTACTGCGTAATTGGCCTGTCTTTTTCATCGATCAGCGGCACCTGGAAATCCAATAATATCTTGTTGATCTCCTGCTGGTTTTCCCTGATCATCTTATTCAAGGTGCGTTTCCACTCCTGATCGGAAGGACGAACGCCCATGGTAATGCGATACGCCATATGCCGTGATTTCTCCTTCACCAAGGGGATCACCACCAGATCAGGATCAATTTCCTTTGCATAATAACCCGCCATCGGACCCCACAGCACTGCGGCCTCAATCAAGCCTTTTTTCAAGTCCTTGATCATCGTCTCTGCCATTGACGGCGCCAGACGCGTATCGACCATTAGCGGATAAGGCTGCACATTGCGCATGTAACCAGCCTTGGCAAGATTGGCTGCCGGGGGTGTGCCGGCAACAACGCCAATCCTCCTGCCGGCAAGCTTCTGGTCTTCAATGGTTTCCACACCATCAAGACCGGTATTTTTCTTGTAGATCAGCACATAAGTCGATCGGTAATAAGCATTGGTGTTCTGCACCAGCTCATCACCTTGAGCGTAACCGATGATGATGTCGCAACGATTGGCACGCAGCGTATTTCTGACAAAACCGGTTGCCATTGGATACCATGTATAGGCAACTGATTTCCGCCCGGTCTTGGCTGCAACGAGCTCAGCAAGTTTGTTCTCGAAACCTTTGCCTTTATCGTCGGAAAATGGCAGGTTTGAAGGATCAGAACAAACCCGCAAAACATCGGGGTCCACCAGTTCACCTGCCGAACCGAGGCCGGATTCTTGGGCAGACGCATTGAAGGACAGGCCTATCGCTGCACATGTAGCGAAAGCCATGACGATTTTTGCAATTTGTGCCCGGTTCATCAGCATTCTAACCACCCATACAGGAGGTTTCGGCCTCTTTTGCGGCCTCCGGCTTATCTTCTTTTTTTGCCGGACGGCCGCGCGGGAGATCGCCGACTGCGCGTGCGCGCAAATAGACATAAAGATCATCCATATAGCAGTAAACGTTCTTGTTCTCGCCGAATGCGGGCATGACTTTTTCGTTCCCGGCGCTCAGGTTCTTTCGGCCCTCCGCCACGATCGACAGAAAATCGGCATAGGTCATTGTTTTCAGAGAATTTGCCAGGGCGGGAGCGAAAGAGGAGCCTGCGCCATCTGCACCATGGCACACGTTGCATTCGGAATTGAAGCGACGATATCCACTATAGGTGTACCAATCGACCGTTCCGTCTTCTTGTATCTTGAATGTAGGGTTTCCTTCCTTGTCGGCATATTTACCATTGTCCTGTGAGGCGACCGCAGCGGCGGCTTTGTCGTCGGCATGGGTACTGACCAAGCTTGCCAAGAGAGCAAAGCTGGCAGTTACGGCAAGAATCGTTAATCGGATCGGCATCAAGAAACCTCTCATTGCAACCTCGCCAGCGCTCTGGGAAGCCCGGTCAGCAGTTGCGATTGATCATTTGTTTGTCGGAGCCGCAAAAAACCCGGCCGGCATGGCCGGGTTCTTCTTTAGCGACCGCCTCAACGTGGCTAACGATATACAAGTCCGTCCTTGTCACTCAGGAACGGCAAAGACCGTCAATTGGCCACCAAGAGCCGTATAGTCCGAGAGGCCGGCATATCCACCGACAGCGCCCAGACCATCCGTGCCCTTGGTCAGACCGGCAGCAAGGCCGATACCTGCCCAACCGCCAACGCCTGACAGAACGGCAACATATTGTTTGCCCTTATGTTCGTAGGTGGTGACATTGCCGATAATGCCGGAGGGTGTTTTGAACTTGTAGAGTTCTTTGCCGTCCTTATCGACCGCCTTGAGGTAGCCTTCGAGCGTTCCGTAAAAGACCACGTCACCATCAGTTGCTAGTGCACCGGACCAAACCGAGAATTGTTCGGATTTAGACCAGACGATCTCGCCCTTTGCAGCATCCCAGGCAATAAAGTTACCCATGCCACCATGGCTGTTGGGAGCCGGGTACATGGAAAGCGTCGCACCAATATAAGGTTGACCGGCAGTGTAACTGACCTTGTAGGGCTCATAGTCCATGCAGACATGATTTGTCGGCACGTAGAAGAGCTTGGTCTTTGGCGAATACGATGCTGGCTGCTGATCCTTTGTGCCAAGAGCCGCAGGACAGATGCCGGTTGTATTGACATCTTCACCCTGGGCCTGTGTCGAATACTTGTCGACAACCTTCGGACGGCCATAGGTCTTGCTGTCCTTGTCCATGTCGACTTCAGTAGCCCAGTTGACCGCGGGGTCGTATTTTTTAGCGACGAGAAGCTCGCCGTTGGCACGATCCATCGTGTAAGCAAAGCCATTTCTGTCAAAATGTACGAGGACGTCACGTGGCTTTCCGTCAACCTCGATGCCGTCAGCAAGGATCATTTCATTGACGCCATCATAATCCCACTCGTCATGTGGGGTCATCTGATAAAGCCATTTGGCCATGCCGGTGTCGGCATCACGAGCCATGATTGTCATTGACCACCGATTGTCGCCTGGCCGCTGACTTGGATTCCACGTCGACGGATTGCCGGTACCATAATAGATGAGATTCAGCTTGGGATCGTATGAATACCAACCCCAAGTTGTACCGCCACCGACTTTCCATTGATCGCCTTCCCAGGTGTTCGTACCAGAATCGGCACCCACAGGTTTGCCAAGTTGGGTTGTCTTTTCGGGATCGATCAGTGTTTCTTTGTCCGATCCCATTGACCAAGCCCGCCAAGCCTGCTTGCCATCCTTGATGTTGTAGGCAGTGAGCGCTCCACGCACACCGAATTCGCCACCGGATATGCCAACAATCACTTTGTCTTTCACCACCATTGGTGCGGACGTGCCGGATTCGCCTTTGCTACCGTCCGCCGCTTCACCATTTTTCACCGACCAGGCGACTTCACCTGTCTTGGCATCAAGTGCAACGAGCGTTGTATCGGCCTGATACAGGAATATCTTGCCATCGCCGTATGCGACGCCGCGATTGACCGTATCGCAGCACATGATCGGAATAACATTGGAATCCTGTTTGGGCTCATATTTCCAAAGGATCTTACCATCATTGTTTAAATCAAGTGCAAAGACCGTGTTCGGGTAAGGCGCATGCACATACATCACGTCGCCGATAATGAGCGGACCACCTTCATGGCCACGCAGCACGCCCGTTGAAAATGTCCAGGCAACCTGGAGGTTCTTGACATTATCCTTGGTAATCTGGTTGAGTTTTGAGTAACGAGTATTGGCATAGTCGCCAGTCTGGATAGCCCAGTTCTTGGAATCCGAGATCAAGCCTTGAAGATCGTCATTGGCCAGAGCTCCACCCGCCAACGAGAACGTCATGGCTGTCGTAGCCAATGCAATTCCTATTAAATTTCTGTGTACACGCATTTAGTCCTCCCAAAGTTCACATTTATGAACTATCGGCGAAAACCGAGTAAACATACGGGTCCGCACCACTAGCTCAGGCAAATGGGGAAGTATTTCCGGCAGCGTGTCACGACAAAGCCAGGCGCGCAGAGGGCACCGTTACTGCCCACCTCGCTTGGCCTACGAAGACTGTCACCACTCCCTTGACGGCAACGTCCTTGAAGCCGGAAACAAGATGACGATAGGAGAAAGAATTTCATTAGGCAAGCATGATTATCGAATTTATATTTGCTGCATTGCAATATAATTCTTCCGCATTGCATAAGAAAACAAAGGATTTCTGATTTATTCTAACTATTTGACCCATGGCGGACTTTGATACTTTCATCTAAATTATATTTGCGTCCATATATTCTCTTTTATTAACAGCCCGGAAAATGTATATTTAGCATTGCCGAATGCTGGAGTATGAAAATGCCTGGAGTGAAAACCATCAAGCCGATTTTGTTAGCAAGCGCAGCAATCGCATTTCCAATGCTGGCACATGCTGCGTCAGATTATCCGACGCCGGCGGTTGCAGAGTATGTTTACGGTTGCATGAAAGCGAACGGAGAAAATCGTGACACCCTCCAGCGATGCTCCTGTTCAATCGATGTTATCGCCTCGGTTGTGACCTATGAGCGCTATGAAGCAGCAGAAACCTATAAGCAAATGGGGCTGGTTCCGGGTGAGAACGGTGTTCTTTTTCGCGAAAGCGCACCGGCAAAAGCTGCTATCAGCGAACTCAAGCGGGCTCAGGCAGAGGCAGACATCCGCTGTTTTTAAAGTTTACGGCTCAAAGGCTTGAGGATTCGAGCGGCCATTCATCCTGGAATTTTTTGCCTTCGGTATCCAGGGCTTCAACCTTGAGCTCCTCTCCGGTCCTCGCGTCGAAGGCGAACCGAAAATTGGGATCTTCTGAGATCGATATACCACCTTGCATCGACAGGATCAGCTGATTGCCCTGGGAGACGGTGAGCCCCTGGATAAAATGGGCCGGGATATAATATCGTGTCAACTGATCCATCTGTAACCCGGAATTGTTCGGATGGCGGATCATCAGCTGCATCTCCGTGGCCCGGGTCAAGGGCACCAAGCCAGGCGCCTTGGAGGGAAACACCCGCAGCTTCATTTTACCGAGCGATGCCATTGCTTCGTCCTGATTCTTCATCGCGGGTGCCGAGCACCCCCCGGAAGCCTTCACAAAGACTTCCGTCATGTGCAGCTTATCATCTTCCGTTTCAGCAATAGCCCGCACATAGGAATAGGCATTAACCCGCAGGCGCGTTGCCAGATGGGTGACGCCAGCGTTCTGCCCGAAGGTAAAGACCGCGGCGACAGGCGCCGGGTTCTCGTCGACGATCAAGGTCACGGTCTTGATGCGTCCCGTCTTGCTGTCTGTCTTGAAGTGCATATCGACAGGAACGACAGCTGCGTCTTCGGCGCGCTTGGGCGCTTCAATTCTGACGATCCCCTCGCCCTGTTCTATTGGCCGGCTCCCGAAAACATCGCTCTTCAGGCTCTTCCACGTTGCCGCCTCTGGCGCGCTGGCATTCTGGCTTTCCGCTGTTGCCGGACTGACGGCCCAAAGCAATCCCGCCGCGATCACAGCAGCACAACCCTTGGTTCGCTTCATATTCCAAGTCATGTTCGCCTCCACCAAATTTCGTTGGCGGTGCCCGGCCAGTCGTTATCATACCACTTGGCACGATGGTCTGGCAAACACCAACAAGTAGCTACTCCCACTCAAGTTCGGCATAGGCAGCAGTTGCATTGCGCTCATTGTACTGGTTGAAAAGATGCCATTTGTCGCGTTCACTTTGGGCGGCGGTCCGGTTTGCATCCGTCATGGAGCGGCCATCGGCAAGCGCCATGCGAATGTCCCTGGCGAGCGCGTCGAAATAACGACTTTCATCGTCAAGTGCCTGTGGCCACGGTGCCGGAACAGTCCCGTGCCCGGGAACGGCCAATTCGGCATGAATCTCCCTTAAATCCTTCAGCTGCCTGATCCAGCCAAGCAGCGACCCGTCGATTGTGGGGATATGCTGCGTAAAGCACAGGTCGCCAGTGAACAGAATCCGTGTCTGTTGATCGAATACAGACAGATCATTGTCGGTATGTGCCGGTTTCCAAGCTCTCAACGTCACCTTGCGGTTGCCCAGGTCCAGCTCCTGCTCGCCGGCAACGGTTATCGCAGGCGGAATTATTCTGATGCTGGACATGAGTTCGGGACCGAGGATCGCACGATAACTTTGCAAATAATAATCGCCGCGATTGGCCAATGCCCGTCTCAGATTGTAGTGACCCACTATAACGGCTCCCGTGCCTTCAAAAGCCGAGTTTCCAAAAATGTGGTCGGGATGCATATGAGTGTTGATGAGATACCGAATCGGCTTGTCCGTTTTGGCTCGAATTGCCGCCACGAGCCTTCTGCCCTCTGCCGCACTGCCGCCACTGTCGATAGCGGCAACGCCCTCATTGCCGATGATGAAGCCAATGTTGCATATTTCGCCTTCATTGGCGGTACTCATCATCTCCGGCGCTCCGGTAAATGCGAAGATGCCTTTTGCTATTTCCTTGACGGGAAGCGCCTCGGTTCCGGCCGGCTCTGCGCTGGCAAACCGTGCATGGGGCATACAGCAGCCGGCAAGCAGCAATCCGGTGCCCAAAAAGGTACGTCGCGAAGGTCCGGCCATATCAGGCTCCTCCATCCGGAAATCTGTCGAGGAATGATCTGAGAATATCCCGCTTTGCCTGTTCGGTTCTGCTCTGGCGGGGCAATTTGATGTCGAAGGTTCCGATAACATGTGCAGGACGATCCGACAGAACGATGATCCGATCGGACAACAGGATGGCTTCCCTGATATTGTGCGTGACCATGAGTGCCGTTGTCGGTCGCTCCGCCCATACGCCCATCAGCAGGTGACGAAGCTGCTGGGCCGTGGGTTCGTCTAGAGAAACAAAAGGCTCATCGAGCACCAGAATATCCGGTTCAATGGCCAGAGCCCGCGCAATTGCCGCTCTGCGTGCCAGCCCGAGCGAAAGCTCCCCCGGGTAGAACGTTCTCATCCGGGACAAGCCCAATGTGCTGAAAAGCGCATCGAGATTCGTGTCCTTGAGGTGATCCGGCAGCGCGAGACGGACATTTTGCTCAACGGAGCGCCATGGAAGCAGGAGCGGCTCCTGAAATACCGCTCCGATGCGGGGATGCGTCAGCCCGGAGAGCTGCATTGTACCGCAATAATCGGTGTCGAGCCCCAGCAATATGCGCAGTGTCGTCGTCTTGCCGCATCCGGACGGCCCCACAATGCAAGCAAACTCGTTCTGCGCCACCTCAAAATGCAAATTCTGAAGCACGGTGATAGCTTCGCCATTCGATGACCGGAACGACTTCTCATCTATGTCGACCTTAAGCTTCGTGGCGGCGCCAACGTGTGGATGTTTGTTCAAGAGGCTGCACCAATACAAGTTCAATAAATAGCATCACCGCAACGAATGCCAATGTGTAGGCAAGGATTGCAGCGACATCGAAGAGTTGGAAAAACAGATTGATCTGGAAGCCGACACCGTTGGCTCTGCCCAGCAGCTCCACGACAAGCACTATTTTCCAGATGAGGGAAATACCGGATCTGGACGCCGCGGCTATAAAGGGCTGCAATTGCGGCAGCAGGATATGACGCAGCCGGTCCATTCGGCCAAAGCGGTAAATTTTCGCCATCTCGCCATAGCGCTCATCCAAAGCCCGTGCGCCCTCGCGCATTGTGACAACAACATTGGGAATCTTGTTAAGCGCAACTGCTCCGACAGCCGCTGCCTCGTTGAGGCCAAACCAGATATAGGCGAGCACAATGATCACCAGAGCGGGTATGTTCAGGAACAGTATAACCCAGGGATTGAAAAACCGATCAGCACCTCTGTGCCTTCCGAGCGCAACGCCGATAGCAGAGCCAATCAGCATCGCCAGAAAGAACGAGGCTGCGACCCGCCAAAGCGTCATGCCCAGATGATAGCCCATGTCGCCGCTGGCTGTCTCACGCAGGAAAGCCTGCAAGACGAGAAGAGGCGCGGGAAAGGACCGGCTTGGCCAAAGCAAAGCTCCGATGTGCCATGCGACGAGCAAAACTGCAAAGGAAATGCATCCCATCGTGACCGACGACCAATATTGTCGTGAACCTCCGCCTTTCCCTGTCTGGAAGTTGGAGATCAGGGCCGGGTCCGTCACTGCGTCCTCCAAAACGTTCCGGGAGCCAATGTTTTGCCAGGTCCGACCAGTCGCTCACCTCCAAGTTCGGCAAGAATTGCATAGAGTTTTGCGGCATCCTCCTCTTCTTCTTCGACGGAACGGCGGGGAATGCCTTCGCGATAGCGGTCTCGCAGCACCTGCAGCTCGCGCCCCTCCGCCTTGATGACTGGAGAGAGCCGCTGCCATTCTTCATCGGAACTGGCGAGCAGTTTCTTCGCATCACGGCTGGCTTTGAGAAAAGCTTCAATAAGCTCAGGGTGGTCACGGGCCCATTTCTCGCGGAATATAAATCCGATCGCCGAGACGGCACCTGTGGCGCCCAGATCTCTTGCAGCATCGCTCGTGCTGATCAGGCGATGAAAGCCCCGCGCTTCGAGCCGTGCACAAAAGTTCCAGAAATTTAAAATGGCATCCAGTTCGCCCTGTTCCGCCTTTTCCGCAAGCAGTGGTGGTGCGCCGAAAACAATCTCGTTTTGTGCAGGCAGATCAAGCGCTTGTTTTTTTGCAAGCGCTTGTATGAGCAGCCAGCTCTTATCAAGCGGACCGCCGGCAACACCAATCTTCTTGCCGTTCAGATCGGCAAGTTTTTTTATAGGCGAGCCATCGCGTACCATCAAAGCTCCAACAGAGCTGGAATACGCTGCAAAGCTTATGTCCTCGCCGGATGTGCGTTGACGTGACACCCACAGCCAATCGGCAACGATGATATCGACATCACCGGCCATCATTGCCACATTGGTAGCATCTTCGCTGGCAAAAAAACGCACATCAAGATCAATATTGTATTTGTTGTCGATCCCATGATGCCTGATGGTGTCCAGCTCCCAGTTCACAGTCCCGAACCGCAATACGCCCACGCGAACCTTCTCAACGGCTTCAGCTATTTGACTGAAGAACAGGCCAAGCAGCAACGCCAGCAGGAAGGTGGCACGGCCCAGTCGTCGATATGATATCACAATGTCCTCCCAGACCGATTTGCTGTCCCGCCGTCTACAATCCTATAACGTCGTCTCGCCGGTGGGATATACGCATTTCCATCGGACAACACGAAGCTTGGGATGCTCCTCACTCCATTTAGCAATTTCGGTAGGTGCCAAAAACAGGCAATTGGTGATCCCGCCCCTGTCTTCAAAATGCAGTCGCTCTTCCCGGCAGCTTGAGGGGTCCGACACGAGGCAAATGGTTAAAACGAGATCGATAACGTCCATTCAGCACCCTCAATCCTACCCTTGCCCGCAAACGTCCCAATAAGGGGCAATGCAAAGCAAGATGACAGCCGGAATTCTCAAGGTGCCCGATGAGAAATATCTAGGCCAAGTTACGGTTCCTGCAAGCCGGCGTCAATCATGCAGCCACATAAAACCTGGAATGTGAGATTGCGGCGTTATTACTTGCCCGAGGCGATTGACTTATGCCAAGCCACAGGTAACGTTTTGGAATGGCTGGGGTCAATTGGACCAGCTGAAAATGGTGGTGACAGTGCATGGAAACTGGCACCAGTACTCGTCTAAGGGCACCCTTGGCGAATATGAGGAAATGCCATGCGATATCTTGTTATGCTGACAGCTATGTCAGCTAGTATTGTTTATGCTGGAGGAGCCACGGCTCAGGAGGGGGATGCAACGGCCGGAGCAACGGTTTTCAAAAAATGTACGGCCTGTCACGTGGCCGACAGCGACAAGAACAAGGTCGGACCTTCGCTGAACGGCCTGTTTGGAAGGACAGCAGGCACACATCCAGGCTTTAATTATTCGCCAGCGATGAAGGCTGCAGGCGCTGCGGGTCTGGTATGGGATAGTGCCAGCTTACGCGAATATCTGCATGATCCCAAGGCGAAGGTCAAAGGCACCAAAATGGCCTTTGCGGGTCTCAAGGATGAAACCGACATTACAAATCTTGAGGCATATCTCAAACAATATTCCAAATAAGCCCGCCGGTCCTCGATACCGGCGGCATTTCCACCACCCGAGCCTTACACGCTCCAATGGACGTAAAGGCTCGGGTGTATTTTATTTATCACGCCATTTGATGGAGCAGCCAACCGAGGCGAATTGTTCGCGCGGCCCGGACCCCGTTTCGGCAATTTCCACCATGGCCTCAAACAGGTCACGGCGCAGATTGGCACTGGCCTCCTGTTTACGCGATCCATCCAGACGCCCGCGATATTGCAGTTTTCCTGCCGCGTTGAATCCAAAAAAATCGGGCGTGCAGACTGCATTGTAGAGACGCGCAATACTTTGATCCGCATCATGCAAATAAGGAAAAGGCAGGCCATTCTTTCGACTGAATGTGCACATTCCTTCGTAGGAGTCGGATGGGTAGGCGATGGGGTCATTGGCGTTGATGGCAACGAACCCGATGCCAAGCTGTTTCAGATCGCGGGCATCGCGGACAATGCGCTGAATGACCGCCTTCACATAAGGACAATGATTGCAGATGAATGCAACGACCAGGCCTGTGTTTTTCGCCTGTGACAGGATCGAATACCGCCTTCCGTCCACACCAAGGAGTGTTGCATCCACGCCCTGCCAGCCAAAATCGCATAGAGGTGCTATTGCAGCCATACTTTTCTCCGTTCAGGCAGCCCGGTGTTGAATTGCCTGTTTGGCAGCCTCGCGAATGGCGGAAATGTTACTCGCATAGACAAGCTTTCCGCCGGCCGTGAAGATTGCCGAACCTGCTACAAGGACATTTGCGCCCGCAGCAGTGACAAGGGGCGCTGTCAGCGGCGTAACACCGCCGTCGATTTCAATCCGGATCGGCCGTTTGCCGATGAGCGCCTTCAAACGTTTGATCTTTTCAACGACCGCCGGAATAAACGCCTGTCCGCCAAAACCGGGATTGACCGTCATCAGCAGCACCAGGTCCAGCCGGTCCAGCACATACTCGATAGCGCTCTCGGGCGTAGAGGGATTGAGAGACACACCAGCCTTTTTCCCAAGGCCGCGAATGGCCTGCAGGGAACGGTCAAGGTGCGGCCCAGCTTCGGCATGGACAGTTATAAAATCGCAACCGGCATCGGCAAAGGCAGCCAGATAGTTGTCGGCCGGCGCAATCATGAGGTGACAGTCAAATATGGCCTTGGTCCTGTTGCGGATGGATTTTATGACCTGCGGACCGAAGGTGATGTTCGGCACGAAATGCCCGTCCATGACATCAAGATGCACCCAGTCCGCGCCGGCAGCCATCACGTCTTCCACCTCTTCGCCAAGACGGGAAAAATCCGCTGACAGGACAGATGGTGCAATTAATACCTCGTGGCTCATGGCACTTTTTCCTTCCCGGTTGATCGAGCAAAAACACGGCTGCCCCTGATATCTTCTGCCGTAATTGTGGACAGGGCCGTTGAATCCGTTGGACCGTTCGATGCCTCGAACAACCGATTGGCATGTCTGAGGCGCGCCCTGTCTAGTGCATTGCGGATCGAGCGGGCATTGGCAAAATGTGGTTGCCGTCGGCGGTGTTCGATATAATCGGCCATGATCGTGCGGCCTGGCTCGTCAAAATTATAGTTCTGCCTGGCCAGCATGGTTTCAGCAATCCTGAGCAGCTCATCGGAACTGTAGTCGGGAAAGTCGATGTGATGGGCTATGCGCGAGCGGAACCCCGGATTGCTCTCAAAAAACTTATCCATGCGGTCGCCATAGCCCGCGAGAATAACGACGAGATCGTCACGCTGGTTTTCCATGACTTGCAGCAGAATCTCGATGGCCTCCTGCCCATAATCCCGCTCGTTCTCCTGCCTGTGCAGATAATAGGCTTCGTCTATGAACAGGACACCGCCCATGGCTTTCTTGAGTATCTCCTTGGTTTTAGGTGCGGTATGACCGATATACTGGCCAACCAAATCATCACGGGTGACCGACACGAGATGCCCTTTGCGAATATACCCCAGACGGTGCAGAAGGTTTGCCATACGCAGCGCCACAGTCGTCTTGCCAGTGCCCGGATTGCCACTGAAACTCATGTGCAGCGTCGGCGTCTCGTGCGCAAGTCCGAGGCTGCGGCGCGCGCGTTCCACCAACAGCAAGGCCGCCGTTTCCCGTATGCGCTGCTTCACCGGTTTCAAGCCGATCAATTCGCGATCAAGTTCGTCAAGCACTTCCTTGACCCCGGACTCAACATATTGCGCGCGCAGGTCGACCGCTCCAGAGGCCCCGCTCGCGGTGTCGGCGGACAGCGTCATGGTTGCATCAGCCATAGCGCTGCCCAGCCGGTCTGTCGGTTGCATAAGCGCTGGTCGTGTAGCGAACCACGCGGCCTTCTCCTTCCTGACGAGCCAAGTGAAAGCCAGGTTCTTCGGCAGGTCGGTTGACAAGGAATGAAAGCTTCACCGATTCCCATCCATGGGAATTATCGAATGCCACCAACCGAATATACCTGTCGCCATAGACCTTACGGCATTCCCGCAATTCCATCATCAATGCTGCAGCGTCCGGATTGTCGAACATCGGATGCGCCCACATGTCCCAATAGGTATTGCGGGGGTGCGGATCGTCCGTAAATTCGAGACTGACCGCCCAGCCATTGTCGATGCAATACTGTACCTGCCTGGTAATCTGATCGTCCGTGAGATCGGGCAGGAATGAAAATGCTCCTTGAGTGATCCGCATCTGTGTTCTCCTATTCGGCTGCTGTTGCGGTTGGAACGAAGTCCGGGGAATCGGTCGAGGTGTAATTGAAGGACACGTCCTTCCAGACCTCGAGCGCCTGCTGCAGCGGCTGGCAGTTGCGCGCCGCCATCCGCAAAATATCAGGACCTTCGCGCAGGATATCGCGTCCTTCATTGCGGGCGAGCACCATGCATTCGAGCGCGACCCGATTGGCAGTTGCCCCGGCAGCGATGCCGAGCGGATGACCGATGGTGCCTCCGCCGAACTGCAGAACGACATCCTCGCCCAGAAGATCGAGGAGTTGGTGCATCTGGCCCGCATGTATCCCGCCCGAAGCCACGGGCATCATCTTGTTAAGTGAAGCCCAGTGCTGGTCGAAGAAGACACCGTTCTCCAATTGCATAGGATTGAAGTCCTCGCGGCAGATATCGTAGTATCCGCGTGTGGTTGCCGGGTCGCCTTCAAGCTTGCCGACGACTGTTCCGGCATGGATGTGATCGACACCCGCTAGCCGCATCCACTTGGCAATCACGCGGAAGGAAACGCCGTGCGACTTTTGCCTTGTATAGGTCGAATGGCCAGCGCGGTGCAGATGCAGGATCATATCATTGCGCCGTGCCCATTTCGCCATGGACTGGATGGCCGTGTAGCCGATCACGAGATCAATCATGACGATATTCGAACCCAGCTCCTTGGCAAAATCGGCTCGTTCATACATATCCTCCATGGTTGCAGCGGTGACATTGAGGTAGCTGCCCTTGATCTCGCCCGTTGTAGCCTGAGCCTTGTTGACCGCTTCCATGCAATAGAGGAAGCGCTCGCGCCAATGCATGAATGGTTGCGAATTGATGTTCTCGTCGTCCTTGGTGAAATCCAGCCCGCCTTTAAGCGCCTCGTAGACCACACGGCCATAATTGCGGCCGGAAAGGCCAAGCTTTGGCTTGACCGTTGCGCCAAGCAATGGACGTCCGAACTTGTCGAGACGCTCGCGCTCGACGACGATTCCCGTTGGCGGTCCCTGGAATGTTTTGACATAGGCGACCGGCAGCCGCATGTCTTCGAGGCGCAGCGCCTTGAGTGGCTTAAACCCGAAAACATTGCCAATGATGGATGCTGTCAGGTTCGAAATCGACCCCGGTTCGAACAGGTCCAAATCATAGGCAATATACGCGAAATACTGACCTTCTCCATTGGGGACAGGATCGACGCGATAAGCCTTGGCGCGGTATTTTTCCGTTGCCGTCAGCCGGTCCGTCCAAACCACTGTCCAGGTGGCGGTGGAAGATTCCCCAGCAACAGCGGCCGCAGCTTCTATCGGATCGACCCCGTCCTGCGGGGTAATGCGAAAGAGTGCGATTATGTCCGTATCCTTCGGCTCATAATCGGGCTCCCAGTAGCCCATCTTCTTGTATTCCATAACGCCCGACCTGTAGCGCTCTTTCCCGGTGACCGTTTCCGAATTGCTCGACATGATGTGGTCCTTTCCTTGAATATTTTTGCTTTATGCAGCTCTGGCGGAAGCGATTTGGGGATCGAGCAGGCCCGCTGCATAACGTCTGGCCATTTCGTCAAGCTCAGTCACCTTGATTTTCGATGCGTGGCCCGCCGTTCCAAACCGCTCGAAACGGTCGCGGCAAAGATCGCGCATGGCATCCATGGCGGGTTTGAGAAATTTGCGCGGATCGAACTCGGATGGGCTTTCCGTGGCGATCCTGCGGAACTGCCCGCTCATTGCCATTCGGCAGTCCGTGTCTATATTGACCTTACGCACGCCGTGCTTGATGCCCCGTTCGATCTCCTCGACCGGTACTCCATAGGTTTGCGGCATTTCTCCCCCGAAGCGGTTGATGACGTCCTGCAGGGATTGAGGCACGGAGGACGAGCCGTGCATGACAAGATGCGTGTTGGGGAGTTTCCGGTGAATCTGCTCGATAACATCCATTGCCAGGATGTCGCCATCCGGAGCCCGTGTAAACTTGTAGGCGCCGTGCGACGTGCCACAGGCGATGGCCAGCGCATCAACCTTGGTGCGCAGTACGAAATCGACGGCCTGATCCGGATCGGTCAGAAGCTGGCTGTGGCTGAGCACACCGGTTGCACCATGCCCATCCTCGGCTTCGGCTTCACCGCTCTCCAGCGAACCGAGCACGCCAAGCTCACCCTCGACGGAAACCCCCAGCCAGTGAGCGATTGCGGTGACGCGTCGGGTGATACTCACATTGTACTCATAGGAGGCAGGCGTTGCAGCATCTGCTTCAAGCGACCCGTCCATCATTACGGAAGTGAAACCATGGCGGATTGCTGTCATGCATGTGGCTTCATCATTGCCGTGATCCTGATGCAGGCAGATGGGAATGTCGGGGTACAGCTCCACAAGCGCGTCGATCATCCGGGCCAGCATCACGTCCTTCGCATAGGACCGTGCGCCGCGAGATGCTTGAAGGATGACAGGCGCCTTGCAGGCCGCAGCGGCTTCCATGACGGCAAGCCCCTGCTCCATATTGTTTATGTTGAAGGCAGGGACGCCGTAGCCATGTTCGGCAGCATGATCAAGCAATTGTCGCAAGGTAATTCGGGCCATAGTCGATACTCCTCCTAGCTTATGAGCTTGCGTGTGGTGGCAATGATGCTCTCTGGTGTGATGCCGAAATGCCTGTAGAGATCGGAGGCAGGGGCGCTGGCACCAAAGCCCTGCATGCCGATGAATGCACCCTTTTCACCGATCCACCGGTCCCAGCCCAATCTGGCTGCCGCTTCGACGGCGATGCGCGGAGCTGCGGCAAGGACAGACCGGCGATAGGCCGGGGTCTGCATCTCAAATAATTCCCACGAAGGCATTGAAACGACTGCGGCAGGGATTTGGTACTGGCCCCACAGCATGTCGGCGGCGGTGCAGGCAATCTCTACTTCCGAGCCGCTTGCAAGAAGCGTGATGGCGCGCGGCTCCGCCGGCTCCCGCAGGACATAGGCACCGCGGCTTGAACGGATTTCCGTGTTGTCGGCCTGGCGGAGCATCGACAGGTTCTGGCGGGAGAGGACGATAACACTGGGACGGTCCTTGTGTCGAAGTGCAAGTTCCCAGCACTCGGCCGTTTCGATGATGTCGGCCGGGCGGAAGACATTCAGGCCCGGCGTGGCCCTCAGCATTGCCAGATGTTCGATCGGCTGATGGGTCGGCCCATCCTCGCCAAGACCTATCGAGTCGTGCGTCATGACATAAATAACCTGCTGACCCATCAATGCCGAGAGGCGCATGGCGCCGCGCGCATAGTCTGAAAATGCGAGGAACGTACCGCCATAGGGAACAAACCCGCCATGCAGTGCCAGGCCATTCATGGCGGCTGCCATTCCATGTTCGCGAATGCCGTAATGAATATAGCGTCCGGAAAAATCATTCGCCGAAATGTGCTTCATGCCAGGTGTAATCGTCAGATTCGAATGGGTTAGGTCGGCAGAACCGCCTATGGTCAGATCGGTGGCATTGTTGATGATGCCCAGAACCATTTCAGACGCTTTGCGGGTGGCAACTTTGGTGGCTTTTTCCAGATGCAGGCGACGAAAAGCCCGCAAATCCTTGAAAACCGTTTCAGGTATTTCTTTCTTCACCGCTTGCCTAAGCTCATCGCCAAAGGGCGACGCCGCTGTTTTCACACACCACTGACGCCGTTCATCTGCGCCCCTGCGTGCGACTTCGCGCCATGCTTCCAGTATGTCTTCAGGCACATGGAAAGGCGCATGCGCCCAGCCCATGGCCTGGCGTGCTGCTGCGATTTCCGCCTCTCCTAAAGGAGCACCATGGGTTTTTTCGGTTCCCTGCAGATTCGGCGCCCCTTTGCCGATCAATGTGCGGCAGGAAATCAGCGATGGCTGCTTGGAAAGCTTCGCCTGAGCAATCGCCTGCGCGATCGCTTCATGATCGTGGCCGTCTATGTCTTGTACGTAAAATCCTGCAGCCCTGAACCGCGCAAGTTGATCCAAAGATGTCGATAATGATGTCGGCCCGTCGATTGAAATGGAGTTGTTGTCCCAAAACACGATCAGCTTTGACAGCTTCAGATGACCGGCGAGATCTATTGCCTCGTGACTTATGCCTTCCTGCAGGCACCCGTCCCCGGCAATTACATAGGTATGGTGATCAACGATATCCTCACCGAAACGTACCGCGAGCATACGCTCGGCCAGCGCCATCCCCACGGCGGTAGCAATACCCTGACCCAGCGGGCCTGTTGTTAGCTCGATACCTTGCGCATGGCCATACTCCGGGTGTCCTGCCGTCTTTGCGCCGAGTTGGCGAAAACGCTGCAATTCCTCTATGGGCATATCCGGATATCCGATGAGATAATGCAAGGCGTATTGCAGCATCGAGCCATGCCCAGCTGACAGGACAAACCGATCACGATCCGGCCATAGCGGATGCAGAGGGTCGAGTTTGATGAAGCGGTTGAACAGAACCGTGGCCACATCGGCCATGCCCATCGGCATGCCAGGATGGCCAGAATTGGCTTTTTGCACACTGTCCATGACCAAAGCGCGTATTGCGTTGGTCATATCCCGTTCACGGACATTGGCAGCTTCACGATTTTCTTGCCTCAAAGTATAGGTACTCATCGGTGTCTCCCTCACGATGCCCGGTTTTTACGTTCGATCAATTGCATGATCAGCGGTGTCAGGATGAGTTGCATGGCCAGATCAAGTTTGTTGCCGGGGACGACAATTGAATTGGCCCTCGACATGAAAGAATTGTTGATCATCGAAAGCAGATAGGGGAAATCGATACCCCGCGGTTTGGCAAAGCGGATAACGAGCATCGATTCATCGGGCGTGGGTATCCACCGCGCAATGAACGGGTTTGAGGTATCGACAATCGGCACCCGCTGGAAATTGATGTCAGTCAGGGTAAACTGTGGAGTAATGTACCGGACATAATCGGGCATGCGCCGCAGGATGACATCCATGACCGCTTCCGTGGAATAACCGCGGGTGGCGCGGTCCCGATGGATCTTCTGGATCCATTCAAGATTGATGACGGGAACGACTCCAATCTTCAGATCCGCATGCCGGGCCAGATTAATGCCTTCGGTTACCGCGCAACCGTGCAGCCCTTCATAAAAAAGCAGATCGCTGGGATCGAAGCCGCGCCATTCGGTAAAGGTTCCTGCCGGTGTGCTATAGAGCTCTGCTTCCGCATCGTCATGGATGTAGGTGCGGGTTTTGCCGGTTCCCTTGCGCGCATATTCTTCGAATGTCTCATCGAGTTTTTGCAGTTCATTGGCATCGGCATTGAAATGGGTGAAGTTTGGATTGCCCTTCATTTCCTCTTCCGCGACCTTGGCCTTCATCGCGTTGCGGTCGTACTTGTGGAAGGCATCGCCTTCGATGAAAGCGGCCTCAATGTTCTCACGGCGGAATATCTGCTCGAAAATCCGCTTGACGGAGGTGGTTCCGGCGCCTGACGATCCGGTAATTGAGATGATGGGATGCTTTGCAGACATGTTTCCTCCTCAGACCCGGAAAAGGCCGCGCTTGCTGAACAGCGGCGCGCGTTCGCCGATATTGCTTGGTTCCGAATGATATCGACTGATGCGAGCCACTTCTCTGGATGAGCCGAAGACAAAGGGGACGCGTTGATGCATGAATTTGGGGACCAGATCGAGAATGCGTGTCGCCGTATCGGTTGCTGATCCACCGGCTTGCTCAACCAGAAAGGCGATGGGATTTGCCTCATAAATCAGCCTGATGCGGCCTTCCCCGTAGCCTTTGCGATTGTCGCCGGGATAAAGGAAGACGCCGCTGCGCATGAGAATGCGATAGGTTTCAGCGACCAGCGATGCAATCCAGCGCATGTTGAAATCTCTTTCGCGCGGACCTTCCGTTCCCTTGAGACAATCGTCAATATAGAGCCGCACAGCTTCATTCCAATAACGATAGTTGGCGGCATTGATCGCAAATTCATGCGACCTGTCGGCAATGACAACACTGTCATAAGCCTGGACAAAAGTACCCAGGCGCGAGGAGAATACGAAGATGTGCGTCCCGCTTCCCAGTGTCAGAACCAGTGCGAGTTGCGGCCCGTAAATGAAGAAACCGGCAGCGAGCTGACGTTCGCCTTTCTGGAAGAACGAAGCGCCAGGCTCGCTGTCGGGCTGGCCAACCACCGGGAGGATGGAAAAGATAGTCCCTATCGAGATATTGGTATCGATATTGGAAGACCCGTCGAGCGGATCAATGGCAAGTGCCAGAGGCGCGTCGGGATCGAGCAGTGCCGGATGGGCCAGCTCTTCCGAGCCATAAAGGGCAACCGGCGCCTGCCGCATGGACTCCAAAAACATGTCATCGGCCAGAATATCGAGCGCGCTTTGAGCATCGCCATCGGCATTCTTGCTGCCACTATTGTGTGAAAACGCCTTGCCAAGCACGCCTTGATTGATCGTATTTCTTATTTCCACAGCAGTTATCGACAAACGGCGAACCACTTTAGAAACCGCAATGTGAACGGTGTCGTCTCCACCGGCAAAGGTCGCGAGAAAGGCCTCCAGTGTCGCTGTCATGATATTCCTCCCCGGCTTGATCATCGTGTTGTCAGGCTTGGGCTATCGAAACAGGGAACCCTCGCTAAGTAAAATTTATTATATTTACTATCTCAGTAAAATAAATTAAGTACGGGGATGCGCAACCTGACCTTGAAGCAACTACGGGCCATCCAGGCAATCAGACGACACGGCACAATTGTCGGTGCCGCGAACGCACTTGGCCTGACGCCTCCTGCGGTCACGATTCAGCTCAAGCTTGTTGAGGAAGAAGCGGCACTTATTTTGTTTGACCGGACCAATGACGGGCTTCGTCCGACGCTGGCCGGTCTAGCCTTTCTTGACGCAGCGCAGATGCTCGAAGAGCGTCTACGACTGCTTGAGGACGAAATCGATGCAATCAAGGGCTTGCGCGTTGGCAGCCTGATACTGGGTGTGGTTTCAACTGCAAAATATTTCGCACCACAGCTAATGGCGATTTTTCGCAAACAGCACCCGGATATCGCCATAAAACTGGCCATCGGAAATCGCGCCGAGACGATTGCTGCCCTTAAAAGCCATGCGGTCGACATGGCCCTGATGGGGCGCCCGCCCAAGGATATTCCGCTTCGCTCAACCGTGTTCGGGGATCATCCGCTCGTTATGATCGCCGCACCGGATCATCCGCTTGCCAAATTTCGCGATATCACCAAGGAGCGTATCGCCCAGGAGCACTTTCTCGTGCGTGAACCGGGATCCGGAACACGGATATCTTTGGAAATTTTCTTAAGTGAACTGCCCGGTCGGCTGGATGATCTTGGCACTGAGATGTCATCCAATGAAACAATCAAGCAGGCTGCAATGGCGGGATTGGGTATAGGCTTCATCTCGGCGCACACGATTGCACTCGAACTGGAATTCGGCAAGCTGGCAATCCTTGACGTCATTGGCATGCCCATACGCCGACAATGGTTTTCAGTTGTAAGAACGGACCGTACATTGTCGCCCGCCATGAAAGCTTTTCAAGACTTTCTGACCCGCAAAGGCGCTCAATTTCTCCCATCGATCGACCGGCTTTATCCTGCTTCGAGTGCTCTTAGACCATCCTTAGAATGACCTTGCAATCCTAGCTGCCGTAACGGATGGTGGAACGGGTTCAGCAAGGTGTCTGCGTCCTGCGATAGTGCCCCGGCTTATCCTGGTATCAAAGTTATGCAAGACTCGTTTGGTCTAAAAATAGCAACCCAGGCAAGGTACGTGCAGGGAAGCAGGTCTCATTCAGAAGTTGTCAGGAAACGTTCCTTTGAAAATGCCGATAACAAGCGATTTTCGGGAGTTTTTAATTGTAGCCTGAGGGTCTACAATCCCTATTGAAAGCCTGTAGTGCCGCTTTCAATCAGGTCATTCTGGCGGGCAAACGCCCCAAAAAATTCCGCTCTCGTGCTTGAAGCATCCCCGCCAAATCGAACATCTCAAAAAAAGCGGACAATCCTATTTGATCCGAAACCCGAGCAATTTGACTGCACTTGACAGTACATCGCGGTTTTTCAGCGCTTCTTTCGTGCCAATTCGCCTGCTCATTTGCTCAGTCCAATCGATTGCCGGCATAAGTTGCAATTTTTGAAAGGCACGCAGTATCTTATTATAGTCGCCGAAATCCGCACTATCTGCGTTGGCTCCGTATTGTTCGCGGTGGAAGACCATTGATCGTGGCAGGCGCGGTTTGATGTCCGTCCTGATTCCTGGGTTCGGATACCCGACAGTCAAACCAAAAACCGGAAAGACCTCCTTTGGAAGCGCCAGCTCCCTTGCAATAGCCTCCGGGTTGTTTCGCAGTGCACCTATATAGCAAGTTCCCAGCCCAAGGGATTCAAAGGCCATGACTGCATTTTGCGCGGCAAGTGTGGCATCGATAATGGCGAGAAGAAAGCTCTCCAAATAGTCCAGTCCTTCGGCTGGGGACCCTTGCGTCTTGGTTATATTTCTTAAGCGAGATAGGTCAGCCAACCAGACCAGAAGCAACGGAGCCTGATCAATTTGCTTTTGATTTCCCGCAACAGCGTTGATCCGCGCTTTGCGGTCGTCGTCTTCAACTACCAATACGCTCCACGCCTGCAGATTGGACGAGCTCGGCGCGGACTGTGCCGCAGAGATCGCAAGCTCCACCGCTGTCGCCGGAACCGATTGCGGCAGATAAAACCGTATGCTCCGGTGTGCGAGGAGTGTTTCAATGACCGTTGTCACCGAGAGCTGGCCGGCCAAATCCTGTTGCGTCCCATAACGTTGCTGCAACAACGTACTGATCCGGTCAGCATTTGGTGGTTGTGGCGTGTCGGTGCCGTCGTTGGCGAGTGTAGACATCAATCGAATTTCCTGTTTGCGGCCAAGCCGGCTGTTAATGCGCACTGACGCGCCAGCGAAGAAGATGAGCTTCGGCAGCCGCAGCAAGTCTGTTGAGCGTAAAGCCCACCAGACCAAGAATGATTACCCCTACCATGACCAGCGCCATGTCGAAATGCTCCCGGCCCGCAATGATCAAGCCACCGACGCCTCTGCCCACGGCTAGAAAATATTCCGCCCCAACGGTTGCCAGCCAGGAATAGATCAGCCCGAGATGCACCCCAGTCGCAATCGAAGGTAAGGCGGCGGGAAGAAAAATGCGGGTGATGCGTTGCAGCGGTGTGAACCTCAACGCCTGCCCGACTTCGATAAGGTCACGCGGTGTGTTGCGCATACCCTCATAGGTATTGAGCACCACCGGGATGAACGCCGCGAGAGCAACGAAAACGATCTTCGCCTGTTCGCCGAAACCGAACCAGATCGATATAAGAGGAATCCAGGCCAGCAATGATATCTGCTTGAGGCTGTTGAAGGTTGGAGTGACCAACGCGTCCGCTACGTGGTCAGACCGCGCCGGATCTTGACAGCTCGCCTTGTTTGGAAGTTCGCGATAAATGACATCAACTGCCCTCCTCGTGCTTCCAGCGCTGGACAGAGATCTCCGAGATATCGAGAGCCTTGTCCATCACGAAGCCAAGAATACCGATAGCGATCATCGCCACCATGACAACGTCGAGCCAGAACATCTGTCTGCCCCAAACCAACAGATAGCCAAGTCCCTCCGAGGACGCGAGCAACTCGACGCCGACGAGCGCGGTCCAGGAGTGCGTGAGACCATAGCGGATACCGGTAAAAATAGAGGGTGCCGCTCCGGGTAGCACAATGAGACGCAAGGTCTGCCAACGGCCGAAACGCAGGGCATGGCCGACTTCAACCAAATTGGCGGGAACCGAACGGATGCCAGCAGCGGTATTTATTGCCATAGGAACGAGTGCTCCCTTGGCGATGACGATGATCTTCAAGGTTTCGCCAATGCCGAAGATCAGCATGAGCAAGGGAATCCAGCCAAGCGTCGGTATCTGCGCAAAGGCGAGAAACAGCGGCCTGACATAGTCATCGGCCCGTTGTGACAGGCCCATTGCCATGCCGAGTGCCAGACCGGCAATCGCACCGAACAGAAATCCGATCGCCACGCGGCCCAGGCTGACGCCTGCATGATAGAAGATTTCACCGGAACTGATCATGTCTACTGCGGTAGAGTAGACATAGGCCGGAGACGGCAATATCTGCTCCGGCAGCCAGCCCCTCCCCGAGGCAATCCACCACGCAATAAGCAGACCAACCGGCAGGACTAGCGCGATCGCAAAACGGTGCAGTCCCCATCTTCTTCCAAACGTCTGTGTTTGTGCCTTGTCCACCTGTTGCGCAGAGGCAGGTTTGATGGTGATGCTGTTAGATCCGATACTCATGTGATGGTCTGCCAGGTTTGTTTCGTACTACGAGCCCAGCGGCTTGCCGTTTGCCCCATAGGCCTGCCAGAAATTCTGCAGCCCAAGCTTCTGCAGCGAAGTATTGAGATATTTAGGTTCAAACCAGCCGTCGGTGCTGACCTCGCGACGGATCAAACCGAATTCCTTGGCCTTGACGCCCTGCTCCCGATACTGCGAGACGAGCAGATCATCAATGAGAGGCGAGTTGCGATAGGCCAGTTTGTCGTTCTTGAAATATTCTTCGAGGATCGGGATGGACGTGCCAGATTTGTGCCACAGGTCGAATAGGGCCGCCCGATTTGGCTCGTCGGAGGACCACTGCGCCGCTTTGACAAAGGCATCAACGATGCGCTGGGTGATTTTCGGGTGCTTTTCGATAAAGTCTTCGCGCGCAACGATACCAGCATTGCGGCCATAGCGCGGATCGTCTCCTTTTGTGGTGTAGATCACCTTGGCATTGCCCTTTTCGGCGAGATTGATCAGTGCTGTATCGCCAAATGCCGCATCGATGTCCTGGCTTGTGAGCGCTGCGACCGTCCCTGCGCTATCGAGATTGATGACTTGCAGATCTTTCTCGGTGAGGCCATTGGCCTCTAGGATCTTGATCGCCGCAAGATGTCCATTGGTGCCACGCTGATAGGCGACTTTCTTGCCTTTCAGATCCGCGACCGATTTTATCGCGGCATCCTTGGCGACTGCCAGATACAGGGGCTTGCGTGCACCGCTGGCCAGAAGATATTTGGTCTTCAATCCATTGGCGCGGCCGATCAGGGAGGGTAGATCGCCTTGGTAAGCAAAGTCGAGCTGGTTGTTGGCAAAGGCTTCGTTGACGGCCGGACCGGCGCCCTTGAAGAAGAACCATTCGATCTTAATATTCGGATCGCCGGCGAATTCTTTCTCAAGATACTCGCCCGCTCTCGCTGTTGCTGCGGAAGTGCCTTCCGAATAAGGCCGGCTGTCGAGGCCGATGGCGGCATAACCGACGTTGATCGTCAGTGGTTCCTCGGCAATAGCCGGAAACACAAAGGAAGAAAAGGCGAATGCGGCAATGACCGCTCTTCGGGTGAAGTGGGATAGGTTCATGTCAAATCTCCGTCGATGAATAGAGGGGCCGGCTGGCAGGTTTTGGGCGTAAGGCGGCATGGATCAGGTTTGCCTTGGGAGCCGGCTGTTCTTTTGCAGCAGGCTGTTTGATCGGGAACTTCGGCTTGTCGTCACTCGTCGTGCTGTTGAGAATATCGAGTACGTGGTTGCGAATACTGGCGAGCTGCGCGGAGGTTCGCTCGCGCGGATGCGGCAAATCCACAGTGACGGTTTCCCTGATCCGGCCCGGGCTCGGCGACATGATCACCACGCGGTCACCAAGATAGACAGCCTCATCGACATCGTGCGTGACGAGCACCATTGTAATCTGCTCCTGGGCCCAGATATCCTGCAACTCCCCCTGAAGGCGAGCCTTGGTGATGGCATCCAAAGCGCCGAAAGGTTCGTCGAGGAAGAGGACATCAGGGCGATTGACCAGACCGCGCGCAATTCCGGCGCGTTGTGCCATGCCGCCTGATAGTTGGTGCGGGTAGGCTTTCTCAAAGCCGGTCAAGCCCACCAACGCGATCTGTTTTGCAACGAGTTCGCGTTTTTCCGCCTTCGAGAAGTGTGCGTTTTCGAGGCCAAGCGCAACGTTGTGCTCGACTGTCAACCATGGAAACAAGCGCGGCTCCTGAAACACGATACCGCGATCAAGGCTGGGACCGATGACCCGTGCCCCATCGTGTTCGATAGTGCCGTCGTGTTGCACATCGAGACCCGCGCCAAGGCGCAGCAGTGTCGACTTGCCGCAACCGCTGGCTCCGACAATGGTGACAAATTCGCCTGCCGCAATATCGAGGCTCACATTATCAAGTGCCGTGATCGTATTTCCATTGACCTGGAAACGCCGGCTGACATTGTTGATTTTCACGCGCGCAACGCTCGACATAATTGCTCCTTTGTTGGTTTATTCGGCCGCAACAGCTGATTGAGCCGGATGGTGCGGCTCACGCAAACCTAGATGGCTGCGTAATGTGCGCCCCTCATACTCGGTGCGAAAAAGTCCGCGGCGTCGGAGTTCCGGCACAATATGCTCGACAAAATCTGTAAGCCCGACAGGCAGATGCGGCGGCATGATGTTAAAGCCATCGGCAGCACCGGTTGTGAACCAGTCTTCCATCTGATCGACGATTTGCGTCGGGGTACCCACGATCTGCCAATGGCCTCGCGCACCGGCGACACGCAGGTAAAGCTGGCGGATCGTCAGATTCTCGCGGCGGGCCAGATCGACCATCAGTTTCTGGCGGCTCTTGCTGCCATTGGTTTCGGTGACGTCAGGCAGAGGTCCGTCCAGAGGATATTTCGACAGGTCGACATCGCCGCCTATGCCATTGAGCAGGGACAGTCCGACGGCCGGATGAATGAGCTCCTGAATCTGCTCAAATTTTTCCTGGGCCTCCGCCAGGGTCTTGCCAATAACGGGGAAAATGCCGGGCATTATCTTCAGATCCTCCGGCGAACGCCCAAAGCGGGCAAGCCTGCCCTTCACGTCGCGGTAGAATGCACGGGCGTCCTCGATATTCTGGTGCGCTGTGAAAATGACTTCGGCGCTTCGCGCTGCGAGATCCTTGCCCGGCTCCGATGAGCCGGCTTGCGATCACCGGATGACCTTGGGGTGATCGCGATACGTTGAGCGGACCTTTCACCTTGAAATGCTTGCCGCGATGATTGAGAAGATGCTGTTTGGACGGATCATAGTAGATGCCGCTGGGCTTATCGCGCAGGAACGCATCGTCTTCCCAGGTGTCCCATAGTCCGCGAACGACATCGGCGAATTCTTCGGCACGTTCGTAACGCTCCGCATGGGCAACGTGATGATCCCGGTTGAAATTATGCGCCTCGTCTTCACTGGCTGACGTCACCAGGTTCCAGCCGGCGCGCCCTCCGCTTATATGATCGAGCGAAGCGAACTTGCGAGCGATGTGATAGGGTTCGTTGTAGGTCGTCGACGCCGTAGCGACAAAGCCCACGCGCTCGGTCAGGGCAGAAAGGGCCGAAAGAAGCGTCAGCGGTTCAAACTGCGCCACGTAACGGATAGCAGTGCGACTAAGCGCTTCGGTATCGGTGCCACGCGTACCAACGCCATCGGCCATGAAGATCAGATCGAATTTCGCTGCTTCGGCAATGCGCGCCAGCTCAGCGTAATGAGCAAAATTCGATCCTGCGTCTGCTTGAGCCTGCGGATGGCGCCATGCCGCAATATGATGCCCCGTGGGGTACAGGAATGCGCCTAGTTTCAACTGGCCGATGCGCTTGCTCATAATCAGGTTCCCGAGTGCTATTTCGGAAAGCCTAAGCGCCAAATTTTAATCTCGACAGGAATGGTATTCTTTAAATTCCATCGATTCAGGTTTTCTTGTTTAAGCCGGGCCGCGCCTACATAGGAACTTGAACTGTGCGGCGGGGATCTCATGTGCCGGTCTTCAAGATTCCGCCCGACATTCCGCTCATCAAGGAACTCTAACAGCCGGAATGGTGAACCATTCGCCCCGATCCCGTTGGCGAGCGTGATAGCATAACCACGTACATTATTGCGAGCACCGGCAAATGTTCCTCATGGCATTCCATAGGAGCCATCTGGCAAAGGCCATGCACGACGTGAAAGCGGCGTAGCTGCTGGGATCACCCTTATACGATGGGCTTTGAGCTCTCATCCAATTTGAACGATCGCTTTGCCGATCGGCAATCACTCGGTGGCCGACGCAGTCAGGCCGCCGAGTTTTCGATCGGTGATGCGAGATAGATTGCGCAAACCTAGTAATTTCCTAGGAAATGCATCTTTCGGATCAAATCGGATGCCCTCTCTCCAATAACCACGCACGGCGCCATCGTGTTGCCGGTGGTAATCCGCGGCATGATCGAGGAGTCCGCGATGCGAAGGCTTTCGATGCCGTAGACCTTGAGCTCGTTGTCGACCACCGACATGGCGTCGCGTCCCATCTTGGCGGTGCAGGATTGATGCCAATAGGTGACGGCCGAGCGACGGATAAAATCGATCATGCCTGATCTGTTTCGCTGACCGGGAGCGGTTTCGCCTGTCACCAAAGGTCTGAAGCCATCGCTGTTTCCGAGTTCGCGGCACAACTCGACTGCGGCCAACGCTGCTACCATGTCTTCCGGCTCACTGAGTGAGTTCGGTTCGATCAGGACGGGATCGTTTATGTCGGGGCCAGAGAGCCTCAAACGGCCGCGGCTCTTCGGCTGTGCGAGACCATTGAACATCGTCCAGCCGTGCTCCGGTGTTTCAAGACCGGCCTCAAGAGGCGACGGAACGGCGAACTCCAACTGGCACTGGAGGATATCAGGCTGGGACAGACCTGCGTCACTCTTCCAGTAGAGATTTGCCTCGCAACCGCTCCCGCCGATGGCTTCCGGTTTTCGGTAGGCCCAGGTGCAGCCGAAGGCGAGATGATCCTGATGATTGCGGCCAACCCCCGGCAGGTGTTGCACGACTGGAATGCCGTGGGAATGCAGTTCGTCTTCCGGGCCGATACCGGACTGCATAAGGACTTTCGGCGTGTTGATCGCTCCAAGCGACAATACCGTTTCGCAATGCGCCATGAACTGGCGTCGCCGACCATCGATCAGAGCTTCAACTCCTCTCACCCGCTTACCATCGAAGATGAGACGCGTAACCAGTGCCTCCGTTATCACCGTCAAATTTGAACGCGACAGCAGCGGACGAACGTATGATTCAAACACCGATTCCCGCTTGCCCTCCCTGATACGCAGTTCAGCAATCGATGCGCCGCCAGCGGCCTCCATCATTTCGCCGTTTGTTGAACCGAAGACCGGAATGCCGATCGCTGACGCAGCGCTCAAAAGCGCTTGCGCCACTGGCTGCGGCGACGCAGGCTGCGATACATGGGCGGGCCCGCCGGTTCCGCGACGAGATGGGTCCGGCACGCCTTGCCAATTTTCTATCCGGCGATAGTAGCCAAGGATCGATTGATAACCCCAGGCGTCATCCCGGGCCTCGGCCGCAAAGTGGTTCCAGTCTTCCTTGTGTCCCCTGGCCCATACCATGACGTTGATACTCGAACCGCCGCCAAGCCCTTTGCCCATGCTCAGAGGGAGTCGGCGGCCATCCAGGCCAGCCGCTGGCTGTCCGACAAAGCCCCAGTCCCGGTTTGATCCAAGATTGAGTGGCCATTGCGCAGGGTTCGATACGGTCTCGGATTCATCATCTCCGCCCGCTTCAATCAGCAGAACGGTCGCGTCTCCATCCTCCGCCAGCCGCGCTGCAACAACCGAGCCGCTAGAGCCGGCGCCGCAGACGATGAAGTCGTAGACGTCACCGACCGCGCCATGTGGGTGAAATGTGGTATCGGGTGCATTTTTGTCATGGGTATGCCGTTTCACGTGAGATCCTCCGTGAATTGATTCAGGTAAATTTGGTGGAGTCCTGGACGCTAAGACAAGGAAATGTTTACGGATCTCGGTCAGAGATCCGACGTCCTACCGTTATTTCGCATCGGGCCTGCCGTTCTGTTTAACGGGATTGTCTCGACGCCATCGGGAGGGTCTCGACCGTCCCGGAGGGCGCGAAGTCGATCACTGCTTTTTCGCCGAGGCGGCCTTGGCCGCCTGGTCAATGGTCTCGGCGATGACCGCAGGCTGCGTCATGAACAGGGCGTGGCTTGCCGATACCTTGGTGATCTTGGCATTGATGCGCTCAGCCATGTGGATCAGCATCGCCTGATCGAAGGCCTTGTCTTCAGTAGCAATGACGGCCCAGCTGGGCTTGGTACGCCAAGCGGCATTTTCGAGCTTGGTGCCGAACGCCGACATGTTGATCGGAACCTGCGCGTCTCTCATGAAGGCGACATCGGCGTCGCTAACGTCATGTGCGAACCCCGCTTTGAACTTTTCTGGGCTGACATAGCCAAAACCATCCTTTGTAGTCTCGATGACGAATTCAGAAGCGGGCGCAAATCCTTCGTATTGCTGAGCCGTCGTCTCGCCGGCATCGGGGGAGAGAGCGGAGACGTAGACGAGGCCCGCAACCTTCTCACCAATGCCAGTTTCCGTGATGACCGTGCCTCCCCAAGAATGACCAACGAGAATGACCGGACCATCTTGTCGCTCGAGCGCCCGCTTGGTTGCAGCGACATCGTCTGCAAGGGACGTCAACGGGTTCTGCACGATGGTGACGCGATAGCCGCGTTTGGTCAGGTTGTCGTAAACACCCTTCCAGCCGGAACCGTCCGCAAACGCGCCGTGAACCAGAACGACGTTTCTTACGGATTGATCTTTTGGAATGATGTCGGAAGCATTCGCTGGCGGTATCGCAACCGACAGTAAAGCTGCCGTTGCGATTGCCGAAATGGTGGTGATGGACTTGCGTGTCATGGCTTTCTCCTCTTGGTAATTACGATAACTCTTATCGCGATATCTATTAAGTTTCACATCTCGATCTGCACGTCAACATAATTCTTATCGCAATATTGGTTTTCGTGATAAGTTCGATTATATGGACGTCTTCAGGAGTTCAAAATGACCAAACGCCATAACGATCCCCCGCCTCTGCGCGACCAACTTTGCTATGCGATCTACACCGCCGGCATCGCCGTTCAGCGCGCTTACAAGCCGCTTCTCGACGAGCTTGGGCTGACATATCCGCAGTATCTCGTCCTGAACGTTCTCTGGGCGGAAGACGAACAAACCGTGGTTTCTATCGCCGATAGACTAGCTCTTGAGTCCAGCACGTTGACACCGCTTCTGAAACGCCTGGAAGCCGCCGGGCTCGTGCGTCGGACGCGCAACGCTAGCAACGAGCGTCAGGTTCTGGTGGCGCTGACAGATCAGGGTCGTGCCTTGCAGCATAAGGCAGGCTGCCTCAGCGATACCTTGCTTGCAGCCTCGACGCAGACACCACCGGAACTCGCTGCGTTGAACCGCGACGTGCGGCATTTGCGTGACGCGATCTACTCCCAGATCGGCGGGTGGGACGCACCCGCCTGACCTGAAATGGCGTGAGGTGGCCAAATGCTCAAGCGGTCGGCACGGTCCCGCCGTCAATCACGTGCTCGGTTCCGGTAATCGACGCTGCTCGATCCGATGCAAGGAATGCAATCAGATCGGCGACCTCTTCCGGCGCGGCTGGTCGTCCGAGCGGTATGCCACCGAGCGAGTTCATGATGACCTGCACCGCGTCGTCGTAGCTGATACCGGCTTGCTCGGCTATGCGCAGAGCCAGGCCATTGGATCCCGGGCTTGCGATCCAGCCGGGAGAAACCCGCACCACCCGTACACCCTTCGGAGAAACTTCCTTGGAAAGGCTTTTGCTGTAGGTGTTGAGTGCCCCCTTGGCCGAAGCATAGGCGGTCGTCGCCTCGGGTAGCGGAAGGCTTCTCTGGATCGAGGTGACGTGGATGACGACACCGCTTCCCTGAGCGATCATCCCGGGAATGAGAGCGCGATCCAGTCTGACTGCCGGGAAGAAGTTGAGGTTGAACTCTTGATCCCATTCGACGTCGGTGAGCACGGCAAAGCCGCCTGACGGGGCCGAAGAGCCGCCCAGCACGTTCACGAGGATGTCGAGGCCGCCGAGTTCTCGCTGCACCGCGTCGACGACGGCTTTAACCCCCGGCTTGGTGGTCAGATCGGCTTCGACAAACGCCGCTCCGGAGAAGTCAGCGGGCTTCTTGCGAGCTGTGGTCAGTACGTTGGCGCCGAGCTCCTTGAACAGCGCCACGGTTGCAGCGCCGGCGCCCGAGGTCCCGCCGGTGATCAGGGCACGACGGCCCTGCAAGGTTAGAAACTGTGTCATACGGTGATCTCCAGTTCGGCGACCTTGTCGTTCGCGAGGACGAAGAAGAAGCGCAGATCGATCGGGCTGCCCGGGAAGTCGCCGACGGCATGGGCCGTCACCTGGATTTTCCCGTTTTCGGTGGCAATGAAGAACGGTTCCACCGTATAGCTGTATTGCTGAGCTTCATCAGCCATCCATGCGCGGATGGCATCCCGGCCTCGGTGCGTGAGGCCTTTATCTTTCACGATGCCGTTCTCGGTGAATGTAGAAGCGATCACATCCGGGCTGCCTGTCCGGTCGGCCTCGAAATATGCTTCGATGGCCTTGGGAAGTTTGATTGTCATTGGTTCCTCCAATTTTAACTCCAGCCTCTGCCAGCTGAGGGCGCCGCCCCCCTAGGAGGTCGATAGGTGTAATCTAGGATGAGCTGGTTGACACGATAACTGGGACAAAGCAGGATGAGGAATTTCGAAAAGAGGGACAATGGCGCGATCTGTTCTTACCGACCTGGATGCCGTTCTCAGCATCGCGCGCCTCGGCTCGTTCAGGGCTGCCGCGCTCGAGCTCGGCATGTCCACCACAGCATTAAGCAATGCCGTTGCGAAGCTTGAGCAGCGTCTCGGCGTTCGCCTGTTCAACCGTACAACGCGTAGCGTCTCGCTCACCGACGCGGGGAAAACCTTTGCCGAGCGGGTTGGACCGGCAATGATTGAGATCCACGATGCTATGCTCACGGTCCAATCGCTCCAGGAAACTCCGACGGGCACATTGCGCATTAATGCCTTCGCGACAGCAGCACGCGAGGTGATGGAACCGCTCATATTGTCGTTCATGCAGCGCTACCCTAAGGTGCATATCGATCTGGTCACGGAGGGACGGATCGTTGACATTGTTGCGGCGGGGTTCGACCTGGGCTTGAGGCCGGCCGATCTGGTGCCGACCGACATGATCGCTGTGCCACTCGGTACCAAGCGCAGTAATGCCGTTGTCGCATCACCAGACTTCCTGCGCACTCATGGCAGTCCAACGGTGCCAGCCGACCTATATCGGTTTCAGTGCATACGCGCGCGCTTGCCCAACAACGCCTTGTTTCGGTGGAAATTTGAAAAGGATGGGAACGCTGTCCAGATCGATGTGCAAGGCTCAATAACTCTCGACGAGTCAAGCCTTGTCAGGATAGCGGCGCAAAATGGAGTGGGCCTGGGATACGTTATGGAGGCAGATGTGCGCGATGACATTGCGGCCGGGCGACTAGGCCGCAAACTCATAAACGGGGTTTCCTGAACGAAGAGATGATGATTCACTGAGGCTTTGATTTGGAGGCCTTTTGTGACACGTCGACGTTTCGATCTAAGCGATTTTGAGTGGGCGATTATTCAGCCTTTATTGCCGAACAAGCCGCGTGGCGTGCCGCGTGTTGATGATCGGCGGGTGATCAATGGCATTCTGTGGCGCTTCCGTACCGGCTCCCCCTGGGCAGATGTGCCGGAGCGATATGGACCTTACACGACGTGCTACAATCGTTTCGTGCGATGGCGAAAGGCTGGCGTCTGGGATCATGTCTTGCGCGATATCGCCAAGGCATTCGACGGTGACATCGTCATGATCGACAGTTCCTGTGTTCGCGTTCATCAGCATGCGGCCACAGGAAAAAGGGGGATCGAGACGATGGTTGCATGGGACGTTCCCGTGGCGGCCTGACGACGAAAATCCACGCGGTCGTCGACGCAGACGGCAGACCGATCAGTCTCGACCTGACAGCAGGGCAAGCTCACGATATCCGGATGGCAGAGCCGATGCTGCAGGCCATGCGCAAAGGCACCATCCTGCTCGCCGACCGCGCTTACGACACCAATGCTCTGCGCGACTTGGCCAAGGAAAAGCAAGCCTGGGCCAATATTCCAGCCAAGCGAACCCGCAAGGAGAGTTTTCCATTCAGCTCCTGGGTTTACCGACAGCGCAATCTGGTGGAGCGGTTCTTCAATAAACTCAAACAGTTCCGAGGGATTGCGACCAGATATGACAAAGACCCACGCAACTTTCTCGCCGCAGTCAAGCTCGTCGCAATACGCATCTGGATTAGGTCGTTATGAGTCTATGCCCTAGTGCGCGTTCTCGAGGACTGGACTCCCCCACTGGCGCCATTAGCCCTATACTATCCGGGCAGGAAGAATCCGCCGGCTGCGTTCAGCGCATTCATTCAAGCTGCCCGCGATTTTGCGAAGGGGTAATCGACCGGTGCTTAAATCAATGTCTTCTCGACATCGAAAATACGCACCCAACATACTTTCACGTCATCCGTCTTGCTGGGAAGAACAGCCCGGAAAATGACTGTTATCCGGACAGGGACCTGCATCCCGCGTACGGGGCCGCTCGCTGAGATTTTAGATGCTCGGAAAATCAAATGGCAGGAAATGGTCCAATCAAGAGGCGCAATTTCCATCTTGAATGGAACTGAATCGCAGCCCTATAGATTACTGCTGCGTTCAAACAAGGAATTTATCAGGAACCCTTCCTTTGAAAATGCCGATAACAGACAAGTTTCGGGCATTTTCGATTGTAGCGATACCGTCTACAATCCAATTAAGAGCCTGTTTTGTCTTGCCTATTCAATAGTCGAACTGTGGACTACAGACCCCTTAGCTATCCCCTCGTTCCGGATGAACGACGGCTGCTTCGCGTCCGCTTTGCTTGCTGCAACGTCTTTGATGCGGTAGACAGCGCGCGTGAAATCTCACCGCTTCTGCTGAAGAAGGTTGCATGTTGTCCAAAGCGGGGCAACTTCTACGCGGGTGCGCTTTGGCTTTACCGTGGATCAAACAAGGTTCGTAGCTTGGAAAGACACCTCCCTGTGGTCAAGGACGATGAGGTCATCGCTTCCGCATAGGCGCCTACTCTTCGCTCTGAGGTCAAGGACAAGCCGGAAGAGGACTGGATCGCTATCGTCATGCGATAACTCCACGTCCGAAATTTACCGGAGCTTCAGGCTTCGGTTCAGGGCCAATTACTACTCGGACGAGATCAAGGCTCTGGCAAACCTATGCGATCACACGCTGCTTGATTACAGTGCGTTGATCAGCGTTGTTTTACGCGCTGATCCCGTGCAATTTGCCGGAGCATGCTTTGACTGGCGGATAACATTTCAAACAGGAATGCGATGAGCGCTCCCACCAGACAAAAGACCGCGCTGCCAAACAACCAATAAAGGACGTGGGCGCGAAATCCGGAACGGCCAATCGCGCCGGCAAGCAATGAGATAATCGAAAGGCAAGTCAAGACCCCCGCACAGGTAACGAACACAATGGCGATCTGCAAAGCCAAGGTTCTGATGCGAAGATACTTCAGCTGAATTCGGCGTTCAGCGTTAAGCTCGTGGTCTACATCGATGAGCTGCGAAATTTCATTAACGCGATCGGAAATGCGGGCAAGCCGCGCCACAAACGCATTGAGAAAGCCCGCCGTCCCGGCCAGCAAGAACACGGGAGTAAGCGCCGTTTCCAGTGTGTTCACAATTGATACGATCACGGGGGACGATGTCGCATCAACCACGATGACGTCCCTCCAAATCGATAATTGTCTGTCGTTGCCGCGTCCACAACAGAGATGTCGTCAGGAAAACATAGGAAATGGCGCCAGCGACATAGATTATACGGGTCGAGAAAGACTCTGCCGCGCTCCCTGGCAGCGGCGATACGCCCAGCCCAAAAAGAACAAGGAAAATAGTCAGAGCCCCCTCGAACATTCTTGCCTCCGCTGACCGGCTTGCTGCACGCCCGCCGATGAAAAGCGTAACGACGAGGACTATCACAAACATGAACAAGAGATTCGGGCGCAGGTTGAGTATTCCAAATGCAATAGACGCCGATATTCCTCCAAACAAGTTGACAACTGCAAGCCCCGTTGCTGCTCGCATGCTCGCGGTGGAATCGATCTGCCCAAGTAAGGACGCCACGGTGATTGGGATAACAAGTGCTGCTGCCAGCTTGTCATTTGTGAGACAGACTGCCACCGCAAACAGCAATATCACGGTGTTGGCAAATGCGCGCAACCACGGGTTCGGCTGCACGACCGTTGGAATAGCTTGAGCTGTCACGGTAACTGGTTCAGGGACGCAGGCATAGGCAAGCCACATCAGACCGGCGCCGGTTAGGACACCAATCACCAAAATAGAAAGAATGGAGTTGGCCAACTCACGGTTCAGGATACCCAGCAATGGTACCATGATCCCGACCACCAGAATGAGAAATATAGCGGGACCGCCCTTGCCGCTGGCCTGAATGAAAAAACATATAAAATAGGCAAGCCCCAATATCATGAGAAAGCTTATGGGCTTTTCACCCAACAGTGATGTCAGGCCCATACAAAAGGCCCCAGCTGCCAGGATGATGATAGCCATGCCGACCGTTTTGGCCATCGGCAATGGACGAGAACTGGCCAGTAGAAACTGTGCAGCGAAAAGCGGGCCGAGAAACGGTACGATCGAGCCGCATGCCACTGATAATGTAAAGCCGATCGATACTGCAATTGCGACACGCAATCCCTTGCGCTTTTGGGCTTCGGCCGCTTCGCTCGTCGTGGCGATCGAATTACCCGACATAGGTTAAAACCGACATTATTCTGATCCACAATGTACCCCATGCATTGGTCACAGGATTATCGCCAGTGTATATGACGACGGTGGCTTGCGATCCGTACCGCACGCCCTTGGGCCGTTCGCCTTCCAGAATGAGTCTCACCGGAAAAAGCTGAGCCTCTCTGACCCATCCACTGTCACTGCGTATGGTTGGCAATCCGGAACTTGGCTCGGTCCCACCTTGAGACACTCCAAGCCCGACACTTTCTACCCGGGCGGCGAAGAGACGGCCTGGCAAGGCATCAAAAAGCACTTCGGCCTGATTGCCGACTGCAACGTTTTCGAGGCTGTTTTCCTTGAAGGCTGCTGCAATCCAGACTGTCCCGATGTCGATGAATGTCATGGCGGGTTGCGCTACACTGACGACCTTACCAACCGAAAGCTGGAGATTGGTGACAACGCCCTCTGACGGCGCCCGTACATTGGTGTGAAGAAGATCCAGTTGCGCACGCTCGAGCGCTGCCATCGCCTCCTTGAGTTGTGGGTTGTCAGCGCCGGCGGGCCCAAGATCCTCCTGGGCCTTGACCAACTCTGCCTCCGCTGCCTTTACAGAGGCCTCGGACTGATCGAGCGCAGATTTCGCTTCATCGAATTTTGCCTTGGCATATACGCCGCGCTTGACCAGTTCCATCGACCGCGTCACTTGTTCACGAACATTATCCCTGCTGGCTCGCGCTTCCACCAGCCTGGCCTGTACGGCATCGACAGTCGCTGTTGACGCACCGATAGTCTGGCCCACGCGGGCAAGGCTTGCTTCCGCTTCGGCGACTGCAATCAGGTAACGGGCGGGATCAATGCGAAACAGCACTTGCTCAGGCTCTACCCGCGCATTGTCGGTAACGCTGACATCGACAACGCGTCCTGTGACCTCTGGAGCGATGCCGACGACATAGGCCTGAACCTGTGCCTGCGATGATGATGGTGTTCGCCTTTCCATAAACACGGAAAGGATAAAAGCGACGGTAGCCAGAACCAGGATGATCAAGGCTACCCTGCGCAGTGGATTGCCAGCTGGCTTTACGACATCTGGTTTATTCGTTGCTTCTTCTGCCACGCTGTTGTCCTTTGCAGGAGTTCATCCTTCACTCGGGTGACCGAAGACGGTTATGTCGCGTCTTCGGTCCCGTACGAGATACGACCACCACGAATGAAGAGAGACCGGATTTTCTCCCAGAAATTGCCACCAAGAACGAAGAAACTTGCCAGGAACATCAAATCCCCGAGAAGCTGCAACTGCCACATGTTCGGTCGAAGGTCCGGGGCCACAGCATCAATGTAAGGTTCAAGCCATCCACTGATCAGTGGCAAACAGAACATGACAAGTCCCAGATTGTACCGTGCCGGTCCAATGCCGGTTTCAGGCGCCAGACGGAAATAGCCAAATATAGTTGCCTTGAGCTGTTGAAACCCGGCCTTTCCCATAACCGCTATAACCAGCAAAAGCAGAACTTTGTTGACGATAAAAATCAAACCCGTCATGGCGGCGACTTTCGTGCTCGAAAGCCCTGTGGCGGCGGCCAGTGGCACGATGATCCACAGCCCGACGGCTATGCAGATCAGCAAAATTCCAAGTTTGAAACGCCAATTTCCTGATTGTGGTTCAACATTTTCTATTCGCGCAGACATGCTTTTTCTCCTCGCCCATCAACGGGGACATATGTCCCAGAATCCAGTTGTTTTGCTGCTGTTGGTGTAGAACCAGCAATATCCTGCCTGCGGCGGTGGCCCAGCGACGGAAGCTGCTGCAGCTCCGGCAATAAAGCCGATGGCCGCTCCAGCAGCTATTGCACCACCCGGACGCCAGTATCGTCTTGGATTGACGACCACGACACCCCGTCTCATGGCGGGGCGGGCCATTGGTACTCTGCGTGTAGAAACAGCGGCACATCCTCGCGCTCCACATCGAGCAGCTACGCCACGACGTGCCGCTTCTGCCGGCGTGACAGCTGTCAATATCGTCGCGGCCACCATGCCCAAAACTGCCACGGCCATTGGCACTGCTAAAATAAGTTTAATGCGCTTCATTTACCTTTTCCTCGCGGTCGATGGTGCACGAATTGCTTCCCGGCATGGTCCTACACGCGTTCTTGGCCGAAATGTTTTGAAATCCCGGATTGAGTGCCTCAACGCCGCTCGCATAGTTTTCCCGTGTGGTTTGATCTACTGCCGCTGCCGGAGCGGCAAGTATGAGACCAGCGGCAGTTCCGGTTGTCGCCGCGACACTGGTCGTGGCTGCCACAATCCGGTCCCCGACGCCGAGTCGGCTGTCCGTCAGTTCCTGTCCATTTGACAGGCGCGAACCGATCAACTGTACGATCTCCGGCGCTTCGGCAAACTTGCTGTGGCGAAGCCTGTCACCGCCCTTGATTTTGGTAAGGTCAATGACGGAAACATCATTGGCCGCCAGTTCAGTTTTATAGGGAGCTTCCTCGGGATCGATTGAACCAAGTCGCGGGACATTTCCCCATACACGCCGTGAAAAAGCCAAGGCGCGATCATCACGGGAAACGAACAGGGTGAACTTCGGGTGCTGTTTCCCCATGTCGGCGATTTGCGAGCGAAAGACATCCACGTCGACATCCGGCGCAGCCAACATGACATTCTTGAATTTGGCGGGAAGATGCCCGTTTCGGATTGCCATCTGGCGTAACGATTCCAGGGCAAGCCAATTGCCCATCGAATGCGCCAAGATCGACACTTCTTTTACCTCCGGATCCTTTGCCATATACTGCAACAGATTTTCCAGGGCGTTTCGGGTATAATTGGTGCTTTCGCGGTCATAGCCATAGGCCAGAAGACTGCCTCTTGAGGGCCATGTCACCAGAACAGGAACGCTTTTTGCACCTGCGTCGTGGACGATCTGGGCAAAACGGAACACAGAGTCTTCAAAGCGGTTGTTGAAACCATGAATGAAGATCAACACGCCGCGGTCGGCGCTCTTGCGTACTGATTTGCTGAGCCATGCTTCCGCTTGTGGGCGAGAGACCTCATCTGCCTTGAGAGTGGCAAAATCGGTAAGAGGGTTCGCAGGCAAGCGCTTTGGCCATTCGACCTCTCCTACTTTGCGGTGTTTTGCGGACGGTATGGATACCGTGATTTCGGCAAAGGATGGCGTAAGGCCTCGCTCCCCGCTAAACATCTCGCCTCGCGTGTCAGCGCGGCTTCTGGTTGTTGCCACGATCATTTCAACCCGGCTCGACATGGGTGATGCCTTAGCGATCGGCACGAGCACACCACGCGGCCGCCCAGCGCAGCCCGAAAGCAGCAATCCTAGCACTATGATCAGGCAGTAGAACAAACCCGTTCGCCCCTCGCTGTCCATCAAGCCCCCCCAGACCCGGCAATCGCGGCCTTATCTCATACAAAGACAATTGACCGCGCGGCATTTCACAGTTGGTAATTTGTCTTGGCGATATCAAAGTAAAAATCGAACGTTTTCTCGGTGCATTCCCTGCTATTGTTAAAACTCTCCATGAAGAACAACACTTCCAAATTAAATGCGATTGTAAACTAAAATTATTTACTCGTCTTTCGGAAAATATGTCGTAAAATGTCTATTAATAGTGAATTACCCTAGTACAAATCTCTTATATCGTCTTTTCACTTGCGAGGAATTCAGTAAATACAAGGCCACGTCCCATAAGGAAAAGAAATGGTACCCGGATCTAGTCGCATCAACATTGCAGCGGTTCATATTCTTTTGATCCTGGTCCTCGCCATGCTTCCCCAGACTGTGAGGTTGGCGAATGCCCAAACGAACAGTCCGGCACAACAGGGCGAAAAAATTGACCAGTTGCTGAAGTTGCTGGAGGATCCGGACGTCAAATCATGGATTGCGGCAAAACCAAATGTGATGCCGCAGGATGATGGCAAAGAGCTGTCTACGAGCGCAGTCATGACCTGGGCACACGGAATTCGTTCACACCTGCGCGATATGGTGCACGCCATACCCGCCGCTCCGGGCGAGCTCGCCAGAGCCGACGACAAGATAAACACTATTCTCAACGGCTATGGTTTTGGATCCGTCCTCGCACTGTTCGCCGGCTTTGCAGGACTGGGGTATGGAGTTGAAACCGCATTCCGACGTTTTGCATTGGGAAGAAGCGGTCCAACGTTTTCCGCTGGGGATCTGCCAGCACCTGCGGAAACGATCGCTGCGTCGGCGTTCTTCGGTCTGGCACCGCTGGTTATCTTTGCAATTGTAAGTGTCGGTGGTTTCCTTTTCTTCAACTGGCCGCCGCTTCTTGCCGCCCTGGTGGTACCAATGCTTGCGGCACTTATTGTCTGGCGCTTTATCCTGAAAATAGCGGGCGCACTGCTCGCCCCTGGCAACGAAACCAGACGTTTGATCGCCACGGACGGGCGCCGTGCCCGGTTTTGGTATAAGCGGGTAGCATGGTTTGCCGGCATTTTCTTTACCGGCTGGGCAGCGGCAGCGGCGATGAAGGCGTTGGCCTTTGCACCCGAGGTCCAAAGCCTGCTTGTTTATACGATTGGCCTCGGCCTCCTGGTGATTGCATTGGAAACAATCTGGCATCGGCCAGACCGCAGCACCGGACCTGAAGCACATCGTATCAAGGAATGGGGACTGACATTTTACGTCTGCCTGCTTTGGGTCTTGTGGGTTGCCGGTTTGAGCCTGACAATGTGGATTGGAATTTACATTCTGATTTTGCCGCCACTGCTGCGGACCACCACAAATCTCGTGCAACAACTGTTCACCCGGCCGCTCGATCGGGCAAATCAAAAGAACACACTATTTGAAGTGTTGGTTGAACGGGGAGCACGACTTGTGGTTATCGTATTGGCCGTTGCCTGGCTTGGTGTCGTCGCTCGTGCGCGTGCCATCGGGCTCATGGAGGACGAGACTGCCAAACAGGTTGTTCGTGGCGTCGTTGGCGGAGCGGTGATTGTGCTCGCAGCAGATCTTGTCTGGCATGTTGTAAAGGGCCTCATCAATCGCCGGATCGAAAAAGCGCGCCTGGAGGCCGGCGATGAAGCAGAGTTGGCACGCAGCGGACGGTTGATGACGCTCCTGCCTATTCTTCGAAACTTTCTGGCTGCGTTCATAATTGCGGTTGCTCTCATGATGATACTGTCGGGGCTTGGCATCGAGATTGGTCCGCTGATTGCCGGTGCGGGCATCTTTGGCGTGGCAATCGGCTTCGGTTCGCAAACTCTGGTCAAGGACGTGATCAGCGGTGTCTTCTACATGACCGATGATGCCTTTCGGGTTGGCGAGTATATTCAAAGCGGAAGCTACAAGGGGACGGTTGAATCATTCAGTATCCGGTCGGTTAAACTGCGTCACCATCGCGGTCCGGTTTTCACTGTTCCGTTCGGTTCCCTTGGAGCAGTCCAGAACATGAGCCGCGACTGGGTCATCGACAAATTCCTGATCTCCGTCAATTACGACACTGATATCGCCAAGGTTAAAAAGGTGGTGAAGGGCGTTGGCGCCACGCTGCTCGAAGAGCCGGAACTGGGGCCGCATATTATTGAAACCGTCAAGATGAAGGGCGTCGAGACTTTTGGCGATTACGGCATAAACCTAAGTTTTGCGATGATGACAAAGCCTGGTCATCAATCGACCATTCGGCGCCGGGCCTATGCGATGATCCGTGAAGCGTTTGCGGCAAACGGCATTGGCTTTGCCTCACCCACGGTGCAGGTCGCAGGTCAGGAAGACCAATCAACAGGTGCGTTGGCTGCTGCGACGCAAAACACATTGGCCCGGAAGAAGGCAGCGGATACGTTGAAATTGGTGGAGGATGAAGGATAATGCAAAAGCAACCGAAAGGACCGGCAACAAAGCGGCCACTGAGCCGTATGAAACTGTGGACGATAATTCTTGTTGTGGTCCTGATTGCTCTGGGGAATCCCGTCAGTCTCGCTGTCGGCCAGACTGAATCGCGAATCCTCAAGCGCCAAACAGCTCGGGCAATACGAAATGCTGGATTCTGGTGTGACCGAATGACCGATGCAAGGATCGACAAGGTAAAATCGCTAAGCGGCACGACGATTGTCAAAGTGACGTGTGATGATAAAATCAACTTTGCACAATACATGTTGACGATGTCGCCAGCAAACAAGATAACCAAGGTTGAAATCTGGAAATAGGCGCGATCCCGGTTTAGTGCGCGTCACGCTCAGCCTTAACCAAATTGATGTGCGCCTTGAGCAAATCGATCCGGGAATCCAACCACTTAGAGTGTCGTTCACTGAACAATCTTCCGCTTCTCTTCCATACACCAGTCAGTGTAAGTTGATCGGCCGAAACTGCCAACCTTTGCGCGATGATCGAAGCCTTGGCCGCTTCCATTTTGACATATGCACTTGCAGTCGGCTGGCGAAGGTCATCGCAACGGATGTCGGCTCCAATACAGCGCTGAGAAACTGTTTCCTTGCCTTGTGAACCTGACCGGCGGTACGCCCGCAACTATAGATCGGTATCGTCGTGAACTAGATTCCAGCGGTCACGCAGTCGTGGTGTCATTGCCGACTGGCTGATATTCAATTATCACCAGATCCGAGAAGCGGAAAACATCGTCACCTTGCCTCTCCAAGGCGGTGCCACGCGTTGAGCCCCTCGGTCAACTCGCGGTCTGATCCGGGAGTGTAGTAACGACGATCAAACCAGAAACGCCGCTCATGTTCGGCTTTACCTGATCGGGTATACTCGCACGCCTCGACGGCGACCGCGTGCCCAACCCCTATGAGGTAGACTACTCGCTTGTCATCCGCCAATCGACGGCGCCGCCAGCCCTTTTGCCTTGAAGAAAATTGAACCAATAGATCCTGATTCAAGATTAGGCTTTTGTTCAATTACCGAACGTACCAGAAACCCTTCCTCTGAAAATGCCGATAATAGGCGACTTTCCGGCGAATCCGATTGGTTCTTTAAATTCTACAACCACTCTTTTGAGCATATCTGGATTGGTGACTCCATTGACCACCGCGGCGGAATCGGACTCATGGCTGTCCACTTGGGAGTTTTTCTCCCATCCTCGTGACGCATTTACCGTCTGCACCGATATAGTTAGCGGATATCCGCCGGTCATTTTGCCGTTCAGCTCAGGCCGTACCAGGTACCTCGACCAGCGCCATGCAGGGTCAGGCTTCCTTGCTCGGTCAACGCCCGCAGATGATCCTTCACCGTATTCCGGCTTGCGCCCGTGGCATTGGCCGCCTCCAACACGGTCACACGACCACGCTCACGTGCAAGTTCGAGGATCGCAACGGAAAGCTCCGGCAGGTCGCCCAGCAGGATGCGTTCGCGCTCGATCTTGCGCTCCAGCCGTTGTTTCTGTTTCTGCAGGCTTCTCAGGAAGAACTCAACCCAGGGGTTCCAATCCTGCTGATCGGTGCGGATCGTCCCTTGCGTACGGCGCAGTGCCAGGTAGTAGGCCTCCTTGTTCTGCTCGATGACGCTTTCGAGAGAGCTGTAGGGCACATAAGCATAGCCCGCCCGCAGGAGCAGCAACGTGGTCAGGGCCCGTGAAAGGCGACCATTGCCATCCTGAAATGGGTGGATTTCCAGAAAAACAAGGATGAAAACCGCGATGACGAGAAGAGGATGAAAAATACCGTCCTTCTCCTGAGCCTGATGCCAGGCTACGAGATCGGCCATTCGGCCGGGTGTTTCGAAGGGAGAGGAGGTTTCAAAAACGATGCCCAGGCTCCGACCGTCTTCATCGAAAGCCTCCACATTGTTGGAGAGTGCCTTCCAGCTGCCCCGATGACGCTCATCCTTGGTCGAGTGAGCCAGAAGGTCTCGATGGAGCTGGCGGATGTGATTTTCATCAAGCGGGATTGTGTCGAAGGCCGAAAAGATGGTCTCCATCACCTCCGCATAGCCTGCAACCTCCTGCTCATCGCGGCTTGTAAATGAACCAATGCGCAGGTTCGAAAGGAGTCTTTCGACTTCCCGGTCGGTCAGTCTTGCGCCTTCGATACGGGTTGACGAACCGATGCTCTCGATCGTGGCGACCCGCCGCAAACTGGAGAGACGGTCAGGAGCGATGCGACCCAAGGCACGCCACGCTCCCTTGAATTCGTCAATCTGGGCGATCAGCGAGAGAACCTCGGGGGTGATCCGCAATTTCGAGAGATCGTGCGCTGGCATCCAATAACCCATCCGTTTCCATCCAAAAACAGATATGGCACGGCAGCATCCATTAATCCATCCATTCCCATCCAATAAAGGCATTTTTGCAATTCTGATCAGAAAGAGTGGCAGTATCACTCGCGCAGCGTTGGCGGCCCGCACAATGCCCAGTTTTCGGGGATCATTCCTGCTATAAGAATGACATAGGCGGCCGATCTGTTTGAGAGGTCCTTGTCTCAGCGGTCACCGCTTTTCTGGACCGATGCCTGACATGGCATGTCGTCGGACATCCGGCCGCGCCTTCCCGCCGATTTCGTGATTGACACCTTTGGGTGCTTTCCGAACAAGATTTTTCATCGTTCATGACTAATCGACGCAAGACAATACACTCCATCTATTGAGGATTATCCGCTCTCATAGTGCCGGAAGATCTCCACTGCCGCCGAGACAAGTTCGGCATTGCCACGCGCTACCGCACCGTTTGGAAGGTGCTTTCCGTCCTCTAAGCCCACGCGCGTCGAAAGATGTTCCGCGCCCGCGCGCCGCACAAAGGGCCAGACCGTTTGATCATAACCGTGCAACAGGATCGGCCGCTTGACGGCGGCTCGTCGCAGGACGGACATGATGTCATCGCAGCTCCGCATGGCCGCCTCAACGTCGCTTTCATGATCGAGTTCTACGAGAATACGCAAGACCCTGCGATGCTCTTCGGCTTCGATGAACCGGTGCGCATCCGCGACCGTTGCCAGACCCGCTTCCACACCGACCCCTTTCCGGTGAAGCAGCTCTATGACGCCAGGCGCGTCGATTTCAGCCAAGTTCACTGAAGCGTAATCCGGAAGGACACACCACCGGGAAATTGCCTCTCTGGTGCGTTCCTCATCGCCCTCGATCCATGCACCAGTCGAAACCCCGATGAGTGTGCCGGGACAGGTCTGGCGAATAGCGGCAACCGTTTCGTCAACAGCAACCAGGCTTTCACGCCCCTCGCTATCGCGAGGATGCACATGCAGTTCCGCAGCACCAGCCTCGAGGACGGCAACAGCATCCCGAACCATGTCCTCAATGGTGGAAGGGAAAAGCGGATGGAAATCCGGCTTTCGGCTGCCATTGATGCACGCTTGGACGATCATGTCGTAGCCTCTCCTCCGATCCTTGCTGCACCAAACGTCCCAAATGTTGCGAAGGTTGGCGCCAGCATCAATTCGATTTATCCCCGTAGACCCTTACTGCACTCTGCCTTACTTGTAATCGCCTGCCCGCTCTCGCTCTGTCGCCCGAAGAGCCTCGAGAAGCAAATCCTGCATGAGACGCTGGAGGGCGTCGGTGGCGACACGGACATCGGCCATCGCCTTCCTCACCTCCACCTCCTTAAGCGGCCCAGCACTCACTGATGCCAGCTCACGACGCGCATCTCTCAACTGTCGAAGCGACTGAACTGTCTCTGCTCTGTTTTCTCGCAAAAGGCGGCGGAACTGTGTGCGGACGTCATCTGGATAGGCTGAGAACGCCCCTTCCGCGAGAATGGACATCGCAGGCGCATCAGATTCGCGTTTAAACACATAGCCCAGAGAGAAGAAGTTTCCGAGCAACGACGCCATAAAGACGGCCAACAGAACCAAACGCAGCCAAGTGAACCTTTTCACGGGTGCCCTCCCTCTTCTTGCGTGCCGATCGACGTCTCTGCCAACCCTGCAGGGGGGACTCCTACGGCAAAGGCCAGAAGGGCATCGTCGGAAGTGTCGTTTTGCGTCCTCGCGGCCCAGTAGCCACTGGCCGCAGATAGGGTGACGACAAATGCCATGCTTGCCGCTGTCGCCGGGATTGACCACAATCGAGGATCAATTTTCGGCCGAGTCCTGCGTCTGGGCATTGCAATTCTTGTCATCACATGACGAACGAGCACGCTCTCGTCGACCGGCGTTTTCGCCGCTTCAAGTACAAGATAGTCGAGCGTTTTATCGTCGCTGAGGGCAGCAAGCCTGTGTCCGGTCAGAAACAGCAACGCCTCCTGCCGAAAAGGGGGCGGCCATGCTGTGATGTCAGGCCCAAACCTGACCTTCAAGTTCTCGAACTCGTCTCTGTTCATTTTGATAACCTTTCGACTTCCGGTACGGATTCACCAACCTTCGTGAGCCGGGCGCGCAGCGTTCGCCTTGCCCGCACGAGCAGCTGCTCTACCGAACCTGCACTGGTTCCCATAGCTTCCGCAATCGAGGGGACGTCAAGGTCAGCAAGTGCGCGCAGGAGCAGCGCCATGCGTTGCCGTTCCGGTAACTTATCGAGACCGGCGCGGACGATGGCCAGCTCCTGACGTGCACCGATCAGCGCATCCGTTGGGGGATCTTCAGAGGCTAACACATCACCCGTGTCTTCGAATCCGAGAAATACCCGAAATCGGCGCCACCGCTTCACGTCGATGCATCGATTGACAGCGATCCGGTAGATCCAGGTGGTCGCGCGTCCCTTTGCGGGATCGAAACGCTTTGCGTTATTCCAGACGGAAAAGAAGACATCTTGAACGACATCTTCTGCCTCGTGGGCACCGCCGAGATAGCGCGAAGCGAATAGCTTCAGACCGCGCCCGTGTCTGTCTACCAGCTCCCGGAGGGCATGCTGTTCGCCAGCAGCAATATGGGCGAGCAGCGCCTCGTCATTGAGACGCTCTTGTGGTCTTGCTGGCTCCGGGACGCGCGCTTGACTCACGCGGATTTACCTCCAATTGCGGCGGATGATGCCGACTGTTCCGCCCGGGCCATTGTGAACGCCGATAGATCGGACCCGATAGGGCCCTCGCGCTGTTGCAGTACAGCCTGAGTAAGTCCGACCATTTCCTCCCGTGGCTGAGTAACTGCGGCGGCAGCGATCGATCAAACCATTACGGCAGGTCGAACTCGAGGTGTAGGTCGCACCGTTCGGTCCAACGCGCGTCGTTTGTCCCGAATAGATGTTCCCGTCCTTCGTCACGCTGCGGGTGATCGTGCCGCCGCTTCGCGTGTCTCGCGTCAACTCGGCCGACATCGCCGGCATCGCAATCAGCATTACGACAACACCAAATGCGGAAAAGATTTTCTTCCAGCAAGACACCATTGTCATGTCCTTATTACTCATGGAGTTATTGGTTGTCACCATGGTCAATCTCAGCGGTTGAACAGAATTCTGCGAATAACGAGAAATTCGCCATCCGACATCTTCTCATCCCCGTCACGGTCAGCGAGATCGAAAAGGGGTGCGCGCGCTCGAAACTCGTCTGCGGACACCTTGCCATCGCTACCAGTGTCCAGACGAAGCATCTGGTTTGCGACAAATGCCTGCATCGCTATGGCGTGATCCATTATCGATTCACGGATCCGTTCCGTTTCGTCTTGATCGATTGCGCCGTCTCCGTTGGCGTCGAGGCGAGCGAACAGTTTCCCGCGGGCCTCCTGGATCTCGTCGCGCGTAACAGCGCTGTCCTTGTTCTGGTCGAGCCGCTGCAGAACAGGCAGACCTGTCTGCGACTCTACCGAGAACGCTGGCCCTGAAAGGGCGGCCATCAGTGACGCGATCAGTACATAGAGTTTCTGTTTCATTGCTTGTGGTCCTTTGTTGCGTTGTTTCAGGCTGCCATTGGCAAACGACACGGACTGATACGAGGCGGCTGCATGCCTCCTACGCAATCGCCTAACGTTTTTGGACTGCGGAGCATGCAACGGTGATCGTTGCCTTCTCAAACAGAAAAACGCGAGGCGCGCGTAGGAGCCGCGGTCAATGCACGTAGAAGACGGCATTGATGCCAATTCCATCTGAGAAAAGAGGTAAATTGAATGAATGCGAAACTTTTTGCCGGCGTGATACTTGTCCTCTCGACTGGTAGCGCTTGTGCGGCGGAGGGACAAAAGCTCCGTCAGGTCTTCCGCCAAATGGATCAAAATGGTGACCGAGCGCTTCAGTTCAGCGAGTTGCAGGCGGCGCGCGCCACTTTGTTCGATCGCGTGGACACAAATCGAAATGGTGTGCTCGACAAAGCTGAGGCACAGGCCGTCTTTGAGCGTGCGAGAGAGGGCGGCAGGCTTCAAATGGCAACCGCTGACGGCTTGGAAACTCGCGCGCACCGCATAGACGCGAATAGCGATGGTCGAATTGCAAGGACCGAATTTGCTCAGTTCGTTCCTAATCGTCTTCTGCAGGCAGACATCAATGGCGACCGCACCCTTTCCCTCTCTGAGCTCAGGGCTTTGCGCAAACGTTAATCCGCCCTGTCCTCTCGGATCCAATGACGTGAGCAAGACAGTCGCCGCATTGGGCGCAGCTCCCTTCCTCCTTTTCGACCTATCCCGCTCGCGCCTCAGCGGTTTCTCTAAAATCCGGAGATGATGTGACCAATGGCGGTATCAGCCACGAAATAAAGGGCCGCGACGGGAGTTGTCGTGGTTCGCGGCGTTTCACGATACAACGGCTTCCGTGGCGCGTCCTGGTTCCCGCTTTTACAAGGGATTTTGTTTCCCCGCAGCCTTTGCTGCCGGTGTCATCACCAATCGGACTCTCGCCCTTCCGGTACCGACCGCCGGGCGTTTGTCGTCAACGCATGTAATTGGTGTTTTGCCCAATATCGATCTTACCGTGCATATGGCAACACCTACGGCCCTATATCGGCTCGCGGGAACAGTGATGCGGTCCGTTCCGTTGCGAGTGAAGGAAGCCATGCTGCAATCAATGAAGCAGAACATCACCAGCTTGAGTCCCTGGCTGAGCCTTTCGACCGGCTTGGCCCTGTTGACAGTGGCGGTTTCATTCTCCGTGGCCTACGCCGCCACCGGTTCACCCTTCAGCACAGTCCCGGTGTATGTCTTGAAAACTTACGGTGGTGTGACGACAGACGTTCTTGCCAGGCTCGAAATCTGGCGCCTCGCAACCGCGCAGCTTATCCATGCAAAGCAGGGGCATATGTTGCTCAATGCCATCACCCTTTTGCTCCTGGGAAATCTGCTTGAGGGGCGCGTTGGGCGTACTGTCATGCTGCTTTTATGGCTTTTGGCTGGCGGCGCGGCAACAGCAATCAGCCCCCTTCTCTTGGCATGGCCGTTTAATGTCGGAACGGGTGCTTCTCAGGCAAACTTCGCCTTCGCGGGCTCTGCATTGGTCCTTACGCTTGCTGGCCAACTGCGGGGAAACGTTGCGTGGCCACTGATAGCGCTTGCGCTGTTGCCAGGCTTAGCACTAGACCTGTGGTATGTTGCGTATCCCAAGCCTGGCCACGTTGCGGGTCTGATATTTGGCGTAGTCAGCGGCGGCCTGTTGATGCGGTTGGAAAGACGATGGCCGGGTTGAACTCTGGATACAGGACGAGAATGAGTGCAGGTGTTCGATTTGAAACTCAGGAATCCAAGATAAGAGGTGCCACCTTTCCTCGGGATTGAAACCTTCCTGACCGGTCGCTTGGCAACTGGACAAGCCTGTCGCGTTGATCAACCATTCCCATGGGTTTCGCGTGCCGGGAGGCGGTCTTCCAGTAAAACTCCGCATGCCCCGCCGTCGGCCCGGCAATGGAGGCCACCCCGCTTCGCCCTTTGCCAATCTTTTTTACTACAACCCAAGCTTGATACGATCTTGGATAGCAAATTTCCTTCGGCCGCACGTCAACGTCCCCAGAGTATGTTCGGACTGGAATCGATGCGTCGGCCAGCGAAAATCCGTCGGGGAACATATTGGAGCTTTTGATGCGGTTAACCATCGTGCCTCTGTCGTCTCGGTTTCACTGAGCTGCGGAACTGAGAGCACTAAAAGGAGCTTGCCCACTCGGGCAAGCTCCCCAGAAACAACCTCCAGACACACTATACCAAGGTCGTTGAGCATACAGCGCCTGAACGAATAGCATCACCGGCACTCTCTCGGGGTAAGCATAGAAGTCTACAGCGTTGGGGGCCTGCGCTTAGGGTTTCACCCGGCAGAGCGTTGCTCAATCAGTCCAGCGCTCCCAACGACGATCCATTCTCCGGTGCACCCTGTATTCGATCCTTGCATCGCGTCGTGCTGCCGCTCTCGGATTGTAAGAGGGCTGATAATAGCGCTCGTAGACGACAGGGTCATAGGTGATCATGGGAAGCCGAACGTGAACTGCTCCAAGGTAAGTGCCACTGAGCCAGCCGCGATAGCCATTCCAGCCGACGTCGCACCAACGTCCCCGGTCGAGGCAACCGACCACGGCGACAGTTCGGCCGGCCGGAATTGTTGCGATTGGTTGATACCCGATTCCCGGCCCTGTCCGCAAATTGAGGTCTGTCTGTGTGACCGCTGATGCGGCCAATGCCGAATTGGCAGTCAAAAGGCCAATAAAGAAAAACAGTGATTTCTTGAGCATAATTGTCTCCAGCATCTCAGTTTAAAGGATTGTCTCACCGTGATACGGCTGGCTGGCTACAGTCCTACGCGGACATGAACATTTGTTGCTGCGATTCCGGTGACGTTAGCAACAAGTGCGCGCTAGAGGGAGGCTATGGTGCGGGATATAGCAAGCAAGATCAGCGGCTTGAGCATCGCCTCGGCGTTTTTGATTTTCTTGTTATCCAGAGCACGAGGTCTACCGCCCCTTGCGATCGCGTTTGTTGGCTGCGGCGATGCCCTAAGACGAACTGGGATTATTGTTCAGCATAGCTCGATTTACCGTTGTGCCATTCATAGACAACGAATCCTGGAGCTTTGTTGTCGCCTTTGTCGTCGAATGTGACGTTCCCCTAGGACTGTAGAAAACGTCCGGCTGTGCAGTGCCGAAAGGACAGCGGCGCTGTCAGTTGATCCTGCCGCGCTGATCGCCTCGGCAAAGACCTGAATCGTTCCATATGAATAAAGCGCCCAGCCGTCCGGTTGGAGGTTTTTCTCATGCATAGCGCTCATGATTGGCGCTGCTTGCGGATTTTTGCTCGGGTCGGGGCCAAAGGTGAAGTTTGCCCCTTCTGCTGCAGGTCCCGCAATGGTAACGAATTCTTTGGAAGCAAGAGGGTCGCCTCCCACCATGTTAAGGTTCAGCCCGATGTCGACCGCCTGCCGCATCAGCAAACCGGCCTCAGTATGATATCCCTCGAAAAACACCACTTCGATATTCTCTGCCTTTAGGCGGCTGACAACTGCATTGTAGTCTTTGTCGTCCGGATTGATGCCCACTTCAAATACCACAGCCATCTGTTCCGCAGTGAGCCGTTGCCTGACCTGATCGGCAAGACCCGCACCGAACGGGCTCTTGTCATTGAGAATTGCGATTCGTCGTCCTTTGAATTTCCTGAGGATGAAATCTGCGGCTGCGGGCCCTTGCTGGCCAAAGTCTTCCGCAGGTTTGTGGCGAGGGAGTGCACTACCTAAAGCTTGACGCCGATATTTGGTTTAAGATCGTGAGATTCTAACCCTTTCCGTTCCTGAGCTAATGGGTACGGTCTGGTGGAAAATATCGGTAGAAGGCGGTCCGTCCTATCTGAAGCTGATCAATGATGTCACCAATGAACGGATAATTTTCAGCGTCTTTGAGCATCGCCTCGGCATTTTTGATTTTCTTGTCATCCAGTGCACGCGGTCAACCGCCCCTGAGACTGCGTTTGTTGCTGCGGCGAGTCCAGCCCTGGTATTTTCGACAATGAGTTCCCGCTGGAAATCGTCAAAAGCTGCTGTCATGTGAACGCATCGTGACTGCTTTCTCTCACTCAATTATGCGCACCGATGATGACATAGCTCAGCAGAAGTGAAATTTTTGCGACAGAACCGTTATGGGTCGAGCGTTGTTTTCTTTGTATGACTTAATTGTCGACGTTCGAATTTTTACAGCGATACGTAAACTTCCATTCGCCTTCTGGTATCCCCGGATTCCGATCATCTTTTTCGTTATGATAACATGCTCCCCACTTGATTTCAGAGCGATTGCCAATGTTCAAAATCTGCAATATGGAATTCGCTTCGACTACCGTCGCTGGATACAGTCGGTCACTATTATTTTGAGCGACACTCGAACAGTTAACAGCTGAATCGATTGTCTTCTCGAAGCAGAGCTCTAAAACCAAGTCGCGGTTACAGTTGTTTACAAAAAGCCAATCACTTTCTGTTTCCGTTTTAAGTATGCATCCGTTTGCATCTGCCGCAAAATTTTGATTGATCTGACTGAATGACATCAGGAAGGCTGCAATTGTAAGGTTCCCGTATTTCGCCTTAAGGCTCATGTCTTCACACACCTCCAACAATCTTCTGCAAGGTTCGCTCGCAGCCTACGATAGCCATCTTAGCTTGGCTATACATCAACTAGCTTACCGAAAGTCCGTACGAACAGTATCCTGAACACGCATTTCTACTTCTACCGAGACAACGTCCGGCAGATCGTCGCTGCTGACCAGATAAGCTTCCTTAAGACCCAGCTGTTGGGGTTCGCCACGTTCTACAGACTACTGCTGCGTACAAACAGGGAAGTTGTCAGCAACCCTTCCTTTGAAAATGCCGATAATAGACGATTTTCCACCAAATCCGATTGGTGCCCTGAGGTCTACAATCCCGCTTTAGAGCATATCGGGAGTGATTTCCAATGAGAGCCTTGACAGGAATCGAACCCAGCACCGGCAAACCGAAGAACCTATCACGCCGATTCTACCGCAAAAACACTCTCTCTGATCGTCATAGCTATCGGTCGTTCAAAGAACCGCAGACGTGGAGAGCTTCCCATGAGGCTGCTTCAACGGATCGGCTTTCGTTTGGATCGAGCCATTCACGCTGCTTATTGTGAGTCCTTCGACGGCCAACTGTTCAACTTTTTACCCTTATTTATCCCAGGTCCGAAGACCGGCGATGCTAGTCCTCTTTCCAGAGGCGCTGATGTGGATCGGCACCCAATTTGGAAAAAGGAAAGCATCATGAAAAAGCATCTGCTCGCCACTGTCGCACTTCTCATGGCCATCTCTCCCGTTGCGGCTGAAGCCCGCTGCATACCGAACACCCCAGTCATAGCCGCGAAAGCCGTTCCCGTTATTCAGTACAAAAACACGACGATCGATGGCGTAAAAATCTTTTATCGTGAAGCCGGCCCCAAGGACGCACCGGTGCTACTGCTTCTGCACGGATTCCCGACCTCGTCCCATATGTTCCGCAACCTCATTCCACTGCTTGCAGACCGTTACCGCGTGATCGCGCCTGACTATCCCGGCTATGGCCAGAGTGACGCACCCGACCACACCCAGTTTTCCTACACGTTCGAGAACCTGACCAACATCGTAGAAAAACTGACCGAAAAGGTCGGCGCCGATCGCTACAGCATGTATGTGATGGATTACGGCGCACCGATCGGATACCGGCTCGCGCTCAAACATCCCGAGCGGGTTGAAACCCTGATCGTGCAGAATGGCAACGCCTATACCGAAGGCCTCGCCGCGTTCTGGGATCCGATCAAGGCCTATTGGGCCGAGAAAACGCCGGAACGCCGGGAAGCGCTCGCCGGTCTGGTCACGCTCGAAACCACGAAATTCCAGTATACCGACGGAATGGGCGATGTCTCACATATCAGCCCCGACAACTGGGTCGTCGATCAGGCCTTGCTCGATCGGCCGGGCAACAAGGACATCCAGCTCGATCTCCTGGGCGACTACGGCAGCAATGTACCGCTTTACCCGCGATTCCAGGCCTTCTTCCGCGACAACCAACCGCCAACGCTGATCGTCTGGGGCAAGAACGACAAGATCTTTCCGGAACCTGGCGCGCACCCCTATCTTCGCGATCTCCCGAATGCCGAGATGCACATTCTCAACAGCGGCCATTTCGCCCTCGAAGACAAGCTCGATGTGATGGCGCCGCTCATCCGGGATTTCCTCGACCGCAAGGTCTGCAACTGATCGATAGCCAAACCGTTCTGCGGGGCCAGCGGCCCCGCAACTCCCCCAATCAAAGGAAAAGATCATGACCAATCCCGTTTCGGGCACCCAGACAGCTGGTGCCCCGTTCCTCTCGATCGTCCTCGTGCACGGCGCGTTTGTCGATGGCTCCGGATGGCAACAGGTCCATGGCGAACTTGTCGACCGAGGGTTTGAAGTTCTCGTCGCTCAACACCCGACGACCTCGCTTGAAGGCGACGTTGCCGTGACCGAGAGCCTGATTGCCGCGGCTCGCCACCCGGTTCTCCTGGTGGGCCACAGCTACGGTGGAGCCGTCATCACCGAGGCTGGCGTCAACCCAAAAGTCCAGGCTTTGGCCTACATCGCGGCTTTTGTGCCGGATGCCGGCGAATCCGTCGCGGCCCTGAACGAACCTCCTGAAGAGCCCGGCGAAACGAAGGCACCGTTGCTGCCGCCGCAGGACGGCTACCTCGTTGTCGACCCGGCCCGCTTTCCGGAAGCATTTGCCGCCGATGTCGACCTTGCGACCACACGCTTCATGGCGGCGGCGCAACTGCCCTGGGGCCTTGCAGCGGTCATAGCACCCCTCACCCATGCAGCCTGGAAGACCAAACCCAGCTACTATCTCGTGGCGTCCGCCGACAGGATGGTGCCGCCTAGCGCGCAGCGCCGGATGGCCAAGCGTGCGAGTGCTGCGATCACCGAGATCGACAGCAGTCACGCCGCGATGCTGTCGCACCCGCAGGACGTCGCGGCGTTCATCGCAGCCGCCGCCTCGGCCGCAACGCCGACCGAAGGTGCCGGACAATGACCCGGCCCGTCACCCATCACCGAACCACCAGCGTTGAAGGCGTGGAAATTTTCTACCGCGAGGCTGGAGAGAAAGGCGCCCCTGTCGTGGTGTTGCTGCACGGTTTTCCAAGCTCTTCGCACATGTACCGCAAACCTCATCCCAGCGCTTTCCGACCACTATCATGTGATCGCGCCCGACCTTCCGGGGTTCGGTCTGTCGGCAATGCCGTCTTCCAGCGAATTCGAATACAGCTTTGCCACTTTCTCGGATGTCATCGCCGGTCTCCTCGAACAGCTGGGCGCCGAACGCTACGCGCTCTATGTCATGGATTATGGCGCGCCAACCGGGTTTCGTCTGGCGGTCGCGCATCCGGATCGAGTGACCGCCCTGATCGTCCAGAACGGCAATGCCTATGAAGACGGCATGGGGGATTTCTGGGGATCGACGCGGGCCTATTGGGCCGACAACGGCCCGGTAAACCGCGACGCGCTGCGGCCTTTTCTATCGCTTGACGGGACACGTTTCCAATATCTCGCCGGCACGAAAGATGAGACGCGGATCGATCCGGCAGCATGGTTATACGATCAGCTCTTCCTCGACCGCCCGGGCAGCACGGACATCCAGCTGGGCATCATGTACGACTATAGGACCAATGTCGCGCTCTACCCCGACTTCCACGCCTATTTCCGCGCGCATAGGCCGCCGGCCCTGATCCTGTGGGGCGAAAATGATCCCATCTTCCTGCCGGAAGGCGCACGCGCCTTCCTCCGGGACCTGCCCAAAGCCGAGCTTTATTTTTTCGATACCGGACATTTCGCCCTTGAGGACAAGGCGGACGAAATGATCCCGGTCATGCGCGACTTCCTCGCCCGAAACCTGACCCGCTAACTGAAACCCAAAAGAGGATAATGACCATGTACAACAGCAAATCCAAGCCGAGCGTCCTTCCGACCGGCGGCGGCGCAGCCCTCATCGATCCCTCCGACGCGCTGATCCTGCTTCTCGATCATCAGTCGGGATTGTTCCAGACGGTCAAGGACATATCCGTGTCTGATCTGCGCCGGAATGTGGAGATGATCGCCAGGCTCACCACTCTCCTGAACATCCCGGTGATCACCACCGCTTCGGAACCTGCCGGCACCAATGGTCCGCTGATGCCCGAAATCCATGAATTGGCTCCGCACGCCGTCTATGTGCCACGCAAGGGGGAAGTAAACGCGTGGGACAATGACGATTTCGTCGCAACAGTTCGGGCAACCGGCCGCAAAACTCTCATCATGGCAGGCGTCTGGACCAGTGTCTGCGTGATGTTTCCGGCACTCGACGCCCGCGCTGCCGGCTACGACGTCTATGCGGTGCTCGATGCCTCGGGGGATCCGAGCGAAATGGCCTCGCGGATTTCACTCGCCCGCTTCGTGCAGGGCGGCGTCAAGCCGACATCGACCAATGCATTGCTGTCTGAACTTCACCGCACCTGGGCGCGTCCCGAGGCTGCCGAGCTTGGCAAGCTCTACGGACTTGCCGCACCAAACTATGCCGCCGTGGCTGAGAGCTATGCCCGCGCGCAGCAGGCCGCTAGAGAGGCAATCTAGTACCTTGTGCATCCAACGCCCTGCGAACTGACCACACTTTAGGGAGATACGATATGAGTTACGGTTTTATGGATATCGCGATCACGCCTTCAGTTCGCAGGGCGCAAGCGGAAATGGGAGCGGATCATTTCTGGTCCGACTTCAAGGGACACCGCGAATTCGACCGGTTCACGGCACAGGAGACCGCGTTCATCGCAAAGCGCGACAGCTTCTACATGGCCTCCGTTTCGGAAACCGGCTGGCCTTACGTTCAGCATCGCGGCGGGCCTGCCGGCTTTCTCAAGGTCCTCGACGATCGCACTCTCGCCTTCGTCGATTACCGCGGCAATCGTCAATATATCACCACCGGCAATCTGGCAGAGAACGATCGGACATGCCTGTTTCTGATCGACTACCCCGCGCGCGCCCGCCTGAAGATCTATGCCCGTGCCGAGAAGCTGGCCCTTGACGCCGATCCGGTACTTACCGAGGCCATCACCGATAGTGCTTATGGAGCCAAGGCTGAACGTATTTTCAGGTTGAAGCTCGAGGCGTTCGACTGGAACTGTCCGCAGCATATCGTGCCGCGTTACACCGAAGCCGAGTTTTTGGCAGCCTCGCGACATCTTCTGGACAAGGTCGCTCAGCTTGAGCAGGAAAATGCGTCACTGCGGGAGCGCCTCGATTTGCGACGAAAAGATTGAGCACGAACCCAGGATGAATGCAGCAAGGTCAACCAAAGTCCGTGGCATCGATGGCAAGCTGGGTCCGTTTGGTAGCGGCACCTGCACCCATTGCGCGGGCGCAATCCAATGACGTCTGGAAATAGCGCATCGCCTTGTCGGTCCGCCTGTTTCCGGCTGCAATCATTCCCGCAACGCGCCAAAGATCCGGATGCCACCAACGCTCTTCTCGTATGCCAGTTTCTGCAAGCACGGCGCGCAGACTATCCTCAGCAAGCTGCAGTTCGCTTGCGGCAAGATATGCCTCCGCCAACAGGCTCCGGTAGAAGGGCACGCGAGCACGCCAGTTCCCCCGAAGCAATCCGCTGATACTGTCTTGCATCAGGGTAAAACCTGCCTGCTCACCTCGAGAGGACTGGATAGCACCCGCAAAAAACTTGGCTGTCCCCTCGTAAATGCCGACGCTTTCTCGCCGGCTGACGTCGGCCAGTTGATGCTGAAGCCGCGAAGCAGTTTCGAGATCACCCTCCACGAAAGCGATCGGAAGGGCCGCAAGCGAGATCGCATTGCCCAAGGAGATCATGTGATCGAGATCGGCGGCACGATCGATCGCCTGACCGGCCAGCCGGGAGGCACGATCAGAATCACCCTGCAGCCAAGACAGAAATGCCTGAGAGAAACGAATACCGGCAGGCAAATCGACCTGGAACCTGGACAAGCCATGCCCCTCCTCCAGGTGCCCCCAATCATCCATCAGCGCCTCCAGGTGGGTCGATGCCGAATTGAACTCGCCTGCATAGATCTTGATATGCGCTAATAATCGTTTGCCGTCGGGCGCCGTCGTCCAGTCCAGAGCCTTTGCTGCCGCAAACTCGTTCATGCTGCGCAATGCCGTGCGGGGCCGGCCGGAATAGGCCAGAAAAACGGCCTGTCCGCACACCGATCGTATTTGAAATTCCGCGTCGCGCGACCCGTTCGCATGAAAGATGCTTTCGCGCCAAACATCATCGGTTTGCGGGTGCATGTGGCGCGCCAGTGTCATGGCCCAGGCCCGCGCCGTCGAGAGCTTGGCTCGGCCCAGTGGCGCGAGCGCCATGAGGGCAGCACTGTTTGACCCGGCAAGGTCGATGGCCTCCAGCATTTCCCTAAATGCCGATAGTTCTTGCCACAGCGGCAAGGCAGCGACCACCAGTTCGACACCCAAAGCCGCATCGCCTGCGGGATCAAACGCCCAGCCGATGGCCGCGCGAACGTCGTCGATCTGCCTCCGATATTTGCCGAGCCATTCGCGAGACGTCTGCGACGACCATTCCCGTTCGGCGATCTGCAGCTTGTCCTTTGTTCGAACGGCGAAATGCCGTCTTGCCTTCTCTCTGTAGAGGGAACCTGACAGACGACGCGCGGCATAGGCACCCGTACTTTCGGCAAGTCTGTAATGCACAGTCCCGCCGTCGTATTCCGCTGATACCAGCGACTTTGCCACGAGCTGCGACAGTGCGTCCCGCCCGGTAATCGGCTCCAGGGCGCCGGCGGAATACATCGCCTCCACGTCGTCGGCGTTGAAACGGCCGGAAAATACCGAGAGCAGACCGAGCAAGACCGCCTCACGGTCAGGAAGAAGTCGATAGCTCCAGTCGAGCGTCGCTTCTAAGGATTGGTGGCGCAAGGGTGCATCCCTTGCTCCCCGGTTCATCGTATGAAAGCCATCCCTGAAGAGGTCATCGAGCGCCGAGGGTGCAAGAACGCTGGCCGTACCGGCGGCCAGTTCGATGGCGAGTGCCAAGCCGTCCAGCCGTGAGCAGATCGAAACAACACTGCGGACATATTCATCAGTAGGCTTTGTATCGCCTGAACCGTACGCCTTTGAAATGAACAGCTGGATTGCCGGAAACTGTAGCGCGTCGCTGATGGACAGTGTCGTCGTCTGGTGCGGATAAGCCAATCCTGAGAGAAAATGGATCTGCTCGTGCCGCGTCCGTAACGGCTCGCGGCTGGTCGCAATGATCCGCGCCGAAGGAACGTCCGCGGATATCCGCTCAACGATCGTCGCGGCCATCGCGATAACGTGCTCGCAATTGTCGATGATGAGAAGCAGCCGGTTGTGGCGAAGGACGTCGATCACGCCTGCGATGGGATCGTCAAACCCCAGCGACACGCCGAGGGCAGACGCGATCGCTGGCACCACAAATCGCGGGTCGCTCAGCGTCGAGAGATCCGCAAAGGCGATGGCTTCGTTTGCCCCGCAGGATTGCTCAGCAACCGTGACCGCAAGAGAGGTTTTTCCCGCGCCGCCTGGCCCGACGATGGTGACGTAACCCGCTTGATCGAGCTTTTCCGAGATCTGCCGGGTCGCGTCGTCGCGGCCGAGGAGCGGCCTAACCTGGGGTGCCGCGATATGATGGCTTGCACTGGCAACCACTTGCCGGGCTAGCGCCGGGCGATCGCTTTCCAAGGCGGCGACGAACTTGTAACCTCGCCCAGCAATGGTTACGATGTACTCCATGGAAGGATCAAGTTCGGCCAGCGAGCGTCGAAGGTTGCCGACATTGACCTTCAGGTTATGGTCGTGGACGATATAATCTGGCCATACATGCGCAAACAGATCAGCTTTGCTGACAACCTCGCCCGCCCGCGCCACGAGCAGGGTCAGAATGTCGAAACCTCGCCCACCGAGGCCGACGGGTTGCCCCTTGTACAGGAGGGATTGAGCTTCTGGGAGAAAACGGAAATCTCCAAACTGGAAAGCGGTCTGTTTCGACAATGTCTGGAACCCGAGATGGTGTGACATCCTGCTCTCACAATTCATAATAAATTGAACGATATACCGCACTGGCCAGTTTTCAAGGCATATGGAGACATGTTGCACCGCGGGCTGGCTCAAGATGAAGGTTGCCAGGCTTCTTCGCAGATCTTCGATGGTATTGGAAGATCGTCTAGCTCGCTTAAAATCACTCAACGCCAAAGCCGGCGCAAATCCTCGTCAACGGCATTTCTCGCCCAGACGGGCGTGCAGGATTCGCCGATGGAATTGTTCTATTTTTAATCCGACAGTTCTGTTATCTGCTTTCGACGAAGTGTCTGCCTTTGGAGTACTCTCTTGGATTCTTGTTCTTCTGATCAGCCCTGCCTTACGCAGGAGGACGCCATTGAGGCCAAGGCTTTCATTGATCTGCATAAGGCCGCCCGCGGCCGATTGGCGGACGAGGAGCGATTCGCATGCGTTTCCATGAATGGCGGATGTACGATCTCACTACCGAGCGCGCCTGCGATCGGCCTCAACCGTATCCTTGGCCTCACCAAACATGAAGATTTCGACGGAGCCTACAACTGGATGAGGGAAAGGACGGGGAACCGGTTCTTACAGGTCAATACCGACACTGCATCGGACAAGCTGACACGGTGGATCGAGACGAAAGGGTTGGTTGCCTATGGTCCTGGGTGGGCGAAGCTGCGGCGATCCACGGACGCGGTCTCTCTTCCATCGTCAGGCGCCGTGAACACACGAAAAGTTCAGCCCGACGAAGCCGAGGTATTCGGCGCCATGATGTGTGCCGGTTTTGGCTTTCCGGAAAGCCTCACCGCTCTATGGGCAGCGATCGTTGGGCGCGACGGATGGTCTTGTTTCTACGCGTTGGATGGAGACACGCCCGTGGGAACAGGAGCAATGTTCGCTTCAGGATCCTTTGCGTGGCTCGGCGGTGGAACGACCGTGCCGAGCTTTCGAAACCGGGGTGCGCAGAAAGCCTTGATTCAAGCTCGCCTAGAAGAAGGCGCAGACCGTGGCGTGTCGACTTTCGTGGTCGAGACCGAAGTGCCATCGGCCGAAAAGGCCAACATCTCGAACGCCAATTTAGCGAAAATGGGTTTCGTGCATATCTATAATCGCAGCAACTTCATTTTATGACGGATTTTCTGTCAAGTGAGAGCCAAGGTCCTGCATTAGCAATATGATTTGGTTCGGCAGCTTAGTGTGACTGACTGTAAGGATATTTATGGGGCCAGTACACTGTAAGGTTACGCCTTGGTCTTGAGCGGAATCGAACTTCTAATGCCGTATTCAACTGTTTAATGCTTTTAAAGCTTAGGGTGTCTGTTCACACTCCTGAACACCGAGGGCTGCGACGAAGCGCAGGGCTATTATCTCGGACGTCCTGCGCCTCTTAAGCAGATCGTTACGGGGTCAGATCACGCTGACTGGTTCGCAATATCGGAACGATACTTTGGTGCGGGCATGTTCCCAAGACCTAACGTTCGACTTAGCTCGAACAGTTCGTGTGGCCACCGGACGTTCGCTCTGCGCGCGGCTACCAACACATAAAACCGCCATCCACGACGAGATCGATGCCAGTTACGAATGAAGAAGCCCGGCTTGAAAGGAATACGGCAGGACCGACCATTTCCTCGGGAGCTGCCAGGCGGCCCATGGGAGTGTCCCGTTCGAATATTTTCACCTGATCAGCGACTTCAGCCCGCCGATTCATCGGTGTCAGCGTGTAGCCAGGGCTAATCGAATTGACCCGGACACCTCGATCAATCCATTCCATTGCCAGGCTCTTTGACAGGTGGATAACCGCAGCCTTGGATGAGTTGTAGTCGGCTTGTTTCAAGTCACGATTGACTATCGAGCCTGACATTGAAGCAATGTTAATGATGGAGCCCCTCTTTCGGGGAAGCATTACGCGAGCTTGCGCCTGGCAGGACAAAAAAACACCCGTTACATTTACATCATAGACCCGTTGCCAGTTCTCCAGTGGAAGCGTCTCGGCATCTCCGCCAGCACCGATACCCGCATTGTTGACGGCAACCGTCAAACACCCAAGTTCGTTCTCTATCAGATCGACCGCCCCCTCCAGGTCCGCGGCAGAGGTTACGGTGCCTTCGAGCGTTAACGCTCGGCGGCCAAAAGCGCGAATTTTATCCGCCGTTCCATCCAAACCGCCGTTTGAGAGATGGCCAAAGCATGCTATGTCGGCCCCAGCCTCGGCCAAACCAATCGCGATAGCCTGGCCGATGCCACTGCCCGAACCCGTCACCATCGCAACTTGTCCTTTAAGGTCAAACAATTCCATCGATCTCTTCCCTTCATCAGAATCCCGCCTTCGGCGATAGCTCGCCTGAAAATAACTATAACCTACATGGAAAAAAGTCGTGTCGGTGATCTAAGGTGCCCTGTCTCAAGAAGTCCGATTCATGCTCGAAGAACAGAGGATGGCCCCTGAACATCAAAGGGGCACAGATCTACGGTAGATGACTGTGATGCGTGCGATGATGAAACTCGATTGAAGTCAGGGTAATATTTTTAGATAGCCCTCAAAACGCATACCTGCTTCCGGCCGAAAACGCCGTCCGATAGGCTCGGCTTTCTCAATGCGATCGACACGTAGATTGCGGAAATCTGTTTTGGTTTCGCACCATATCGTCAGAAGCCATACATCGTCGAACACAGTCAGTCCCAGATGGCTTGCAACGCGAGATCTGATCTCACGCATGTCCAGGTAAGCGAACCGGTTTTACGGCGGTCAGAAATTGCGGTTGCGAAAGGTGAACCCCCTGCGTTAGAATTTCATGCTAATATAAGCTACCGGGCAGGTTCGGTCCGCCTTGCCAGTTTCGGTCAAGTCTGGCTTGTCCGGACTAGCCTGAAGACATCAAAACCGTGGACCTACTTTGCGTATCTGCTGCCGCTTAAACCATCTTGATCGAGAAAATGACATTGTCAAAGGACCACAATCACTCCCAGCATCATGACCATGCGCACGGTCACAAACACCCCCATCAAGAGGTTGACTGGCGCGACAACGGTGTCAAGGTCATTCCTGGCAACTAGTTGGACCCCAATACGGCCCAGACGCCCGGCATGAACCGCGCGACGGCCATCAACAACGCGCGGGCTGGTGCGGAGAAAATCTGGGCTGGAACGGTAACAATCCATGCCAATGCCAAAACCGGCGCCCATCACCACGGCGATCTTGAAAGCATCATTTATGTCGTCAAGGGCAAGGCTCGCATGCGCTGGGGTAACCATCTCGAGTTTACCGCGGAAGCCGGGCCTGGCGATTTCATCTATGTTCCGCCCTTTGTGCCGCACCAGGAAATCAATGCGAGTGAAGACGAGACACTCGAATGCGTGCTCGTGCGCTCCGGCCAGGATCCCGTTGTCGTCAATCTTGATATTGAAACGGTGGAAAAACCGGAAGGCATCCTGTGGAAGGACCCCATTCATCGATAGGCACGGCGTTCGTGCGGAGCGGCGCAGCCGATTCCGTGCAAAAGACATTCAGACACTCTCAAGCATGTTGGTCGCCTCAAGATTTGATCCAGCAGCATCAACGATCCTGACCATCCCGGCCTAAAACTGTCACGGCAACCGTTAGCGGTTGCCGTGAAAGAACCGTCGCCGCTACGGGTTATTGTATGAGGCAAGGGTCGGAAAAAAATAAGGGTTCGACAGTTCGAAATAATTTTGAATGTGTCAACGGCCCTCGGTAATTTTTTTGCCCTGCGGCGCTCCACCCAGTTTATTGCTTGGGTGAATCAATGCGACCCGGCCGCACAAAACGTGCGGTAATCTTAATCGCACAAAAGACGACCAGGCGTCCCAAGCTACAGTTCCGATTCAGGCACTAGGTCTCGCCAGTTAAAATTCTCTTTGAAACCCAGGACTTCCCGCGTTTTCCGGTTGGATAAAGGCGCCTCAAACTCACCCAGTTCACGGCGCAGCGTTGTGCCAGGGCAATACCGCTGAAGAAACTCACGCGTTGGAAGCAAAGCCGTGATCGTGTCATTTACGGCATTAAAAACCTGAAAGCCCAAACCATCTTTGCGTATCGCCAAATCCACAATCTGGCCAAGATCGCGAGCGTCAATATAACTCCACGCGTTTCGTTTGCGCGACATTGGCCTGGCCAGGAAATCCGGGAACAATTTATACTCGTGAGGTTCGATAACGTTGCCTATCCGGAGTGCATAAATATCGGCACCGTATCGTGCGGCGAATGCTCGTGCCGTGTTTTCATTAACGAGTTTTGACAGGCCATAACTGTCCATGGGATCAACATCGTAATCTTCCTCAAGGGGAAAATGATGAAAATCCTTGTCACCTTCGGCGAAGCATACACCATAGGTTGTCTCGCTCGACGCAATAACGATCTTTCGTATGCCAAGCTTAACAGCCGCTTCGATAACGTTATAGGTTCCCATAGTGTTGATCTGAAAGGTCTCGTTATCGGGTCTGATCAGGACCCGCGGAACAGCGGCAAAGTGAACCACGGCATCCACTGGTGCCGGACCTTTGCCACTTTCAAAGCCATTAAATCCGAAATGGCTGGACAAGGCATTGAACATTTGCCCGCTGTCAGTAATGTTCGCCACCAGTGTGTTCACGCTGGGATGGTCTAACGGCGTCAGATCCACGTTCAAGATGTCGTAGCCCTTGTCAGCCAAATATTGTACGACGTGACGACCGGCCTTTCCTGTACCGCCTGTGAAAACAATCCGTTTACTCATACTTTGACTTCCTTATTGATTTTGCCGGAACTTACGCAGCCGGTCGAACAGCACTGCCACCAAGATTGCCCCCCCTATAAAACAACCCTGCCAAAAAGCGTTGATACCGAGCAAGCCGAGACTGTTGCGAATGATTTCAATCAAAGCTGCCCCCACCAATGCGCCGAAGGCAGTGCCAACGCCTCCGGCCAGGGCTGCACCACCGATCACTGCCGCTGCAATAACCTGCAACTCCAGGCCTGAACCAATGTTTGTCGTTATCGCGCCGAGCCATCCAGTTTGAATAATACCTGCAATGCCGGCTGACAGTGATGATATCATGTAAACCGCAACCTTGATCGGGCGGACGGGAACGCCAGTCAATGTAGCGGCATGCTCATTTCCACCAATGGCATAGATATGCCGGCCGAACCGGGTCCATCGCAAAATAAAACCAGTCAGCAATGCCAGTACAATCATGTACAAGACCGGATTTGCAATGCCGAAAAACCATGCCCCACCGCCAAGGGAAAGGAGTTTTGCCTGATCCGGTCCGAATTCAAATACCACCGTATTGCCTGAAGCAACCATCGCCAGACTGCGGGCGATCGATAACATGCCGAGCGTAACAACAAACGGCGGCATCCCTAGGTACGCAATCAGAACACCATGGAAAGCACCAATGACGAGCGCGGTTGCAATTGACGCAATGATGCCCACTTCAATGCTATAGCCAGCATGCATAACCACGCCCAGCACCATGCTGCAAAGGCAAAGGACAGATCCAACAGATAGATCAATGCCGCCTGTGATAATAACGAGCGTCATCCCGAGTGCGATGATTGCCACAAACGTCACGTTTCGCGTGATATTGTAGAGGTTCTTTGATGTTGCAAAGGAATCTGTAGCAAATGAAAGAAAAATGCAGGCTAACACTACTGCTGCGAGAACCCAGAAGGTCTGGCTGCCCAGTTTCGCGGAAAGCCAACTTTCCTGTTTTTGTTCAATCGTTTGGTCAAGCGTGGTAGCCATGATGACGTCCGTTCCTTCAGCTACATGAACATCGCTTTACGCAGCTTGTTCAATTGCCCCGGTGATGAGCCCCGTTACTTCTTCAGGCGAACTCGCCTTTATTGCTTTGTCCGCAACTTTTCGACCACGCCGCATAACGATTACGCGGTCGGCAACGGTGAATACATCGGGCATGCGATGGCTGATGAGAACCACGGCTATGCCCTGATCTCGTAAATGCCTGATCAAGTTGAGTACTTCAGCGACCTGTCGAACTGAAATCGCGGCCGTTGGCTCATCCATGAGAACGAGCCTGGCATCGGATAGTCGTGTTCGAGCAATTGCTACCGCCTGCCTTTGTCCTCCGGACATCTGTTTGACCAGATCCCGCGGCCGCGTTTCCGACTTCAGTTCAGCAAATATTTGTCCGGCACGCCGGTACATCGCGGCATAGTCCAGTATACGCAAAGGCCATACGCCCCGGCGCAACTCGCGACCAAGGAATACATTGGCAGCAGCTGTAAGGTTGTCACAAAGCGCCAGGTCCTGATGGACAATTTCAATACCATGCCGACGCGCATCTACCGGGCGGTTCAGAATGAGCTCCTGCCCATCCATTCGCATCACTCCTTCGCTCGGTCGAAAATTGCCCGCAATCATTTTCACCAAAGTCGATTTGCCCGCCCCATTGTCGCCCATGAGACCGACGACCTCACCCGGTTCAATGGTAAGAGATACATCGTTGACGGCTTGAATAGCGCCGAAATGTCGTGAGACGTTTGCAAGTTCGAGAACTGCCACTGCTCCACCTCCCCTTTCCTATCGACCGCTGGCCCGATTAAACGGATCGTTTTCGCAAGTCGCAGGTGTTCCGGCTGGTCTCCTCCCGAGAACAGCCAACAACGACATCTATGCAAACCACGAGATAAGCGTCAATCTACGAATGGCTCAAAAGTCATTTTATACGATAAATAAAGATTGACGGCCCACTCAGATCGTTATTAGCTGGCTGAGGGAGGAGAATTTGGCAGGCCGAGTGGGAGTTCGCGCCGGCCTTGGACAAGCGCAGGCAATTTCTCGCATATAAAAAACACTCTGCTTTATCTTCTGACACAGACGTATCTGGTTTGATCGAGACCAGAAAATATCGTGCGAACACATGCCCCGCTCGCCCACTCCGACACAGAGTATCGTGGATCATTCAACGTACTAAAGGGAGGAACTAATGAAAAAATCGCTATTACTTATTGCTGCGGCTGCACTGGCCCTTAACGTCGTGCCCGCTTTGGCAAAAAAACAACTGGTGATCGTCGTAAAAGGTTTGGACAACCCATTTTTCGAGGCAATCAATCAGGGCTGCCAGAAATGGAATAGTGAAAATGCCAATTCAGAATACGAGTGTTTTTACACGGGGCCAGCGTCTACCTCTGATGAGGCGGGGGAAGCCCAGATTGTACAGGATATGCTTGGCAAATCTGACACCGTGGCGATGGCAATTTCGCCTTCAAATGCCAAGCTGATCGCACAGACTCTGAAAACGGCAAGCCCCACAATACCCATAATGACCCTGGATGCAGATCTTGCTGCTGAAGACTCCGCTTTGAGAAAGACATATCTTGGTACAGACAACTACCTTATGGGATTTAAGATCGGTGAGTACATAAAGAAGGCGAAGCCAAACGGGGGAAAAATATGCCTGATCGAGGGTAATCCTGGCGCTGACAACATTTTGCGCCGTGCCCAGGGTACCCGCGATGCTCTAACCGGGGAAAAAGGCGCGAAAGAGTTGAAGGGGCAAGGCGGCTGGACTGAAGTCGCTGGCTGCCCGGTATTTACCAACGATGATGGAGCTAAAGGTGTTCAGGCAATGACGGACATCCTTGCCGCAAATCCGGATCTGGATGCTTTTGCGATTGAAGGTGGCTGGCCGTTGTTCGGCGCGCCGCAACCTTACCGGGACCTGGTTCGGCCATTGAAAGACAGGATTGCGAGTAACGACTTCGTCATATCGGCTGCAGATACTATCGGAGATGAGGTTGCTATTGCGGGTGAGGGCTTGGTAACCGCTTTGGTTGGTCAGCGTCCATTCGAGATGGGCTACAAAGCACCATCCGTAATGATTGATCTTATAGAAGGAAAACCCGTTGAAGATCCGGTCTTCACGGGCCTCGACGAGTGTACAAAAGACACCGTCTCAACATGTATTCAAAAATGACGGTTTAATTCCTAGTCTTTATCGTTGCTGAATGAACGAGGGAGGTGCTCCTGGAGTGCCCCCCTTATTCCGACCGTTATAGCTGACGCACGTCAGAACCAAGTGGTTCCAGTCTGAAGAGGGAGCTTTCGGTCTTTGCATTCACCGATCTATAGAAAATTGAACTTCCGATAGTCTTTATAATCACCGCTGGTTCGGCACCTGTTCCTGCGGAAAGTACGGACGTGGCAAATCAATCGTCTAATAATTCAGAACAGGCGGTTGTCGCGGTTAGCGTGCCCGGTCTTTGCCCGGGCTTCGACCCAATCTTTCGTTGGGTCCGGTAGCGACACATTCATAGTAGCCATTCATTCTGCACCCTTACGCCCCGCCGGTCTCCATTATTAAAACGGTAAACCAGGTGATAGGCCCAAACGGGATCGAACCCACCTCCCAACAGGTAGAACTTGACTATCCTTACTGAGGATTCGGCATTTGTACAGTTACAAAACCTGTCAGGAAACCTTCCTTTGAAAATGCCGATAATACGCGATTTTCGAGGATTTTTAATTGTAGCCCAAATGTCTACAATTCCAATTAAAAGCGTGTTTTATCTCGCCTATCCGCTTGGCCTGTAGAGATTCGAACAGGCGGATACCTTGATCGGTGAATGCAATGATGTCCCCTTCCGCTTCGACAGACAGGTCGTGTTTTCCCGATATGAACATCGACGACGCGAATTTCGAGTCCGCGACGAGATCGCCCGTTGCCCCGATCGCATACGTCTCGAGATCGAGCCGCAAAGGATTCTCTGCATTGAAAAGCGCCGCAAGGCTGCGGAGTGAGGCAGTCTCCGTCTCGATTTGATCAAGTCGCCTCAGTTCGCCAGCAACGTCGAGGAGGAGCACCTCGAGACGCCCCCACCGGACTTCGGCTCGAGTGCAGGCTGTCTTTGCACGATCAAGCTCATCGCTGGCCTCTGCTTCCAGAAGATCGATTGCGGGCCCTATAGAGCGACCCTGTTCGCCCCGACAGGGAAGAAAAGCACTTTGATGTTTGATCCTGATTTTGTTCGGGCGGCTCATTAATCTCCGTCGATCGGAATCTCTACGTCCCGCGCAAACCACGAGAGCCGGGCGGGCAACCAGAAACACCTTTTACGATCTATTGCTGGCGTAGCCTGAACTGGAACGTCTGGAGATGAAAACTATTCCCCCAGCCGTCAGCGGTTTTTCCAAAGAAGCCAAATCATGATGGGGCCGCCGACAAAGGTCGAAACCAACCCGACAGGCATCTGATAGGGAAACATGGCATTTCGCCCGATCCAGTCAGCCAGTATCATGATTAGCATTCCTGTGAGTGACGATGCCACAAGATGCATGGATGTCGTCCGGAATCCGAGCAGCCGCGCTATATGCGGAGCCATCAGCCCGATGAAGCTGATCGGCCCCACGAGCAAGGTCGCTCCCGCCACCATAATAGACGAGAGCAACAGCAGCACCAACCGCCCTTTTGCTACGCCTACGCCCAGTGCTGACGCTGTCATGGGGCCAAGCAGAAGAATGTCCAGCAAGCGCCTGGACATAAAAACGCCCAGCACACAGGGCAGCGCAACAATCGCTGCTATCGAGACTTGATCCCAGCCAACTCCATAGGTTGACCCCGCCAGCAATCCCATCATGCCTAACAGGCGCGGATCACCAGCCGCCAGAAGCGCTGTGAACAGCGCTCCGCAAAAGGTCGTGACGGCAACACCTGTGAGCAGTAGGCGTTCGGGAGAAAAACTGGTGCGCCTGCCGAGCCAGAGCATGGATGCCAATGTCGAAAACGCGCCGCCTGCTGCCCCGGCGAGCTGCCATTGGTGGCCGGTGATGGGCAAAAACATCATGGTCAGCATCAATCCAAGCATGGCGCCGGACGAGACGCCCAATACTTCCGGGCCTGCCATCGGATTGTTCAGAATGCGCTGCAGGATTACACCTCCCTGCGCCAGCATGGAGCCCGCAAGAATGGCGGCCAATATGCGTGGTCCGCGCCATTCGAAAAATGCGCCAAAGACGGGATCGAAGGCGAGTTGCAGCTCCTCGCCCGTCCGGCTTGCGGACAAGCTGAAAGCGGTAGCGGACAAGACCACCGCCATCGAACCGGCAATCCACAGCCAGGACCGGTCCGGCCCGTCCGTATCGATTGTTCCCTTAGCCTGCACGGATTGGGTGCGCAGCCGCCGCAAGAGGAGGAGCAGTACTGGCGCTCCGATCGCTGCGGTAACAATCCCGGTCGGCACCTCATAGAAACCGCCACCGGCGATCTGGGCGAGCTCATCTGCGATCCACAACAACACGGCGCCGATCGGCGGCGACCAGATCACTTGCGTGGAGGCCGTTCGTGCGCCGCAGAGACGCGCTAGCCATGGTGCGACCAGCCCGACAAAGCCGATTTCACCGACGCTGCTGACGACAAGTGCGCTCAAAATGACCGCTGCAAGCAAGGCTATCAACCTTATTTGCACGGTCAGCAGGCCCAGGCTTTGCGCTTGGTCGTCGCCAAGGGAGATCAGCGCCAATGATCGGATCAGGAAGACCATACAGACGCCGGTGAGGCACAACGCAGGCGCCAAGATGATAACTCCCGACCAATTGTTCTGGAGCAGTGAACCCGCGCTCCAGATGAAAACACTCGCCAGTTGCTCCTGATAAAACAGGCTAATGCCATATTGGGCCGCGCCGCAATAGAGGCTCATCAGAAGACCGGCCAGAACGAGCACAACGGGCGAGAAATGGCGGCGCATGGCTATGGCAAAGACGAGCATGGTCGCCGCAGCAGCCCCGGCAAATGCGATCAGCTCACGGCTATATGACAGCGCGGCTGGCGCAACTGCGATAGAGATGGTCAGGGAAAGTTGCGCGCCTGCAGCTGTTCCCAGCGTCGTAGGAGACGCCAGAGGGTTGCGCAGCACGAGTTGGAAAATCGCACCCGCCAAGGCAAGACAAGCACCGGCAAGCAGGCTGACTGCGAGACGGGGCAGGTCGCTGTAGACGAACAGAACGTGCTCGGTGGTGCCTTCAGCTGCAATCAGCGCCGGCCAGCGCGACAGTGCCGGAAGAGTTATGCTGGTGAGCCCCACCGCAAACCCGCCCAATAGGAGGAGGAAGATGGCCGGCCCCGCGAAATTACCGCGCTTAGCCTTCATAGTTCGATAGTCCGGATGATTTCGGTCAACTCCGTTGTAAAGCGCAGCGCAGACGGCAACCCGCCAAATGTCCACAGCGCCGGAATCTCACGGAACCGCCCGGTCCTGACAAACGGAAGGCTGTTCCACAATTGGCTGTCGGTGAGACCCTGCTGTACCCGCGGCGGAATGGGCCCGAGATTGATGACCAGTGCTTCTGCTTCACCAGTCACGCCATCGAACCCAACATTGGAATACCCCCAAAGGTTGCCGGGCCAATTCCAGGCGTTTCGCAAGCCTGCCGCTTGCAGTGGATGCTGGAAAAGACTGTTCGAACCGTGGACCATGATATGCCGTTCGTCGATGATCGTGACGAGATAGATTGGCCTGCCCTGCAGATTACCGGAAACGGCAGCGAGGCCCTTCAGCGTTATCTCCACCTGTCGGAGATAAGCCTTTGCCTCCGCTTCCCGGCCCGTCGCCAGCCCAAGCTCGGTCAGCACCCGGCCGGCGTTGGAGAAGGGTGTGCCGTGTACGTCGAAGACGGCATAGCTTTTCACCGGAGCGACGCGCCCAAGTTTTTCAGCAAAGGCGACATAGCCGGGATTGACCACGATAAGGTCCGGGGCAGATCTCTGGATCGCTTCGAAATTGGGTTCGATACGAAGCCCGATATCAAGCACCGCCTGCGGCAGGTTCGCATCGACGAGCCGACGATAATTATACACTTCCGGCAAGGCAACAGGCGTCACGCCCAGCGCAACAAGCGATTCCGCAAGGCCCCAGTCCAGCGCTGCGACCCTTGGTGCAGAGCCTGAATTTGCCGCGATGGCTCCGCGCTGGCCCGCCAAAAGGTACGGAGCAGCGATCAGCCCCGTCAGCGCGGCACGGCGGCTAATCTTTTTAGCTCCGGACGTATATCGACGCACTGGACTTTACCAGCGCTTGGTCAGCGTGCCCATGATGGTGCGGCCTTGTTGCCAATAGCAGCTGCCGAACGAACACGTCGCCACTTCCTTATCGAACAGATTGGTTGCATTGATCGCCATCCGTGTTCCATCCCGCTCAAAGTGAATCGAGGCATCGATGAAAGTGGACGAGTCATTTTTCTTGATGTTCAGATCATCTGCAAAAGTCGAGCCAGTGAACCGGACCCCCGCGCCAAATCCGAGACCGTCAAGCACCCCTTCCCTGATCGTATAGTCGCCCCAGATCGATGCCTGATGCTCGGGCAGACTGATGGGCCGCTTGCCAACATTGCCGCTATTGCTCTTGGTCACTTCCATATCCTGATAGGTATAGGAAGCGGTGAGCTTCAGATTGTCCGTCAAATCGGCCGTACCTTCAAGCTCAAGGCCGCGCGAACGGACTTCACCTGTCTGGATGTTGCTTTGGGGATTGTCCGGGTCCGTCGTCAGCATGTTGGTCTGCGTCAGGTCGAATATCGACAGTGTCACAAGGCTGTTTGCCGTTGGCTCATATTTGACACCCACTTCGTATTGCTCGCCTTCGGTCGGCTTGAACGGCTCACTGCCTCTGGCGGCGGAGGTCGTGCCTGATGTCGGCAGGAATGACGTCGAATAGCTGACATAAGGCGCAAGGCCGATATCAGAAAGATAGGTCAGCCCGATGCGACCGGTAAAGGCGGAATCGTCCGTATCGGTCGTCGTACCCGCGAGCAGATTACGGGTTTCCATATTTGCCCAGTCGTAACGCCCGCCCAGCGTCAGCAGCCAGCGATCATTATATTTGATCTGATCCTGAATATAAATGCCGGTCTGATCGACCTTCTGGACGGTATTCGCCGATTCCAGGAACATCCCCATGTCGACTGGCTGGCCATAGGTAGGGTTCTCCAGATCCAGCGACGGCGCGAAGCCGTTGGTGACATGGGTTTTGGCTTCTATATGCTGATAGTCGAGGCCGAATAGAACCTTGTGTTCCGTCTCGCCTGCGTCGAATTCAGCAATTGCCTGATTATCGACGGTGAAGGAGTCTAGCCTGTCGTCGCGGCCCTCCCACACACGATTCAAGGTGCGCCCGTCAGTCACCGGTCCATACTGGTAGACATATTCCGCATCCAGATCGAGGCTCGCCCAGCGCAGTTTCTGCTTGGCCTGCCAGACCTCGTTGAAGCGATGTTCAAGCTCGTAGCCGATGGAATATTGCTTCTGATTGTAGCGGTCGTAGGAGGGTTCACCCGTAAAGATATGCGTTGGAGTTCCGTCGGGCTTTGTGTAGAAGAAATTCCAGCCGACCTCCTCTTCAAGAAAATCGCCGAGGATTGTCAACTTGGTATCTTCGTTCGGCTGCCAGGTCAGCGACGGCGCGATAAAACGACGGTCATCCGGCATGTCGTTGTGCTGATAATTGTCAGCATCGCGCACCACACCGGTCAACCGGTAGAGGAACTCCTTGTTCGCATCGAGCGGGCCGCTGAAATCGAAGGCCCCCTGAAAGCGGCGGTCGTTTCCGACTTGCCCCTGCACTTCGCGGATCAGTTCCTCGGTCGGCTTTTTGGTGACACGATCGACGACACCGCCCGGTGTTCCCTGTCCATAGAGCACGGAGGACGGCCCTTTCAGGACGTCTATCCGCTCCAGCCCATAGGATTCCGACTTGAACAGGGCGTAGACGTTGGTCGGCTGGCGAAGACCATTCTTGTAGTCGCCATAAAAATGTGAATTGAAACCGCGCACCGTCAACTGATCATAGCGCGGGTCTGCCCCGAAAATGCCCGTCGTGACACCTGCGGTATAGCGCAGGGCTTCAGCGACGTTCTGCGCGCCCTGATCGCGGATCTGGTCCTTGGTGACGACGGAAATCGCCTGTGGTATTTCGATGAGCGGCGCGTCGGTCTTGCTGCCGGTCGAGCTGTTGGTTGCAGTATAGCCCGAGCTATCCTGCTGCCCGCTGATTATGATCGGATTTAGCACGATCGAGTTATCAGGTTCGGTGGCGCTGGTGGTGATGTTGGAACTTGTGTCACCCAGGGTGACCGTATTGCCGCTCAACCGGTAATTCAGCCCGGAGCCTGCAAAAAGCCGGGCCAAAGCTTCGTTGCGAGTAAGGCTACCACGCACGCCGTGCGACCCCCTGCCACGCACAAGATCGGCATTGAAAAGCAGCTGCACGCCTGTCTTCCGCGAAAATTGCAGGAGCGCATCCGACAAAGACTGCGGGCCGATATCGAACGCGATGCGACCATCATTGTCTGGGAGCGTGGATTGCGCATTGGCGGCTGGAGACAACGCCGTTGTCAGAACCACAGCGGCCAAACCGGCCAGGAGCACATGCCGCGTTCTGGAAAGTATAAAAACCTTTCGCGTTACCGTGAATAACTGTCCGACCCGCATGATAGACACCGCCCCCTAGAGCGCCCTTCAAGCGAAAGGACGCGTTACAAATCCGGGATCCGTTTGATACGTCCCTGTAATACTAGACACCTGAGCGGCGCGAGCTAATGATCGGGCGCAGCATGTTTTAAGAAAATTCTGAAATAGCTCAACGCGAATAAACCAAAGCGATATAGCCACCCGGATTAACGACGCGGACCGGAAGGATATCAGCGATAATCTGCAGCGCATCGCCTGCCCGCCTGCTGTCGAAGACCGCCGTCACCGGTATATCGCCCGCGGCGGCGTCCAGTAGCAATATCCGTCCGCGCCGGTAACGCTCAAGGTCGGTCAATACCCGGCGCAAGGGAACATCCCTAAAGATGATGCGATCCTGCCGCCAAGCTTCGACAGGACCAGGATCAACTTTTTTAAGAGGCTCTACACCGCCCGGCCCGTAGCTGGCCTGCCAGTCCTTCTCAATGATGATGGGGCTGGAGTTGCCATCGTCAACGCGCAGTTCCACGGCATGTTCGAGAACGGAAACGAGCACGGTGTCGGATTCGATCTTCATATCGAATTTCGTTCCCAGCGCCCGGATATCACCTTGCGCTGCCGTTACGACGAACGGACGCGTGGCGTCAGATGCCACGCTAAAAAACGCCTGACCGCGATGGAGCCGCACACCGCGCATTTCCGGACGGAAATCCAACGACATGGCTGTATGGCTGCCGAGTTCCACCATGCTGCCATCCGGAAGAGTGAAACTACGCCGCTCGGCAATATCCGTCCTGTAATCGGCAGACATTCCCGGTCGGCCAAGCATGTAAAGCGACGGCACGGTGACGGCCGCCGCCAGACCACCAAGGACGACATTGCGCCGGCTGGTACGCCTGGCGCCCCGGAACTGATCATAGCTTGGCTGCACGACGTCAAAGCGGCTCCATAAATGCTCGGCACGTTGATACGCCGCTTCGTGCAGCTCACTCGCCGCAAGCCAGTGCTCAAACGCGATACGATCACCAGCGGTGGCCTTTTCATCGTTTAAAAGAACGAACCATTCCAGTGCTTGCGTAAAAATTGGATCGGTATCGCCGTCGACCATGGTTCCCCGTTACTATTGAGTTAGCTTCCTGTCCAGCGCGAGCATTGCCGCCACGATGTGCGAGATCACGGTATTACGCGAGACACCCATCCGCCCGGCGATCTCGTCATAGGATAAATCTTCGAATTTGTTGAGCATGAATGCCTCGCGCCGACGCGGTGGCAATTCAGCCACTGCCCGCAAAAGCCTTTGCAGTTCCGACCGATACAATGCCGCCATCTCTGGTGAAGGCCGCCCATCGGCAATCGTGTCTACTTCAAGCCCGGTCAGTTCCGTTTCACCACGGTGCCTCGTATCACGCAGATGATTGAGTGCCAGATTGCGCACCGTCTGCCTGACATAGCCAAAATTAGCCCCCGTCCCGTCCGTTCTTGCCAGAATATTGGCGAAAGCCTGTTGAACGACATCTTCCGCAATCGTCGGATTGCCGATTAGCCGACGCACGATCAATCGAAGACGCGTGTGCTCGGTTTCATATAATCTAGCCACGTCCGCTGTTCGGGTATCCATGGAAAATGTCGCAATCCGGAAAGGTATAACGCTGAGCCATTTTGCTTAGCTGCGGCAACGGTCACACGCAATCCTTCAAAATACTCAATGTTTTCCGGAGTTTCGGCAAACAAGAAATACCTTCCTGAAAAAATCAGGTTTTCCGTTGCAATATCATGGAATTAGAAAAAAGACGGCTATGACGGTTCGATTTGGCGTGATGACCCCGGCTATAAATTATCAACTTATGTTACTAATATGCCACGCAGCAACAGACCATTTTTCATATTCAGGGTGCCGTTTGATATGAGGACTCCCCATTGAAGATTGAATAATTTTCCCATCATATCGATGCGTCCGAGCCTGATGACACTCTTCAAGGCGGCACGATATTTTGTGCGGCCTACCGGATGAATCCAATTGCACGTCGTTTGAGGGACGCGCCCAAGCTGGCAAGAACCCACCGTCCCGACGTGGCGATGCTGAACACAGGTTATGCAATGGTCGTGGGAATAGAGGGCGGCATCATCACGGGAACGCAAGACGTCCTTCCGTCCACAAAGCCTTACCTGTAAGGTGACGAAGGACGACAACACCGCTCTGGTGGCGAAACTGCGCGACGAGGTCAAGGTTCTGACGGTGCACCGCGCCGGCGTAGCGGCCGGTGTCGCTTTGCATTTAATTCGGTTCTTCCTCACTTTGTGTGGTTAATAGATCCTTAACGTCGCAGTTGCTATCCACGGTGATGCGCACGAAATCAAAATGGTCACCCGGCCCAAGCGTCAACGTTCTGGGCATCTCTCTCGAAAGCGAAGCAAGTTGGGTTGTTTCCGCGGTTGCGAAACCAATCGGAATTTGCCCAGATTGCAGAACGCGAAGCCGTTATCGGCACGGTTGGTGCAAGCGCACTCTTCAAGACTTGCCGGATCAGGGCCAAGTTGTGAAAGTTCAGCTCGCACTGAATCGGTGGCAATGTAGAGACTTGGGATGTCAGCGTCGAACGTTCACCGATCGGCTTCCCGAGATTGCTTCACCTCGTTCGCGGCGAACCGCACGGATGGCGGCGGTTGTAGACATGATCGGCCACAGCATGGGCGGCCGCCCCGCTGAATATCTGATGGGCCGGCTTGGAATGCCCATTAGCGATGACACGATCCTTCGCCAGATTAAACGAAGGGCTTCCACCTCAAACCAGGATGCCAACTTAAGGGTCGTTGGCATCGATGATTGGAGCTGGCGGCGCTCCACACGATACGGCACAATCATGGTCGATCTTGAGCGTCGAGCAGTTGTCGATGTCCTGGACGATCGCAAGGTTGAGAGTGCGAAAGCGTGGTTAAAAGAACGCCCTTCTATTGAGGTCGTCAGCCGAGATCGCTGTGGTCTCTACGCACAGGCTGCCAGAGAGGGTGCGCCGCAGGCCAGACAGGTAGCTGATCGCTTTCATCTGGTTCAAAATCTCAGGACGGCGATCAAAGAGCAGATGAGCCTTTGCGGTCATGCCAACGTCAGACCAATATTGTCGGAAGACGCCATTACCAGCACCACTGTTCAACACCGCCGTGCCCGCCTGGCCCACAGACAGTCGCGCCAGGAGATATTCGAAATGTTCCACGATTTACGCCAGCAGGGCCTCACCTACAGCGAGATCGCGAGGCGCACTGGCTATGAGCGCCGGAGCGCAACAAATTGGCTGACTTCAAACGCACCCAAGGACAGGAACCGGGCCGCATTGAACCCGACATCGCCATTGTATTTGAAGTATTCCTAGCTGAATGCTGGAAAGATGGAAACCGCATTGGACGCCATCTGTTCCACGACGTCAAGAACCATGGCTACACTGGCAGCCGGTCCAATCTGGAGCGACTTTTGAAGGTATGGCGCAAGGCAGAAAACTTCCGATCCAATGAGGTGCCGCCCGAGGTGAATGTTCGAGGGTTGGGCACCGCGTTTTCCCGGTTTTTACCTCTACTATCCAAGCAGGCGCCAGGCGTCGCCAGCATTGCGTGCACTGATCGAACTCGTGCAACGGCGAAAAGCCTCACGTTGAAGTGAAGTATGGGCCGCGTCCCGACAAGCAAAGCGATAGGTATGTCATCCGGAATAAAATATCTTGTCTCGGTCGCTAAGCCCCATTGACTCCGATAGCCAATAGGACCGCGGCGCTTCGAAAGTGACGACTTGCCTGGGGATGCGTTTAGGTTCGACTGGTCCGAGGACTGGGCGATTATCGGCAATTAGCGACGGGCAACTCCACATTATGCAATGTGCCAACATGGATGCTCGGCCTTCGGCGGAAGGCATGCACTGTTACTGGTGTGATCGCACCCAATAAATTGAATTTAGCGTTTGTCCAAAGCGTCACTCATCAGCAAACCTTCCTTTGAAAATGCCGATAATAGGCGATTTCCAGGCATTTTTCATTGTAGCGTAGACGTCTACAATTCCGATTAGGAGCTGATTATCGCAAGTCGTTTCGGGCGGGTCCTGTCTCCCGCCATTCAAGACGCGTGCACTATCGGTGGCGATCAATTGGAGCTAGCTTCTCATTCAAACCGATCCGGCGGCCAGACGGTACAGAATACCCGCGACAGATGCCGCCAGTAAGGTGGGGATCATACCTACCTTGAACCGAAAGATGGCAATCAGCGCGAGGATGGCCAGGCTGGCTGATGCGACATTGATCGACGCCAAGATGGGCACATCCAGCGTCATCCCATATCCATGCCAGCGATCGACGTCGGCGAAAACGACGTGAAGGGAGAACCAGACCGCCAGGTTCACGATGACCCCAACCACAGCAGCAGTGATCGCCGACATGGCTCCTGTCAAAGCGCGATTGTTGCGCAGGCCTTCTATGAAGGGCGCACCGAGAAATATCCAGAGAAAGCAGGGCATGAAGGTGACCCAGGTCGTCAGGATGGACGCGAGAGTCGCAGCCATTAAAGGAGAAAGCGTGCCGGGATCGCGCAAGGCTCCCATGAAACCGACGAACTGAACGACCTGAATCAATGGTCCCGGTGTCGTTTCCGCCATGCCTAGACCATCAAGCATCTCGCCGGGTTGGAGCCATCCGTAGTTTTGCACGGCTTCCTGAGCCACATATGAAAGGACCGCATACGCTCCACCAAAAGTAACCATCGCCATTTTGCTGAAGAAGATGCCGATGTGGCTGAAGACGCTGTCTGGCCCCATTATCAGTAGAATTGCAGCAACGGGTGCCAGCCACAGGACAAGAAACACTGCCGATATTTTCAACGACCAGTTCAGATTGGGACGGGCGTGCGCTGGAGTCAGTTCACCAACCAGGGAATCCTCATCGGCCAACCCAGGGCCTGACGCTCCATGACCGCCACCAATCTGGAACCGAGATGATCCTGCTCTTCCCCCGACATAGCCAACAACACCGGCCGTCAGGATGATCAGCGGGAACGGCACCCGGAAAGCAAAAATGGCAAGGAACGCGACGACGGCGATCAATACCATCAGCCGGTTTTTCAGCGCTCGTTTGCCGATCCTGACCACGGCTTGCAGGACAACCGCCAAAACGGCCGCCTTCAGGCCAAAGAACAGGCCTTCCACCACCCCGACATTGCCAAAGATCACATAGATGTAGCTCAGCGCCAGGATCGACAAAAACCCGGGCAGCACGAACAGGATTCCTGCGACAAGACCGCCCTTGGTCTTGTGCAAAAGCCAGCCAATATAGATGGCGAGTTGTTGTGCTTCGGGGCCCGGCAAGAGCATGCAGTAGTTCAAGGCGTGCAGGAACCTGCCCTCTCCGATCCATCGCTTCTCGTCGACGAGGATGCGGTGCATAACCGCAATTTGGCCCGCCGGGCCACCAAAGCTCAGCGCGGCAATGCGGGCCCAGACACGGACAGCCTCGCCAAAGGAGATGCCGTGCCCCCCATGGGCCTCGGTCGGCACCGATACAGTTTTGCCTGTAATATCCGACATCTCACGCACCAGGCTTTCGGTTGGGCCAGTTGTGTGTCTCGTCCGTGGCATCCCGGCACCATCGGTAAAAGGCATCGTAAAGCAGCATGCCTGCTTCCAGTTGCTCCAGATCGTCGGAGAACATCCGCGATAGGCCAAGGGAGACCGCCAGCAAGCCTGGAGCCTCCGGAGCGAGACCAGGCCTTGCGGTGTCGGCTCCTCTTACGATCGTAGCGAGCCTCGACAGAGCTTCCGACTTAAGGCCGAATTCCTCGATCATTACGTCGAAGGTGCAAAGTTCAGCCCTGTGACTCCAGAACGCGTCCTCAATGTCGAACGGCGCGGCGTCAAACCGATCCGCAACGGCTGCAACTTCAGAAGGGGTCACAAAAAGGAACACGGCGTCAGGATCGACGAAACGACGGATCAGCCATGGGCAGGCTATCCGGTCGACCTTGGGACGGGCACGCGTCACCCATACGGTTTTTCCCTTTTGGTCAAGGGGCGGCAGCTTCGATACAGGGACTACAGGCAGTCCCGCACCGATCCATGCCTCGCACCCGCCGCCAAGGCTCTCGGCGAGGATGCCGTTATGACGCAGCAGCGCCGCAGTTCCTTCGCTGAGCTTCTTGCCTTGCTGGCAAATGATGATGGCGCTTTTGCCTGTCAGTTCACGTGCCCAGTCGCCAACGTTTTTGTGAGACCGCCTGCGTGAGCTTGGTATCAATCGCGGATCCAGCGCAAAATCATCATCAATGCGCACATCAATGAGTACAGGGCTGAGCGGAGTGCCGATCAACCGGGTTAGCTTGTCATGTGAAATAGTCGTCGTAGAAGACATGTCGCGTCCTTCCGTCAAGTCGGTTTGTTGGACGCGATACTTGGGCTGTCGCCTCGTGGGGAGATCGCAATCCCCATGCACACTAAATTGCCAGCTATCGAAATTATGTCAAGCCATCTATTCGACTAGGGCCCTCTGGAGCCCGCCGCCGTGACCGATAAAAACTGGCAACGACGCAAGCAGTTCCGTGATCATCGAACCAGAACTTCGCGAACCGCGACCAGCACCAGAATTAGTCCGGCAATTGCTTCTATTGATCTGGAGGTGTTTGCAATCAGTCGCGGTCTGGTTTTAAACAGCCGGATCAATTGGCGGCTGAAGAATACCGACATCAAGGCTACCGTTGAAAGGGTCAATGTCACGCCCATCATCATCATGGCCGCGAAGGCAACGCCGACTTGCGGCACGCCGCGGGTCATGGCGAAAGTCATGACGAACAAGGTAAGCGGGCACGGGATCAGCCCGGCCATGAAACCAAATGCCGCCCCCTCTCCGGTATCATGATGATGACCTGTACGCCTCAAAGCGCGCCAGAGCATCCACAGGCCGATCAGCCCGAGAAGTCCGCGACTGATGCCTTCAAGCAAAGGGGCACGCCCCACGCTGCCAAGAGCAACCGATACGAGTGGCAGCGATAGCACAGCAATCAATACCGCCAAGGTGACATGTGTGAATGACAAGGCAAGAGAGGTCAGAAGTGCCCGGGCCATACTGGCGGATGATCCCGCGAGATATGTCGCAAGGATTGTCTTGCTGTGACCTGGCGTCATGGCATGCAACGCACCGAACAAAATACCCATTGGGAGGAAGGCTCCATAGGCAGCCCAGCTTCTGTCGCCTGCAAAAGCATTGATGTGCTCGGCAAAGGCGAGATAGATTTCTCGCTGGAAGTCGATCACCCATTGGATCATGACAAACCCATCCATCCGGTCGTCAGGGCAAGTACGGCCAGATAGCGGCCAATCTTTGCAACTGCGACAAGCAGGAGAAAACTCCAGAACGGCTCTCGCAGCACGCCGGCAACGACGGTCAGTGGATCGCCGACGATGGGCATCCAGCTCAGCAGCAATGTCCATTTACCATAGCGGCTATACCATCCGGCTGCACGGTCCAAAGATTTCCCGCTGACGGGAAACCAGTATCGGTTCCGAAACCGTTCAATGCCAGCGCCGAGTAGCCAATTTATGGCCGATCCCAGGATGTTACCCGCGCTCGCCACCGTGATGAGGATCACGGTGGAATGGGTTCCGTCAAGCAATAGCCCAGCCAGAAGTGCCTCGGATTGCATGGGCAGGATGGTAGCGGCGATCAAGGCACTTGCAAACAGCCCGGCATAGACGGCAACATCACCCATATTGTTGCTCTACGGCTGGTATGGCTTTTCTAACCCACATGCGGCCATTCATGGTGGTGGCGATCGATGACGAAAGGATGGGAATGCCGCTTTCCTTCAGTGGACCGCCCCTCCTGCCAATGCGGGTGATCGGGCGCGAGCCCGTCGTGGCCGTGCTCGATGGTGTCAGGATCAGCGGAAGGCCACAGCCACGTTGCGAGTAGAAGCGATAGCCAGGCGATGGCGGCCAGAACGAGGAAGGTCAGTGTTATAACCCGCCGGTCGCCGAAGCGATCGAACGGAGCTCCGAAACCCGAAGCGTCGATCGCGGGAAGCTCTTCGGCTGCCTCGCCGATCAGCTCCTGAAGAGATTTACGGACCGGGCCAGGCGAACGCCCGTTGTCTTGCTCGATCCAGCCTTCCGCGCCAACAAGCGGCACGAACATCACGCCGCCGAGATCCTCTTCCTCGAACTTCGTGGCAGACATCCGTGTGACGCGCAGCAACCGCTGTTCTTCCGGATGTTCGCCAACCGGGATCACCAGCCGTCCACCAATGTCCAGTTGCTCCTGTAAAGTTACCGGGACGGAGGGTCCGCCGGCCGCGACCACGATTGCATCGAATGGAGCCCTCTCGGTCCAGCCCAAGGTGCCGTCGCCGACCTTCACCGTCACATTGCTATAGCCGGACCGGTGGAGACGCCGCTCGGCTTCACTTGCGAGTTCGCCATGGCGCTCCATGGTGAAGACCTCGGAGGCCAGCTCGGCCAGAATCGCTGCCGCGTAGCCGGAGCCCGTACCGATCTCCAGGACACGATCCGATGGTTCGATCTCGGCTGCTTCCGCCATTCTCGCGACGATAAACGGTTGGGAAATCGTCTGGCCACTGCCGATAGGCAGCGGACTGTCTTCATAGGCGAATTCTTCGAACCCTTCGTCCACAAAGGACTCACGGGCGACCCGACGCAAAGCTGCAAGAACCCGCTCGTCGCGCACCCCTCTGCGAGCGATGTGCGTTTCAACCATGCGATGTCTGGCGAACGCGAAATCCAACACCGTCAGCCGTCCGCGCGCGGCTTGTGATGCGCGCTTTCCTGGTTTTCGCCGCGGATAATCTGCCGGTCGTCCTTGTCCGTTAGCTCGACCCGCTTGTCGTGAAGGCCTTCGCCGCCGACATGGGCATCCCGCGCCTGTTTTGATCGCTTCAGCTCTTCGTCGACCTTGAAGTCGTCGCCGGCATTGCTGGTGTTTTCGCGCTTCTCGATAATGCGCCGCTGTTGCTCGTGGGTTTTCGGGCCAGCCATATCGGCCTCCTGTTATTTATTGGTGCGTCCAGTGCGATTGGGATCGACGCCACCTTGCGCGGTGACATCATTCTCGACGTCACCCTTGAACGTGTTGTCTCCGTCAAGGCTTTCGTCCGCGTCAAGGATGTCTCCACCCTTGATAGTGCCCCTGGAAGTGCCGATCCCAGGGTTTTGTCGCAAATCCTTGTCTGACGGCGTTTGAGTCTTTGGATGCTGATTGGCCATTCGAATCTCTCCTCACTCTGGTTAGGCGCGCTTCAGTTGCGTCAGGAAATGGAGTTTTGGCTGTCGCGGTATCTCTTGGGGAGTGCCCGCCAGACCTTCGCCACCTGACCATCATCGACATGCTCTGCCAGCACGAAACACATGACCTGACCGCTTCTTTGGTGTTAACGGGCCGGCTGGATTCTCATCGAGGCCTCCTCGCCTTAATGGCCCCTTACGTGTACGAACTCATGAAGAGCGCGCAGGTTCCGGAACAAATTTCGTCGCCCCGGGTTTCTTGAAAATCATCAATTTTTGGCTCGCCGACGAAAGCGGAGGACTTTGAGATGGCCCACAGCAACAAGAAGCATTTCGGTAAGGGAACACAGGGAAAAGGAGCCGGCGCCGGCGCAATGACCGAGATCGATGGAGACACGGTCGGAGACAACGAGGTTCTTTCGAACCGCGACAAGAAACAGCATTCGAAGGAGCGCGGCCAGGACGGCAACGCAATCAAGACAGAGCAGCAGGATCATTCCGCGAATCGCCGGCCATAGGAGAGCATAACCGTGACCCATATAAGCCCCCAAATGCAGGCCTGCGTCGAAGAATGCCTGCGCTGCTATTCAGTCTGCCTGTCGACCGCGATGAACCATTGCCTTGAAATGGGTGGCGCGCATGTCGAGAAACAACACTTCACCCTCATGATGGCTTGTGCCGAAATGTGCCGGACCTCAGCACATTTCATGCTATCGGCTTCGCCACACCACAGGCATACTTGCTCTCAATGCGCCGAAATCTGTACCGAGTGCGCGGATGACTGCGAGCGGATCGGAGATATGCAGGCGTGTGTGGACGCCTGCCGGCGCTGCGCCGAAAGTTGCCGCATCATGTCCTCCTGACGCGCCGGAGCGCCAGGCCCAGTCTGGACGAAATAGCGGCCGACGGCCGATGACTTTGCCGGAAACCATAAACACGCCGTCATCCTCCGAGAAAGCCCGAGCCGCCGAACACGATGACGAACCTGGGGTCTGGTCAAGCGGTACCTGGCTGTCTTTGTTGATCGTCCATCGTCCCAAATGGTGATGTCGACGAAACGTTCAGAAATAACCACATCCAAAAACCGTCTTCACGTTGTGGTTCATCACTGAAAGAGAGGCAGATGGCCTCAGGTCTTGAATGGAACTGAACCGCTGACCTATAGATTACTGCTGCGTACAAACAGGAAAGTGATCAGCAACCCTTCCTTTGAAAATGCCGATAATGCGCGATTTTCAAGCATTTTTAATTGTAGCTCAATGTCTACAATGCCGCTTGAGGGACTGTTTTGTTTCGCCTATTCAGTGGTACGTACCGAAACCGAGTTGACTATAGCCCCGATCACCCTGTCTGGCATCGAGATAGTCCACATGATGCGCAAGCGACAGGAGATATATGCCTTCAATCTGGATCCCCCCTTGGTAGAACAGTTCGAAATACTTGCCGCATAACTGGCCGCAGGCACCGGCTCGTGGCGCTTCCCTGCGCCGTTGCGACAAAACCCATGCCGAAGAACGGCGCACTCGGCAGTCTATCGCTCAGTACGCGATGGACTGTCGGACGGAATGCGTTGGTGAAACTTTGATCATCGGCAGTTCGACTGGCACGAAATCCAGAGGGCGTACTGCGCTCGGTATCTCGTCAACCATGGGTTCTCTGAACTCGCTACGTTGCGTTGGATCAGCAATCGGAACAGTAGACAGTAACTTGCGTGTATAAGGGTGTTGCGGATTATTGAAAACCGAACGGCGATCACCAACTTCGACGATCTCCCCAAGATACATGACCGCCACTCTATGCGCGATGCGTTCCACGACAGCCATATCGTGACTGATGAACAGAAGCGTAAGGTGAAACTCCCTTTGCAGATCCATCAATAGATTGATGACCTGCGCTTGAATTGTAACATCGAGAGACGCAACAGCCTCGTCTGCGATAATCAATTTCGGATCAAGAGCTAGAGCACGCGCAATGCAAATTCTTTGTCGTTGTCCTCCGGAGAATGCGTGAGGGTAACGGTCAAGGTATTCCGCGGATAGCTCGACTTTTGCCAACAATTCTGCCGCGCGCGCAAGTAATTGTTTTGACGAACCCATACGATGCACCTTCATAGGATCCATCAGTGCTTGAGCAATCGTCATACGAGGATTGAGCGATGAAAAAGGATCCTGAAAGATCATCTGCGCTTCGCGCCTGAAACGGGCCATCGTCTTCCTCGACGCACCAATCATTTCGCTACCATCGAACCGGACCGAACCGGACACAGGCCGGTCCAATTGCATGATACTGCGTGCCACCGTCGACTTGCCGCAACCGGACTCTCCCACCAGCGCCAGGGTCTCGCCCGGAAATATATCCAGCGAAACGTTTTCCACCGCATGCACACGTCCGGAGGAACGACCTAGAACTCCCCCCTTCAGATCGAATCTCGTCACGAGATTCCGCACCTCAACTAAGGGCTTGCGTTCCGCATCAATGCCAATTCCCTTCATCGGTTTTCTTCCAACAATTTTTGCGCGGGCTCGAAGATCACCAGCGGGAACTTCTCCGGAACGTCGGTCTCTGCCATGCTTCCCAGACGCGGTACTGCGGAAATTAAGGCTTGCGTATAAGGGTGTTTCGGTGACTCAAAAATCTCGTAAACGGAGCCTGTCTCGACAATTTTACCTTTGAACATGACGCAAATGCGATCAGCCACTTCTGCAACTACACCCATGTCGTGGGTGATGAATAGAACAGACATACCTATTTCTTTTTGCAAAGCGCGGACAAGATCGAGAATTTGCGCCTGTATTGTCACATCCAGCGCTGTCGTGGGTTCGTCCAGAATCATCAAGGATGGTCTGCACGCCAAAGCGATGGCGATCATCACACGCTGCCTCATGCCTCCCGAAAGCTGATGTGGATACTGGTCCAACCGGTTGGCGGCATCAGGGACGCGCACCAGCTTCAGAACTTGAAGTGCAATCTCGCGTGCTTGCCTCGCAGATTTCTTCTGGTGGCGAATGACTGCTTCGGCAATTTGATCGCCTACTGTGAAAACTGGATTCAAGCTCGACATCGGATCCTGAAATACAATTGATATCTCAAACCCACGTAGATCTTCTATTCGTCGACTATTGAGCTTTGCCAGATCGGCAACCTGACCGTCTTTGAGCCGCATTAGCACCCGACCGCCCGTAATTTTGGCACCATCATGTTCGGTCAACCGCATGACGGTCATCGCTGTAACAGATTTGCCGGAACCCGACTCTCCCACCAGCGCCAAGGTTTCTCCTCGTGAAATTGTAAATGAAACCCCGTTTACGACGGGTATGGGTTTTGGAAGTTTCGAGGCAAAGCAGACTTCAAGATTTTCGACGGCCAAAATGACATCGTCAGGAAGGATCGTAGATGCAGCGTTCACCATGGGTAGAGCGATACTCTCGTGGAAAGGAACAGATTGCGAGTGCTATCGAACCTAACAAGCGGTCATCTTGTCAATAGTGGTAAATCGAAATGCGGGTTAAGAGACTTACGTAACATTAGGACGATACTGTTGGGAAACACGATCGGGCAACTAACGCGAAGCCGTACCACCCGCCAACCAAGCGTTCTTAGAACATTATGCGAATTTCGCATGACCCCATCGGATTTTGCATAGGCGTGGGATTTGCATTACCGTGTGATTGCTGCGTCCCGTGAAATGCGTTTTTCAGCGCTCTGCGCCATCAGTTTCCACAACGCATCATTTTCACGTTGCATGGAACCGGCTCGCCGGAAGACTCTCACTTCCATTTCCAGCGTCATTTGCTGTCCCCCTATTTGCACCAGTTCGCCTTGCAGGATTGATTTGCGAACGCAACTCTGCGGCAACCAAGCAACCCCTCTGCCGGCTACTGCCATATGCTTAATGCTTTCGGCAAGCGAGGACTGATAGACTGTCGTCAGGTTCAATGGACGGCGCCAACGGGCTCGTATCAGTGAGATGAGTTTTCCCAGATACCCATCGCTCCAGGAGTAAGCAAGGTAGGGAATTTCGGCGTCGCTGGTTCCGTCCACATCGAATATGGGTTTGCCGGTTTCATCAGTGCCGGACACTAGTATCAGCCTGTCACTGCCAACCTGCAACGATTCAAATGGCCCGGTTTTGAGAACCGGCGGTCCGTCGGGGTGATCATAAGTAAGCGTGAAATCACACCGACTTGACGACAGGTTCTCGATGCATTCGAGAAAATCTGCCGCATCCATGCTACTTCGTAGCGGAAGTCTGGGCACCTGAATCGTACTGATCCAAGTCGGGAAAAAATAGATGGCAAGTGTATGCAGGGCGGAAAATGTAATCAACTGAGAACTTGCTCCCGCGACATTGCGGCAATCAGTACGCAACCTGTAGGCATCACGAATAAGCTCTTGGCATCTTGGCAAGAACATATTACCCGCGTCAGTCAAATGGACAGGGTAGGTACTCCGGTCAACAAGATCAGCACCAATCCAGTTTTCCAGCGATTTTATCCGGCGACTGAATGCCGGTTGTGAGATGTTGCGGGCAGTCGCCGCTGTAGAAAAATTTCGCGTTGCGACAATCTCTAGGAAATCTTCGAGCCATTCCAATCGGGACGAGCGTCGGCGACGAACCGACCCGGATCGCGCCGAGCGGTTCAGAGCCGTAGCGTCGGTAGAAGGGAATGTTGCGCGGGTTCGAGGATTCAAGATAGGCTGGCGCGTGATCAAGATCGCACCGTGCAAGTGCGTACGCCATCAAGGCGTCACCGTGACCGTCTGACTGACCAAAAGCAACCGCTCGCGTCCCAATCTGTCAGAGGCGTTTCCCAGGATCGGCCCAGCGAAAAACTCGCAGATGGCAAAGCTTGCGAATAGAAAGCCGATCGTCAAGCGGCGTGGCGCCAAAATGCCGGGCGTAAAATGGTAGAAGAGGCAGGAATAAGACCTGCGCCGGCAGTATCCACGACAACGATCGCGAAAATCGGAAGGAGGCCGTTTCCACGCGCCTCTTCCGAGCGCGACTTATCAACTACATCTGTCATCCCGAGCCTACCTGCATGTGCGTTATACACATATTAGGAGAGGCTGCCTCGTGTCAGTAAAAAAGTGTATCATACACATTTTACGGTTGCCACTTTAATCGACGGTCGATTGATGAGGCGCTATATGAGAGATTGACAAAGGATAGCTCCGCATGTCTCGATGACGGAAATCACCGCGCAACGGGCTGCAAGAGTTTGAGCGGAAAGACTGGCATATGCTTCCACATTGCGCCGGAGATCGTCTGTTCGTAGCCATGTCTGTACACGGCATGCATGTAATTGCTGTCGAGTGGATTAAGCATCGAATAGGGAATTTGGACCTCGATCGATGCAACATGGAAACTTGCACCCGTGCGGCGGGCATGGTTGTAAAGCGCGGTCAATTCACTCTGAGCCTGAGACTTAAGGAAGGTCGAGTATGCCCGACCGAGGGATGACACTGTCCTGTTTGGCGTGACATTGAACTCGGGAATGAGCGCGTTGTTGACGATCACGTACAGATGAACTTTTTGCTGAACGGGTCTCTTGGAAAAAAGCGCGTTTTCAACGAGAAGAGGTGGTGTCAGGATCTGAGACGTTGATCCTCCGTCTGAGTGCAGTTCCTGAAACTGCCGCCCGTTTGACGTTGCCTGGATCATGACGGGGGGAAAGATGCCTGGGACACTTGCCGAGGCGACGACAACGTCTCGAAACAGCTTCAGGGCATCCGGATTCCCGCTTGCAGCAATGGCACCCATGTTCCAGATCACGCCGCGCTGGGTATCGAGGTTTGTCGTGAGAACAAGCAGCCGTCGCCCCTTGCGGTGTTCGGCAGCAATCTGGTTGAGGACATGGGGTGTGATGAAACGTTCGACATGACCTTTGAGCGGCCCGGGTTTGAGCAGGCTTGAGCCGAACACCCCGAAGGGACCGTTGAACGCGACAAGTTCCTGGGCGGCACCGCCCGTAAACAGATGTACCAGCGTCTTGTCGTAAGCACTGCCCAGGAAGGCGTATGGCGCAATCAAGGCGCCTGTGCTGACGCCGGTTACGACGTCGAAACGCGGGCGCTTGTTCGTGGCAGTCCACCCCGCGAGTACGCCGACACCGAAAGCGCCGCTGCCGCCGCCACCGGAGATCATCAGTATATTTTTGTTTTCGGACTGGGTCTTGACCATCCAGTCGCGATGTCTTGCAAGCGCTTCGTTGCGCGTGGAATAGCGGTAAGTGCGGATTTCACCATATCCCGCGATCAAGGCATTATCCGCCTCAAGGGCGTCGAAAGCGCGCTCTTGACCGTGTGTGCATCCAGACAAAACCAACGCGATGGGCAAAATCGATATTAATGTCCGCATCGATCGCGTGATCACGAAGCGAACAGCCAGCGCCCTTGCATGGAAGCGAAAGAGGGCATCCTCCATGGCGGAACCCATTGCTGTGTCTCCCGCCGGCCGCATATCGTTTCTGTTTTCCGATATATTTTGGCTTGTCATTTGGGTGGTTCTCTCGAGCCGAGTTAGGTTAGGAGCGCGGCTGTTGTAGCGGCGATCATATCTTTACAGGTTCGCCTTGCCCCTCCGCCTCCGGATCAGTGAGGGGAAGTCTTTTCCAGGCGATTGCTGCGGCAATCGCAACGAAGGCGATGATCGTGCCGGTCCAAACACCATAAAGTGCCTGGCCAATGAGGAAGCCGGCGATTACGGGAGAGACGGCCTCCGTAGCAGAAAGCAGCGACTGGGTCGTTCCCAGCACGATACCTTGACGTTCGCGCGGGGCATGAACAGAAAGCGCCGAGATGAAGGTAGGGCGCGCCAAGGCGTCACCGACACTCACGCAAAGGAGGGCGAAGACAATGACCGGAAGCGTCATCGCAAAGCCAACAGTGATGTAGCCGACGGCCACAATGGCACATATAAGAACGATCAGCCGACGCTCCGTGAAGTATCGCCCGAGCCATTGCAGCAGGAACAACTGGACAAGAATGTTAATCGCACCGTCGGCAGCCATTATGTAGCCGAGTTCGCGTGGCCCGAACGAATTGCCTTCACTGGTGAAGGTCGCCTGAAGATAGTTGGCGATCTGGGAGCCATACATACCATAAGCAAAGAAGTAGCAAAGCAGCACGATCACAAGCACACGGATCAAAGGAGAGCTGACGATCGACCTGAAAGAGACCTTGTCGATGGAGGCTTCATTTTTAGCCGGCTCATCGGAGCCATGGGATGCGGTCTGGCTGCCCTTGATCCAGATAGCAGTTACCAGCAGGCTGGCCGCCGAAAGCGCCATGGCGGCGTATATCGGAACGGCCAGCGAGATGCCGGACAAATAACCTGACAGGCCTGCTCCCACGATACCACCAAGTCCGACAGCGGCATTCAAAACGCCAATGGCCTGGCGCCGATTGGCTGCAGAACTGTGGTCTGCGGCATAGGCGGCGGCAGCGGTGAATGTCCCTCCCGTAAAGCCGAACAGCATGCGCGCCAACAGAACGGGAAACACCGCCGTGGCCAGCGCGAGCAAAAGGAAGCTGGCAAAAGCAGCGCCTTGCGTTGCGAGCAGGATTTTTTTGCGTCCCAAGCGATCGGAAAGCTGACCGATAAGTGGCGCGGCCACAAATTGGGTGAGAGCTTCGGTCGCGATCACCAGGCCGAAAATAAGCGGCGTTCCGCCCATTTCCTTTAGGTAGAATGGTAAAATTGGTAAAGCAGCAGCAGCACTTGCTGCATAGAAGCTGACGCTGAGGAAGACCGGCAGCATCATGCGCCAATCAAGTTTTGGCGTTGTTTTATCATTCGCTACTTTAGATGCGTTGGCGTTCATCTCGCGATTCCCTGCTGTTGACCGCACATGCGTCGCGGATGATCAATTCGCCGCACAGGGCTTTGTCGCCATCTGTTGAATGTGTATTATGCACATAATATGAATTGCGGTGGCACGCAACATAAAAGTGTATAATACACATTTATTTTATATTTATTCGTTCAGAATTTTGGGAACCTTCCGATCCATCGTGAGGCGAGGTACGGATCGCCCTGAAGGCTGCGGCAATGAGCCAGGGCGGAGCACCCGATGGCAATTATAACTTTTAGGGTCTGCTACAACGTTTGAATAAGCCGCTGGAAGTGGCAGAGCCTGGAACTAGCAGAGTTCAAGCCAGTTGCGCTTCGCTACGGCAATTGCCCTGAGGTCGACCACAAGAACCGCATCGTGTTCACCGTATGATGTTCGGATATTGATGGCCGCGGGACCTGGCGTCCGCACCAAGTGTATTCATAGGTTGGCTGCCTGATGTGACGGCAGAGTGCCTCGGGCACTATACGTCAGTCGCCTATTTGTCGGCAGCTGGCTGCCTGCTCATGCCGTCGGCGAACATCCGCATAAGCCGGATCAACTCATCGAAGTCCTCGCGAGGCCAATTCCGGAACAGAGCCAGGGCCATTTTTTCCCGCGCCACATCCACGGCCTCTGCCGCTTCCTTTCCCCGCGGAGTGATCACCGCCTCACGCACCCGCTTGTCAGTCGAACCTGCGCGACGCTCGACGAGTTCAAGCGCTTCAAGACGTGCGACCTGGCGGCTGACGGTCGTGTAGTCGCGCCCGACACCCTCGGCGAGTTCGACAACGCCGATCGGTCCCCGCCGCTCGATGGTGACGAGAAGTGGAAAAAGCGCTCGCTCGAGTGTGAGGCCAGCCAGCTCCAGCAACTGCGCATCACGCTCGGGCCGGTTCATAAGGCTGGCGATGTCGATGAGTGAGCGGTGCAATTCGGGCAACTTTTTCTTGATATGTGTATTATACACTTTTTTTGTTGACACGTCCACGTCTCCTGATGATATGTGCATTATACACATTGGAGGTGACAATGGAAGACGAATACACTCTCGCAGTTCTGATCTGCGGTGCCGGCGCAGCCGGCCTTACACTTGCTATCGAGCTCGCACGGCGCGGTGTTCCGTTTCGCCTGATCGAGAAGATGGATCAACCTTTCTCCGGCTCGCGCGGGAAGGGCATCCAACCGCGGACTCAGGAAGTATTCGAGGATCTGGGTATCATAGACCGAGTTGTGGCAGCAGGCGGCACCTATCCCCGGATGCGCGAGTACCAGGGTGATGGTACCTATGCCGAAAGGGACATGGCCGAGAAGGACGATCCGACGCCGGCGGAGCCTTATCACATCGCGCTGATGATCCCGCAGTTCCAGACGGAGCGGCTAATGCGCGAGCGGCTCGTGGAGCTCGGCCATCAGGTGGAATTTGGATACGAACTTGCGGGCTTCGAGCAGGATGAGCATAGTGTAACCGCACGTCTGATCGGCTCTGCCGGTGAGGAAGTCGTGCACTGCCGCTACCTCATAGGTGCTGACGGCGGCCGCAGCTTTGTTCGCGGTACCCTCGGCGTCGATTTCCCGGGCAAGACGCTCGACGTCCGGGCAATGGTGGCGGATGCCGCATTGACCGGCTTCGACCGCGAGATCTGGCACCAGTTCAACAACGGCAACATGGAGCGTATGCTCTCGATTTGCCCGCTTGCCGGAACCGATCTTTTCCAGATCCAGGCAGCCATGCCGCGGGACGGCGAGGTCGATCTGTCTATTGAGGGGATTGAAGCAATGATCCTCGAAAGGACCGCGCGTAATGACGTGAAGCTCCAGTCAGTGGCCTGGGCTTCTGCTTACTCCATGAATGCGCGGCTTGCCGATCGTTACAAAATTGGTCGCGTACTCCTTGTCGGCGACGCTGCCCATATCCATCCGCCGACCGGCGGCCAGGGCCTAAACACGAGCATTCAGGACGCCTATAATTTGGGATGGAAGCTGGCGGCGGTGCTCACCGGCGCTCCGGATCGCCTGCTCGACAGCTACGAAAGCGAGCGGCGCCCGGTCGCGGAATCGATGCTCGGGCTTGCCGCTGGCCTTCTCGATGCCGCTAAGCGAGGGGAGATGCGGCGCGGCCGCGAAGTGCACCAGCTCGACATCGGATATCCGGGCTCGCCGCTTACACTCAGCACATCCGGATGCGTGAGAGCTCTGCTTGCCGGAGATCGCGCTCCCGACGCTCCGCTTCGTGGTGCGGCCGGATGTTCTCGGCGCCTGTTTGACTTGTTTACCGGTCCGCACTGGTCGCTCATCGGTTTTGAGACCGAGCGCGATATCATCAAGGGGCGAAAAGACCTGCACATTCACCGGATCGGAGTGGGCTGCGAGCTAAAGGATGTGGATGGTCACTTCCGCGATGCCTACGAACTGATACCCGGCGAATGGGTGCTCGTCCGGCCTGATGGCTATGTCGCTACGATCGTAACCCCAGACGAGGCCTCCGCGCTCCAGGCATTCTTCGCGGAGGTGGGGCTGACGGGTATCGAACGATTATACCACTGAGTGTGTCGGAAGACCGTGGCGAACTTCGGGCCGACGAGAGCTGACAGATGCTTTCGAGTGGATTCGATCGTTTGTTGGGATTTACCATCAGGAATTTACGGCTGATAAGCTGTGCTTCAGCCGAAGTTTTCGACCAGCGGTCCAATTTGATCGCGAAGCCATTTGGCAGCGGGCTCCCGATCGGAATGAGCAGACCAGACCATGGCGATCGGGCTGACCTCCAGATCCAAAGGCACGGGACTTTCCGTTAGGCCAAAAATCTTTGCATAGCGCTGTATGATGCGGGTCGGCAGCGTAGCCACGAGCGGGGTCTTTGTTACTGCACTCAGAACTGTCAAGAATTCTGGCGCGGCCATCGCGACGTTTAACTTCACCTCGAGCTTCTCGAGGGCAGTGTCAAGGCATCCCTCGATAGCATCTTTTTGCGAAACAAGCGCATGTTGAAGGCGAAGATAGGTAGCCCTATCCAGCGGACCCTCAAGAGGCAGAAGATCTTTATTGTAGCAGCACATTAATGACTGCTCAAAAAGCAACCGGCGTCGATGCCGGCTGCCGCCCTCGTCATAGCATCCTACCCCCAAATCAATTATACCGTCGTCGAGCATTCGATGGATCTGATCTGGATTGGCCGGACGAGCGAGAAGCTTAATACCCGGCGCCGTTTCTCTCAAGACTGCGACCAAGTCCGGCATCAAAATAACTTCAAGCTCACTGGAGAAGCCAATCCTGAATGTGCGCGTTTCACTCAAGGGATCAAACTCGTCCTTTGAGATGAGTGCCTGGTGCGCCTGCGAGAGAATTTGCTGAATGGGAACGGAAAGTGTGTGCGCCCTAGGTGTCGGCTGCATAACTTGTCCGACCCTGACGAACAACTCGTCCTGAAACAGAAGCCGCAGGGTAGCCAAATTATGGCTCATGGCAGGCTGCTGTAACTTCAGCCGCGAGGCCGCCTGCGTCACGTTTCGGTCTCGCATGAGGGCATCGAACGCGATTAACAGGTTGAGATCGAATGACCACAAATTGAAATGATCAATAGTTGCCGTGTTGCTCATCGATCTAATCATTGCACAATTGCCACATAAAATCCACCTGGAGTTGTTCGTTTATTCCAGCGAGACACCCCAACAAGCATGCCGACGTCTGCGCATCTTCGCCCGCCTGAAGAATCTGGAGGGTCGCGCACGTCTTGCCTTTGGACATCAACCAGTCACAGATGAAAGGTCTCTTGAACAAGAGAGGCCTTTCCTTTTCTATGCAGTTGATCTCAGCGCCATCCCTCAATGGGGCTGCATCCACGTGCCGGATGGTTGGCGGCTGTTGGCATTTTATCCGGGCGAAAATTCTTGACCGTAGAAATCGCGGATTGATTTGAAGGCCAAGAGCCGGTTCTTTTCCATCAGCACGAGATGGGTGGATTCACCGATTTCGACCCACAGGCGGTATTGCGCTGAACGAAGTTCTTTGAAGTAGGCGAGTGCGAGATCAATCGTAACATCGATATCCCACTCGCCATGCAAGAGCAATGTCGGAGCTGTAATGTCCGAAGGTTGATAGTACGGTTTTCCCGCTCGCCAGTAGTCGCGGATATCCTGAATTGGTCCGTTTGTCGCACGAAGTTTATTGGGTGCCCTTTCCGCGCTCCACCGATCTTCGGCGAGCGAGAACTGTGCCCACTGCTCAAACCAGCCTTCCGGCACCAAGCCGTCCCGAGCGTGCTCCGGTGCCGTGCTCAGCCAGCGCGCCTTGCTGTCCAAGACCGGAACAAGTCGGTAGGAATCCAGATGGCCGCCACCATCAATTGGTATCGGTTTATCGCTGAGCCATTGCGGAGCCAATAACGCTAACTTAACGACCTTGTCTTGGTTGCGGGCAGCGAAAGCGCCAGCGACTGTTCCGCCCCATGACATTCCGAATATATTCACCTTGGTCAACCCGCGGTGTCTGAGAACGAAGTTCACAGCCGCAGTAAAGTCGGCCACGCCCGTGTCAGTATTGACGAGAGGAGGGTTCAGATTAGCCTCCACTTCCATTGCTTCCGGTTTCGTGGACAAACCGTAGCCCCTTACGTCAACGGCGAAAACATCATATCCGGCAGTGGCAAGATAGTCCATGAATGAGAGCCCACCCAGCGGAACGTCGTATAGGCTTCCTGACGAGAAAGTTGCGCCGTGCACCATCACGATTGTTTTCTCGGCCGTGAAAACCTCATGGCCATGAAGGCGCTTATTGCGTAGGTACAGATCTATTCCAGGAGTATCGCTGGGGATGCGATGTTCGCTGAAAACAATTACGCTGTTATTGATTGAGGTAGAACTCATGTCTTTCTCCGCTTATTCGTAGGTCCACTGGAAGGCTTCACCGTTGCGTTGCACGCGGCCGGCAGAGCTACCTGGAAAATGGGTTGCAAAATAAAGGACGTTGTTGTCGGCAACATATTCGAGGACACGTCTCCGCGCTTTCCTTGCGTCATCGGGAAATTCGCAGAACACAGTGTTCCATTCCGGCCGCAAAACCTGGGCCGGATGGTGCATGACGTCACCGGCAAAGATAGCTACTTCGCCGTTTGATGACATTTTAATCGACATGTGGCCGATGCTGTGACCGGTCGTGGGGATAAACTCAAAAATATCCAGGAACTTACCGCCCTCCGGCGCAATCCGGTCGACTAATCCCGCTTCGATGACTGGCAGCACACTGTCTTCATAGACGCCACGGCTAGGAATATTGGCCTCGTTATGGCTCGCCGTACTAGAATAGTACTGCTCTTCGGCCAACGGAAACACGTATAGCGCGTTCGGAAAAGTAGGTACCCACCTGCCATTGCGCCAAACGGTGTTCCAGCCTGCGTGATCGACATGGAGGTGTGTATTGAAAACATAGTCAACGTCCTCCGGCGCGATGCCCGCCGCCTGTAGGCGATCGATGTATTCTATGGACTGGCGATGGAACATCGGATTGAGTGGCCGTTCCTTGTCATTGCCGGAACCTGTGTCTACAAGAATGACGTGTTCGGGAGTCCTAATAAGCCAGGTGTGAATGCTCAGCGGAACTTCGGATCCGGAGTCTTCTAGATCCGCAGCGTCCAGAAACGCCGCGATGTCGTCAAATTGACCTGGCGCGGCTGTTGGATAGAGAAAAGCAGGAGCAACGTTTCGCAGCAGCTGCTCTGTTATTTTCACAATCGTGCTATCGCCAACGCGATATTCTTTCACATGATCGCTCATCGAACTGGATCCTCTTGGAATTATTGCAGAGGCCCTTACCGAGTGGGCCGATATGCTGAAACTCTACGATCAGTACATGAAACGATCAAATCGATGGATGGCATAGCTGCTATCGATAATTTCAATTCACCGTCACGGCCATGAAATCTTTGGTGTGGTCCGTGCGATATCACAAAAGCAATAAAGGTGTTTATTGGAGGCACCATCGCCAGCGGAGCCGGTATCAAACATCATTGGAAATACAGCAATGCGACGGCCAACGCCGTCCTCAAAGAACGGCAAATGTCCTCGTCGCCCGGGAGCTCGTGTATGATATCATCGGAAATTGCCCGAGCCCTGGTCAGAGCCGGTAAGCGCCAACGGCCCGCTGCAGATGGATCTGCATGGGTCCGTTCTCCACAGGAGGAGCGTGACGTCAATGAACCTGTGCGCCTTATGCGCAAGCTGGACGTCGCGATAAACGAAGAACGAAAGTCACTTAGCAGTCGCGATCGGTCATCAGCGGACCACGCTCCAGATAGGTACCCAGAGCCACGTAGGTTTTAACGCTTTTAAACCCTTCAAGGCGGTGGAACATCCCAAGAAGGTTTTCAAGTGTCGAGGGGCTTTCCGTTCTTACCTTCAGAATCATTGCTGTGTCGCCCGCGACGGTATGGATTTCTTCGATCTCGCTGAAAGTTCTCATTTCCAGTACTTTGCGTGTTGTATCCCAGTTGCTGGTCTCCAGATGCACGAAAGCGAGAAGATTCCTGCCGATTTTCGGTCCGTCAAGCAAGGCAACTGTTGCACGGATAAAACCATCTCTTTTGAGGCGTTTCACCCGCTCATGAACGGCGGGCGGCGATAAATGAATCTCATCGCCCAGCTCCGCGTAGCTTAACTCCGCGTTTTGAGCCAGAAGACCTAACAATTTTCGGTCCATTGCGTCCAATCCGTCCTCAGGTTGCCGCTTTCGCCGAACGTTTTTCGTATCTTTACCCAATTCCTTGCTCCCTCGAGATCTACCGAATAATATTACGTTAAGATCCCACATTATCAAATTTTGTACTGCAAAGGAGCAAGTATGGACATCGCAGCACACCCGGATTTCGATGATCATGAGATGGTTGTGTTTTGCACAGATAAAGCCACACGTCTTCGCGCATTTATCGCTGTCCACAACACGAGTCTCGGTCCCGGTATGGGTGGATGTCGGATGAGAGCCTATGAGAACGACGCGGAAGCCTTAAGCGACGTCCTTCGACTCTCGCGGGGAATGAGCTATAAATATGCTGCGAGCGGACTTAGCCACGGCGGAGCTAAGGCTGTTATCATAGATGACTGCGACACTGGGACTCGTGCGGAACGTCTCGTCGCGTTCGCGGGCTTTATCGAGCGGCTAGGCGGCCTCTACACCACCGCTGAAGACGCGGGCATTTCCACAGCTGATGTTCGCTCGATGAGCACTGTGACCCGGTTCATTCGCAACCTTCCATTGGAAGAGACAGGCGACGGAGCACTGTGTACGGCATGGGGTGTATTCCATGGAATTCGGGCCGGACTGGAGTTCCGCGGCATCTCGGACATGTGTGGCTGCACAGTGGCGGTGGAAGGATTGGGCAAGGTGGGGATGGCACTTTGCGAACTACTTCAGAACGCAGGTGCTGATTTGATCGTCTATGATATCGACGACGAGAAAATGCAAGTTACCCAGCAAAAGTACGGCGCAAAGGCGGTTGCTGCAGGACAAATCCATCGGTCCGATGCCGACGTTTATTCGCCGTGCGCGCTCGGAGCAACGCTTAATCAGAAGACCATTCCAGAAATTCGCGCCAGAGTAGTCGCCGGTGCCGCGAACAATCAGCTGAGTGACGCTTCGCAGGATCAACTCCTTAGCGGCTATGGTATCACCTATTGCCCGGACTATATAGTGAACGCCGGTGGCGTATTGTCGGTGGCGCCTAAAGGGGCGAGGTTCAATCTTCCAGAGGCGCTAGCTCGGGTAGCGACGATTCATGAGACGACGCACAACGTCTTGGCATTGGCCAAAACTGATGGAATACCGACTGGCTTCGCTGCTGATCGCCTGGCACGCCAGCGCCTTCAAACGTGACGCGGATCCCCATCATCAGTTCAGGATGCGCAAGTGAGTAAAGCTGGAGGGAGCCATGGAAGAAGCTTTACGCCTTCATCCTTCGACGATAACGCCCTTCGCTTCATCAAGTTTTTGCATCATCATAACAGGGGCCAGAGCCGATACTAAATCAATGTCGGTCGCGTCTCTCAGAAGCCATTATGGACGCTCAGAACACTGTTTCCAGCCGGAAACAAAAGAAGGCTCGGAAAAGAGCCGCGTCATACACCTGCCCGCAAGATCGGGAAACTAACTCTCGGTTGTAAAGTTTAGTTCAAGTTCACTGATCTTGGATATCGTGTAGCGCCCTATTTTCCCGAAGTTCGATGGCGGAGGGTTAGGCAGATTGCCAAAACGGGCTTTGGGAGAGCCCGAGCTCCCTTTTGTTGTAGTGCGTCGACGGGCCCGGCGAATGAAACGCGTATTCCGGCGGTGAATTGAGTGCGACGGCAATCCGCCCGTCGGCAAATTGCCGCCGTTGGACGGATGTTCGAGAGGCGCGGCGCCGAGCAAAACCATGGTATAAACGATGTCTTGTCGAATCGAAAAACTCATCCCGCGCCCCGATGACGATGCGTCCGATATAACGAGCGCAACCAGAAAGGTCTTCGGCGGCGATCACGACGGACGGCGATATGGAAGAGCTTGCATGCTCACGGCCTTGAATTCAGCGAAGAGCCACCGCTGCAGCTGGCGCCCGTAGGGCTGCGCGAAGAAGCGGCTTACCCGCGCCAGCAAGCCATTGCTCAACAGTCATCAGGCAGCCAAACTCGCTCCGCAAAGCATTGATATCTGCCGCGCCCGCGCATCTACCATCGTCAACGAGCTCCGCAAGGCAGCCAAGCAATGCGTTTTGTTGGAGAAGACTGTCAGGGAAACGTTGGTAAGTGATCGTTTTTCGCCCGGCGCGGCTGAATGCTTCCTGTAGTCCGTTGCCGGTGATCTCATCTCCCGCAATTTCAATGGTTCGGCCAGAGAACCGCTCGGGATATGCAAAAACCGACGCGACGATCTTCCCGATGTCATCGACGGCGATGAACTGCATTTTCTGGTCCGGTCGCATGAAGAATCTGAACGTCCCCTGCTCAAGGCCCATCCCTGGAAGCAAGAGCATTTCCATGAATGTGACCGGCCGCACGATCGTACTGTTGATGCCAAGCCTCCGGATGTGGTCTTCAATTTGCGTCTTGCTGTCAAAGTGTCCCAGGCCAGTTTTGCCTTTCCCGGCGGCGGCAACGGATGTGTAGACGAGATGCTGAACGCCTTGCGCTGTGGCAATGTCGGCGATGGCCTTCCCATACCGAAGTTCCTGTTCGTCCGAAATACCATGGGCCCCTTGCCCCGAACTCGGTTGCACGCTGAAGACGCCGTAGGCGCCGGACATCGCTTTCTCGATCGAGGAAAAGTCGGAGAAAGTACCTTGATGCAGTCCAACACCGATGGCTTCAAGCGCCTTTGCCTTTGCTCCACCGAGCTGGCGGACAAATGCCCTTACCGACCATCCATTGGTTCTCAGCGCCTTTGCGACCGCTCCACCTTGCTGCCCCGTGGAACCGAACACAAGGACGGTCTTGTTCTGATTCATTTAAAGTTCCTTTTCGTAACTATTGATACTTACGAAATGGCACTGATATAACCAGTGCACAAGACGGCACATTTATGTTCGTCGGTCACACGGAGATAACTATTGGAAAAGATCATCCACGGTCGACCATATAAAAACACCGCCAAAGGTCCTATCCTCGTGCCCTGCGCGCCGCACGGCGTGTTAGCGAGGCTTGGGGACAAGTGGACCATCCTGATAATGTCCATACTCGCGATGACACCCACAACGCCGCTCCGGTTTTCGGAAATCAAGAATGGGATTCCGGAGATCTCGCAGCGCATGCTGACGGTTACCCTTCGAAATCTTCAACGGGACGGCCTGGTTCTGCGACACTATTTTTGCGAGGTCCCGCCACGAGTCGAGTACGAATTGACGCTGATGGGGAAGACGATGCTACCAGCGCTTGAAGGTTTCACCGGATGGATTAGGGAAAATTGGCAAGCGATCGAACGATCGCGTCAAGCCTTCGATGACTCCAACGGGGACTTGTAGAGTTCGAGCGACCTGTGATGTGAATTCAGTAGAAGCTCTACCAACACCACATGTTCCAAGTAACGGTTAATCGCCAGCTTTCATTTAGCGAGCGCGCTTCGATTGTCCAAAGCACAATCATTCAGTGCGAAGAGGCGCTTGCAGTTTACTTAATCAGGTGCCAGCTACAGCTCTGAAACTGAGCCGTTTCAGCCGGATCGCGACAGACAGACGCACGTGGGTTGCTGTCACCGGATCGACGCCGGGCGCTCTCATAACTGTGCCAAACTTTCAAATCGTCAATGCATCGCTTGCGTAAAACGGGATATAAACCGTTCAAGCATGTATGGTGGCCAACTCCGGACGCAGTGATTTTAGATCGAAGATGTCGCGGACGAGATGCTGGACCTGTTAACTCCCTCGCTCGCAACGCATCCGGAAAATCTGGCACCTTATCCGTCGATTCCGGCTATCCGATGCAGGTGACGCTTTCGGGACTTTCAGTCACAGCGCGGTCACGCTCGCTCGTGGTCAGAAGCCGGTCGCCCCCGAAGGGCAGCTACCGTGTGACGCGAAACGGTGGCGTTGCCATCGAAACGCAAAGCACGGAATACTCTGCGCCGATGTCATGTGGATCGCATCTAACGCTTCGTGCCCACGTCTGACGGCAGCAATGACCTTTCAGGGATCGGCGGTCACGAAGCGCGGATGGATCGAGCCGGGCTCGGAGATTGGGTTGCTTGTGGCTGCCATATGAGGTTCTGACGTAGATTACGCTAACTTAGCAATTATCCTTTTGAGCTCCACGTTAGGAAGGTTTCTGGTTTGACGCCATCCGTCCGCGCCTTCTCGATCAGCGGCCTGAGGGTGTCCCTCACGAATTCTTCAATTGTCGTGCGCAGCGCAGGACGATCCTCGTAAAACGTTATACGCCCATCGTTAAGAGCAGCCAAGGTGTCGTTATCGTAGACCCACCGTCCGAGAGTTCCGAATCTCTCCCGGAATATCTTCTCGACCTCGCGATCGCTCCTATCGATGAAACGATAGTCCACGTCTTTACCGAGTGCCCGGCCGATAATCGCGGCGATCTCGGTCATCGTGTAATCGATGCCCAGTTGCTTTACGGATCGGTGCTGGTCAGTCGGCGTGTCGAACTCTTTCGCTGCGAGATCCGCGATGTCCTGAATGGCAACCCAAGGAGTTTTGACGTTGGGGTCAAGCGACCAACCGATCCTATCGTGCTGCGCGATCGAGTCGATCCACCCGAACAGGTTCTCCATGAACCAGCCACCCTGCAGATGCACCAAATTGATGTCTCGTAGTCGGTTGAGTATCTGATCCAGGACATAGAAGGGCTGGAAATGGCCGGTGTTTCCGCTTACATCGGATCCCATTCCGGTCAGGCTCACGGCAAATTTCACAGGGGAATCCCGAAGTGCGTCGAAAAAGCGAAGCGCTACCGTAGGATAGTGCCCATGGAAGTCCTCCGACCCCCAAATGGTTTTGACCATTAGGAACGCAGCGTCAGCGTCTCCGAAAAATGTGTTAAGCTCACCAGCACCCGTGTCGAAGCTGCCAATATATGGCTCTGCTCCTTTCGCGACGAGTGCATCGAGGGCGGGCCCTCCTCTCGAGAGAGCTTTGACTGAATGGCCTTTGGCTAAAAGGATTTCGGTAAGTTTGGCACCGATCCTGCCGGTCGCGCCAACTACGGCAATACGCATGGCTAATCTCCTGGAGTTGCTGAACCGTGAACGTAAAGGATTGCGTCGCAAGCAGAAGTGGAGATAATGCCATATGATCTCGAAAATGGGCCAACCTTCGAATAAGCCACCCTGCAGTACCGCCATCGATCTGAGCCACCTGCAGGGGCCGGCAATGGCGATCAGGATGGACTTCGCCGACTATGAAGCCGAGGGGCATCAGCACCAGCACCGGCAGGGTCAACTGGTCCTGGCGTTGCATGGTGCGGTCACTTGCAGAGCGGAAAGCGGGGTCTGGATCGTTCCGCCAAACTCCGGAGTTTGGATACCCGGTGGAGTTCTCCATAGCAATCAGGTCACGTCCAATGCGCGTCTGACATATCTGTTTGTCGAGCCGGGTGCGGCCATGCTTCCGGCTGAATGCTGCACGCTTGCGGTATCGCCGATGCTTCGGGAGATGATACTCCAGGTAGCGGAATTATCGAAGAATGCCGGGCGTGACGCTCATGTCGATCGCCTCGTGCGGGTGATGCTCGATGAACTGGCGCTGATGCCGCGGGAGAGGCTGGAGCTACCCGTATCTGGCCATCCAAAGATCGCCTTGATCGCTGCAACTCTTTTGGCAGACCCGAAAGATCGGCGGACCCTCGGTCAGTGGGCTGAGCATGTTGCCGTCAGTGAGCGAACGTTAAAGAGGCTTATGGTCCAAGAGACGGGATTGAGTTTCGGCCGGTGGCGGCGTCAGCTACATCTCGTCATCGCGCTGCGGGAACTTGCCGGCGGTGCGACAGTCCAGCGGGTAGCCGGCGATTTGGGGTACGAATCCACGACGGCCTTCATCGTCATGTTCAAAAAGGCGCTTGGGACCACACCATCGCGTTACTTTGCCGTTCGCTTATTGAGCACGGAGCACGCGTGAGACACTGCCTGTCCAAATTTCCAGCAGCGATAGACCTACGTCGATTCTCTGCCTGGGCCGAGAAAACCAGCGCAAAACGTATAGCAGTGCTGTTTGCGCTGGACCAAACGTACAGCAGGGCCGAAAAGCTTGCCTCGTTTAGATGCGTTCCCAGATAGATTCCTTGCCCTCCACCGATGCACATCGTCGTCAGCCCTAACGGCCGCCAGAATGCCGCAGTTCGTACATCAACCTGGTCGTTATAACGGCACACCGGTCGCGTCGATGGCCGAGTGAAATGCCGCTCCCGTTTGGGTTCACTCGTTCGGAAACGAGCTGCATTTCGCGGGCGACGGCGCACCACTGTGCGATAGGGCCTCGCTGGACTTGCTCACGTCAATATCCGCGATGCCCAAGCCGGCCCGATCCCCATGAAAGCGGGATCGACACCGGCGTGACCATAGGCGACAGGTCGCGCCAACGGCCGCAAATTATGCTGGCGAACCGACGCCTCGCTCGCGAGCACGACGGCGGCTGCGCCGTCGTTGAGCTGGTACGCGTGGCGCGATCATCTTCTGAATTCGATCTCCGGCGTTCCACCGCCGAGCGCGCAACAAGCAGACAAACGCGTCAAACGTTGGCACCAATTCTAAAAGAGGTATTTCGCCAGCTGTAAACCCAAAGTTTCGAAGTTGATGAGGCCGGCAACACTGATGCTGCCGACCGGACCGTCATATCGAGACGATGATCTTACCTTTCGCGCGCCCCGATCCCTGGTGTTCGAATGCTTTGACTGCACCCGCCAATGGGACCTGGCTGTCCACGAGGATTTTCAGCGCCCCCTCATCGACCCTTTTGACAATCTTGGCGAGGCGGCTAGCATCGGAGGAGTGGAAGACAAAGGTTGCCGTCACGTTATGCGCTTTTGCGAGAGCCCCGTCCGGCGGCGAAGCGGTTGCGAGCAGCCGGCCGCCTGTTCGAAGGACACCGTAGGATGCCTGCTGGGTCTCGCCGCCAATCGGGTCGAGGACGACGTCGACGTCTGACACTTTTTCTGCAAAGTTTTCATTGCGATAGTCGATGACTTGATCAGCGCCGAGCCGTCGGACCATATCGAGGCCTGCGCCTGATGCTGTTGCAATAACCCGGGCTCCTGCCGAACGGGCGAGTTGGATGGCGAAACTGCCGACGCCACCGGCGCCAGCATGAACAAGCACGGTCTGACCCGGTCGCAGGTCTGCCATCTCATGCAATGCTTGCCAAGCGGTGCCAGCACCGGTGGCAAGACCAGCGGCATCAGTCAGCGAAATAGAAGACGGCGCCCTGACAAGATAGTCCGACGGTACAATGACGAATTCAGCAAGCGCGCCCCCGCTGCCCGGGTCGACCCGAGCGATGACCTCGTCACCCGAGCGCCAGTGGGTCGCCCGAGATCCGGTTCGTTCGATGGTTCCAGCAAGGTCCGTACCTAGAATGTACGGAAAACTCACGGGAAAGAACGCGTCCATGTAGCCAAGCTGCATCTTGACGTCGAGAGGGTTGAGACTGGCGGCGGTGACCCGAACCAGTACCTCGCTCGGTCCGATCTCGGGAATATCTACATCTTCGATGACAGGCGCCGCATTGTATCCGCGAATTCGAAGGGCCTTCATCACGCCGCCTCCCCGGTATTCACCGGCCAGGCGCCCACCTGAAACAGCCAGCCGAACCAGTCTTCAAGGTGCCAGGTGTGCGTCACCTTTCCGTCCGCGATATAGTGGAATTCGTGAATGGCCATCTGGAACGACTTGCCAGTCGGAGCAATGCCGAACCAGGAGCCAGTATGCGTGCCCGATATCAGCGCTCGTACAGCGGCTTTTCCCGGCGTGCCGATCATTTCCAAAAGGGTGATCTTCAAATCCGGGAAGGCGGCATTGAACTCGCGGATCAGCGGCTTCATGCCATCGCGGCCAGGTTGCTGATGTGGCGAAAGTGGTATGTCCTGCCAATCAGGGACGACAGCCTCGTCCAACAGATCGGGATTGCCATGAAAAGCTTCGTACAGCGTTTCAAGCGCGTGTCGTTCTTCAGGCGTAGGACCTGAAACTTTTGGCTCATTAACATTGTTTGTCATTAGGGTTCCTATCTTGGAATGCAGCGACCCCCAAAGATTATAGCGTCCAATTGTATGCTTGAAATCGATTGATGGTATGTGATTATATCCATACTATGGATTTACACGGAATTGATCTCAACCTACTTGTCGCCTTCGATGCGCTCATGGCAGAACGCAGCGTGACCCGCGCCGGAACGCGGATCGGCAGGACTCAGCCGGCGATGAGTGCAGCGCTCTCCCGACTGCGCGGCCTGTTGAATGACGAGCTTTTCGTGCGCGGACCGAACGGACTTCAGCCGACACCTCGGGCTCTTGATCTCTCCGAGCCTTTGTCTCACGCCCTGCAGGAGATACAGCGGACGCTGGAGTTCACCCAGGCATTCGATGCATCGACATCGTCCGCAACATTTTCCCTCGGTCTTTCGGATCATCCGACTTTCGTCGTTCTTCCGAGGCTTCTCCAGACCTTACGAGAGCAGGCATCCGGCATAACGCTGCGAATTCGCAACTTCACCGCGCGCGACGATGCGATTTCAATGCTCGATGCTGGCGAAGTAGATTTAACGATTGGGGTCCCCCCGACGTCTTCAGGCCGCATCCTGACAAGACCGCTCTTTGTGGAACGGTTCGTGTGCATCGTTAGGAAAAATCATCCGGCAACTGAAACACCTTTAGATCTCAACAGGTTCCTTGAACTGTCGCATCTCCTGGTCTCACCGGAAAATGATCGTTTTGGACGCGTGGATGCGGAACTTGCGCAACGCGGCCTCAAGCGGCGTCTTGCCCTCACCTTGCCTCATATGTATGCGGCGCCGCTGCTGGTCGCGAGCTCGGATCTGATTGCGACCCTCATGAGCGGCGTGGTCGATGCGTCGCAATATGCAGAACAATTGATCATCTTGCAGCCTCCAATCCAACTGGACCCTGTCCAGTTCAGCTTGTCCTGGCATCGGCGCAACGATGTACATCCTGCACAGCGGTGGTTCAGAGATTGTATCGCGGCTCTTTACGGCTGCTGAACCCAATGCGGCCGCAGGCTTGAAAGCCAAATGACTACCGACCTTTCTTGGGACATGTAGTTAGGCCCTCGAACTTTCTCGAACAAATAAATCGAGATCGTCGCAAACGCGTGGAGCCGAGAATTCTCGAGCGTTTCACCCGCGAGGATGTTGCAAATGGGACTAATGTACGAAGGTGCGACCACGACAACATATAGCCACCAACGTGAGCCTGCTGATCACTCGGACTCCGTAGTCGATGGCGAACATTGGGCCGGTTGATGCGGTCACATACAGATTATCAAGCGCGCCTCGCCACCTTTAAAACGGACTAAGGTCGACGCTGCCGCGTGAATGCTCGTGGCATCGTGTGTAAATCTCAAAAGGTGGATGTAATGACTAGCAACCAAACTTCTTCCGGCCGCCCTATTTATCGCCGCCAGATGCTCAAGCTTGCCGGGTTGGGTGCCTTGGCTGTAGCCGCGTCCAGTGAGACTGCAATTGCCCAGGAACTGAAGGCGCCATCGTCGATGCGCGTTTTCCCGTCGAAGTGGCATCTGGGGTTTTTATTCTTCTCGACAAACGCATCCCGCTGGTGCCCAACATCGGCATTGTTGTTGGCCGAGATATTGTACTCGTCATCGACTGCGGCCTCGGTATAGAGAGTGCTGAAGATGTATTGGCGTTGGCCAGGCGGCTGGCGCCCGGCCGGCAGGTCGTGCTCACCGTCACGCATGACCATCCCGAGCACGGTTTTGGCGCGCAGGTGTTCAAGTCCGCCGGCCGAATCTATTACAACGCTCTGCAGAAGGACTACTTCGCCCAAACGGGCCAGAAGCTTCTGGAAGGTTTCAGGTCAAGCGTCCTGCCTGCCGATCACAAATACCTGCTTGATAACATTGTTTTGACGCCGCCTGATCAAACCTATGATCAGCAACGTGTCATGCTTGACCTGGGCGGACGACAGGTGGAATTCCGGACATGGGGTAGAGCACATACGCCCGGCGACCAGATTGTATTCGTCCCTGGCGAACGCATCGTTTTCACAGGTGACCTCGCTGAAGAGCGCATGTTTCCAATCGTACCGCTGTTTCCGCCCATGATCACCGCAAATGACATGGATATCGCGCGATGGGAACTGGGGCTAAGAGATATCCTTCTGCTTGAGCCAAACCTTGTCGTACCGGGGCACGGCAGCCTTGGAGGACCAGAAATCATTTCGCAAGTGTCTGGATATTTTCAGGACGTTCGACAACTAGTCAGGACGGCCAATGGACCCGACCAACGACTGTTAGAAGAGATCCGCGCCAAATATCCGACTTGGGAAAACAGCGAATTCATTGAACCCGCGGTTCGTTACTTTTCGCAGGAGACGTAGAACGGACGTCTCGTGCCGGTGGTCGAATGTTGGCCTGCCAAATCACGTCAAAATCCCGACTGCAGATTCTCGCGGACCTTTCCATCTGGCCCGACAATAAGGGATGGCACGCGAAGGTCGAGATTCCTCAATTCCTTCGTTTGGTTGATTATCCGTCTTGACCGTCCACATCATGTATGGCAACTGCGCCCCGGCGCCTTCGACAACAGCAGGGCGCGAAGCGACTTTGCTTCGGCAGATTCGCAGACCACCCTGGCGTAGCAATTGCCGGTAAGCAAATATTCGGCCTCGATCGCGGAAGAGAGATTTCGCGCCGTACCCCTGGTAGCACTGGATCTGTGGATACAATCCACCGTTAGATCGAGGGGTGCGAAAGGGCTCTTCATCCCGGCCCCTCCAGAAATTCGTCGCGTCTTGGCGTGAACGTGTCGATCAGCAACCCTTCTTGAAGTGCCACTACTCCGTGAATGAGATTGGGGGCGACGATAAAACTGCTGCCAGACGCCAGCTTAGTAGTGACACCCTCGATTGTAACTTCAAACACACCTTTGGCCACATAACTAACCTGCGTATGGGGGTGCGAATGAAGTGCGCCAATCGCGCCCTTGTCAAAGCTGAAGGCGACAAGCATCAACTCGGGGCGATGCGAAAGAACGGCGCGGCGATTTCCGGGCGCTGTTACCGTCCAGCTTAAATCATCAGGCAGTGTGTAGCAGCAGTCAGACACCTGTCGCTTCCTTTTTATACTGGTCTTCTGCTACTGACAGGAAAGACCATGTTGCAAACACGCGAACGGGCGAAACTGACAATGCCCGCGCACGGCTGGAATTGGTTGAGTTCATCTCAAGCTTTCCATCGGCACCTTATCCATGTCGGCAAAGCTCATATTGTCTCCAGCCATTGCCCAAATGAAAGAGTATCGCCCAGTGCCAGCGCCGGAATGGATTGACCAGCCCGGGGACAGAACCGCATCATGGCTTTTGAGCACAAGATGCCGGGTTTCATGCGGCTCTCCCATAAAATGAAAGATACGCGTCGCTTCTGCCATCCCGAAATAGAGATAGACCTCCATTCGTCTATCATGCAGATGCGCCGGCATGGTGTTCCACATAGAGCCAGCCTCGAACATTGTCAGTCCCACCAATAGCTGGCAGCTTTCACAGACCTCCGGGTGTACATACTGGTTGATCGTTCGGGCATTGGCTTCCTCGGCCGAGCCCATACGCACCTTTTTGGCCATATCAAGCGTAATAAGGACTGTCGGACAATTACGATGTGCGGGTGAGCTTAAAAGATAAAACTCGGCTGGATTGTCTGGGTCGTCACTCAGGAAAGACATTGCACCCTGCCCCATACCGACATAGAGCGCATCACGAAATGCCAGCGGATATTCAGCATTTGCAACGATGACTTTACCGCCGCCTCCAATGTTGACAATAGCTGCTTCTCGTCGCTCCAGGAACTGGCTGGTGCCCGTTTCCTTGACGTGATCAATCACAAGGGTTTTGCTCGTTGGAACGATACCGCAGACGATCATCCGATCGAGATGGCTGTAAGTAAGATTGATGCGGCCTTCGGAAAAAAGGCCTTCCACGAGAAATCCGTCGCGCAACCCTTGTGTATTCCGCCTTGCGGCATCCTCAGGGCCAACTATCTGGCGCACATTTACTGAAATTGTCACGGCACTTGCCTCTTAATGTTGGAATGTCGTCAAGTAAGCACGACGTATTCTGTTAGCTGACTAATTGTAGTGTCTGCCTTCTTCATGTCGAACACCTTGGTCCCATGGCTCATGATGACAAAACGGTCGCAGACCTGGTAAGCGTGATAAAGATTATGGGTCACCAGTACGCTCGACACATTCTCTGCTTTGAGCTTCAGCACCTGTGCGAGTAGCGCTTCCGTTTCGCGCACGGACAAAGCCGAAGTCGGTTCGTCGAGCAACAGAACGCGGCGCTTGAAGAATACGGCGCGAGCGATGGCAACTGCCTGCTTTTGACCACCGGAAAGGTCACCGACCAGTTTATCGGGTGAATCGATCCCGGAAATGTGGACGGCCTTCTCCAGCACCTCCATGGCAATTTCGCGCATCTCGGTCTGTTTCAGGAATCCAAATGCATTCACGCGCTCACGACCCATAAAAATATTGCGCGTGATTGACAAAGAATCCACGAGCGCAGTGTTCTGATAGATCGTTTCAATACCTGCATCGGCGGAGTCGGAACGGCAGGAAAATGTGGTCTTTTCACCGTCGATACTGAGGTGACCAGTGGTCGGCTTCTGTATCCCTGAAATAAGATTGACCGTCGTCGATTTGCCTGCGCCGTTATCGCCCAAGAGACCGACAACCTCGCTGTGGCCAACATGGAAACTCAGGTCCCTGAGCGCAGTCAGGGCGCCGTAACTCTTCGAGATGTTATGCAGTTCAAGCAAGTGCGGTGAGGACATCATGCCGCCCCCCGACGTTCGATGAGATGATTGAAGGCAGCGGCGACAACGATGAGCGTTGCTATGAACATGTCGAGATAGAAGCCTGGCGCTCTCAGAAGAAGAAGCACATCCGTGATGGTGTGGATCAGCATGACACCAAGAAAGATCCCGATGATCGAGCCGCGTCCGCCGCTCAAGGAAAGTCCGCCAATAACGCAGGCTGCAATCGCCTGTAGCTCGAGGCCTGCACCCTGTCCCGGCTGAACACTGCCGACACGCGCGGTCGCTATGATTCCCGCCACCGCCGCCATACCGCCAGCTATGGCAAAGGCAATGAGTTTAACGCGATCGGTGTTGATGCCGATAGCTGTCGCAGCGGCACGATTGCCACCGGTAGCGAAAACGTGGTTGCCAAACTTGTGGCGATGCAGGAGCAGGTAGAAGCCCACCACAAATAGTATTATCCAGATGAAAGCGGCATTCACACCAAGGATCGTTCCGGCAAAAAGGCTGGTGAAGATGGGCTCCGGATCAAACCGCACCTGAACTGCGCCATTGTACAGCAGGACGGCACCCCGCCAGAACAGCAAGCCTCCAAGTGTGACGATGAACGACGGCAGGCCGAAGCGAAGCGTGATCGTCCCGTTGAGAAGGCCGATCAAAACGCCCGTGAGAATGCCAAGAGGTGCGGCAATGAATGCGCTCACTCCGGCATCGATCAATGTCGCCATCAAGATGGCCGTGAACGTATAGACAGAACCGATTGAGAGATCGAATTCGCCTGCAATCATCAGGATACCAGCGCCAAGCGCAAGACAGCCCAGCACAGGTATAGCCTTCATAAGGATCGTCAGATTCTGCGGCGATAGATAGCGAAAGTCGTCCGGATAGGCGAGTGCGCCAATGATGCAGACGATCTGAAGGGTGATGAAAACCAACAGGATAGCGCCCGCAGGCATAGTCATGATCTGCTTCAGCAGCGATTGTTTTCGGGTGCGCGATTTCGGCACGGCACTGTCGGTCATGGTGATGGTCACTGTCTTATCTCTATTGCAGGGGGATGGCGGTGACCTTTCGGCTCGGCCGAAAGGTCTTCCATGCGTACGCCTTAGCGATAGCTGCCGATCAGCGGCTTGACCGAACTGATCCGTGATTTATCGAGAAAGGCACCTTGACCCGTATCGACATCTGTCGGTGTCAGACCGTACTTCTTCGCAAGTGCAATCTGGGCAATAGGATAATAACCCTGCAAGTAGGGTTGCTGGTCCATTGTTGCGAACATGGCACCAGATTCCACGGCGTTGACAATTTCCACCGCGAGATCAAAACCACCAAAAGGAATATTCACGCCTGCATCCTTGATAGCCCCCGCCCCGACAGTCGAAGTGACGGAGCCGGTACCAAAGAGCGCCTTGACACCGGGATTCGCGATCAGAAACTGGGCAATGATGTTTTGTGCTTCTGCCGGATCAAGGCCTGAACGAACCGTCTCAACCGTGATGCCTTTTTCTTTCATCGCCTTCTCAATACCACCGCCGCGGGCAACCGCGAAGCTTGCTTCCGGAATTTCACGCGGATTGAATATGACATCACCCTGCTTGAGACCGAATTGCTCGATCATGCGATTGCCGAGCTCATATCCGGAAGCAAATTCGTCCATTCCTACATATGCCTGACGGCAGTTGCCCTTGCCGCCTTCAAGATCGTCATTGTTGAAGCCAATGACAATGATGCCCGCCTTGACGGCAGCACATATGCTGGAATCAAAAGCGTCGGAACTGGAAATTGCTACGGCGATGCCATCGACACCACTAACGGTGGCGCTTTCAATCAGGTCATTCTGGCGGACCGGATCATTGTTGGCATATTGGACGTCCAGATCGACGCCGAACTGCGCGGCGGCATCCTGCGCGCCTTTAACAACCGGATTGAAAAACTGGACGCTCGGATCGAGATAGATGATCATCGTTGCCTTGACATCGGCCGCTGCTGCGGTAGATGTGAGGGCCATAGCTGCGCAAGCTGCAAGTATTGCGGTTTTCACTTTGGTCAATTTCATTTGCGTATCCTCCCTTTGGATGTGCAATCGGGTCGAAAGACCCATGTCTTGACTGGCGAGCTCCGACCAAAGATCGCGCCAGTCAAGATGTTCTCCTCCACCTCAGTTTGATAATCGGTGTTATCCGAACCAAGGATCCGGTTTGCCCAAGGTCACGTGAATCCCCTTGAACTGCGAATATTCATCAAAACCATAACGGCCAAGCTCGCGGCCCAAGCCGCTTTTTTTATAACCGCCGATGGGCAATTCCGGTGCGCCGTCTATGACACTGTTAATCCAGCAGCGCCCTGCCCGGATGCGGCGGATGCTTTGCAGTGCATTCTCCAGATTGGTTGACCAAACGCTGGCTGAAAGACCATATTCCGAGGCATTTGCCATGGCGACTGCCTCGTCGGCCGTCTTGAATGTCAGCGTCGACAGGACAGGTCCGAAAATTTCTTCCCGCGCAATCGACATGTCGGCGGTGACACCGGAAAACACCGTGGGCGCATAGTAGAGACCGGAATCTTCGCCGACACGCACCCCGCCCAGTAACAGTTTTGCGCCCTCCGCCTGCCCTGCTTCCACATAGGAATGCACTTTTGCAGCATGCGCCTCAGAGATCATCGCGCCAATTTTGGTCTGCTCGTTCAGGGGATCGCCGAAGGTCACCTTGCGGGATATATCGAGAAGGCGCTCCAGAAGCTCATCCCTGACACTTTCCTGCACAAGCAGCCTGCTTCCGGAAATGCAGCATTGGCCGGCATTGTGATAAACGCCGTAGGCGATGCCGTCGGCTGCAGCTTCCAGATCAGCATCGGCAAAAACGATCTGCGGTCCCTTGCCGCCAAGTTCGAGACCAACGCGCTTAACGCTTCGCGCCGCAATTTCACCAAGCTTCGTGCCAACCCGGACTGACCCTGTAAAAGCGATCATATCGGTGCCCGGATCCTCAGCCAAAACCTGACCTGCCGGATCTCCATAGCCTGTAACAACGTTGAAAACGCCGTCTGGAATACCGGCCTCGCGGGCCAGTTCCGCCATTCGGATTGAAGTACCGGAGGTGAATTCGGATGGTTTAAGCACCACCGTGCAACCGCCGCCAATAGCCCATGGCACCCGCTCGGACGCAATGATGAACGGGAAATTCCAAGGTGTAATGACACCGACGACGCCGACGGGCTCCCTCAGCACGAGACCGAGCCGGTTATCACCTATATTGTTGTGCGTCTGCCCTTCCAGCGCCCGAGCCTGCCCCGCCGCATAGGACCAGAGGTCCGCGCAGAAAGTGATTTCGCCCCTTGCCTGTGCGATTGGCTTGCCAACCTCAAGGCTTTCGATCAACGCGATTTCTTCCACGTGGGCAAGAATGAGTTCCGATGTCCTGAACATCAAACGTGAACGCTCGGCACCAGACATGCGCGGCCAAGGTCCCGTGTCATAGGCACGCCGGGCTGCATTTATCGCCGACCGGACGTCGTCAGCGGAAGCATCGGGCCAAGTGCCGACAACAACACCGGCGTGGCCCGGACTGATCCGGTCAATGGTTTTTCCAGAGGCTGCATCTACGGACTTGCCATCAACAAGCATCTGGTAACGCGATTTATTCTGCAATCGCGGATCACTGGAATCAGGGCGTATGAAATTGGGCTGTACCGTCATCAATAAACCGGGATTTTGCCCCGGCCCTTCCATTTTGCCCGGCGCAATTGCGCCGCGCTTGTGTTCCCCTTTAATTGTATGGTACTGTATGGTGGTTATTCGGGATTGTCAACGAGACAGCTACGGCAAAGAGCATGAACCTAGAAACCTTGAAGATTGACACTGGTGAAACGACTGCAGCGCAGGTGGAACGCGATCTGCGCGAGGCAATCATTTGCCTTGAGCTCTCACCGGGTTCGCGGCTTTCCGAACAGGAGATTGCTACCCGCATGGGGGTATCCCGCCAACCTGTAAGGGAGGCGTTGATTGCACTTGGCAAGTCCAAACTTGTCGAAATCAGACCTAACCGGGGAACCGTCGTCGTCAAGATTTCGGCGCGGCAGATGATGGAAGCCCGTTTTGTGCGAGAAGCGATCGAGGTTGCCGTCGCGCGCCGCGCCAGTGAAAGCTTCGACACGTGGACCCGCCGAAAACTTGACGGTATTCTTGACCGGCAGAGAGCTGCCATGGAAGCGCGAGATCACAACTCCTTCCGGAGGGAAGATGAGCAGTTTCACATGGCGATTGCCGAGGGTGCCGGCTGCGGACTGGCCTGGAATGCAATCGCAGATATCAAGGCGCATATGGACCGTGTCTGCAACCTGCAGCTGCGCAATCCCACTTCAATGAGCAATTTGATAATGCAGCATGAGAAGATCGTCACCGCCATCGACTTGAAGGATGCCGATACAGCAGGAAATGCGATGTACACACATCTGAACGGTATTTTGAGTGATTTGCCACAAATCGAGGCTGATAACCCAGGGCTTTTTGAATAGGAATCTCGCTGTTGCGTTCCGCCTGTTCTGATCCATGGATATGTCTCTGTGAGTTGGACAAAAATAGGGATGTGGCGGAGAGCGACAATCATCAGGAAGTGCAATGACTTCCAAAAGAAGGTCGAGCAGTCGTCTCATACTTGACAGCGCTAACGAGCCTACTGACCGTCAGGAGTGATGTGTCATCCGATAATAGGGAAAGGAGGGCTGTCCGGTTATGAAGCACGAATTGTCATTCTCACTTCACAGAGACCGTTTTAGCTGCTTGTCAACGGTGTCCGCGATCACGAGTGGCTGAGTTATAAACAGCGCGTGGCTAGCGGAAACCTTCGTAACCTCGAATCCTATCGTCGGTACAAACTCAGAGAGCATTGGCAATCCTTCGTTTGAAAATGCCGATAAAAGCCGATTTCCCACCCACTCCTGTTGATTCCTGGAAATTACAATCACTCTTTAGAGCGTACGGAGATGATGGTTCTCCGACCACCTTACCGTCCTGGGTCGAGCCGCCGCATCTCACATATCGTGATTGCGATGCAGGGCGTGTGTGATCTCACTTCTGGCGGTGCCAATCAGGCGTTCCATGGCGTCACGAGCAGCGTCGGGTCGGCGCATACGGATGGCTTCCAAGACATCGCGATGCATCATGATAGCATGGTCATGAGATTGGCTGGCGCGATTGGTGAGACGAAAACTGGCTAATAGTGCGGCTCGAATTGCGGTTGCGAACTGGCGATAGACCCAATTGCCACTTGCGTTGATAATCGCCGTATGGAAATCGAGATCTGCCCTGCTCCACTCTTCCGTGTCGCGCGCATTGGCGCTAACCATGTCATCGAAAGCCTCGGCGATCGCTGTCAATTGCCGCGTGCTCGCATTTGCGGCCGCTTGAGCCGCAGCTGCAGGCTCCAACAACTGCCTTGCATCCACCAATGACAGGTAAAAGCGATCATCCGCACTGTACCGCAATGCCGCGTCCAGGATCAGAGGATCGAGATAGTTCCAGTTTTCGCGTGGCAGTACGATTGTACCTGCACGTGTACGGGACCGGACCATACCTTGCGCAAGCAAGTGCTGCATAGCTTCCCGGATAGACGTCCGGCTGACATTGTATTCCTCTGTTAATTCGCTTTCGTTAGGAAGTTTCGAACCTTCCGAGATTTCACCAGATACAATCTGATTGACCAACTTTTGCAGAAGAACTTCCTGGACGCGCCGTTTTCCGCCGCCTCCGGAAGTGCCTCCTGCTGCAACGCCATCTTTCGTATCTCTGAATTGCATCAATCCCTCTTAATTCTTCCGCCTTCGATGGCGAGCTAGTCGTGATAAACAATGCTTCGGCCGCCGTCGATCGGTATGGTTGCTCCATTAATGAACGGCGCATCATCAGAGGCCAGAAACAAGGCTGTCTTGGCTACCTCGACTGGTGAACAAATGCGTTTGGGCGGATGAAGATCATACGTCTTCTGCCGCGCCGCCTCAGGATCATCGAACGTCTTCCACCATTCAACTGCCTTTTGCGTTTCAACATAACCAGGGGCAATAGCATTACAGCGAACACCTTTATCGGCGTACTCGATCGCTATGGCACGCGTTAAGCCGATGAGCCCATGCTTTGCAACGGGATAGGGAAAACAGCCTTTGATAATAGTAAAAGAGTGACTGGAAGCGATGTTGACGATTGCGCCACCACCATCAATCAATGACGGCAGAGCGGCGCGTGTCAGGTTCCACGCCCCTTTCAAGTCGACCGCCATGCAAGTTTCCCAATCTTCATCCGTCATGTTGAGCGGATCCCGAAAGACATTAATCCCTGCATTGTTTATAACAGTATCGATCCGGCCGTGGTTCGCAGCTTTATCGACGATGGACTGAAGCCGCCTGCTGTCGGTAATGTCTGCAACAGCGGACGTTGCGGACGCACCGCTATCAAGGAGCGCGCTCAAAATCTGATCAAGACCAAGCTTGTCAACATCGACAAGGGTCAGCCGGGCACCTTCTGAGGCAAATACTTCAGCAATGGCTTTTCCGATGCCCTGTGCCGCACCGGTAATGATCGCATGTTTTCCCGCAAGCCGCCCAACCATTTGCCATCCTATTTAATCATATTTATTGAGATTTATCATATGATATAAAAATCCCCCCGCTTATGCAACCGCGCTCTATCGAACGATATTAACGCAAATCAACTGCTCTTTTATCTAGATCTGCCAAATAAATCATATTTATATTGACAATAAATATGATCAACAGATAGAAGAAGGTTGCTCTGGAGGAGCTGCGCCGATCACATCACAGATGTCGGCCGATATTTTTGAACCGGGAGGTTTCCATGTTACCGAAAAATAGCGCCAAGCTCGCACTTTCAGCTATTCTCGCCTTGGGCGGGCTAGTATCTGCATCTGCACAAGAAAAAGAGCTGAAAGTCGGCGCAATCTATATGGATGCACAGGGCTTCTATGCTGGTGTTCGCAAAGGCATTCAGACGGGAGCAAGTGAGGCTGGGCGAAAACTCAATATTATCGAGACCAATGCGCAAGGCGACGTCAGCAAGGAATCATCCTTCATTGACTCGCTCATCTCTGCTGGCGTTCAGGCCATCATCGTCTCACCCGTTTCTGCTGACGGTTCTTATCGCTCGATCCGTCGTGCGCACGACGCGGGTATCCCGGTCATCTGCTACAATACATGTCTGAATGACAAGGACATGGCTGAGTACGTTTCCGCTTATGCAGTAGGCGACCCGTTCCAGTTTGGTTACAAGCTCGGGGATGCGGCAGGTGACTATTTTATAGCAGCAAAGATGACTGAGCCAAAAATTGCGGTACTGAACTGCGAGTTTGTCGAGGTTTGCGTTACGCGCCGCAAGGGGTTTGAAGAAGCTCTGATGGCGAAAGTTCCGGGAGCGAAAATTGTTGCCAACCAGGAAGGTGCCACCCTGGACAAAGCCGTTTCGGTCGCCAGCACAATGCTTTCCTCCAACCCTGATCTTGATGCCTTCTTTGGTGAGGCAGGCGGCGCAACGCTTGGTGCTGCGCGTGCAGTTAAAAGTCAGGGCCGGACGGGAAAGACAGTGGTCTTTGGTGGCGATATGACCACAGAAATAGCCCAGGAACTTGCCGACAATACGGTGATCAAAGCTGTGGTGGATATTTCCGGCCAAGGTCTAGGTAAACTTGCGCTGACGCAGGCTATAAACGCCATCGACGGCAAAAAAACAGCTGATATTCGCGTACCCTACGATATTGATCTCTACGCCAGTGCCGATGCCGGGAAGGAGTGGCTGACAGCCCATTCCGATGGCGTCCCATAAAGATTGGGATTCAGTTTTTCATTAGTAAGATCGCATGGGTTCATTATGCCTGCAGAAATCAACCATACAGCAGCCGACGCTCAATATCCCATCGCTTCGATCGTCGGTGTGACAAAGCGATACCCAGGTGTTCTTGCACTCGATAATGCCGATTTTTCTGTTCGCGCCGGGGAGGTCCGGGCTCTCCTCGGCAAAAATGGCGCAGGGAAGTCAACATTGATACGCATGCTGACCGGAGCCGAGACACCGGATACAGGAACGGTCGCCATCAGCAGCCAGCCGCTCACCCACAGCGGTGCGCTTCGTGCGGCCGAAGCCTTCGGCCACGGCGTGCGCGTGGTTTACCAGGAGCTCAGCCTTGTTCCCGGCATGACGCTCGCTGAGAATTTATTTCTCGGCCGCTGGCCAAAACAAAACGGCATAATCCAATACAAAGCTATGGAGGCAGAGGCTGCGGAAGCTATGGCCCGCCTTGGCCTTTCGCTTTCACCGAGCCAGCTCGTTATGAGCCTTTCCCCGGCCGAGCGTCAACTGGTTGAGATCGCGCGCGTTCTGCTGGGCAAGCCGCGTCTTGTCATTCTCGATGAACCAACAAGCTCCCTCGCTTCAGCGGAAGCTGAGAAAGTTATGAACGCAGTAAAAAACATCGCGTCCGAAGGAATTGCCGTCATCTATGTCAGCCATCGCATGAACGAAATTCGGCAGATTGCGCAAACGGCAACGATTATGCGTGACGGACGGATCATCGAAACGGTGGACGTGCGCAAGGCGGACACCAAAGAGATCGTCCGGCTCATGCTCGGATCGGAGTCTGCCGCGACCCAGGCACCCGCCTCCGTCGCCAGGGACAAGATCGTTCTCGAGGTGAAAAACGTCTCGCTCTTGCCGAAACTGAAGTCCGTTTCATTCGCCCTCAGGCAGGGGGAGGTACTCGGAATAGCAGGGCTGCTTGGAGCAGGACGCACAGAACTGCTTCAGGCGATCACAGGCATCCGCAGCCTGGACAATGGAGAAATCCATGTCGACGGACGCAATGTCGGCGCTCCTCACTACAGAAAGATGCTTGATCTTGGCGTTGGTTATACCCCGGAAAACCGCAAGGATGAGGGTATTGTTCCGCTCCTTGGCGTTGATGAGAATACACTTGCAACCAATTTTTCCGCTGTCAGCCGACTGGGTGTCCTGTCCGCCCGGATGATGATGGATGCCACCCGTCAGATAATGGAGCGCCTTCATATAAAAGCGGCGCAGACCAATACTCCGGTTGGCACCCTTTCAGGCGGCAACCAGCAAAAAGTAGTTATAGGGCGCTGGGTCTATGCCAACAGCCGTATTCTACTTCTCGACGAGCCCACCAGGGGCGTCGATGTCGAGGCAAAGGGTCAGATATATGCAATCATGCGGCAACTCGCTGCCGATGGTTGCAGTATCATCTTTGTGTCAAGCGAGATCGAGGAACTGCCGCTTGTTTGTGACCGCGCGCTCGTTCTGCGCGATGGCGTTCTGAATGAAGAATTTAAGGCCCCTAACATTGATCAGGATGCCTTGATGGCAGCCTGCATCGCAGGCCATTGACGGAGCAAACCATGGCAATCCAGACAACAAAAGCCGCAGCAGGCAGCGCTTGGCGCATCTCAAATCATATGAACGAGATCAGTCTTTTCGTGGCGATCCTCGTGCTCTATGTGGTGTTTGGCAGCTTGGCCAATGGCTTCCTGTCATTTAACAATCAGATCAACATTTTGCGTGATGCCGCAACAATCGGTATCGCTGCCTGGGCAGCAACACTGATCATCATATCCGGCGAGATCGATGTCAGCGTCGGGCCTATGGTGGCATTCATCTCCGTTGTACTGGCTTATCTCTTACAGTGGGGGATACCCACACCGCTGGCCTTCCCGCTTGCCATCGCGATCGGTGCGGCACTCGGTTCGATCGCCGGCATATTACGAGCTTATTTCGATGTGCCGTCTTTTGTTGCCACGCTTGGCCTGTGGAGTGCACTGCGCGGAACAGCGCTTTTTTTGACCGACGCGCTCCCCGTATCAATTGGACGCAATGATATTGTCGACCTTCTGGATCAGCCGATCTTCGGAATACCGCCAGCAGCTGTGATCATGCTTTTCTTCTTCGCAGTATTTGCCTTCGTCAGCCGCAAGACCGCGTTTGGCCGCTCCGTGTTTGCCATCGGCGGCAATGATCATGCCGCATTCCTTAGCGGCATCAATGTCGCGCGAATCCGCGTTGGCTTGTTTGCCATCGCCGGCGCAATGGCCGCCATCTCCGGCATTCTGCTTGTCTCCCGCCTCGGCTCGGGGAACGCCACCGCAGCCAATGGTTTGGAATTTGACGTCATTGCCGCCGTTGTTGTGGGCGGCACCGCGCTGTCGGGTGGACGAGGCTCGATGCTGGGAACACTTCTGGGAGTCCTGGTTATCACCCTGATCGGCAATGGCCTCGTGCTGCTGGGCATCAATCCATTCTTCCAGCAGGTCGTAAGAGGATTGATTATCGTCATTGCTGTGCTCGCCAATATCCAGGCAATCAAGCGTAGTCTCGCGCGCAACAAGGGTTGACGGTATCAAAATGCCTATCCTCACCCTTTCAGAAGGCAATCTGGAAGCCCGCATTTCCACCAGCGGTGGAACTGTTCTTGGTTTTTGGTTGCTGCAAAACGAAAAGCGGACCGCCCTTCTACGTGAAGCGAAGGACGACACCGCTACAGCGTTGCAGTCCGGATGCTACCCGCTTGTTCCCTTTGGCAACCGCGTCAAAGGTAACAAATTCACGTTCGTAGGCGAGGAATTCAAGCTGGAACCGAACACTGATTGGGATCCACATTATCTGCACGGCGAAGGGTGGCTGTCGACCTGGAACATTGTCGACACATCGCCAAGGGCGGTGACGCTGCGGTTCTCGCATCGGAGCAATGACACTCCTTATGTTTATGAAGCGGAGCAAAAGTTCTGCCTGGAAAAGGGTGGGCTTACCCTCAGTATGTCGGTTACCAACAAGGGAGAACACGCCTTGCCATTTGGCCTTGGCTGGCACCCCTATTTTCCAATGACGCCCGAAACCACATTGTTAGCCCCGGCCGAGCGCTTCTGGACGGAACTCGATGGTTGGCTCCCGGGTGAAGCCGCGGAGATACCCGGTGACCTCGACTTTCGCCAACCACGCAAACTGCCGCATCGCTGGGTCAACAATGGATTCGAAAATTGGAGCGGGTATGCACAAATTACTTGGCCGGAGCGAAATATCCGACTGACATTGAAGGCGGACAGCCTTTTCAGACATGCTTTCATTTTCGTCTCCGACACCACCTTCGATCCGGATTTCCAACGCGATTATTTCTGCTTTGAGCCGATGAGCCATCTCGCTGACGGCCATCACCAGAAGTCGCTGGGTGATTTACAGGTGCTGCACCCAGGAGAGACACTGTCAGGCGAAATCGGTTTGCGCCCGGAATTGATTGGCTAAGCGGAGAAAAATGGAAATGATACAGACAAGCGAAAAGCCAATACCGGCCATAACCGAGCTAAGCGATACAATCCGTATTACTTCGGTCACCACCCAAGTGGTCAACGCGGGATTGCGCAATTGGATTTTTGTCCGCGTTGAAACGAATGTAGACGGTTTGATCGGTTGGGGCGAAGCTACACTGGAATGGAAGACACGCGCTGTTGTCGGTGCAATCGACGATCTTGCACCATTGTTGATCGGACAGGACCCAAGGAATATCGAGGGGATCTATCGTCGTTTTATCAAACAGGGATTCTGGCGTCTCGGCGTCATCGGCATGACGGCCGTATCAGGCATCGAGATGGCCTTATGGGATATCTTTGGGAAATCGGTGGACCTTCCGGTCTGGCGTCTTTTGGGTGGCCAGGTGCGCGACAGGGTCAAGGTCTACACGCATCTCGGACTTGGGCAACAGGATGCGGTCTATGGTTCTTTTGAGCCGGCCGAAGTTGTGGATCGCGCGCTCGAGGTTATCGAAAAGGGATACAGGGCGATCAAAGTCGTCTTCATCCCTTATGTGCATATGACGGCCGATGGTCAATCACTGCGCCAGGTCGACAATTCCATGAAGGCACTGCGGGAAGCTGTTGGTGACGATATCGAGATCATGGTGGACTTCCATGGGCGTTGTGGTTCATGGGGTGCGGCATTGCAATTCGCCAAAGTCTTGCAACCATATCGGCCCATGTTCATCGAAGAACCCCTGCCCCCTCAAGATATCAAGGGACTGATCAAACTGTCACAGCATTGTCCCGTTCCTCTTGCGACAGGGGAACGTTTGATCGGCCGGGAAGAATTCGAGCTGCTTGTCGCGGAACGAGCAATCCAGATAGCGCAACCCGACATCTGCCACACGGGCGGACTGTTGGAGACAAAGAAGATAGCCTCCATGTGCGAAATGGCAGGGATCGGCATGGCTCCGCACAATCCTCTCGGCCCGATTGCGGGCGCGGCAGCACTCCACTTCGCGGTCTCGACTCCGAATTTCACCATTCAGGAAGAAATGTCAGGTGCCGTGTCATGGTACTCTGAAGTTGTCCGGGGGCCCATCAAGCTGGTCGATGGTTACTGGTCAATTCCACAAGCTCCAGGGCTTGGGGTAGAAGTCGACGAAGCGATAGCCGATGCGCATCCCTACAAACAAGAACCCTTCATCACACAGTCGGCGCTGATAGATGATGGCACAGTCGTTGACTGGTAACGAAGCGCGATTGCGGGGAGAAACCATGTCTGAGAATAGGCAATTTGACTACGTCATCGTCGGGGGCGGGAGTTCGGCCTGTGTTGTTGCAGCCCGTCTGGTCACAGAACAGAAGGCGCGTGTGCTGATCCTTGAACAGGGACCACGCAATGCCAGTCAGATTATGCACTACCCGGCAGGCTACATGAAGTTTCTCGCCCGGGACACTTACCTGACCATGCACAAGACCAAGGACCAGCCACAGTTAGGCGGACGCGGCCCGATCGTTCCACAGGCGAAAGTCCTGGGTGGCGGGAGCACTGTCAATGCTATGGTCTATATGCGTGGTCAGGCCGCGGACTATGATCGCTGGAATGAAGCGGTCGCAGAACCGGGAGGCAATGACGGTCAGTGGTCCTACAGGGACATGCTTCCGTATTTCCGTCAGCAAGAAGACAACGATCATTTAGCCGGCGAATATCACGGTGTTGGCGGACCTTTGAAAGTCTCTGACCTTGGCCATACAAGCCCCATGACCCGAACCTACATGAAGACACTGCAAGGCATGGGCATTCCTTACAATCCCGATTTCAACGGCCTGCGCCAGTTCGGCGTTGGTTTCATGCAGCATACGATGGATTGGGAGAAACGACGTCGATGCAGTGCCGTAGATGCGTTCCTGGCACCTGTCATGGGCAATCCTCTTTTGACAATCGAGACGAGCGCGACTGTCACCCGCCTTTGCATGGAAAAGAACAGGGTAACCAGCATCGAATATGTCCAGGGCGGCAATTCGAAAACAGCGACTGCGGACGTCGAAGTTCTGCTGGCCGCCGGGGCATATCAGACGCCGAAACTGCTCATGCTCTCAGGCATAGGCCCTGAAGAAGAGTTGGCGCGTCATGGCCTCAAGACTCTGGTGAATCTCCCCGGCGTAGGCAAGAACTTACAAGATCACTACGAAGTTCCAGTCGTCGCGACAACGCGCGGTGCATTCGGGTATTTTGGTCAGGACAGAGGTTTGGCCATGCTTAGAGCGGGTTTGCAGTATCTTCTGTTCAAATCGGGTCCGGTTACAACAACTGGCGTTGAAACCTGTGCGTTCTTTGATCCGGACGGAAACAATGAAATACCAACGATTCAGATGTTTTGCGTCCCAACAGTCTATCTCGACCGCGACGTTCTGGGAACTGAGCCGGGAGACGGCGTGACCATCAACGCTCTGCTGCTTCGACCAAAAGCGCGCGGCAGCGTGACCCTTGCGTCAGCGGATCCATTCGCAAACCCTGTGGTTGACACGCAGATTTTTGGTCATCCTGATGACCTGCGACTATCTATGGCCGGGTTTCGGTTTGCCCGTTCCGTTCTTTCTGCCTCACCCATGCGCGAACTGATCGAGCGAGAGATCTTTCCGGGACCAGACGTAACCAGTGACGAGGCGATTGCTGCGCACTGCAGGCGGACGGTCAAGACAGGATATCACCCGGTTGGAACCTGCAAGATGGGATGCGATAATGATCCGGAGGCTGTTTTAACCTCGGATCTAAAGGTGCGTGGTTTGGACAACTTGCGTGTAATCGACGCGTCGTTGATGCCCACAATTGTGAGCGGAAACACCAATGCCGCTGTTCTTGCTGCGGCTGCCAAAGCGGCCGACCTCATATCGAATTAATCCACCAGCTGGGCATTGTATTGAGAGTGTCTTGACACCGATCCTACCAGCTTCCTCGCTTATCAACCCGGTACGGCCTGTCTCTGGAACGGCAGGTAGTTCTGGCACCCGACAGCTGCCAGTCCGCTTCCGGTCCTATCGTGTCATTTGGTGGCGTCTGTTCAGCTACCGCGCCATGCCTGGCTCACCCACCAATTCCAGATAGCCCGTCTACCGGCGGACCCCCGCTCATTGGATAGATCTGACTTCAAAGGCCCGCCTTGTAGGGGTCTGGATCAGCGACGCGGTACCCAGATGAGTTAAGCGCTTCATAAATCCAGCTTTGGGGCATATGCATATTTTATGGAAGCACTTTCCGCTATGGCACGTCACTGTGCGGCGGCAGCAGGATCGCGCCTTTCCGTAGCAAATCGCAGACGGGCGCTAACGATAAGCCCCACGTGGCGAGGCCCGAATCCCTACTCCCAACCCAAAGCCACACAAAAGGCGTCGATGTGATGCTGTTCATTCTTTCGTCCGCGGGAGAAAATCAGACATCGTTCCACCGTCACACCGTCGGAAGCTACACATGAGGGATCGATCGTGTTAATGGCTCATGTAGCTGAGCTTTGAAGTCGGCAATCAAGCGCTCGGAGCGTTCAGCATTAGTGAAGACGGAAGGGTCAGCAAAAAGGCGGCCTGAGTCCTGCTTGCTTATGAGCCCATACTCGACGGCGGCTTGCCCTATCGGCAGATCGTGTTGCGCGGCATGCTTGGCAACTGCGGATGCCGCTGGGTAACCGAAGATTGCCGCGAGAATAGTAGAAAGGGCGAGTGAACCGGAGGCATCTGACAATCCGCGTTTGCTGTTCACCTCGATCCCCGACACGCAGCCGGAGACAAATAGCGGAATGGCTCTCCGCATGAGCCGTAAGGATTCGCTGAGGGCATCCAGTATAACGGACTCCCAGACGTTGAGATCGAGCTCTCCTTCAACAGCTCGCGTCACCGTGGCATCGTTTCCGATCACACGGAACGCGACCTGCATCATCATTTCGGGCATCACGGGATTGATCTTGCCCGGCATGATTGTCGACCCCGGCTGAACTGCCGGCAGCGTGATTTCAGCGAGGCCGGAACGGGGGCCGGAAGACATGAGCCTGAGATCCGAGGACAGCTTCGAAAGCGTGATGGCGATTGCCTTCAACGAACCCGAAACCTGGATCCAGTGATCCGCATTCTGCAACCCGTCGAACAAATTTTCTTCTGGATAATAACCTTTGCCGGTCAGTATCCGCAATTCTTCGTAAACGAACCGTCGATAGGCAGCCGAAGAAGCGAAACCTGTTCCGACCGCCGTGGCGCCGAGCGGTAAGCTCAGGCAGGACTTTTCCAAAACCGCAATGTCGTGTGCTTGTCGCTGAAAGGCAGCCCGATAGCCCGAAAACTGCTGACCAAAAGTGATTGGAAGCGCGTCCTGAAGGCATGTCCGAGCCAGCTTGAGAACGTCTCCGAATGCTCTCTCTTTTTCGAGCAGAGCCTCTACAAGAACGGCCAGACCACCCCGAAGTGATCCAAGTTCGTTACCGATTGCGATCTTCATCGCCGACGGGATAACGTCGTTTGTAGACTGCGCCATATTCACGTGAGTATTAGGATGCACAGGGTGAGACCCTTTGCGCCCGACCAGGATCTCGCTTGCATGGTTTGCCAGGACTTCGTTGATATTCATGTTAGCGGCAGTACCCCCGCCGCCATGATAAATATCCACGGGGAAATCTCCGCGTTTTATGCCATGCAGTTGCTCCGTTGCTGCCCTCTCGATTGCCTCGGCAATCGACGTTTCCAGTTCGCCTGCTTGATGGTTTGCTCTGGCTGCCGCTTGCTTGATCAGTAAGATCGCCGGCACAAATCCCTCGATGTCAGCGATGGTTCGACCAGAAATCGAAAAATTGTCAACTGCCCGGGCGGTCTGTATCCCGTAGGCGGTATCGTAGGGCATCAGGCGGGTCCCAAGAGCATCTTCTTCAACGCGGGAGGGGGCTAGTGGAGGAGTGGTCACGGTCAGATCGCCATATCGAGCTGGACCTGTTCCAAAATGCGCACCCAGCTGCGAGCACCTTTTTTCAGTCGCTCGGTGTCATATCGTTCGTCCGGCGCGTGGATTGCATCGCCCGGGAGGATGAAACCGACAACAACGCACTCGGCTCCAAGCCCATTGCTGAATTGCTCAACGAGAGGAATAGCGCCCCCGGTACCGCGAAGAACGGTCGGCCTGCCCCACTCCTCCTCGAGACCACGTGCGGTCGCTGTCAGAAACGGGCTCTCCTGTCGCAACACCACTGCTGAGCTACCCTGGATACCATCGAACACGACACTGCAGCCCTCAGGAAGGCGAGCATCAACATGGCGGCGAAAACGGCGTCTGATCTCTTCGGGTTGCTGTCCCTCCACCAGCCGGAAGGAAAGGCGTGCAGTCGCTGATCGCGGTAAGACCGAGCGCTCGCCGGGGCCCTGATTTCCGCCAGTGATGCCGTTGATATCGACCGTCGGCCTCCCCCACATCGCCTCGAGTGGAGAATATCCCTCCTCGGTTACCCCACCTGTCAGGTCCACCTCTCCCAACAAGCTAGGTTCGTTTGCAAGTTCATGCCATTGCTCACGTACTTTGTTGGGAAGATCCTTCACGCCATCATAAAACCCCTCGATCGTTACCCGCCCCTTGTCATCGTGAAGGCCTGCGAGAATCGAACTCAGGATGCGTATGGGATTTGCTGCGACCGCACCATAATGGCCTGAATGAAGGTCTTGATTTGGAGCGGAAATGGTCACCTTCTCGTGAACCAGACCCTTGAGTTGTGTCGTGATCGCTGGCTGGGTCTGCGACCACATCTCTGCGTCGCAGATGAAGGCAACGTCGCATTCAAGCTCTTGCCTATGCGCCTTGATGAAGTCCGGAAGGCTTGGTGAGCCGCATTCTTCCTCTCCTTCCAGCAGGACAATAATGTCGGCCGGGAAGTCACCGTAAATGGTCCTCCATGCACGCAGCGCTTCGATAAAGGTCCAGAGCTGGCTCTTGCTATCGGAGGCGCCCCGCCCGTAGAAGCGGTGGACACCATGCTCTTCCACAATGCGAGGTTCGAATGGCGCGTGTTTCCATTGCGTCTGGTCACCGACAGGTTGGACATCGTAGTGACCGTAAAACAGAAGGCATGGGCGCTTCGGACCAGAAGTTCGTGCCGACCGCGCCAACACGACAGGGTGACCCTTCGTCGGCACAACCTTCGCCGCAAGCCCCATAGTATCCAGCTCCGCCTTGAGCCATGCCGCCGCCTTGGCAATGGCGGCTTCACCCGCCGGCTCACTGGAGATAGACGGTATGGAAATCAGCTCTAGCAGTTTGCCGACCGCGACGTCGAAATTCCGGTCTATATTCTGCAGCACGTCTTCTCTATTTGGCACGTCATATCCTTTATGTTGTCGAGCGCAACCGCAGCCGATATCAGCCGTTGCTAGCGGCCTTCGTCTGTCGTCCGGATGAAGCGGCTATTGTTTGCGCCACAAGCGTGTCGAGAAACCGCTCTATATCCGCCCAAAGTTCGTTCTCATCTTCAAGGCCAATGCTCAGGCGCAAAATGACATCTGGCCCATCCCAGGATGTTGCGGTCCGAAAACCATCAATGGTCATGGGAGCGGCCAGGCTTCGGGTCCCACCCCAAGAAGCCCCGATCGCAAAAACCTCCAACGTGTCGAGCGCAGCGGCAACATGAGCGGCGGCTTCCTGCTTGAAGACAACGCTGAAGACACCGCTTGACCCGAGGAAATCTCTTTTCCAGAGGGTGTGACCGGGAAAAGTTCGAAGTGCCGGGTGCAGCACCTGATCGACGACGGGATGCCCCTCGATTTTACCGGCAAAATCCAGGGCGACCTTCTCCGAATGGCGCAGTCGCACGCCCAACGTCTCAAATCCACGCAGTACCAGCGATGCATCGTCCGGGGAAACGCCGATACCCATCCGGCCGATCAATGAACGGATTGGTTTGAGGAGGGCCGTGTCCTTAATGGTAATTGATCCCATAAGCACGTCCGAATGGCCCGACACGAATTTGGTCAGCGCCTCTGTGACGATATCAGCGCCATGTTCAAGCGGCTTGAAGTTGAGCGGCGTTGCCCAGGTGTTGTCGACACCGACAAGCGCTCCACGTTCATGCGCGAGCGCAGCGATGTCCGGCAGATCTACAATTTCCATCGTTGTGGAACCCGGGCTTTCGCACCAGACAATTTTGGTGTTCTGGTTGATCTTTGCGGCGACGTCATCCAATGACTGCGGATCGAAAAACTCGACCTTTACGCCATGTCGTTTCAAATCCGTTTCGGCGAAGTCGCGCATTGGCGGGTAAACCGTGTCGGCAATCAGAATATGATCGCCCGCTGTCAGAAAGGGTAGAACCGCAAGCGCGTTTGCCGCTTGCCCTGAGGGCGTCAGGAAGGTCCAGGCTCCGCCTTCCAGTTTTGTCAGCTTCGCTTCGAGCGTCCGGGTCGTTGGCGTTCCATAGAGGCCGTACGAATAACCCTCATGGCCGCGATCACCACGGGATGCATAGGCCCCGGCATCCTTGAACACAATCGTCGAGGCGCGATGAACGCCAACACCAAGTGGATCAAAGCCTTCCGTCGAGATTTTAGGTGTGAGGACACATTGGGTGAGATCGTTCATGAACGAACCTTTCTGAAGCTCTTTTGATCGCCTGGAAGCGATTGGAGGCGCGATCCTGCACGCGTGCTCTTGGCGGGACCTGGATGACGTCGTTTGAAACGATGACGAGGCGTAGTCGAAATTCGTCAACGTTTTTGCGGGAAAACATTGCACCCTCTCACAGTACCTTCGACAGAAAGGCCGCTGTGCGTGGGTTCTTTGGGCTGGCAAGCATGGTACGGGGGTGCCCCTCTTCAATGACCTGACCTTGATCCATGAACACAAGGTGGTTGCCCACTTCTCGCGCGAATCCGATCTCGTGCGTGACGACGACCATGGTGATCCCGCTCTGTGCGAGATCCTTGATGACGTCCAGGACTTCGCCCACCAGTTCGGGATCAAGCGCTGAAGTCGGCTCGTCAAAAAGCATCACTTCGGGTTCCATCGCGAGCGCGCGTGCTATAGCGACACGCTGCTGCTGGCCCCCGGAGAGCTGGCCTGGATAGCGATTACCGAGCCCATCCAATCCAACACGTTTCATCAGCTCGTTCGCCTTGGCGCGCGCCCGTTCCTTTGGCCACCCTTTGACGTGCAGTGGCCCTTCCATGACATTATCCAAGGCGGTCATATGCGGAAACAACTGAAACCGCTGGAAGACCATGCCAGTCAGGCGTCGTTGGGCAGAGATCTGGCTTAATGACAGTTGATGGAACCGGCCATCGTGTTCCGTGAAGCCCTGCAATTCGCCCTTCAGGAACACGCGGCCCGCCGAAATGCTTTCCAACTGGTTGATGCACCGCAGAAGTGTCGATTTCCCAGAGCCGGACGGCCCGATCGCAACACAGACTTCGCCCCGCTTCACGCGGAGATCAACGCCCTTGAGGGCATGCACGTTGCCGTAGAACTTGTGGATGTTCTGCATTTCGACGTAAAATTCAGAGACAATCGCATTCATGGCTTACTCCGCCCTGGCTGGATGAACGGAAACGCCCTTACCGAAATGGCGCTCTAGGAAATGCTGGCCAACCATCAGCAGGCTGGTTATCGCGAGATACCAGGTGCCTGCGACGAGCAACAGCGGGATCGGTAGATACAGGCGATTTGAAATCGCGTTGGTTGCGAAGGTCAGATCCAGGGTGAATGGGATCGCCAGCACAAGAGAGGTCATCTTCAACATGCCGATGGCTTCATTTCCAGTCGGCGGGATGATCACTCGCATCGCCTGCGGCATCAGGATCCGCCACCAGATTTTCGGCGGCTTCATTCCAAGAGCCTGAGCCGCCTCAGCCTGACCGCGATCGATCGAGTTGAAGCCTGCCCTGAAAATCTCCGTCAGATAGGCCGACTCGTTGAATCCAAGGCCAAGGATCGCGGCGATCGCCGGCGTTACGATATACTTCGTTTCTACACTGATGACCTCGGGCCCGAACGGAATCGCGATGCTCAGGTTCGGGAACAGCACGGCGAAGAGGCCCCAGAACAGCAGTTGTGTATAGATTGGCGTGCCGCGGAAGAACCACACCCACGAATAGGCAAGGCCGCGCAGGACCGGGTTGTCACTGTCACGCATAATGACGAGCAGGCCTGCGACAACAATCGCTACCGCCATGGCAATCACGGTCAGAAGGAGCGTCCAGCCAACGCCACGCACCACCTGAGGCGCGAACAGATATTTGAGGTAAACATCCCAATGAAAGTTTGGATTGGTCGAGATCGCCTGACCAATCTGGAGGACGAGAATCGCCAGGACTGCAATGGCAAGCCAGCGTCCGGGATGGCGACGTGGAGCAACAACATTGTGCGTGACGTCTCTTGGTCTTGTGGAGACCGGCGGTGAGCTGGCCTCCATGCTTTCGACATTTGAAGCCATGGTTTCAGATCTTGACTTCTGGATTGACCAGAGCTTTTTCGACAATGACAGAACCGATACCCCAAGTGTCGAGGAGTGTTTTATAGGTTCCATCCGCAATCAGCGAGTTGATTGTATCCGCGATAAGCTCCGTCAGAGCCATATCGGACTTGGCAACAGCAATGCCATTCGGGCCGTGTTTACTCAATGGACCAGACTTCGGCTCCATGGTTTCGAGAACACCATTTGACTGTTTGGCTGCGTAGCCAATGCCAGCCTCGCCGGAAACCGTAGCATCTGCACCACCTGCAGCCACACGCGTTAGTGTCTCAGGCTGCTTCGAGAAAGGCAGAACTTCGATTTCGGTCTTGCCTTCCGATTTGCATTTATCGTTTTCCTGGTTGATCGACCGCTCGAAGTACGTGCCGGACTGGATGGCAATCTTACGACCGCAGAGATTTTCTGGATCGAATTTGGCTGGGTTACCAGCCTTGATGGCCCACAGTGCGCCAGTGTCAGCATAACTTACAAAATTGACCGCGTTCATTCGTTCATTTGTGATAGAAAATGCTGAGACCCCGATATCAAATTTCGAACCCAAGGCAGGAAGAATTGCTTCGAACGCCGAGGTCTGGAAATCGATCTTGACGCCGAGCTTCTTACCGATCGCGTTCGCGATATCGACGTCTATCCCCTCCGGTGTCTGGCCATCCTTTTCGCTTAGGAATTCCCAAGGCGCATATGACGTGTCAGAGCCGATTGTCAGCACTCCTGCCGACTTAATTTTTGCCGGGAGGCGACCCGCAAGACCTTCATCGACTTTGATCGACGAGGTGTCGAAATTCTGCGCGAATCCTGTGGTGCTTATGGCGGACATAGCCAGCGCCGCAATGAGTGGCAGGCGATTGATATTTTTGAACATTGATGTTCCCCATCTAGTTATTGGAACGGCCCATCAGATATCTGGGAGCCAGACGATGTAATCCGTTGAAGACAATATGGTACTCAAACCCACTTGCCGTCCAACAATAAAATTCGGGTAATCAATTCCTGTAGGTTATAGGTGAACGTCAAGCCGATGGCGTTTTTCAGTGCAATGCGCTTAAGGGAAATAGGCTGGTACCTAGAACTATGGCATGGGTCGACCAGATAGTATCAACCTTATGAAACGAGAGCGCGACCGGTGACGAACTTAATAATAGACGCACGCACCTAGCCTATGGGTGCGGGCCGCGACCCGGTCGACCCAGAACAACGGACCCTACAGCGTGTGCATCGCTGATCCGCACCCGGGCAATTTGTAGACAGTCGTAGGTCATCGAACCCGGAGGATTTGTATAGCTTATGCCATAGCCCTCTCCATTTGCAGGCAAACTGCGGAGCAATTCGATCGAAGCCGCTCGGTGTTTTACGACCAGGTTGGAGCTAATTGTTTGGGATAGGCCCAGAATGTGACGATAGACAGACCCTGGTCCGACAAATACTCGGGCGATCCGCGATATATCGCTTTGGCTCGCTATCTCGTTCCCAGGAGCAGTCCACACCTGGGGGCTATGTTGAAGGTCCGGGCCCACATCGCCATCCTTTCGGGCAACGGCATGAAAACGGGGGACCGGCTCGGGGAAATTGGTTCCCGGTCCTCTGGCGCCGCCCTGGCTAGCAAAAGACGCGAGCGGACCTTTAGCGATAGTGCAGGTTCGCTTGTCGATCTGGAGAGAAAGTGTCGGCAGAACCTTGGTGCCCGCTATAGCCAGCGCGTAGTGACTAGATGGCCTGCTTCAGATCATTGACGAACTCTTCAAGGTGTCGTGAGGCAATCCGGTTCGGCGGAGTGATCAGAAGCGTGCGGAAGTACAAGCCCGTTTCAAACGGAATCAGTGTCAGACCGCGACCGACATAGGGTTGGGCCGTCAGGGGATCAACAAGTCCGACGCCGATGCCTGCCGCAACCATGGCGCATATCGTTGTCGAGTAGGGTGTCTCCATCACCACTCTTACCTTTACGCCGAGCCCTTCGAAAACGGCGTCAGCTTCTTCTCGGGTGGTATCTTCTGGCGCGAGAGCGATAAATGGGACGCCATCGAGATCCTGTGGGCGTATCATTTTCAGCTTCGCCAGCGGATGGCCGTCTGGTACCCCAACTGCAACTCGAAACTGGGAAAATTCAGCGACCGTGACGCCCGTCTGGTCGATTTCATCGGCAACAATACCAAGATCAAATTGGCCGGATGCAACAAGATCACGGACAGTCGATGACATTCGAGCCTGAAATGTGATGGCAACATTGGGATTACGGGACATAAATGCGCTTAAAGCCCGTGGTAGAACATTTGTGGACAGAGCCGAAAGGCAAGCGATTCTCAACTCGCCGGATCCAAAATCGCGAATACGCGCCGCAGCTCCTCGAAGGTGGCTTAAGCCTAGATAGGCATGTTCCACCTCACGGTAAAAAAGTTGACCTTCAGGCGTGGGATGAAGCCTGCCCTTTATCCGGCTGAACAGGTCAAAGCCAAGAGACCGTTCGAGATCCTTGATCATCTTGCTGACCGCCGGCTGAGACACATGCAAGACTTCGGCCGCTCGTGCCGTAGTGCCGTTCGTCATGACAACTCGGAAAATCTCCACCTGCCGCAAGTTCATCGCATACTTCCAAAAGTTCGTAATTGAGCTCGGTCCCGACACGCTACCCAAGTTCATTTGCGCCGAAGTTGGAGGCTTCAAATCTGTGCAGATTGAATTGCCTCTTCCACGCGTGGCAAGGTCGAAGCAACCGGCTTGCCGCAGCCTATAGACTGAGCTATCCCGTTCACCGCGCACAAGCAATCCTACCTCTACTATCTTTTCAAATCTTTGTCGGGCACTGATCAACCAGACAAAGACCGCATTCTGCCAGATTGGAACACTCATGCTCTCGAAGGTCGCATTCATTGGAACCGGCGGAACGATCGCCTCATTGGGCAAAGATCAATTCGATCTCCTGGATTACAACGCCGGGAACAAAAGGGTCGACGCGACTTCTTTGATTGAGCATATCGGCATTCAAGGCAAAATAGCCGAGATCATTCCGATCAACTTTCGGGAAATTGATAGTACAGCTTTGACCAATGAGGATTGGGCCGAACTCGCAGAAGTCTGCTCTGGACTAATGGACGACCCTGAACTGGCGGGGATTGTGATCGGACATGGCACCGCAAGTCTCGAAGAAACAGCCTGGGTTCTTTCCTTAGTGCTTGAAGCGAAGAAACCAGTGATACTGACGGGGTCCATGCGGCCGTTGAGTGGTATCTCGACAGATGCTCACGCCAATCTCGCCGCGGCAGTTCGCGTTGCGTCGACCCCTGGCCTTTCTGGAGTTCTGGTCGTTGTGAATGATGAGATTCACTCGCCGAGGTCAGTGACCAAGACACATACATTGAGACTTGGAGCTTTTCAGTCTCCTTGGACGGGACCGATCGGATACGTAGATGGGCCGCTTGTGAGGATGTCTCGGGCCGATAAAGCACCGCAACCTGTATTTTCCTATGAGCTACTTCGGGAGCTCCCGCGTGTCGATATCACTTACAGTCACATCGGCGCAGATGGAACTGCTGCTCGCGCATTTGCCGCGGCCGGTGCGCGGGGTATTGTTTCCGCGGGCTTCGGCCCGGGCATGGGAACGCCGACTGAAACGGCTATCCTGCAGGATCTGATACGAGCCGGACTGACGGTTGTCCAGTCATCAAGAACGGGCTCTGGCTTGGTGGTAGATAGCGCCCAGCACAAACGGCTGGAGATCATAGCGGGCGGTGATATCGGACCTCACAAGGCAAGAATCCTACTCGCGCTGTGCCTCGCGCGAGGCGATAACCGGGATGACATTGAACGGTTGTTCCTTTCGCTTTAGCCTTGGTTTTCGGATCAGGTGAAGGCAGCAACGCGGTGGAGCAGTTGTAGCTAGACCTCTGATTTTCTCCCTTAATGATGTAACTTAACAAAAAACCCGGTTGCGAAGACGCAGCCGGGCCATAACGCGCAGGCTCAGAGGCAACCGCGCCATCTACTGGCTGACCCAATATGAAGGATGGATACATGCTGTCCAATAATGATGGCCCTGGCGCTCGAAGGCTGCTGGTTGAAAAGCATAATTCCTGATGGAGAGTCGGACTAGACCTACGAGAAGGTCGAGATCGTCCGGTTCATTGGTAGTTGCCCCGTAATGGTGCCCTACGCCGGATACTAACCGTGAGCGCATCAAGAAACTCGCGAGCGCCTTGGCAGAACAGCAGGGCCGGCAATTGCAGATCGTCAAGCGGCCTCAGCGTGCCTTCAAGATCACTGGCTTGACCTGGAGATCGTGGAACTTCGCTTGGCACAGGGTGCAATCGTCGACTCAGCAAGGATGTTGAATATCGGGTCCAGACATCCGAGACGATGATCGACATCGCAGCCATGCGGCCCATGCTCAACCACCTTGCGAAACGTTAATTCCCCAAACACCCTCTAAGAGGCTGAGGTTATCGCACTCCATTGTTCTGCACGGCTGCCTTTGCGAGTGCACGCGCGGCGAATATTGTAGAACCTTGTCCCTTGTCCCAGTCGTTCGTAAAGATCAGCAGTTCGTCTGTGCCGGGTCGGATCACCATAGATGTAGAACGCAAATTGTGGCCTTGGTCACGTTCCGGCAGTAAGTACTGCCCGACAGGAAAACCTAGGGGGTTAAACACCATAATGCGACCCTGACCATATATTGCAACATAGACGTTTCCGTCAGCGTCGATACGAAGCGAATCCGGACCGCCACCAACGAAATTGTAGACAACCGACGAACCGAACGGCGCTATGGTCGTTGGGTCCGATAATGAGATGCGGTGAAGCAAGCCGCCTGCAAGCTCGCTCACCCAGAGGGTTTTTCCATCTGGGCTAAGGGCGACCCCGTTTGCGATCCTGAGATTAGGAACAACCAGGACAGGCTTTCCCCCATTTGGTCCAATGTAGTAAACGCCGCCCGTGGCTACACTTGAACCACCTTTGAAATCGGTAAAGTAAAAGCCTCCATTGCGATCAAACACAAGGTCATCGGGCAAAAAGCCTTTATCTCGAGATAATACCGTTTGAACGTCAGTTCCATCTGCGGCCATGTTAATGACCGAGCCTCTCGAAGCAAAATCCCCGAGCTCGGCCATGTAGATGCGGCCATCGGGATGAACGGCAAGCCCCGCTGGACGCAGTTCCGGATCAGGTACAAAGCTTGAGAGTTTTTTTTCTGGCGTCAGGCGAAAGACGGTTCCGCCGAAAACCTCGCAAAACACCAGATCGCCTCTCGCATCGAAGGTAGGACATTCCAGTTGCAGGCCTTTGTCGGAAACCTTGAAGAATTTCGTCGCCTCGACCGATGGCAGATCTGCCTCTGCCATCGGCAGCGGAACGACGCTTTTCAAAGACTGAGGTATTTCTAAGGAAGGAAGCACTTTATCGTCTTCCGTTCCGTAAGAAATGCCACTCGTGAAAACCAGCCCCGAAGTCAAGATCAGGGTAGACACTAGCCGGTGCATTTTCTCCTCCCAGTTCTACATTCAGATTGCGCTCGGTCAGCCAATGAGCTTCATGATTGCGGGCACACTGAGGATCGCAGCGTAGTAACCCATGAACTGCACACCGGTATTCATGCCAAGCACCCGGTAGAGCAGGCCACCCAGAAGTCCCACAGTCATGATGACCAAAAGTGCGAGCAAGCCACCTTCCCAAAGACCAATCACGAGGATGAGGCCAAGGAAAGTGGCTATGATGGCTTCGTGGCTAATATATTTGGCCACAAACGCCGCTGCGCTCCGTGCGTGGTTCATCGCGAACGGATAGGCGATGGCAGCGGCGATCACTACGGAGATCATGCCCCAGATCAGGAACTCAGAAACCGACATCATCGTGTGGAGGTTGTTGACCACTCCGGTTGCTGTGTCGACAGTGAAGCGCGGCGGTGCATTGAACAGCGGTGCAGCCGGACCCGCAGCGACAGGGCTAAGCGGCAGGCCGAACGCTATGAGCGGAATCAAGGCTTCAGCGATATAGGTGGATTCTGTAACGCCGTTTCGCACCGCCAGTACGGAAGTCAGCCGGTGATAAGCCTGCTTGATGCGCGCTCCAACGATCTCACCGGCAATAACGGTAACGGCCACGGGGCTGAACACGAATGTAGCACTGGTGATCGCAGCGGCGGCTGCCGTCGTGGTCACCTGGCTCCTGTCAAGCACCCGGAATGGGTTTGGAAAATATCCACCCCAACTCTTTACATCGGGCGCAAGCGTCGTCTGGCGCAGCTCGTTGCGGTTCATTCGTTTTTGCTCAAGCGGTGATATCGCCGAAAACAGTTCCGCAACAAGTGGACCGACTGCAATCCCAAGGAAATAACTGACACCAAGCTTGACGTCATGCGCAGCTGTGAAACCTTGCAACGCGATAATCAGCAGCGTGAAGGGGATCAATGCAACGACTGAGGCCCAGCGGCCTGCAGAGAAATAGGCAATGATGATTGCGGCACCGATGAACAACCATGGAGCAGACGCAGTAATGTAAGTTCCGAAGGGTGCCAGAATAACAGCGAACAGCACTGCGAGAGGCACCGCTATGAAGGCAGATATGACAGAGCCAGCCAGCATTTTTCGTAGTGCTACGTGTGGTGCGCCGAGATTACGCAATGCAGTGGCCTGCTGAAGCAGCGGCAGTGCCATTGTATCCCCCGGAATTCCGAGCAATGCCGTTGGTACCGCATGCGTCATATGTTTGGATACGGCCGCGCACATCCAGAAAGTGAAGACACCAGCCGGCGGCGCTCCCAACAGAACGACAAGAAGCGTCACCGGAGCAATGGTAGTGGTCTCGTCGGTGCCCGAAATCAGGCCGATGGCCGAAAACAAAACTGCACCCAACAGGCCGAGGGAAAGAGCGATAATTATTTCGTAAAGTAGCCCGTCCATATCAGTCCCCCTTCCTTCCTGCGTTGTGGCGATCTTCATAATTTTTGAAGAGGTCATAGAGTCCGACTTCGCGCATTTCCTGTGCGACGACGGGCGGAAGGTCTTCTACCCGGCCAATGGGGCCACCCTCCAGCTCGAGTTGTTCCAGAATCTCGGTTTGCCAGGCGATTCCTGTCTGAGCCTGCTCGACCACTGTTCGTTTCGGGGCAAACAGGCGCGCACATATTGCTCCGCTGATGACGGACCCTAAAATTCCCGCCAGCATGGCAAGTGCCTTGCCGACAGCGGGAGTGGAAGCCGACGGGGCAATCGTCTGAAGAGCAAGAAAATATACGGCGACGCTTACCAAGGCGCCGATGAGCATTGCTTTTGCGAGCTGGGGACGCGAGACAACGTCTCCCCAGATTTCGGCAAGCTGGCCATGCGCGCTCACGCCACGCGCTGCGTTTGAATCCGTCATGTTGTCCTCCCAATACATTCAGAAACCGGAAAAATCTCCTCGTTGACCGGTCCCAAATTTTGTTTATTTGCGCATTTCCGCCAATATCTCCTCGGCGCGGGCAGATCGTACATCGTGATCGTTTGCGAGCCTTCTGGCGACCTCATCGATCTCTTCGCCCGAAGCGCCGGCGCCGATTGCAATGTTACGCGCATGAAGCGCCATGTGGCCGCGCTGGATGCCCTCTGTTGCAAGTGCCCGAAGGGCAGCCATATTCTGAGCGAGTCCGACAGCGACGGTAACTTCCGCAAGTTCGACCGCCGTTTCGACGTTCAAGATTTGAAGAGCAGCCTGTGCTGCAGGGTGTGTTTTGGTCGCACCACCAACCAGACCAAGCGCCATCGGCATTTCGATGGTTCCGACAAGGGTTCCCTTATTGCTGATCTCCCAGGTTGAAAGAGATGTGTAGCGTCCTGAACGCGCGGCGTAGGCGTGAGCGCCCGCTTCGATTGCCCGCCAATCGTTCCCGGTGGCTACCACGACCGGGTCGACGCCGTTCATAATCCCTTTGTTATGTGTGGCAGCACGGTAGGGATCGATCGCTGCGAATTCATAGGCATCGACAATGCCTTCCATCATTCGGCGTCCCGAGAATTCCTTCGTGGCGAGGGCTTCTTCAGTTATTTCGATCCGGGCCCTTGCCAATCGCAGATCCGCGAGGTTGGAGAGAATTCGCAACCGGACTTCACCGCCGGTTATCCGCTCGATAATTGGTGAGACCGCCTCTGCCATCGTGTTTACAGTGTTGGCACCCATTGCGTCTCGCACATCAACCAGAAGATGAAGGACGACCATCGGGCCCCGGGACGTCGAAGGAAAAACGTGAACTTCGATATCGCGGCATCCGCCGCCGAACTTCACCAGAACTGCGTCCTGGGAATTGGCGGCTGATATGATCTCGTCACGCGCCGCCAGGATGGCCAGCCTTGCACCGTAAGGATCGGACGTTGCAAGCACCTGCACTTGTGCACGCATGATCGGTGCTGTCGACGAAGTATGAAAACCGCCGCAGCCTCGCACGATGCGAGCCATATAGGAGGCCGCGGCAACGACCGACGGTTCCTCTACCGCCATAGGCACCAGATAGTCCTGGCCATTGATCAGAAAATTCGTGGCTACACCGAGCGGAAGCTGAAAGGTGCCGATGACATTCTCGATCATACCGTTGGCGCGCCCGACAGGAAGGGCGTCAGGGGCCGCAAGGACTGAACTGGTTTTGTCGTCCAGCTGCGCGGCTAGCGCGACCTGTTCCAAGCGCTCGGCAGGAGACAGATTGCGCATATTCTCGATACGCGACGAGGCGGTCCTTCTAATCAATGGCTCACTCCCAAACCAAACATTTCTAAGCTTGCGTTCATCGCAAAGTGTCCTAGAATATAACCGCTATGCAAGGGACAGTTGTCCGGTTTGTTGTGGACACTGTCCCAACGTTGGAGTGGGACGATTGTATGAAGGTGATTGACAACATCGTCGCTCAGATCAGTGGACAAATCGCATCCGGCCTGTACCGGCCCGGGCAAAGACTGCCGTCTGTCAGAGGAGGGGCCAGTCAGTTCGCCGTCTCAAAAAATACGATGGCGGAGGCTTATGACCGACTGGTCGCACGCGGGCTTCTTATCGCGCGGCAGGGTTCAGGTTACTACGTTTCTGAAAACCGTCAGGCGCCAGTGCAGCAGGTAAAACCAGATGTCATGGAAGCCACAAGCATCATGTCGTTACTCCGCGAGCAGCTTGATCAGAACTATCTGACACGACCGGGGGATGGTCGCCCGCCAGCAAGCTGGACTGAAGACGCGGACATGCGCCGCATCTTGCGTACGAGCCGCAGTGCAGCGGCAGAAGTCGATTTCGGATATGGGAGTTCCTGGGGCCTGAGTGGACTGCGAGAGTGGCTCCGGGTTTCGCTTGCTGAACGCTCGATCACCACCGAGCCAGATGGAGTGATGCTGACGAGCGGCGTCAATCACGGCTTAGACCTGATCATTCGCCATTTTCTGGAGCCCGGCGATACGGTCTTCGTCGACAGCCCGGGATACTATCCCCTTTATGCCAAGCTTCGACTGGCGAAGGCAAACGTCGTTCCTATCCCCCGGTTACAGGATGGCCCTAATCTCGACGAACTACGCCGCAAGCTCATTCTTGATCGTCCGAAGCTGTTTTTTACGCAAAGCCAGGCACACAACCCGACCGGAGGCACCTTGTCTCCCGCCCACGCATTTACGCTTCTGCAGATGGCGGAGGTTCATGATTTTCGTTTAGTCGAAGATGACATTTTCGCGGATCTGATTGCTCCAAGCCTGCCGCGGCTCGCAGCTTTCGGCCAACAGCAACGCGTTCTCTATGTCGGGTCGTTCTCCAAAACGCTCTCTGCGAGCCTGCGGTGTGGCTACATTGCCGGGGCACCCGACACGATCCGGAGTCTCGTCGATTTGAAGATGATAACGATGGTTGCCACGTCGCTTCATGTTGAGCGCGTTGTTCTCGAGATGATCGAAAGCGGACAGTATCTCAAGAACCTGAGACGCCTGCGTGGTTGGATCGAAGACGGCACCAAGGCGACCGTGCAAGCGCTTTCGGATGTGGGGCTGGACGTAAAACTTCCCAAAGTGCAGGGTTTTTATATTTGGGTCCCGCTTCCGCCCAATCTGGATGAAACCGCGTTCTGCCGCCGGGCAGCTCAGAATAATATTTTCATCGCGCCTGGAAGTGTTTTTTACGTTGATCGGGAAGCCTCTGTCCAACCGGCGATGAGAGTAAATGTAGCCTACGGTGCCGACCCTCGCTTTTGCGCCTTTCTGCGCGAGGAAATAAGGGACAACAATATTGGTGGAGGACCCAATGGATGATATTCGGCTCGTTGAGGTCGGACCGCGTGACGGCTTGCAAAATGAAGCTTATCCGCTCAGCGTCGTTAATCGCGTACAGATGATCGAAGGTTTGATCGACGCTGGCCTTCGAACGATCGAAGCGGGGAGCTTTGTCTCGCCGAAATGGGTTCCCCAGATGGCGGGGTCTGCGGAAGTGTTAAAGCTGATCGGACGGCGCGAGGGCATCAGTTTCCCCATGCTCGTCCCTAATATGAAAGGGTTCGAAATTGCCCGTGAGGCTGGCGCGGAGGAGATCGCGATCTTTGCTTCGGCATCGGAAAGCTTTTCGCAGAGAAACATCAATTGCTCGATCGATGAAAGCTTTGAGCGCTTTCTGCCGGTTTTGGAGGGTGCTCGCGACATCGGCATGCGGGTACGAGGCTACGTATCCTGCGTTCTAGGCTGCCCCTATGAAGGAAACGTCCCGCTTTCCTCGGCCGTTGGTGTCGCCCGTCGTCTGTACAATATGGGATGTTACGAAATCTCATTCGGCGATACAATTGGCATTGGTACCCCGAGAGCTGCTGCAGCCATGGTAAGGGCGATTGCCACGGAGATGCCGATGGCCGCGATCGCACTTCACGAGCATAATACTTATGGCCAGGCGCTGGCGAACATTCTTGCCTGTTTGGAAGAGGGGGTGACGGTATTTGATGCTTCAGTGGGCGGGCTCGGAGGCTGTCCATATGCGAAGGGAGCAACCGGAAACGTTGCGACGGAGGAGGTAGTGTTCATGCTCGAAGGCATGGGCGTCCGCACCGGTGTCGATTTGCCGAAGCTCTGCAACGTAGCTGTCCGGACCGCTACGCAGCTCGGCCGGGATCCTGCTTCTCCGATCTCGAAGATTCTGGCTGATCCGACGGAGGCAGCGGTGTCCTGAGGCTCCACGATGAGCGATTACACGCCTATGGCTCCGGCCAAGCCTCTAAGAGGAGGTTTGGGAATTAACGTTTTGCAAAACGGTTCATCGTCTCGGATGTCTGGACCCGATATTCATAATCCTCGCTGAGCCGACGATTGCGTCCGAGCCAAGCGAAGCTGCGTTCCACGGTCCAGGTCGAGCCCGTGATCTTGAAGGCACGCTGAAGCCGCTTGACGATCTGCATTTGCCAGCCCTGCTGTTCTGCCAAGGCGCTCGCGAGTTTCTTGCTCTCGTGGCCTACATCGGCGATCACTGTTGTGATCATCGGGAATATCGCTGTCGGAAGCAGACCATGCTCTCGTGATATTGTAGACCACGAGGAACTCGCGCCTGCACCTTTGTCGAGTGACCTATACGAGCTGGCGTGGAAACCACGCTAGTCGTCCAGATCAGGCATCCACCCAATCTAAGATCTCGTAATAGGCATTCAGGTCGAGCCACTCTATGCCGGACACGACCTTTCCGCCCTCCATCGACATGATATACATGTAGCCGTTGGCTTAAGGCTTGCCGTCTTTTGCAGTTGTGGCGCTTTCGATCTGCGCAAACACCTTCTCCCCGTCTGCCCAGACGCCGCGTGTAGTTATCCTCAGCCGTTCGGCGAAGCGCGCGAAAAGCGCCTCGTCAGCGTTGGTAAAAAGATCTTCTATTCCGTGATGAGTGCGTGCGACGGGGCCATGACCAGCGATGGTCCACTCGGCATCGGTGCAAATATCGCTTCAAAGAATTTTGTGAAATCATCCGCCGGAGCCGCCAATGCGTCTTTGACGGTCGTTAGGTTCGTTGAAAGCGGTGTTTCCCTATCACATTAACTAAGCGCGACAGGCTGTTCCGATAACTGCCACCGTGAGTTTGATCGCTTGAATGCGCCAACAGCGGACATCACATCCGCCGAGCCGTTTCGTCCTTACCCGCCCTCAGTTTGCTGCAGTATCATCCGTGTGCCTTCTTTTCTTCGTGCTCGCACCTTGCCAAGTAGTGGCGACATTGAATTTTTGAAGGATTGAAAACTATGAATCAAACAGCTTCCAACGTGAAGTCCCGGAATATCCTCGTGCTGGGCGCTGGAGAACTCGGCATGCCGCTCCTGCGCAATCTGGCCCGTCGCGCAAAGGACATTGACGGCGCAACGATAAGTGTCTTGTTGCGCGCCAGCGCCGTAGAGTCTGACTCACCAGCCAAGCAGCGCGACATCGCTGAAATTCGCGATTTGGGGATTGAGATAGTCGTGGGCGATTTGGTGAAGAGCTCGGTTGACGAGTTGGCATCTCTGTTCTCGCAGTATGACACCGTAATTGGCTGCACGGGTTATGCGGCTGGGATCAACACCCCGATGAAGCTGGCAAGGGCCGCTTTGCAGTCAGGAATTCCGCGCTATTTTCCGTGGCAGTTCGGTGTTGATTTCGAAGCAATCGGTCGAGGTGGCCCACAGGACATTTTCGACGCGCAACTTGATGTCCGTGAACTCTTACGCTCGCAGGACAATACCGAATGGGTCATTATCTCCACCGGCATGTTCATGAGCTATCTGTTCGAGCCGGAGTTCGGTGTCGTTGATCTGGAAAAGAGCGCGGTCAAAGCCCTCGGCAGCTTTGACACCGCCGTTACATTGACGACACCTGACGACATCGGCGTGCTCACTGCTGAAGTCGTGTTCTACGAGCCAACCATCAGCAACGAGATCGTCTTCCTGGCGGGCGATACCGTCACCTATGGCGAGCTTGCTGACAAGCTGGAGGCGGGATTAAACCGGCCCTTCAACCGGTCCGAATGGACTGTTCCGGTCCTTATGGAAGAACTGGCAAACGATCCCCAAAACATGATGCGCAAGTATCGTGCAGCCTTTGGCATCGGTCGTGGCATGGCATGGGACAAGGCCGACACTTTCAACGTGCGTGAAGGCATCAAAGTTACTGATGTTTCCGATTGGATCAACGCGAACCTGACGGCCAAGTAACGGGGCTTAAAGATGCGATGGGGGAGCGCTATAATCTCGCTTTCCCCCGTCAAGCGTTGTCAGAGACTCCATCTTCAGCAGGGCGTACCAATTTCTATGGCAATCACGGAGCGGCGGCGTCTGTGTCAGGATTTCCAAGGCGTCTGCCAGGACGGCTTTTCTGGCAGACGGGAATCAAAGCCCTCGCGGGACTTTCGAAACTCCTCCGAGTTTTCGACGACCCATGTCCACAGCGGAATCATACGAACGAGAAGACCCATTCCCAATTCTGTTAGTTCGTATTCTACCCGCGGCGGCATCTCTACGAGATCGTAGCGCGTGACGAGGCCGTCTCTTTCGAGTTGGCGCAGAGTGCGAGTTAGCATCCGTTGGGTGACGCCATGCATTCGTCTTCCAATATCTGCGTGCCGAAGCCTGCCGTAAACGCCCAGGGTGTGAATGACGCCAAGCGACCACCTATTTCCTGCGTGGGTCAGAACCTCACGTCTCACCCCGTCTTCATCCTCGCGAAGCCCATCGCAAACTGCTTGAGAGTAGCTAAGGATTTCTTCTCTGGTCATTACTTTTGCCTCTGGTATGTCCTTCGTTTCGTTTTACCAGCCATCCCGGTATATTGTGCGGTATTGCAATCACACCTTGTCGAGATAATTCCATGGCAACAGTTGGTCGATGCGGCTCTGCTTGTGGCTATTGGCGATTGCTGTGAGTGTGATGGTCAGCCACTTTTGCGGATCAACTGAATTAAGTTTGCAGGTTTCGATTAGTGACGCGATGATACCCCAGTTACGGGCACCCGCTTCATGACCTGCAAATAATGCATTTTTTCTGCTCAATGCAATTGGCCGGATCGTTCTTTCGACACTGTTGTTATCTAACTCGACACGGCCATCAGACAGGAACAGGCAGAGGCCATTCCAGTATTTGGCGATGTATTTCAACGCTTCGCCTAATGGCGCCTTTGCCGACACGTGTGCGCGGTGATGAGCAAGCCATGTTTCCATATCGAGGATCAGTGGTCTTGACTGGGCCTCGCGTACTGCGAGCCGATCTTCTGGGGTGAGACCGCGAAGCTCAGTTTCGATCTTATAGAGTTCACCAATCCGTTTTACCCCTTCTTCGGCAACTGGGGACGAGACCGTGCGGGTAATCTCAATAAGCTTGCGACGCGCATGAGCCCAGCAGTAAGCCAGTCGTATATCTGGACCGATGCGATCTGGCGCGATAAGCCGATTGTAGCCTGCATAGCCATCCACTTGCAGGATGCCGGTGAAGCCTTGCAATATTTGTTCCGCATATTGGCCAGACCGCCCCGGCGTATAAGTGAAAGCAACGCCAGGCGGGGCATTGCCGCCCCATGGTCGGTCATCACGCGCCAAAGCCCAGAAGTAACCTGTTTTGGTTTTTCCTGATCCCGGATCAAGCACAGGGGCACGTGTCTCATCCATGAAGAGTTTGTGAGAACGTTTGAGGTCAGCAATCAGCGCATAAAAGACAGGGCGCAATTCAAAGGCCGCCCGTCCCACCCAGTCTGCGAGCGTGGAGCGATCTATGTCGATGCCCTGACGGCCCATAATCTGGGCCTGGCGATAAAGCGGCAGATGGTCGGCATATTTGGAAACCAGCACATGCGCGACTGTGGCTTCTGTCGGCAAACCTGCTGGTATCAATCGGGCTGGAGCTGGCGCTTGCACAACACCATCAGTGCAGGCGCGACATGCATATTTAGGACGATGGGTAACAATGACACGGAACTGCGCAGGGATTATATCCAGTCGTTCAGAAACATCTTCGCCAATACAATGCAGGCAACCACCGCAGGCGCAGATCAGGCTTTCCGGCTCAATCACTTCGTCAATACGCGGCAGGTGTTTTGGAAGAGAACCTCGATTAACGACACGTGGCTTTGATGCAGGCTTGTCTGGAGCTGTATCCGCTTCATCTTCTGCATGGATCGCCGCTATAGCTGTTTCCAGATCTTCCAGGGCCAGATCAAACTGCTCAGGATTAATCTTCTCTGACTTGCGCCCAAAAGCGGCCTGTTTGAAGGCTGCAACCAGTTTCTCTAGCCGCGCAATCCGATCATCTTTACGAAGACCGAGCGCTGTTGCTGCGATCAGCATCGCTTTAAGTTCAGCAATATCGTCAGGCAGATCGGCAGCATCCAACATGGACAAAACTTACCAAACCCCGCCTTGATTTGTCTGATGAATATGGCGGCAGAGTCACCGTGTCGCAGCATTTAAACAGTCATAGGCGCTCGTGCTTCCACTGCACGGACACGTCGCCAGTCGAGCCCTGCAAACAACGCCTCAAACTGCGCATGGTTCAATGACATCAGCCCATCCCGGACATCCGGCCAACTGAATGTATGGGCTTCCAAACGCTTATAAGCCAGCACCATACCCGTCCCATCCCAATAGATCAGTTTTAACCGATCCGCTTTTCGCGAGCGGAACACGAATACAGTTCCAGTGAACGGGTCCTTTCGTAGTTCATTCTTAACGATGGCGGCAAGGCCGTCATGGCCTTTACGGAAATCGACAGGCTTTGTTGCCACCATGATCCGCACCCGATTGGAAGGAAAGATCATGATGGAGCCGCCAACCCACGCGCCACTGCAACAATACGGGCAACCGATGCACCCGCTTCAAGACGAACCGTCACTGGCCCGACGCATATCTCGGTGCGCCCCTGATCAGAGCAAGGTTGTTCCGTCACTGGCTGATCACCAATCCTGCGAATTCTATTCCATCTTCAGGCGCGGGCAAAACCAGTCGGCCGCGCTTGGCCAAGGTTCGCCACATAGATAAACGGTTTGCCCGAACACCATAACGCTGCGCAACATCAACAACTCGAGCACCGGGTCGCAGAGTTTCCGAAACAAGCCGGGCCTTGAATTCCGGCGTCCATTTATTGCTGCCCCCGCTGTTACTCTTCTCGGGGGTGAGAAACTCCACCGTAGGCAACATGGGGAAACTCCTTCATCCATCCATGGAAAGCCCTTCGCAGTTCAAACTGCGGAGTACAACGTGGTTCTAAAACACCGGTTACCGCTGAGGCTCGTAGCGGTTCATATTATGGCCCGGATAAATTGGGCGAGACGCGGGGTCCCCCAACTTTAGCGAAGATTCCCCGCAAGCCTTGGAGAACCATGTCGCACATCGTCTGTGGCAAACGCCCGAAAAGCTCACTGGCGTTGCCTTCGACACGCAGATCTTACCGCCAGTGATCGCTGACAACGAACCGGCAACCAGGCGGGAGATTTAGACGTGGATCCTCTTGGGAACCTCGTTGATTGGATTGCGCTCTATGGGATATTCGGCTTGATAGCGATGGGAATGGCGGAGCGTTTCGTCCCTGCCATACCATCCTATGGCGTCCTAGTCACCATATGCATCGCGGCTGATGTAGGAACAGCCATGCGATTTCCCAAGGCCAGAACAATCCAGATGGATGCCGCGCAACCTCACAAACTGGCACCTGAGCCACAAGCGCAGGTTGGCGCAGTTGTGAGCGGCCTTCCGCTCCTTTCGATGCCGGCACGGAAAGTCATCGCTATACTTGACGGTGCGTTTTCGCACTTAAGTGAAAACGGGGCCTTCTTCAATTCACTTATGGTCCAAAATGTCCGGTACCAAGACCATTACTCGATCGTTTGGGCAAGAAAGCAACGTATGTCGGGCGCACGCTCGCAAACATCCCTCCCGGAGCAGTCTATCGTATTAGCGGCCGGGCTCCGCAGCAGCTCGTCAATCAGGTGAGGTGAACAAACTGACGAAAATATACCCTTCATTCACTATGGCCTGAATGGGGGAGCTACTTCCTGTTGCCCTCATCCTGGAAGACTTCCTTCATGGTATCGATGAACGCTCGCAATGTCGCCGGGACATGGCGGTTGCGAGGATAATAGAGGACCAACCCGGGAAATGGCGGACACCACTCGTCCAGGAGCGTGACAAGTTGCCCTGTGGCCACGAACGGCTGCGCAAAGCTATCCGGAACGTAGGCAATGCCTTGTCCGTCCACTGCAGCTTGAACGAGAAGGTCGTTGTCGTCCAATGTGAGCACACCTGGCACGTCGATCGCAACCTCTGCCCCTCTTCTCGAAAACTCCCACCGATACCGCTTTCCGCTGGGCAGGCGCTGCCGGATACAGGCGTGGGCTTGGAGGTCATCCGGAGTGCCAGGGGGCACTCTGTCCTTGAGATAGCGCGGCGCCGCGACCGTTATGAATCGGACTGTCCCCCCGAACTTCACGGCAACCATGTCCTGCGGCACGGCTTCGGCCAGCCGTACACCGGCGTCAAATCCCTGATCGACAATGTCGACGAGGCGCCCTTCCGAAACGAGATCGATTTCGACTTCCGGGTAGCAATCGAGAAAATGGGGAATGACGCTGCGAAGAAGAATGCGAGCCCCGCTCTTGTTGGCGTTGATCCGCAACATTCCACTTGGCGTTCCGCGCGTTTCGGCGAGCGTGTCGAGCGCTTTGTCCAGATCCTGAAGAACGGGGTCGAGACGCGCGAGCAACTGCGCTCCTGCCTGCGTAAGTGACACGCTGCGTGTGGTACGATTGAAAAGTCGGATACCGAGCTTGCTCTCGAGAGCGATGATGGCATGGCTAAGAGCCGACCGCGAGATGCCGAGCGTCTCTGCGGCAGCGCGAAAATTGCGGTGGCTGGCCACCGCAGCAAATGAAGCAAGGTCATTCAGGGTCGGTCGTACCATTCGTGAATTCTTTGCACTTGATCATCCTGAATTGGATGCCTTATGGCACCAATCGGTCTTCGCTACATTAAACTGAGTTCTTATGAAAGGGTTTATGACGATGAAGACTTGGTTAATCACAGGAGTATCCTCTGGCTTGGGTCAGGAGATGACCCAACAGCTGCTCGCCCGTGGCGACAGGGTTGTCGGCACGGTGCGCAAAAAAGATATGCTGTTGGACCTCAAGCAACGATACGGCGCAAACTTTCATGCCGCCCTTCTCGATCTGGACGATGTTACCAGCATCCAAATCGCAGTCGGTAAGGCGTTCGAGGAGATGGGGCGGATTGATGTTGTCGTAAGCAATGCGGGTTACGGCTTGTTCGGCGCGGCGGAAGAGTTGACGAACGATCAGATTGATCAACAAATCGCGACGAATCTGACAGGCTCGATACAACTCATACGGACTGTCTTGCCACGGTTTCGTCATCAGGGTCGTGGACGGATCATCCAGATTTCGTCGGAAGGTGGCCAGATCGCCTATCCGTGCTTCAGCCTCTACCATGCCACCAAATGGGGCATCGAAGGTTTTGTCGAATCGGTCGCTCAGGAGGTTGCGTCCTTCGGCATAGACTTCATCATCGTCGAACCGGGTCCGACCGGGACCAATTTCGGTGCTGGACTGGTGCGCGCCACGCCCATGGACGTTTATGAAAACACACCGGCAGGCGCAGTGCGATGCGCCATCAGTGACGGCAGCTTCGTCCTGAAGGGTGATGCCGCTCGAACAGTCACGGCGATCATCTCGGCCGCCGACAGCGCCAAACCCAGCTTGCGTCTCGCGCTCGGCAGCACTGCCTACAATTCCATTTCGACAGCCTTGGCCGCGCGTCTTGAGGCGATCCAAGGGCAGCAGCAGATTGCACGATCCGCTGACCGGCAGAACCTTTGATCCTCAGATCAAGCTCATTCGAACCCCACAACGTTATAGCAAAGGAATTCAACATGAAACTTCGCTCAGCACTTCTCTGCACATTCATCGCCATTTCGCCCGTCGCTGCCACCGCGCAGTCGGCCCCGGTCAATCAGATCGTTGGAACCTGGCGCGTAATCTCGGCGCAGATCGACCCGGAGGGAGCGAATACCCCGGCTTACGGCCAGCGCCCACATGGCTTGCTTGTATTCACGCCGGATATGCATTTTGTCGAAGTCCTGACGGACGCCGATACGCCTCGCTTCGCGTCAAATGCCCGAGGCGGCGGTACCGATGCGGAGAATCGCGAAGCGATGGCGCGCAATATTGGTTTCTTTGGCACATATACGGTCGACGAAAGCGGTGCATTCAGCGGTAACCGCGTGGAAGCTTCGACATTTCCGAACTGGGTCGGCGGAACACGTACAACAAAGGACCTCACTCTTACCGTTGTAGGCGATCGCATGTACGAGAGTTTTCAACGTCCTGAAGGCACAAAGATCGTCATCGAATTTGAACGCGTCAAATAAGCTCGCCTTCGATAGCAGCGCCGGGCGCTGAAGTCAGTTAACCGCGAAAATCCAACCAGAGGAGACACCATATGACTGTAAATCGTCGTTCGCTGTTCAAAATCGGTGCGCTCGCCGGCGCAGCTCTGAGTACACCGCGGATTATGACGCGCGTTGCGTTTGCCGCCCCACCGAGGCCAGCTGTTCCCAATGCAGGGTTTCATCGTTTTTAGATGGGCGAGTTCGAGATCACGACTTTCCTTGATGGTGCGCGCGTTTTTGACGGCCCATATCCCACCTTCGGTTCAAACCAAGAGACCGCTGTGGTCGAAGATCTGATGGAGGCGAATTTCCTGCCGACCAAGCGGATGCTTGGTCAGTTCAATCCGGTTCTGGTGAATAGCGGGACAGATTTTGTGCTATTCGATACCGGCAATGGGCCGGAGCGGCGCAATGCAGGGCTGGGTCGGTTGGCGCAACGCATAATGGATTCCGGTTGTTCGCCCGCAGACATTACGGTCATCGTCCTACACATTTGCATGCCGATCAGGTCAACGGTCTCATGGAGGATGGTCAGCCGGCTTTTGCCAGTGCGCCCACATTCTCGGCCAGACCGAATGGGACTTTTGGACATCGGCCGACCACACAGGCACGTCTGCCGCCCATCACATACAGGCCGCGAGGTCCAAAGTCGTTCCGCTTGAAAACAAAATCACCTTCATTGGTAACAATGGAAAAGTGGCAAGGGGGATTACTGGCATGCTGGCCGCCGGGCATACGCCCGGCCACATGGCTTTTACGCTGGAGGCCGCGGGTCGCAATCTGCTGATTACCGGGGACACTGCCAATCATTATGTCGCTTCTTTGCAAAGGCCAGACTGGGAGGTGGCCTTTGACATGGATAAAACGGGCGCAGCCGAAACTCGCAAGAGAATCTTCGGGATGCTGGCCGCAGATCGGCTGCCGTTTATCGGCTACCATATGCCCCATCCGTCTGTGGCTACGTCGAACCGCTCGGCACGGGCTTCCGCTTGTCCCCGCGACGTACCAATTCGCAATTCGACACCAACTAAGTGCCCCCAATTAGTGCTTTGGCGTCACTAGGCGCGCTTAGCTGACGCCGCTTTCGTGCTTCGCAACGATCCCATACTGGCGAAAAGCATCTCGAAAGCAGCGTCTCAGCAGCTTCGTAACATGGTGACCGTTGGCGGCAACCTACCGCAACGGACACGCTGTCCTTACTCCCGAAACAGCGCGAACGGTCTTTACCCGTCTAACAAGCGAGAGCCAGGCTCCGGCTGCGCGGCTATCGCCGGGCTTGATCGTGGCCAGGGCTGTGTTCGGCAGGCGCGGCATCGGAGGACTTGAGGTATGGCGGAGACCCATTTGTACCGGCAAAGGGTCAAGGACGCGCCTTGTCGCTAAATAGCCACCTAGCTTGTCATCACCTACTAAAGTGATGTGGCTTACCATGCTACTCAGCTTTTTTTGGTGGCATACCCATAAGCAATGTGACCTTTCAAAACAGAAGATAAACTGGTGATCTCAGCTTTCGAAAACTATGCACGGAGATATGCAGTTGCCATACTCGTTAAGCAAAGCCGATTGCCTCTCCGTAAGAAAAAGCTAAGAACCGACCGCTCGACGGGAGTAGATCAGAACGCGCAACCGATAGATTGGCCGTGAAATTTCTCTTTTTATTTTCTCGAGGAAAGGTCTTTTGCGTTGTATCGTACTTCCACCCAATTGAGCGGAATTCTCCGCGACGCCACCCGGCACGACAACGAGAGGTGACAGTGTCGTTACCCAGTTCATTTGAAGAGTTGTATCCACCGGCCGGTCAAACATTTGGGTGACCGCTAACAATTGTTTAGCTGCAGCCTGTCCAATGAGCTGAGCATGCATACCCAGTCCAACCGGCATAGCTTTCAGAATGCGAACTCCGTCCACAACTAAAAGCTCCAATCCCTTTTCTTTGTTTGGCCGGACCGGAAACCGGATGAAATTATTGGGTGTCATGTATTGTTCAACCGTTGCGAATACTCTGGCAAAATCTGGTGTTAAGACCACATCATCTTCTAGAACCAAACCTGCAAGGAGATTTTGATCGATAATCGCCTGCCATACCTTTCTATGTGAAAGGAAGCAGGCAATTTCCTGTATGTTCAAGCCGAATGGATAACCAGGACTGTGCAGTCTAGATTTGTATACTCGCTGAACATCCGCATCGCTCAAATTTGAAGCATCCACAGCCTCTACTATTTCGGTCGGCATACTCAATTCTTTTCTAAGTCGATCGACCTGATCCACCCTCTCCGTTGACTTCGACAAATGAATGATGAAGGCTTTGATCATTGTTCCGTTTCCATAATTAACATCAATCCGCTCGACTGGCGGGGACGGAGCAACAGGTCGGCCTCTGCTGGGCAACACCTTACGAAAGCCAATATCGCCCGTTCCGGTTATCGGCCACAGCAAAATTGCTCGTTTGGCGGCCTGTTGCGACACTCCCGCATTGGCAGCGATTTTTTGCTTTATTGCATGCGGCGAAGCACCATGGTCCGACCAAGTATGGTGGTACCCCTATAGGCGCGAAGTTCCAGTTTTCCGCTCACAAGCGCAGCTTGGGCGGAATGGGTTTGACCGGTAGCTCCGCTGTAGAAATTTCCGCCTTCCCAGCGACCGTCGGCTCCGTCCCACTTTAGGTTGCTCACGAGAACTGCGCGCTCCAAAGAGCGGCTTCTGAGGTTCGGATCCGGATTGAGAGTGTCCTTCTTGAAGGTCTTGCCGTCAGCCTCGACCAGAAGCTTGCCGTAAAGGACCCGGGCCGCATAGGTTTCTCCGGCATCGAACATTTCAAGTTTGATGTTGCCGTCTTCGGACTCCCATACCCCGGCAATCTGATCTGGCGAAGAGGCCTGTGCGACTGCCTCTCCAACCAGGAAACCTATCAATCCTGCCGTGAGCACTGCGGCCGGCAAGGGTCCTTTTACTGATTTCACCAATTCCACGTTTCCTTTTTGTCTGTTTACGCCTGACTGTCGACATGCGAGGTCGCTGCCTGCAACTGCTACGGATACCAATAATCCCGGGCTCTCCTTAAAAGAAGCGTGGCTTGGAACCGGCCGGCAACTGCCAGGCATTGCACTTTGCAAGGTACACGCTGGCTGCGGAGTGACGAATGCCAAGAACCGCAAATTTCCTGCCTGATCCTGCAGTTGACTAGGGAGATGGTGCCACACCGAGCGCACGCCGCAATTGGTAAGGAGGCCACAAAACTGCCTGCAGTCCGTCCGTCAATGCCGACCCCTTCCCGCCCGATGGTGGTCTAGGTCAAGCTGATTCCCCTTGACATTTGTTTGGTACCTCACATATTTGCTAGGTAGCTAACGAGCTGGGAGCCTGTGTCAGTGATTGATGAGCGAAAAGAGACAGATCGCAACCTTGTCGGAGCCTGGACGAAGCGATGCTACTTCGCCGGCCGGGCGGTCATGGATTCTCGCCTGCGTCCTTACGATCTTGGGTCCGTGCAGTGGTACGTGCTCTACCAGCTGGCAACTGCCGGGCCGACCATGCAGCGTGATCTCGCGCGGTTGCTGTCGATCGAACGCGCCACAATGACCGGCATCGTCGCAACGCTCGTGCGCAAGGCTCTCATCGAGCAAGAGCCCGACCGGGTTGATCAGCGCCAGAAGCTTCTGCGCATCACCGCCACTGGCGCGAAGTTGTGGGGCGAGTTGCCCGATTTCTCTTTCATTCGCTCGGTCGCGTTCGACGGCATCGACGAGGCGGACATCGCGATCGCGGTCCGGGTGCTTCAGACCGCAACGGAACGTCTCGAAAACCTGCTGCAGAAAGGAAACTATCCATGACAGTCTTGCTAACTGGTGCTACCGGTCTCGTTGGAGCCCGTCTTCTTCCGCGCCTTGTGGATGAGGGGTTTCGTTGCCGCGCGCTGCTACGACCGGGCAAAGAAGTATCCTCCGGGATGGTTTGGGCCGAGGGCAACCTGCTTGATACCGCCTCGCTTGCATCGGCCGTGGAGGGGATTTCTGCGGTCGTTCATCTCGCTGCGGTTTTTCGCACGCCCGACACCGATCTGATCTGGAGGAGCAATCTCGAAGGTACACGCAACCTCATCGCCGCAGTGAAGGCGCACGCGCCTGAGGCGCGTTTCATCCTGGCGAGCACGTCCAATATCTATGATGCGGACAGCCCGCGCCCTGGCCGCGAGGACGATGCAGCCGACCCGCAACAAGCCTATCCGGCCAGCAAACTTGCTGCCGAGCACGCGCTGCGCGAAAGTGGGCTGAACTGGTCGATCCAGCGGTTCGGCTTCGTCTATGGCGAAAAGGACGGACATCTGGAAGAGTTGCCCCGTCTTGTTGCCAATTTCAACATGCATCCCGCCCAAAGGATGAGCATAATTCATCATCGCGATATCGCCACCGCCATGACCCTCGCTCTGACCGGCGCTATGGATGGGCGCATCGTCAACATCGCCGACGAGGCGCCGACTTCGATCTACGAGCTTGTCGCCCTGGTCGGCGGAACAATGGAACCGTCTTCAGCGCCGCTCGACAATCCCTGGCGCCTCCACATGGATGTCTCGCTCGCGCGTCGCCTCGGCTTCCAGCCGGTCGTCAGAACCGTCTATCAGGCCGCGCAGGAAAACCTGATGTGATCCGCGCCGGCGGCAGCCGGAAGACCAGCATATCGTTAACCCCTTGGTCACCCTGGAACCTATTCGCGGCATAGCAGAAGGCCGCTCCGAGCCGAGCAGCAAGGAGTGGCCTCCTGAAGAACGAGTTTAGGCAGTTCGCGCCTTGCGGCTGGCGTACTGGCTATACATACGCTGATGGTTCAGCGCGTCCTGTTTTGGAGCGACGCCGAACATACGGGAGTATTCGCGGCTGAACTGCGACGCGCTTTCGTAGCCGACCTTGTAGGCGGCTTCCTCGACGCTTGCAGCGTCCGCCACCATCAGGCGCCGCGACTCAAGGAGGCGCAATTGCTTCTGGAACTGAAGCGGCGTCACCGAGGTAAGTTGCTTGAAGTGCTGATGAAACGATGACGGGCTCATATGCGCCACCTCGGCCATTTGCTCCACACGCAGGGTCTGGGCGAAATTGGCACGCAGAAAATAGATGGCCTTGGCGACCCGCATGAAATTCGATTCCGGAACGGCCAGGCTGCACAGTTCGGCGCCATGCGGGCCGGTGAGAAGCCAGTAGCAGACCTCGCGCATGACCGAGGGGTAGAGGATCGGTATCGCCTTCGGCGTCTGGGACATGCGGATCAGACGCAGTACGCATTCAGCCAGCGATTCATCGACCTTTCCAACGAACACGCACGGACCGGGTGCGGCGGGCAAGACAGGCAGTGTCTCCAACTGCTCGAGCACCTCGCGCAACATGGTGACATCAAGGTCTATGGTGACGCCGATATAGGGCACCTGCAAACTTGCGTCGACGACCCGCCCGCTGGCCGGCATCTCCATGCTAACCACCAGACATTCCATGGCGCCATAGCGAAGTGTCTCGTCGCCGAAGAGGATTTCCTTCGCACCCTGGACCACGACGCAGAGCGACGGCCGGTAGATCTGCCGCATCGGCATACGCTGCTGGTAGGAACGAACGATGTTGACGCTCTCGATCTGCGTCGGAAAAAGCCCCTCACCGCCGCCCTGGCTTGCGATGTAGGCGGTGATCCCACCAAGGAGCGATGACGACACGCGGACCTCCGATTGGTTCCGAGGCCAGCGCAGCACTCGCCCTTCAGCCGGCAACATATCGCCGCCTGCAGGAATAGGCAAGTTTATTGAGGTATTCGGCATTCTTGTCATGAGAGACTTCCTCTAGCTTGATGACGTCACTCACAGCCAGGGAAGCATCAATTATGACAGAAACGGCCGCTTCGTCAATAGATAACCAAGCTGGTCTACCCATCATATCTAATGCGAGCGGCGATGAATACGTTCGTGGATGGCGCGTCCCGGTGCTACTTACGACGCTGTTTTTAGTGAGCGCCACCTCCCAGATCGACCGGATGCTTCCATTCGTCCTGACGGAGTTAATCAAGCGAGACCTTGATCTGAGTGATACCGAAATGGGTTTGCTCACCGGCATCGCCTTTGCAGCCTGTTACGCTCTTTTATCTATGCCGCTCGCCCGCGCCGCTGATCGAGGATCGCCGCGGTTCGTTCTGGTTTTGTGTATCCTGCTCTGGAGCGCGATGACATTGCTTGGCGGTCTCGCCATGAGTTTCCTGTTCCTCGCCTTCACCCGCTTCGGCGTCGCCTTCGGCGAGGCCGGTGGCACGCCAGCCAGCCACGGGATCATCGCCCGCAAGATCCCGCACGAGCGCCGCGGACTAGCGCTCGGTATTTTCTCGATGGGCATTCCGCTCGGCACCATGGTGGGTTTCGGCGTCGGTGGCGCCATTGGTGATACGCTTGGCTGGCGTACGGCCCTGGTAGGTGCAGGCGCCATGGGCGTGTTGATCGGTCTGATAACGCTCCTTGTCATCGGTCCGACCCCGCCCCTCCAGCGCACGCGCGCCAATAACGAGCCGTTCTTGAATGCAAGCCTGCGATTGCTTTCGTCCCCGGCATTCCGTTGGCTGTTCATTGGCTCGGTCGCGCTGGGTTTCGCTGCAGCGCCGTTCTACGCATTCGCAGTTCCCTTCCTGATCCGCACCCACGGCCTCAGCGCCAGCGAGGCTGGATTGGCGTTCGGCCTGTTGCAAGGGGTGATGGGGATTTTCGGAACGCTTGTGGGCGGCCGCCTGTTCGACCGTGCCGTTCGCTCCGGCACCGGACGGGTCCTCGGACCGCCGGCGATCCTCTTCATGATCGCAAGCCTGACGACGACTGCAGCCTTGTTCGCGCCGGTCGGGTGGCTTTCCATCCTCCTCTTCGTCCCCGGCATGTTGTCTTTCGCATTTCTGCTGCCGTGGTGCTTCGGCGCCGCCCATCTGGTGGCAGGCAAGGGCAAGGAGGCAATGGCGACCAGCCTCGCGATGATCGGCTCCGGCCTTCTGGGGCCGGCCCTTGGCCCTCTCATGGTCGGGATGATCAGCGACGCAGCGACAGCGGCACAGCTTCCCAATGGCCTGGGGCTCGGTCTCCTAACAGTCCCGCTAGCAAGTATCCTGACCGGCACCGCCATGCTGATCGCAAACAGGCGCATCGCCACGGCTATTCGCAACAATGACATTGCCTAACCAAAATTCCATCACGGAAAGATTCCTAAAATGACAGATACACCGGGAGAGAATGGGCCTATCAACGCCAAAGCATCCGGATTGTCGCGGCGTTCGTTTGTTCGATACGGTGCGGCGGGTCTTGGTCTCGCGGCAGTGGGCGGTGGCGGCACCGTTTTTGCGAACAGGCCGCCCGTTTCTCCGCGTCAGCAGGGATTGCCGAGAATCCCCCGTTGGACAGCCGCCCATATCCCCTCGCTGCAAGGACGCTCGGCGATCGTCACGGGCGGCAACGGCTATCCCGAAGGCGACCGAAGTGGCCTGGGTTATCATGACGCTCTTCAACTCGCCCGCGCCGGGGCGGACGTGACGATTGCCTCGCGAAACCTGGGAAGAGGCGAGGAAGCCGTCCGACGCATCGAGGACGCCGTCCCTGGCGCTTCGATTCGCTTCGAAGCGCTCGATCTCTCGGATCTCGCTTCGGTTGCTAGCTTTTCGGAGCGGATGAGTGCTTCTAGAAATAGTCTTGACATCCTCGTCAACAATGCCGGGGTTATGGGGCGGAAAGGCCGCGAAGTGAGCGCCGACGGGTTCGAGCGGGTTTTCGCCACGAACACGCTTGGTCATTTTGCGTTGACCGCCCGGCTGCTGCCGCTGCTGCGCGAAGGCAATTCCCCGCGTGTCATATGGGTGTCCAGCAGTCGCGCCTTCATGGGCGCAATCAACTTCGCCGACCTGCAACTGGCTCAGGATTACGACTATGGGGCGGCTTACGACAACAGCAAGCTCGCCAACCTCATGCTCGCCTTTGAGATGCAGAGTCGCAGCGCAGCTGAAGGCTGGGGCATCTCGGCCATAGCTGCCCATCCCGGCATCGCCCGCACCAACCTGGTCCCGGACGGCCCCGGCCCGGACAGCCTGGAGGGGCGCAATCATAGGTATATGCCTTTCCTGTTCCAGCCACCCGCTCAAGGTGCTTTGCCAACCCTGTATGCCGCAACGTCGCCGCAAGCGGCAGCTGGTGGATACTACGGCCCCAACGGTTTTCTGGGGCTAGGCGGTTTACCCGGCTGGGCCGGGATTCCTGAAAAGGCCGACGACCGGCAAGTTGCTGCAAGACTGTGGGCCACTCTTGAGCGACTTGGCGACGTGACACTTGGCGGGCGGGCTGATGCTTTAAATCTCGCTCGATGCCCGATCCACCAGCGCCTTAATATTCAGAGGCCCCCTCAGGACGGCCCAGTCAATCACGGCCACAGCCAGCTAGTTCGCCTGTCGCCCTTTCTTACGTCTCACACGGCGGAGCAGATGGTGGCAGCGGCCATCACCGGCGAACGCGGGCAAATCCGCTAATTGAAAAGAGTCTACCCATGGATTTTGACCCAGTCGGAGCGATCATGGCGTGGATCGGCGTTTATGGCCTCGTAGGTCTCTTCACGGTCGCTCTTGCCGAGCGCTTCATGTCAGTAATCCCTTCCTACGGGCTACTACTCTCGGTCGGCATCGGCGCCGCGGATGGGGACTGGTCGCTGTCGGCAGCCTTCCTTTCGACGGTTGCTGGCAGCATGTTCGGCTGCGCCGCTTGGTTCTACGCGGTCCGAGGGCTGGGCGATGCGCGATCCTCCCGCCGCCTCAAGAGAGCTGGCCAAATCTTCGGGATGCCCATCGGTCGGGTTGAGCGTGAAATCGCTTCCGTCCGCCGGAACCAAGTCGCGCTGGCCTTCGCACTCCAGCTCATGCCGACAGTAAGGCTCGTCGCTCCGGCCCTCGCCGCCCTTTCCCGCGGCAACTCCGGCAAAGTCCCGATTGCCTCGGCGGCCGGCATCGCGGTCTGGAATGGCCTCTTCGTCGGCATTGGGTTTTACGCTTCGCGCTCGATTGGATCGGCGAACACGACGGTCTCGCCGTGACTGCTCTCGGTTGTCTGCTCGTGGCGAAAGCATTCCTTCTCTGGATCGCGCGGCGGGTTAGCGCCAATGCGCGAACCGAGCGAGGTCGGAACTCCCCACTGACGGTCAACCATCGGTGCTGAATGTAATGGCCGCCGCATTCGTCACGTCCGAATGTGGATGAAGGATTCAGATTGGCGTAGAGGTCCAGATACCAGCTTTTCAATGTCGTCTTCATCCAACGACGACAATCTCTTCCACGACAACCCTCCCGACAGAAGACAGATCAATGAAGTTGACATGATCGGGATCAACTTTCGTCACAAAGTTTTCGCAGGAATAAAGCTCGTTCATATCTTCCAAATTGTCGAACCATGCCTCGACAACAGCGTCATAGGTGGGCTCGGGGAAATCCGGTACGGCAACGGAATAGTTGACTACAAACCGACGAATTTTCTTCGCTTCGGGTATAGCAAAAAGCAGGGGAGCATGAATCTCACGGCGATAGTCCTTGAATTCCTGAAATCCCATTCCCTGTCGACGCCTAAATCCTAAAATAATCTTAATCATGGAGAGCTCCTTGTTGCGGGTGAATGCTGTCCGTCAAGGGCGGATGCATTTGGTGATAGCAACTCCCCAAGAGACGGACTATATTGGATCGTCCCAAATTCCTTTGCGATTATCCCAAAATGCCTGCTGATCCGCTTTCCGATGTTCTGTCACTACTCAAGCCTGAAACCTTTGTCGCTGGCAGATACGATCTCGGCGGAAAATGGTCTATCCGGTTCAGTGTCCACAGCGGCGTTAAATACTTTGCTCTGGTGTCGGGAACAGCCTGGATCGCGATTGAAGGTGAGGCCGATCCACTTCCGCTCGATGCCGGCGACTGCGTTCTGGTGCCGATGGAAAGCGGTTCGTTATTGCCAAGGACCTTTCCTTCCAACCCATTGCGTTCGAGGAACTGCGGGATTCCGATTGGAGTGGTGGCATTGCCAGTGTGAACGGCGGCGGCGAGGCAATGTTGCTCGGGGGCCACTTCGCGTTCTCCGATACCCATACCGAAATGCTGCTGGGGACTATGCCGCCGATTGTCCGTCTGCGAGACGAGAGTGACAAGGTAGGTTTGCGCTGGGCTCTCGATCGAATGAGGCACGAACTCACTGGAACGCAGCCAGGGAGCGTCCTCGTTGTGCAGCAGCTCGCCCATCTGCTGCTGGTGCAGGCATTGAGGCTGTTTCTTTCTCGTGGGGCGGGACAGGGTATTGGATGGTTGTTCCCGCTCGGCGATCCGCGAATTGCCGCAGACGTCGGTGCGATACATGACCATCCGGGCGTTCGCTGGACCTTGCCGGCGCTGGCAGAAAAAGCGGGACGGTCCCGGTCCAAATTCGCGCTGAGGTTCAAGACGATCGCGGGTTCTTCGCTGATCGATTACCTGACCCGCTGGCGTATGCTGCTGGCCAAAGAGCGTTTGGCGAAAGGGCGCGAGCCGGTCGCTGCCATCGCTATTTCATTGGGCTACGAGTCGGAGGCCGCAGGACAGCCTTCAAACGCGTGATGGGAACCTCGCCGGGGCGCTACAGGTGAGTGTCCCATCAATCCATGACCGGGCCGTTTTGCCGTAGCGAGCGCGCCGCTGATTTTTCCGGCGCACAATTGCACGATCGCACTGCGCACCGTTTCCTCCATCATCTTGATCTCAATGTTGGGATGATTTTCGTGATACGACGCGAGGGGAATGCGCGACCTTAGCGAGGTCGGCACCCCCCATTGACGATCAACCATTGGCGCTGAATATCACGGCGGTCACTGCGCAAGGCGATGGATGCGATCGCCATCGAGATACAGCTCGACGCCGTGAACATAGCTTGCCGCATCGCTGGCGAAGAAGGCGACGACGTTTGCAATCTCCTCGGGCGTCCCGATCCGCCCGAGCGGACCGTGCTCCGCTAGCGCCTCAGTACTGCTCTCATCGGCGGGCTGAAGGTGTAAATCGGGCGGCGATCGATCCTAGCTGTCACGCTCGGGCATAGCATCTCTTGAGCGCGCATTCGTGGAAGTCACACGTCGAACCCCAAGAGCAGACGCATCTTTTCCAGGGCGCGATTGTCGGCCGGATGGCCACGACTTCAAACTACCATGCCCAAACCGGCAAAAAACGTGCCTATTCCTACATTTGAGGCGTATCTGACGGGAGTGGATGCCGAACTTGGTGCGCCTATGTTGGCGCGATCAAAGCCTGCGGGCGTCCTGCATCCATGCCCACGTGGGTCAGTTCCAGCGAAGTCTCCCACAGGCGAACCGCGACCGCTATATCCAGCGCCTGGCTGGGAGGTTTCTCCAGGGTCGGATAGCCCCGGGTTCCAGCCAGTCGGTCAGGGCCGTAATAGAGGCCGCCCCGCGCTGCCGAATCTGTCGCCGCAAAGAGTGTGGGCAAGGCGCCCTGCCACGCGGGTTGGTAGAGAAACCATAGATTGCGCCGCGCGAACCCCGGTAAACTCAACCAGCCCGGTCCGTTCGGAATCAGGTCGGTGCGTGAGATGCCGGGATGCGCCGCCAGGCTCTGGACGCCCCAACCAGCGGCCTCGCTACGCCGGTCCAGCTCGAAGGCGAATAGGATGCAGGCCAGCTTCGATTGGCTGTAAACCTGCATCGGCTTGTAACCGCGTTCGGCTTGCAGGTCGTCGAAGTTAATCGCTCCCCACCGCGCTGCCACGCTGCCCACGGTCACGACACGCGGCTTCTGCCCTCTCTTCAGGAGTGGCAGCAAATGCGCGGTGAGAGCGAAATGGCCAAGATAATTGGTACCCAATTGCAACTCGAAGCCGTCGCTGGTCTCGCGACGCTCCGGCGTTCTCATGACGCCAGCGTTGTTCACCAGGAGGTCGATACTGTCTTGCTCCTGCCCGAGCTGCGCGGCGAATTGCGCGATCGAAGCGAGGTTTGCGAGATCGACCTTGCTGAACCGAACCTGCGCGCCGGGGGCCGTTTCTCTGATCGCCTCGACCGCTTTAGCGCCCTTGTCGGGATTACGCCCGGCGATCACAACATCAGCGCCGGCTCGCGCCAGTGCCAGCGCGGTCTCTAAACCCAGCCCACCGGTGCCGGTAACGACTGCTGAGCGGCCGCGCTGTGATGGAATGTTCCGGAATGTCCACTTTGACATTAATCGTCCTGCCTTCTCTTTCACTGGGCGGGGCCTTCGACCAATTATGGTCTCCAAGCCCACCTTTCTTCTTCATTGCCAGCATGCCGGGGCACTGCAGACCTCCATGCCTCAACCCGGAAAAATCCTGTCTGATCCTGCATTGGTGCGGTTCATGACGGGATGTCGGAGGCAAGCCATCGCCGAGCTTCTGCCGTTCTAGGATTCGCACGAGGCCGATCACCGGCACCGCTCAAGGCCGTTCCTCCGAAGAAGGCGATGATATAGGTGGCGAAGATGGCGCCGCTGATCCAACTCGCGGCCACGAGCAGCCGAGCGCTCCAGCGCAATCCAACACCATGAGAGCCTCCGCTCTGCCTGGTGAGTTGCCGAGCTAGGGTCGGGGAACTGCCCGCTATGGTGATTGTTAGATCGCACACCCATTGCGCGCTCCTCTTCGAAGGCATGGCTGTCCCCTTGGTACCTTCGCCCGGTTTCATTGCGCGCGGCGAAGCACCATGGTCCGGCCGAATATGGCGGTGCCCATATAGGCGCGAAGCTCCAGTTTTCCGCTCACGAGCGTTGCTTGTGCGGAATGGGTCCGACCGGTCGCTCCGCTGTAGAAATTTCCGCCTTCCCAGCGATCGTCAGCTGGATCCCACTTGAGGTTGGTCACAAGGACGGCTCGTTCCAGCGAACGGCTTCTGAGCTTTGGATCCGGATTGAGGGTATCCTTCTTGAAGGTCTTACCGTCAGCCTCCATCAAAAGCTTTCCGTGGAGAACCCGGGCCGCATAGCTTCCTCCGGCGTCAAACATCTCGAGTTTGAGGTTGCCGTCATCGGATTCCCAGACGCCGACAATCTGATCCTGCGAAGAGGTCTGTGCGAAAGCATCTCCAGCCGGAAGGCCTATCATTCCTGCAACGAGCGCTGCGGCCAGCATTGGCCCTGTTACCGATTTCAACATTCTATGTTCCTTTTGACGAGTAGTGGACGTCGAGTTGAGAGTCGTACCGCCCTAAGTTCGATGGCTTCCCAATAATCCGGCGCCTTCTACAATTAGCGCGGCCTTGGAACGGGCCCGGAAAATCGCCGAGCATTGCGCTGCGGAAATTACACGCCGGCTGCGGCGTGACGAATGCCAAGAACCGCAAATTTCCTGCCTGATCCTGCAGTTGAGTAGGAAGGCGGTGCCTCACCCAGCTCGCGCCGCAATTGGTAAGGAGGCCACAAAACTGCCTGCAGTCCGTTGATCACCGCCACCGGCGCGAAGCTGTAGGGCGAGCTGCCGGATCTCTCTTTCATTCGCTCAGTCGTGTTCGACGGCATCGATGAGGGCGACATCGCGGTCGCGGTCCGGGTGCTTCAGACCGCAACGGAACGTCTTGAAAATCTGGTAGAGAAGGAACAGCGTCATGACAGTATTGATAACCGGCGCAACCGGGCTCGTCGGCGTTCGTCTTCTTCCGCGCCTTGTCGAAGCGGGGCTGAATTGCCGCGCGTTGATGCGCGGCGGAAAGGAGGCGCCCGCAGGCGTGACGGCGGTGGAGGCCGACCTTCTCGATCCTGCTTCACTCATGCGAGCGGTGGAGGGCGTATCGGCGATTATCCATCTCGCCGATACGCCCGACACCGACCTGATCTGGAAGAGCAACCTCGAGGGCACACGCAACCTCATCGCCGCGGTGAAGGCGCAGCCGATCCGCAACAAGCCTATCCGGCCAGCAAACTCGCTGCCGAGAACGCGCTGCGCGAAAGTGGGCTGAACTGGTCGATCCAGCGGTTCGGCTTCGTCTATAGGCGGTGATCCCACCAAGGAGCGATGACGACACGCGGACCTCCGATTGGTTCCGAGGCCAGCGCAGCACTCGCCCTTCAGCCGGCAACATATCGCCGCCTGCAGGAATAGGCAAATTTATTGAGGTATTCGGCATTCTTGTCATGAGAGACTTCCTCTAGCTTGATGACGTCACTCACAGCCAGGGAAGCACCAAGCATGACAGAAACCACCGCTTCGTCAATAGATAACCAAGCTGGTCTACCCATCATATCTAATGCGAGCAGCGATGAATACGTCGAGGATCACACTCGCTCGGGACAGAGAATATGACGGCCCTCGCCTTGGCTGCTGCCTGCTCGTCGCGGAGGCGGCCCTGTTCTGGACCGCGCGACAAGCTCGAGCCCGTCGCAAAACGGGCGCCGCGCTGATGTGGGTCCCGATGACACCTCGTGCAGCGCGCCGTCGACCGCTCCGCACGTCAACGAAACCTGTCCGAGGTCATTTCCAATGAAACAACAATGTATGGCCGAAACGTTCGGTTTCTTTCAAGCCTGGCTTAAAAATCCGCTGCGCGTTGCGGCAATTGCGCCGTCAGGTCGCGCACTAGCAGCCTTGATCACCTCCGAAATCTCACGGGATATCGGTCCGGTGATCGAATTAGGGCCCGGGACCGGCGCGTTCACACGCGCTCTGGTCGCGCGCGGCGTTAGACAGGAAGACCTCGCCCTGATCGAGTTCGGGTCGGAGTTCGCCGCCGCGCTCCATTTCCACTATCCCAGAGCACACACGGTCTGGATGGATGCCGCTCGCCTGCATACGGTCGAACTTTTCGACGGAAGGTCGGCCGGCGCTGTGGTCAGCGGGTTGCCCCTGTTGTCGATGCCGCCCCGCAAGGTGATTGCGATCCTCATAGGTGCGTTCCGCAAGATGGAGCCGGACGGCGCGTTCTATCAGTTCACCTATGGCCTCCGTTGCCCAGTTCCGCAGAGATTGCTGGAGCATCTTGGTCTCGAGGCAGTGCGAATCGGCGGCACGCTGGCCAACCTCCCTCCCGCGGCGGTCTACAGGATCAGGCGCACCCATGCAGTCCCTTTCGACCGCGTCCGCTTCTCGTCGCGGCAGCATGTGCTCGTCGAGTAAGATGGCGGAGGCACGACACGCCCACTACCAATCCAGCAGCGGCAGGAGTTTTGCTGCGTGGGAGAAGCATGCCTGACCTCAATCTCGATTTACGCTTCCCCACGATTCATAGTCGGCCCGTCGCGTGCAGCGCCGCGGCCGAGCACGCCTCACCGCCGACGGCGAACACTTTTTCAAGGAAGCAGCCGCCAGCGTCGTCGTGCATGGAGTGGGGCGAGAAACCTGATGGGCCTTCCGGGTTTACATTGACTACCGAAGCCAGCCTTGGCGCAATCTGCACCGGCGTTACCTTTCGGGCCCTTCCCGGGGGTATCGGACACGTTGTCATGTCCGGCATCCGGAGTTCAAGCAACGAGAACCCGGCGCTTAAGCGCGCTATCGAGCTTTGCGCGCACCGCCAATGATCGCGTCGAAAGGTGTACCCCAGATTAATCTAATCAGAGGTTCTGATCGAACTATCGTATGCGGATAGTTTGTCACACTGGAGCATCTGGCTTGGTTACCAGCAGGTATATAGTCGCACCGACCGCAGTGCCCGATCCCATGTCCAGCTATGACGCCAGGGCCCGAACGAAATCGAGGAAGGCTTGCACCTTGGCCGAAACCAGATTGGAGCGATGATGGAACGCATAGAGGGGAAAGGTTTCGTCGGTCCAGTCCGGCAGCAGATGAATAAGCCTGTTCTGTGCGATCAGGTCTTTTGCATAGATTTCCAGTAACTGCGCAACCCCGGTGCCGCCTAGGCACGCGCCGAGGAGCGAGCCGGTATCGGTGACCATAAGACGGCCAGATGCGGCAAGCGGGACGACCTCCTTGCCGCATTGGAATTCCCATTCGAACGGACGGCCAGTCGCCGGATTGCGGATCAAAAGGCACTGGTGGTCCTGGCCGAGCTGTTCGGGACGCGCCGGCGCGCCATGCCTGGCAACATAGGCCGGAGCAGCGCATGTCAGGACGCGCGTCTCCAACAACAAGCGGGCCCTAAGCGAGGAAGGCTCAGGCTCACCGAACCGGACGGCCACGTCAACGCCCTCGGCGACGAGATCGCCCATGCTGTCTCTGACACTGATTTCGACGGAAAGGGCGGGATGGCGATCCAGAAACTCCCCTAGCCGCGGCGCAAGAACGTAATGTCCGAAGGTCCCGTCGACGTTCACACGCAATCGTCCGCGTACTAACGTTTTGCTGTTTCCCGCACTCACTGCCGCTTCCTCGATGCCAGCAAGCAACGGTGCCACTGTTTCGTAAAAGCGGCGTCCTTCGTCGGTGAGCGAAATCGCCCGTGCGGTGCGATTGAAGATGCGAATGCCCACGCGCTCTTCCAAGCGGGCAACGGCGCGGCTCACCGCGGGCTGGGTCAACCCCATCGCTTCACCAGCGCGCGCAAAGCTACCGGCCTCAACGACGGCGGCCAGGGCCCCTATTCCGCTCAGCATTCGGCTATCGAAGCGCATAACACATACTTTCAGTCATCCTTGCGATGATAAGTATGCATTATTTTTATCATGATGGAACCGCTAAATTCCTGATCAGCCGCGCTGCGGCCAATCAGGAAAGGCAGAAGACATGAGCGAACATAACAAGGTGGCTCTGATTACGGGTTCGTCCCGCGGGATTGGCGCTTGTATTGCCAAGCGTCTAGCCAGCGACGGCTTCAAGATCGTCGTGAATTATGCGCGTGGCGCCGTATCCGCGCAGGAGCTTGTCGACAGGATCGCAGCCGTAGGCGGCCAAGCGATTGCGGTTCAGGCAGATATTTCCGACCCTGCGGCAGTTACGGCGATGTTCGACATAGCCGAGGGGTCCTTCGGCGGCATCGATGTCGCAGTGAACAATGCCGGCATCATGCGGCTCGCGCCGATCGTCGAATGCGCCGACGATACCTTCGATCAGACCGTCGCGATCAATCTTAAAGGTACATTCAATGTCGCTCGCGAGGCAGGCAGGCGGCTCCGCGAGGGCGGGCGCATCATCAACCTGTCCAGCAGCGTAATCGGCATGCGTCTCCCGTCCTATGGCGTCTACATCGCGACCAAGGCCGCGGTGGAAGGGCTGACGCAGGTGCTCGCGCAGGAAATGCGTGGCCGAGGAATCACGGTGAATGCCGTTGCGCCCGGCCCAACCGCCACGGACCTCTTCCTCGACGGGAAGAGCCCCGAGCTCATCGACCGGATGGCCAAGATGAACCCGCTCGAGCGGCTCGGTCAACCCGAAGATATCGCCCGCGTTGTCTCGTTTTTGGCAGGGCCGGAAGGCGCCTGGGTGAACGGCCAAATGCTGCGGGCGAACGGTGGAATGTGCTGACTCCACCCCGCAAGCCATTACGACCATCAAAAAAGATTGAGGAGATAACGAGATGTCACATGAAACCAACACGCCCGCGTCTGCCGGACACGGTTCCAGCAATACAGGCACCAGTCTTTATATCATACTGACCGTCACGGCGGCGCTGACAGCCGCGACCGCTGCCCAGACGAGTCTGCTCCTGACACTCCCACCGTGGGCGATGTTCATGGGCTGGGTTGCCTATTTTACACGCCGTCCCTCTGCCGCTGAGGGCTTCCAGACCTGGGTCTGCACCATATTCGGACTGTGCGTCGGCGCAGCTGCCACACTAGCGGTGCCATTGCTCGCACCAACCCTTGGCAGCGTGGCGTTCCCTTTGGTCGTATTGTGCGTGGCGCTCTTGGTGATCTCTATGCGCGGCCTTCCGGTCCTCAGCAATCTGCTCGGCTACTTCATTGGGATGATCACTTTCTTCGCCGCGCATATCGAGCCGGAGCTCTCATCAATTGCGAAGCTCGGAAGCGCCACTGCAATCGGCTCAATCGCGGGGTGGCTTGTCCAAACGGTAGAAAAGAAGGTCCGGAGTATCCTGCCGGCCTAGTTTGGCCGACGCGCCGAACGCAACACACGGAGAAGACCATGACCAAGGTCGTCATTATCACGGGAGCCGGCACTGGCATGGGCCGGCTCATAGCAAGAAGCCTCGCTCAGGCAGGGCACACCGTCTACGCCACCATGCGGTTCGTTGAAGGTCGTAACAGGGACAAGGCTGACGAGGCCCGGGCATTCGCATCCGACCATAAGGTCAATCTGCGGCCGCTAGAACTCGATGTGAACTCCGACGCCTCCATCACGCAGGCAGTCCAGACCGTCTTGGAGAATGAGGGCCGCATCGACGTCCTGGTGCACAACGCGGCGCATTTGTATTTCGGGATCACTGAAGCCTTTACGCCGGAGCAGATCCTGGCAAGCCTGAACACGAATACGGTCGGAACCCTGCGGGTGAACCGTGGCGTGTTGCCGGTGATGCGCCGGCAAGGCCTAGGTCTTCTCCTCTGGATTGGCAGCGGCACATCCCGCGTCGTTCCACCATTCCTTGCTCCGTATACAGCGGCGAAAGCAGCAATGGACTCGTTTGCAGACAGTATCTCCTACGAGGTCGCCCGATTTGGCATCGAGAGCTCAATTCTGATGCCTGGCCCATTCATGGAAGGCACCGCTCATTTTCCGAATGCCGAATTTCCGGCGGACGAGACAGTCCAGAAGGAATATCTGGCGCGTTACGAAGATGCCATTGCCCGAAACGAACAGGCGACAAGGGCGCTTTTTGCAGAGGACGTGACCGCAGATGTGCAGGCCATCGCCGACGAAGCTCTCAGGATCATTGATCTTCCACACGGATCACGACCTTACCGGTCTGAGGTGGACTTTAGCGATTTTGGGGATGCGCCGGTCAATGCGGTCGCCTCGGTGATGCGCGAACGGCTACTTCAGCGCTTCGGGCTCTCCGATCTGCTCCACCCGACGAACATCAGATCACAGGGGGAGTGAAATCTTGCAGACAGGCCATACAACCGAGATGTCGAAAAACATCCCCGCCGATTTGCCGGACGCCATCCGGGACTTCGTGCTGTGCACCAATGCCGGAGATTCAAACGGTGTCCTGGAATGTTTCACCTTAGATGCCATCCTGAGCGATGGCGATCAGAAATATCAAGGTCGGGCGGAGCTAGCGGCGTGGGATCAAAATGACAATGTGGGGTCCAATCGCAACTGACCATTATAACATGGGCAGTATTCTTTCGAGGTTTTCGCGTCACGGTCAAAGTCGCCGGAAAGGGTTTCACCGGGACGGGCGAAATGAATTTTCAGCTCCTTGACGGAAAAATCGCTCTTCTCAGTATTTTGGAAGCGAAGGCCAACTAGCGACAGCGTGCAGGTATGTCTTGATACGTGGCTGCTTCATCCGGCGACCGAGGACGAGACTGCCTGCTTCGCAGTTCTTGTCGGGGGAAAATAAAGTTTGGCGGTGCCTTGCGAATAATCCGGCATCGTTGCGTTGGATCGAGGCTTGCCTGACCTTGTGAGCCAGCGGAGACTTGTTGCGGCGATATATTTCGGGGCTGCTGCATTCCGGCAGCCGACGGTTTCATCGCGGCCACTGAAACCCATCCTGCAGATCGTCAATATGCCGGGCCTGCGCCCGTTCGAGATCTGCAACCGTGTCGATATCCATCGCTTCATAAGGATCGATCTCAATCGCGCCAGCCCCGGCCAGTGTGGCGAAGAGCCCGCGCGCTCCTTTGTCTCCTCGCAATTTTGTGAGCCGATCAAATACGTCCCGCGCAAAGGCTGCGGGCGGAGTAAGCGTCTTGCCATTGCGGGAGAAGACCGCTGAGCGGCCAGCTGTAATCGCCTGGCGCAAGGCGCGCAAATGACGTTGGGAGACCTCGGGCATATCGGCAAGAATGATCAGCGCAGCACCTACTTGATGCTCCTCTGCGCAGCGTATGCCTTCCGAGAGCCGAAGTTGCCAACGCTGGAACTTCCGTCTGGCAGATGGCCAACGACCAGCCCGTTGCCCTCAAGATTTCGCTACGGGCGCGATGGTGTTGTCCAACGACGGCGATGCGGACAGCGACGGCTTCGTCTTTTAAAAGTCGCGCGCTCTGTTCTATGAGCGGGGCTCCCCTGTACATAGCCATAAGCTTGTCGCCAGCGTCGAAGCGGCTTGATCGACCGGCGGCAAGAAGGATTATGGCCGTGTCTGAAAAGGGTCGTTCGCAACATGTTTCCAGCAACTGAGTATCTCCGCCAAGATTGACACGGCAAGGAACGAGGCATCCCGCATTGAAGCGACAAGGCCGACCGGCCCCCGGATGCGTGCGATTTGTTGTTGGCTGACTCCCAGCGCGCGCAGCCGATTGCATCGCCTTTCGTGCGTTTTGTGGCTGCCGACCGCGCCGATAAAGAACGCCGGACCTTCCAATGCCTGAAGGAGCAAAGGGTCCTCCCAGTCGGCGTCGTGAAAGGCCAGTACAACTGCTGTCCATTGATCATCGTCAACAGTCGGCAATGCTGCTGGTATCTGCATCCGCAGTCCCCTTGACAGGTCGAGCGCTGGATCCGCGTTATCAAACTCCTGCTCCGGCATCTGAAGAAGAGCCGGCAGACCGGCTGCGACGGCGACCCTTTGCAGCGCAATGGCATCGCCGCTGCGTCCAGCTATCCGGATCCGCAGCCTCGGCAAATAGATAAAAACATGATCGGCTTCCTCCTTGGGAGCGAGGATGATCTCACCACTGGCGCGAAAGCCGAGACGCAGGGGAATGCGGGCCGCAAGCAAATCACTGCAGAGGTGCACGACCAGCGGATCGGCATCTGGTATGATCAACACTTCGATCGCACCGCCACAAGGAAGCGGCAGGTCCAGGAATGGCGAGCCGGAGCCATAACGCAATTTCCTGACCTTACCATCTGACAACGCCTCAACCGCATGCCTTCCAATATCGGCATCAAGGCAGCCGCCTGACACATAGCCGACGCGCTGACCTGTTTGCGACACCGACATCACCGTGCCTGGCGCCCTGGCGCCGCCGCCTTCTGTCACAGTGATTACAACAAGGGCTGCTCCGCCTGCGCTGCGGTGCACAAGCCAGGCCGCCAGTACGTCCTCGAAGTGCTCAGCATATTGGATCACGGCACGGCCCTACGGGTTTTCGGCCCTGTCGCCGGTACATCTGGTGTAAAGTTCCAACTGGTCGTGTCCCCAGCTGTTGCGCGGTCTCCAACACTGACACCCGCGACGCCGGAGACAAACAGCCGCCAGCCCCAGAAAACGGCGTCGTTTGAAATCAACGTCAATTGCATCTGGCTGAACGTGAAATCCGTCAAGCTTCGGGTTTCCTCAATCTTCATAGGAAGGCAATCCAACGGCCTGAAAAGACGGCGCTGGTCCACAGCACCAGAGACACACCGGCCGCGATACGACCGCGAAAAGTTTCCAGTACAAGCCTCACATCGGCCGAACCGGCAGCCTGGCGCAGAAGCAATGCGTTCGTCGCAGCCATAATCAGGATTGCAATCTTTGTTAAAAAAGCCGGGTTGTTGACGTAATGTCCAATCCGTACCGAAACTAGGAGCAGCCCTGTGGTGACGGCGATTGCGAACCCGCATAGCGCCATACGGATAAGGCCCGGAAGCGCCTCGTCCATCTTTATGCTGAAAATGCCAAGAAGACGAAGATCGACGGTTGCGATACAGCCTACAAGGAGTGCGATACCCAGAATGTGCAGCGCCGAGACGGCTGGATAGAGACCAGGGATTGTCACAATCATCCGAACGAGCGGCATCGCCTCGATCCATTGGAAGGCTGCACTCAGTTGCATCCGTCTACTCCCGGTGCCCAGTCCCCAGTATAGGACACGACCTCGCCGTCCGATAACCGTAACCAGGTGCTGCGCAATTGATGGGGAGGCAGGCAGTTGCGAAGGGCGATGATGGTAACCTGATCTCCGACGCGTAGCCTGTCGGCGAGATCGTAAAAAAGGCGCACGGGAGAAAGCTCGACGTCGCGTTCAGCGCCAACATCTTCCGGACGGGTACTGAGCGGCCCGAAATACTCCTCCGGTCTGCCGAGATCCTGCGCAGGAATCTGTCTGGATTCTACCCGGACCGTGAAGACCGGATGAGGAGGCGTAAACGTGGCCGCAGTTACAGTTCCATGCAAAACGATCGGTGCGGAGGCGTCATATCTGCCCGTGACGCCATGATGCGCAGACACTATGCCGGTGAGCGCCACAAAGCCAAACACAGTTCCAAACAACGTGCGACTAATCCATGTAATCATGCTGTTGCCTTTCAGCGTTGTGATCGTAAGCCCAGGTTTTGCCCTTCAAACTACAGTCTCATCCTTGCCATCGTCCGCAAGCCATATGTCCGATGTCTGCCTCTGCCCCATCAATTGGACAGTCCGGGAGGCATCACGTCCCTGGGTGGCGAGTTCCCCACCATTGATGGGGGCCCTTGCACTGTTACGGATCATGATTTGGCCCTATCATGCTGGCCCGTGTCCTTGCGACCCGTCCGTAAAACCGGGAAATGCCGGTTCATGCAGCCGCACCTTTCTGGCTGGTGCGGGTTCGCAATCCAGATCAGGGCGCGCACTTTCAAGCTAACTGCGCGCGCCGGTCAGCCGAATGCCCGAACCTGTGGATTTTGTGCCGGATCCTCCAATCTTCGACACTTGAATGACAAGATGCAGAATGAAGATCGTCAAACAGGTCCTTTTCCACCTCGCCTTTGACCGGAACATCCGGCCGAGCTGATAGAGAAGACTATGTCCTTGGCCGGAAGAACAAACCCAGAAAAATGTGCATACTGCCGCCGCTCAACGGACAGAAAATTCCGTCATAAGCGACGTCAAAGGACTTGGGCCTGAACCTGATACGCGAACTTCTTTGTTGACCGGTCACTCCTTCTCACCGCGATCCATACCGGATGCCGCGAGAAGGAGAGCGCCGGTCAATCAGGCCACCAGGGAATTCATCGCCGTGCCAAACCCGATAATCAAGACCAGGAGCAGGACATCAGCGAGCAATCTGCGAACGACGCCGTAAGTCCTGCCATGCAAACGGCTCAAATAATATTCGCGGTAATTTTCCATGACTATACCTCTTATCTTCGTGGATCTCCATCGAAGCGATGGCCGGGTCAACCATGAGGTATCAGGCCCGTTTCGACTTGAGGCAGCTTATCGAGACGCTGTCGCAGGAATATCCCGGCAGCGTTTCGAACTGTAATGAAGTGTAACGAGATGTCGCGGTTGCGGCGAAATCGGCACCGCAAGACGTCGAGGCCGGCGGACGACTTGCCGGCGCCAGATGACAAGTGCCCCCGGCATGTGGCTGCGTTCTGGAAGCGGCTCACAATGATACAGGGACAGACGAATGCTCTCGCATTTGATTCTCTAACGGCTTCGTTACAAAAACCGCATCAAGAAGAGGCCGGGCTTGCCTGTCGTCTGCGGCGCGACAGTTTTATCGCAGATGCGAAACTCCAACGCTTTGAGGTGATGGCCGGCCCGCTTTCGCCTTCGTCATGACGCGGCAGGGAAATAATCGTGCGCATTCCGATGTCCCTGGAAACAAATGTGATGTCACCGCCATGCTGCCGAGCGACAGCCCGCGCAATGGCAAGGCCAAGCCCGATTCCGCCAGTTTGCTTGTTCCGGGATGTCTCCAACCGGAAGAAGGGAGCGAAGACCTTTTCCCTCATCTCTTCCGGGATACCTGGCCCACGATCCTCCACGACAATATCGATGCTGTGTACCGTTTGAAGAGTAAGGACCGTAGCTTCGTCACCGTACCGGACCGCATTTTCGATGATGTTGCGTACTGCACGTCTAAGCCCGTCCGGCCGGCACCGATACGTTATCTTGTCGGCAGAAATCAGGGTTACCGCATGACCCAAATCCTCCTGATCATCGCATATGCTGCCGACCAGCGCCTCGAGCTGGATCGGGCGGGTTTCTTCCTCTGTCGACTCGCCCCGGGCGAACGCGATTGCAGCCTCGGTCATGCTCTGAAGCTCTTCGATCGTCATCAGCATTTTTTGCTGGATGTCCTTGTCCTTGACGAACTCCGTCCTCAGCCGGAGAGTGGTCAGTGGAGTGCGCAGGTCGTGACCAATCGCAGCGAGCATCTTCGTTCTGTCATCAATGAAGCGATGCAAACGCGCTTGCATCTGGTTGAAGGCGGACGCCGTTCGCCGGATTTCCTCCGGTCCCTTCTCTTCCAAAGGAGGCAAGTTCTCCCCGCGCCCAAGTGCCTCGGCAGCTCGGGCCAGACTTTTAAGGGGATGGGCAATGCGGTTTCCTATCAAAACGCCGATTACCGCGAGCACGGCAGCGGTCAGAACAAGTGAGCTGAGGGACGTCGACGTCCACCAGCTATCTTGTTTTACGTAAAAGGCAGAGTTCAAATACCGCCCATCATCCAGTTTTACCACCATGCCATATCCGCGAGCTCCCTCGAAATACGTATATTTCACGGGCTGGGGCAGCGCCCATAACTCTTGAAATGGGGTTTTCCAGTCTTCGTCGTGATTGGAGGACGCAACCTTCTTGGCGCTCGGTATTTGTGCTACTGCTGTGCCACCTTCAAAAACCCGGACAAGATCAACATAATTCTCGAGCGGGCGGGTAAATTGCCTGACGGCCTCCAGTCGCCACGAGGGCGTGTCCGCAGCGTCGCGATCGCTGATCCAAAATCGCGAATCTCCCGTTTCACTGGCGGTAAGGACCTGCTGCCGAAATTGGGGGACAGCCGCATTGACGAGACGGGTCATCGTGCGCGCACGACTGAAAAATTCGCTTTTCGCGGCCGCATCCAGCGCCTTCGAATGCTCATTCCACGATATTACAAAAGTCATGGCCTGGGCTATAAGCAACGCCGCAAGCGTGAACCCGAGGAACTGCGCAGCAAGACTTCTCATCCAAATTCTTATCACTCTAACGACACCTCCGCCGAAAGACTGTATCCCCCACCCCAATGCGTCTTGATGATCGTCGGATTTTTGGGATTGTTCTCAATTTTCTTTCTCAGACGACTGACCTGATTATCGATGCTACGATCAAAGATATCGGCGGTTCGACCAACTGTCAGATCAAGAAGCTGCTCGCGGCTCAAGACGAGTCCCGGTCGCCCGATGAAAACTTTTAGCAGGCGGAATTCAGCTGAGCTAAGAGGAATCCCAACGCCGTCATCACCGGAAATCTCTTGCCGTCCCAAATTGACGCGCCAGGGTCCGACACGGACATTCTTCGGATTTGCGCCGGCGAATTGCAAAGGCGTATTGCCGGATCTGCGCAATACGGCTCGAATGCGAGCCAACAACTCCCTGGGATTGAAAGGCTTCACAAGATAATCGTCCGCACCAAGTTCCAGTCCAATGATCCGGTCTGTATCGTCCGCCATCGCGGTCAGAAAAATGATGGGGGTTCCAGTTGATGCACGCAGATGGCGACAGATGGAGAGCCCGTCTTCACCAGGCATCATCACATCAAGGATGATCAGGTCAATAACCTGCTTTTCGAGCAGACGGCGCAGCGCAGCGCCGCCCTCTGCAGCGCTGACTTTGTACCCCTGCTGTTCAAGATATTGTTGAACGAGATCTCGAATATCGCCGTGATCATCAACAACCACTATATGCGCGGCATCGTCCATATTGGCACCTCATTTCCCGAACGATACATTAAACAGCAGGATATCGCAGCCGAAAAAGTGTATCAAAGTTTCACAGCTCCTAGCCTTTCAGTTGCGCATGGCGACAGGACTGGCAAGACGTCGTTCCTGGCGTTTCGGCCTTTATGCTACTTTGCCGGCGCATCGGCTGCCGGCTGAGAACGAGGCGATCTCGACGCTTCCATCCTGGTCAACATTCGTGTTGCGACATACACCGCCGGGATCAGGAATATGCCGAGAAGTGTCGCGGAAATCATTCCGCCCATCACTCCGACGCCGATGGAATTTTGACTGCCAGCGCCGGCGCCCGAGGCGGTCGCCAGCGGCAAGACCCCCAAGATAAAGGCAAAGGAGGTCATGAGAATGGGACGCAGGCGCTGACGCGCAGCCTCTATTGTCGCTTCGATAAGTGTCTTTCCTTTCGACTCCTCCACCGTCGCAAACTCGACGATCAGGATCGCGTTCTTCGCCGTGAGCCCGATCGTCGTGAGCAGCCCGACTTTGAAGTAGACGTCGTTCAATTGACCAAAATAGCTTGCCGCGGCCAAGGCTCCCAAAATGCCCACGGGAACCGAAAGCATCACGGAGAAGGGTATCGTCCAGCTTTCGTAGAGTGCCGCCAGAGCCAGGAAAACGACGATCACCGAGATGATGTAGAGCTGGAGAGCCTGGTTGCCTGCAAGACGTTCCTCCGCCGACAATCCGGTCCATTGGTGTGAAAAGCCCTCCGGCAGATCTTCGACCATGCGGTCGATCTCTTCCATCGATTGCCCAGAACTCACGCCCGCCGCGGGCGAACCCTGCAATTGCACGGCAGAGACACCATTATACCGCTCCAGCCGGGGCGACCCGAAACTCCAATCCCCGGTCGAGAACGAGGAAAGCGGGACCATCTCACCCGCATTGTTTCGGATGTGCCAGCGCTCGAAGTCCTCGGGTTGCATGCGAAACTCCGCGCCGGACTGCACATATACGCGCTTCACGCGGCCACGGTCCAGGAAATCGTTGACGTATGTGCCGCCCCACGCGGTGGACAGCGTCGCGTCGATATCCGACAGCTCGATGCCCAACGCGCTTGCGCGGTCACGATCGATAGATATGAAAAACTGCGGCGTATCATCCTGTCCGTTCGGACGGGTGCCGGTCAATTTCTCACTTTGTGTGGCGGCGCCCAGGAGCTGGTTGCGTGCGGCCATGAGGGCCTCGTGCCCGGCATTGCCCGTGTCGCGGAGAAAGAAATCGAAGCCGCTATTGTTTCCGAAGCCGGGGATCGCCGGGGGAGCAAGCGCGACCACGCGGCCATCCGATATACTCCGGAAAGCGGCCATGGCGCGTTGCGCAATCGCCGCCGCGCTGGACTCAGGGGTTCGTCTTTGCTCGAAGTCCTTGAGAGCTACGAATACGGTTGCTACGTTCTGCCCTTGCCCCCCAAAACTAAAGCCAACCGAGCCGAAAATTCCCTCAACGTAATCACGCTCATTGGTCATATAATGCTCGATCACCTGATCAAGGACCCGCCGCGTTCGGTCAGCCGTTGCGCCGGGTGGCAGCTGCACCGCCGTCACAAGACGCCCTTGGTCCTCTTCAGGAAGAAAGGCGGAAGGCAGGCTAGTGAAGAGAGCGCCAACTCCAGCGGCAATTGCGATAAACAGGACGACGCTGATGGCAATGCGGCGAAGAAGGGCATGGGTCGTCCGCTGGTAGATGTTCGTGAAGCCAGAAAACCCGGCATTGAACCATCGAAACGGCGTGGCCTTGGCGACCCCATGTTTCGGTTTTCTGAGGAGCGCTACGCAAAGAGCTGGCGTGAGCACCAACGCGACAAGAACCGACAGGATCATCGCCGTGACGATGGTAACTGAAAATTGCCGGTAGATGATGCCGACGGAGCCTGAGAAAAACGCCATCGGAATAAACACCGCGGCCAGAACGGTTGTTATCCCGACCAGGGCGCTGCTGATCTCGCCCATTGACTTGATAGTCGCCTCGCGTGGACCGAGGCCCTCTTCCTCCATGACCCGCTCGACATTCTCGACAACGACGATGGCATCGTCCACCAGGAGACCGATAGCGAGCACCATGCCAAACATTGTGAGCGTGTTGATGGAATAACCAAACAGCCCCAGGACGGCGAACGTTCCGAGCAACACGACCGGAATGGCCAATGTCGGAATGATCGTGGCCCGGATGTTTTGCAGAAACAGATACATGACCAGGAAGACGAGGACGATGGCCTCGATGAGGGTCACCACCACACCTTCAATGGACAATCGGACGAAAGGCGATGTGTCGAAGGGATAATGGACGTCCACGCTCGTCGGAAAATTCACGCGTTGCCGCTCGATCTCGGCGCGTATGCCCTCGGCCGTCTCCAACGCGTTGGCGCCGGCCGTCAGCCTGAAACCGATCCCGGCAGCCGGCGTGCCGCTATATGTACTCGAATTGTTGTAACTCTCGGCCCCGAGCTCAACCTTTGCAACGTCGTTGAGGCGGATAACAGAGCCATCGGCGGCGCTATCCAATATGATCGCCTCGAACTGTTCTACCGTCTGCAGGCGGCTCCCGGCCGTGACCGTCGCATTGAGTTGCTGGCCACTTCGTTGCGGCAGGGCACCGAGCTGCCCTGCGGAGACCTGGGTATTTTGTGCGCGCACAGCCTGCGTCACATCGCTGGCCATCAAGCCATGCTGTGCCAGTTTGTCGGGATCGAGCCAGATTCGCATTGCGTAGCGGTCAGAACCTAGAAGCCGCGCCTCACCGATCCCTGGCACCCTTCGCAACGAGTCCATCAGAGACGTATCGATGAAGTCGGCAATATCGTTTCCGCTGAGACTCCGGTCGGAAGATGCCAGAGCGGCAATCAAGAAGAAGCTCGCCGTTGATTTCGAGACCGTCAATCCGCTGTCGAGCACGGCCTGCGGCAACCGCGCCTCAACGAGTTGGAGGTTGTTTTGAACCTGCATTTGCGCCACGTCTGGATCGGCTTGACTGGTGAAAGTAAGCGTGATCGAAGCTTCGCCAGTCGCTGCGGAGTTCGATGAGATGTAATCGACGTTGTCAATCCCGGTCATGCCTTGCTCGATCACCTTGGTAACCGAATCCTCCACCGTTTTTGCGTCGGCTCCGGGATAGTTCGCGGTAATCCGGACGGCAGGCGGTGCGATTTGCGGATATTGGGATATCGATAGCGCTGGGATCGACAAAGCGCCCGCCATCATGATTGCAATGGCGAGGACGAAGGCAAAGATCGGTCGTTCGATGAAGAAGCGGGACATGAATGTAGAATCCTATTGAAGCGACGGGGTGGGCGATCTCGCGAGATCTTGGGCATCGCGTCGTGGCTCGCGCGACGGTGCAGAGGCTTGCTGCACATCTCTCAGTTCCCCCGTCTGATCTTCAACAATCACATCCTTTATCCGGACCTGCCGCCCCACTCCCGCTCGCTGGAATCCCTCGACAATGACGCGGTCGCCCTCGGTGACGCCGGCGGTGACGAGCCAGCTGTTGCCGATGATGCGATCGACGGTGAGAATACGCTCCTCGATCTTCATCTCCCCGTTGACGAATCTTGCAGTTGCCTGGCCGCGGGGGTTGCGGGAAACGGCACGCTGCGGTACGAGGAAACTGTTCTCCACAGAGCCCTCTTCGATCAGCGCACGCACATACATCCCCGGCATCAGGGTGCCGTCGGGATTTGGAAACTCGGCGCGCAACGAGACCATTCCCGTCGATTGCGAGACGGAAGATCCAACGAACTGCAGCTTGCCGGGAATCGGGTAGCGCGAACCGTCCTCAAGCTTGAGCTCGACCGTTACAAATTTTTCACTTGATTTGGCGCTGTTGGATGTGAGCGCCTTCAGCGCCAGAAGGCTGGCGCTCGACCGTACAAGATCCACATTGATGATGTCGTGCTGACGAATTGTCGTCAGAGGCTGCGCCTGGTTCTGGGTGACCAAAGCGCCTTGCGTGACAGCCGAACCATCGACGCGACCACTGATCGGCGCCACGATCTTTGTGTAGGCGAGCTCGATCCGAGCCGTTTCCACCGCTGCTGTCGCCGCTGCAACGTCCGCCTCCAACTGCAGCAACTGGGTTCGCGCCTCGTCAAGCTCCTGCTGGCTGACCACATTGGCGGTGCTCAGCCTCTGGTAGCGATCGAACCGCGCTCGAGCACTTGGAACCGCGCTCTCCGCCCGCTGAAGGGCAGCTTGCGCGTTTCGATAAGCGGCCTCGAAGGGCGTCGGATCGAGTTCGTACAACACGTCGCCGGCCTCAACGAGACTGCCCTCCCTGAAAACCCGCCGCAGGATGGTACCCGTTACCCGAGGCCGGACCTCAGAGACCAGATGGGCGCTCGCCCTTCCTGGCAATTCGCGCGTAAGCGTCACGTCTCTTTGCTGCAATGTCTGAACGCTTACTTCCGGAACTTCCGTCTTGCCTGACTGCTGGGCCGCGACATTGGGGTTGGATCCGTACAAGGCAAGGGACCAGCAAGTCACCATGATCATTTGGAACAGGACGCGTCGGAAAGGTCGGATCATTCGAAACACCATGGAAAAGTTGTTCGGTGGCACACCCCACGCAACCGTTGCGCCATGGCGGTTACCGGAACGTAATGGGGAGTTGTCGCGTGGGTGTGCCGCAGGCCCCCCAAAGTGTATCAATGTGTCACTCAGCTATCGCGGAGGAGGATGAGCATCCTTGTTTTGGCGCACAGCTGGCTCGCTGCGGCCGAACTTCTGGGGCGGACGCACGTCTTGAGAGCGTAGCTGACGGAGCAACTGATCGGAGCTCTGCGCTCCCTGCTGGGCAAATTGGAGCAGCTGTTGCGCCGCCTTGAGCGCGGTTTCATCCGTCAATTCGAGTTTATTATCGTCGCAGAAAGTAGCGAGCGCTCGTTTGAGCTCGCGCAGTTCCCAAAGTCCGATCTGCATTTGCCTTCTCCCAATTGCTTCACTAACGGTATGTTGCCATTGGGATGTCCCCTGGTTGTGCCGAAGATGTAACGATTGGTGCCGGTCACATGATCCGGATGACAACTGAGATGTCGGCAGGCATTTAGAAAACAGACGAATTGCCGTGTACGCGGTTTCTTTGGACAAGGTGAAATCCCCGACGAGCGCGACGTTGCGACCGGAACCGAGCTCCGTCCGGGGCGACGAGAAGCCTCTCAGTTATTTGCCAATCCCGGCCAAGTGCACATCATGCTCATTGTTGGTTGGCAGGGCAGATACATGTTTGTCTCCTGCAACAGCGGTGGCTACGATGGTGTCGCTCGAAGAAACAGACACACCCTTATTGCAGAGGTCTCCAGCACCAAACTCGGACGATTGAAAAGGTATGACGGATTTCCAAGCATAGATCGTTCTTACGGGCATAACTATCGTATCGCCTGAATATGGAGGCGATACGATGATTTCCAACACGATCCATGCCGCAGCCGCACCGACAACCGGCCGCATCAAGCGACCGGCGGGCGCTCTGCTCGCAGCCCTCTTGCCTTTTGCTGCCTTGGTTTATCCTTTTTTGGCCACCGCTCAGGAGGCCGATGGACAGCGCTTGTTTCGGCAACGTTGCGCCACCTGTCACAACATCGAGCCGGGACAAAACAAAATGGGTCCCCAACTCCTTGGCATCATCGGTCGCGTTGCCGGCAGCGTCGAAGGCGCGAACTATTCCGGCGCAATGCAGTCTTCGGGCATCACCTGGGGCCGCCAGTCACTTGACACCTTCCTGGCCGCCCCGCGGCAGATGGTGCGCGGGACACGGATGACTGTCAGCGTCCCCGATGCGGCGCAACGAGCCGCAATCATCGATTACCTCGAAAGCCAATCACCAGATTAAGGAGAAGCACTCATGACAGCCTTCACGATTAATGGGAATGCGGTTGATGTCGCCGCCGAACCGGATACGCCGCTCCTGTGGGTGATCCGCGAGCATCTGAAGCTCACCGGTACCAAATTCGGTTGCGGGATTGCGCAATGCGGCGCCTGCACTGTCCATATCGATGGAGAGCCGGCGCGTTCCTGCCAGACTTTCCTTGAGGACGTTGCGGGGCGGAAGGTGACTACCATTGAGGGCCTATCGCCAGATTCCAGCCACCCGCTGCAGAAGGCCTGGATTATCGAGCAGGTGCCGCAATGTGGCTACTGCCAGTCCGGCCAGATCATGCAGGCGGCAGCGCTCCTCGAGCATACTCCCGGCCCCACGCGCGAACAGATTATCGCTCACATGGACGGCAATATTTGTCGTTGCGGGACCTATGTCCGCATCATTAGTGCCATTGAGCGAGCAGCGAGAGAGGGCTAAGCGATGAATCAGATATTGAAGGCTCAATCCCGCGTACTTTCGCGGCGCAGCTTCCTGATGACAGTTGGCGGCCTCGGCATCGCGGTCTCATTCGGAACGCTGGTCGACCTTGCCTACGGCGCGACCATGGCCGCCGTCGCCGAAGGAGAGTTCCGTCCCAACGCCTGGATCACGATCGGCGGGGACGGAACGGTCAGCATCATCGCCCCAGCCGTTGAGATGGGTCAGGGCATCACAACAACACTGCCACTGCTCGTCGCCGAGGAACTGGATGCCGACTGGAACCGTGTGCGGGTCGTGCAGGCTCCCTCCGATGCCGAGACCTACGGCAATCCCGGATTCTATGGCGTTCAGCTCACTGGCGGCAGCGAATCGACACGCGGCTACCATGCACTGCTCCGCCTGACCGGTGCCCAGACACGCTTGATCCTGCTAGCCGGCGCGGCTGGCATGCTGAATGTGCCAGTGAGGGAGCTCAAGACCGAGCCCCATAGGGTCTTGCATCCATCTTCAGGCCGCTCGCTGGACTACGGTGAGATCGCTGCCAAGGCCGTGCTTCCGGACCCGCTGCCGCAAGCGGCAGAGACTGATCTAAAGCCAAGCGACCGCTGGCGCTATATCGGAAGCCGAACAATCGGGCGTATCGACGTACCCTCGAAGGTCAATGGCACCGCGATCTTCGGTATCGACGTCCAGCTTCCGGGGATGCTCTACGGAGCGGTCCTACGGGCACCGGTTCAGGACGAAGGACCCCAGACCATCGACGACGCTGAAGCGCGCAAGGTGCCGGGCGTCACTCATATTGTTCCGCTGCCCTACGGCGTCGGCATCATTGGCGAGACGGTTGAAGCGACCAAGCGTGCAAAAGACCTACTAAACGTGACCTGGAGCACGACATCACGCGTCCGAAGCTACACGAGCCAGCGGCTGCTGGACGAATACCGCGCCGTCGGCCGCGACCTCGAGCAGCAAGGCGTTTCAGCGCACGCCAATGGTGACGCTGAGGCGGCGATCACCGGGGCCGCGAGGGTGATAGAAGTCGACTATATGAGCGACCACGTCGCCCACGCGACCATGGAGCCGATGAATGCCACGGCACTTGTCACCGGCGACAGGGTCGAGATCTGGGCGCCCACCCAGGGCCCGACTGGCACACAGGGCTTTGCCGCCGAGGTGGTGGGCACCACGCCTGACAAGGTCAAGGTGAATACAACCTTCGTCGGCGGCGGCTTCGGGCGCAAGGCGGAGGCAGATTTCATCGTTGACGCGGTGTCGCTGGCCAAGGCGGTGCAGGGTCGACCGGTCAAGGTCATCTGGAGTCGCGAGGACGACGTCCGCTACGACAAGTTCCGGCCCTTGGAGGCACAGCACGTCAGGGTCGGGCTCGATGCCGAGGGCAACATCATCGGATGGCGGCATCGTATCGTAGCGGACTCGATCTTTGCACGCACACTGCCGCCGGTCTTCGAGCAAGCCGGCGGACACGACGACGTGGTGACCGAGGGAGCAAAATTCAACTACGCCGTGCCAGCCCATCAGATCGAATACCTGCGTCAAGACAACGGTCTCGCTATCGGATTCTGGTTCGCGGTGGGGGTCGGTTATACAAGGTTTGCGATTGAATGTGTCATCGACGAGATTGCTGCCGCCAGAGACATGGATCCCTTAGCGCTGCGGTTGGAGTTGCTCAAGGACCAGCCGCGCGCGCGCAAGGTGATCGAGACTGTTGCCCAGATGGCTGATTGGGATCGGGCGCGGAACGGCCAGGCGCTCGGCTTGGCCTATTCCGATGCCTTCGGTTCCCATTGCGCGCAGGTGGCCGAGGTCTCACTCAACCGGGAGACCGGCGTCATCCGGGTGCATAAGGTCTGGTGCGCGATCGATCCTGGTGTAGCGATCCAGCCCCTCCATATCGAGGCCATGATGATGACCGGCATCACCAACGGGACCGGTCATGCGCTGTTCGAGCAAATCAACGTTATCGATGGCGAGGTTCAGGAGTCGAACTTCGACACGTATCGGGTGATCCGCATGTCCGAGGCGCCTGAAATCGAGGTGGCTGTCGTGCCGACGCCGGGGAGTCCCTTTGGCGGCATTGGTCAGGCAGGTCTGCCCCCTACCGGTCCGGCAATCGCCAATGCTGTTGCGCGGCTCACCGGCGGTGTGCGGCTTCGTCACTATCCCTTCACTCCAGAACGGGTAAAGGCGGCGCTGGACAGCTAGAGCTTCTTCGGGCGGCAAAGCCTTCACAGGTTTTGCCGCATGCGTCTTTCCATAGCCGCGACCGTCGCGGTTATGGGCTTTCCCATCGCTGCCGACCCGCCCCGTTGGTATGGCCATCTGGGTCAATGTCTCCACGGCTGGAATGTACCGAGCATTCGAGAGATGAAGACTAGCCGACCAAATGTAGTAACAGCTCTCCTGCACTGATGACTGGCCCTCAGCGAGGGAGCACCTGTTCTCAAATCAATCGGGTTTCACCAATTAGTACTTCGATCGAACTATTCCTAAATTTCTGATCTTGAACGCTTCGCTCGTCCTCATAGCTGGCCCCATTTTCCCGGATCCTGCCCTCATTCGTCACGAAAGGGCCATGCAGGCATTTGTAGGAATGGGCAGTTTTTCTGAAGGATCGCGCGTGTTCGTCAGGACGGGAAAAGAATAGTCTCTCGGCAAATTCGTTGAAACCCGAAGAGTTGTTCATGCTTTACACGCTTTCCGTCAATGGCCAGGTTCACCGCGTCGAAGATGACGGGGAGACTCCACTCCTCTGGGTGCTCCGCGACACGCTGAAGCTGACCGGCACCAAATATGGCTGTGGAATAGCGCAGTGCGGCGCATGCACCGTGCACATCAACGATGTTCCGACGCGCTCATGCACGCTCTCACTTGAGGCGGCTTCGTCCGCAAGGATCACTACAATCGAGGCTGTAGAAGGCGCTGACGTGAGGGCGCTCCAGGAGGCGTGGGTTGCGCTCGACGTCCCGCAATGCGGCTTTTGTCAGTCCGGGCAGCTCATGAGCGCGATCGCGCTGCTTCGCACCGTCGAAAGCCCCACCGACCGCGATATCGATCTGGCCATGAGCGGTAACATCTGTCGCTGCGCGACTTACAACCGGATTCGCGCTGCGATCCATGAAGCGGCATTGAAGTTGGGTACACCAACATGAGTTGGCGTGCATCCGCTTTCGGAAACTTGCGTCGTCGACTTAAAGTAGGGCTCTTGTCCATATTTGGACTGATCTTGGTGGCGGGTGCGGGCGGCCTTGCTTACGCGCTGTACCCTGGAACCATGCCACAGACACAGCCCATCGAAACCAAGCTGCAGCCTGCCGAGGTCGAACGCCTGCGCCGGGCCGCTGACTTCGCTGCGATAGCCGATCTGAACGAACGTTCGGTTGCGCTGTTCGAGGAGGCTGGACGCGTCATCCAGCATCCACGCTGTATGAATTGTCATCCGCAAACCGATCGGCCGACGCAGACTGATGCCATGCGCGCCCATGTGCCATGGGTCACACGTGGTCTGGATGGAGGCGGTGCTGCGACGCTGCGCTGCTCGACCTGCCATGGCGAGACGAATTTCGAGCCATCCGGCGTGCCCGGCAATTCAGCATGGATGCTCGCGCCGATCGAAATGGCCTGGCAGGGCAAGCGGCTTGGCGATATCTGTCGGCAGCTTCTGGACCCCGCACGGTCGCATATGACGCGCGAAGAACTGCTCCATCACATGACGGAGGACGGACTGGTCGGCTGGGCCTGGCATCCAGGCGCAGACCGCACACCTGCACCCGGCACTCAGGCGCAGTTCGGGGCGTTGATCAAAGCTTGGCTCGAAACCGGTGCAGGGTGCCCTCAGTGAGCCGGTTAAGCCCGATAGGAGAATGTCCATGACCGATACACCAGCCAAGAAACGGCGCTTTCGGATGTCTCGCCGCCGGTTTATCCTTGGCGGATCGCTGGTCGGCGGCGCGCTGGTCGTTGGCTATGTCGCCACCAACCCGATGCAGGTCGTCGGCTCCATCCTGCAAGCTGGCGGTAGCGATCCGGAGCCGAGTGCTTTCGGGCCCTTCATTCGCATCGCCGACGACGGTTGGGTAACGGTCGTTAGCAGGCAGCAGGAACTGGGTCAGGGCATCCATGCCGGCTTGGCTGCGATCGTTGCAGAGGAGCTCGACGCGGATTGGGACAGAGTGCGCGTGATCGATTCACGTAGCAATTTTCGCGCCTATGGTCCACAAATGACAGGAGCGTCAAACGGCATTGCATCCAATTGGGACTTGATGCGCAATGCCGGTGCTGCGGCGCGTGCCATGTTTGTCAAAGCGGCTGCGGTCCGCTGGGACGTTCCGAGCGGCGAGATCAACGTACGCGGCGGCATCGTATCCCATCTAGGCTCAAACCGCACCGCCACCTTCGTTGATCTCCTTACCGACGCTTCGCGCCAGAGGCCGCCGGAATCGCCGGTGCTTAAACAGCCAGCGGACTATCGGCTGATCGGCTCCGGCAAGGTGCGGCGCAAGGATAGCCTTCCGAAGAGCACGGGCGCCCAGGTCTACACGCAGGACATCCAGCGCCCGGACATGCTGGTTGCGATGGTCGCGCATAGCCCCCGCTTCGGCGGCAAGCTGGCGCGGTTCGATGCATCCGACGCGCGCAAGATAAAGGGCGTCGTCGATGTCTTTGCGATCGAAACCGGCGTTGCCGTGGTCGCCGAAGCGACCTTTGCCGCATGGCAGGGACGCGATGCGCTTCGCATCGAATGGGATGACAGCGAAGCCGAAACGCGCTCCACGCACGAACTCGTCGGCTACTATCACGCTATCGCGGCAGGACGCAGCAATTTGGAACCGGGAGAATTCGATTCCAAGGGCGACGATCCTGAGGTCCCGTTCGGTGGTGACGTCGCGGAGTTCGCCTTCGACTTTCCCTATCTCGCGCATGCGCCAATGGAGACACTCGATTGTGTTGCCCAGGTGAATGGCTGGGACGTCTCGATCACATCGGGCGCGCATCTGGCGACGGTTGACCAAGTCTATGCAGCGTTTGCCGCCCGCACCATTCCTGGCAAGGTCGACATCGAAGTGGTGCCGGCAGGGGGGTCATTCGGCCGGCGCGGCGTCCTGAGCTCCGACTATCTCGTCGAATGTGTGCGGATCGCGAAGCGGACCGATGGCCGCCCGGTCAAGCTGATGTGGAGCCGCGAGGACGAGATCGCATCCGGCTGTTTCCGGCCCATGTCGCATCACCGTGTGTGGGTTCAATTGGGTCCGGACGGGTTTCCGACGCGCTGGCGCATCCACAGCGTCTGCCAATCGCTTCTTCCCGTTGGGCCGAACTCTCTGGCTACCGAAGGGATCACCCACTCCCCGTATTTTTCGACCGCTTCGACCGTCGATGGCAAGATCTTCACCCCAACTTTTCCGGTCGTGGTCGGCTTATGGCGCTCGGTCGGCCACTCCTATACCGCCCTGGTGATGGAGCATATCGTCGATCAACTTGCCCGGCGGGCCGGCCTCGACCCGGCAGCGTACCGACGTGTGTTCTACGAGAAGGTTGGGGATAGGCGACGGCTGGCAGTCCTTGACGAGCTTTGCCTGAAGGCAGGATGGGGCACGGCGCTGGAAACCGGCTGGGCGCGGGGCCTCGCCATTCACGAAGCGTTCGGCACAATCGTCGGCCAGGTCGCCGAGGTGCGATTGGTCGACGGCCGGCCTATCGTCCGCCGCGTTGTTGCTGTCGTCGATTGCGGTATCGCCATCGCGCACGGCCAGATCGCAGCGCAAATGGAGGGAAGCATAGGCTTCGGTCTGTCTGCTGCTCTCTATGGCGCGATCACGCTAAAGGACGGTATCGTTCAGGAAACCAATTTCGATCAGTACCTGGTTTTGCGTATGAACGAGATGCCGGTCGTCGAAACCCACATTATCGCCTCCACAAACAGGCCGACCGGAATGGGCGAGCCTGGGGTAGCGCCCATCGCACCGGCGGTGGCGAACGCGATCTTGGCATTGACTGGTCAGCCAACGTTACACCTGCCGTTCCTCGACGGAACCGCTCGCAGCAATATGGACGTGTCCGCGCAATCTTAGCTGTTGTGCACGAATGTGGAAACGCAAGGATCGAACAGGCTGGCAGCCGTGGTGTGCCGTGGGCCTGATGGAAAAGAAAGGGGTGATTACGCTAATTGACGGTCCTCAACGACCTAGACAACTTCGATCCATCCCGGACCGGACATCTCTTACTGGACCAAACGGCCTGGAAAGTCATAAAACACTGGTGCTTGAGCTTTTTATCCTGACGGAAACCAGGGGTAGTACACTTGCCAGCAAGGCCACGATCAGATGCGTTGAAAAGTTTTTCTCACTAATCTTCCCTGAACGCCCGATTGAAGCTGTCAGTAATTGGGCCAGCAAGATAGTCGATGGCGCGGCGTGATTTATGAACGATAAGAATTTCTGCTGGCATGCCGGGATAGAGTTTGATGGATGGATTGGCGGCCAATGATTGGGCCGATATCTCGGCACGTGCCACAAAGTAAGCCGTCTCGTCTGTTTCATCTATGAGCTGATCAGCGGCAACATAGGTGACTTTGCCGTTGAGGGGTGACAAGGAACGCTGATTGAATGCAGTTAATCGGACCTGAACCACAGAATTGACTGCCACGCCATCAATATCGCGCGGACTGATCCTCATCTCGACGACCATCGGTTCGTTTTCAGGAACAATATCAAGTATTTCTTCTCCAGCCGCAATAACACCGCCAGGTGTACGCAATCGAATATTGTCAACGATACCTGCTTGCGGTGAACCTATCTCAACTCGGCGCAGAACATCCTTCGCAGCAATAATCCGCTCTTCAGTATCGGCAAGATCGTTCTGGCTTGTCGTAATCTCGCCGGCAATTTCCGACTGTAAGTCGCTTTCAATGCCATGGAGAGCAAATTCTGCACCAGCCTTCGCCTGTTCTGCTATTGCCTTGTCGCCAGCATATTCACCACGACTTCCGGCAAGTGCGCTCAATCGTGCATCGATCTCTGTCAGTCTGGATCTCTCCGCAAACCCTTTTTTGACCAAGCCGGCGATAGCATCGCGTTGTTCTGTAATCAGGGCGATCTGCCGGTCAGTCGCTGCTATTTGCACCTGTGAGGCTCTGGCCTGCTCGGTATATTGTTCGATGGTTTTTAGCTGCACATCGACACGACCCATCTTCTGGGACGAGCGCTTCTCGAAGAATATCTGCTCTGCCTTCATGGCGTTCCGAGCGGCAACGTCATCCCCAGCACTGAAATCCTCCGGAAATTCGACCCTGGCCGCGGTGGCTTGTTCCGCTCGCAGGCGCGCAAGCTTGGCAATCAAACCGACCCGCCGGCTCTGTAAGGCCCGCAGTTCCGAGCGGGCCCTCGTGTTATCCAGCCTAACGAGCGGTTGACCGACCTTTACAACATCGCCTTCGCGCACCAGCAGGCGATCCAAAATGCCGCCTTCGAAATGGCTGATGGTTTTGCGCTTCGAGTCGATGATCACGGTTCCAACTGCAACCGCCGCGCTTCCCAGTTCGGCTGAGTAGGCCCAGGTGAAAAATCCGCCAAACGCAATGGCGATTGTGGTGATTCCGGCGATGACCAGCCTGCGTAATGGGGACTTTTCGTCTTCCTGGTCAAGGTCTTTCACCCACTCGGGAGGGACGGTGCCAAACTTCGTCGGCAGATGAACCTCCGTTGCAGCGGCAGGCCGAGCAAGCAATTGCGTGACATGTTCGGGACGATTGATTCTATCGGTCATGATTGGATTGCCACCTTTGGGTCGGCCGGCATAGTCGAAGCAACACCTTGCATGCGGCACTTATCAAAGCAGCAGTCGCGTTTGTCATGATCGGTTTTCTCGCAGGGTTGCGCGCCGTGGGCGACGGACGGCAAATCGCCATGCAAGCGCCAGCAGCACTTCAATTGCGATGAGGAAAACCAGCACCTTGATCGCCAGGACCAACGCGTTCATCCCGGGAACTGCTATCACGGCAAAGTATCCGACGACGATGAACAGGCTATTCCAAAGAGCGATGCCCAGTATCGTCCCTCCGGCAAATCGCCCGAAGTTCGCGGGAATAAGCCCGGCAACCAATGGCGCGATCAGGCGCACCGCGGGGATGAGCTGGGAAATGACGATCAGGGTTCGCTCACGCGCCCGGAACGACGATAAGGTTCTATCGATGCGCGCCGGTGATAAGCCGAGCAACCTGCCAAACCAGTACAGGAGCTTGATAGACCGGCCCTGCCCCACAGCTCGCACCAGCAGATAGAGGACCAGTCCCCCGCTGAAGCTTCCGGCCGTCGTAAAGATAATGGCATCCGGGAGTGACCAAGCGCTGTCCACAGACGCAATGCCGATGGCGACCAGAACGCCGTAGGACGGAAGAATGGGCACGAAACGCTCGGCCAGTCCGATCGCAAAGAGGCCAAACATGCCATAAACAGCGATCCAATCAATGAGACTTCCAAGCGGGTCCATGCTTATACCCTGCCTTTGCCCGCTTGCGCATCCCAATTTCGAGTAGTTGGCAACGCATTTTGCTCATTGAATCGCATGGCTATCAGGGTCTCGGACAGGTCCAAAAGCCAGCGGGCGATATAAACGTGGTTCACCGCCGCCGCAAGCGCGGCGCGTGTTAGGCCCTTGGCGCTCGCTTTGTTCCCGCGCGGGGGGCTGGCGATGCCCACTTTTCGGTGCACAGCGGTGAGTGTCGGCAAGCTGCAACAGGAGGTATCGGGATTGGACATTTTTCATGCCCCTTTTTCTTGGAGTGAATTACGAAGTTTCGGGTTGCGTCGGCCACCGTGGCCAATGTGAGACCGCGATGCGCCGGATTGCGGGTTAGCACAGCAAGACCAGTCAGGATGCGGATGGCCAGAACAATCAGCATGCCTGACCAAGACCGTTGGGGATCTGCCCTGCTGTTCCCATCAAGCTAGAGGAAGAGTCCAATGACTAGAATGCCCTAACCTGCAATGAATTTGCCTATTCCTACAAGCCGACGTCAGAGCGGGTTCGTCAGTAAAAAAACGGTGGGCCGGACGAAGCCCACCGTTTCATGAACAATGACCTGACTGGAGATCGGATCATTATTTTCTCAGGCCGCAGTCCTTCTACGGCATGAGGATGGGCCATTTCCCAATACGGGAACTGTCCCAATGTTCCGGGGCGTGTGTCCCGGAATCGTGTTTCGCTTGTACTTAGAAGTTCCTTTGGAAGCGGATAATGCCCTCGAAGGCATCATCTTCGTTGCCGTCGATGTTGTTCCGGTCCTGGCGTTCGCCGCCGAAAGACGTATAGCTGATTTCTGGCGTGATCACGAAGCCGGCAACCAGTTCGTAGGCTACGTTGGCGGCAGCAGCGAATGTACCGTCCTCTTCATAGGCGCCTTGCAGGTTAAAGGTTGCCTTCTCGGAAAGTTTGGCTGCAAGCCCGCCCCACACGGCATAGTCGCCGTGCCATGCGCCGAAGTAGTTGTTCTCGAACTCGTCGCCATTGGACTTGTAGCCACCCATTACCCAAGCCGAGATCGTGTCGCTGAGGCTCACATCCAAGCGGACCTTGCCAGCCCATTCTTCGGAAACCGAATCATACCCGACGACACCGGAGACTTTGCCCCAGTCCTGCTCATATCGCGCACCGGCAACAATGTGGGGCATGTAATCATCGATGGTGTAGTCGACATCACCGTAGCCCTGGTCGGTTTCCATGCCCTGTTCAGCGCCGATCATGGCGGAGAGACCGTTGCCACCAGCCCAAGTATAACTGATCTGGTTGGTGACATACTGACCTGCCAGGATCACGTCATCGTTTATAATATCGCCCATATAGCCAGTCCAGGTCATGAACTGTGAGTCTGTCGCACCGACACGGAAACCACCGAGTTCGATGAAGCCGTTGTTCAACTCGACGGAATCGGCATCGTTGCCGTCGACGAAGTTGAAACGCAACTCGGCATAGGAACGCAATGTGCCGAGTTCCGTTTCATCGCGTGCATCAACGCGAAGGGAAAAACGCGAACGCTGGGAATAAGTGTCACGGTCTTCGCCATTATATGCATTGCCACCGGCACGGGCGTCATAGCGCATGTAACCGCTGATCTTCAGGCAGGTTTCGGTGCCTGGGATGTAGAAGAAGCCAGCGCCGTATGTGTCACAAACGCGGACATACTCCACCGGCTCCGGGTCGGCAACAACAACTGCATCTGCGGCACGAGCACCCGATACCACGACAAGTGCGGCAGCGGATCCCAATAGCAAGCTCTTAATGTTCATCATAAATCTCCATAAGTGTTCTATTTACGTCGCGACTAAGCTCGAAATATTTTAAGGTGTCAAAGCTATTTTTTGCGTCCGCGATCCATCTTTTTTTCGCGTTGCAGTTGAGCAACAGCCAATCGATCCCCATTCGCGTTTATCAATAACATGTTGTTTTCCTTATATATATTTAACAGATATGTAGACATGGCTTCGCAATTCGGTAAAGATCAGTTCGAGAAACACTTAGCCGGCTGCGTAAAATGGCAAACGACTTCTTTAAGGGTTTCTGCGAACTATCCTGACCGATTATATTCTAATTACGACATTACCTCTCAAGCCGTCGCAACGGTGTGCTGCGGTTTCGAACTATTGCAAACTTGCTCCTCATCTCTCGCCGCATCCCATGCGACTGAAACATCAGAAACGGTTGGAACCAACTTAAACGAAGGGTGTCCCACGATTGTCCCAACGAACGATCAAATTGTAGCCAAATGTACAAGAATGGGGTGCAGGTCATACCTTGTTACGCCCGTCTGTCGTTGCAGTCTGAATTGCGATATCGGATGGGCGCTCGTTCCAAATTCACGCGCCGCCGCTTGCCACTAAATAAGGCTGCACGGCCGCCGGAACACTTTTTGGGAAATTCAAGGGCTTCCTGCGCCGCTAGCCATGACTTTTTGACCACGCATCGAGGATGCGGCATTCACACAAGGTTCAATGATCTGAAGGGCTTCCAGCAGCGGTCGATCGAACTTTAGGAACTTGCTTATTGAAATCCCAATTTGCTTGAGGTTTTCATTCTTGGATTCAATCCTATTGCCGTCTTTCAACAGGCGTTCACCAATGCTGTCCAAAAAGTCCCACACATAGTTAGCCACCGCATCAGGACTGCGTTTGCCCTCGCTCAAAGCGCGAATGAATAGTTGCGTCATGTGCGATACCGCGATTCCACCTGCGGTCACAGGCGACGCCATATGATGCATATCCATGCTGACGAGGGCGCGATCCAAAATATGCCTGTTCAACGCCCTGCATTGCTCTATTGCTTTGCCGGAGGGTTGCTGTGCTGGACTCATGAATCCTGCTCCGGTGAGAACCGTCAGCACTTCAACGACGTCTTTGGGTTCAAAATCCTGAAGTTTGGGATGCCTCAAAAGTTCGTCAACGCGTTTTAGCCTGTATCCGTCATCAGACATGGCCTCAATGACAGGATCATACTTTTCAGCTGGCAGTTCCACTTCTCCCGGGCCGCATGGGATCTTTTTCGGAATATCGGCTGACGGCTTCAGCAGCACAAAGGCCTGCGCGTGCCATGCATCGCGATGTTCTGAGTCAGTCAGTTTTCGGGGGCCCTTGATGAAAATGTCGCTTCTAAACCGTCTGTTCAGAAGATAATCGCGCACCGTCTCTCGCATGACCGGATGACCGACTTGGGAGAGCAGCTTGCGGCCCTCCTCGCTGAGCCTGAGAGCATCGATGCCGCCCAAAAGACTGGCTGATCCGACGAATGAAAGCTTGGTATCCTCAAGGCTGCGGACCATGTCGGAAAAATGCCCGAGATGCCAGTCCGCGTTCAAATATTCATGGGCAAGATAGTTGGGTCCCTGCTTCATCAAATGTTTGAGATGATGTCCGGCGATCGGGTTCTCCTGGAAATAGATCGAACCGGCCTTTGCGACATCTCCTACAAATTGCAAAGCGCCTTCAATCATTCCAGTGGGTCCCGTGTTTTTCCCCTCGCCACAATCCTGATAGAGGGACATCAACTCGCGGATTGGAATGACCGGGGCCCAGCCTGGCAGGCAGTTATAGCTTATATAGGCAATCCCACCGGGGCGGAGCTTCCGCCTGATGATATCCGTTATAATCTTTCGGTTCCTTTCCGATATCCAGCTCCAAACACCGTGAAGTGCGATGATATCAAAATCGGGAAGATCCTTCCTGCTGGCGAGTTCTTCGAAGGAATCGTCGAACAGATGCAGGTCGGCACCGGAAGCTGCGGCGAGCTTGCGGGCCTCCACCGTTTGCGCGGGGTTGAAGTCCGTTCCCCAATACGATCCAGCGGATCCCGCCGCATGTATGTTGATCGAGACCCCTTGTCCGAAACCGAGCTCGAGATAGGTCGGCTCGTCGCGCAGTTGCGACTCTATCGCCTGGCCAAGACAAGCTAAGCGCAGCATGGCCGGGTTCATTTCTGAATAATAGCCATGGGAATAATTCAGATCAGTAAAGTAACCGTACGACCATGCCATCAGTGAGACTCCAGGACACGTTCAGGAATTGGGCCTGCGGTCCATTGTTGTTGAATTGAAAGGAGAGGAACGGCCGGGATGGGCAGGAGGCGCAACGGGCCGGAAAACGGTTGGTGGCTTGGACCATTCCCGTGAAGGACACGCTCGTGATGCGGATGCGATATGGGACGTCAAACGGACCGTTAGAGAGAAATTGGCTAACTATCACGGGATTGGACTCTCCTTGCAAAACCGCCGGGTCATCATCATCGCCTGGCGCAGAACTGGGCCCGGTGACACTTCAGGCGAATATCACGTTTGTCAGTTCTTCAGATATATCCCAAAGGAGAGCGGCAGCGACGGCGTCGAGCGCCTGCTTGGCCGGCTTCTCCTCTGCCGGATAGCCGCGTATCCTGCCCAGACCGTTAGGCCCATAATAAGCGCCGCCTCGCGCTGACGGGTCGGTTGCCGCATAGAGCGTGGGCAGGGCGCCTTGCCACACGGGCTGAAACAGGAATGGCAGGAAGCGGCGCATTCTGGCGGCTGTGCTCCGTGGACCTGATCCGTTTGGAAGGAGTTCAGTGCGCGAGACCCCGGGATGCGCCGCCAAGCTTTCCACACCCCATCCAGCTGATTTGCTGCGCCGGTCCAGTTCGAAGGCAAACATGATGCAGGCGAGCTTCGATTGGCTGTAGACGGGCATCGGCTTGTAGTCATGCTCGGCCTGCAGGTCGTCGAAGTTGATCGCGCCGGTGCCATCCCGGACAGCGATGCTGCCGAGACTCACGACACGGGGTTTGTGCCCTTTCCTGAGCAGCGGCAGCAGATGCGCGGTAAGCGCGAAATGGCCAAGGTAGTTCGTGCCGAATTGCAATTCGAAGCCATCGCTGGTCTCGCGGCGCTCCGGTGGCGCCATGACCCCGGCATTATTGATCAAAAGATCGAGATTGTCTTGGTCCTGCGCAAGCTGCGCGGCGAACCCAGCGATCGAGGCGAGGTCGGCAAGATCGACCCTGCCAAACCGCACTTGCGCTCCAGGAACGGCTTGCTTGATCGCTGCCACGGCCTCAGTGCCCTTCTGAGCATTACGCCCGGCAATTAGAACGCTGGCACCGGCACGAGCCAAGGCAAGAGCGTCCTCAAAACCCAGCCCGCCGGTGCCGGTCACGACTGCGGAGCGGCCGCGTTGTGGAGGGATGTTTTTGCTCGTCCATTTCGTCATAACAATTCTTGCCTTCTAGGTAGTTTCGCGAGATTTCGATTGTCTCAACACACCCGCTATTCACTTGATTGCTAAGTTGCCCAAGGCGCGGCAAACCTCTATGCCCAAACTCGCAAAAAACCTGCCTATTCCTACACCGTGCGATCGAATATTCGTCGGAACAAGACCTGAACGGCCGAGGTTCCAACAGAGCCCCAGGGTTGCGCGAGAGCGGCTTGCTCTGCCGGCCCGGAACTGTCGGCGGCTCATATGATGCTGCTGACCATCCTCGGTTCCCTGGCGTTAGCAGTGAAAATCCAGGTCACGGCGATGACAAAGGCGCTTGCAACCAATAGCAGAGCAACTGCCCCAAAATTAGCAACCGCCTTGGCCTTTTCGACCCGCGCGGATGAACATTTCGGCGACGATGAGATTGGGGACGTAGAAAAAGAATACCATGATTTCGACGAACCAGCCGTTAAAGCCCGCCGCGCGACCAATGTTTCCGAACAGAAGAGGCCAAAGGCCGCATTCCATCCGATAGAGCCAAAAGCCTAAGCCAAAAGCCTATTGTCAGCGAAAAAAGCCGGAGTGCCTAGGCGCGGTGCCGCTCGTAGCGGCCAGACCGGGCAAGGACGTAAGCCAGGGTTGCGCACAGAATCATCAGCGTACCGTACAGGCCAAAGCCGACATCCATTAACGGGCCGCCGATCGTGCCTTGACTGATGATAAGGCAAGTCCGCCAAGGCCCGCCGCCCCGGCCGACATGATGTAGACCAGCCCCAGCCAGCGATGAAGCCCGGAACGAGCGAAACGAAGGCCGCCGATCAACTGGATCAACCCAGAAGGAGCAGCATTTACAAGCTACGCGCTCTGCACCTTCCTGCTGGCGTACTTGCTGTACAGGCGCTGCTGGTTCATGACGTCCTGCTTTGGCGCAGCCCCAAACGTGCGTGAATATTCGCGGCTGAATTGCGAAGTGCTTTCGTAGCCCACCTGGTAGGCAGCCTTCGCCACGTTTGCAGCTTCTGCGAACATCAAGCGCCGCGCCTCGAGAAGGCGCAATTGCTTCTGAAACTGAAGCGGGGACATCGAGGTCAGCGCCTTGAAGTGCTGGTGGAAGGACGACGGGCTCATCCGAGCAATCTCTGCCAATTGTTCGATCCGCAGCGTCTGCGCGAAATTCACGTGAAGCATGGATATGGCTTTGACCACGCGCTCGATATTCGAATCTGGGAGCGTCAGCTTGCATAATTCAGCGCCATGCGGTCCACTCAGCAACCAGTAGCAAATCTCGCGCATCACCGATGGATATAGGATCGGGATTGCCTTCGGTGTCTTTGTCATCCGGATCAGACGCAGGAGGCAGTCTGCCAATGCTTCATCGACCTTGCCCACAAAAACACAAGGTCCAGGATCTGAGGCCGGAATTGGCGGGGCGTCCAGTTGCTCCAGGACCTCGCGCATTGTCGCCACATCGAAGTCTACGGTGACCCCGATATATGGCGCCTCGGGAGAGGCCTGTACGATCCGACCCTTTGCCGGGAGCTCGACGGTAACCACCAGGCATTCCAACGCTCCGTAGTCCAGCCTGTCTTCTCCGAAGTGGATTTCCTTCGCGCCCTGGAGCACGACACAGAGTGACGGCCGGTAAAGCGCCCGCATCGGCATCATCGTCTGGAAAGACCGGATGATGTTGAAGCCTTCTATCGGCGTCGGAAACAGGCCCTGCCCCCCACCCTGTTCTTCGATATAGGCGCTGACCGCCACAAGTAGCGATGACGACACGCGAACCTCCGGTTGGTTGTGAGGCCATGTCAAAACGCGGCCGTCTCGCGACAGTGTAGCGTCGCCTGTAGGAATAGGCAAGTTTCTTGATAGTTCGGGCATTTTGATCATCTGACACTCCATATAGCTTATAAGGTGCCAACCAAGCGAGGAGTGCGTTTAGCATGACAGAAACAGCAGCGCGGTCAATAGATATTCAATGAAAGCAAACTCTACCGGTAGCAGTGTCTGTCACTTCGGACGGAACGAATACGGCTGAAATAAAAATGGCTTCGGCTCTGGGCTGCTGCTTGTCTTAGCAAACCAAGTGCATTGCTCTTTAGCTTCGGGGGCAGCGACGACTGAACGCGGCCTCGGCCGTATCCGCGAGCTTTCGCAATTCTCGAAAAGGAGATGTTCTCGATGTCCGATACTGATAACTTCCGCCGAATCTTCATGGCGCTTGCTGCCGCCGCACCGGCTGCCCTTGCTCTCAGAGGAACGGCTTCGGCCCAAACTTCCGCAGCAAACCCTCGAAACGTTCCCGGCGCCGGCCGGGCTGCCCTTTTGTCACTGGCTCGTCGCGCGGCATCGGCGCGGCCACTGCCCGCCTTCTGGCGCACGACGGTTATGCCGTCACGGTGAACTACCTCACCAATCGGGGACTGGCCGATCAAGTCGTATCTGACATCAAGGTGGCTGGGGGGCGTGCGATGGCGCGTCAGGCGGACGTCGCAGGTCCAGCTGCTGTCAAGGCCTTGTTCGATGCCCATGACGAGGCTTATTGCGGCGTTGATGTGGTGGTCAACAATGCCGGGATCATGAATGTTGGTCCCTTTGCCCAAATGACCGACGATGCTTTCAATCGAATGATCGCAACCAATATGACGGGTAGTTTCAATGTTCTGCGCGAGGCGACACGGCGCACCCGCGACGGCGGCAGGATCGTCAGTCAGAGCTCGAGCATCATTCTCCAGAAGCCCGCATATACGGGTGCTTACGCAGCCACTAAGGCGGCGCAGGAAATTTACTCGAGCGTTCTCGCCAAGAAGCTGGCGGGCCGCAATATCTCGGTGAACGCCGTGTCACCAGGCGCCGTGGATACCCAGCTGCTGCGCCAGCATGGCGAGGAAGCACTCCGAGGCATACCTGAAGCGACACCTCTGCAGCGTCTGGGCCAACCCCCAGGACATCGCAAACGTCATCGCGCTTCTCTGCTCCCACGACGGCGCATGGATCAACGGTCAAAACATCTTCGCGAACGGCGGCCTCGGTTGAGAATGAAGGCTAGGGGGGTATGCCCGTCGAACAAAGCGCTTGGCGGCGGTCAAATCGCGGTCGCTTGATGAAATCAAACTCAACCCTATCGCCGTTGTTGTCAATCGCGTGATACAGGTACATTCAGTGGCCTTTGACCTTGATGTGGGTGTCATCAAGGTTCCCTTTACGTGCGACCTGACGCTTCCTTCGATTGACGCGCTCAAGCAATTTCGGATTATTGCGATACCAGGCGATGAACAGTAGAGTGATCCAGGGTCGATGCCCCGCTCTGCCATCATTTCCTTCAGAGTGCGCGGCTGAGATTGTGAGTCAGATACCATCGTAGACATAAAAGGATCACAGACTGGTCAAAATGGCGGCCTTTGAATATTGAATTCCTGGCTCACTTCAAGCCAGAAGAGTACGTTTGCAACACATCGCAATCGCGCCAAAGCCGGACAAACGGTATTATTTCCGATCGTCGTGGTAAGCCCATGGGAAATACGGTTCAGTTCCAAGTTCTCACCGCAAGGAGTCCGCCGCCGTCATAACACCGTTGTGCTCAATATGACGGGCCCCGTTGATGGAACCGGGGTGCATCCGATTGGCAGGCAAGTCCATAGCAACCGAACCGGTCTCCGATTCAACCTTGCGCCAACGCCCATATTGTCGAGGCGAGCATCCCATGACGCGTTTGAAGGCCGTGCTGAACGCACTTTCCGATTCATAGCCGAGCGAGGCGGCAATCGCCGAGACAGGATCTCTTGTATTCTCCAGCCTGTCGCAAGCAAGCAGCATTCGCCACCTCGCCACATACTGCATCGGCGGCTCGCCCACGCGTTCCTTGAACCGGAGCGCAAATGTTGAGCGCGACATGCCGGCAATCTCGCCAAGCTCTTGCAGGGTCCATTGATATGCGGGTCCCGCATGGATTGCCTTGATCGCGGCACCGAGATGTCTATCCGCCAGAGAGAAGAACCAGCCGAAACGGTCCCCGCCACCCGTGTCCAGATGCACACGTAGTGCCTGCACCAGCATCAGATGAGCCAAATGCTGCGCGACAAGGGCGTTGCCGGGCTGCTCATCACGCAGTTCCTTCATCATTTGCTCGACGGACCAGCGCAAGGCTGCTTGCCCCGGTTGCTCGTGAATGTGGACGATCGCAGGAAGCAGGCCCAGCAGCATATCGGCGTGATTACCCTTCACGCCGAAGCGGCTTCCAATGAGAAACAATCCGCCACCGCCGTTGAGTGTGACGACACCGCCCCTTCGCGCTGCGGGGAATATCTCTCCAGCCCCGACCGCTGGCCCATCAATGCTGCTGCCAAGCCGGAAGGGGCGACCCGTTGGCAGCACGAAGCAATTGCCGGCCTCCAGACGCACCGCATCACGCACTCCCTCAACAGTGAGCCAGCAGCCACCCGAGATGACAGCATAACATTTGATGAGCTTGTGCTGATCGCCGAATTGGACAGCCCATTCGCCACCAGCATCGAAGCCGGAAGACACATAGGCATGAGGTTTTAGCAGCGAAAGAACGTCTGATAGGGGATCCATGGACTACTCTCGGACGATTGCGAAGATAACACAGATTATGCAGCATAGACCGTCCAGATACAACCACCTACCTTAAGCTCGAACAAAAGACTGGCTGCGGCAGGTCTGCTCGGCCAGACAACGGCCGCGCTATCGCCCTCAAAACTGGAATAAACCATGATCGTTGTAACCGCCCCCACCGGCAACATTAGCCGTCAAGTCGTTCAGAACCTTCTCCAATCGGGCGCACCAATCCGGTTGATCGCGCGCGATCCATCACATCTTGCCGAAGAGGTGCGAGACAGTGTCGAGATCATCAAAGGTTCTCATGGAGACGCAAGCGTCGTGAACGAAGCGTTCAGCGGCGCCGACGCGGTATTCTGGCTCGTGCCTCCCGACCCGAAGGCTGTTTCGGTCATGGCTGCCTATGTCGCTTTCACCCGTCCTGCGGTAGCAGCTTTGAAAGAGCAAAATATCAAGCGCGTTGTTTCGATCACGGCACTCGGGCGCGGTTCGCCGCTCGCCAACCGAGCGGGCCACGTCACCGGCTCGCTGGCGATGGACGATTTGATCGCCGGCACAGGCGTCGCATTTCGCGGTCTGGCCAATCCGTCCTTCATGGACAACATCGCCCGGCAGGCGGCAGTGATCAGGGATCAGGGCAGGTTCTTCATGCCGATCTCCGGCGACCTCAAACTTCCAAGTGTCGCGACGCGCGACGTCGCCGCCGTCGCAGCACGCTGGCTGCTCGATGACAGTTGGACAGGCCAGAGCGAGGTGCCGGTCCTTGGACCCGAGGACATTTCGTTCAACGACATGGCCGAGATCATCTCCGATGTGCTCGGCAAGACGGCCACCTACCAGCAGATCAGTTTCGACGCCTACAAAGAGCGCTTTGTGCAGTACGGCATGTGCACCGCTATGGCGCAGGGCATGACCAACATGGCTTGGGCCAAGGATCAGGGCCTGGACCTGACGGTGTCGAGGTCGCCGGAAAACACGACGCCGACAACCTTTCGCCAATGGTGCGAGGACACGCTCAAGCCCGCCATGCTCGGCTGAAACGACCTTCCTGATACGCCATTCATAAGAGTATCAAGCCATGCATTTGACTGGCCACACAATTGGGAATTTTGCGACAAGGAAGGCAGTCAGTTTTGATCGCCGCATTGATGGTGTCCTGGTTTGTGGTCGCCCTTCAGACGGTAGACCTTGGGCATCCACCATCGAGGATGATCTCGGCTTTTCAGTCGCGGACCTACAGTGAGAGTTCTTCACCCCTCACTGGGGCGCGATCGCTATCGGGCGGTGCTGCTTGGCCGATCATCTAAAGCCTGCATTGACAAAGACGGCTCCGCATCTGTCTTACGATGACTTAATCACCTACTGGTTCGAAAACGACGCATGGCTGAACATCGAGCTTCTTGAAGAACTTTGTCAGCAGCGCAATGCTGGAAAAGAGTCCATCTTGCGATCATCCGCGCACGCCGGTCGTGAGATCGTCTGCTTTTCGGTCGAAATCTCATTGGCTCGCACGAGCACGAGCTCTTGCTTGTGCCGCGCGGATCAGTCCTTGATACTGGGCGTCCTTGCCCGGATACCAGGCCATCCTTTCTATATCGGCGAAGCCTGGAATCGTCTCCATATGCTGCACCATGCGCCGGCGCATCGCCTCGTCCGGCAAGGGCCCGTACATGGCTTGGACATTATCCTCGGCATGCTCCGGATTTGATGTGCCACAGAGCACTGTCGTCACCGCCGGATGCGCCATAACCCACTTGAGAAAAAACTGCGCCCAGGTCCCCGCTTCGAATTCGCGAGCGAAGTCAGGCAGAGGGCGACCTTCCACCACCTTCATAAGACGCGCTTTTTCGAGTGGAAGGTTAATGAAGACGCCGACCCCACGGGCTGCGGCGACCGGCAACAGTCGTCGCTCGGCGCTACGATTGAAGATCGAGTAGTTCGTCTGGATGAAATCGACACCGCCGCGCTCGACCAGTTCGGCGAGCTGATCCTGCGCGCCGGTTTCATGGTGGGTGACGCCAACGTGTCGGATGCGTCCTTCTTTCTTCCAGGCCTGCATCAACGGGACAATGACTGGTGCGTTGACGATGCTGTGGCACTGCATGAGGTCAATCGTGTCGCGCCAGATGCGCAGCCTCGACTGCTCGAAGCTTGCCGCCGCATGGCTCTCGTCGCCGAGATATTCGCCGGTCGACCAGATTTTATTGGCGACGAAGATCTCCGATGCCTCCGGTGTGCCAGCAAGGAATGCGCCGACGGAGACCTCTGCCGATCCGTAGAGAGGCGACGTATCGACGACCCGACCACCGCCCGCAACGTAGCGCCGGAACACCTCGGCTAGATTGTTGCGGTCATCGCCGGGGCGGGCATCAAAGGTCAGGAAGGTGCCGAGACCGAGTGTGGTGAGGGTCTGCTGCGTTCCCGGAATCGTTCGTGTTCGTGCAGATGTCGTGGACGTCGTCGTCGCCAAGCTTGGTTGGCGTTGGGCGTGGGCCTTCCCTGCAAAGAGAGGTGTTGATGCCAGTATGGTGGCTCCCGTGCCAAGAGCACCTATGAAGCCGCGTCGGCTGACGCCGGAATGTTGCTGTTCGCTCATGCGATAGTCTCCTTTTTATGTTTGCCTTATGGACGGACGGCGCGCCGCCGACAGGCGATCGGGCTTCTAGAAGAGATGCTCAATGCGGATCGGCAGTTCTCGAAGCCGCCGCCCCGTGGCATCGAAAATCGCGTTGCCGATCGCTGCGGCGACGCCCACCATGGCGACCTCGCCAAGCCCTTTCACGCCAGCCTCGTTGAGCAGCGGAACCGGTTTCGTCGCGGCAGTCGCATCGCCGATTCCAGCAAGTGTGGCGCCGGGCCACGCCGGTCAGCATCACGTCGCGTCGGCTGATCGACAGGTCGTTACCCCGGGTCATGAGGCGATGGTTCAAGTTCATTCATGGACTTTCTCCTACCGAATAGTGCTGTCATGACTTAGACTACGAAGTCGTAGCGGGCGAACTGACCGTCGCCCGTCTGGCTGATCGTCATGAGCAGCGCTTCATCGAAAATCCGATCTCCTGCATTGCTCGGCTCGCCCGGGAAGAAGAGCTGCGTCGTCAGTACATCTCCGTCCGGTCGTTGAACCCTGAAATGGAAGTGCCGCGTGCGTCCCGGATACAGAGCCGGCACGACGGTGTTGAACCACCAGCGTCCCTGCTCGTCGGCGAACTGATGTCCCCGCAAGCGGAAGCCCGATCGATCGTACTCGCCGTTGTCGTCGGCTTGCCAGATTTCAACGAGGCTCCGCGGCATTGGGCGACAGCGGTCGTCGAGGACAAAGCCGGCAATGGTGATGCGCTCGCCGTGCGGCGCATCCGGATAGAGATCCTGCTTCAACGGTGAATTCGGCTTGAAGAACGGTCCGGCTTCACGAGCGGGCGTCGGTTCATCTCCGTCGGCGCAGATGCGCGTCAGCGGCAGCAAGGGCGCCTCCTGTACGGAAGCGATTGCTGAAGCCAGCGGCACAAGCGGCATTGTGAGAAAACCCGATAGGAATGCGCGCCTTGATGTCGTCATTGCGGGATCTTTATGCATCAGCGAATTAGAACTGCCAATTGACCGGGACCCAGGCATAGCCGACATCCGTCTTGAGCATTCGGCCAAGGCCCGGGAACGGATAGTGGAAGCCGAGAACGAGAAGCCGGTCTGCCGCCGCCATGTCGAAGATGCGGCGGCGGGATGCGAGGGCAGTGTCCTTGTCGCGATCTGGCCCAGGCACCCATGGACGGTTGATATTGACGATCGGGTGGTAGGCGAGATCAGCCGTGAGCAGGAGCTGATCACTGCCGGATTGAACAAGGAAGTTCGCCATGCCGGGGGTGTGGCCGAATGCCGGAAGGGTGGTCAGCCCGGGTACAATCTCCGCGCCCGCTTCGTACAACTCGATCCCATTCATCACGGGCTCGACGCTCCGCTTGATGGCGGCAGCGAAATTGCGGCGGAAATCCTCCGGCACCGGCATATAGGACAGGTCCGGATCGTTACGGACAAAGAAGTCCCAATCGGCCCGAGGCGCAAAGATTGCCGCCCGTGGAAATGCCTTGCCGCCATCCGCGGTTCGAAGATTGCCGACATGGTCCGGGTGCGTGTGGGAGACGACCACAACGTCGACGTCTTCTGGCTGTAGACCGATGGCGGCCAGATTCTCGAAGATGCGCCCGCCTTGCGGACCCATGGTCTGCCCGGCGCCCGCTTCGATGAGTATCCGCCTGCCATTCGTCTCGATAAGAAGCGTGTTGAGATTGAGCGTCAGGCGATCGGCCGGAAGGAAGGCGTGCCTCAGAACCTCCTGCAGTTCCGCCTCCGACGCATTGCTGGCATAGACCCGCGGAGGGCCGCCGATCAGACCGTCGCTCAACACGGTCGCCGAGACGTCGCCGACACGAAAGTGGTAATGGCCGGCATTTCCAGCTGCGGCCAAGGTCGACGCGGCCGGAGCCGTCTGCGCAATCGCCATGCCGGTCGGCAAGGCCAGTCCGGTCGTCACCGAGGCGGCTGTTAGCATGATCTTCCTGCGATTCAGCGTGACTTCACCCATGCTTTGATCCTCCACGTATCAGTCCCGGTTCAACGGTTGACGGCGAAGCCCCTATCCGCCGTGCCGCTTTGCGACATGTTTTCGAAGGATGACACGGATCAAGCGTACAGATAAGCTAATCAAAACCGATCAGCTTATTAAGCAGGACTTTGCAATGCGACCACTGCGCCTTGACAACTTAGAGATCTTTGAAGACGTCGTGCGCTGTGGTGGCTTTAGAGCCGCCGCTCTTGGCAGGGGCGTTTCATCGTCCGCCATCAGCCAATCGATCAGCGCGCTCGAAGACGCGCTGGCCATCCGGCTGCTAAACCGAACGACACGCAGCGTTGCCCCTACCGAAGCGGGCGAGCGCCTTCTCGAGCGGCTAGGGCCCGCTCTTCATGACATCAGAACAGCAATCGACGATCTCAATCAGCTTCGCGAACGTCCGTCTGGCACCGTACGGATAAATGCACCGGGTCCGGCTGCCGACCACATTCTGTGCCCTTTGACCTTTGAGTTCATGAAAATTTATCCAGATGTCAATGTAGAGATCATCAGCGATGCTGCGATCATCGACATCGTGGAGCAGGGTTTTGACGCTGGCGTACGCTTCGGCAACCAACTTGCCCAGGACATGATTGCCGTGCCGCTCGGGCCCGCCTTACGATATGCAATCGTGGCCTCGCCCGATTATCTTTGCAATCGCGGTCGACCTGACTCGCCGCATGACCTCTTGCAGCACGACTGTATTCGTCGCCGTTTCCCCGGTGGAACCATGGTGACGTGGAAATTCGAAAGGAATGGTGAGGAATTGGAGATCACCCCGAACGGCCGGTTGACACTGAGTTCGGCCCATCAAGAGCTCCAAGCCGCGCTCGCGGGATCCGGAATCGCCCACCTGCTTGAGGATTACGTCCGTGATGATGTAAAACAGGGCAAAGTTATTGAATTGCTGAGCGACTGGAAGCAGGAGCTGCCAAGTTGGTATCTGTATTATCCGAGCCGGCGGCATACGAGCGCGGCCGTGCGGGCTTTCCTCGAATACGTCCGAAACCAGAGATGGTGCCCAACCCCCGAGTAGCGCCAGCGCGCCGCCTGGGCCAAGGATGACTGGGGGGATAAACCACTTTTGCTGGCAAGTTGACGTAATCGTTAGGAATCGCAAAGGATGTGACGGCCGGTCAGGCTCTGGTGTTCCCAGCCACAACCTCGTCGTTAAAGTTCGCCACTCGCCGGTTTGGCGATACTGTCCGGATCAAGATCAGCCCAGAAACACAGGAAGGCGCCACAGTCCCGCCAATGAACGGGTGATTGGTCTGAGTCCTCAAGGGGAACCGCAGCGTGAAGGTAAGGACCCTGACGCCGTCGTCGACGCAAATCTACGACTCAAGGCGCTCGACAATCTTTTTTAGTGGACGCGTCAATTATGCCCAACCTCACCGCAGGGCCGATTCATACTGCGGTGCTCGCGGTCGCCGAGACCTTCGCTCGTTGGCACCGGAAATGGATCCGGAAAGAATTCCGATGCGATCAACGGCATCGTCGAGGGCTCCGCAGCAAGGCTGCGCGGCACGGAAGCCGGCGCGAAGCAACTGCCAGACCTTGACGACGGCGCGCGCGATTGGCCATCATGACAGCCTCTCTCGTTACACATCTTTTTATTCCGCCTCCGATTGTGAGGAAACAGCCAGCAATGAGGCCACCGCTGCTGCGCCGATCAACGCAATTTGCGCAAACTTCTCAGCGACTGCTCGTTGGCCTGCGTTATGCCGGGTATCACCAAATAAAACGATGCATGTTGCTGCCAAGCCGCTAGCCGCCGTTAGCGAAATAGTGGCGAAGAAAACCAGATTTAGAGAAATCATTGTAGCCTCCAGTTGAACTGCGAACATTATCGCGCGGTTTCTGGAGGGGAGGATAAGTTTCGACGGCTGGAATTTTGTTCCCGTAGTAACCATCGTGGTCGCCCTTGTCTCGATTGCTATAGTCTATCGAGAGCAAACATCCGGCAGTCTAGCAAACTGATCTAATTTACAACGCTGATGCGAAGGACGCCTCGCCATGTCAAACTTTCGTATTCGGCAAGCTGCGACATGTCTTTGCCATCAATTGCGAAGCTACCGAGCTTACGAATATTCTATTTCGCACAGGGGTAGCCCTTTGGGCGGGACTGTCGGGCCAAAAAGCACACCGGATGCATCCTCAGACAGCCGCTGATAGGATGGAATTGGAACCCCGGACAACTGATTTCCGGCATTGGTCGTCAGTGTTCATTAACAGCTCTCGCTCCGGCGGCACACAAAGCGAACCCAACTTTCTCAGAAGTCGAGCCAGATCCGAACTATGATGGAATTCAGCTGACTTCAGGTCTTGTCCAGAACGCCAATTATGCGAAATATGCGGGGCTTGCGGCATCAAATTTGCTGCCTGGCAGCGCCTATCAGTGAGTCGCGGGTATCTCTATCGACGCTCTAGGACTGCCACAATCTACCGGCAAGCTGGAGACGTGGGGCAAGGGCAAGATGCGCAGGGCGTACCCGACCTACTCGAGATCGGGTACGCCATTTCGGCGGCTTCCTAGACCTGCCGCAAGCCGCCGTCGACGCACAGCTCGGCACCGGCGATGTAGCTCGCGTCATCGCTCAACAAGAACAAGGCGGCCGCAGCCACTTCTGAAGCCCGCGCCATACGGCCCATCGGAATCGGAGCGACAATTGCCGCGCGAGTGTCCTCCGCAACAGCAGCCATCATGTCCGTATCCGTGGGGCCGGGTGCAACGACGTTGACCCGAATACCTTTGCGTGCGAGTTCTGCCGTCCAGGTTCGGGCATAGGAACGAACGGCCGCTTTGGTTGCGCAGTAGGTACCGTAGGCCGAGTAGCCCGCATTCCCGGCTATGGAGCCGACGAGGACGACCGAGCCGCCTTCTGTCATTGCGGGAAGAGCTGCCTGGAGGCCGAACACCATCCCTCGGACGTTGACGTCAAAGTGGCGGTCGAAGTGGCCCGGCGTTATTTCGGCGATCTGCGAAGGCTCGGAAAGACCCGCATTCAGAACAAGCGCGTCAATACGACCGCATGCTTTGCGCACTTTTTCGACAGCCTCCACCATGTCTTCCGGAGAGCTTGCGTCAGCGGTAATACCGACCGCGCCATTGCCGATGGCTTTGGCCGCCTTTTCAGCATCTTCACCTCTGCGACTGGTGATGAAGACATTTGCGCCTTCGGCAGAAAGCCGCTCTGCAATCGCCAGGCCGATACCCTTCGCGCCGCCGACGACCAAAGCCACCTTGTTATTCATGCGATCCATCGTAAATCCTTTCACTGAATGGTCTCGCTATGATATACGTTGGATATCTGATATCAATTACGCACTTGGAATAGCCTAGATATGGACGAGTATACCGACCTTGAAGCCCTTTCTCATCGCGCGCTTTGCGACATGGCGCAGGTTCGTCCGGTGCTCGACAAGATCGCTGACAAATGGACGATCCTGATACTGACAGTGATCTGTCCGAAACCTGCGCGGTTCAACGAACTCAAGCGGCGTCTCGATGGGATCACGCACAAGGCTCTGGCCGATGCTTTGAAGAGACTTGAGCGGAACGGCCTTGTGACAAGAACCGTACTCCCAACGCAACCTATTGGCGTAGAATATGCAATTACTCCGCTAGGCCATTCCCTGCGGGAGCCGTTTGAAGCATTGTGCTTGTGGGCAGCGGCCAACGGCGACAAGGTCGAGGCAGCCACGCTGAACTATGACACCACGGCAAGTCGTCGTTGACGGCGTCCCTGTGTCCGCTTCTGGCGCATTGTTGCCGCAAGCAGCCTTCATTCAGCGATTGTTGGCACAGCAATTGCCGGTGTCAGCTGGAGCACATACGCAGACAATGGCAATCATCCCTACCTTTAAAACGAAATCCGGTTGGACGGTTCGTCGGATGGGCAGAGCGGCCAAGACCGTATTGTTGTATTTGCAAGGCTTGGGGTCGGCACTATTGATGGCCGGCAGGGGCTGGTTGAACGCGACAATTTGCTGGCCGCTTTCGAAGCTCTCTGAAGAGACAACCCACATTCGCTCTTGGGAACTGTCCTACAGAATCGGGCTGCTTTTAAGCGTTGTACAAAAGCGCGTCCACCAGCAAACCTTCCTTTGAAAATGCCGATAATACGCGAATTTCCAGCACTTTTGATTGTAGCTTAAACGTCTACAATGCGTTCTTAAATGATACCAGGAGCAGTAGGAACCGATAGACTGTCAAGTTGGTTTCCTGGAGAAAGCCAGGCAAGGATTTGGCCAGCGACTTCCGTAGCACTAATGAGTGATCCGTCCGGTTGCTGCGGTACGTCGGTGCCGTAATAGGTTGCTAAATTGACGATTAGGGCTAATGACTGCTTCTTCACCCTCAACTTCAATGAACGGATACGTAGCATTATAGAAAGAGCGAATGGCATGCTGTCAAAAACAATAGGACCTTTATCGTAAAGTTATGCCATTAAACCAGCTAGTCCACCTCCTAGGGAATGGCCAGTGAAGGTTACATGATCTCCTTGCAACTTTGGATCATCACGAATCCCGCGTTCGAGCAGCATTTCCTCAACAAGGCGCAGGCTGAGCGGAAATCGGTAATACAACACGCATGGGACTTAGTCTGCGGTGGGAAACGGTGGCGTTTGTAGCTGACAACGAACTGGTTCGTTCCAATCACTTAGCCCAAAGTCGCTGCGCCAAAGCCGCGGAAATCAACGCCTGACACGTTTATCAAATTGCAAAGACGCCTCAATGAATGACAATCTTTTTGTCAATCAGGTGCTTGACAATGCAGGTAAGCGAGGCCTTGTCTGCTTGCTGTTTGCCAAACACCATGGACTCCAGATTTTCAATTGCAAACCGCGAATGTCTGCCGACCTGCCGCTGCAACTGCCAGACCAGCACGGCATCGCCAACGTTTGCCGCGCGTTTCATCCGAAGACCGGTCCTATAGGCTCGCCAGCGTAGGGCAATTTTCGCGATTTGTGCCCGGAATTGCTCTGAACACAACAGTAAAGTCACGATCAAAGCGGTAACAAAGGCAATCGCAATCAAAGCACGATCGATAGAAACTATCCCCCGCTCGCCAGATCGCTCGACGATCCCAAGCGACTGCTCCATGTCTGCAAGTGTTGGACCAGTATCTTTCAGTGCAACGGTGCGTCCGGGAATAATGATGCGCTGCATAGCATTTAGGTCTGTATTGTACCAAGGGATTTCGATAGCCGGCAGTGCTGCAGGGGCGCCGCTAACCGGGCGGATTGTCCATGAATAGGTTACTGATGAAATCGAACCTTCTCTACCCTCGACAATCCTGTAAGGGCCTGGTTTTTTTAGTTTCGGCATTTGTTTCAGCGGTTTGCCCAGGCCAATTTCAGTTTTTCGCGCCGGGGCCGCCGGAACAATAATCAATCCCGGCACCTTGATTTCCGGGCGAGGAGGCAGTTGGTCGTCGGTTACACCCACTCCGGTTATGGTGATAGACATTTTGACCGATTGGCCAATGTCGATGCCATCAGGATCGCGGCTCCACTCTTCCTTTGCAGTGATACTGCGGGCAGCAAGCCACCACGAATTGGCCCCCGTCAATTCCGGCGCAACCTGAATGGTTACCGGTTCGGTTTGAATGACCGTCATTACCCGAGCACCGCCCCTGTCGATGTAAGTCAGGTTCTGAACGAATGGTGGTATAACGAGATTGCCGCTGCGCTGAGCAAAGACGGCGATGACCTGCTCGAAGCCCCGCACTTGCGGGCCGTTTTCGACGGCATCGGACCACTCATCCGTACCAATGAGCATCCAGCGAAAACCAGGAAGCGCAGGTTGCTCCGTTTTGACGAGTGCGACAGGCCTCGTATAGGTGCCTCGCAGCCGCAGCAGGATCATCTCCTGCACGAAGGGCAGTCGGTTTGTTCGATCGACATCCACCCAGATGCGTCCGACTGGCTGGGGTTGTTCCTGAGCGTTCGCCATCGTTCCTGTCACTAAGAATATTACAGCCAACAGGATCATGCGTGCCATTGCAACCAAACTCACCATAGGGAATCCTTTGACTGAATGGCGATTCCTTTCTCCTGGCGCTGCTTGTGCTCGGCCGCAATTCGCAACCGCAGGAACCTGACCGGATCGTCAGGGATTTGTGCCAGCCATTGCAATGTGGCCTGTTCGGTTTCAAGCTTTGATTCCAAAGCTGCCTGCACGGGTATGGTATCGTCGACACTGGCTCGGGTGGTTTGGCCGCCATTTTTGCCGGCACTGCCGCCGCTATCCGTCGCCGCGCCCTTGGAGGACCCCATCCCGGCCTGCAGTTCACTGTTGCGCGCGTCGCCGCGGCGGTCGACTTTACTGCTACCTGCAATCTGCGCATTGCCTGCGGCTTCGCGCTGTCCGGCCATTCCATCGCCGGATGTGGACTTCGTTCCCGCATCATCGTCGGAAGCTTCGTTTTCGCCGCCTTGTTTTTCCTTGGCGGCCGTCGAACTCGCAACGCCGGCTGCAGTATCCCCCGCTTCCTTCTGGGTTTGCATCAAAGATTGAACGAGCTGGCGATTGGCGTATGCCGCATTGTCACCGGGGTTGCGCTTCAGAGCGATGTCATAAGCCCTTGCGGCCAAGGGTAGTTTGCCGTCGTGCGCGAAGGCGTTACCGAGATTATAGGCGGCTTCGGCACTACGAGTTGCTTGCAAAGCTGCGATGGCGGACTTGTAGTCGCCGGCCCGATAATAGGCGACACCACGCCAGGCGGGATCGGCAAGCATGTGTGTCGCGAGATCTGGATAGCCCGCCCAAAGCATCAGGCGGCCGGCCCGATCATTGGACATAAGCAAAAGGATCGGTACTATTAACAACAGGAGCGCGAGGAATGACTTTTTCATGCCCGCCTCCCGAACAGGCCGAGGAAAGGTATAGCAGCCAGGATCAGCATGTAACGCCCGAGATCCAGCCACGCCAGTGCGGTATAGCCGTTTTTCTCGAGCTTCTGCCCAAGCGGTAAATCCAGCGCCGAGAGCAGCGGCGATAGATTGGCCGTGTCCGTTAAAATTCCTCCGCCTTCGGCCGCCAGCCGTACAGCTCCGGCCTTATCTGGCACCGGCATATTGGGATCGCTCTGCGCCGAAGAGACAAAGAGAATGTTCACCCTGCGCCCTGCCTTGCGCAGCGCCCTCGCCGCCTCGACTGCGGCAGGATCTACGCCCCCACCGTCCGTAACCAGAACGAGATCACCGCCGATCATGTCGGCGTCGGAAAACACGGTCTGTGCCAGCGCCATCGCTCGCGCCGGGGCACTACCCTGCTCCGCAACGATATTGGAAAGATCGCCACCCAATAGTGGATGCAGCATTTGCCGGTCAGCGCTGAAGGGGCTGCCGAGGTAGGCGTCTCCCGCGAAAAGAATGAAACCGACCTGCTGGCTCGCGGCGCTGTTGTCTATCAACTGCGTGGCAGCGATCTGTCCCTCGGTCACTGCGCCACTATCGACCATGGATTTTGATGTATCGAGGGCGATGATTACGCCGTCGAGGTTGCGAAAGCTGCTACTGGCCTGGTTGCGGATCGCCGGACCGGCCAGCGCCACGGCGATAATAGCGGCCACTATCGACCAGATCAAAAACCGTGGACGACCTTTGCCGCGTCTTTTGAAGGCGCTGCGCTTTTCCAACGTTCGTAGAAGCGATGGATCGATCGCGCGCACCCAGTCCCCGCCGTTACCGCTCTGCCGCAAAACAACGCCTAAAACCAGCAGCAGGGGTGGAATAACCAGCCACCATGGACGGAGAAAAATCAATTCGGACAGGTTCATGTGGCCCTCCGCGCCGCGAAAAAACCTGCAAGGCACAGAAGCAAAGCAAGGACCGCTGGATAGGGCCAAAGGTTTTGCTCAACGAGGACCGATGGAGAGGCTACGCTGCTCGCCTCCAGCTTATCCAGGGATGCTACCAGTTTGCGAAGATCATCATTGGTCTTGATCAGAAAGCTTTCGCCGCCACTCGTCTTGGCAATATCGGCAAGCGTGACCGTATCTCTCTTGGGCGCAATAGTGGCCGAACTTACGTTCTCCTTCATATCCGTGCCGAGCATGATCGTATGCACCTTGATCCCAAGAGTCTTGGCAAGTCGGGCTGCCGACTCGGCACTGGTCGCTCCCGCGGTATTCGCCCCGTCGGAGAGCAGGATCACCACTCGGGAGCGGGCCGGAGATCGACGAAGAATTTTCAACGATAGTCCCAATCCATCGCCGATGGCAGTGGATCGCCCTACAATCCCGATCTCGACATTCCTTAATGCCGTTTCTACGGCGGAAAGATCAAATGTCGGGGCGGCCGCAAGAAATGGCTCATCTGCAAACATGACGAGTCCTACCCTGTCGCCGGAGCGACCGCGTAGAAATCCCGCTCCGATTTCCTTGACGACATCGATACGCCTGGTGGAGCTTCCGTCAAACGAAAAATCCTTGCGTTCCATGCTGCCAGAGAGATCGAGCGCCAGGATGATGTCGCGGCCCGAAACCGGCAATGCGACGACGGGCTGTATGATCTGCGGTCCTGCGAGGGCCAGCACGCCCAACAACCAGACCGTCCAGAGGATCGCTGTAAAGCTGCGTATAGCGCCCAAGTTGCCGTTCTGCACACCGTCGATGTTGTCAAAAACCACAGACGAAGGGACCGTCAGCGTTCTGGCGTAATGCCGCTGGGCTTTCAACAGCCGCGCCGCAATCAGCGGTAGGGGTACCGCAAGAAACGCCCAAGGTGATGCAAAGGAAAAGCCCTCGATCATGACCTTCTGCCTTGCAACAGTTCGCAGAGCGCGTATCCTAGTTCGGAGCTCTTGAACGGCGGCTGTCTCGAATAGAGGCCATCGAGTAAGACACGACCGCCGCCCTTGCGAAAAAATTCCGTCTTGAAGAGATTATCGAGTTCCTCCAGCCAGTCTTCTCCCTGTTTGCGTGCAGCGCCATCGCCAACAACAACATGCACGTAGCGCCGGATCAACGAGGCCTGGGCTGCCAAACGCTCATCATCAGGAAGGTTTTCCATATCATTGATTGCGACGATGAAACTCTGCTCCAGAGCTTCAGCTTTTTTCCTGTTTCGAAAAGCGAGTGCTAGCTGGATGACAATCGCCGTTATCACGCCGGCAAGCAGTGCGACAGCCATCTGCTCCCAAAGCGAAGATGCGGGGACCGCGGGCAGGCGAATTGCTAGCAAAGCATTGAGCGGATCAGTTGTATCGGCCATGAAGTCTGCCCAAAGAGTTGATCTGATCTTCCGGTTCGATTTCGCTGTGAAACTCTACGACGCGAGCACCCAAACTTTCGATCTGACGGAGCATTGCCTCACGCTTTTTTCGGACCGGACTTTGGTTCGAAACAATTCGCACGCCTCTAACCGCCTCGCGGGTCTCGAATGGAAATATCCCGACTGGCGCACTCCGTTCGAAAGCATCGCTGATGCAAGCAATCTTCAAGTCGCAGCGATGCAAAACCAGCTGCACGGCATCTTCGAACTGATCACCCCGGTCATCGAGATTACTTGCTAGCACGATAGTTCCACCTCTGGGCAATGCCTTGGCTGCAATTCGCAATGACGCGTCCAATGGGAGGACTGGCTTCGCTGATCGCAGATCGAGCGATTGAGCGTGCGCCTTCAGCAGGCCGGAAATCACTGCGAGCATGCCTCGGTCCGATGGAGCGGCCCTTATCAACAGCGGTTCGATCCCGCCGACGGCAAGTAAACCGACCCGACCACCGAGTTCTGTGGCACGCCAGCCTGATAGCGCCAAGATTTCGGCAGCAGCGACGGACATGAAGACGCGCCTCGTCCCGAACTGCATGGCAGGTCTGAAATCGGCAAGCAGCAACGTCGTGTGTTCTCTTTCTTCTCTAAAGGTCTTTACATGCGGCACACCGGTGCGTGCCGTGGAGTTGCGGTCGATGGTGCGAATGTCGTCGCCATAGGTCCACAACCTGATATCATCGATCTCGCTGCCACGGCCCCGCCGCTTGATTGCAACGGGACCCGGCATGGACTGGGTTCTGATGTTCCGTTTTTGCCTGGTGTTTGTCGCGGCGTGCTTCAACATGATCAGCGCCGTTGTATCAATGTAGGTGCCCTCATCGTTCATTTGTCATGTCGACCTATAAGGGCGCGATACGGTCGAGGATTGTCGCAATCACGCCGCGAGGCGTCTCGCCCTCCGCTATCGCTTTCCAGGTCAGGCCGAGACGATGTGCCAGAACATCTTCGGCCAGAACCTGAACATCTTCCGGCGTGCCATAATCGCGACCGCCGAGAAATGCGCGCGCCTTCACGGCTGCCGCCAGTGAAAGGGAACCGCGCGGAGACACCGAGTATTCGATCTTGGCTCTCGTATCGGAACCTCCTGTTTCATCCCGGGTCGCCATTACCAACCGGACAATGTAGTCCTTCAATGCTGGCGCCAAATAAACCGCGTTAACCTGCAGCCTTGCCTGCTGAATTTCGACAATGCTGATCTTGTCCCTGACACTAGGACGACTGCCGCCTCGCTCCTGTTCGACAAGATCGAGAATCTCGCGCTCGGACGTGGCATCCGGAAAATCGACGGTCACGTGAAAAAGAAAGCGGTCAAGCTGGGCTTCGGGCAGCGGAAAAGTGCCTTCATGTTCAATTGGATTCTGCGTGGCGACGACCATAAAGGGATCTGGCAAAGGATAAGTCTTCCCCGCTGCTGTTACCTGTTGTTCGGCCATGGCCTCCAAAAGCGCCGATTGTACCTTAGGCGGAGCACGATTGATCTCGTCCACCAGAATCAGTGAATGGAATACCGGACCCGCGACGAATTCGAATGTGCTTTGATCCGGCCTCCATATGGGCGTCCCGGTCAGATCCGCTGGCATCAGATCCGGCGTGCACTGTATTCTTGCAAAGGTTGTATCGACGTGATTTGAAAGCTGCTTGACGGCTCTGGTCTTGGCGAGCCCCGGTGCGCCTTCGATCAGTACATGACCGCCGACGAGCAGGGCCATGAGCAACCTGTCGACAAGAGCAAGCCTCCCTATCAAACCGGCTTCGAGGTTTTGGGTAAGCTGATTAAACCTTGGCCCGAGACCTGTCTCGTCGCCCATAGAAGAATGCTGGTTTACGCCGTCCATAAAACTTTCCCGGTCTTATGGTGCCCATAGCGGATAATAGCCAAATAATACAAATGTTCAAGAAGAGATGCTCGATAGCACGTATATTGATGAGGCTGCACTAAAAGGATTGCGCAACAGCGCTTGGCACAACGATATCGGACGCAATGCTTAAAGTGTTTGACGGTCTTGTTGCTGAATACGATTGGCGGGTTATTCGAGCAAGGCGCCCATTGATCGAGACGAAAGGAATGAACGCACGACATCCAGTCCGACCGCTACGGCGGGAAGCGTCTTCATTCGATTCTCCGCCGTCTTTCAGACTTATGCGGCCCGGATGACAATCTGTGGCGAATACATGTCGATAACGATCGCGCGGTTCTCCATCTGGGAGTTTTCTCCCATCCTCGTGACGCATTTACCGTCTGCACGATATAGTTTAGCGGCTATCCGCCGGTCACTCTGCCGTTCAGCTCAGGCCGTACCAAGTACCACGACCAGCGCCATGCAGGGTCAGGCTTCCCTGCTCGGTCAACGCCCGCAGATGATCCTTCACTGTATTCCGGCTTGCCCCCGTGGCATTGGCCGCCTCCAACACGGTCACACGACCACGCTCACGTGCAAGTTCGAGGATCGCAACGGAAAGCTCCGGCAAGTCGCCCAGCAGGATGCGTTCGCGCTCGATCTTGCGCTCCAGCCGTTGTTTCTGTTTCTGCAGACTTCTCAGGAAGAACTCAACCCAGGGGTTCCAATCCTGCTGATCGGTGCGGATCGTCCCCTGCGTACGGCGCAGGGCCAGGTAGTAGGCCTCCTTGTTCTGCTCGATGACGCTTTCGAGAGAGCTGTAGGGCACATAAGCATAGCCAGCCCGAAGGAGCAGCAATGTGGTCAGGGCCCTTGAAAGGCGGCCATTGCCATCCTGAAATGGATGGATTTCCAGAAAAACGACGACGAAAACCGCGATAACGAGAAGAGGATGAAAAATACCGTTTTTCTCCTGAGCCTGATGCCAGGCTACGAGATCGGCCATCCGGCCGGGTGTTTCGAAAGGAGAGGTAGTTTCAAATACGATGCCCAGGCTCCGTCCGTCTTCATCGAAAGCCTCCACATTGTTGGAGAGTGTCTTCCAGCTGCCGCGATGACGCTCATCCTTGGTCGAGTGAGCCAGAAGGTCTCGATGGAACTGGCGGATGTGATTTTCATTAAGCGGGATTGTGTCGTAGGCCGAGAAGATGGTCTCCATCACCTCCGCATAGCCTGCGACCTCCTGCTCATCGCGGCTTGTGAATGAACCAATGCGCAGGTTCGAAAGAAGTTTCTCGACTTCGCGGTCGGTCAGCCTTGCGCCTTCAATACGGGTTGACGAACCGATGCTCTCAATCGTGGCGACCCGCCGCAAACTGGAGAGACGGTCAGGAGCAATGCGACCCAAGGCACGCCACGCCCCCTTGAACTCGTCGATCTGGGCGATCAGCGAGAGGATTTCGGGGGTGATCCGCAATTTCGAGAGATCGTGCGCTGGCATCCAATAACCCATCCATTTCCATCCAAAAACAGATATGGCACGTCGGCATCCATTAATCCATCCATTCCCATCCAATAAAAGGACTTTGTGATTCTGATCAAAAAGAGAATAGGTCCCGCCGGTAACGACCTCAATTGCGTTGGAGTCGGCCGAGATCAGTTGGTGCCATCTCCGCTTTGACCTCAGAGAGCTCGCGTAGATCGGAGCCGGGAAGCTCGGGCATCCAGCTTGACCGAGGACGTTGTCAACCTTTTGCTGGTGTCACACAGGTGCTTAATTGGGTTTTCTTCTACGAGGCCGGCGTGAAGGCTGCTTAAAGTTGGCTACCATGCCGAAACTGCGCTTCCCCAAATTACGCTCGACACATGCCTGCCCGCTTTCGGTGGAGACGAACGCACGACGTACAGATTATGATGCTTACAATGAGGAAAGTTGTCAGGAAACCTTCCTTTGAAAACGCCGATAAAAGCCGATTTTCGGCCGTTTTTGATTGGCTCCTCAAAGTCTACAATATCTCTAAGCGGGCCAACAAGGCTTCCTTGACGAGCGAAGTTGCCTTGCGACATGAAAGGATTGCCATGATTGCACCATTCTATGTCATCACCGGCGCGATGGCCCCTGGCAAGTCCACCATAGCCAAGCCCTGGTTCAGCGATTCGATAAGTCGGCGCATGTTGGCGGTGACGCGTTCCTGCGCATGATCACCAAGGGCGGAGCGGTGATGGGGCAGCTCCACCCTCGGCAAGACATGTGCGGTCCGACGGTTCATCGGCGCCGGATTCACGGTATATCAGGACATCCTGATCGGTGCGGATTTTGTCCGCCCCAAGCAGGCGCTTGCCGATATCGACCCATGTATAGTTGTGCTCAACCCCGACATGGCGACGCTCGCCCGACGTAACGCCGAGCGGCACAAGACGGGCTATGGAGAACACTTCCCCCTAACGTGCTTGCTGAGGCTCTTCAGAACGATACGCCCCGTGAAGGGCTGTGGTTGGATACCTCCGCGATGAGTATCGAGGCCGTGATTGAGCAGATCCTCAGGAACGTTCGCGCGCAGCCACTCGGGCGTGGAAGAATTCCACATGTTAAGACTAGATGTCGTCCCGACGTTCCACGGCCCCTGAAACTAACTAGAATCGCCTTGGGGCCAGTTTTCGTACTTGTCATCATCAGATAGCGTTCAAGGGGGTCCGGCCATTCATCCAGGATGCCGTCACGGAAAAGTCCTCGCTTTTAAGGTATGATAAAGCTGCCTACCCTAATTTAAGTCCAGCGTGTACAGCTCCACCTCAGCTGTTGCCCTCGATGGTACATTTGAAGGCCTAGACTTAGATGTCGATGGGCGCCCATTTTTTCTGTAAGTGTTTTAAATTGGCCGCTACCGCTTCAACGTCTAACACAAAGGGTTGCAGGGCATATCCGATTGACCACCACCTTCACCAGGGCACCCTTAATTGCGTCTGCGGGTCAAAAAGGTTGACGCTGGTCGGATCGACGGTGAAGGAGACATCGTCTCCGCGTCTACCCGCAAAACGCGGTTCCAATCGGGCGATTACGCTTTGGCCTCCGATGAGACTGGTGAGCATGGTGTCGGGGCCGGTGGGCTCGACAACATCAATTTTGCCATGGAAAGCAGCCGCTATGTCGTGATAGACAACTTTGAATTCTTCTGGGCGGATGCCGAGGATCACCTCCTGCTCTTCCAGTTTTGCGTCGCTCCGCCTCAGATCCAGGCAAATATCCTTTGCCATAAATTGCCAGCCAGACTTGCCGCGTCCCAAGCGCCCGTTCAGAAATTCATTGCAGGCGAACCGATAAAACCGGCGACGAACATGTTGGCTGGGCGTTCATAGATGGTGCGTGGATCGGCCAACTGTTGGATATGCCCACCTTTCATGACAGCCACTTTCGTGGCAAGTGTCATGGCTTCGATCTGGTCGTGGGTGACGTAAACAATGCTCGTGCCCAAACGCTCATGGAGACGCTTGATCTCAGTCCTCATCTCCACTCTGAGTTTGGCGTCCAGATTGGAGAGCGGTTCATCGAACAAAAACAGATCCGGATCACGAACGATGGCGCGACCCATCGCGACACGCTGGCGCTGGCCACCTGAAAGGTTTGCAGGTTTGCGATCAAGCAGATGGGTAACCTGCAGCATATCCGCCGCACAGGCTACGGCTTCGCGCCGCTGATCGACGGATGTACCGCGCATTTCAAGACCGAAACCGATGTTTCGCTCCACCGACATTGTCGGGTAGAGCGCATAGGACTGAAACACCATTGCGATGTTACGATCCTTCGGCGGCAGGTTGGAAACCGAGCGTCCGCCAATGAGGATATCACCACTCGAGGTCTCATCGAGACCGGCGATGATGTTGAGCAAGGTGGACTTGCCACAACCCGAAGGCCCGAGGAGCACGAGAAAACCACCGTCTTCAAGCTCGATGTCGATACCGTGCAAAACTTGAACTGCACCATAAGACTTGCGGACGTCTTTGAGTGAAAGGGTAGCCATGTTATATTTTTCCTTTAGCCTTTGATGGCTCCGGCGGTGAGCCCCTGGACCATGGCCCGCTGGACGATCGCAAACAGAAGCATGACGGGTAGAATGCTGAGAATGCCGCCTGCGGCCAGAACACCCCAGGGAAGCTGGAACTCTCCAACCATCAACTGAAGCCCGACGGGCCATGTGCGTGAGCCCTGCCCTGTGGTCAGCATGAGAGCGAAGATGAACTCGTTCCACGCGGCAATGGCGATGAAGACGGAGCTTGCGACGAGACCGTTTCTTGCCAAAGGAAGGACAATGCGCACCATGGCGCCGAGACGCGTTGATCCGTCGATGCGCGCCGCACTTTCAAGTTCCTTCGGCGCGGCATCGAAAAAGCCTTTCAGCATCCAGACAAAAAGCGGCAGCAGGAAACTGGTATAGGCGAGAGCCAGACCAAACCTGCTATCGACCAGGCCCACGGTTCTCATCATGACGTAAAGCGGGATAATCATCATCACGGCGGGGAACATGCGTATCAGGAGATATCCCAGCATGATGGTGTTGCGGCCACGAAACACCAGGCGCGAAAAGGCGTAAGCGGCAGGCGTGCCCGTGACGACGCAGATCGCGACCGTAACGGTGGTGACGATGAGGCTGTTGGTAATCAGCACCGGAAAGTTCGACTGGGTCCAAATCGCGACATAGTTTTCGAACGTGATGTGCGTCGGGATATACTGCATCTGGGAGGTGACGATATCGGCCTCTGGCTTCAGCGATGTCAAAAACATCCAGACCATGGGGCCAAGACAAAACGCTGCCAAGGTGCAAAGAACGAAGTAAGTCAGGATATCGGCTGCCATTCGCCTGCTGCGATTGCTTTTAAACATGGCTCATTCTTTCGTTATGCGCGACAGGCGGATGTAGATCGTTGCGAAGACCATCAGGATGAAGAACATCACGACCGAAAGAGCGCCTGCGTAACCGAAATTGAAGTCGCGATAGGCGGTCTGGAACGCGTAGAGCGACTAGACCTGTGTGGAATTGCCGGGGCCGCCGCCGGTGAGTACCAGCAAAAGATCAGGCGAATTGACGAGACTGATGACCCGCAGGATGACCGCAGCGGTGATGACCGTCTTCAGCATCGGCAAAGTGATCAATCTGAACTTGGTAAAGGAGCCCGCGCCATCGACGGCGGCAGCCTTATAAAGGTCCTCTGGTATGCCTTTGAGACCGGCCAGAAACAGAAGCGCGAAAAACGGGAAGCCGTGCCATGCCTCGACAAGAATGGTTGCAGCAAGAGCCGTGTTGGGATCGGCGAACCAGGCCTTGTAGGAACTGAGCAGGCCAAGCTGAACGAGAATGTCGTTGATGACGCCGAGGCGCGGGTCGAGAAGAAGCGCCCACATATGGCCAGCGACGACATTGGGCAGGAAGTACGGAAGCAGGATAAGCACGCCGAAAAGTTTCGTACCCGGCAAATTCCGATTGAGTGCCACGGCAGCGATGAAACCGAGCGTCATTTCTATCGTCACTGCCGCGGCAACCCAGATCGCCGTATTCTTCAGCGAAATCCAGAAAACGCGATCAGACATCATTGCAACGTAATGCTTGATCCCAACCCAGCCATTGAGGCCCGGCCGCGTTAGGCGCATTTCGCGTACGCTGATAACGAAACCATAGATGGTCGGGTAGGCAACAACCAGAAACAGCAGCAGAAGACTGGGCAGGAGAAGAAGATACACCCAATAACGCGTTTCCGAGATTTCTCCCAAACTGCTGAAAGGATGGCGTCGTGAGTTTGAAGTCATTGAAACGCGGCGCAGACGCCGTCCCTGCTTGGGGCGCGATACGATGAGGCGTACCGCGCCTGATCGTGCTTAGCGAAGGGCAGCTTCAAGTCCCTCGATCATGCGATCAACGGCTTGCTCGGGCGTCAGCTGACTCGTGAGAACGGACTGGAAGGTCGGATTGACGACATTTTCCGACCAACCCGCCGCGCCGACGAAGCTGTTCGGCAGGCGTCCGAATTCGAGCGTCTGCGTTGCCGCGGCGTAAATTGGATTTCCTGTGATCCGCGGATCTTTCAGCGCGGCGGTGGATGCCGGGAAATAGCCGGTTGCCTCGAGAAGCGCGATGGCCGCATCAGTCTCACCCCAAAAGCTGATCCACTTCCACGCAGCCTCGATATTGTCTTCCTTGAAGATCCCGTTACCAGCATAGGCGACGCGAGCGATATGTGCTTTAGGGCCGGCGGGCATGGGAGCCGTTGCGAATTGTTCGCCCGGCTTAAGGGCAGCCGATATTTCGATCAGCGAGCCGGTGTGGTGCCAGATCATCGCCGTCTGGCCGGTTCTGAAACCTTCCATGATCTGGCAATAGCTATCGTTAGGCGTACTCGGTGGAGCAACTTTCTCCTTGCGGAAGAGATCCGCGTAGAAGGTGATCGCCTCGACTGCCGCCGGTTTGTCGATGGCCGCCTGCCCGTCCTTGACGAGGGGCGAGCCGAAAGCCTCCATGACGTCGATCACGTATTTGAATCCGCCCGCGCCACCACGCATGCCGAACGCGTAACGGTTCTTGGATGGATCGGTCAGCTTGCGGCAGACTGACAGGAATTCCTCAAATGTTTTGGGAGGCGCGGAAATTCCAGCTTCGTCGAAATAATCCTTCCTGTAATACATCCAGTCAACGAAGGCATAGGCGGGTACCGCATAGATCGCGCCCTCGTTCGACATTCCAGTCCAGCGGTTGTCCGGAAGGTTGGCCTTGCCTTGCCATGCGTTGACACGCTCGCTGATGTCGACAAGTGCGCCCATTGCGGTCAAGTCTGCAAAGCGCTCGGCAATCACCATACCTGTGTCGGGGCGGCCGCCCGCGACAACAGCGGAAGAGACCTTCGCCATATATTCCGAATTCGGAATACTTTCCTGCGTCACCGAAATATCCGGATTTGCTGCTGCAAACAGCTGGATGATTTTTGCCAGACCCGCCATCTCCGACTGGCTGGCGAAATGGTGCCAGTAATTGATCGCCGTCGCTGCGTTGGCGCTGCGCAGACCCGCCGCCAGGGCCAATACTGCACTTGCTGCCAGAAATTCGCGTTTGCTCAGATGCATTGCAACCTCCCAAGTGATCAGACTCCCCATCTGATCGATCAGTGAAAGGTAGCACCATTTTTTTATCTCTGCAACAATGCCGGTAAAGTCTCTTCGAACAGTGACGCTGATTTAGACCAGTCCGAGGTTGCGCTGCATCGCTGCCTGAAAATGCGCCTGCAATGCTTTTTCAGCGGCATCCGCATTTCTCGTGGCGCATGCTTCAAGAATATCGAGATGCTCCTTTAACGTCCGCATGATGATTGGGGCGGTCACCTTCCGCTCCAATCGAAGCAACCGCAGGTAATTGTGCATGCGTCGGTAGGCGCTATCTATCAAAGGGTTACGCAGAGCCTGGATGATGTGGCCGTGCAAATCGAGCTCCAGCGCATCCATTTCAAGAAGCTGTTCCGGCCCAATGCCATCGCGTTCAATGCGCCGTAAAAGGCGGGAATGCCTGACTTCCAGAGCATTGGTGATGTTCTCATCTGCCTCTTCTGCAAACACCCGCACCGCCGCGCGCTCGACAATGGAGCGAAACTGATAGGTAGAGCGTGTAAGTTCCAGGCCGGGCCGGATAAACTGAATTCCGGACCGTGGATGAATGGTCAGGATGCCCTCGGCTTCCAGTACCCGCAACGCATCCCGCAATGGGGCGACGGGCACGTCAACGATTGCTGAGAGCTCGTTTTGTGAAATAAACGCCCCGACGGGGACCTTTCGCTCGAACAAGCTTTCGAGAATACGCTCGTAAGCGATGTCGCTGAGACGCGGTGCCCCTGCGTTATGGGGGCCTGGGTTTACATTTTGCCGGTCCGACAATTTTTTCATGATGACAGAAATTTCCCCTTCTGATAGATCAGTAAACCTATTTAAGCGATCAGAGAGCCCGCTATGACAATTTCACAGTTCCGTATAACCCGATTTCAGTTCGCCCGCGACCGCGTAATTGGCGACAGTCAAGTTCGCGCCGATGACGCCAACGTTGCGGCCCTCGAACTTATCTCTGAAACCGGTGAAGTCGGACTGGGATTCATCCAGACGCTCTTCCATCCTCTGCCCGATCAGGCCGAGATAGAAGCGGTCTTCGAAAATGAAGTCTGGCCAATGATCAAGGGCAACAAGGCGATAGGCCTCGTGCACCGTGTCAACCGGCCACGTGGCGGAAACCAACGGGCATTTTCGCTGCCGTTTCATGAAGCACTGCAGGTTGCCCTTTGGGACCTCGCCGCAAAGCAGGCTGGCATGGCGCTGCACCAACTGCTGGGAAGCAGACGGGATCGTGTCCGCGCCTATGCCAGCGGCCTCGATTTCCACCTGAGTGATGAGGCATTCTGTGCATTGTTTTCCTATGCCTCAAGCATCGGATACACGGCGTTCAAAATCAAAGTCGGCCACCCCAACTTCAAGCGTGATCTAAAGCGGCTCGACCTGCTTCGGCAATCGGTGCCAGAGGGGTCACTGATCATGATCGACCCCAATGAGGCGTGGAGCTCGAAGGAGGCGTTGGTCAAACTCATGGCGATCCGCGACGCCGGTCATGATCTCCTCTGGGTCGAAGATCCAATTCTGCGCCACGATTTCGAGGGACTGCGCACGCTGCGTCACGCCGCCAACTGGACCCAGATCAATAGCGGCGAATATCTCGACCTGTCCGGCAAGCGCATGCTTCTGGAAAACCACGGCACGGATATTCTCAATGTCCACGGACAGGTAACCGATGTCATGCGCATCGGCTGGCTGGCCGCAGAAATGGGCATTCCAGTGAGCCTCGGCAACACTTTCCTTGAAGTTGGTGTACATATGGCGACTGCCCTGCCAGAGGTCGAATGGTTGGAATACTCCTTCCAGAATTTCGACCATTTGGTGGAAACCCCGATCGAAATTCGTGACGGATATGCCTATGCTCCGGACAGGCCAGGCCATGGGCTTGTGCTCTCTGAAGAAGCAAGGCATGAATGGACCAGACCTACACGGCTGGATCGATCACAACTTGGTCCAGCTCCGAAGAACGATCGTCTTCCAATCAAAGACCTGCTTTAATCACTAAAAATGCAGGAACGACGATGTTCATCATCCACACCAGACATATCCTGTCCATATTTTGTTGTGTGTCTCGGATGGTTCAAATTGAACGCGGTGCCTTCAAGCAAGCGGATTATTCTTCCCTATATTAAAGCCACATTCAAATTTTCTGGGCGAGTGCACATTGAACGTGATCCAGATAAAATACAGGAAGGGCTAGCTGCCAGGATAGCGCGCTGAGCAGGATCATCGACCCGAGTATTTGCAGCAGGAGCGCGGTGTCGACTGGAATGCCACAATGATCTGTTGTTGGATGGCCGATGCGACCTGCGACAGGCCCGAAGCAACCTGTCGGGCAAAGAGATCACAGAAGGCGACGTCCCAGGAAAAGAAGCCGACCAAGAAATGTCAGAAGCGGCCATGCCTCTCGCAGAAAGGCTGAAGCGCCATGTTTGGCCACGCCGTCGACGATAACTGAAAGCCTGCAGGCGATACTAAGATTTATAACCTCGATCGCCATGGAGCAAAGCGCCAGTGCAACGAGAACGCCGCGAAACATCGAAATGAAGTGCAGAAGGAGGGTTATGGGCCCATTGAAGGGCAAGGCCGGTAGGGGATACCCAGAGGCGGGATCGAATGGAGGGTAGATCGCATCTGAGATCGACATCGTTGCTCGAGCTCTGAGGACTCAACGGCTGGAATAGGAGCACCTTCAGGCCGCAACCCCAATAAGAACAACTCAACACGCGGCAAATTCTATCACGGGTGACTACTATACGGAATCCTATGGGTGGAGTTCGGACCCTCTGCGGGCCATGTGACATATGAGCTGGCATATAAAATCGTTTAATTACAACCGATCCGCTTCGGTATGAGCGTCGCGGAGGTCGGAGCCATTCTCGCACTCCTGAGAGGGTGAGGAAAGGTCTGAGAGCGGGAAGCCTGACTGAGTTCGAGAAAGCTGGCTGCAGCGCTATTATGCCGACGGAAAGCGGCCGCGGGGCGGCGTCGCCAGCGTGATGAGGTTGCCGTCGGGGTCGCGCACCTGCGCGAGCGTCGAATAGTCGCCCTCATTGTCCTTCCCGAGCACGATTCCCAGGCCCTGCAGCCGGCGACGCTCGGCCGTGAGATCATCCACGTAAATGAAGATCACACCCCGCCCAGCGATCTCTGCGCTACTTGAGAGCATGAGCCCGCCCTGGTCGAACAACTCCCAGTGCAACAGCGTATCCATCGGCCGGTAATCTGGTCCACGGCCAAGCAGCTTCGTATACCAGCCTTCGGCTGCCACAAGGTTGGTAGTGAGCAATGCGGAGTAGATCTTCTGCAGGTTCATTTATTCTTCTCCAGCCAGACTTGGCAGGAATGCAGCTCGACTAGAAAGGTTCCCGTGAGCATGATTCACGGCAAGTTTGTCGATTTAGCGTTTCGCAGCGGACTGTTAGGAATCCCTTGACCACGACATTAGTTCGGGCACATAAGTTTCCTCAATGACCGAGGATTGTGTGCGCACGACATCGTCCATACACCTCCACAGCTCGCGGTGCATGGACTTAATGTCTCCTAAAATTGCTTGTGCTCCTCTTTTGTTCCCTCTTTCTAAAGAGTCAAGCCAGCCAAAGGAAGGCTCTTTATAATCCACTAAAGAGTTGCCGGTCAAATGATGAGGCCAATCAGGTAGGTTTCGCTAAGTAACTCCGCAGACTCATTTCTTTACAATTCCCCGGTTTCATGCGAACCGACACGGGGCACCGACCTTGAGTTGGTTGTCGACCACCGACATGCTGTCGCGTCCCATTTTGCCTGTGCAGGATTGATGCCAAAGGTCGCGGCCGAACGCCGGATAAAGTCGATCAATGCCCTACGCTACGTCGCCGCAGTTCGTTGAACAAAATCCAGAAAAGCCCGCACCTTGGCAGGCGGCATGTGGCGTGACGGCAGCGGGGGGATCGTCCATGACCAACCGCCCCGCTGCCTTGATCTCGATGGCAAGTCTGTTCTACCAAATTCGAGACGATGGTATTGTTATAAGCTCGGAACCACTTGATGAGAATGTGGAAGGCTGGATCGAGGTTTCACCCAACACAGCGATCGCGACAGATGGGCAAACAATGGAGCAACGAGATTTCAGGCCTTGAGTTCTTTAGGGTAACATCCGCATACCACTCAGGAACCGTTTCCTTCAGCGCCGCTTACCGCGATAATGGCTGCGTAAATCGGCACCTGGAACGTCATGAGGGCAGCGGTGGCCCAGAATAGCCGCGACAGCTTCGTCGGCCCGGCATGCAGCACGAACCATCACGCCGAATGCCATAAGGCCGCGCAACAAGCATCTTAAGAACTGCTCCCAGCAACCGGGCATGAAGACCTGCTCCCATGTCATTCCCGCGATCATCCGCTCGTGATTGCACCTGTTGTCGTGAAGAACAGAAGAAGCGCCAGTGTGTCGGCAATAAATGATCCTCGGCTGCCTGATTTTTCCTCCGGAGGGACAACCATAACCTTGATTTATCCTGTCTCGCACACCTCCCGACGGTGCACAGACCAGAAGCCAGACCGGCGCAAATTATTTTGCGGCTTCCTCGATCAGATCCGCCACGACCTCCGGTTTTGAAACCATGACCACGTGCGACGCTCCTTCAACGACAATCGTACGCTTCGAGCCCGCTCGATCGGCCATGAACCCGAGTGCCTTTGCGGGTATGTTCTTATCGGCGTCACCATAGACAAAATAGGACGGGAGTGTTTTCCAGGCCGGTTCACCGGATTTCTCCGTAAGTGCGGCTTCAGTGATCGGCCTTTGGCCCGCTGCCATCAGTGCAGCAGCCTCGGATGGAACGTCGTGAGCAAACTGGTCATGGAATTTTGCCTGGTCAATATAGAGATCAACTCCACCCCCAGACAGCTTGACCGGTGGCGCCAGCGCTTCCCCGAGCGTACCACCTGGAAACTTGCCCGCCAGGTCAGCTGCCGCTTCTCCAGCGTCCGGTGCGAAAGCCGCCACGTAGACGAGCGACTTGACGTTTTCAAGTCCTTTCGCGGCATTTGAAATTACCTGACCACCATAGGAATGTCCGACGAGAACCACCGGTCCGTCGATGTCGTCGACCACATCCGAAACAAGCTGGGCGTCGACCGAGACGCTGCGCAGCGGATTGGCAACTGCAACTGCTTTGTATCCGCCTTGCTGAAGCCGAGTGATCACTCCGTTCCAGCTTGACGAATCGGCGAACGCCCCATGCACGAGAACAATCGTTGGCTTTGCTTGTTGCGCAACCGCAGTTCCAGATAGAAAGGCGCTTGCGACGACGGCTATGACGGCGAGATTAGGCATGAAAATCTCCAAGTACGTTCGTTGTACATATGCGATGAAAACGAATGCTGAAGCACGACTTGAGAGCAGCCCACCAGTCTTCGGTTCTGTACGTTGACAGAAAATCAGCAAAGCAGCTAGGGTTTTGGCGTTCCTCTATTCGCGACAGACTTTTGCAGTCCACGCGACTATTCAGGCAGTCTCCGCAACGCTACCAATAACGTTCACGAAACGAGCGATCAACGAAGCGAAAACAGTACTTTGACTCGCATGACGCTCGCGATTTCGCTGTCGGCGATTATAGACTCGTGCAACGCGAGATCAGAACGGTGCCGTCTGCTGTGCCGGTTGGTCACACCGTCAAATCGAAAGGCGAATGCATGGCTGAAGCGAGCTTGGGGCAGATGATCGGACCTGCGATCGTCCTGATGGGAGCGGCTGTTGTCGCGGTACCGTTGTTTGAGCGGCTCGGCCTCGGGTCGGTGCTGGGCTATTTTGCAGCCGGTGTGCTTGTCGGGCCCTCAGTACTCGGCCTGTTTACGGACGCCCTGTCCATACTGCATTTTTCCGAACTCGGAGTGGTAATGTTCCTGTTCGTGATCGGACTGGAGTTGCGCCCGTTAAAGCTGTGGGCTATGCGTGGCCAAATATTCGGTCTGGGGCTCGTGCAGGTCGCCCTAGCGATCGCTTCACTTGCACTGACTGGTATGTTCGTCTTCGCTCTGTCCGGCCCGGTAGCCTTCGTCGCCGGGTCAGGTTTTGTCCTCTCCTCGACAGCCGTCATCATGTCGGTGCTTCAGAATCGCGGTGAGATTTCGAGTGTCGAGGGCCAAAAATCGGTTTCGATCCTCCTCTTCGAGGATCTGATGATCGTCCCGCTTCTGGCAGTTGTCGCTTTCTTGTCGCCCCTAACCCAGGGCCAGTCGGGCTGGATGGAAATCCTGTGGGCGCTCGGCGCTTTGCTCATACTTCTGGGTGCGTCTAGATGGGGGCTGAACCCATTCTTCGCCTTGCTGGCACGGACGCGAACGCGCGAGGTGATGTCGGCCGGCGCGCTGCTCGTGGTTCTGGGGGCCGCAATGCTGATGGATGTGGTTGGCCTGTCCATGGCGATGGGCGCTTTCGTCGCCGGGGTGATGCTGTCGAGTTCCAGCTACCGCCACCAGATCGAGAGTGATATCGAGCCGTTCCGGGGCCTTCTTATGGGCCTGTTCTTCCTGGCCGTCGGGATGTCGCTAGATCTTGTCGTCGTTGTCGCCGAATGGCGGCTTCTGCTGTCCATGCTGGTCGCATTCACGATCGCAAAAGGCGCCGTCGTTTATGCGGTTGCGCGCCTGTTCCACAGTTCCAATCGCCAGGCATTGCACCGGACATCGATGTTCCTTCAAGGCGGCGAATTCGCCTTCGTGCTCTATGCTGCCGCTACAACAGGCGGCATAATTGATGTGCGTGAAAACGCGCTGTTTACCACCGTGGTGATATTTTCCATGGCTCTGACGCCGTTGATCATGGTTGCGACAGACCGTCTGCAGCGAAAGCAAGCGTCCATGGACGGTGTCGATGTCGCCCAAGATCTGAACGGGCGAGTGCTAATGATCGGTTTCGGCCGGTTCGGTCAGGTCGCTTCTCAACTTCTGCTGTCCAAAGGGGTCAGCCTGTCGGTAATCGATACGAGTCCGGCAAGTATCCAGGATGCGGCGCGGTTTGGCTTTAAAGTGTTCTTCGGGGACGGCACCCGGCTCGACACCCTGCGCCACTCCGGTGCGCAGTACGCCGACGCGGTGATGATATGTATTGATGATCCGAAAGACACCATGCAGATTGTGGAATTGGTGCAGCACGAGTTTCCACAGGCGAAGGTTCTCGTGCGAAGCTATGATCGCGTTCATGCCGTTGAACTGATCAGGGCCGGCGTGGACTTGCAGATCCGCGAGACAGTAGAGTCAGCCTATCTTATGGGAGCGGAAGGGCTGAAGGCACTAGGGTTCATTGAAAGTGATATTTCGGAAACGGCGACAGATATCCGTAGAAGAGACCAAGCTCGCCTAACAGAACAAGTGCAGGGAGACCATATGTCGGGACGCGATCGCCTTCATATTGAACCAGTTCCGCAACCCTGCAACGCGTCGGCCTCGCAGTAGACATCGAGTGCTCGTACCGGTCGCGCGGCATGTCGACAGAGCTCAGAACCAAGGAACGGCCCTTGCAGACATATAGAGTCGCCATTGCGGGCTTGGGGAACGTAGGACGCGCGACAGCAAACCTGCTTCTGTCCCGTCGGGAGCGTTATCGCCAGGTCTATGGGGCGGATGTCCGTCTGGTTGCAGCCTGTGGGTCGCGTTCCGGTCTTAGAGATGAAAACGGTCTCGAGGCAAATAGCCTGGGTAGTCTTGAGGAAGGCTTGTCTGGTCCTGACTTTATTGCAGCGAGCAGCGCCGATATCCTGATCGAGGCGGGGCCGAGCGATTTTCGCACGGGCGGGCCGGGGCTCGCATATATCAGCTTGTCCCTGTCGGCCGGACGCGACACAATCGTGATATCGAAAGGCGCGCTGGTTCATAGCGGACGGCAACTGCGCGAGCTTGCCCAAAATTCGGGCGCGATGCTGAAGCTCAGCGGCGCCGCGGCGGCGGCCCTGCCGACGATCGACCTCGTGGATCACAGCCTCAAGGGCTGCAAGGTGCTTAGGGTCGAAGGCATTCTAAATGCCACGACCAACTACCTGCTCGACGCTATGATGGCGCGTGGGATCGGCTTCGATGTTGCTTTGCGCGAGGCTCAGCTCGGCGGCTTTGCCGAAGCCGATCCGCGAAACGACACGCAAGGGTGGGACACAGCCTGCAAGCTGCTGATCCTCGCCAATTTCGGCCTCGGCGCCAATCTGACGATGGACGACCTGACCGTCGAGGGCATGCAGTCGGTCACCGGGGACCGTATCGAGGCGTGGCGCAGCGAGGGGCTCGTTCCGAAACTCGTGGGAAGTCTTACGCGTGTGGACGGCACATTCCATGCGGGTGTAGGCATCCGAATATATCCGCTCGCGGACCCGTTCGCGAACATCCGCGGTAAGGACAAGGCTATCCGCATCGTCACCGACGCGATGGGAGAAACGATCGCGATAGGATCCGGCAAAGAGCCTCTGGCTACAGCCGCCGCTGCGCTGAAGGATCTTGAGCACATTCTGACGGCGCGGGCCGCCGAACACGTATCGAAGTAAAGGCCTCACCATGATAAAATTCAGCTTGCGGGCCATTGTCATGTAGGGTTCGAGGATCTTGGCAGCTTCGAAGCTCCTTTGCGGAGAAAGAAATGCGGTGAAACCGCCGCGGTCATGCGCGCCCCTGCGTGCCAGTCGTGTGGCTAGGCGGCGTCGTAGAGCTAGGGCGATGATCTTTCTGACCATCCAGAGAATGGCATGCTTGAGCAGCTGTATGAGTGCCCGGCAGGCATGAAGGTCCTCCGGGCAAGGCGTTCCCCATTTTGCGACACAGCTTCGCAAGAATAGGCACTACCGCAGGACCTGCCGAGATGACAGTCTCTCGGGTAGATGGCCGTGGATCCGCGGGGAGAGGACCTTGAACAACAGAAAAGTGCTCGCTGGCCCGGGTTGGTCGGAAATCATTGTCGCGCTTGCCTGCCTCTCTGTTTTGGCTATTGCCTGTGGGCTTCTCTCTGGCATCGGTGGGCTGGGACGCTTTATCGCGGCGTTATCCTTTTGTCTGCGCTCGTGGAGGGCTTTCGGCGTGCGCCGTACGACGAAGTGTTGGTTATCGATAGCAGTTGGTCTGGTGTTCATTACATTCTTAATGAAAAGCCTCGCAATCCTCGCTTGCATCATGCTGACCGGAAACAACCGGACGCCACAGGATGTTTACGCAACGGGAACAAGTGCAAATGCGGTTGCAGCAACTGTCTTTCTCAGTGTCCTGACACCTCTGGGTAAAGAATTTCTGTTCTGCGGAGTGATCACCGCTGCGCTGCTCCGCTTTGGACCCTTGCGGGCGTGAGCGGCGGTGCAATCTTTTATGGTCTCAACATAGTGTTTCCTGCAGCACTCGCTACCGATGGTCCTTGCAAATGGGATCCGGTGAGAACCCAACGCCACGGGATCGGCGGAGATGCCGTGGCGACCCGCATCACATGAGCCGGCAACATCATTTCCGACTGCCGCCACACAACTTTCAAAGGACCCATGATGGAAATCGGTATCGACAGTTTCGCAGCCATTCTCCCCGAACCGGCAACAGGTAAGGTTCCGTCGGCCACCGTTCGTATGGCGGAACTGATCGAGGAAGTCGAGGTGGCGGACCGAGTGGGATTGGACGTCTTTGGCATCGGAGAACATCACCGCGGCGAGTTTCTTGATTCAGCGCCCACAATCATACTGGCTGCGGCAGCGGCACGGACAAGCCAGATCCGGTTGACGAGCGCGGTAACAATCTTGAGTGCCGCCGATCCTGTGCGGGTTTTTCAGGAGTTTGCAACTCTCGACCTGATATCCAGGGGCCGTGCGGAAATCGTTGTCGGTCGCGGGTCCTTCGTGGAGGCTTACCCGCTTTTCGGCCTGGACACGCGTGACTACGATGAGCTTTTTGCGGAAAAGCTTGGCCTGTTACTTGCGCTGCGAGCCTCGACGAATGTCATCTGGGAAGGGCGATTTCGCCCGCCGCTCAGCGGACAAGGCGTCTACCCGCGTCCCCATCAACCGCAACTTCCGATTTGGATCGGTGTCGGCGGCACGCCACAGTCCTTTGTCCGCGCCGGTGCGCTCGGGCTTCCACTGATGATCGCTATCATAGGCGGAAGCTTCGAGCGCTTTCGTCCGCTTGTCGATCTCTACCGGGAAGCTGGCAAGCGCGCAGGGCACAGCCCCGAGGCTCTCAAGATCGGGGTTCATGCGATGGGGTTTGTCGGCGAAAGCGGTGCGGCAGCCAAGGACTCCTTTTTCCCTGGCTGGGCGCATTTGACATCGAATATCGGTCGCGAGCGCGGCTGGTCGCCGCCCACGCGTCAGCAGTTCGAGACCATGGCGGGGCCTGAAGGCGCATTCCTGGTTGGTGATCCGGCGACGGTTGCAGCCAAGATGCTGCAGGCGAGCGAAACACTGGGCGGCGTATCACGCATCACCTTCCAGATGAGCACAGCCGCTCTCGAGACTGCAGCGATGAAACGATCAATAGAACTGCTGGGCACTGAAGTGGCGCCGGTGGTCAGAGCAGCACAAGAACTTGATATCAGGGCTTGATCGCAAAAGGGGGACTGCGGAATGGACATAGAAGATCTGCGGACCTTTGTCGAAGTTGCCGATTCCGGTGGTGTATCGCCCGCAGCGCGCCGACTGGGAATTTCCAAGTCGATGGTCAGCCGGCGGCTCGCCCGGCTTGAGGTCGAACTCGGTGTTCAGCTTCTTGCGCGCACTACCCGTGGCGCCGGACTCACCGAGGCGGGTGTCACGTTTCGCGATTTCGCGGCAAAAACCTGCACCGAAATAGACATTGCACGCGAAACGATTTTGCCCGAAGGCGACCTTCGTGGACGCTTGAGGGTTTCCGTTCCGCTGACATCGGGCCCAGTGCACTTCGCCTCCGTGCTTACAGAAATGGCGCGCCGACACCCGCAGCTTCAGATCCACGCCGAATATAGCGACCACTGCGTCGATCTGGTTGCAGAAGGCTTCGACTGCGCGATCCTGGTCGGCGCGTTGCGTGACTCCAATGTGATCGCCAAGCGCGTGGGCGAGATTTATTTTAAGCTCGTTGCCAGCGCCGACTATATCCGGGTTCATGGCTCACCTGAAACGCCAGTCGAAATCGCGACCCACCAAGCCTTGCTGGGGATCGAGGCCTGGCGGTTCCTGGAAGGTGACAGGATACTTACCGTGCAGCCACAGGGTCGCTTCAGCTCCAACAACAGTGCGGCGATTGCCAAAGCCGCGGCGGAGGGGCTTGGCATCGCATGGCTTCCAGACTGCGTCACACATTCTTATCTTGCCTCCGGTGCGCTCGTCCCGATCATGACGCGCTTTCCACTGCCCGTCGGGGATGTTCATGTTGTGAGGCCGTCCAGTCCCCATCCACCGCGCAAGGTGCGTATCCTTTCCGAATTCCTGATCGCATCTTTCGAAAGACTTTGGGGGGAGTCGGGCGCTGAAAACCGATCCAACCTCGATCTCTCGCCCACCTCTCTCAACAGGTCGTCGGGTGCGAAACTCCGACTGACGATAAATAACTCCGTTTCAGATGATGCCGTCAGAGAACTGCGGCAGCCAATTCACTCCGCGATGTAAATCGCCCACCAGATAAGAAAGGTGTCCGCACATGAGCTGGAACCCCGCAAGAGAACCAGGTTGCCCAGACGACGTTGGCATGGACGCGATCGAGACCCTCATCATTCCCCGCGCTCGCGACCTTGGCGGCTTTGAGGTCCGGCGCGCCCTACCCGCCCCGAACCGACAGATGGTCGGCCCCTTCATCTTCTTCGATCAGGCAGGGCCGGCTGAGCTCCTGACAGGCCAGGGCATCGATGTTCGTCCTCACCCGCATATCGGGCTTGGCACGGTCACATATCTCTATCGCGGCGACTTCCACCACCGCGACAGCACCGGAGCAGACCAGATCATCCGTCCCGGTGCGCTGAACTGGATGGTCGCAGGCCGTGGTGTTTCCCATTCGGAGCGAACATCCGCCACCGCCCGAACCGGGCCGAACAGCCTGTTCGGGATCCAGACCTGGCTCGCCCTACCGGAAAAGAACGAGGACATGGCGCCGACGTTTAACCACTACGGCGAGGAGATGCTGCCGGTCATCGAGGATCATGGGGTGTCGGTTCGGCTCATTCTCGGCAACGCCTACGGCAAGGCCGCTCCCGCAACCATGTTTTCTGAGACATTCTATGCCGATGTCACGCTGGAGGCAGGAGCTCGCCTGCCGATGCCGGACAACCACGAAGACAGGGGCATCTATATCGTCGAAGGCTCGATCTCTATCGCTGGCCAGGAGTTTGAGGCACAACAGATGATGGTCTTTCGCCCCGGCGACAGGATCACGGTTGCGGCGGGGCAAAAAGGCGCTCGCTTGATGATCTTAGGCGGGGCAACACTGTCTGGACCGCGCTACATCTGGTGGAACTTCGTCGCTTCTTCGAAAGAGCGCATCGAGGAAGCCAAGGCCGAATGGCAGGCACAGAAATGGGGCGAAGGCCTGTTCGACCTGCCGATCGATGATCGCGACGAGCATATACCGCTCCCCGAATGACGACAGTAGCCATCGACTGCGCGCGGCCGATCAAACCGGGACAGCATTGACGACATCGTGTTTCGGCAGAAAATGGATGAAGCAAAATGAGCAATACATGACCACACCTAGACTACCTCAGCTGGCTCGAGACGTGTTCCGCACTGCATCTCTATTTGCAGGTCGTCGGCAAATACCGCTGGCTCACACACCGTGGCTCAACCACTCCTGGAACGCGACTTTCTACGTAAGCCCTTCCGGTCTTGCATCCTCGCCGATACCTGATGGCCCTGGCATCGAGATTATCTCCGGCTTTCATGAACATGCGGTGATCGGTTCGAATGGAGACGGACTTCGATCCTCGTTTGCATTGAGCACATCTACTGTCGCTGATTTCCATGCAAATTTCGCCCGTCTGATCGCCGAACTCGACGGCAGGCCCGATTTTCATGGTCAGCCAAATGAAGTCGCAGACCCGTGCCCTTTGATGAGGACCATCGGGAACGCCCGTAGGATCGCGAGGCTATTGGGAATTCTCATCAGGCTCTGATGGCTATAAACAGGGTATTCAAAACATTCAGGACATTCTTCATCGGGAAATCCAGCCTTGTACATCTTTTCTGGGGCAGCTTCGATCTGGCCGTCACGCGGTTTTCGTGACGGCAGGCGTCAATCCATTGCAGCGTGGTTGATGAACACGGAATCCGAAATGGGCCTGATCGCCCCCGGTAATCTCGCAGATTTTTCCGTTCTCGACAGGGATTACTTTTCTGTGCCGGAGGATCAGATCAAATCCGTTTCCTCGGTTCTGACCGTCATGGGCGGCAGGGTCGTGTTCGGGGCGCAGGACTATATCTGTATACGTATTACGCCCTGTCGGTGCGGATCTCTGCTTTCGGGTCGAACATAGCGGTGCGGCCGAGGCCTGCCGCGTCCGGCACTTCATTCTGGAGTACATCCCAGTGCTCGACGAGCTTGCCATTCTCTATACGGAACAGATCGACCACGATTTGTGTGCTTTCGGCCCAACCGCGGATGCGGCCATGGATGGCGACGAAATTCCCCTCGGCCAGCGTGAGGCCGGGTTCATAGTACACGTCCTTGGGCAGGTTGCTGACAAGCGCCTGCAAGGCGTCGCGACCTTGTGGGATACTGGGATTGTGCTGGACGTAATCGGGCGCATAAAGCCGCTCGACCGCCGCCACCTCGTGACGCTGGAACGGCGACGTCATTGCCTCGCGCACGAGAGCTTTGTTGCGCTGAGGACGTTCGTCGATAACACGATCGCTGGCACGCGTGATGGTAATCGACCCGGTCATTCGCAAGAACTGGCCGTTCGCTAACGTCGCATGCGAGTGGATCCGGCCGCGGTCGTAATCCTGGACGTTGGTCACCGTGGCACCGTCCTTCTCCTGCCAGCTAACCGCGAACATGCTGTTACCAAGCGGCACGACGTGTATATCGACGACTTCCATATGTGCAAGCGGCCCCCCCTTGATCTCGAATTTCAGTTGCGTCGTTGACAGAAGTGAAAGGGTGGCGGTGAAGTTCGGATAGGAAACATCAAACTCTAGCCCGACGGGGAAGTGATCAATAGACAAAAGCATGGTCCTTATTCAATTGCGTCAGACTAGGGTAGCGAGGTCCGATGAGAGCTTTTGTCAATCCGACATCGAGCCTCGCCATCCCCGGGTTACTTCATCAAGCCGTTTTGGGGACAGGGGTATTGAGCAGTTGTTGTTCCCAGAGATAGGCGATGCCGCTGCCACCAGCATGCTGGATGATGACATCTGTGACCTTCCCAGCAGTTTCCGCTCGCGCCCAGTCACGCTGCCATTCTGCCGCCAGCGCGAGCCAAGTCATCATGTTGGCACCCGCCGCAATCATGCGCTGTATGGCGACTTGGTGAGCTTCGACCGAGACACCGCCGGAAGCATCGGTGATGACCGTTACGTCCCAACCTTCCCCAAGCGCCTGGATCGCAGGCATCGCGACGCATACCTCTGTCCACAGGCCGGCCATGATCAGCTGCTTGCGTCCCGTCGCCTTGACAACGTCCACGACCTTCTGGTCCTGCCAAGTATTAATGAATGTCCGGTCGATGATTTCCTGGCCCGGGAATACGTCTGCAATCTGAGGAAAAAGGTTGCCGCCGCGCCCGGCAACGACGGTAGTCAGGATTGTCGGCACACCAAACGCCTTTGCGACCTTGGCCAAGCCCACAGTGTTGTTGACCACCATCTGAGGCTCGTGGCTATTCAGGTTCGCAAGCTGATAGGGCTGGTGGTCGATCAGAACCAGTACCGAATCCTCGGGACGAAGGAGTGACGAAAGGCCGTTACGAAGGGTCATGAAAATTCCTCTGCTGTCATTTTGAGGGTGTGTTGAACTGTTTAGGCAGCATGCGCTGTCAGGAGCGCTGCCGTTGACGCGGACACTGTCATTCCACAAAGTGATGCGGTAGTGTTCAATCTTGCAAAGCTGTGTCGCTAAACGGGGAACACTAATTGGACATCGAAGACCTGAGGACGTTTGTTGAGGTTGCTGATGCTGGTGGTGTGACGGCCGCCGCGTTGCGGCTTGGTGTCTCGAAATCGATGGTCAGCCGGAGTTTGGTCCGGCTTGAAGAGGAACTCGGCGCGCAGCTACTTGCGAGAAGTACGCGTGGCGCCGCGCTCACAGAGGCCGGCAGCACCTTCCGGGACTATGCAGCAAGGGTCTGTGCGGAAATCGACGTGGCGAAGGAAACGATCTTGCCTGCCGGTGAGCTTCGCGGGCGCTTGCGGATCGCTGCACCTTTATCGTTCGGGCCAACGCACTTGGCCAGCGTCATTGCGGAGATGGCGCGCCGCCATCCGCTCTTACAAATACAGACCTCTTACAGTGACCAGGTCGTCGATCTTATTACAGAAGGCTACGACTGTGCCATAAGGCTCGGCTATCTTCAGGATTCCAATCTGATCGCGAGACGCGTCGGGCCCATCTACGGGAAGCTTGTTGCGAGTCCCGACTATATCGAGAAACACGGATCTCCCGAGACACCGCAGGATCTTGCCAGCCATCAGGCTTTGATGCAGGGAACGGAAGCTTGGCATTTTCTGGGTGCCGAGAAGACCATCACGGTCAACCCGCGAGGCCGCTTCAAGGCTGACAACGCCGTCGCTCTTACGGCCGCTGCGGTAGCGGGTATCGGCATAGCCTATCTCCCCGAAGGGCTGATCAAAGAGTATGTTGCCTCCGGTGCACTTGTCCCCGTGATGACAAAGTATCCTCTACCGCCGGCTGGGATTTATGTTGTGCGGCCTCCAGCGCAATATCCAGCCAGGAAAGTGCGCGTTCTGACCGATATGCTGATCGAATGCTTTGATGACGACGAGCCCCCGGATGCCTAGCCTCATTTCGTGAGTATCGCAGCTAACTGGCGTTGGTACTCTTCGGCACCAGATGGTCAAAAGTCGCATGTCGAACGTGCTAGCCAGGCGACCGCTTGGTCCAATAAGCCCGGCTTGTGATCATACTCATAATGGCCAACCCCACCAACTACACCAATATCAAAGAGCAGGGCTTGGATAATATTTGACGACAGCTTTGATGTCAGTGCTGTTCGGGCACAACGGGCTTCAAGGATCTCTAAGACAATGCCCGTGAGCAAACGCCCTTAGGTGCCGGGTTTGATAAAAACATACAGCGAATGTATCCGACCATCTTGGAAATGAGCGATATCCATACCCGTTACCGCTGAGGGACCATCAGGAGGGCCTGCCTGCCATCGCAAACGGCCAATATCGTGGTGGCCCAGGGCTGGCCCAAGTGCCGAGAAGACGAAGTCGGCGGGGAAACTCGTAAGAAGGGCTGTGACTGCATCGGAAATCGACGCATGGCCCGTGACTGAAGTTTCTGGTTCATTAAGTGTAGCGTCCGCGGCGTAGAGTTCGCCGATCGCGATCAGGCGCCGTTCTGGATCGCGCTCGCTAAATACGCTGGACAAGTTCGCTTGCATGAGTCGATCATAGTCTAAAGGTTGCACGGCTCTACTCCTCGGATTGATCTTATGATACGCGAGCGGCAGCTCGGATTTGGCGCCAACAAACGCCAACCATTTAGCGTGACAATTATCGCTAAGGCGCACGAGTGGGCTAGTTACCGATATCGGAAAGCTGTGTCGCAAAAACTGGAACGACGTGATACTCCGCAGCTTCGATCGCGTTGCCGCAAGAATGCATTGTCACCTTACTATTCGTCAGGCCGCCTGCCGCAGGAAAGAATCTAATCCGCAGGACAACCGGTGGGGTGCTGATTTAACGACCTCACAACGGAACGACGCGTTCCGTGTTCCGCGACACAGCTTCACCGATTTTGAGGCTAGTCATGATTAGCCGACGCCCGCTACACGATTGTAGCAACAGTATCAACTGAACGGTTCGAAGGATCGAACCACGCCGAACAACCTGTCAAAGCTCCCTCCAAAGATGATGGTGCCGAGGCTGTTCCTGGTTCTTCCGTTAGCAAAGGCGCATGATCATCTCGTTTACAACACCTCCGATCCGAATAGGCTACTGCCTGTCATTGACAGGCCCGCTTGCGGGCAACAGTCAGTCAGCTCGGCTTGCGCACGAAATTTGGCGAAGCGAAATCAACGACTCGGGTGGCCTGCTCGGCCGAGCCGTCGAATTCGTCTGCTACGACGACGAAGGCGATGCGTCCCGCGTATCTGGTCTATATGAACGGTTGCTCGACGAGGATAAAGTTGATCTGGTCATCGGCGGCTACGGCACCAATACCATATTGCCGACCATGCCGTTAATCATCGAACGCCAGCGATATTTCGTTGGATTGATGGGTCTTGGCGTCAACAATGCGCTCTCCTACACGAACTATTTTGCAATGATACCGACAGGTCCGGACCCTAACGCGGCTCTGACGGAGGGTTTCTTCGAGATTGCCGCACAGCAGACGCCACGGCCTATGACCGTCGCACTCCTTTCCGCGGATGCCGTGTTCGCTGAAAACCCCATTCTTGGCGCGAGGGCCAACGCAAAAAAGCACGGTTTCAAGATCATCCATGAGGCTGAGTATTCGCTTGCGACCACTGACTTCGCGCCAATCTTGGATGCGGTCGCTGCGAGCAATTGCGACCTGCTTTTCCTATGCTCCTACATTCAGGATTCGATCGATCTCATCCGCGCCATTCGCAAGCATTCCTTCCGCCCGAAAATGGTGGGAGCGGGTATGATCGGGCCCCAGAATACGTCCGTAAAGACGGCACTGGGTCCCCTGCTCAACGGCTTGGTGAACTACGAGTATTGGGTTCCGGTTTCGACTATGATGTACCCGGGCGTCACAGCCTTCCTAAACACCTATCGGGAGCGCGCCAGGGTCGAAGGCGTCGATCTTCTCGGGCACTACATGGCTCCGCTGGCCTACGCTCAGATGCAAGTCGTCGCGAAAGCAATTACCTCGACCGGCGGGCTCGACGACCGGGCTTTGTCGAATTTCTCCCGTAATGCGGTATTCGATACGGTCATGGGTGAAATCCGGTTCGGCAAGAACGGCGAGTGGGAGAATCCCCGGGTGGTGCAAGTGCAATTCCAAGGGATTGATAGCCACGACACCGGTCAGTTCAGAGATGGCTCGAAGCAGGTTGTCGTCAGCCCGGGCGGACTAGCGTCGGGACAACTCATTTTTCCTTACGCTTCAGCGTTGTGATCACTTAGCAGCGCGATTGAGAGCAGACTTTCAATGGCCGGTGTGACGAATGCTGTTACAAGCTTTTTTGCTAAACGATAATTTCGTGTATTTGGCTTGAAAAGAAGTAGCCTGCCTACCTGGGCGCCGGACCGATGGTCTTGAACGGATACGGACCTTCGGCTCCTGCGCTTCTGCTGTTAGTGGCTTGAATTAAAGAGCATTTCCCATGAGACCGATCCTAAACAGCAAACTGTCCCATAGCAGTGAACAGAAATCTTGGGTGCCGACTCAATAAAGCTTTTGGGAAACGCGCTCGGCCATGAAATCAATGAAGGCGCGAACTTTGGGCGCTCGTGCCGACATAGGGGGCCAGACGAGCGAAACGCTGCCACGTTCGTCCGTGTAATCTGCGAGGACGGCTTGGAGACGTCCCGCCGCAATGTCTTCACTTACGAGATAGCTTGGCGCCTGAATAATCCCCAATCCACCCAGTGCGGCGGATGCAAGTGACTCGCCGTCGTTCAAAACGACAGAGGGCTTGCTTGGCGTTGCATGGTGTGAATTCTTGAACGCCCAAACCTCCTGCCGACCGGTGGTGGGGAAACGATAATAAACACAACAATGATCATGGAGATCTGCTGGACTTTGCGGAATTCCGCGGCGGGCAAGATATTCGGGTGAGGCGCACGTTATGAATGTGTGTGGTCCGATTCTTCGCGCGCGTAAGGTCGAGTCCTCCAGCTCCCCAAGTCTCAGCACCACGTCATATCCATCCTCGATAATATCGACCTTCACATCATCCAGGCTGATATCGGTCGTCACCTCTGGGAAGAGGGTCCGAAAATCGAGGAGCGCCGGCATGATAATCTTGCGTCCTAAGACTGTGGGCACGCTTACCTTGAGTCGACCTCGGGGTGTCTTCTGGACCAGATGAAGCTCTTGCTCAGCATCTTTCAGTTCTTTCAAGATGCGTGCGACGTATCGGTATAGAATGTCACCTTCGCCGGTCACGGCTAGCGATCTGGTCGTACGGTTCAACAACCGTAAACCTATACGCGCTTCAAGTCGCTCTACCGCCTTTCCAACGGCGGATGCGGATAGGCCAAGCTTCCTTCCCGCAGCGGCGAAACTTCCGGTTTCGACGGCAACTGAGAACGCGACGAGACCGCTGAGGGACTCGATTGAGACGATTGACGACATTATGTCCGGTATGATGCGACGAATACCACCATTCCGTCAATAGCCGCGATTCTCCAATATCAACACAGCAACTATTCGTGCAGACCGCTACTAGAACGTCGAGCAAAGCTTTGGGAAGAAATAATCATGTCATTCACTCACGCACATATCCTCCATCGTTGTTCATTCAACGCGACGGATAATGGATCAAGCAAGCAATGACCCCATGCGGCAGGTGATACTCGAACGCTTGAAAACGACCGTGATGGTTTGGCTCGCCGTCTACCCGATCGTCCTTCTGATTATTTGGCTTGTGGGCGACCGTACGCAAAACTGGCCACTGCCACTGCGTGTATTGGCCACAACGCTCATGATCGTGCCGATTGTCACCAACGTTAGCCAGCCCGCAGTGAGGACAATTGTCGCGAAAATCGAAATGGCAATTCTGCGGTGGCAATCGAGACGCCGGCTCTAATCTCGTCCTTCTTGGACGATCACGCAAACGTTTGAGGATCCAGAGATATGATAATGACTCCCGACGGCGCAACGAGCCGCAAAGCCTTCAATTGGATCAACGGATCCCAGTGCCAAGAAGGTCAGTTGCAACAGTCAATCGACCCAGCGACCTATAACGTAATCGGCCATTACCCCGACTATGGCCTGGAGGCAGCGAAATTTGCGGTGGCAGCAGCCTCTAAGGCATTTCGTGAAACCATGTGGGCCCACGATCACGAATTACGGGCGCGCGTGCTCGATCAACTAGCCTGCGCCTTTGAACGAAACCGCGACAGACTGCTTGAAATTCTGTCGTTGGAGAATGGCAAGGTGAAGGCAGAAGCCGCGTTCGAATTGGACATGGTTGCGAGCAAACTTCGCTACTCGGCAGCGACTGCGCTGGTCGAAGGTGGACGGGCACTGACACCCAAGCCCGGGAGCATCTCCCTGATCCTTCGGCAACCGATGGGGGTCGCGGCAGTCATCGCCCCTTGGAACTCTCCGGTTATTCTGACGATCCGCTCGCTGGCTCCAGCGCTGGCTGCTGGTTGCACCACCGTCATCAAACTCCCGGCGCAAGTCGCACAGACGGCAAGCGTCATGGCCGAAATTATGGCCGAAGCAGAAGACCTGCCGAATGGCGTGATCAATCTGTTTTTTGAGAGCGGGCCTGAGGGTTCTGCCTATCTCGTAGACTCGCCGGAGGTTCCGGTCGTTAGTTTCACCGGATCGACCCGTACGGGACGAGCCATTAGCAGCACCGGCGCAAAGTATCTCAAGCGCTTCGGAATGGAGCTCGGCGGCAAGACGCCGATGATCGTCTTTGACGATGCAGACCTTGATGCCGCCTTGCCGGTTCTGGAAAAGGCGTTGACGGTCTTTAGCGGCCAATTCTGCATGACGGGCTCCCGCTTGCTCGTGGAGAATGGCAAATACGAGGCCGTTCGCGACGGCTTGGCTGAGCGGTTGCGCAACGTCAAAGTCGGCCCCGCCGCCGACCCCTCCAGCGACATGGGGCCTTTGATCGACCGCGCTAACGTCGAGCGGGTTGATGGTGTTGTCGAGGCCGCTATCGCAGCCGGCGCGAAGGTTGTCGAGCGTGGCGGCCCCATCAATGTGGGTCCCCTTGCAAACGGCGCTTTCTTTCGCCCGGCCCTTCTGGAGGTCTCCGACAACAGTCTTGCTATCGTACAGGAGGAGACTTTTGGTCCAGTGCTGACGATTCAGCGGTTCTCTGACGAGGCGGAAGCGATCCGCCTTGCCAACGACAATGAGTACGGACTGTCGGCCAGCATCTGGACACGCGATGTAGATCGATCCTTGCGCGTCGCGCAGGCGCTCGAAGCGGGCTCGGTATGGATCAATGACTGGGCGAAGGTCTACGACGGTACCGAGGAGGGCGGATTCAAGCAGTCTGGCGTTGGCCGCTTGAACGGTCTGGCCGCGCTGGACGATTTCATCGAACACAAGCACATCGCGCTCAAGCCGGGCTTAGCGCAACGCTGACACCTCAATTCCCAAAGTCATTTAAAAGGAGAAATAACGATGTCTATCAATGCGCACGCTAAGAAGTTGTCTAAAGCCGAGCCTGCATCTCCGACGTCACCGTTAGTGGTATTGCAGTCGATCCTGTCGAACCCGACTGACCTGGATTTCGTAAAACAATTCACGACGGACGATTTCATTTATGTTTCGCTGAACTATGAGCACCCGGAGCTGAAGAGGATCATGCCCTGGGCCGGTACCAACGAAGGTACCGAAGGGCTAGTTCAGACTTTTATCAATGTCGGCCGTTACTGGACGACAGACAACTTCGAAATCCAGGACAGTTTCGAAAATAAGGACGGCGCAGCGATCTTCGGCACGTTCACCTACACGTCAAATGTGTTGGGTAAAAAGGTGACGTCGCCTTTCTCGGTTCTGGCACGCGGTGAAAACGGCAAACTGTCTTATGTGCAGTTTATGGAAGATACTTTCGCAACTGTCCGCAGTTTCAGATATAGCGGCGAGTATTCCATCAAAGCGAACCCGGACGGGTCCGAAATTACCATATGAGGAATATGGCCCTCGTACTCAAGGTGGCAGGTCGGAGTTTCCGAGCTGCGATGACTTCCGTGCCCGCCACCCCGTCACTCCACTTTGACGCGGTAGCGTTCCCGCCAATACCACTGATCAATAACCAGCGGTCAGACCAAGCTTTCGGTTTCGGCCGCCTTTTGGGCTTCTTCAATGGAAAGTCGAACCGCTCGCTTCATGGCATCCTTCTCGCCGAATATCGCAACAAAAGCTGTGGCACCTTCCAATCGGGCTAACGTGTCGGTTGCGATGTCTCGAGCCACATCAACAGGCATGACGCGGGACAAGATGCTCGACAGATGATCGCGGTGCGCTTGGAAAAAGGCTCGAACAGCATCCTTCGCAATCGGGGTATCGTCACTTGTGCCGTAAGCAAGATGCAGGCCTACGCATCGCCCGCGATCAATGAGAGTGGCTGCAATTAGTTCTATGACCTCGATGAATTCTACGTCCCATTGCCGGGAGCCGAGGTCTCTTTGACCGAATGTCTCTTGCAAGGTGAGATCGAGGACCGCCGGAACGAGAGCTTCTTTGTTGGGAAAGCGGACGTATAGCGATGATTTCTTCAGGCCCACGGCATCCGCGAGGTCGTTCATCGACGCCCCGGAATACCCTTTCGATCGAAACAATTCCCTCGCAGTTGATACGATCGTTTCTCTCAAGACTTTCATACGTTTTCTCCGAGCCGAGTTCTACGACACTTGATACAACAACCTTGAAGGGTTGACAACCGACCGTTCGGTCGTATTTTACGTCCATCCGTTACTGTTGGTTTGCCGAGACCTTTGAGAAGGAGTTCCAAAATGGCCGTGAGCTACAAAACGCAAAAGGTTAAAGACATCGAGGTTTTCTACAGAGAGGCTGGTTCGAAGGAAGCGCCGGTCCTTCTTCTCCTTCACGGCTTTCCGTCATCCAGCCACATGTTCCGTGATCTGATCCCGCTGTTGGCAGATCGGTACCGGGTCATCGCACCAGATCTTCCCGGGTTTGGTCGAACGATCTCTCCTCCACGTGGGGAGTTTGCTTACACATTCGATAACCTCGCCGCCATCATGACAGGCTTTACAGAGGCGCTCGGCCTCAGCCGCTATGCACTTTACGTGTTCGACTACGGCGCACCGGTGGGCTTCAGGATGGCGACGGCCAATCCGGAGCGGATCACTGCCATAATCAGCCAGAATGGTAACGCCTACATCGACGGGTTCAGTGAAGAATGGATCGCTTGGGAGACCTATTGGCGGGACCCCTCCGCCGAAAACAGAGAGGCATGTCGAGCGTCCCTGTCTCCTGAGGTGATCGAGAATTGGCAATACCGCACCGGGACATCAAAGGAGCGACTTTCGCCCGATGGCTACCAGCTTGATATCGCGTTCATGTCGCGGCCGGGTGCGGAAGATATTCAGCTCGATCTTATCCTCGACTACAGAACAAACATCGACCGGTATGAAGAGTTTCAGGCATATTTCCGGGATCATCAACCACCGTTCCTGGCGGTCTGGGGCAGACATGATCCAGCATTCGTACCGGCGGGTGCCGAGGCCTACAAGCGTGACCTGCCCGCCGCAGAGGTCCATCTGGTCGATACGGGGCATTTTGCCTTGGAAACACACGCGGATGAGATTGCTCAGTTCATCCGGAGCTTCCTGATCAGACATGTCTGAGCTCGATACGACAGTCTCGCGGCCAAGTTGAGCTTCAGGGTCATAGAAAAGGAGACAATGATGAAGCTACGCGGGAGACAGGTACAGGTTTATTAGCCAGTCCCAGCGTTCCAGCTCACGCGACAGAGTTTTGCGCGTCGCGCACCTACAGCATGCCAGCAGGCTCCACAAAATATTGTTCGCTAGTTCGGTTCGCAGCTTCGGTATTTCGCAAATGGTCTGGAACACATCAACTTATCTAGGAGAAGGAACAGAAATATGATCAATCTCGAAGGCAAACGTGCATTGGTAACCGGCGGGTCGCGAGGAATTGGTGCTGCGATTGCATTGGCGTTGGCGGAAAACGGCGCGGATGTTGCGTTCACCTACCAACGCTCCACCGAAAAGGCTTCAAAGGTAGCGGAAGCGATCGAAAAGTTGGGACGCCGTGTGGCTGCGATCCAGGCCGACAGTGCCGACCCAGAGGCAATTGCTAGCTCAGTAAGCGAGGCCGTCTCCGTTTTGGGCGGGCTGGACATCCTTGTGAACAGCGCCGCGATTGGCCACAACGGAATGGTCGCGGACCTTGATCTCTCAGCGTATCAGACGTTGATGGATGTCAATGTACGGGCTCCGGTCCTGTTCGCGAAAGCCGTCATCCCGCATCTCGGCAAAGGCGGCCGCATCGTCACAATCGGCTCGGCTCTGGGTGAGCGGGTACCGTTTCCCGGCATTACACCATACGCAATGTCCAAGGCAGCACTCACATCCTTCACACGCGGTCTTTCGCGTGAACTTGGTCCGAGTGGCATCACGGTCAATCTCGTGCAACCCGGAGCAACCGACACGGAGAGCAACCCGGCGGATGGACCAGCTGCAGACTTGCAGAAGAGCTTGACGTCCTTGGGGCGCTACGGCGAACCGCGCGAAATCGCGAACGCTGTCGTATTTCTCGCAAGTCCGGCTGCGAGTGTCATCACGGGCGCCATTCTTACGGCGGACGGCGGTGCGATCGCCTGATTTTCTCGTACCGAATAGGAGAATGGTACCCACCGTTGATCGGCTGTGCATGCCGGCCATTGATCACTTCGGTGGGCGCCTTCTCCATGTTTCTACTTTTGACAATAGGAGACCTTGATGGCCAAGCCTGAACTTTTCGTCACACCCGGATACGGGCAGAAATTCCACGAGCTTTTGCACTTTTCACAAGCGCTCAAGATCGGTGATCGCGTCGAGATATCCGGCCAAGGCGGATGGAACGATGAACTCGAAATCCCCGATTCGATCGTGAGCGAGATCGAGCGAGCGTTTGAGAATGTCCAGCGAACCTTGGCCGCGGCTGGCGCGGAGTGGAGGGATGTCGTCCATGTTAATTCTTACCACGTTGGAGGCTTTCCGCCGATTGTGAACGACACAATTGCCGGTTTCTTCCGTAGGTACATGCCCGATCGCGCTCCGATTTGGACGCAAACCGGTGTAGAAGCCCTTGGGCTCCCTGCCATGCGAATTGAGATTCGTGTCACTGCCATCCTGGAATGACACCCTGCCACGGCCGCATTAGTGCACAATGACTAGTCGCGCTGAGCAATGGGCGAACCATGGCTGCAGCCAGCTGATCGCGCACCGCGATCAGAACCTCAGCCTTCCAGCAACGAGAACGTGATGAAGACCCACAGCTGCCCCATTCCCACACCCCAGGAGCGCTCCTTCCTAGATATCCAGCAAGCAGCCGAACAGAAGATGCTTGAGAAGGTGGCTCGCGCCATCTCCGATGCAGCAATCGAAGTTGCAGCGAGCGTCCGGGACGCCGGTTTGAGCTTCGAACCGACCAGTGAAGGCTATTTTACGTTTGCGGTTCAACAGGCAACGTTCGTGCGCCTTTGCGGAGGCAATCCGGATACGCTACGGGGAGGAAACCCGGAGGTTGGCGATCATGTCGTTCAGAACTGTCGCAACATCATCGACACCTATTGGAAGACCCAGTCTGCGCACACCACGACGCCCTGACAAACTCCTTCACCTGTCGCAAGCAATCGGTAACAGCAATAAACGAGGTCCATCATGAAATGGGAATACCTGACAGTCGACAAAACGCTCGATAATCATCAGATGAACGAACTCGGTGACGCTGGGTGGGAATTGGTTGCGGTCGTTTCCCCAGCGCATTTCGTCTTTCATTATTATTTCAAAAGAAAAGCTCAGCCGCTGTAGCAGCTCTCAAACGACTGGGAGGCTTCAGGCGTCTGGCCCTTTAGCAACCCAAATGGTGCCCGGTAGTACGGGAGACGACCACGATCCGGCCCCTCAAGCACTGCGCAACCCTTACCAGTCAGCTTCAGCAGAGTGGCTGAGCGCTACAAGTTGGGGTCGATGAATAACAGTGGGCCCGCCGTTACGGAAAAGGAGAAATAGATGAAAGCTGCAGTATATGACAACCCTGGTATTCCAGCCGTTCTCGAGTATGTCGATATGCCGGATCCAGCCTGTGGACCGGGTGATGTGCTCATTGCCGTCGAGGCTGTCTCCATTGAGGGAGGCGACCTAGTCAATCGCCGTTCGACGAAACAGCAATCCCGGTGGATTGTCGGTTACGCCGCCGCGGGAACGATTGTTGCCGTCGGCGAAAACGTGAAGCACCGAACCGTCGGACAGCAGGTGGCGGCTTTCGACATGCAGGGATCCCATGCCGAACTCTGGGCGGTGCCGGAAACCCGCACATGGCTGGTCCCCGACGGCTTGAGCATGGCCGAGGGCGCGGTACTGCCGATCTCATTCGGTACGGCCTATCACTGCGTAAGCACCAAGGGACAGTTACAGGCTGAAGAGACGGTGCTGATCCATGGGGCAGCAGGTGGTGTCGGACTTGCTGCAGTTCAGCTGGCACGTCAGGCTGGGGCGCAGGTAATCGCCGTTGCCAGTGGCAATGAGAGGCAGGCGCGCCTGCGCGCGCTCGGTGCGACACATCTCATCGACCGCCACAACCAGGATGTGGTCGAAGAGGTTCGGCGGCTGACGGGTTGCAAGGGTGCAGATCTCGTCATCGATCCGGTCGGCTCGACCTTGCAGGGTTCGCTGTCGGCGCTCGCCCCCGAAGGACGCTTGGTTTTCGTCGGCAATGCAGGCGGAGGCGGTCTAGCCGTCGAACTATGGCAACCGATGCAGAATAACCAAACGCTACACGGCGTGTTCATGGGAGCCCTGTTCGAAAGGCCCGCGGTACACGAAACGGTCGACGCCCTCCTGAAAGCCGCGACCGACCGGCGCTTGGAGGTCGTTATTGATCGGACGTTCTCACTCAAGGATGCAGCCTCCGCGCATGAGCACGCAGAGACGGCAAAGCCTCTGGGGCGGGTCGTAATGAAGGTCTGAACTCCTGAGTATGAGAAATTCAAGATCGATAGGTAGTCCAACATGAAACGCATCTCATTCAAAACGGAAACATTGAAGTTGCCGGCAATGTACATCTGCCTCCCGGGTTCGATGGCAGCCTGTCGTATCCGGCGATTGTTCTGGCAACGCCCGGAAGCAGCGTGAAGGAACAGATCGGTGCGATATATGCGGAAAAGTTGGCGAAGAAAGGTTTTATAGCTCTTGCCTTCGATCCGTCCCATCAGGGCGAAAGTGGTGGCGAACCACGGGACCTTGAAGCCCCGCTGCCCGTATCGAAGATCTTCGTTGCGCGATCGATTATTTAACAACGTTGGCTTACGTGGATGCTGATCGCATTGGTCTTCTTGGCATCTGCGCCGGTGGAGGCTACGCGATCAGCGCTGCCTTGTCAGAATGCCGGTTCAGAGCGGTTGGAACGGTCGTTGCCAACGACATCGGCGAAGCGCTTCGCCGCCTGCTGCCAGACTATCGCCAAACGCTGGTGGACGTGGCGAACCAGCGGACCGGCCGAAGCGCTTGGTGGCGAGCAGCGTCGGGATCCTTGGATCCCTGATAGTCTGAAGGAGGCCGAAAATGTGGGCATAACGGACCCGGATGTGCTCGAAGCCGTCAGGTTTTACCGGGAGTCCCAGTATCGTCACCCGAATTCCACGAACCGCCTGCTATTCGTCAGCTATGGCTCCATGCTGAGTTTCGACGCTTCTAGCCTTGTCCCGGAACTATTGACCCAACCTCTGCAGGTCATTGTTGGAGGTCGGCGGGGGACCACTGGTCAGTACGAGTCAGGCCAACGTCTGTTTGACCTTTCGTCTTCCAGCGAGAAAGATTTCATGGTCGTAGAAGGTGCCGGTCACTACGACATGTACTACAAGCCGGAGTACGTGGGTAAAGCGATTGATCGGCTGGCCGCATTTTACGCGCGCAACTTGAACCCTAATCTGCCCGATATATCGCTGCACTAATTCGTCTAGAGGTGTCAGTTCGTTGCCCAACGTTCGAGTCATTTTTCAAGTTGCGGAGAAGGAGTATAGCGGTCAGTCCCTTTCCGCTTGCTGGTCACACGCACAGGAGTATCGCTTATCGAAAATCTTCATTACCAGATGATCAGGTGGGTCGGACACCGCATCCGCATCACCGTTCTTGACCTGTCGCGTGACAATCTTCTTTCGCGCTAAGGTTCTTAGCCGGACAGTCTTACTGTCTTTAAAGGATAACACCTAGGATGCTTTAGACGGCAGCTAAGCGATCTTTTCTTGAAGAACTGCCTCCTGCCTCAGCGTGCTTCTACATGCCCCCGTATCGACTGGGAGCCCGCTGAGTTCCTGCAGTTTCTCCCCCCACTCGCACATACTGACAAGTACCGGAGCCAGTGATTGCCCCAACTGGGTGAGCTCATATTCCACCTTTGGTGGCACCTCGGGGTAAATGATCCGGCTGATGATGCCATCGGCCTCCAATTCTCTGAGTTGAAGCGTGATCATTCTTGGCGTTGCCGCCGGTGTAAGGCGGCAAATAGCATTGAAGCGCAATTTGCCGTCGAGCAGATGGAAGAGGATCACCGGTTTCCACACTCCGCCGATGACAGAGATTGTCGCTTCCACAGCGCAGCCGGTACGATGAGCCGTCCGGCGTTTGCGTTTTAAAGGGGTACTATCATTCATGATACTACATGCTCTATTTGTACGTACTTCACCAACAGTCATCATATCCTTACTTGGGTTGCATGGAAAGAAGGGGCGCTACCTGATGCGCCGCGTTTCCAGCCACGCATCAAAAGTAGGGAACCAATTTCAATGTCTACCGAACAAATGCCGCTAATCGCGGTTGTTGGCGCCACCAGCAAGCAGGGTCGAAGTGTCGCCACTGCCCTGCTCAAGAGCAAACAGTATCGGGTGCGGGCGCTCACCCGCAATCGTTACTCTGTCGGGGCCCGCAGCTTGGCGGATCTCGGCGCCGAAGTCGTAGTCGCGCCGCTTGGCCTCGGCCACGAGAAGGACCTTGTGACGGCCTTCAGGGGCGCCGACGGCGCGTATCTTATGACGCCGCAGCTCCTGCCGCAGGATAATGCCGAGTTCGTGCTCGGCAAACAGCTGGCAGATGCAGCGGTCGAGGCCGGCGTCGGTCACATCGTCTTCTCGACCCTCGAAAATGTCGACAAAATCTCCGGCGGCAGAAAGTTCACCCCGCACTTCACCGACAAGGCCCTTGTCGCCGACTACATTCGCACGCTGCCGATAACGCATTCGTTCGTATCGCTGGCCTTCTTCTACACTAACCTCCTGGAATATTATGTACCTCAGATGGACGGCGACACTCTTCTCATGCCGATCTACCTGCCGGAGGATTTCCGTGCACCCTTCGTCGATCCGGTCACTGCGACCGGCCCGGCAGTGCTTTCCGTGCTCTCCGACCCTCACACCTTCAAGGGCAAGACGATCCCGATCGTCGGCGACATCCTGTCTCCTCGCGAGATGGTCGATACATTCCAGCGCGTCACCGGCGTCAAAGCCGAGTACCGCAGCGCTTTTGAGCGCGAAGAGCTTCTGAAATTCTTCCCGGGTTTCGCCGCCAATGAGCTGCTTGTCGACGAGTTGATCGGCATGGTCGAGTTTGCCGTCGAGTATGGCTACTTCGGTAAGGAACACGACCTGGAATGGAGCCGTCGCTTGAATCCGGAGACGCTCTCGTGGGAGCAGTTCCTGAAGTCGACTGGATGGCGCGGCGACAAAGCACAGTTCGGTCTGTGAGCCTTCACACCGGCGTCAGCAGGCGTGGGACGATCGTCCCGTGGACGCCGACGCCGGACAGCACGGGTCAGGCCCTTGGCTGCATTCGAAGCCCGCGCGGCGCCCAATTTCCCCTCAGCCTCAACATTGGAAAAACAACCATGAGCACAGAAGACAACAAGCAAATCGTACGAGAATTCTGCGACCATTTCAGAACGTCGAACGTGGACGGATTGATTGATGCCATGACTGAGGACGCCACATGGTGGGTTAACGGCAAGCCGAACCTGTTTTCGTCCGCAGGAACGAAGACCAAAGCAGAGGCCGCATCCATGTTCCGTAACATGTTTTCGGCCTACACGACTGGTCTCGATATGAAAATCATCAACATGGTCGGTGAGGGTGACAGTGTCGCCGCAGAAGTTCGATCGCGAGCGACCACAAAGTTGGGCAAAATCTATGAGAACGAGTATTTCTTTCTCTTCAAGATCCGAGACGGAAAAATCGCGATCGTGAGGGAATATACTGACCTCATGTATGTGCAGGAGACATTTGGTTGATCTTTGGTTTTGTTGGGACGCCGATAGCGCCGCCTCAGAGCGGCAGGCGGGAGTGTCAAACGCCAACCTCTCCTCCTCGCCAACAATCGAAGGGGACTTAACAGCGTAGCGGCGTGCGGCGGGTTGCACATGGCCGATTCTGATGCAGAAGCACCGGAAAAGTTTTTCGCTGTCACCTCGCGAAACTCCGCGATCCATCCTGTCCAGTTTTGGGAATGCCGAAGCCTCGGTCTTGAGCGGAATCGAACCGCAGAACCACTCAACGCGGTTTTCTAAGGTCCTGTTCCGGATGAGCCATTATGCGATTTTTCGCAGTACAGAACGGCTGCAGGCCCGGCATAAACGATGTATAGGACGCAATCTTCTCTGACGCACATTCGGAATGAATAACCAACACTCAAGTGTCGTGGCTACTGGCTCCCTGCACATCCGGCTGCGGCCATCGCTGCAGCGCGATGCGGCCAGCTTCTGTCAACGCATAGATGCCCCTATCGAGGCGCTCAAACCAGCCATAAACATTCGAAAGCAATATCTTGCCCGCGTCCGGTACGTTGGTTCTAATATCACGCACTCGCAGCGGTCCTGCCGTCAGCGTTGCCGCACAGGCAAGCGCCTGCTGCCGATATGCCGTCATAATTGGCGTGCGGGTACTACCACCAAGCACCGGATCTCCGCGTCGTTTCTGATGTTCGCGCATAAGCCTCGAACGCCGCTTTAGATCGGTCCGCGGCATTGGTGATACGGAACCAACGATAACGCTGACCTCGCCGGCATCGGAAATGCCCAGCATGCCAACGCCAAGCCTGCGGCATAGGTTGCGGTAGCGTTTGTCGGATTCACGACCTCTACCGCTGGACGATATCCGGGCAGCGATCCAGACCTCGTTTGAAATGGTCGCCCGGTCGACCGCCTGCAAAATGAGCTCCAGATTGAAACTCAATTTTAGCTCGGCGACCACGACAACAGGCGGATCGTCATTACTTAGGCCGACAAGATCGCAGCCGCCAACCTCGCCCTTGACGACGTAACCTGCCTCTTCGAGAAAGCTTTTGACCGGCAGATAAAGCGAAGTTTCCATGTATATAGATCAAATCGGAGAATCGTTTGACAAAGAAATACACCGATATGGCAGTTAGGGACACCGCATTCGCCTCGCATTGAGAAGTATCTAACCCACGACCCCACTGAAATCTTTTCCCAATTCAAAATCGGCCTGTTCAATTGCGGAACCTGCCAAAAACCCTTCCTTTGAAAATGCCGATAATAGGCGAATTTGGAGCGTTTTCGATTGTAGCGTGAATGTCTACAATCCCGATTAAAAGCCTGTTGTGTAGTGCCTATTCAATGATCGCCTTGAAAAAAGATAGGGACTGCAACCCCCTAGTTGTCCCCCCTCGTTCCGAATAATTATGGGATTCGGCAAAACAGGAATGAAAACCACCAAAGAACGACGACTGCTTTGCGCCTTCATATCGGCCATAGAGGCAATCTTTGCCTCGCCTGGAAGCAGCCATTTCGGCAGCCACCTAAAGTTCATAGTCGTGCCACAACTGGCCATTCGCGCAAGTCTTTGTGCGTTACACTCGACTCGCCCGAACGCTCAGCCACCGATCAGGGGGCTTTCCGACGCACCGACGTACCTCGCTGACTATCCAGCCGGCGTCAGAGAGTGCGGACCGCAAGGCAGACTCGCGCCAGTACGTCTCGAAGTAGCGCCGCGGCGCAGCAGCACTGCCGTGTGTGGACACATCCTCGCCGTCGCCCTCTCTAACCGAGACGTACAGTCGGCCACCGGTCCGGGTCGCCTCGGCCAGCCGTCCAAGCACCGTGGCGAAATCCTCGCGCGCGACGTGAATCAGGCTGGCACAGGCCCAGATCCCGTCGTACGGCGTGCCGGGACGCTGCGGGTCGGCCAACTCATCGGTCAGCGGGTCCAACAGGTCAGCCTCGAAGCCACGTTCGCAAAGCAGGTCGACGAAACCCTTCGAGATGTCGGTGCGCCGGACGCTAATTCCCCGTTTCTCAAGCTCAAGAGCATCTCGCCCGCCACCGCTTCCGATCTCCAGCACCCTGCCCGAGCCACCCAGCGCGGTCACGAACACATCGATCTCTGTCGCGACCCATTCGGGCATCGCCGCGGCCTCTGAAGCGTACTCCGCCGCGACCGTATCATAGGACCGCACGGTATCCCGGTCGGTGCTCATCTTAGCGCTCCTCCTTCAAGACAAGAGGCTCGATGAGCGAGAGGCCATCAGCCCATTGCGCCTTTCTCACTTCGGCAGTTGTGACATCGCGGGCGATTTTCTTCCCAGCTTACGCCGAAATGCGGTCTGAGACACCGCCGACCGATTGTCAATATGCCGGGCGGCAATGCACCCGCATCTCGGTCATACGTTCACCCGGCGATGGCGCTGAACCGGACATGGAGCGGACTGAGATGGCTGCATGTTTGTATCAACAGCGGTCCTTCCGCGTGAGAATGGAGGCGGGAACAGAATCCGCCGCCATTTCATTGGCGTCACCTGTATGGGAAGCTTAGATATCAGAGAGAACAGTCAGGTCACCCGTCCGCCAGACATTGTCGACCGTGTTTCGAGTAATGAGCCATTTGTCCCCGCTTCTCGCCAGTTCGACATCGTAGCGGTTCTTCATGAGGTAGTGACGCGAGGAATCGTGACGAGGAACGTGCTGGGCTTCCACGAGCACGTCCATGCGTGCCGTGTCACCATTGATGGTCACACGTGGATTGCTGACGGAGTGGGTGGTGTCCAGTGTACCAAGCGACGTCAACAGGGCCGTGGCAATGAAATCCCGGCCTTCGATGACTGGATATTCGAACCCGGCCTTGGCGGCGGCCGGTCGGAAGTCCGAGATCGCGTTTTCTGCGAGCGACGACGAGAGAAGCTCCTTGTCTCGGAGGTCGATACCTGCTGCGAAGCGATACAGCGTTTCGACGACAGCCAACTTGTCGGCAGCCTCCTGAGTGGGAGATGGCGAAATTGTCATGAACGTACTCCTTATTGTGCCGGAGACTTGCGAATACAAGCCTCCCCCGGCATCCGCGCCTCAGGCGCAGATGTTCATTGTCTTGATGTGACTGTAAGGTGGGCGGCTACTCGAGATCGGCATCGATGCGCTCGATCAGACCGTCCGAATTGATAGCGATCTTGAGGATGCCCACCTCGTGACCGAAATCTCCGGCTAAATCGACACGGACATTCGAATTGAAGCCGTCCAGCGTCTCAATAGACAGCACCCTGCTTGCGGTGTTGTAACCAACGAAGAACCGCTCCAGATAGATCCGGACGCCGTCCCAGCCGACGAAGGCATTGCCGACCGAAACATCTTCGATGACCGCATCGGGAGCAAACAGGGACAGCGCGCGCTCGACGTCGAAGACGTTTGCGGATGCGATGAATGATTCGACGAGCTTCTGCATGGCGTTCCTCAGATGTCGACGATTGTGGTGTCGGCGATAGTCTGAGCAAAGCCGCTTCCGAACACAACGGCGGGCGTCTGGAAGCCAGGTCGGAATTCTCCTCCCAGCACGCGGCGGCCGGCTTCGGCCGCTGCCATCGCGGTGAAGGTATAGCCGTTGACCGTGTCGAGACGCGAGCTGGTCACCTGGCCTTCCGCGTTGGTGACTTCAATGGCCGCCTGGTATCGGTTCGCGAGGCGCTCGTCTTCGCTCGGCCCATCCGGAAGCAGCGAAACATCGCCCTGCGGGAAGCCATCGCCTGTCACATGCACAAAGGTCTCGACATCAGGGACGCCCGTCGACCGCCAGATCGTGATGAGATCGGGAAGCGTCACCGGAAAACAGTCGACCCCACCCTTGCCGAAGTCGAATTTTCGAATTCCCTCAGCAGGAGCGCTTACGAGCTTGCCATCGATACGAGCCAGAGTCTGGGTCGTGACATTCTCCATGGCGCTGATTGCCGACCCGCGCGAGAGGCCACCTGCGACATGCAGCGCGATCCTGATTTTTCGGGGGTCGTGGACTCTCCCGACAGCGTGTCCGGCGAGGCTGCCGAGCATTGCGACGCTGCCACCACCGCCCGGCATCAGCATGATCCCCGCTGCCTTCGCCTCATCATCCAGGTCTTCGGCCAGGCAGTAGCTGTCGAGTTCGGCTGCAGTGTCGAGATAGTGTACGCCGTTGCGGAGCGACGCCCGCATCAAAGCTCCGGCGGTTCGCAGGAAAGGACCGGCGCAGTTCAGCAGGACCGAAATATAGGCAAGGCCTTTGTCAATCGCCGCAGCCTCGTCGAGGCCGAACACCCGGTATTCAACGCCGAGCTCTGCAGCAAGCCTGGAGAGAGATTCCTCGGTACGGCCTGCGAGAACGACAGGCGTGCCTGCCGCTTTCGCATATTTCGCTGCCATGCGGCCGGTATAGCCGGTCGCGCCATAGATCATCAGTTTTGTCATGTCAGTGCTGCCAATCCTTGTAGACAAATTCGAGGCTGTAACCATCGGGGTCGCGAACCTGTGCGGCGTAATAGCGTGGGTCGTAGTGAAGCTGCGGGCCGGGCGGATGTATCTCGGTTGCACCCGCGATGATCGCCGCGCCGAAAGCGGCATCCACTTGGTCGGTGCCCCTGGCGACGAAACCGACATGCGCTGCGCGGCCGTCCACGACCCCTTCGCGTAGCCAGAAGAACACCCTGCCGTTCGCGCCAAAACCTTTCAGGTCCGGATGGCCGCAAGGTCCGTCCTTTCCTTCGTAGTCATGTGCGTGGGCAATTCCGAGTGGTGCCAGTGCCGCCTCGTAAAAGGCGATCGAGCGGGCGATATCGCTGACGGAGATGAAGATGTGGTCGAGCATGCTGCTCTCCTTTGGTCAGATGATGTAGCCGCCCGCGACTTCGATGTTCTGGGCGTTGATCCAGCGGTTCTCACTCGACAGAAGGCTGGCGACAACGCCACCGATCTCTTCGGGTTCGCCGACGCGGGCGAGCGCGGTCTGGCCCGCGAGTATCGCCTCGAACTCGTCGTTCATGCCACCACCCAGTTCGGTGCGGATTGCCCCGGGTGCGATCGAGTTCGCCCTGATTCCCCGCTCGCCGAACTCCTTGGCCATGTACCGGGTGAGGACCTCGAGACCGCCTTTGAACGAGGCATAGGGCGCGACCCCGGCAGTGGCCACGCGCGAGGTGGCGCTCGTGATGTTGATGATCTGGCCGCCATCCGCCATCATCGGCAGCAGGATCTGGGTCAGGAAGAACGGTCCCTTGAGATGGACGTTGAACAGCCCGTCGAACTGTTCTTCCGTCACTGTTGCAATCGGATTGAATAGGCCGTAGCCCGCGTTGTTGACGAGACAGTCGAAGTCGCCACGGCCCCAGACGGTTTTTAGTTGGGCGGCTACGGCGTCACGGAACGCTGGAAAGCCGCTGACGTTTCCGACGTCAAGCTTGAGAGCCACGGCCCTGCCGCCGCTCTGCACGATCGTCTTCACGACCTCCTCTGCCTTTTCGAGATTGCTGTTGTAGGTAACGACAACGCCCATGCCGTTTCGGGCGCACTCAACGGCGGCGCTCGCTCCGAGGCCCCGGCTGCTTCCGGTGATGACGACGATCTTCATGAGTCTTTCCTTCTGTGTTGGTATGACCTGAAGCTAAGCCTGCACCGTCTCTCGCGCTCACCCATTTCTCTCTAAAACTTGCCTATTTCTGCTTCTCGCTTGCGGAGCCGATCTCAGTCTGTCACCTTCGCTCCCATGAAAAAGCAACTCCAGGAACTGCGCAGTTTGGCTTCGTCGGCCGAAAACCGCCGGACGGAGACGGGCATCCCCCGTGTTGCCATGGTGCAGGGCGAGATACCGGGACATCGGCTCTCAGCCGTCTACGAGCCGATGATCAACCTGATCCTGACGGGCTCGAAGACGATGACGGTTGGCGAGCGAACTTTTGCCTACGATCCGGCCACCTATTTCGTCATGTCTGTCGATCTTCCGGCCGTGGGGGCGGTGCATCCGTCGGCCACAGGGGAGCCGTATCTCGCGGTCAGCCTGACGCTTCATCCTCCCACTGTCGCGGCGCTGATCAGTGACCTTCCCATCCAGGTCTGCAGCAAGCTATTCGGATCAGGCTTCTCGGTTGCCCCGGTCAACGACGAGTTTCTCGATGCCTGGGTTCGAATGCTCCGGCTGATGGACAGGCCGGACGAGGTCGCTGTGCTGGCCCCCGCTTACGAAAAGGAGATCCTGTTCCGCGTGCTGCAGGGGCCGCTCGGCTGGATGCTTCGGGATATCGCAGCACCAGATGCGGCGCTTTCACGGATCAGCGTGGCAATCCAATGGATTCGACAGAATTTTGCAAAGCCCCTGAGGGTGGAAGTGCTCGCCGAGATGGCAGCCCTGAGTGTTTCGGCATTCCACCGCCACTTCAAGGCTGTCACGGCGCTGAGCCCGATCCAGTACCAGAAGCAAGTCCGGCTGTTGCATGCGCGCACGCTACTTATGGCCGGAAAAGGAAATGCCACTTCAGTGGCGTTCGGTGTCGGCTACGAAAGCCCGAACCAGTTCAGCCGGGAATATGCCCGGCAGTTCGGGCTGCCGCCATCCAGGGACGTAGTACGTCTTCGAAGCGAGGCCGCGTAACTGCGCCTATGCGGGAGAATTCCATCCTTACTTTTGCACGCTGATTGACAGCTCTAATCGGCGCGTCTTGACTGCCCATACCCGCGCGAAAAGGCGAATCGCGCCATCCGTTCCCAGTGTCTTGGCGAGCCTCGCCTTCAGCTTTGCCCGATGATCCTCGGGGAGGCTGACGCAATAGCCCGGCGCAGGTCCTGCTCCCAACGTGAACGGCAGCCAGAACGCTTCAAAATCCGGGAACACGGTTTCGATCTCGATCGGTGCGATGGCGGGCGAACGCAACCCTGCCGCGTTGCAAATTTCCGCCAGCCCCTCGCGCGTGCAGAACGGGAACCGCTTGCTCTCGTCCAGTGCGGCGGCTTGAGGATCAACTTCGGTGGCGGCCTTCCAGAAACTGTCGATGAAGCCGATACCGCCAGCGGGATAATCCCAGACGTAGAAGGACAACAATCCGTTCGGCTTTAGAACGCGCTGCATTTCGTCTAGTGCCGACGGCCGATCCGGGACGAAGTTCAGCACAAGTGCCGAGACGACGACGTCCATGCTGGCATTTTCGGCCGGAAGGTCTTGGGCGCTTGCTACCTGGAAGCGAACACGATGATCCTCGATCCCCGAGCGGGCATGCGCCAGGAAGGCTTCCGACGGGTCGGTTGACAGAATCGAACGCGGCGCGCATTCACCAAGTATGGTCGCAGTCAGTGCGCCGGTGCCGCAACCGACCTTGAGCCAGGCGGCATTCTGCTGTGGTGCTAGCCATTCGACAAATTTCGCGGCAACCCGCCGGCTCCAACGGCCCATATAGTTTTCGTAATTCTGACTTCGCTTTCGAGAGAGATGCCCAGAACGTTGACGCTTGGGCCGGGTGACCATTTTGATTTCGTGCGTATCACCGTGGATAGCAACTGCGACGTTAAGGATCTATTAACCACACAAAGTGAGGAAGAACCCCTTTAAGGGCAAAGCGACACAGCGGAACGGCCTTGGAGACACCGTCTTCAAAAAGCAACGCCTTGCCTTCCAGGACGGTAGTTTCGGCAACCTCAGTAAACATTTAGCCTGATGCTCCTGCGGTTGCATGTTCAGCGTCAATGGCCCGCTCCTCTCCCGTTGCAATCATCGTCCGCGTCGCATCTATGGAAGCGTAAATCCAAAAAATGCGCATCGGTTCACTATTCGACGCATTGATGAACCGATGTGGAATGTTAGTGGGAATCCAAGTCGTATCGTTCGCGCCCAATCGATGCTGAACACCGTCGATTTCCGCAATAGCTTCACCGTCCAGCACCATCACGCTTTCCTCGCAGTTGTGACGATGAAGACCGATCGAGGCCCCGGGATCGAAGACGGTAATGCCGTTAATCATGCTGGTCGACCCGCATTTGCGGGTCACCAGTGGCGTTGTCCTGGCTCCGCCGCCACGGTCGTTGGTCTTGAGCTCCCTTGGACGTAGGTATCGCTGCGCCTACCATTTCCGGTTCCTCCTCTATACTTTAACTGGACCGACCCAGACGGTCTTGATGTTGACGAATTCACGAATGCCATAGACACCAAGCTCGCGACCATAGCCCGACCGCTTGATGCCGCCGAACGGGTAGCGGGGATCTGAAGCGACCATGCCGTTTATGAAGACAGCCCCCGAGTTGATCCTGCGTGCTAGGGATTTTGCCTTCGCGATATCGCGTGACCAAATTGCGGAGCCGAGTCCGAACTCAGTGCGAGTGATAAAGTATGCCGTGGTCCATCTCTCTGGGACAGACAGCCCTCCACAAGCTTGCCGACTATAATGGAATTGAGCCCCCAACGAAGGATCAGGACGCACTCGATGATGCGTTTTCAATATCCTACACCTTGTAGCATCTTATGAAGTCCGGAAAGTTGCAGCCTGACGTCTTTCGACCGTAAGTAGTAGTGTTTGGGGGATTTTGCGACAAGGAGGGCAATCAGTTTTGTCGCCGCATTGATGATCGACGTGGATGGTGTCCTGGTTTGTGGTCGCCCTTCAGACGGTAGACCTTGGGCGTCCACCATCGAGGATGATCTCGGGTTTTTGGAGGACGGTCCCCGGCCACTGTGATGCGTTTTGAGCTACGTTCCGCTCAGTATCGAATTTGCATTCAGGCACAGGAGGATACGGCAGAGCGGACAAGGAGAGTATTTTCCGATTTCGATCTTGGTACAGTAAATGACGGGCGAGCGCGTGCCACCTAAGGTCCGGCAGTGTTCACTCGAGCTATTGCTTCGTCGCGAGCCGATAAGCGTGGCATGAGGACAAGTGGAGGATCCTGAACATGGGGCTGCCGTTCCGTCTGCTCATGCTAAAATCTCACGCTCAGAGTCCCCTTGAACCCATGATCAGCGGCGTCTGAGGCGAGCCGGCCAGTGTAGGAGAGACCCAAGGCTGCCTCGGTCGTCAGGTCAAGATCGAGGCCGACTTCGACAATGGCGGCATCTTTTGCGACCGGCGCACCGGCGACGGTAAAGACGTCGCCAGCCGAGAAAGCATGAGTGCTTTCGGGAGTGATGTCGCCAGAGGCGTGCCGCCACCCGAGTGTGCCCTTCAGCGTTGTATCCATGGTGCCGAGCTTGAGATTGTGCTCGCCCCTCAGCCCAAGTGTTGTGAAGGTCATACCGATGGTCTCGCTCGCCCCGCTCAGTGCCGCTGCCCCGCCCCGTTCGGCAAAGCTGCCGCGGTGCAGGTTGACATGGGCGAGATTGGCGAACGGCTCCAGCCGCGTCCCGAAATCAAGCTCCAGGCAATAGGCCAGTTCCCCGAACGCCTGGAACGTGCCGGCGCTGTAATCGGATGAGAGGCCATCAGTAAGTCCCGCGATGGCGACGGAGCGCCTGGTATCGATATTGTGCCAGGTGTAAGCAGCACCAGTGCGCAAGCCCAGCGCGCCCCACCCGGTTCCACCATACAGGCCAAGATGGTAATTGGGGCTAGAGCCCGATGACGCCCGGTCCTTTGCGTCAAAGATAGACTGGCTGTAGCCTGCCAGCAGGCCCATCCGCCAATCACCGATGGATGTGTCCGCACCAACCAGCAAACCGCCTGTCGAGCGGTCAAGCGAAGCTGCATTGCCATCGCTATCGGTCGAGCCCCATGAGCCAAAGCCGTGGCTCCACAATACCGGTCCGGCATGATCGGGGGCGACCTGTACGGGCACCTCCCCCGGACCATAAGCGAGAACCGGCATGATAGCTGCGCCCGTGCCACCAAAAGCTGCACGAAGCCGGTCATTGGCGGCGCTGCGGATAAACCGGCTGTCCTCGATCAGTGCTGTCATGACCGATCCGTGGATCTCGCCCGAGAGCGTATCGAAGCTGGCCCGGACCAGGTGGGCATCATTGGCGAGCTGAGCGATTGCATCATAAACCGCATGGCCGACATCAAGACCGATGCTTTCGATCCCTTGTGCAGTGGCGATCTGGTTCGACGTCAGGGCGACGGAAGCGAAGTCGCGATCATTACGGACAAGCTCCAGATCGACGGTGCCCGCACCATAGTCATAGAGCAGGACCGGGGTCAGAAAGGCAAAGTCCGACGTCACGTCGTCGAATGCTCCTGACAGGGAGCCATCCGCCGAGATGATCGTATAAGCTGAGCGCAGTTCGTATTCCCCGGTCGCGCCGATATGGGCAACAGCACCGCCATTGAGTGTGGCATTGCCGGTCACATGCAAGAAATCGCTGTTCGTACCTTGGGGATTTACATCCGCCTCGTAGCGCGATCCGGCCGCGAAGCTGAGATCGCCATCGACAGTTAGCGTGCCGATCGAGTTTCCTGGCGCGAGCGTGCCGCCGGAAGCAACCGTCGTTGCGCCAACCGTGCCGGTCCCGTCCAGGCGACCGCCGTCAAGGATGAAGAGGGATCCGCCAAGTGTCTTATTGACCACGAGGGTCATATCGGAAAGCGCAGTGGTTCCTACAAATCCGGAATTGTCGCCTGTGAGCGCGACCGTGCCGCCACCGGTCAGCAGGAACGCACCCGCGCCGCTGATTGTACCTGCATAACTGCCGGCATAGGCTTGGTCGAACGAAAAGCCGCCGTCCCCACCGATCGCAAGGTCGCCGGCGAAGCGATTGGTGGCTGAAACCAGGACACCTTCACCGACCGTCCAGTCAAGGCTTGAACTGCCGGCAAGCATCAGTTTGCCAGCGCCGCGCTTGATCATGTGGCCGCGGGTGCCGTCCAGGCTGGTAATATCGCCAGCAAAGCTTCCGTCACCGGCTTGATCGAATATAAAGGCGCCGGCATTGCCGATTGAACCGCCAATTGCGTTTGTATCTGCCACCAGAGTTCCAGCCCGCACGAGTGTGTTACCCAGGTAGTTGTTTTTTCCCGACAGTGTCAGGGTGCCGTGGCCAAGCTTTTCAATATCGCCCGGTCCGGAAATCGCGCCTGACAGGCTAAGCGTGCGGTCGCGGAAAACATCGAATCGTCCGGCGTTTTCAAGGGTGACTGCACGACCGGAGCTGAAGCCAGTCGTTGTGGCGAGCGTTCCACCGTCGAAAACCAATCCCCCCGAAGACGCGCCGAGATTGGCATCCGACGATAGCCATAATGTTCCGGACGCAATCCGGGTACCGCCGGTGTAGGTGTTGTTGCCGGTGAGTACCAAAGATCCGGCACCCGTCTTCACCACGCCGGAAGCGCCGCTCAATGTTGCCGATATTCCGGCCGCCATTTCGCTGTCTGAGGCTCCGCCATCGCCAACCCTGATGATGGTTTCGCCATTCAGGCCAAGCAGCTGGACAGGATCGCCCGCGATGCGATATCCGTCGGTGGCAAATTGCATACCAGTGACGCCGATCGTGCCTGCGGTATCGTCTACCGTGACTGCCCCAGGATTTCCCTGAAAGATCGCAAAGGTCGGATTCGGTTTGAAGGATCCGTTGACCGAACCATTGTCGGAGGACCAGTTACGCCCGTCCGCCGTCCAGGTGCCGGAGCCTCCATCCACGGCACTATTGTCATGTAACGCAGCATTGCCGCCGTCCCAGAAGCCGAGCTCTGCTCCTGCGGCAGAGACCAGATTGACCTGACCATCGACCGCGGTCTGGATGGACAGATCCTCCGCGACGATGCCCGCCGGCATCGAACCGATGGCAAGGCCATTGTCCGTTAACCCTCCGGCGTAGCCGAACAGCCTGTAGACCCCGGCACCGAATCCGCCCTGGTCGGTAATCTCAAGCGTGCCGTCGAGTGTGAGATTGCCACCGACCTCGAAGAGTGCCTGCGCCCGAACACCTCCCAGAGCAACATCAAGGGTACTGCCCGCATTGAGCCCCAGGTTTCCGGTCACAGCGAGTGAGTGTCCCTGCTGACCCGACAGAATACCGCCATTGGAGAGCGAGAGGCTTCCCTCAATCGTGCCGGTCCCGATAACCCGCCCGGTGGTAGAGGCGTCAACATTGCCGCCGAAGAGGCCATTCACCCGCAAGCCGCCGCCGTGGACCGAAGCTGAGCCTCCGAGGCGGTCTGCGATCATCAACTCTCCCCCTGTTACCTCCGTCTCACCTGTGAAGCGGGAATTGTCGCCATTCAGGACCGTACTGCCATTCTCGTGAAGGATTGTTCCTCGACCCGCGATTTCAGGAGTAAAATTCAGGGCGGAACCGTCTGGAAGCCCAGTATGATTGAACACAAGTGAGCCAGAGCCTCTGCCAAACAGCAACACTGCAGATTCGAGCGTGCCGGCTGCCGCAGCGCGCTCGCCTGCTGCCGCACCGATATTGATCGTACCGGTCGAACCAGAGATGCTGCCAATATCAGTGCTTCCTACCCCGCTCCCCGCCTTAACAGCGGCGCCGTCGGCAATCGTCAGGGTGCCGGTCCCAGCGTGTCCGATATTGAGATTGCCTTTGCTGGTCCAACTTGAACCTCGGCCGGTGATTAGGACATCTCCCTGTCCACCAGACGAATATCCTACAAAGCCGGCAGCCTCATTCGATACCGCACCGCCGTTCATTACCGTCAACGAGCCCTTTCCGTCTGTACCGACATAGAGGATCTCGTTGTCCCAGGTGGAGCCGCTACCTACAACGGTGGCTATGCCCTCAGCACCATCTGCACGACCGATGAAACCGGTGGCGTTGGAGACATGGCCGCCATCCTCAATTGCCAGCGTCGCTGTTCCGTAAAAGCCCACATAAAGTGTGTCGCTGTTAGTCCATGTTGAATCATTGCCGGTGACGGTCGCTTCGCTTGCTGAGCTAGCTTCTTTTCCTATGAAACCGAATGTATTCGAAACCTGGCCGCCGTCTTCGACAGACAATGTGCCTGCGCCATTGTTACCAATAATGATGTCGGAAGTGTTTATCCAGGAGGACCCCGCACCGCTGATCGTGGCCGAGCCATTCGAACCGGCAAAATCGCCGATGGTCCCACCGGAGCCGGACACCCTGCCGCCCTCCTTGATCGAAAGTTCACCGGTACCGAAAACGCCCACGGAAAGTCCGAGAGAATCCCATGATGATCCTTCTCCCAAGATGGTAACAGCGCCAGAGGCGTCGGCGCCGTAGCCGACATAACCGACCCTGCCGGTAATCACCGAACCTCCCTCTTCGATAGTCAGCTTACCGGTGCCTGAATTGCCAAGATTGAGGTCGCCCATATTCGACCACCTGGAATTTTTGCCAGTCACAACAACCGCGCCATTGGTACCAGTGCCGGTGCCACTGCCGATAACCCCGTAGCCATTGGTGACTGTCCCGCCATCCTCGATCAGAAGCGTGCCACTGCCTCCGGCATCCCCGACAAAAAGACTATGGGCGTTGGTCCATTGCGAACCAGCGCCAGTTACAGTGACGTGACCTTCGGCACCACTGCCTGTACCAACGTATCCGAACCCGTTATTGACTGCACCACCGGCCTCTACAGACAGAACGCCATTGCCGCCCATACCAATTATGAGATCGTCCACCATGGTCCAGGCCGACCCGGCATTCCTCACTGTCGCCATGCCGGTAGAGCCAGCCTGAACGCCAATGCCGCCATCCTTACTGCTGACTGTACCGCCCTGTGTTACGGTCAGTGTGCCAGTACCGTAATTGCCGACAACAAGAGTATTATGGTTCGTCCACACCGAGCCGTCGCCCGTCACCGTTACCTTGCCAATAGAGCTCGGGCTGAAACCAATATGGCCCGTCGTGTTGTTGACAACGCCGCCGCTTTCAATGGCCAACGTGCCGTCGCCAAGCTGGCCAACAATCAGATCGGCGCTGTTGTCCCAGCTCGAACCCCTACCAGATACGGAAACCGTTCCAATGGAGCCGAGGTTCGCGCCTATGTAGCTAAAATTGTTTGTGACCCTGCCGCCATCAGCAATGGTGAGCGCACCATTTCCCATATATCCGACAGACAGATAATTATCATTGACCCAGCTTGATCCGCCGCCGGTCACCGTCACAACGCCAGTGGATCCTGGATCATTCCCGATATAACCGCTTTGAGCGTTGCTGACGACGCCCCCATCCTCGATACTAAGTGTGCCTGTCCCGAAGTAGCCTACATATATGCTGCTGTTGCTCAACCAGCCCGAGCCAGAGCCGCTCACGGTTACCTTGCCGTCGCCACCGGCCTGGACGCCGATCTGGCCGTACGTGCTGGTGACAATGCCCCCGCCATCCACAGTCAGCGTTCCGGCGCCGGCATCGCCGACATTGAGAACGCCCCCGACATTCCAGATTGGTGATGTCGCTGGCAACGGATTTACATCGCCCGACGTGGTGACGCTTTGTGCCCGTGCGGAAACCGTCGCCGCCACCCCAACAAGGCAGGAAATTAGAGCGGTGGTGGCCAGCAGGAACCGATATCGCCGCCCGGCAGATGTCCATTGGAATGTTTGGTTGATCATTTTGCCTTAGCCGGTGGGAAACTAGAATTTGACGCCGAGGCCAATCTTGACCGCATGTTGGTCGACATCGACGTTGATGCCTTGGAGATCTTTGTCTCCGTAGTCGTTATAGCGGTAATCAACACGGCCAAAGATCTGGTTGCTAAACACATAGTCGAGGCCTGCACCGACCGTATAGCCGTTGAAGGCCTTTTCGTCCTTGCCAAGCCCCGGCACCTCCACATAACCACGTGTTGTTGCCCATCCGGCCGCGGCATAGACCAGCGCCTGATCGAAGGCATAACCGATACGGCCACGCACCGAACCCGCCCAGTCGGTACCGAAATCAGCGCCGAAAACCTGCTGCTCATTCCAATTGTATTCCAGGTCGCCTTCGATGCCGAACACCAGATGATTATCGAACTGATGATTATAACCAGCGAAGCCGCCGAGAGTGCCTCCATTGGCGTCCTCGGATCCATTAATGCCAAACCCGGAGAACTCACCACTGGCCCAGCCACCTCCGCCCTGAACGCCGATATAGGCGCCGGACCAGGTAAAGGACCCTTCTGAAACCGGGGGCGGCGAGTTGGAAACATCGGCGGCCATTGCCCCGGACGAGCCGAACAGAATGAACGAGCAAAACAGAATTCTTTTCAAGGTGCCACACTCCAATGAACATTGAGCAGCCACTCTTGAACTCTGACAACGCCAGAAGATCGTTAGCCCCAACCGCCCGAGCGAAATAAATCATGGAAGCGCTTGGAATTTAATGGGTTAGCGGGAGCAGATTTCGGATTTATCCGAGCGCGCAAAAGTCCTTTGCTCAAATGATCTCAGCGCGCAACTGACCAATTGCCGACTACAGACCCCACCGAGAGGCTCGATAAAACCAGCTTGGTGATTCGCGTTCCCCGGCGGACCCGGTCCTGCGAGCCACGGCGCGCGTTTCGCGCGGAGTCATCCCGTACGTTTGCTGAAAGGCACGTGTAAAATTAGGCGCGTAGATAAAGCCATGTTCCAGACCGATATCAGCGATAGACTTGTGGGCTTGCCGCTGATCCCGTAGGCAACGACGCGCGAAATGAAGCCGCCGTTTCTGGATATAGGAAGCGACCCCGCCTTCCGGGGAAAAAAGATAGGCCAGCTTGCGGAGCGAAATACCAAACGTAACTGCAAGCTGCTCGGCGCCGAGGCTGCGATCCAGAACATGCTCGTCGACGTAGCGCCGTATCTCACTGAACTGGGCTGCCGCAACACCGCGCGAGTTATCCTCTCTCGGAGTACCATTGAGCGTCGCGGCGATCAACTCGACTGTGGGTAAAACCATTGAGGCGGCTTGCACGCTATCAAGCGAGGGAAGAGCGTGGAAAAGGCCGCTTACATGACTGCGCAACAGACCCATGAGCGGGTTATGAGAACTGATAACACGCATATTATGTTCGTCTGGCCGGTTGAGTAACGGCGCGAGCAAGAATCGCGGGACGAACAGAGTGATGTTGGTGAAATCCGATGCGGAACCCGCATGAGCCTGTGCCGTATCATGGACGATCAAATCGCCGGGACCTGCCTGTGCTTCGAGTTTTCCGTCGCCACGACGCCAAATCCCGTCCAGAAAGAACTGCACCTCGTAGTGATCGAAGCCATCCATTCCGATACGATAGCTTGAGCGGCTAAGCTTCTGCTCGACACTCACGCAGTAATTCAGAAGTACTTCCCCGAAACACAGCGTGCGGCCATGAGTATAAAATGATTCCGGTCTGACGATGTGGAAATCGTAAAGAGAGCCCGCCGACTCTTCCCAAAACTCCAAGGCTTTTTTCAGCGAAAGGGTGCGTGTGTCGGTATCGAAAAGAACCGTTGTTCGATCCGGCTGCAATAGCTTTCCATTTGCCTCGTTCATTGCACTGTGTCCACCTAGATTTCGGTCGCGAGCCTAAAAACTTTATGAGCATTCTTGAGAACGCTAATATTGATTGCAAGAGCAGTTACTTCCTTTGCTGGGATTATTTTGTGAGCGCACAGCGGCCGTGTGTTGTTCTTCCCAACGGATAGTTGCGGAAAGCCTCAGTCAGAAGGTTAAAATCACCACCATGATGGTTCCCGAACCTGTGAACCTCAATTCCCGACCCAAGGAACAGATTAGGCTTATTAAATGGCGGGCTCTACATGTAGTATTCGCACAGCGACTCTGTATTTCGCAAAGGGATTAGTGATTTGGACACTTCGTCTGTACAATTGTCCTGTGGCAAGAAACCCTTCCTTTGAAAATGCCGATAACAGGCGATTTTCCGACACTTTTAATTGCAGCCAAAATGTCTGCAATCTCGATTAAAAACCGGTTCTATCTCGCCGGTTCAAGAGGTCGTCTCGAATAGAGCAAAGTGAGCAGATGATCAGATCGAAAGCCAAATGCTCACGTTAAGCTGAATGTCGCAAGATGATTTCAGCGTTAAGGAGAACCCGCTCGGGTAAGCTGTCCGAGGCATTGTCGGTCACACCATCATCTAGCTTATGCAATAGAAGTTCCATTGCGATGCGTCCAATCTCGTTGTAGCTCTGCGCCACTGTTGTAATTGGGGGGCAGGCATAACGCGAAAGCGGATGATCATCGTGGCCGGCAATCCGCAGGCTGCAATCGGCGGTCCGACCGACCTTCACTCCCAAATTATACGCGGCCGAAATCGCACCAAAAGCCACACGATCATTGGCACAAAGTACGGTCGTCGTGGGAAAGCCGCCATTTTGAATAATTCGTGTCGTTTCATTATAGCCGAATTTTTCGAAATCCCAGCTCGCTGCCTTGTTGAACGCAAGCACAATGGGCTCCATACCAAGGAACGACATTGCTTCTACATAAGCAGTTTCTCTCGTTGCGGCATTGGTATTTACTGGCGGCATGCCGAGATAGCATGGCGGCGTTCCAGAACGACACAGATAGTCGACCATCAACTTGAAGCTTTGGCGATTGTTCGTGCCTACAAAAGGTGAGAAATCATCCAGCGGCGAGTCTACAAAAACCAGCGGCATTGATGTGGACAGCAACCGCAACGTCTCCTGCTGAGACTGCACACCGAGGGGCGCGATTATGGCCCCGGCGACATTCATCGACTTCAGCGTCTCAATGGCTCGCGTCTCCATCTCCGCATTGCCGTGAGACGACAACACGAAAGCAAGGAAGCCTGCAGAATTTGCAATCAATTCCACCCGCCGAGTGAGTGCCATATAAAACGGATCAGTCGAATTCGGGATGATGATTCCGATGATATTGCTACGGCGGCGATTGAGATTAACGGCAAACAGGTTTGGCCTGAAGCCACTCTGCTTCAAAGCCGCTTCAATAATATCACGCGTTTTACGGCGAACGGAATTCGGGTCGTTGAAGTATTTCGAAACCGTCGGACGTGATAACCCGACAAATTCCGAAAAATCGTCCATGGTCTTAATCGGTTTGTCTGACAATCCCCATTACCCTTTTCTCAATCAATTTAAGCGATTCGAACAGTCGATTAAAGCCTTTGCTTAGCCCATACACGACAGATCAGGCGCGGCATGCCGTGAAGTAATCGTCCAGAACTCGGTCTACCGCGGCAATAGCTAGAGCATTTGCCTCCGGCTTCACGCGTCCATCTCGGACAGCAGGATAGATGCCCTGCAAATACTGGCTGATCAAAGTTTCAGGTATGTCGACCCCTTCAAGCGTAGCGAAGAGCTCCAGGACAGCAGCAGCAATCTCGGGATGATTCCAATAATAGCGGATACGGTCGCTATAGCTGAAGTGGCGCTGGAGGTGTTGCTGTTCCACCGAGCCATGATAGTATTTTTCCCAATTCTTTGGATCCTGTATCAACACTCTCTCGACAGTTGTTACGAGCATTTCTCTGCGTCTCCCGGCAAAAAGAAACTCCGCAATCTGGTCGAGTCCGTAATAGGCTTCGCGCAGGGTGAATGTCAGGCCGGGGCCGACCTTCAAGATCGCAAATCCATCAAGCACCAACTGGCGCAGTGCATCCTGTGTTTGATAGTCTGTGGAGTGAGCTTCGAATACCATGCCGGGCATATGAGATAACGAAGCACTCAAGGCACGAGCTTTGTCCGGCTCGTATGCAATAATATTCCCGTTGCCGAACTCGACACCCGGCTGCACGACCGCCCCAATGACACGGGGAAAAGCAGCCAATACGCCAGCCTTTTCAAAAGCCTTCCGGTGAACAGCAATAGTTTCGCGCGCTGCATCCGGCTTGGTCACATCGAGAACCTCAAGTTCTTCCATTGCACCGCCTGGAATCGGTACTTCCGTACCAATTATATATACTGGCTTGATACCTGCAGAGCCTTCCAGTGTAGCTTCGGCAACCGCAGCCAGGGCAGCCGCGCGCTCTGCTGTCAACGTGTCAGGAAGAGCGACCGGCTCACCGGCGCAGCCCATGCTGGTATCCAGATGCAACTTGGTAAAACCCGCCTCTGCAAACGCTTTGATCATGATCTTGGCTTTTGCCATGGCTTCCTCGGCCGAGAGGCTCTTCCAAGGGTTCGGCCCCAGATGATCCCCCCCCAGGACCAGCTTTTCCAGCGGAAAGCCAGTCTCCGCGGCGATTTTCTCGACAAATCCGCGAAAATCCGCTGGTGTCATGCCCGTATAGCCACCGTCCTGGTTGACCTGATTGCAGGTAGCCTCGACAAGAAGATACTCATTCCTGTTCAGGGCATGCAGCATGGAAGCCTTGATGACAACAGGATGTGCCGAGCAGATTGAAGGAATACCCTTGGACCCGGAGCGTTGACTCCACGTGGCGATATCCTGAAGATGGTTCTGTTGCATGTCAGGCTTTACCTTGCATTTTGATTAGAGTGTCGAGTTCGAACTTGGTGGAAGCACCTTCCATTGGTCCGGCCCTTGTTACGGCACGAGCGCCCGAGGCGTTCGCGTAACGAAGCGCGTCTACGGGGCTTGCCCCTTGCAGCCAAAAGGTGACAAAGGTCGCGCCGAAACAGTCACCGGCACCTGTCGGGTCTATTTCCTCAACCTTGAAGCCCTTGAGGTTCAGTGTTGTCTGACCGTCGAAATAGCTCGCGCCTTTGGCACCGCGCTTGACGACAATCGCCTTGATGCCCTTATCAAGCAGTTCGGCAATGGCATCCGCTTCATTTTTTGCCTCGGCAAACAGGAACAATTCTTCACCGCTCGGCATGAAAAGATCGGTCTTGGAGAGGACGGTCTGCAAAGCTTCGCGCATACCAGGTGTATCAAGAATTTCTGGCCGCAGGTTTGGGTCGAAGGAGACGGTACCGCCAGATCCCTTGATACGCTCGACTGCCGTTAGAATGCTGGCGACCACAGTTGGGGCATATAATGCGGTGCCCATAACATGCACATGCGTGCAGCTATCAATTAGTCCGAGCATATCAGTTGAAAGCTCAATGTTTCCGCAAGCGCTGTGGAGGATATTATATACGAACGCACGGCTCCCATCTTCGCGATATCGCACAAAGGCGCTGCCCGTGGTCCCTTGGGGGACCACCTCAATGCCGGACACGTCGACACCATCGCCAGCCAAGCGGTTTATGTTGACCCATCCGAAGTCATCATCGCCGACACGCGAGATGATGGCGCACTCCTGCCCCAGCTTCCCAACCTGATCAATGAAGATCGCAGGAGCGCCGGACGGAAAGGGACCGATCAACGGAACAGCTTCACGGAAGCCATCACCGCGGTCGGTGGCTATAATTTCGACGAGAATCTCGCCGATCGTTAGAATTTTCGACATAAGGATTCCGCCTGGTTTGAACTACTGCTTGGCCCGCTTGGCGCGAACGTCCAGCCAGACGGCAATGAGGATCACGAGGCCCTTGACAATAAGCTGGTAAAAATACGGCACGGACAGCATGTTCATGCCGTTGTTCAGCACACCGATTATAAGGGCCCCAATAAGGGTTCCGATCATCGTGCCGACGCCGCCGGCAAGACTGGTGCCGCCGAGAACTGCTGCCGCGATAGCATCCAATTCGTAGCTCATACCCGCATTGGTCTGCGCAGAAAACAGACGCGACGACAGGAGCACGCCGCTGATCGCCGCCATGATACCCGAAATCATGAAGATGATTATCTTCAGGCGATCGACCTTAATGCCGGAGTAAAGAGCAGCCTCACGATTACCACCGGTCAGATAGGCGCGGCGTCCGAAAGTCGTCTTGCTGAGAAGTATGTGGTTGAAGAGGAAAAGCACGACAACAAACCAGATGACAATTGGAATGCCGACAAAGCTCTGCGTGCCGATGGCAGTCCAGGTCGGATCAGTGATCATTGCGGGTGCGCCGTTAGTCGGCAGGCTGACGAGGCCGCGATAAATGCCCATTGTAGCGACGGTGACAATAAAGGACGGCAACAGAAATTTAGCCGTCAAAACACCATTAGCAAGACCGAGGATGGAGCCAGCGATCAGTGTCAAAACGATAGTTGGCAAGAAACCCAGCCCGAAGGCAAAACATTGCGCAGCAACCATGCCAGCAAGCGCAATGATCGAACCGATAGACAAATCGATTTCACCCAGCAGGATGACCCAAGTCATGCCGAAAGCGGCAATCGCGATGACCGCCACCTGCTGCAACACATTAAGGAAATTGGCGACTGACATGAACCGCGGGTTCACGATGGAGAAGATAACGCACAGAATGATAAGCGACAGGAAGATGCCGCCATACTGTTTCATTATCTTGATAAAGGCAGCATTGGCTGCGGTCTTGTCATTCATGTTGCTAATCCTGTCGCAAAGCTCATGATGGCCTCTGGAGAAATCTTGTCGCGTGACATGGTTGCCGTCATCCGGCCCTCGCTCATGACGACTACGCGGTCGCTCATGCCCATGATCTCAGGAAGTTCGGAGGAAACGAGCACAATCGCCGTACCCTGCGCCGCCAACTGGCGGATTATCTTGTAGATTTCAAATTTTGCCCCAACATCGACGCCGCGTGTCGGCTCATCGAGAAGCAGGATTTTCGGGTTGGTTAGCAACCACTTGGCCAAAACGATTTTCTGCTGGTTGCCGCCCGACAAGGACCCGGCGATGGTTTCAAGAGAGGCCGTCCTTATTGACAGACGCTTGACCTCATCAATCGCGGCGTTGCGCTCGCTTCGGCGTTTGAGAAAGCCGAGCGGTCCCGCATAGCGCTTCAGCGCCACCATTGAAATATTGGATTCGACGCTATGGCTGAGGACCAGCCCTTCTTCCTTGCGGTTTTCCGTCACGAAACCGATACCGAGGTTAATGGCGTCAACCGGCGAAGCAATTGAAACATCGGCGCCGTCAATGGCAATCGAACCATCGGAGATATGCTTGATACCAAATAATGTATTCATGACTTCCGAACGGCCTGATCCGATCAGACCGAAAAAGCCAACAATCTCACCAGCTCTGATCTCAAAGGAAATATCCGCAAATTTCCCCTCGCGTGACAATTTCTTGACTGCGAGAACAGATGGCATGTGCAACGGAGGCGCTGGGACATCGCGAGGAGGATAAATTTCGTCCATATCGCGGCCAACCATCATCGCGATCAATGCCTCGATTGTTGCGTCCTTCTTCTCACGCGTGGTGATATAGCTGCCATCGCGCATGACAGTGATATCGTCGCTCAGGCGCATGATCTCCTCCATGCGGTGAGAAATATAGATAACCGCCACGCCCTTGGCCTTCAGCCGTCCGATAATATCGATAAGTATCTCAGCCTCACTGTCGCTGAGTGATGAAGTCGGCTCGTCGAGGATCACGACCTTCGCATCCACACTGAGACCCTTGGCAATTTCCACGAGCTGCCGTTGTGCAATTGAAAGATCGCCAACCTTGTCATTGATCGAGACCGGCAACTTCAGGTCGGCAACAATGGCGGCCGCTTTGCGGGCCAGCGCCTTGTCGTTGATGAAGCCAACCTTCGATGGTTCCCGTGTAGCCAAAATGTTTTCAGCGACCGTCAGGTTGTTGCAGAGACTAAGCTCCTGAAACACAATTGTAAGACCGGCTTTTGCAGCATCTTGCGGATTAGCGGGCGCGTAAGGCTTACCATTCAGCCGGATATTTCCCGACGTCGGTTGATACACACCGGCCAAAATCTTCATCAACGTTGATTTTCCAGCGCCATTTTCACCGAGAATAGTGTGAACGCGGCCTGCACGGACTGTCAGCTGCATATTATTCAATGCTGTTACCGTGCCAAAAACCTTCGTGACATCCTTGATTTCCAGAATGGCGTCAATGCCGGAACTATCCATGACATCACCTTTCACCTGCATTTCCGGCGGCCCGCATAAGCGAAACCGCCGGGACTGGCCAATCCTTGCCTTAAGGCAAGGCGCCTTGGGAGGCGTTTTCAAACGACGGATTTACTTCTTGGTGTAGACGCCAGGAAGGATCGGCTGTTCCGTTGGGACTGTCTCGCCTGCAGCAATCTTGACTGCGCTGTCCACAGCCAGCTTACCCATTTGATCCGGAAACTGCTGAATAACGCCAACCATGTCCGGATCATTGTCCACAGCCGCAAGCGCTTCCGGCATGCCATCGAATCCGATGATCTTGACCTTTCCGCTTAGGCCAGCAGACTTCACCGCAACGGCCGCAGCAAGAGCTGCATCATCGCCAAATCCAAAGATACCAGTGATGTCTGGATTGGCCTGGAGCATATTTTGCGCGACGGCAAGTGCTTCAGCGCGGGTAATGCCTGTCTGGATCGAAACGATTTTCATGTCTGGGTACTTGGCGATGGCTTCCTTGAAGCCGTTGACGCGGTTGACGACGGACTGAACCAGCGGATAATCGATGATCGCAACATTACCCTTGTTGCCAAGCTGTTCGGCCATCAGTTCACCGGCCTTAACACCACCAGCATAATTGTCTGTACCGATGTAGGACGCGACAGTAGCCCCTTCGACAGGCACATCAACAGTAATGACCTTGATACCAGCGGCCTGTGCACGCATGACAGCCGCGCGTGCCCCCTTGCTGTCGACAGGTGACATAACAATAACATCAACGCCCTTGACGATGAAGTCCTCGATGTCGGCCAACTGCTTGTTGAGATCCTGATTGGCGATCGAAATTTCCAGCGAAACGCTCTTTGCTTTAGCTTCAGCCGTCATGGCCTTGGCCAGCTCATTATAGAAGGGGTGTTGCTGGGTCAGAAGCGATGCGCCGATACCGTCTGCATATGCAGTAGCTGCGGCCAGAGTGAATGTGGCAGAAATCAAAAGCGATTTTGTGAGTTGACGAATAGACAAGATATCCTCCCGGAAAATTTGAGGCACGTTTGCGAACCGTCAGAGCTGGCCGCCTCCTCAGCCAATCGACGACGCCTATTCACCATTAAACTTTTCGCACGTCAACTTTAAAATATGTATGCGCGAACTTTTGAGGTTTCTCGGATGGTCTCTCTCGTTCGGAAGCAATCTAGTCTGTGGGCAGGCGCTGTTCCGTCTTCGCATCAAAAATATGCAACCTAGTCAAGTCAGGGGTCATGATAAGATTGTCGCCAGCGCGCACATCCAATCGTTCCCTTACGGTTGCCACAAGTTGATGTGATCCAAGCATAGTCGTCACTTGAGTTTCGGCGCCGGTAGGCTCTATGAGGAAGATTTCAGCAGTGATTGGCCCCTGCCCGATCGTAATGTGCTCCGGCCGAATGCCGTAGACAATCTCGGTCCCCGGTTTCAAGGATGCGCCATCTGGCAATGGCAATTCGCCTCCGCCATCGGCGATGAATACAAGCGGTGTGGTTGTACTGACCTTGCCTTGAATGAGATTCATTCCGGGAGAACCAATGAATCCGGCTACGAACAGGTTCGCTGGGCGATCATATAGTTCAAGCGGCGAGCCTATCTGTTCCACGTATCCGTCTTTCATAACGACGATTCGATCGGCCATCGTCATAGCCTCTATTTGATCATGGGTGACGTAAACCGTGGTCGTCTTGAGTCGCTGGTGCAATTGTTTAATTTCCGAGCGCATCTGAACGCGCAGCTTTGCATCAAGGTTTGACAGAGGCTCGTCAAACAAAAAAACCTGCGGGTTTCTGACAATTGCACGGCCCATCGCCACACGTTGGCGCTGCCCTCCCGATAGGTTTCGGGGATAACGGTCGAGAAGATGCTCAAGGCCAAGTATCTGGGCAGCATCGCGAACCCGCTGTTTCGTCTGCTCTTTCGGTGCTTTCGCCAATTTCAGCGAAAAACCCATATTCGCCTCTACCGTCAAATGCGGGTAAAGTGCGTAGGACTGAAAGACCATCGCGATATCGCGCTCTTTGGGTGCGACATCGTTTACGACTTTGCTACCAATCGAAATTTTGCCATCGGAAATTTCTTCCAGCCCGGCGATCATGCGCAACAAGGTTGATTTACCGCAACCGGACGGACCGACAAGGATTACAAACTCCCCGTCCTTAATATCGATATCAACGCCGTGCAGAACTTCGAAGTGACCATAGCTTTTGCGGGCATTTTCTACACTAACTGACGCCATAATTTTCTCCGGCTCTAAGTTTTATATGCCTCGGCCGTCTTGGACGACCGCTGATCTTATTTTTTTGCTGTGGCAATTGAGTAAGGAGCCAATGCCGTATCAATTGCAGCGAGACAGAGTTCTCGTGCTCTGGGAGCAATTCGCTTCGATACGACCGCGGGATACACCCGGCTCAGATATTGGCTGATCAGAGTTTCCGGAATATCACGCTGTAACCGGTCGAACAATTTATCAACTTCAGCGGATGCCCGGGCGTCGGGCCAGTAGTAGCGAATGCGATCGCTGTAACTGAAATGCCTTTGCAGCCGTTCTTCCTCAGCACTGCCGCTGTAGTGGCCCGCCCAGTTTTCCGGGTGCTCAATCATGACTTTTTCCATCGTGACGGCAAGTCCGGCATACCGCGGTTCACCGGACATCACATCAGCGATTTTATCGAGGCCATATAGGGCTTCACGCATCGCAAAGGTCAGGCCTGGACCAACCTTCAGGATAGCAAAGCCACCATCAATAAGGGCGGATAGCGCTTCAGTTGGTTGATAGTCCGTTGAATGCGCTTCAAAAAGCGTACCCGGCATTTCGCCCAACGCGGCGATGAGATCCTTGGCCCGATCAGGCCTGTACAAAGCAACATTGGCATTGCCGAATTCCACGCCGGGCTGAACCACGATGCCTATAACTCGTTCCATTGCGGAACCCACACCCGCCTTGGCAAATGATGCCTGATGAACCGCCAATGTTTTCAGGGCGGCGGCGGCCGTTGTAAGTTCGAGTTCTTCCAGCGCATGGGTCGCGCCGCCCGGCGGCGGAACCTCCGTTCCAATGACGTAGACCGGGGGCCGCAAGCCAGAACGATGCGCTGCTTCTTCAGCAGTTTTAGTAAGGCGGGCGGCGCGGGAGGCGGTTAATTCGTCCGTCAGCGCCAGTGGCTCTCCTGCACAACCCATCGAGGTGTCCAAATGAATTTTCTCGAACCCCGCCTCAACGTAGGCCGCGACCATGGCCTCTGCACGTATCATCGCTTCTTCAGCCGGAAGCTTTTTCCATGGATTAGGACCGAGATGGTCTCCTCCGAGAATGATGTTCTCTACCGGAAAGCCGGTCTTGGCTGCGATGCTGTGGATGAACCGCCGGAATTGGACTGGTGTCATCCCTGTGTAGCCACCCTCCTGATTGACCTGATTACAGGTAGCTTCGATGAGTACCGCCCGCTCTTCTACAACAGCGCGCTTCAACGTGGCTTCAATAACCAACGGATGAGCCGAGCAAACGGACGTGATGCCACGGGGTAAGAGCAAATTTCTTGCACCGAAAAGTTTTCGAAGTGCGGTCTCGCGGTTCTCATCAATTGATGTCATGCGAGTTTCACAACCTTGGTAAGGTGACGCGGTGAAACGGTATCAATCTGCCGGGCTTGTGCAGCGCGTTCACCAAGTATCTGCAATGCCGGAAGAACAACGAGACCGGCAAGAGAGAGATCGACATCAATGGGGAGTTCAACATCTCCCGGCCCGCCGAAGCCGATGACTATTGCCCCTTTCTCTCTCAACTCATCCACCAGCTTCGCCTCCGCATCCTTCTGATCGGAGCTATAAAGCATCACCACAGCCGTATTGATATCGACCAAGCTTATAGGGCCGTGGCGATATTCAAGGGGGTGGAAAGCCTGTGTCATGATCTGGCTCATTTCCATGAGCTTGAGTGCGCCTTCCAAAGCAACGCCGAACAGGGGACCCCCGCCAAGAAATACAAAATGGGAACGGCCCGCAATGACTTCAGGAAGTATCGCATCGAGAGCGCCCACAAGCCGACCAGCATGATCTACAGTCGAAGAGGGTATCTCCTGTCCGATCATCTGCAAGCCGAGGAGTACCATCAGACTTGCCGAAACCGTCATCACGATTCCTTCGTCCGGGTGGGTCTCAGCCGAGATCAATTGATCACAGTTTTTTGCCAGCGAACTTTCGGGCTCTACGGTTATGGCGGTCACGAATGCGCCAGACGCACGACTTGCTTTAGCCGCTGCTACTGTTTCGGTTGTCTCACCGCTACGGGAGAGCGCGACGACATGCGTATTGGGCCAGTCCGGCCAAAAAGCATGTGGCCGATTTTGCCATTCGGCACCCGGGACGGCAATCGCCTTGTGTCCGGCCATATTGGAATAAGCCGCCAAGGAGAGTGCGAGATTGAAGGATGTACCGCATCCTACAAAAACCAATAGCTCTGCTTTATCGGTTGCTGAATTCGAGCCGAATGCTCGTTCCCAGTACGGGAATTGTTCAAAAATAACCTTTTCGGTCGTGTTCATGTGGTCTCCGATTACTTGACAGAACCAGCCAGCAGACCGCTGACGAGATAACGATTGAGGAAAATGACGACGAGTGCCGGAATGACGATCGCGATCGAGCCGCTTGCTGTGATGAGGCCGTAGTCGATGAAATTCTTGGTAACGAACTCCGGGATCAGAACCGTGAGGGGCTTTGTCGCTTGTGGTGAGAAAATGAGCGGCACAAGATATTGTCCCCATGCGCCAAGAAATGTCAGGATCGCTGCGGCGGTCAGGCCGGGTCCTGCCAGCGGAAGCACGATATTGAAGAAAATGTAGAGGCGGCCCGCTCCGTCGAGTTGCGCTGCTTCTTCCAATGCAATTGGTAGAGCTTCGAAAACGCTTCTGAGCAGCCATAGTGACAGAGGAAGGAATGCCGAGACATAAATCAACGCGACGCCTACATATGTATCGACGAGGTGCAGCTTGATCATGATCTGGTAAAGCGGAATTAGGACGGCGTAAGCAGGTATGGCCAATGTCGCGACAACAGCAATGAAAAGTGCTTTGCGGCCCGGAAACTGGAGTCTGGTAAAGGCGTACGCGCCAAGAGCCGACACAGCGACGCAAAGAAATGTGGCGGCAAGTGACGTCACGACACTGTTCAGCAGTGCTGCCCGAAACTGCTTGAAAACCTCCACACCACCAATCCGCGCGATATTAATGCCGAGCAGCCGTGAGTAGTGATCCAGTGTGAAATGCTTCGGAAAGAAGTGGATCGGCCGGACCGAGAAATCTTCCGTCGGCGTTACCGAACTGGCAATTGTCCAGTAGATCGGCCCCAATGACCAGATCAAAAGGACACCAACGCCGGTCCAAATCATAATTCTATAGGGAATGGTGGGTTTCATCAGTCGAACCGTGTGTTGCGATAAACGCGAAGGACATAGACAAGCGAAATGAGCAGAGACACGAGTGTGATTACCACCGAGAGGGCCATGCCATATGAGAAGCGAAGGTTCTGGAACGTCTCGAGGTAAATCTGAACGAGGACCGGTCGTGTTTCTAGACTCGCACCCGCAAGTACCCAAGCTTCATCAAAGAGGTTGAAGGCGTTGACGGTAGCGTTCGTCATGGCGACAGCGATTGCACTGCGAACGAGCGGTAGAGTGACCAGTCCGAACATCTGGACACGTGTGGCGCCATCAATTCGTGCGGCTTCATAAAGATGCGCGGGTATGCTTTGCATTGCCGCCAGAACAATGACGATCGTCAAAGGCATCATGCGCCAGACATGAACGACAGTAACGGCTATGATGGCGCTTGTCCGGTCGTTGAACCAGACGTGGTTCTCAAAGGGAAGTCCGATTGCCATGAGGATTCCATTCAGGAGACCTGCACCGGGTTGATAAATCCAAAGCCAGATAACCGAATTCACAACGCCGGGCAGCGCCCACGGTAAAATAACAGCAGCAAGCACCCATTGCCGGCCTACCTTGATCTGATTGATCAACGCTGCTGCAAGTACGCCAAACACAGTTTCGGCAACGACCGCCAACACGACATACATCAGCGTGTTGGTCCACGTCATTCCGAGTTGGCCATCGGACAGCATGCGGCTGTAATTCTCCAGCCCGACGAATGGTGCGCCGGCCTGCATTGGGTTGACCCTGTGAAGGCTATCCCAAACCGTTCTTCCCATTGGATAGAAGACCAGCGCGGCCATGGTTATCACAATCGGCGATACCAGCAGCAAGCCGAGCGTAGTGTCGGCATTGAAGCCGACTCCACGTTTTCTCGCAGAACCATTGGTCGCAAATGCGGTCATTGCGACATCGCCTGCTTGGCTGCATCAGCGATTGCTTGCATGGCTTGGTCAACAGTCATCTCCCCTTTGGCGGCACTGTTTATCGCCGTGTTAACGCCACTGGAAAACTGCGGATACCAAGGTGGCGTGCCTTGCGGAAACAGTGGCTCAACGGTTTTTGACTGGGCCACGAGTGCATCGCCGCTATTCAGTTTTCCGGACTCGTTGAGTTCAGATAAAGCCGACGTACGCGTCGGCAGGAAACCGTTCACCGCATTCTTCTTCTGGAATTCCTTGCTTGTAAACCACTTGACGAAGGCGATTGCAGCTTCCTTGTTTTGCGAAACATTTGGAACTGCCAAGGCTTCAGGGAGCCCAAAGCTGCGCGTTTCCCCACTTGCTGTTGGAACGAGAATGGCTTCAACGAGCCCGGCGACTTTCGACTGCTTGGGGTCATTCATCTGACCGAGGCGGCCAGGTTCACCGGAAATCATAATACTGGTGATGCCCTGAGAGAACATGCTCTCATTGATCTGGCTGTCCTTCAGGCCAGTAGAAGCAGGATCGACAAGCCCTTCCCTGAGCAGCATCAACTCGAAGGCCAAAGCCTTATAGCCAGCAGAATCGGGTGATGTGAAAAGCGGATTGAAGTCTTTATCGAATAGTTCGCCGCCAAATGCCTTGGTCAATAGATACCAGCTTGTCGATGCACCTTCCGTTGCCGAAAGCGGTAAGCCGATTGGATATTTGGCAATCCCTTTCTCCTTGATCTTCTTCGCTGCAGCGACGAGATCCTCCAGTTTCTTTGGCGTTTCCGTAACACCCGCATCAGCGAAATGCTTCTTGTTGACCAGCATGACCCGGAAGTCATTGGTGTAAGGGACACCAAGCAACTTTCCATCAACAGTGAAGATCTTCGTGACACCGATATCCTTCATGGTGTCTGCGTCAATGACGTCGTTCAGTGGCAAAAACCAACCTGCGGCGCTGAATTGGCCGGTCCATGACCAGTCAAACTCGGTAACGTCAGCCGGAGCAGTCCCGGCGACAAGGGCCGTCACCAGTTTTGGGCGTATATCATCCCAGGAGAGCGTTTGCAGATCGACGTGAATACCGGTCTCCGCTTCGAAATCGGCGGCGATATTGGGCCCTTGTGGCGACGGCATCAAAACCGTAATCGACTGACCCGCAAGCGGCTTGGCGTCTTGGGCAGCAGCGGGTATGGCAATCGCCAAGGCTACTGAAGTAAGTAATGGCAAGATAAACTTATGCATGTTCCCATCCTTTGTTGTTTTTGATGCTCAGTTATTATCCAGGTGCGCAGCAGCGTTTTCAGCCGTGGCAGCAATTTGTCCGAACCAGCCCTCGTCAAGAGGCCAATTAAGAAGTTTGGCGGCGACAAGCAGAGCACCACCAATCGGAGGAAGCTTGGGTATTGTCGGGGGTGTACCAATTCGCCGCTCGAGTGCTTCCAACAGTAACCGGCTCGAAAAAGTGCCGCCCGCGTAGGTCCAGCGAGCGGCACTACAATGGCTAGCAATCGCGCGATGATGCTTTGCCAGTTCATCTGCGGCCTGTTCTATTAGTCTGATCGCGCCCTCATCGCCGCCTTGTGCAACCTGATCCACCAGAGTCGAAATCGCTGCTATATCGGCCCGTGGGTTCGAGAGGCAACTGACCCAGCCTCCGAGGCCATTCATGGGATCGGCGGTGTCAATGCCAAGATGAACAAGTAGCGCCTTAGCCAGCGTCGTCGCGGAGGTGCGCCCGTCCAGACTTTGGCTGACTAGATTTAACGCCCCTTGACCGATCCAATGGCTACTGCCTTCGTCGCCAATCATATGCCCCCAGCCACCAGTGCGTGCGGACTGACCTTTATCATCACGCGCCCATGCCATTGAGCCGGTGCCAGAAAGAATGAGTATCCCCGGTGCTCCGGCGAACGCGCCAAGATGCGCAGCGTCGACGTCATTGAGGACTTGCTGACGAACGTTTGGAAATACACTCTCTATGGCACTGCGCTGCAACTGCGAGAAATGTGCAACCTCGCCATATGCGGGTAGAGCGGCAGCTATCGCCATCAATCCCGTTTGATTGCGAAAAGGCAGCAGCTGCTGTTCCAGTTCCCGATGCCAATCCGGATTGTCCATGGGGTTAATCCCACGACCACGGGAGCTCCGGACTATCCGGCCACTCTTATTGGCAAGGGCAATTAGAACCTTGCTCCCACCACCATCGATGCCAAGGATAAGTTCTTCACTCACTCTTTTGTCCCCAGATCGGCGGTTGAGAAATCAACACCAAGGCCGGCAAGTTCTCCGCGCCACTGGTCCGAGAGCCCGGAATCAGTGATGACTTTTGCAGTATTCAAGGGGGCCACCTTGTAGGTCGCCGTAGTTCCGAATTTTGAAGAATCGGCGAGAACGAAGCGATTGGCGGATCGAGTGAGCATGCGCCGGTTAAGGCTCGCCTCCGCGCTGTCGACACTGTAAATTGTGCCGTCCGGGCTAACAGCGCTCACGCCGAGAAAGAGCTGGTCAAACCATATTGTTTCGAGCATCGCTTCAGCTTGCGGTCCAACTATGGAAGCGTTTTCGCTCCGAAGCTGTCCACCAAGCAACACCACTTCCAAGTTCGGAATATTCAGGAACTCTTGTGCCACGGTCAAACCATTGGTGAAGATTCTGAGTGGTATCGGATTAATACGAATAAGGCGCGCAAGCTGCAGAACGGTAGTTCCTGCATCGAGAAAGATTGCGCTGCGGGGATGGAGCAGATCATAGGCAGCAGTAGCAATAGCTCGCTTAGCCGACAGATGGCGCTTTTCGCGCTCCTGAAACGCAACTTCCACCGACGAACCATCGGCGATACGTGCGCCACCATGCACCCGGTCAATTGCGCCTTCTTGCTCAAGAATCTGCAAATCTCTGCGTACGGTGGCAAGAGATGCACCGAGAGCATCGGCAAGTGCCTGAATCGTGGAAAAGCCATTCGCGTAAAGGTGGCTGCGGATAGCGTCAAGACGATCGACTTTTACTCCTACTGCCTGAGACAACCGCAACTCCCATGATTTATATCCAATATAAATCATGTATGCATCGTAAAAAATCATAGTCAATCATATTTTTGAAGTTTTATGATCTTTTTGTATGGACGAAATAAAAACACGCCGTCACATTGACGGCGCGTTTTGTAGAAAGTCATGATCTCAAGTAGCAAAGCGCTTCGGCGTGTGAAGCCTCATCTATATTCTGGCAAAAGATCACCATGTTGTTCGATCAAATCGTCAACGAGGCTCCAAATCTGATCGGGCGATAATTCAGCCGACGTATGGGGATCCAGCAATGCTGCCTGGTAAACACGCTCACGGTTCCTTGTTAAAGCCGCTTCAACTGTTAGCTGTTGTACCGAAACGCTCAAGTTCATTACCGCGGATAGCTGCGAGGGTATGCGCCCAATGCGGATTGGTTGAATCCCGTTTCTATCGACATGGCAGGGTACCTCAACAATACATTCGGCAGGTAAATTCTCGATCAGACCATTATTCGGCACGTTGCCGTAAATCAGGGCAGGATTGCCGGTTATTGCTGCCTGAATAATGCCAGCCGCATATTCATTGCTACGGCACACCTCGATCGGCTTGTCACCCTCAAGCTCTTTGCGCAATGCATGCCACTCAGTAATTTGATCTTCACAGCGCCGTATGTATTCGTCCAAGGGGATGTTCAACTGGTCGATGAGATCAGCTCTGCCTTCTTTGATGTACCAAGAGGTGTACTCGGAAAAGTGCTCGCTGGATTCCGTAACAAAGTGCCCGAGCCTCTTAAGGACATCGAACCGCACGCGGTCGTCTGGAGGAACGCGGCCCTCGGCAGCTAGAGCCTTTAGTCGGGGGTAAAGGTCTTCCCGTCCCCCATCGCTATGGATTTTCTCATATTTCAGAAAGAACGCCACATGATTAATTCCAGCGGAAACGTAGTTCACATCAGCTATATTCTCGCCGAGGACGCTCGCAAGGTGACCTGCAGTATGCTGCACACTATGACACAATCCTACGGTCTGAATTTCCGGGGCGAATTGGCTGATCGCCCAGCAATTGATGGCCATTGGGTTCACATACTGCATAAGAATGGCCTGCGGGCAGACATCCTGCATATCGCGGCAGATCGCCTCAAGGACAGGTATCGTCCGCAGACCACGGAAAATACCACCAATTCCAAGCGTATCGGCAATTGTTTGCCTCAACCCGTATTGCTTTGGAATTTCAAAATCAGTGACTGTGGCGGGTTTGTAGCCCCCCACCTGCATCATGAGGATTACGAAGTCAGAACCTTGCAGCGCGTCACGACGATTGAGTGTGGCTTCTACTCTTACATTTGCAAGCTGAAGCGACTCGCAAATCCGCCGGGCTACAATTTCCGAGGTTTTCAATCGCTCGGCGTCAATGTCGAAAAGACTTATGAAATAGTCACCCCGGCTCTGGGAAGACAAGACGTCTCCAAGAATGTTCTGGGCAAAAACGGTACTACCGGCGCCCACCAGACAAATCTTCGGCATTGCAATCTCCTTTCAGATCGTGCTTCTTCATGACTCTTCCAATCGAGAATTTCTTCCTGATATCAGGCCATTTATTCCGGAATTCGAGCGCACATACGATGAAACACTCCCAAAAACGCGATGAATGGGCATTCTCACGAGGGAAATTTCTGATTGAAAGTCACACAGCAGATACGATGGCTACCGCACACTGGCACGATCATATTGAACTGAATCTGCTGTTGGACGGCCAGATGACGTATCTCTTCAACGGAAGACAAGAGCAGGTTCAGGCTGGACGGCTTGTTCTGTTCTGGGCCGCTATTCCTCATCAGACGATTGCGGTCAGTGCAAATGCTCCTCTGGTTTGCATATACATCCCCTTGGTCGATTTTCTTGCGCTATCCATCGATAAGGATGCGCGGCAAGCAATTATGCAGGGACGATTTTTGACCGGAAGGAGCGGCGTCACTAGCGACGCCGAAGCCTTGCCACAATGGGAGGTCGAATGGCGTCTGGGGAGCGCTGCGAGGCAAAGACTGGTGTCAGATGAAGTGAAGGTTCGGATAAGGCGTTTAATCTTGGATTATTTCGAGGTTGAAAAATCTCCCGCATATGCGCCCGCTGCACCACTGACCAGCCACGCGGTCCGGCACGTGGAACTTCTCACCGATCTCATCAACTCGCGATACTCAGATCCAATAAGTGTCCCGGATATAGCCAAACTCGCGGGCATACATGCAAGCACAGCCAATAAGGCCTTCGGTGACGTTCTTGGTATCTCGGTCAACGAATATCTTACGCGCTATCGGCTTGCCAGAGCAATGCAACGGCTCTCTGACACCGAAGACCCGGTTTTGCAAATCGCCTTCGATTGTGGTTTCGGTTCAAGCAGTCGATTCTACGACGTTTTCAAGGAACGAACGGGGACAACACCGCGTCATTTCCGGGAATCAATGATTTCAAATAATCCGTCAGCGTTGAGATAAGGTTGTCTGCAAATCGTACTCATGTTCGATTTATGATTTGCACTTTTGCTCGAGCGCAAGGGTGATAAGGCTTCATTCCGAAAACTTGAGAAGTAGCAGACGCAGGTTGCGAATAACCCTTCGTTTGAAAATGCCGATAATAGGGTAAATTTCGACGATTTGTCATTGTAGCGTAGATGTCTACAATAGGGCAGTCTGATCGGACGGTCAAACGTTGCCCCAATTCTCAGGGCCAAGGAACACCCGACTTCGGTTTATTCGATCGTAGAATTAACATTGAACGGGTATCGACCGGAGTTTCAGCCCTATGTGTCACATCAAGCCCTCTTGCTGAGCCTGATAAACGGTCCGAATGCTGGGGCGAAAGCCCAGGCTGCGGGCTAGACAACTGTCGACGTGCTGGTGCCACGGGTTCGAAAGAGGCTCAGCGTTCGATTCCATCCGAGCACCGAGCATGTCTGAAAGCTCGTAGATGGACGCTGGCGCTTGGTCCGCAACGTTTACGACGCGCCGATCGAATGTGCCGTCCAGCGCCGGCTTTCATCGCCGTGGCAATGTCACGATGGTGGATTGTGCTCATGCGTTGCGCCGGATGCCAGGAGCCGACATACTTGATGAGCTCTTGTAGCGGTATGACACTATCCGATGAGCAGCCAAATCTCCTGGAACAATAGGGACCGGGTACTTCTCAAAAATAAGATGCAGACCCTGCAATCACGACTGGGGTCGATTTGGTCAGTGGGAGTGCGACCAATATTTTTATTCATGAGCGTTCCAAAGCGGATCCCACCATCGTCGAGAGCTTCGGAGATCGCGAAATTAGCGTGTCGGGCCGTCTTCATCTGGAGCTAGGCTTTGATGGTGGAATAGCGTTTCAAGCTGTTCACCAAGACATTGAGAACAAAGAAAGATTTTGCGCAATCTGGCTTGAAATCCTCATGCCGCACTCCTACACAACCCCGGAAAACGTGGCTGAAGTTGTCTGGCGTATCGTTACGGAACCGGACGCGCCGATGAAAACTCCAGCTGGCGCGGATGCGCAGAGATGGTTTCGCGAAGCAGACCAATCCGCGACGCAGAAGGACATCCAATCATGAACAATCTGACTGATCTTTCGCGACACATCCCCACGCCGGAGGCCGCGCTTACCGTCGCTTACACGCCGATTCGTCTGCCGATGGAGGGCCGTCAACCGCTTGAACTGGGGCTAAGCGCGCCGGCGGTCGGAAGCAATCTGCCGATCGTGCTGTTGTCGCACGGATTTGGCCGTCCAACTATATCCCCTCGAAGGATGGCTATGCGCCGCTGGCGCAGTTCTGGGCGGAGCGTGGTTTCGCGGTGATCCAGCCCACTCACGCCAGTTCCCGTGTCGGCGGCCTGTCCCCAAACGCACCCGGTGCGCCATCTTCTGGCGCGAGCGGGTCAAGGAGCTGAAGGCAATCATCGACCAGTTGCAGGAAGTGGAACGCCAGGCGCCTGCCGTTGCGAGACGGCTGGATCATTCGCGCATCGCGGCAGCCGGCCATTCCTTTGGCGGTCACACCGTCGGGCTGTTGCTGGGTGCACAGTTGAACGAGGAGGATTTCTCCGATCCCCGCATCTCGGCAGGCATTCTATTGGCCGCTCCTGGGCGCGGTGTAAAAGACATGACCGAGGAAAACGCCGCTCGCTTCCCGTTCTTCGACGTCGATTTCTCGGCCCTGACCACACGCAGTCTTGTTGTCTGCGGTGATGCCGACGATCCGCATTTCACTAGGCGAGGCCCCGAGTGGCATGCGGATGCGTTTCACGATGCGCCGGGCGCAGAGGCACTTCTGATGCTGCACGGCGTTGGGCACGCGCTTGGCGGTATCGCAGGTCTTGATGCCAAGGAAACCGAAACGGAGGCGCCAGACGTGCTGGAAGCCACGAAACGTCTGACACTTGCTTGGCTCCGGACGGCGCTCGGTGTGGATCGTTCTGCATGGGCTAAAGCCCGTGACGCGATTGACGGTCCGTCGTCTGTTCTCGCGGAGATCGCCGTTCGGGAGAGTTGAATGCTGATTGGGATAAGCCGGGCGCAAACGCCGCCCGGCTCGTAGGGTCAAAAGCTCAGGATGATCTTGCCGTGCGCCCTGTCGGATGCCTGACAGTCGAAGGCTTCTTCAAACGAGGTGATCGGGAAGACACTGTCGATCAGGACCGAGTGACCCTTTACGCGGATCGTCTTGACCAGATCCGCGAGCCGCCCGGCGTTCGATGTGTGAAATACGAACGCACCTTCGACCTTATAGGCAGTCGCGAGCGCGTCATTGGGCGCAGACACGGTCGAAAGAAGCATGCCGCCGTTGCGCGGCAGGAACATGCCCGCAAACAGCGGGCATGTTCCCAGTAGATTATTTTAGTATTTTATTTCTCAAAATAGGTAGGCTTCCCGTCTTCACCTTTTTTCCACTCGTAGATGATGTAGTCAGGTCGCGTGACGTCGCCCTTTGAATTGAAACGGATGTCGCCAATTACAGTTGACAGGGATTCGCCTGTTTTAATGCTGTTGGCAACCTTTTGTGCGTCATCAGGTGAGCCCGCCTTTGAGATACCGGCAGCGATGATCTGGACAGCCGCATACGAGTAAAGCGTATAGGCTTCAGGTTCGAAGCCGCTCTTACGAAATTTTTCAACGACGTCCTTTGCGGCCGGGTTCTTGCGCGGATCCGGTGCAAACGTGTTGAGCGTCCCTATCACGGCGTCTCCGGCAATCGAAGAAAGCTCGTTTGATACCATCCCATCCCCTGAGAAAAGCGTGGCCTTCAAACCTTGGTCGGCAGACTGACGCATGATCAGGCCTGCTTCGGTATGCAATCCTCCAAAATAGATCAAGCTGACATCGGCTTGTTTCAGCTTGGCTATGAGAGCCGAGAAATCCTTGTCGCCGACGTTTATGCCTTCGTAAATAACCGCTTTAATGCCCTTTTGATTGAGCACGTTTTTCGCCACGTCAACGAGCCCTTGCCCATACGGGCTCTTGTCATGCACTATTGCGATCTTGGCGCCCTTGAAGTTGGCTGCGATATAGTCACCAGCGACCTTTCCCTGCTGATCGTCGCGTCCGCAGGTGCGGAAAGTATTCCACAGTCCACGCTCGGTGTACTGCGGATTGGTGGATGCTGGAGTGATCTCCAAGATACCGTTTTCGGCATAGACCTCAGAAGCCGGGATTGAGACGCCCGAGTTGAAATGGCCGACCACGAACTTTACCCCATCACTGACGAATTTGTTGGCTACCGATATGCCCTGCTTCGGGTCGGAGACATCGTCTCCAATTCTTATACTTATTTGCTGGCCAAGCACCCCTCCGGCAGCATTGATATCGGCGGCGGCGCGTTCAGCGCCCTTCTGGAATTGCGCACCGAATGCGGCATTGGGACCCGTAATCGGACCGGCCACCCCGATTAGGATATCTGCTCTGGCGTTGGCGCCGAACACGGCTAACAGGGTAAGGGAAAAGACTGACACAAGTGACTTTTTCATTTTAACGTTCCCATTTTTTACTGTGGGCGTTTAGTAATACTTTCATGCGGTGCCCACTTATCCGCTGAAAGCAAAAGGACCAATTCTTTGCATTGCTGCTTTGGATATCCGTATTATCTGTGCCCCCGATCAAACGTTGCCTTGGTCACTCCCCGCTGCTGCAGGGCGCTCCTCGCGATCTTTTCAGTGGGGGTCCTGGGGAGCGGAGAGTCGATGAGTTCGATATAGCGCGGGAGCATATGACGAGGCGCGCACCGCCTGAAATGATCCAGCAGGTCTGATGGCTGAATGGAAGCTCCGTCCGTGCGTGTGGCGACGAGCATGATGTCTTCTTCCGTAAACTCGGACGGAATACCGAAAGCAACGCTTTCCATGATATCGGGATGTTGGTCGGCGACGGTTTCCACTTCATAGGCGGAAATATTCTCACCGCGGCGGCGTATGACTTCATTCAGCCGATGCTTGAAATACAACCATCCGTCTTCATCCATGAAGCCGGCATCGCCTGAGTGGTACCATAGGTTCCTGAGCGTATTCACTGTCTTTGAATCGGAACCGTAATAGCCGGAAAACATGCTCCAGCTTTTGTTTGGGCGTGACACGATCTCGCCCACTGTACCCGGCGGGAGAGGTCTGTCTTGTTCGTCGACGATTGTCACTTGCCAATCCGGATGCGGACGACCGCAGGATCCCGTCCTGGTTTCGTCGACCGTATCGTAGGCGACAAAACTGGTTTCCGTCTGTCCGTAGCCAGTAACAAGTTTCATACCAAAACGGCGTTCAACCACTTCCTTGTCAGGAACCATGGGAATGCACTGGCATACCCTGACAGGATTGTTGGTGTCGTCCACAGACGGAGCCGCTCTCATGAGAATGACGGCCATCGCGCCCAACAGGTTGGTTGCGGTGGCTCCGCTATCCCGGACTTGATCCCAAAACCGTGTGGCGCTGAACCGGTCCACGAGTGTCGTTTGCGTGCCGTAGATCAACGGCAGGTAAACGCCAAACATCTGGGCATCGGTGTGAAACAGTGGCAACGCCGAGAAGTAATTATCGTTGACCGTATATCCCAAATTGCAAGCCATCGCGGCGGCCCAGGAGTAGCAATGATGGTGGGACATCAAAGCGCCTTTGGCGGGGCCGGTTGTTCCGGAGGTGTATAGAATGGCCATCGGATCGGAGTAATGAATGTCGACGGAATCGAAATTCAACTGCGGCGCGAGGCATTCGTCAAACGCGATTATTCGATCAATCCTGATGCCGGCGGCGCGTGCTTCTTTTGGATCAGCCCCGACAAGAACGAGTGTCAGGATTTCTGGCAGTTTTTCCTGAACCCTGGCAATCTCGGCCAGTGCTGCTGTGTTGGCTACGAGTACCTCGGCTCTGCAACTGTTCAGATTGTGACACAGCAAATCCCCTTTTAACTCCGGGTTGATGGGCACTTCTATCGCGCCCAGAGTTGACGCCGCAAACCATGTCGCAACGAGCTCAAAGCAATTCGGCAATAGCATCGCGACACGGTCTGAGCGCTTCACTCCCAGCTTGCGAAAGCCATGGGCAAGCTGGTGTGAAACTGTAAGCATCTCCTCAAAACTGGCCGAACGCCCGCATATATCGATAAACTTGTTGCTGCCGAACCGTTCGGCCTGCTTCAGGAGAATTTTGGGGAGGACTCGCCTTTCGATGTCATCCTCATCCTTACCCGGTATATAAAATCGGGTGGCAACTTCCTTTGCTATTGCAAACACGGTCAAGTCCTTCTTGCTCGCGCTTGCGCTTCGGCAGAGAGAAAGCCCCGGACCGTGGCTGCGGTCTCGATGGCCATCGCATCATGAAGAGATGAATGAAATCCGTCGTTGATGGCATGCTTTATGCTGGCAACCGAGTTCGCCGGACGTTCTGCGACCATCAAAGCCAGCCGTTCCGCCTCGCCCAGCAAGTCTTTCTCCGGGACAAGTTTCCAGGCAATCCCGACCTCAAGCGCTTTGTCCGCGTTGTGGCGTTCGCCAAACATGATCAGTTCTTTTGCGATCTGGGGACCGACTTGTTTGGTCAAAAGTGCTGTGACACCGCCAGTGACGAAGAAGCCAAAACTTACTTCGGGAAAGAACCACCGGGTGTTATCGGCAAACAGTCTGAAGTCGCAATTGATTGCCCATTCGAGAGCACCGCCCACACACCAGCCGTGTACGGCAGCAATCACGATTTTACTCGATTGCATGATCTGCAAGGTGATGTTTTGAATGGCCTCGACCCAAGCCTGTGTCGCTATCTCAGACTCTGTCTGGACATCAAGATCTTTCAGGTCATCTCCCGAACAGAATGCCCGGCCTTCACCGTGAAGGATGACGACACGGATACTGTCCTCGGCGTCGGCGCTCAAAAGTGCTGCGGCAAGCTCATCAACGAGCTGCCTGTTCATGGCATTGAGCCGTTCCGGCCGGTTCAGCTTGACCCAGGCAATCGGCCCGTCATGCGTGGAAATAACGGCAGCCGCCATGGCGTCCTCCTCATACAATCATTGGTTCGGTGTAAGAGCCCCATACGTCTTGCAGTGCACTGCAAATCTCGCCCAGCGTCGCTCTTGCTTTCACGAGCTCTATCGTTTTCGGCAGCAAGTTGACGTCGTCGCTACGGGCTTGTTCCACCAGCTCTTTCAAAAGATGCTGCACACGGTTCCCGTCCCGGTTCGCACGTACGCTCTTCAAGCGTTCAATTTGCAGCTGCGTGCAGTGTTCGTCATAAGGGTGGATGGCCACCTCGGCCGCGCGGCTTTCCTCATCGACATATCTGTTCACGCCGACCGAGATCTTCTCACCGGTATCGATTTTCCTGAAGGTCGCATATGCCGAGTCGGCCAGCTTCTGTTGGAACCACCCTTCCTCCACCAGCTTGATTGCACCTCCACGCTCGTTGACTTCTTCCAGCACCTTCCAGATTTCATTTTCCATGTCCTTGGTCAGGCGTTCGATAAAGTATGAGCCTCCGAGAGGGTCGATCACCGAAGTCACGTTGATTTCATCGCGGATGATTTGCTGTGTACGGATGGCCAGTTTCATGGCCTCTTCAGTCGGGATAGCGAAAGCCTCGTCCAGACCGTTAGTGTGCATGCTCTGACAGCCAGCCAGCACCGCACCAAGTGCCTGGATGGTTGTTCGCATGAGATTGTTTTGGTGTTCGACCTTTGTCAGACTCATGGCGGCGGTCTGCACGTGCACCCTCAGCCGCATCGACTCCGGTTTTTTGGCGTTGAACCGCTCGGACATGATCTTGGCGTAGACGCGACGAGCCGCCCTGAACTTGCAAATCTGCTCGAAGAAATCTTGCTGGCTGATAAAAAAGAACGACAGTCTGGGTGCAAAGTCATCGATATCCATGCCGGCATCAACGACTTCCTCGCAATATGCGATTGTAAAGGCCATGATGAAAGCGATCTCCTGGAGCGCATTTCCTCCTACGTCCGACAGGTGATATCCGCTGAGGCTGATCGGATTAATTTTTGGGGTCGCCTTTGCACTGTGCATGATCAGATCGCGCATGAGCCGGACAGCGGGCCGCACCGGATAGATCCATTCCTTCTGGGCGACATACTCCTTAAGCGGATCTGCCTGCAGCGTTCCGGTTAGCTTGTGCAGGTCGCAACCGCGCTCTTCGGCAACGGCGACGAACATTGAATAGATTACCCAAGCCGAAGGATTAATGGTCAGGGAAACAGATATTTTTTCAAGATCGATGCCATCAAAGAGGCGGTCAACATCATCCATCGTATCGATCGCCACGCCAACGCGACCCACCTCGCCGTATGCCATTGGATCGTCCGAATCCAAGCCAAGCAAAGTTGGGAGATCGAAATCGGTGGAGAGCCCCGTCTGCCCCGTCTGGATCATATATTTGTAGCGTTGGTTGGTAGCTTCGGGATTGCCAAAGCCGGCAACTTGGCGAATGGTCCACGGTCGCCCGCGATACATCGTAGGATACGCGCCCCGTGTAAAAGGATAGGACCCGGGAAAGCCCAAGTCGCTGGCCGGGATATCTGCGATGTCGGCGGCGGTATAAATTCGCTTTAGCGGAATGCCGCATTCAGTTTCATAGACCGACTTTTCCTCAGGTCTGCTCTTCAGTGCAGCTGCAAGTTCTTTCTCTTCCCACTTGGCTTGCCTTTCCCGGACGTCCTTGATCGCCTGTGCTGAAAACAGATCTATCTCGTTCACGCCTCATCCTCCCAGCCCAGCAGCATGTGAGCAGCCAGGGTCGGGTCCATATCCCTGCTCACCACTGCCTGAATGTGTTTTTCGAGGACTTCGGCTTCCTCATTAAACTTATGCTGAAAAAGATGCTTTGCGGTGCCGAGTATCCGAGTTTTGCAAATGCTGTGCTGACGCTGGGCCAATTCGCCACTTTGCTTCAAATGCACCCAGTGTCTGGCGATGGCATCTTTCAGATCAAGGATACGCTCGCCGGAAACCGAACTGACTGGCAGGACCGGCGGATCCCAGCTTGTCCTGGTCTTTATACTCCCAAGCGCCATCATGCCTTGCAAAGCCGACACCATCGCTGATGCCTCCGGTTTGTCGCATTTGCTTACAACGTGTATGTCCGCGATTTCCAGGATGCCTGCTTTGATCGCCTGTATGTCGTCGCCGAGCCCGGGAGCGGAAAGCACGACGACTGTATGCGCGGCTGTCACGACCTCAACCTCGTCCTGACCTACTCCGACCGTTTCGATGATGATGGGCGAATATCCCGCAGCATCAAGAATATCGACGGCCTGAAGGGTCGAACGAGCCAGGCCACCAAGGTTACCGCGGGTTGCCATACTGCGGACAAAGGCACGACAAGATTCGGCGGCGTCGCTCATGCGGACCCGGTCGCCCAAAATTGCGCCACCAGAAAACGGGCTGCTGGGGTCGACCGCGATGACGCCCACCTTATGTCCCTCTGATGCGAAGGCTTTGATAAGGGAAGAAACAAGGGTCGACTTGCCCGCGCCTGGCACGCCGGTAATGCCCACAATGTGTGCTTTCCCCGTGTTTCTGTAGATTTCTGCCAAGGCTCCTGAGGCCTCGGCGTAGCTGCCCTCGGCGCGGGAAATCATCCGGGCAATGGCCAGGATGTGTCCAGCAAGTATCTCGGGCACAAGCTCAGTCGAGGGCCTGTAGACGCCCCGCTTTGCCTGTTTGGTCGGCAATGCCTTCATATGCGACCACGAGCGGCGATAAGATTCTTGATCGTCGTGACAATCAGGTCCGCCCGCGCCTCCTGCGGAACGATCGCATCAACACCGCCATCCAGCAAAGCGGTATAGTCGTGCTCGGGGATCACGCCGCCGGCAACAACGAAAATATGTTCAGCGTTTTGCTCTCGAAGACAACGCCCCAATTCGCGAAAAAGTGGAACGTGAGAGCCGGATAAAAGACTGACTCCGATTACGTCCACGTCTTCCTGGATCGCCGCGCTGACGACTTCATTTGGGGACTTGTAAAGGCCGGTATACACGACTTCCATGCCAGCATCTCGCAAGATCCGCGCCACCACTTTCGCTCCCCGGTCATGACCATCCAGTCCGAGCTTGGCGACAAGTACCCGGATACTGTCAGGCGAATGGGTTTCAGCATTGGCTATGGAGTCCTGGGTTGTTATGCTCGTCTCAATCATGAGTTCTCTGCGCCCTTCACTGTGCAGCCACGCTGGTAATGCCTGCAGTCGCGGCCAGTCCTGCTTCGATTGAAGCGCACATTATCCGCAGGCCGAGGTCTATCTCCCCCTCGGAAATCGTCAGTGGCGGTGCTATGCGAAACACACCGCCCATGCCCGGCAGCTTGACAATGTTCATGCTCAGACCGCGGCTCAACGCTTCTCTGGCGATAGTGGATCCGAGCTCGTGGTCCGAACTGTTGCCCTGTCCAACTTTGACAATCTCGACGCCGAGCAAGAGGCCGCGTCCGCGCACATCGCCCACGCATTCGTATCGGTGCCGAAGCCGTGATAATCCGTCGAACAGCTTTTCACCCAAATATCTCGCCCGTTCGACTAGGTGCTCTTCTTCCACTACGTCGAGAACCGCGAGACCCACGGCTGCCGGCAAAGGATCGGAAACATGTGTCGTATAAAAAAGGAAACCTCGTTCATGCGCGGCTTCTTCGATTTCCCGTGTTGTCATGACGGCTGACAGGGGAAGGCCCGCACCGATGGTTTTGGACAACGTAAGGATGTCCGGCGTGACATCATCTCTTTGAAACGCGAACATATCGCCCGTACGACCGATACCGGTCTGTGCCTCGTCGAGAATGAGCAACATGCCGCGTTCATGACATTTCTGTTTCAGAGCGGCGAGGTAACCCGGTGGTAGCTCGAGCATGCCGCCGCTTGACAGGATCGGCTCGGCAATAAACGCCGCAAGGCTTCCGGTCGACTGGCTGTCGATCAAGTTAAATGCGTCATCCAGTTCGGTAAGCCAGTCCAAAGAGCCGTCCGCATTCTTGAAGCGTGGACGGAAACTGTTGGGAGCGGGAATGGAAAGAGAGCCAACCGTTGCGGGTCCATATCCTTTGCGGCCAGCACTGTAGGTTGCCGATGCCGCGGCTCCGGTCATGCCATGCCAGCTTTTGGAGAAGGCAACGATCTCATGCTTGCCCGTTACCAGCTTCGCCATTCGAATGGCAGCCTCGTTCGATTCCGCTCCGGTGGAGAGTAGCAAGATCCTGTCCAGGCCTGGCACCAATGCAGCAAGGCGTTCGGCCAGTTCAACCACGGGACGAGACAGCATGCCGCTGAAAAGATGTGCCACTTTCCCAATTTGCCTTTGAACCGCCGAAACAATTCTAGGATGGGAGTGGCCGAGCAGCGCGCTCATCTGCCCCGAAGTGAAATCGAGGATCGGCCGATTGTCCGCGTCATAGAGGAAGGATCCCTCGGCGCGCTCGATAATGACCGGGTCAAATGTTCCACCATAACGGATCAGATGCTTCTCTGCAGAAGCCCAGAACGCACGTTCATCGTTTTTTGACATCGGTCCGCTCCATTCATTCAAAAGAACAATTAGCGGCTGGTGCAACTCCAGTAAAATTGATAATACTGGGATTCAGATATAAGCGGAATTGATATGAGACCACAGCTGGATCTTCGATTGCTTTTAACGTTCGTGCATGCTGCACATTCGGGGTCCCTCAGTGCGACGGCGGCGCAGGTTGGGCGAACCCAGTCGGCGGTGACTATGCAGATGCAACGGTTGGAGGACGTTTTGGGGCAAAGTCTGCTGCATCGAAGCGGCAGCGGGGTTCGGCTTACGGGGAGTGGCGAACGGTTTTTGGCTTATGCCGAGCGCATACTCCAAGTGCATGATGAAGCTGTATCGGCGTTCTCAGACAAGGGACTGCACGGCTCCATAATTTTCGGCTGCCCGGAAGACTATCTGATCGCTTTCTTTTCGACGCTGTTAAAAAGCTTCGGGACCCTATATCCAGCCGTAGAAATCAAGGTCGTTTCCGCGCCGACGGTTGAATTGCAGACGCTTTTGCACGCGCACAAGGTCGATCTTGCCCTCGTTTCCACGCCTGATCTAAGCGCCACAAAAGAGATTGTACGGACCGAACCGCTGGTTTGGGTGGGCAGCAAACCGACCCTTGAGCTTCATGAATTTGGCGACACCGTGCCTCTGGCTCTTCCGGCATCGAATGCCATGGACCATAGAGCTGCGTGCACCGCCATGGCCAATGCCAAATTGCGTTACAAAATATCATATGCGAGCAACAGTCTTGCCGGGCTGATTGCTGTTGCACGATCCGGGCTGGCAATAAGCGTTATGACCCAGGAAGCCGTCCCGAATGATCTTTATATTCTGGATACGCCACTTCCCGGGTTACCGCGTCTCGGTATCGTGATCGCTTTTGCGGAAACCGAGCATACCCTATTGGTAAGAGCGTTCGCCGATCACATCCGACATGTTCTACCTACACTCTAGTCCCGGGGGATATAATTACACTCCAGCGCCACCTTTATATGCCAGCAGAATGTAAGCTGAAAACGCTCCGGCCAAGGTCGGATTTGGCAGTAAGCAAAGACTGTTTCAACCGACTACGCCCTTGATCTCGATGCGATACTTGAAGTGTTTGACGGTCTCGTGCCGAGGTTCTGCGTTTGTTCAATTGCAGCACTTGCCAGAAACACTTCCTTTGAAAATGCCGATAAGAGACAAATTTTGGGCATTTTTGATTTTAGCTTAAATATCTACAATCCATGTCAACGCTTCATTTAACAGAAAAAGGGTGCCAAACAAACGATGACCGCTTCGCGCCCCCTATTCGGCCGCTAAACCAGGCTATTACATCTAACCCAAGGTTGCCGCTCTACGTACGGGATATGGGTTTTCAGTTCGGGGTGGGAAGCGGTCCTGAAGCGCCATCAATCCTCATATGAGAACGTCGGCAAGGGTCTATTCTAGTCAATTCGACCCACCATCCTCAAAACGCAGTGATGAACAGGGCGACGTCGGAGCCTATCGATTAGGCAGGCGGAATTACCTGAGAATGACTTATCGCGAAGACGCGCATCCTACACGAATTTGCGCTTTCGACCGGGGTCGATGCCGACGGTTCTGCGTAACTTCCACGTAATTTTCGGTGGTCATACGTCTCCGCCTTGGTGCGTCTCAGCGGTCGAGGGGCGGCCGTAGCGGCGATGGATCGAAAGGACACACATGAAAAAGATAATCTCAGGCGTACTCGTTTGTTTGACGCTGACAGCGTGCAGCCAGACGGAAAAGGGCGCCGGCATTGGTGCGGCGAGCGGCGCTATCATCGGTGGGTTGGCAAGCGGCACTTGGGAAGGTGCTGCAGTAGGAGCCGCCGCAGGCGGCGCGGGAGGGGCTGTGATAGGCAACATCAGCGAACGTAACGACAGGAACCGCCGCGACCGCTGGGAACAACGGGACCGCCGCGACTACGGCTGCAGATACCGGGATCATTACGGTCGCTGCCGATAAAGATTGCGGCCTGGCTGGCGCACTGGATACCGGACGAACTTCGGTTTCTCCGGTCTCCGGCTCCGCTGCAGTTTCATGATGTCCCGTAACCTGACGGTCAGGACGTCACGACTGTCGAGTTTATCTGAACAAGAGCCGTAGTTTTGCTGTAAAGACTATCGGGAATGATAGTCCGAGACTTGACTGAGTAGGCGACTATGAAGCTTCTGCTTATCGAAGACGATCCGGAAATGACGGATGCCTTGAGGACGGCCCTCTCGCAGCATGGCATCGTGCTTGACGCTGTTGGAGATCTGGCAACGGCGCGGGAAGCAGTCGCTATGGCGGATTACGATATCGTCCTTATCGATCGGCAACTGCCGGATGGTGATGGCAGTACGTTCCTCGCCGATTTGCGTCGCGCGGGTTCGAATACGCGATCGATCATCATCTCCGCTCTGAGGTCGACCGACGAACGCATTTCCGGCCTCAATGACGGCGCCGATGACTATTTGCCGAAGCCGTTCGAAACTCCCGAGCTGATTGCCAGAATGAGCGCTGTGCTGAGGCGCGTGCCGACAACCGGCCCGTCCGTCTTGTCGGCGGGAAATGTTACCTATGATCGTGTTTCATGCGATGTGCATGTCAACGGTGTCCGGGTTGCGCTCACCCGCCGGGAATTGCTCATAATGGAAACGCTTCTAAGAAACCGCGGTCGTACCGTGTTGCGCTCTTCCCTTGAGGGTTACGTCTATTCCTTTGACGATGAGATCCAGTCGAACTCGCTGGAGGCCAATATGTCTCGCCTGCGTCGGAAACTCAGCGATGCTGAGGCTGACATTGTTATCAAGAACATTCGTGGCATAGGCTACTATCTTCATGAGCAGAAATAAGATGACCAGCACATCCCTTCGCTGGCGATTCACTCTTGGTTTTATTGTCCTGCAGCTCTGCGCGGTCATCGCTTCGCTCGGCCTGGTGTTCTATCTCCTTTCCGGCATAAAGCCCGATGTGGCGATTACATCCATCTGGCTGTCTCAGGAAATAGCCGATTCGATTGATCTTGGGCCGGATGGCCGGGCCCGCCTAGAGCCGACAGCCAAACTGACAGAAATGATGAAGGACGCGCCTGACTTGTGGTTCGTGGTAGACTTGGGCAATGGTAGTGTTCTCTCACACGGCGCAACTCCTAAGAGCATTACCAGCAATACACCATTTCTGAAGACATTTAGAAGTGTCGAGCTTCATGGCAATCTCGATGATCCGCTGAGCGTTGCCCGAATGGAGCGTTTCGAAACCCAGGCCGGTGAGGCAACGATTTTTGCTGGCGGTGTTTCGATGTCCCAATACGGTGTGACCGTGCTGTTGGGGAACCTTGCTATCGGCGTGCCGGCGGTGATCCTCGTCGCCATTTCTCTGATTGGCGTCCCGTTTGTCACACGCTGGGCTTTGCGGTCCTTCAGCGATCTGACGAGGCGTCTCGACAGGATCGATCTCGACACACGTGGCGCCTTGGTGGAAGAGCGTGGCTTGCCCAATGAGGTGCTTCGCCTGGTGCGTGACATCAACAGGGTGCTGCGTCGTCTCGATAGTGGCTTCGAGGCGACGGAGCGCTTCTTCGTTAACGCTGCGCATGAACTTCGAACGCCGATCGCTATTCTGCAGGTGAGAATCGATACCCTTTCACCAAGTGTAGACAAGACGCACCTGCAGACGGCTATCAAGCGACTTACAGCGATCGCGAACCAGCTTCTCGACACCGAGAAGTACCGGCAGAAGCCTCAGCAGAATGCACCTGTCGATCTCAACAGCGTGGTGTCGAAGGTGGTCGCCGACCTTGCTCCCTTGGCCATCGCCGAAGGCTACGAGATTTCGTTCGACAGCGAGGCGGAAGACCTGTTCGTTCGTGGTGATGCTGAAGCTTTGGAGCGCGCATTCATCAATCTGGTGCGCAATGCGATCCAGTACGGACGAGGAATGGGACTGATATCGGTCGGCATTGAGGCTGACGGCAGCGTGACGGTAGCCGATCAGGGCTGCGGAATTGCCGGCGATAAGCAATCGCGCATATTCGAACCGTTCTACCGGGTTAGCCCTCACGGCTCAGGTGCAGGCCTGGGGCTCAGCATGGTCAACGAGATCGTGACCCGTCACGGCGGCTACGTTGAGCTTTCGTCCGCTCCAGGCAAGGGCAGCACATTTGCCGTGCGTTAGCGCGAGAGGCGCGTTTTCCAGCAGCCGTAGGGAGCCCGTCCGTTGCGCCGGCTGGTCAAGAAGGCGTTTTCATTCGTCGATATTGGCTGAACATTGCCGTGATCGCCCTTAATACCTCGCGAGCAATCTCTGGCACGCTATCCACATTGCAAGGACTCTTTGTCGATCGGTGACTTTCCAGTGCGCGCCAAACAGACCAGGTGCGACAACCGACGAGTAATTAATGTCAGATAGCTGACCAACTGCCAGCCCTGACGACCGCTGCCCGTAATTTTGGGGTAATTTTCGTGACGGAGAAAGCCTGCAATTTCCAATAGTGTGGGCAAAGACTGAATGACACGACACATTACCCGCAAGCGTCTGATCCTGGCGGCAGCGACCCTCTTTGGTCTGCTGGTCGTCTGGCACCTGTTTATGCGTCCGCCGGCGAAGCCTGAACTGGTGACAGCGCAGGCGCAAACCGGCGACATTGAGGAGGTCGTGCTGGCGACCGGGGTTCTCGAACCGCTGGAGCTGGTACGCGTCGGCGCCCAGGCTTCGGGTCGCATTGAGCATCTGGCTGTCAAGATCGGTGACATCGTCGAGGCTGGCCAATTGGTGGCCGAGATCGATTCCCAGACCCGGCGCAACACCTTGCGGGACCGGGAGGCCGCCTTGGCCAATATCCGCGCCGTCCACGCCGTGCGAATGGCCGGTCTGGTCAGAGCCGAGAAGGATTTCGAGCGCCAGCGTGAACTGCTGGCAGGCGGTTCGACGCCGCGTGCCCAGCATGACGCGGCTGTCGCAACGCTAGACAGTGCGCGGGGGGAGGTCCAGGCGCTGGAAGCTCAGGTCGCCCAAGCGCAGGTCGCGCTCGAGTCTGCGGGTATAGAGCTGGACTATACCCGCATCACCGCGCCAATCGCCGGTACTGTGGTTGCGATCGTCACTGACGAAGGTCAAACTGTGAATGCCCTGCAGACCGCGCCGACCATCGTCATGATCGCGCGATTGGACACAATGACGGTGCGCGCGGATATCTCCGAGGCTGACGTCGTGCGTGTACGGCGGGGCCTGCCGGTCTGGTTCAGCATTCTTGGCGATCCGAAGCGTCGTTTCGATGGGGAGTTGCGACAGGTGGAACCGGCCCCAGCCTCCATCGCCAACGAGAGCAACGCCGCGGCGAGCCGGATTGGCTCAACCAACGGCGCGGTCTATTACACCGGGCTGATCGACGTGGCGAATGCAGACGGGGTCCTACGACCCTCCATGACGGCGCAGGTGTCCATAGTTCTCAGCCGCGTCAGCGGTGCCGTGCTGGTTCCGCTCAGCGCAGTGGAAGGGGCGCCCCGGGCCGGCGATACGGCGCGTGTGCGCATACTGGACGCGATAGGCGAGGTCCAGATCCGGCAGGTCCAGGTCGGCATCGATAACGGCGCGGACATCCAGATCCTTAACGGTCTCCAGGCAGGCGAGACCATCGTCCTGGGAGCATCCACGGACGAACGCACAGATGGCCAGGCTCAACTGGCCGCGGCGAAGCGGTAGGGCGCGCCATGACGGAGCCACTGATCCGCGTACGTGGGGTATCCCGCGCTTTCCCCGCAGGCGACGAGATGGTGCGGGTACTGAAAGACGTCGACCTCGACATCGAGGCCGGCGAGATGATGGCCATCATCGGCGCCTCGGGCTCTGGAAAATCGACCCTGATGAATATTCTCGGTTGCCTAGATCGTCCGACGACCGGCAGCTACTGGATCGAAGGGCACGAGACGTCGAAGATGGCCGTGGACGAACTGGCTGCGCTACGCCGTGAGCGGTTTGGTTTCATCTTCCAGCGCTATCATCTGCTTGGCGATCTCAGCGCGGCCAGTAACGTCGAGGTGCCAGCCATCTATGCCGGACGCAGCCGATCCGACCGGCACAAGCGAGCGATCTCCTTGTTGACCCGGCTGGGCCTGGCCGAGCGGACAGGCAATATCCCGGGCAAGCTTTCGGGCGGCCAGCAGCAGCGGGTGTCGATCGCCCGCGCCCTGATGAATGGCGGCGAGATAATTCTGGCCGACGAACCGACCGGAGCGCTGGATACGCACAGTGGCGCCGAAGTCATGAAGATCCTGCGCGAGCTTCACGCCGAGGGGCACACCATCATCCTCGTCACTCACGACAAGAAGATCGCCGAACACGCGGATCGGGTTGTAGAGATCAGCGACGGCGTTATCATTTCCGACGAACGCAATATATCCAAATCCGCCGCGACGGCCCGTCCCATCCGCGAACACGCGTCGGGCGCTGGCTGGCGCGGCGCAATTGACCGGATGACTGAGGCCTTTCGTATGGCGGGCGCGGCAATCTGGGCACACAAGATGCGATCGCTTCTGACCATGCTCGGCATCATCATCGGTATCGCCTCGGTGGCGGCGATCTCGGCACTGGGAGCCGGCTCGCAGCACCAAATCCTGAGCAGTATCAGTTCGCTCGGCACCAACACCATCGAGGTGCGGGCCGGGAGAGGTTTTGGCGATCTGGAAGCGGGCAAGATACGGACCCTGCTTCCCGCCGATGCCGAAGCGCTCGCGAACCAGCCCTATGTCGACAGCGTGACACCAACGGTCACGACGAGCGTAACCATCAAGCGCGCCGCCGTGGCCGTCAATGCGTCAGTAACCGGTGTCGGCGCGGACTTCTTTCGCGTACGGGGCCTTGAGCTGGCGCATGGACGACTGTTCGACGCCCAGGACGTTACCGCCTACAGCCAGAATGTGGTGATCGATGCAAACGCTGCGCGAGACCTGTTTCCAGACGGGGTTAACCCGGTGGGGCAGGTCATCCTTCTGGCCACAATGCCGGCGAGGGTTGTAGGTGTGACGAAACGGGAAAACTCCTTCGGCCCGGCGGTTGATACGTTGACCGTTTATGCGCCTTACACAACCGTCATGGGCCGCATGCTGGGTCGCCCGAACGTTGATGGCATCACCGTTCGCATTAGCGACGATGTCGACCCGGGCAATGTCGAGGCTGCGATTTCCCGCCTTATCGAGCGTCGGCACGGCGCGAAGGACTTCTTCCTCACCAATTCGGCGACCATCCGCGAGACCATCGAGACGACTACACAAACCCTGACGCTGCTGATTTCGTCAGTCGCCGTGATCTCGCTGATTGTCGGCGGCATCGGCGTGATGAATATCATGCTGGTGTCCGTGACCGAACGCACCAAGGAGATCGGGGTGCGTGTGGCCGTCGGCGCGCGCCGCAGTGACGTCCTCTCCCAGTTCCTGATCGAGGCCGTCATGGTCTGCCTTGTTGGCGGCTTCATGGGCGTCATGCTCGCCCTTGGGATCGGCGCCGTCTTCGATTTGCTGAGCCCCGACTTCAAAATGATCTTCTCCTCCGGATCCATCATAATGGCCTTCACCTGTTCGACCCTGATCGGCGTCGTCTTCGGCTTCCTTCCGGCGCGCACAGCGGCGAAGCTAGACCCGATCGAAGCCTTGGCACGCGACTGACGACCCGTCTGCTCGGTAGCGATGCAACGATATCCGTGTCCAACGTAGACAGGTCTAATCCTTGAGGGGATGCGCTGACAGCCAAGGTCCTCTTCATCTAGGGCATGACAGTCACAAAGCCTCCTGCATACGCTTGTTGCGGCGGGGAAGATCAACTCCATTATCGCGAATAACACTCGCGCTCGAACAGGCAGACCTGGAGTATGACTTGATCGCAAAGGGCGGACTGCACGGCAAGATCGTACTTGTGCCCCGACCAAGCCTAGCACGGCAATCCGTCGTTGAGCGCTTTTCTCAAGGGCGCTGCATTCGCGATCCTTATGAGCCGCCTTATCTTCAGACAAGCTGACTTAATTGGCGCAACCATGTTTGTCATGTCAGCTCTAAGGCATCCCGCTACGGAGGTAACGACGGCAATGAGGTCGAAAGATGCTTGGCAATCCTGTCCCCGTTGCGTCCCGCTTGTTATTATTGAAGCTGGCGTAGTGTCACGAGACTGATGATGCCGACAAGGCTTGATCTAGCGACCTGCGCCCATTGCCAGCAAGCCAGGACGCGAAAGTCAGCAGGTCGGGGTTGATTTCGCGCATGAGTTTCAGATCGACCTGCTCGGCGAGCGGCCCGTCTTCCAGGCTCTTTGCCATATGCGCGAGATCAGCTTTTGCAGCGAGTACGTCGTCGGGAAACCGTTCATAGGTTATCGGGCGACCAGCTGCTTCGCTAAGTGCGACCTCAAGCTCGCGCCCGGTCAGACGGTCGCTCGCGATCTTAAGCGTTCTGCCACCAAACCGGGGTTTGTCGGCAAACACGGCGGCAATGAACCGGCCGATGTCTTCCACGGCGGTAAGCTGAATAGAGTGATCCAGCCTGATGAGGGAAACCAAACGGCCTTTATCCAGACCGAAACCGGGGCACACAAGCATCTCCATGAAAATCATCGGCCGGATGATGGTGGTAGTCATGTCGAGTTGTCGAACATGAGCTTCGATACGAGGTTTGGCGTCGAAACGCGGAACGCCTGTCAGTTCATTCCCCACGCTAGCACCCGACGAATAAACAAAATGACTGATGCCGATTTCAGCAGCGATATCCGCAATCGATATACCATAACGAACTTCGTCCTCGGCGGCCAAGTTTGCTGGCAGCACGCTAAAGACGCCATAGGCGTCTTTCATCGCTGAGCGGATAACTTCGGCCTCTTCAAATGAACCCTGCACTAATTCGACCCCTGCATTCCGCAATTGCAGAGATGCAGCTTTGCTGGAATCCTGAACGAGCGCGCGAACGGGCCATCCCGCCTTCAACAAGGCTTTGGCGACAGATCCTCCCTGTCTCCCGGTAACGCCGAAAACCAGAATGGGGTGATTGCTATTGGTCACTTGAAACCCTCGCGTTAAACAAGAACAGTCTATATATACGAATGTAGATTTGCCGGAAGACGGCACATTTTTCAGCGTCAGGCACAAGGATGATACCCTTGGATGAACAGATCGATGCCGGCCCATCGCGCGGATCAGAAAACGGCAGAGACTTCAGACCCATCCCGTCAAACGGGGTCTGCAGCCTGCTGAGTGACAAATGGACTGTGCCGGTTCTTTGGCGTCTTTCTCTCGCGGAAGATCATCGGCTCCGCTTTTCGACATTGAGAAAAGAGGTCGGTGAGATCACCCAGCGCATGTTGACGCTCACGCTGCGTAATCTCGAGCGCGAAGGATTTATTGTGCGTCACTATTTCCCCGAAGTGCCGCCGCGTGTCGAGTACGAGCTGACAGAGATCGGCCACGGAGCTTTGCGCGCCCTTGAGGGATTTAACTTCTGGGTCCACGACAATCTGGACACCATCAGAGCGCGCCGGCGCGCTTACGACCAAGCGGAGTTATAAATCCAAGTGACCGAAATTGGCTGAAAAGGTCAGATGTCGGTCCAGCTTTGCAATGCTCGGCTACGCCCGCTTTCAGCATCATCGATAGTTGCCCTGGACAGCCGCTTTGAGGTCGGATGCGGTCAGTCAGCAAAGCGCCGCAATCCGGTCATTGCAAAGCTGGATGACGGTTTTGGTGGGATAGTCTTCGGAGAGGAAGGCCAACGATGGGAAGTCATGATGATCGATGGTTTTCTGGCGCATTCAGAGATCGTTGACCACCTGAAAATTCGGCTGAGACATTACCTTTCAGACAACAGTTGATTCAGCCATTTCCACTCAATCATCTCAAGCTTCGGAGATTGCGCAGGCAATTTGCCCGGTCGTCGTGATCTGGTACCACAGCTTTCAGCGTGAAACAGCGGCCCACGTTGTTCACCAAGACATCGAGAATAAAGAAAGATTTTGCGCAATCTGGCTTGAAACCCTCAAACAGCATTCCTACATCGCAATCAGTCGACGCGGTCCTCCTCCCAATTTTCCGCGTTGGCTGTTCCCCCTCTGGAGGTTTTTAACCTTCACAACTAAAGCCGGGCTTTTCAGTCCGGCTCTTTTTATCTTAACTTTGCATAAGGGTGGCCAGCAAGCGCAGTTCGATAAGCTCCGCCAGAGAGCTTAGATCGGAGGGACGTCTCCTTAATATGGGGATCGGCGTCTTTGTTTTGGCGGATCGCTCCCGCCCTCTCCCACCACATGGCGTCCAATCAATAAACGATCAGAGTAGTGCACGTTGACGTGGGCTCCGCTTCTCGTCTGGAATTCAAATTATCCACGTGCCTAAATCAACATACGGCGGTCGGAAACAATGGCTGTTTGCGACATTAACATCAGATCTCCCAGCCAGATGAATAGCGTCGTTGCTTGAGAGCTTCCGATAGTTCGATTTTGACTTCCACGGTCTTCTTCAGTCGGTTCCTCAGCTGCTCAGAAAGCTCCCTCTCACCGACCCAATCCCGGTCGGTCGAATATACGACATAAGGGTTCACGATACACTTGAAGTCGAGCATCAACGCTTGAGCCAGGCTACTGTATGCCATGTAGCCATGAGGAAGGCCTCCCGAACAGAGAAAGGTAACGATCTGGTCAAACCACGCTGACCGTCGTCCGTTCTCGCCTGTTGAACCCGTTGCTTCAATGATGTTTTTGACCACACCGCCCAGCGACCAGTTGTAAACCGGCGCTGCTATGAAAACCCCATTGGCGCTCTTGATGGCGTTATAAAGAAGCTCGAAATTTTCATCCTGATATACGTTCAGGTCATCGAAAGACCGAAGCGGATTCTTTCTGGCGTCAATAATAGTCGATTGGTGTCCGCGATCACGGAGCAACTGGTCAGCGTGCACCGCGAGCAAATGGGTATGGTTATTTTCTCTCAGACTGCAAGAAAGGATGGTGAACTTCACACACGGGCTCCTGACACTATTCTCGCGCGACAGCTTCGAGCAACAAGACCGCCGTATCCGTCGGTGCCGTGGGCGAAGTGAACATTATCACATCAAGAGGTCAACTTATTATTGGTGATGAGGTTCCGATGACCCGAGACTTGGCGGCGTTTATGGCAATAAGCGTCGACCAACCTGATAGTGTCGCTCTAATTCAGTTTTTGCATGAAATGGGGTATCGACCTTGTACACTTTGAGGCCTGGCATAAAGAACGACCCCGTGCGACGCTGGGCTCTGCCTGACCGCATCTTCTTTGGAAATGGCGCATGTGCCATTCTCGCTGGGGTTTTCTTGAGGGAGGCAACCCTTCCCGGATTTTATGCCGAGAGGATCATTCCCGGCGAAGGGTTTGCAGGAAACCATATCTTCGTGACCGACGGCGTGATTGCGTTCGATCACCATGGCTATTCGCTGCGCAACCGGCTGCTGATTTACCATACAAATGGATGGGCAAACCGATCACCGGAAGGATGGAATTGCCGTCTTGAACGTGTCAGTTTCAATCTACTCGATAGACGCGACCTCAACGATCACAAGATGCTCGGACCGGACCAGTATCTTCACGACCCGATAGCCCGTGCCAACACATACCTGAATCGTATTGCTCACGTTAAGGCGAGCCAGCGGGTTCGTGAAAAATACACGCCAACAAGTTAAGCTCGTCCGAATGTTTGACATGAATATGTCGGATAAGTAGAGATATCCGTATGAGCATCGAAAGCGCACATATCTCCCTTTTCAACAACGCCTGTTCCCGGGCAGTCGTTGTGCGCGCTTTTGCGGGACGAGGTCTCCACGTCCAGTTGTGACGTTCGGATGCGCCAGCGCGTCCGGCAACCGCTGGACGTAAAGCCCTCAAACTCAAGGTTGCCAAGGAGACAGGCACCGTGCTCAATCTTTATAATGTAAATTCGCTCGTCCACTGGGAGGAGCGGGAAATTTCCATGCGCGACCATATGGTCCGCTTCTTCTCAGACGAAGTCCGTCATTTTCTCAAGTCCATTAATTCGGCGTGGGATTTTCGCAGGATCGAAGCTCCCGCACTGATGCCCCGTTCACTTGTATCGGAGGCTTATGTGAATACGGACATATGGGTGCAGGAGAAACTATCGTCGACGGAAACCGAACTCGTCCTCAGGCCGGAGACTACCCCGTCCACGTATGTCTACATGCAGCACCTTCTTGGGAATCACTCCAGAACACGGCTGCCACTGTGCTCAGAAGAGGTCAGCAAGCAGGTGCGTCTCGCCCAGGCCGCCAAGGCCCAGCGCGATACATCCGTTTCCGATCTATGCAAGGAACTCGACATCGAGCGCGTCACCCTCTATCGCTATGTCGGCCCCAAGGGGCGAGCTCAGGGATCATGGAAAACGCCTTTTAGGCCTACAGCTACGGCAATCGAGGCAAGTGAATGACGAAAATTCTTAGATTCACCTCTGTATCCAAACTCACCATTGTTGCCCTTGCCATCTCACTTCTTACGCTGGATGCCAACGCTCAATCATCTCGACAGCACTTCACCGTGCCGACGCCGGGAGGCGGGATTTTGGTCGAGAGCTTTGGAAGTTGCTCGAACACAACCTGCCCGACGGTTCTGATCTTGAGCGGCAGCAAGGGCTTTGGAGCGCCCGTCTATGATGAGATCGGTCAGACATTTCGGGCGGCTGGTTTGAATGCTTATCTCGTTCACGTCCTCTCGGTGGCCGACCTCGACGCTATCGGCGCGGCGAGCGGCGCGACGGCGCGCATCGCCTACTATAGGCAGCGGTTGCCGGATTGGACTTCCGACGTTCGAGCTGTGGCCGCCTATATCGAAGGGCAACCGCGTCACGGCGGAAGAGTCGGGGTCCTCGGAATTTCTCTTGGTGCGCAGATCGCTTCCGCGGCTTCGGTCGGGAGGTCAGACATTGACGCCCTGGTGCTGGTCGATGGTGGTTTCCCGAACGGCTATTCGCAGCCTGTCCGCTCGTTGCCACCCCTGCTGTTGATCTGGGGCAGCGCCGATCGAACTTTTCCCTCATCGATCGGTCGGGAGCTACGACAGACGGCCCGGCAGCTTGGTGGGACTGCTACCCTGGACATTTATGAGGGGGGTGCACACGACTTCTTCTTGAAATCGGGGACGCGGAACTCTGGGGCAGCGCACCAGAGTGCCGCTGAGTTTCTGGCAACACATTTGTCTCGGTAGTCCTACAAGCCCAAGCCTTAGCGTAGGATTCCGCCCCCTCCCGCAAACGACCCCTTGAATCAGCGCGGCCCAACAGGGAAACAGCGTCAGCCATATTCCGACAGGGCGATCCAGACTTGCCAGTCGGGTATATGGCCGCCATGCGGTCGGCAGCCGCCGATCAACCCAATCGCCCGGGTAAATGTCACTCAAGTCTGGATGGCTTGAACTCTTCATAGGATGATCCACCTTCCTGTCATAAGTACGCGAGTTAACAAAACCGATGTGTTGTAGTTGCTATTGTTGGGAAGGACAGAATAAGAGCCATCCGTCGGATTTGGTAAAGTGGACAAAGATACGTTCGTGAACGATTTTCTAACGCCGGACCGCCTATAAACAAAGGCTAAGGTTCCATGTAGAGGCGTTATGACTCCAGCAATCACAAAGACGTCCGGTTTTTCGGCACTGATCTTCTCATGTCTGATCGGTACTTCTGGCGTCGCTCACGCGCAGGAATGCACCCTGATCATGGACGCCAAAACGGGCGGCACAATCAAGGAGCAAGGAAACTGCGATACTCGCGTCACTGCCGCCTCGACTTTCAAGATTCCGTTGGCGCTCATGGCGTATGATGCCGGTATTCTCTCGAACAGCCATGCTCCACTATGGGATTGGAAGCCCGGCATGCGAGCGCCTGTGCGCGATCAGAAGCCGGTTGATCCGACGATCTGGCAGGCCGATTCTGTTCTTTGGTACTCGCGCGAAATCACCCGTCTGTTGGGAGCCGAACGCTTCTCGTCCTATGTGACCCGCCTTGGCTATGGCAACATGGATGTTTCGGGCGATCCAGGGGCCAAGAACGGGCTTTCGCAAGCATGGATAACCTCCTCACTCAAGATTTCGCCCCGCGAGCAAGCAGTCTTCATTCAGCGATTGCTAACACAGCAATTGCCGGTGGCAGCTGGCGCCCATACGCAGACAATGGCAATCATCCCTACCTTCAAAACGAAATCCGATTGGCTGGTACACGGCAAAACTGGAAGCGGGTGGCATCGCAGCTCGAATGGCAAAGTTCAGAAAAACAAGCCCGTTGGATGGTTCGTCGGTTGGGCAGAGCACCAAGGTCGCACGATTATTTTTGCAAGATTTGGAATCGGCACTGTTGATGGCCGGCAGGGGCTGGTTGAACGCGACAATTTGCTGGCCGCTTTCGAAGCTCTGTAACGCAGACAACTCGGCTGCCCTCTGGGGAACTGTCTGCAGGAATTGGGTTGCTTTTAAGCGTTTGTACAAAAGCGCTTCCACCAGCAACCCTTCCTTTGAAAATCTTGATAATGTACGATTTTCGTGCACCTTCAATTGTACCCCACATGTCTACAATCGAGCAGATCTCCATGCGATATCGCTTGCGTCGTGATCGCGGAAAGCGAGTGAGCTGCGAAAAAGGCAAGTTTGCGCTACTGCCTGCGCCAAACAGTCGATATCCCGACAGTTTCCGACGCTTACTGAACGGGCTGCCTGTTTTCCCTGATGTCCGAACTGTAACCTCGACGCGCCCTTGTCAGTATCGAGCCCTATGCAGGCAATAGGTTCAATGGGAACCTTAATGCGTGGCTGTGATCCACCGGGTTCTTACCGGAACCACAGAGAGGCACGACAATGAAAAAGTTATTTGCAATGGCTGCAACGTTGATGATCACAAGCTCAAGTGTCGCATTTGCGCAGGACGCAGTGATCATGGAAGTCCCCCAGCAAACCCGCGATTACGTAATCGCCAACCCCTCCGATCCTGTCGTTATCGACGGCGATCTGACTCAAGGCTATGTCATTCCGCAAGATGTCGAACTTAGGCCCATTCCTGATAGCACTCAATATGGCTACGTCTATGTAAATGGTCAGCCAGTTATTGTCTCTTTGGAGAACAGGAAAGTCATTTACCTGTCAAAATAGTGAAGACGGTCCATAAAACGGGCGTGAAGCACAAATTTTGATGGGTCAGGGCGAACGGTCGTGCTGATCCATTTTTAAAGACAGAACGGTTCGCAAAGAAATCCATGTTCGACGGCTTCAAACTTGAAACAATAGAATTGAACAACGCAATATTGCGGGTTCGGCACTGGGGCTTTGGCCCAGCGGTAGTGCTCTTGCACGGGCACCCGCGAACTCATCCAACATGGCACAAGGTTGCGCCCCTCTTTTACTGTGGTTTGCCCGGATCTACGGCAAGCACCGCTACCGAAATTCACCTGCCTCATACCCACGCCAAGTTACCCAGCGGGAGCAATACTGCGTCGGATCCATGCAAGCCGGCTTGAACCGAACTAGCTTCGCCCAGGCAGCCTCGCGGTTCACCTTCAGCTGACCGGGATCGGCAAGAGACTCGTTCATTCGTGCGACACACATCCAACGCCGTCTTGGCTGTGCAAGGTTAGGCTCTTGCGAGCGGTCGCAACCCCTCACGATGCAAACTTGTCGCCCGTTCACCGTACCTCAGCCGCCACGGAAAGTAACGTGAACGTCCAAGACACTGCGCTCGCTGTCGCTAGGCGACAGATCGACGCAATCGCTGGATCGAAGCCGGCGAAGTCCTCGACGTTCACCGGAAGAAGGCGCCAGAGAAAAATTCCACGCCCTATTGTATTACGTTCATAATTCTATATTATGGTCGTAATATCGCCGGTGAGACGCTCATCCGGTGATCGACGAGAATAGAAACCCAACAGAGGATTTCTCATGCAAAAAGAAACAAAGTCAGACCGGTCCAGCGAAGGGTGCGGTTTCGCGGAAATCGGCGTCGCACAGGCTGCTCGCGCATTGAGTGATGGCGCCTTCTCGGCGGAAACCTATGCCGAGGCGCTCTTGCAGCAGGCTCGGGAGCAATCGGAACTCAAAGCGTTCATTACGGTGGACGAGGAGGCGGTCATCGCCTCGGCGCGCGCAGCCGATAAAGCGCGGTCCGCCGGCGCTTCCGACCCTTTGCTTGGTGTTCCTCTTGGGGTGAAGGACAGTTATCTGACGAGCGGGTTGCGTACGACGCTCGGCGTCAGCAATCTGACGGGCTTTGTACCCGCACACGATGCGGGCGTGGTCAGTGCCGTCAAAGACGCCGGCGCGATTGTTTTCGGCAAGAATAACCTCGTCGAAATGTCATTTGGTTTGACCGGAGACAATGGCCCCTACGGGCAGGTAAAAAATCCTCACGCGCATAACCGGGTCAGTGGCGGCTCGTCGAGCGGCTCCGCCGCCGCTGTAGCCGCAGGAATTGTCCCTGCGGCTTTCGGGGGAGACACCATCGGTTCGATCCGTGTTCCGGCGTCACTCTGTGGTGTGGTGGGATTCAAGCCGACGACGGGGCGTTGGCCACGAGACGGTGTCGCTCCAATTTCGCATGTTCTCGACACGACTGGTGTCTTCGCTCGCTCAGTCGAAGATTGCGAATTGATTGATGAGGTCGTGACCAAAACGTCTCCATCGACAACATCCGAGCCCGCCGATCTCAAGGGCGTGAGATTTGCATATGCTCCAAAGCAGTATCTTGATGTCGTCGACATCGAAGTCGAGGTGCGATTCAACGAGGTTATCCGCAGACTGCGTGATGGCGGTGCTGAGGTTGTTGAAATCGATCTTGGTGATGAGTTTTCGGCCCTCGCCAACACCACGACCTGGGATCTATTCTTCCGTGAAACGAGAGAAGCAATCGTCGGATTTTTGCGGGATAACGGAGTACCGACCTCGTTCGACGAGATCTACACAGATCTGAAGCCAGGGCTAAAAGATGTTTGGCAGCATCTGGTGCTGCCGACGGGAGCCAAGTGGCTGACACCGAAGGCATATGAGAAGGCGCTAAAGGTTGACCGACCCCAGATCCAGCGCCTGTTCGCTGACGGGTTTGCGAAAAGTGGCGCTGAGGCACTTATCTTGCCAACAACTCCCTGCACGGCGCCGGAGATTGGCAAGGAAAACGAGTTCCTGATCGCGGGCAAGCAAGTGACCTTCGCGGCACTGGCGAACAACACCATACCGGCGAGCGCAGCAGGCCTCCCCGGCATCAGCATACCGATGGGCAAATTGAGCGACAACCTTCCGATCGGCCTTGAGATTGATGCTCCCAGTGGTAGCGATCGTCGCTTGCTGACACTCGCGCGTCGGGTGGAAGCGCTCAGTATCTCGTCTCTTTGAAACGTAACCTCGGTTGAGGCAGCTCGCCTCAACCGACCACAAGAAGGTATGTAAAATGACCAAGGTCACAGACATCAAAACGATCAATGTCGAACATGTCACGATCCACTCCAGCAAAGATTTCAGTGCTGTCAAATCAAAGCTGGAAGGCACCATCCCTCGGATAGATGATGGGATTTTCACGCTCTTGCGTTACGGGGAATCGGCTCGCGCACTTCAAGAATTGGAGGCTCTACCGGCACTCTCTATTTTTGGATTCAGGGATCACGGCGCGGTCCTTCAGGTGGCTGGTCTACAACGTCAGGCAATCCAGTACGACATCGGAAATCCATTGACCGCATCGAAGATGACCCGACATGCCTTGTCGGCGGGTCTTTACGCACCTATTCGGGTACTCCTGCGCGAAGACTCGGATGGTGTCGCATTTGAATATGATCGGCCGGTCACCACCTTCGGCCAGTTCGCTAATCCGCAGGTTGACGAAGTTGCCCAAAAGCTCGATCAGGACTTGCTAACGGCTCTTGAGAATGCCGCATCCTAAGGTACGAGAACAGTATATGCTTATTGACGTAAATCGCATCAGTCAGGCATCGCAGGAGGAAACAGATGCGGTTTGAAAAAGGTCATAAAGAAAATACGCGGCGTCGGATCGTCGACGTCGCGTCCAAACGCTTCCGCGCCGATGGAGCTGCCGCATCAGGGCTCGCGGGGATCATGACGGAGGCTGGGCTAACAAACGGTGCATTCTACGCTCATTTCGATTCGAAAGAAGCACTCGTGAAAGAGGCCATGGTGACCGCCCTAGCGCATCGGCGGGAAAATCTAGAGCAGGACCGGAAAGAGGAGCACGATTTTGAGAGCGTCATCCGCAACTATCTGAACGTAGATCATATGCTGGCACGCGAAACCGGCTGTCCATCTGCTGCACTTTTGCCCGAGATCGGCAGACAGCCTAAGATGACCCGTGCGGCATATGAGGATGAATTAAGCAAGTTCACAGAGGTTCTATCTTCGAAACTTCCCGCTTCGGTAGTTGCCTCGCGGAAAGAGAGATCAACAGCGATCTTCGGTTTGATGGTGGGAACCCTCCAGATTGCCCGAGCAGTGTCCACCCCTGAAACGGCTTCGAGCATTCTGGAGGGCGGTGTTCAAGCGGCATTGTTACTTGCAAGGTCGTAGCAAAGACTGAATTGCATCGCACGATCAGGCAACCGGAGCAGCCGGAGCCTGCCTTCCGACCGCTTGAACGGAACAACACGCGAAAGTCGATCGTTTATCTTTGTCTCGGGTGGGACAGCCCGGTGGACTGTGCTCCATTTGACTGAGCGCCTTGATTAAAATTGAACGCACGGTCCACGAATTACTGCTGCGTTCAATCACGGAAGTTGTTAGGAAACCTTCCTTTGAAAATGCCGATAATAGGCTAATTTCGCGCATTTTTGATTGTTGCATAAAGATCTACAATCTCGATTAAAAACCTGGTTTGTCTACGATATCGAGCATGGCAGGTATTTTCGATACTCTGTGGACAAGGACCATCAGTTGTTCTGGCAGATAGAAGAGTCTTCCAAGGGCGGATCGCTGGAAAGAGTCGATATGGCTCTCGAACGGTTGCGCAGGAGCCGCTTATAGGCTGACATTGTTTCCGGGGCCGGCCACTTTTGCGCCCGATAACCCCGTTTGGGTTTCGGGTCGACTGGCACGATTTTCAGCCGACATAGCTGAGGGAATGCCAGACGCCGATGTAAATCGCTACGCGGCGCTGGCGAGCACATTATTGATGCTCACAGAATGTCTATCGTGCAGCTTCTTTTGCATAGGCACCGGGCGACTTGCCAACGTGGCGGGTAAACGCAACGCTGAACGCGCTCGCCGAGCCGTAGCCGACCCGTTGTGCGATCTCGGCTGTCGCTACATCCTTGCCAAGAAGCTCCTTCGCAAGCGCCATTCGCCAGCCGGTTGCGTATTCCATCGGAGCAACGCCAATCTCACGGCGGAAACGATCGAAGAACGTCGACCGCGACATTGCCGCATCCTGCGCCAATGCTTCAACCGTCATGCTGCGTCCCGGATCCGCGTGGATCCGGCGCAAGGTCGGTGCCAGCAGCGGATCGGCCATGCCGCGCAACAACCCGGGAGGCGCCGCCGCCCCGCCCGCCGATCGAAGCGCTTCGATCAGCAGCACTTCCAACAAGCGGCGCAGTACCATCTCGCGTGCCGTTCTGTCGGCCCGGGTCTCGTCGTTGATCATCCGGACGAGTAGCATCAGGCGTTCCTCGCCATGCACATGGATGACTTCCGGCAATAGCGAGACGAGGAGTGACTTGTCGTCCGAGCCAAAAGCACAATGGCCGACCATCGCCACGAGCTCGGGCGGCGCTTCAGGATCTCCCAGACGAAAGACCCCCGGACTGGTTTCGAGACGCTGGGCAGGCGCTCCACGAGGCGGCGGCTCCAGACTGCTCATCATGAACGAGAATATCTCCGGAACCAGCACGAAGTCGCCCGTTGTCAGCACTATCGGCTCGCGACCGATGATCGTCATCAGGCAGCGCCCTTCCGCAATGGCGCAATAAAATGGGCTTCCAAGCTCCTTACGCTCGACAAGCCACTGACCTCCACCCGTCACCAGCTTGGAGATCGACGGGGTCGGCTTGAGCAAAGAGACGACTTCGGCCACTGGGTCGGTCATTTTCGGACTTCTGCTAATAGAACTCGGACAAATGAGAATAGCAAGTCCAGGCATGATAGTCCATTTAGACAGGAACATTTATCCAGGAGACAATCATGCCAAAGATCCTCATCACCGGCTGCTCTTCCGGCTTCGGTCTTGCCATCGCCAAGACGTTTCATTCCGAAGGTTGGAGTGTCATTGCCACCATGCGCACGCCGCGCAACGACCCGCTCCCCTCACATGACAGGCTTAAAGTTCTGGCGCTGGATGTGACCGACGCGCAGAGCATCGCGAATGCGGTCGAAGCGGCGGGCCCTATCGATGCTCTGGTCAACAATGCTGGCGTCGGTATGCTCAGCGTGCTGGAAGGCACCGAGATGTCGAAGATCCGCGAACTGTTCGAGACAAACGTTTTTGGCGCGATGGCCATGACCAAGGCCGTTCTGCCGCAAATGCGAGACCGCCGGTCGGGCGTCATCGCCAATGTCAGTTCCAGCGTCACCATCAAGCCGCTTCCGGCGCTGTCGGTCTATAGCGCCAGCAAGGCGGCCTTGAATGCCCTTACAGAGAGCCTCGCGCTCGAGGCTGGCCTGTTTGGTGTGCGGGCTAAACTGGTCCTGCCAGGCTCTGCGCCGACAACAGGCTTCGGGAAGAATGCCGTTGCCCGGATGGGAATGAATATCCCCGAACCCTACGCCGCATTCGTTCAGGATTATCTGACGACGCTGCGCTCCGGCACTGAATTCACAACCCCGGAAGACGTGGCTGAAGTCGTCTGGCGTGTCGTTACGGAACCGGACGCGCCGATGAAAACTCCAGCTGGCGCAGATGCGCAGCGATGGTTTCGCGAAGCCGGCCAATCCGTGACGCAGAAGGACATCCAATAATGAACAATCTGATCTTTCGCGACACATCCCCACGCCCGAGGCCGCGCTTATCGTCGCTTACACGCCGATCCGTCTGCCGATGGAGGGCCGTCAACCGCTATGAGCGAGCGGTCCTCCTTTGATAAGTCCGGAGCACGGCGATTCTGGCGAAGTCATCGATACCAGTGACTAACAACGCCGCTCTTGGCGCGGCTTCAGCACCAATCACCACGGCGTGGTCCACTTCCCTATCCATAGCAGCCGACCGCACGCCCCTGTGAACACTGTCTCACTTTTACGGGCAAGAATCTCGATTTTAAAGGCAAAATATCATGTTCAATGGCAAAGCATCGCCATTGATTTTGTTGAGTTGCTCATCTCGCCTTTAAGGGCAAAGCGACAGTTGGATCCCTCGGTGTCGTGCGACCGAATGCTGAGGAACATCCTTCATACATGAATCTCGATACTACTTTGTCTGATCTTATCTCCCAGCGGCCCGTCCGGGACCGAATCCGTCACGAGGATATCGACATCCCGCAGTGAGCCAAGCTTGACAAGAGCGCGTTTGCCAAATTTGCTGCTATCGACCGCCAGCAACGTTCGGTCCGATTGTGCAAGGGCCGCCGAAACGGCGGAGACCTCGCCATGATCGTCATCGCAAATATCACCATCATCATCAATGCCGCTGACTGAAATGACCGCATAGTCGAACTTGAACTTGCGGATGAATTCGGCTGTGTCCTCGCGAAAGACCCCGCCATCCACTGGCCGCACGAAACCACCGGGAATGGCCAGCACGAAGTTTGAATTCTCGCTGAGGATGGTGGCAACACGCAGACTATACGTTACCACGCGCAGATTGCACCGCCTTACAAGCGCATGGGCGATTGCCTCGCAGGTTGTGCCCGAATCGAGGAAGACTGCCGCGCCATCGGGAACGATATCGGCGACCATTGCGCCGATTCTCTCCTTTTCGGGCGCGTTATCAACGCGTCTCTGGCGGTAGATTACCGGATCGACCGGCGTTGCTATCGCCGCTCCACCATGCAGCCGCCGCACTTTGCCCAATTGTTCGAGAGCCATGATATCGCGGCGCGCTGTCTGCGTCGTCACCGAAAAAAGCCGCGTGATCTCGTCAATCGAAATGTAATGGTTTCGTTCGATATAGCGCAGGAGAAAAGCCTGTCGATGTTCTTTCTGGCCGCCCTCGCCGGCTACGGCTTCCCCGCTCGTCATGCCATTTCCTGTAATTTTCTGAATCTGCGCCCACAGCTATTTGCTGCCTAATTTTGGTGAATGCAAGGTTCTCCCCATCAATGTTGTCAAACTGACATAGATGATCACTAATGTTGCCAAAACAACATCATTACTACGTCTTCCACAACTCTTAGCGCAGGGCCGCCTTATGTCGAAAAAGCCAAAAAACAACCGGATGATGTCAGCCGCCAGGATCGGCGTTCTTGCCAGCGCTGTCATGGTTCTGGAAGCAGGAACCGCGATGACGGCGCTTGCCGCTGATGCAGGCGATAATACGCTCCGGATCATTTCTCTCAACACCTGGGGGGCAAGGAATCTCAACCCAACGGCCTGGGATCTCTTCACCAACGGCCAGTATGATGTGATCACGATCCAGGAGTACAACGGCGCCTACGGCAGTGACCTTGTGGCCAAGCTTCCATCCTATTTGTTGCATAGCAATAGCGACACCGGGCTGGCGTCGACATTGCCAATGACGACCGGACTAGGTGGCGTGCAGAAAACACCCTTTATCAAAATAGACGCCGATGGCGGGCGTCCGGTGACTATCGTTGCCACCGAGCACCTGAATTATTGGGATGATCCATTCGATCACCGCGTCAGGGAGGCGAAGGAACTCAATGACTGGGCCAGAAGCGAGGTCAACCCCATCCTCATGACGGGTGATTTCAACGCAGGCGATATTTCAGAACGCGGCCTCCTGGAGGAGCCTCAGCAGGAACTGATGCTGGATCAAGCAAGATCAACGGGGAATGCGGATTATAAAGCATGGGCGTTGCAGTATGTCGCGCGCAACCATCCCATCGGCTCTGCGGAATATCAAGCCGCCGAAGCTTACATTAACAAGACTTCCCAGACGCGTCCCATCGGTCTTTTTACTGACGAGATGTATCCTGTTGCCGGAAATACGCCCAACACGATGAACATCCTTAAAAAGGACTACCAAATTCTTCAAAACCCGGAGGACCGGGAAAAATTCGCGCCGCACGAACTGGCAGATGGAAGCACGACGTGGCCCAGCATCGGCGAGGACGACGAAGCGTTCAAATGGCCCTCGTGGGGGCGTACCCAGATCGATCATTTCGTAGCGTCTCGTCCTTATGGCAAATGGTGGAAGCTGGAGGACAAGCCCAATGACCAATATGTCGGCGGCGTTCTTGGCGAATCGGTAAGCGTCGCTCCCAATGGAATTCCCCTCTCCGACCATGAGGCGGTAGCCCATGAACTGCGCTGGAACGGTCCCCGTGTGCAAGAAATCCCTGATGCGGATGGCAAGGTGCAACTGATTTTCGACAGCGGCGCCAGCGGCTTCGATGGCGCTGGCGAGTTCAGGCTTTCGCGCAATAACAACCGCAGCGACGTTTATCTCGGACAATTGGCGGATGCCAACGGCACACCAATTTATCGTCTGCCGGAAACAGTCCCGCAAGAAGCCATCACACAGGATCAGCTGGCATATCTGGTTTCCAATGCAATCTACGACCGAGACGGAACCGCCCCCGGGTTTCTCGAACAGTTGAAGCCCTTTATTCCCGAAGACAAGATGGAAATCTTCAACCAACGCCACACTGAACTGCTCGATTCAACAGGCGAGGGCTATTATCGCACCGTCATCAAGAGCTATTTCGAGGCGCATCGCGGTCAGTATCCCGGCAAAGCTGCTTACACCGACCTGAGCTGGGAGGATTGGGGATATATCCTCATGGACCACGTGAAGGCGGATGTGACGTTCCAGACCGTAACGAGCGACTTCACCAAGGTCCAGAAAAACTGGGAGGAACTGCGAACCGCCCTCAACCTCGATGACCCGGCAGCGCGGGCTGAGCTCAGGCGGCTGACGGGTATTGATTTTGAAAATGATCCTTACGCACCGCTGAAACTCCAACTCGCCTGCGGCGATGTCAAGCATCTTTCCCTGCAGGGCGCACGCGATATGTGCGTGGATGATCACAGCCGCTTCAAGGATATCGTCATCGCCAACGGCAAATCCGTGGTGATCGATGAAAGCGAGGCGCTGGGCTCAGCCGACGGAACCATCACACTCGCCAATGGCGGTATCCGCACAGCGGGGCCGGACGACAAATGGGCCAGTTGGACCGCTCCTGTCACCAGGATCGACAAAGCGGTCCGACTAGAAGGGATGGGTTGGATTGATGTTTCGCATCCAGTGGTGCCGGTCGCCATGGTTCAGGCGATTTCTGGTCCGGGAATTCTGGAGAAGCGCGGCGTGGGCGCACTCGACCTTATGGCCGTCAACACCTACACCGGCGGCACCGTGGTTGCGGCTGGTACCTTGCGCGCCGGTATGGCCAAAGCATTCGTCGACAATACATCCTATACGGTCAACGCGGGTGTGCTCGATCTCAACAATTTCCATCTCGTGGCTTCCTCGCTGTCCGGCAAAGGCGGCACGGTAAAGCTCGGCAGCGCCACCCTTGACCTCAATCAGACACTCAATACCCGCTTTGATGGCACGATCGAGGGTACAGGCGGACTGACGAAGAGCGGCGAAGGTTGGATTATTTTGAATGGCGCGAACAGCTATACCGGCGCGACGGCGGTCAATGGCGGCGGGCTTGTCGTCGGCGACAAGGATCATTCGGGGGCGCGTCTTGCAGGCCAGGTAAACGTGGCGACGGGCGGGACGCTCGGCGGTGCGGGCACTATAGGCGGCGTGACAGTTGCGAGTGGTGGGACGCTCGCTCCCGGCAACAGTATCGGCACGCTTTCGATTTCGGGTGATCTGGTGCTGAAAAACGGTTCGACCTATCTTGTCGATATCGCCCCGGGCGGATCCAGCGACAAGGTTGCGGCAGGCGGAAAGGTTACACTTGAAGGCGGCGATATCTACATTGCCAAGCTCGCCGGCACCTATATGCCAGGACAGCGCTACGCGATCCTTTCAGCCGGTGACAGCATTACCGGCAGGTTCGGCGATCTGAGCCAGAACATGCCGTTCGTTGATATGGACCTCGCTTACGACCCGCGCAATGTTTATCTCGACATTGCCCGCAACGATGTTGCCTTTTCAACTATCGGCCTTACGCGCAATGAGAAAGCAACCGCCGCAGCCATTGAAGCTCTCGGCGCCGGCAACAAAGTCTTCGACGCCGTTGTCATGCAGGACAGTGAAACGAATGCGCGCGTGGCGTTCAGTGAGCTCTCGGGGGAGATGCACGCATCGGCAAAAACCGCACTCATCAATGACAGTAACCTTATCCGAGACGGAATAAACGATCGGATCAGAGCGGCCTTCAACGATGTGGCAGCGGCGCATGTCCCGGTGATGGGCTTCGGGCCAGACGCCAAGCCGCTTGGCGTGCCGGACGACTCGCCAACTATGGCAGCGTGGGCGAGTGCTTTCGGCAACTGGAGCGAGACGAATGGCGACGGAAATGCTTCCGATCTCGATCAAGTAACGGGCGGATTTATCACCGGCTTTGATGCGGCGGTCGCAACAAACTGGCGCCTGGGCGCATTGGCCGGATATAGCCGCTCCACCTTCGATGCGAAAGGCTCCGGCGAGAGCGACAATTATCATGTCGGTGTCTACGGCGGGGGGCGTTTCGATGCTCTCTCTTTCCGCACCGGCCTTGCCTACAGCTGGCATTCGATTGAAACGTCCCGCTCTGTAGCCTTTCCCGGTTTTGAGGATCGCCTCAAGGCCGACTATGACGCCGGAACGTTCCAGGCCCTCGGAGAACTGGGCTACCGCATCGACACACAACGCGTCTCATTCGAGCCTTTCGCTAATCTTGCTCATGTGCGGGTAAAGACAGAGGACTTCAGCGAGAGTGGAGGCTCGGCGGCGCTGGCGGCGGAAAGCGAGACGACCAGCACGACCTTCACCACGTTGGGACTGCGGGCCGCTGCGCCCTTTACACTCGCTACCGTAGAGGCGGAAGCGCGCGCCACGATCGGCTGGCAGCACGCCTATGGCGACACCACCCCCCTCTCCACGCTCGCCTTCAACGGCGGAAGCGCCTTCACTGTCGCCGGCGCGCCGATTGCAAAGGACACAGGCCTTATTGAAGCAGGCGTGGATGTGAAACTTGGCAACAGGACCACATTCGGGGTCTCATATAGCGGCCAGTTCGGCTCGGATGTGAGGCAAAATGGTGTAGATGCACGGTTCAGTGTGAAATTCTGACGAACTGAAATTTGCATGGTCGGGCAGTTTGAAAACGAAACTGGTTAAGGGCTGGATCCGGTATAGGACCCAGCCCTTTGTGTGTCATTTTGATCCTGCAAAAAAGGGATGTGTTCTTCGATGCCTTCCTTGATGCTTGTGGTCATCTTAAGTTTGTACCCCACCTCTACGATTGCACTGAGGGCTGGCACCAATTCTTCACCCAGCGCCGTCAATGCATATTCCACAGATGGAGGCGTGGTCGGTTGAATGGTGCGGTTTACAACGCCGCGTGCTTCCAGTTCCTTCAGACGCTGCGAAAGCACCTTGGCGGATACCGGCGGAATATCAAGTCGAAGTTCGCTGAAGCGGCGTGGCCCGGCGCGCAGATGCCAGATCACATTTGGCGCCCAGGCGCCGGCAATGATTGCCATGCACTCGGTTAACACACACGGTTCGGGTGGGGCAACGCTTCTGTTTTTCCGGATCTTGAGGCTCATTTGAATCACCAGTTACCGCAGGGAAACTCGAATATGAAGTAACTGATAGAAACCAAGTTGGCAATGGTAACGCAAGTCCCTAGGTTCGAGGCCTTAACCAACCAAACGAGGTTTATCAATGCTCCTTTATTTCAAGCCGGGCGCCTGTTCGCTGTCGATCCGTATCGTGCTCATGGAACTCGATCTACCGTTCGAAAGTGTTGAAGTCGATACGCTGGCTGGCCTGACGATCAATGGCGCTGACTACGGCACGATCAACCCGAAGGGCTATGTTCCAGCGCTGCAGATCGAACCGGGTATCGTTCTGACCGAAAACCCGGCGGTTCTTCAGTACCTGGCCGATCTGCGGCCGCAATCCGGCCTTGCCCCGACGGCCGGGACGCTTGACCGTGTGCGCCTGCAGGAATGGCTGAACTTCACGTCCTCGGAACTGCACAAGGCGTTCGCCCCCTGGTTCAGCGGACGTGCCTTCGAGGAAGGAGAACAGTCCCGCGCCGAAATCAACCTCTCCCGCCGGATCAATGATGTCGAGCGCGGGTTGTCCGACGGACGACCGCTCGTACTCGGTCAAACCTTCACCGTGGCGGATGCCTATCTGTTCGTCGTCCTCAACTGGACGGGCTTTATCGGGTTTGATCTCGGACGATGGCCAAAGGTTGCGGCCTATGTCGCGCGCATCGCTCAGCGTCCTGTTGTCCGTGCAGCACTCATCGCCGAAGGCCTGCTTCAGGAGGAGGCCGCGTAATGAGCAACGCCCTTGAAGACATCCGCGAAACTCTGGGCGCATATTTCGACGCTCTCTATTTTTGCGACGTCGATAGACTCGAAAGCGTCTTTCACCCGGCAGCTGTCTACGCGACGCCTGACGAGACCCCCTTCCTTCATCGCACGATGACGGAATATTTTCCGATTGTCGGAGCCAGACAGCCCGGTGCCTCTCGCAACGAAGTTCGCCGCGATCACATCGAAGCAATCGACATCGCAGCCGACAACATCGCGCTTGCCCGAGTACGGTGCACGATTGGAACGCGGGACTTCATCGACTTCCTGACACTCGTTAGCGTCGATGGGAAATGGCGGATCATCGCAAAGGTTTTCAAAATCATCGAACAGAAGCAGTGAAGGGAGGTATCCGAGATGCCCTATGTGAACATCAAGATAACAAATGAAGGCGCCACCAAGGAACAGAAGGCGGAACTCATCGGCGGGGTAACCGATCTGCTGGTGCGCATCCTGAACAAGAGCCCGGCCACCACCTTTGTAGTCATCGATGAGGTTGCCCTTGAGGACTGGGGCGTCGGGGGCCTTCCTGTCGCGGATTATCGCAAGACGCTTTTCAAGCCCTCGTGAGGTGACCGATGCGCGATCGATGCTGGAAAACAAAAACCACAAGACAGCAGGGACATCTTGGGATCGAGCGTCAGCAAAAACACCTGCTGCGGATAAGGGCATCGGTGCTACGACCGCCGAAGGTGATCCCAATACCCTCGCTGGCGCCAAGGAGGCATCTACAGTTATCGATGTCCTTGGAGACGGCATGCAGCAATCAGTCCAATGGCAAGACGGAGGCCATACAAATCCTGCTCGCCTGCGGTGTCGCGTTAAAAGGCAAGCCGCTTTCTGGCGGATATACAGTTTGGAAGATGAAGGATGGATCGCCGACACCAATCCATGTTTCAACCCTGGAGGATGCAGTAGCTGAGTGCCTACGTTAGGTGAGGCAATCTCGGGCAACCGTAGGTATTGTTTTTCCCTACTTCCTGCTGGCTTTGCGAAGTGCGGTCGGGGTCGCGCCGTACCTTTCCGAAAAGGCGCGGGTAAAGTGGGAAGTTGAGGTGAACCCGCAGGCTCTTGCGATCTGTGAAACTGAGCTTTCCGATGATAAGAGCAGCGTGTGGGCGGCTTTTATTCGCGTTTCTGACAGAATCCGAAGCGGTGTTTCGCCAACTTTTTGCTTGAAAAGCCGCGTGAAGTGGAACTTGCTTACACAGGCCTCCGATGCCAATTGGTCGAGCGTAATTTCGTCAGCGTAGTGCTCCGACATGTAGTCAAGAACTCGTTCGATACGCGCGTCTGTTATAGCTCCTGGCGATCGTTCGTCTTCTTGAAACGGATGGCTCCCATAGCGAGACAAGATATGCGTCGCCATCCAGGCGGCCGTTGTTGACGCGTATAGCTCGCCGCCATGACCTTGCATCGTATCCATCAACGTTTTTCCGAGCGCTGCGATCGCGAGGTCTCTACGAACGAATGAACTGAACGTGGGCATTTTCGATTGCTCTCCGATTCGTCGCATCTGATCGAGACAGGCTTCAACCAGCCCCTTTGGCAGATAGATTAATGCCAATTGGAACTGGTCATCGGGCTTGGGGAAGCGATAGTTGGTGGGTTCTTCCGTGAAATGGAGCATGATCGAGCCCGGCGCGTAGTCGTTGATCCGCCACCTGCTTTTGTTGTAGTGATCGCATGCGAATTTTCCAGATAGGGTAATACCAATACGCAGGTCCGCCGTTCCGATTGACTCGTAGATTTCTTGCGATGACACGCCACTGTGTAAATCGAGAAGAAGGGATGACCAGCCAATATCCCTGCTCGACCTGCGTCTGCTGGATGGAATGTTATCCCAACTTCGATAGCTTTCAGAAGACACGACATGTGAGGTGTTAGAGGCAACGTCCGCACCGCCCATCAAAAAAACCCTCGAAGTTCTTGGACTGAATGAGGGCCTTTCGGAATAGGCAAAATCGCCGCTACGACGAAAGGTACTGGTTTAGCGCTGGTATAATGGTTTGTCATTCGCGCGTTCCTGCTGGTTCTCTCGGAATTTCTTGCAATCCGGCGTCACGGTCGCGCAGTATACGGACCACTGATCCAGCCATCGCAGAGGCTATACGGTGAAGATCCAGCTCGGGATCCACAACCCACAGAGAGATCGCCCCTCGTACCCAGCCCAAGATAAGCGTCCCGAAGGTGTCTGGATCAATGAGTGGCTCTATCTCTCCGGCACGCTGGCCGCTTCGAATGAGTTGGCTAAGGTTTGAAGCGCCGACGCGGGTGAGTTCTGCGATACTCTTCTGCAAAGAGGGAGAGACTGCCGCCTCGCTGGTGATCATGAAAAATGCGCGGCGCTTTCCGGGGGCAGCAAGCGCATAGCGAAAGTAGGTGTGAATGAATCGGATTATGGCGTCGAGTCCACTGGTTTCCGCCAACTCTTTTTGCATAACCTCATCATAGTCCGCGAGGATGCGTCGCGCCGTGTGTAGGATTAAAGCTTCCTTGGACTTATAGTAGTGCAATGGAAGCGTGGCACTGTAGCCCGCGCGCGGCAACGTCGCCGAGGATCAGGCCGCCAAGTCCTTTTTCCGCAATGATGTCGATTGCAGCATTCACCATTCTGAGGTCCGCCTGGAAGCGTCTGTCAGCTTGTGTTCGACGCGATGGCCGCTTCGTTTGGACTTCAGTATTGACCAGTGTCTCAGTCTCCAGCCCGCTACTCTCAGTCTCTGGTAGTCCTTATCCGCAACTTAGTTAGCCTGTTTATCGCAAGATATTATGTTCCCAGTCAATAGAAATCACTTGGTTGGTCGAGTGAATGGTCAGCTCTGAAAGGCCGCTCCATCCAGTAACACATCTAAGTAGAACTGACAAATGCGTCTTCCTGAGGCTCATTCAAACCATCAGTTATTGAGTCAAGTTTAAATATCTGTTGCTAACTCCAACCTGTCGGGGATAAGTTGCTAAAGTGGGAGCCCCGAAGCTGTCAGCGTCGCGGGCTCTGCGACGGCCTGCCCGGCGCATCCCACGTCATACGCGGTCAACCTCTTGTAAGAGCTGCGATCTCAGATCAGAGGAGCGAAGCATGCCAGCTTTTTTTGTTCATGGGGCGCCCGACACTCATCACGTTTGGGACGCAATAAGAAGGCACCTGCCTCCTGAAGACAGTATAGCTGTTGACTTGCCGGGATTTGGCGGTGCGCCTCCTTTTGATTTCGCCGCAACGAAGGAAGCGTATGTTGATTGGCTACTCACGCAGATCGAATCCGTTGGTGAACCAGTTGACATTGTCGGGCATGACTGGGGGTGCATTTTGTCGCTCCGAGTTGCCTCACTGCGGCCAGACCTTATCCGAAGCTGGGCTGGCGGGAGCGGACCAATCAACGCGAGCTAGGAATGGCATCCCTTGGCGAAAATACTGCAGACAGTTGGTGCTGGTGAAGAATACCTGCGAAACTTTGATCCCTTGCAATTTGAACAGGTCCTTCTCGAAGACGGTGTACCTGCAGAGTATGCAGGCGAAGCACCCGCAAGAGTCAACGGCTTGATGGGAGAGTGCCTGCTCAAACTCTATCGCTCAGCGGCGACCGTTGGTGCCGACTGGCAAGAGGGATTGGCGAATGTAACAGCGCCAGGATTGGTGATCTGGGGTAAACGTGACAAATCGGTTCCAATTGAAAACGCAGACATTCTCGCAAAGGACACCTGCGCGCATAGGTTACTCAAACTGGACGCAGGCCATTGGTGGCCGACGCAGCAGCCCTCGCAAGTTGCCTCTGCCCTCGTCGCGCACTGGGAAAGCAATAGTAAAAAAGCGGAATAAACGCCACGTTCATCGAGCTTTTTGGATAGAACATTGTGACCGAGTGGAGAGCGCGCAAGTCGATTGGACGAGCTACCCGGTAGAGTTTTCGCCTGAGGCGAATAAAAGTCCCACCGAAGAGGTCTCGGCAAAGACTCTGCCATAGGCGTGTTTTCCACTCTCCAAACCCTAACCCGAGGATAGTGACATGCGAATAGGTCTAATCCTGTTTCCCAATTTGACGCAGCTCGATCTGACCGGTCCAGCTGAGGTCTTCTATCGTATTCCGGGCGCGGAGGTGTTTCTGTTGTGGAAAAGTCTGGACCCTGTTTCTTCAGATCGTGGTATGTCTATTTTGCCGAATATGCGTTTTGCTGATTGCGATGCGCTCGACCTGATCTGCGTGCCAGGGGGTCCGGGCCAAGTTGAATTGATGAGCGACGAAGAGACCCTAGATTTCCTCAAACGGATCGCGCCTACTTGTAAGCTGATCACATCCGTGTGCCCCGGCTCGCTTGTGCTGGCTGCTGCCGGTTTACTAGAAGGATATCGAGCGACGAGCCACTGGTCGTCAATCGACCAGTTGGAACTGTTGGGTGCGATCCCAGTTGCAGATCGCGTTGTCAAAGATCGGAACCGTGTGACCGGTGCTGGTGTGACCTCTGGCATTGATTTCGCTATTTCAGTCGTAAGCGACCTGCTTGGCGAGGAGGTTGCGAAAGAAATCCAACTTCAAATGGAGTACGATCCAGAGCCACCTTTTGCTTCTGGATCGCCGCGGTCAGCGTCAGAGGAGCTGGTGATGAACGTAAAGCGAAAAATCGCGCCGTTTATCGAGCGACGGAGAGAGGCAACAGCGGCTGCGGCAAGGCGGCTGAAACATCTCTAGATGCAAGCAACCAGATCTGAACAGGCGGATAGTTTTGCAGCAGCGATGCGGCTTTCACTCCAAAACCGAACAAGCTACTCGGTCCCGATGACGATCTCGACTAGATTTGGCTCCCCAGACATCACCCCTGCTTTGATAAGTGGTTCGATCTCATCGACGCGCGTTGCGCGCCGTGCGGGCATGCCCATTGCTGTAGCTAATGCAAGAAAATCAATCGGTGGGTTGGTCAGTTCCATGCCGGGAATGCTGGAATTTCCATGCTGTTCATATCCTTGTGCAACCGAGTATCGCTTCAAGATGTTATATTCTGCATTATTCATGATCACGAAAGTGACCGGGACTTTCAGTTTTGCTGCCGTCCATAATGCCTGTGGTGAATAAAGTGCAGATCCGTCGCCAAGTAACGCGACGACAGGAGATCTATCAAGACCGAGGGAAACGCCAACTGCCGCAGGCAATCCCCACCCCAAGATGGCGCTTCGCATGAAGAAATAGCGACGAACGGAAGCTCTCTCCATGAAGCTGCGGACATGGTACATGGTTGCCGGCGCCTCGTCGACCACCGCCACGTCCCTGCCCAAAGCTCGGAGGGCCTCCCCGGCAGCGACGAACGAGGTGATGGGGTAGCTCAACCTCTGGGCAGCAAAACGGTTCTCTACCTCATCCAGTCGTGAGGAGCGGGCGATCTTCGCTAACTGATGGACCGCGGCAACCTTTTCTCGCTGCGCAGACATACCATGGGAAATACGCGGGTTGAGCGCCACGAGGGATGCCTTTATATCCCCTACACAAGCGATGTGCGTGACGTGGCTGCGGGCAGCCTGCGTGGCATCCTGGGTCAGTTGGTAAAGTTTGCATCCTGCCGGTACAGCATCGCCCTCACTGTAGAGATAGGAGATGAACGGGTTGTCCCCTATGACGAAAACCCCGTCGAAGTCCGACAGAACGGATCTCATATCCATCGCGCGAGAAGGCAAATTGCCCGCCCATAGCGGGTGGATCGTTGGAAAGGGCATCGTCCCGGGCCACGAAGGGCCATATACTTTTGCGCCGAGCATATCCGCGACATCAACCAGTTCTGCGGAGGCGCCGCTCGCTTCAACCTCATCTCCTGCAATGATCGCCAGCCTGCCCACCTCGATTTGAGACAGAGCCGATGCCAGGCGATCCAGACCTTCCGCTACCGGACGCATGAAGATGCTCGAGCTTTCGCCGGCGACGACAGTTGCCGTTTGCGTGAGAACATCGATTGGGAGAGACAACACGACAGGCCCGCGCGGAGGAGCCTGGGTCTCCTGCAAGCCGCGTCTTACCAGCGCAGGAATGTGGTTGGGATGCAAAATTTCACGGGACCATTTTGCTGCCGGCTCAGCCATACGTTGGATATCACCATAAAGCAGGGGATCGGAGAAACTATGGCGCGTATCTTGCTGACCTGCTGTGACAAGTAGGGGGGTTCGGGCGATCTGGGAGTGTAGAAGCGCTCCCATCGCGTGACCAAGTCCGCCCGCTGTATGAAGATTTACAACGCCGGGCTTGCCGCTCGCCTTTGCATAGCCATCAGCCATCGCGACGACAGAAGTCTCCTGCAGGCCTAGCACATATTCTATATCGGTCTGATTGCGAAGAGAGTGCAAAATCGGCATTTCTGTGGTGCCCGGATTTCCAAAAACATATTGCACCCCTTCTTGGTGGAGGACATCCAGCAGAAGGTCGGAGCCAGATTTCATCATCTCGTGCAAAGTCATCTCCCGGCGTTCAATTTCCATATCCTAACTTACCGCAGGACATGCGGTGACGGATTGCGAAGATTGCTGTTTAATACCTGATTGTGATACGGGGTTGCGCCTAAACCGTTATTGGGGGCCGCTGATGCTAAGTTCACTGGATCAGATCGATCGTGCCATTCTGACTCATATTCAGGCAGATGGTCGAATTCAAAATCTAGAACTCGCCAATCGAGTTGGTCTTTCCCCCTCACCATGTTTGCGTCGGGTTAAACGGCTGGAGGACATTGGTGTCATACGGCGTTACACCGCGCTCCTTGATGCGAGTAAAATTGGCTTGGGTCTCACTGTCTTTTCGCGAATCTCGCTTGTGGCGCAGGATGCCGAGACTGTCGAGAACTTTGCTCAGGCGATGAATGCCCTCCCTCAGGTTGTTGAATGCCACATCATGGCGGGAGAATGTGATGCACTACTTCGTGTAGTCGCATCGGATCTCGACGGATACCGGCAGTTCCAGATGGCGCATCTGACGCGAAAAAATGGTGTGCAGACTGTAAAAACCGACATTCCCATGCAGACTGTCAAGCTTCTGACCGAGCTCCCACTGTGATTGAATAAGACGTGCATGTGAACTTGGACATCGGATCTGAAAAAATGATTGTTTAGTTTCCGCTGGTCGTCTCGTCATCAATCAAAGCACCCATTCGTCTTGAGTTGAGAAATTCCCGGGGGGAGCAACCTTGGGAACGTGTGAATGCGGTGCTGAAGGCGCTCGCCGAGCGGAAACCGACCTTGAACGCGACCTCTTCGACCCTACGACCATTCTTGGTCAATTCGTCCTTGGCAACAGCCATCCGCCAATTGAGTAGATATTCAATTGGGCTGGTGCCAAGGACGTTGCGAAACCTGTATGCAAAAGCAGAACGCGAGACCCCGCACAATTTTGCAAGCATCGCCACCGTCCAGTCTGCCTGTATGTTGGCATGCATGGCCTTCATCGCTCGCGCAGTCACCGGGTCACTGAGGCCGGCAACCATTCCCGTCGGCTTCCCGCCCGCGCTGCCCGAACTTGACCTCAAAATTTCGATGAGAACCAGTTCCATGAGACGTAGGGTTACGAAGCTACTCGCAAGCTCCGGCTGTCGCGTTTCTTGCTCGGCCATCGCCAACAAGGTTTGTACGCGCCGACCCGAGGGTACATCGGAGCGGACGTGAACAACTGCCGGAAGAAGTTCGAGGATTAGGGCCTCGTTGGCGCGCTGAAATAAAAACTTTCCTGCATGAAGCGTCACAGGATTACGCGAACCGGACCCCATTTTTAGACGCTCGCCTCGTTTTCCGGCAACTGCGGCGACGCTATCCACGGGTTCAGTATATGGATCTGATGTCAGAATGATTGGAGAGCTTGTACGAAACAAGACGAAATCTCCGGAGCGGAGATGAGTGTTTCCTTCGTCGGCAGCGATCAAACTGCACTCTCCTCTCTCAATCAGACAGAACAGAAGATCGTTTTTCGCCGGAAACTTGATGCCCCACTCTCCTGCAGCATCAAGTCCTCGTCCCAGGAGCACGGCTCGAGGTCGTAGTAGTTGGACAAGATCAAGCAGCGGATCAGTTTCTTTGGACGACATGTAAACTGTTTTGGACCTTTAATTATCGACAGTACGGTTCTAAAGCCGCAACTGTGTGACCACAACCATTTTCCAGAAGGTTAAAGTCATGAAGTCCATTCCTACCGCCAATCTCGCACGATTTCTTGAGGAAGATGATCAAAAACCCGTGGTCATGCTAAACCTCCTTCGTTTCAACAAGACGGACGGTCGCACGCGCTATTACGAATATATCTCGAGAGCTGCCCCCATTGCTCAAAGCTACGGCGCAGAGATTATTTATTCCGGCGAAGGCTTGACCGCGCTTGCTGCTGAAGCGGGGCAGACTTGGGATGCTGCGGTTCTCGTTAGATATCCTGGGCGTCAAGCCTTTGCGGCCATGATTGCCGATCCGCGTTATTCGGAAATTGATTCAATCAGGATCGCTGCACTAGACGAAGCGGTTCTGCAGCCCCTTTCTTGATTACACTCCGTAAGTTCTTCGTTAGATTCGGATAATCGCGCAAGGATTCAAGACAAGTTGACTACCTGTGTCGTGATCGCTTGAAGCACAGTTAACACGGCGCAGAGACGTCCGGTTTTTGCGACTGGATAACAAATTTCTTGAAGGAGACAGATGTGAAGAAAATTGCTGCTGCCGCAATTATTGGTTTTCTTATGTCCACTGCTGCCAACGCTCAAAACACGAAACCAACGATCGTGCTGGTGCATGGTGCCTTTGCTGACGCGTCGAGCTGGAGTAAAGTTATCAACCTTTTGGAAAAGGATGGCTATCCCGTTGTAGCCGTTGCCAATCCGCTGCGCGGCGTAATGCGGGACGCCGCTTATGTCTCGGACATTGTCGAAAGCACTGACGGCCCCGTAGTCTTGGTAGGCCATTCCTATGGCGGTCTGGTTATTTCAAATGCAGCCCGCGACAATAATAAAGTTAAATCGTTGGTTTTTGTCGCGGCCTTCGCTCCCGACGAAGGTGAATCTGCCGGCGAGTTGGTTGGTAGGTTCCCCGGAGGCACCCTTAGTCAGGCACTCGCCTCTCCCGTGAAGCTGGCTGATGGCGGCGTCGATCTTTACATCGACCAGAAAAAGTTCCGCGAACAATTCGCTCACGATGTCCCAGCTGAATTCACCGTATCAATGGCTGCCGGTCAACGACCCATCACTGAGGCAGCTTTACACGAGAAGTCCGGAACGCCTGCGTGGAAGTCACTGCCGTCCTATTTCATTTACGGAAGCGGCGACAAAAGCATTCCGGCCCAAGCACTTGGCTTTATGGCGGAACGCGCGGCATCCAAGCAGACGATCGTTGTAGAGGGCGGTTCGCACGTTGTCATGGTCTCACAGCCGCAGGCTGTCACAGACATTATCGAAGAAGCAGCCCGGTAAAACAGTTCGGAAACAGCTTTTTAAGTTTATCACTCGAGCTATTCACGGAGCGCTCGAGCACCAAACGTAAACGCTGAGGAGAAACAGAATGTCGCGTACCCCATTCAACTTCATCGCAAATTTCAAAGCTGTCGGGGGCAGAGAAAAGGAACTTGAGGAGATTTTGAAGACGATGGTTGCGCCAACACGCGCTGAGGACGGCTGTATAAACTATGACCTGCATGTTCATGCCGACGATCCAACTCGCTTCGTCCTCTATGAGGGGTGGAAAAGTCCGGAGGCTCTCGATCTCCATATGAAGATGCCGCATTTTCTAGAAATGTTAAAAGGCCTTGATGGCGTTGTCGCTGAGAAAGATGAGAACGGCCGTCCTTTTCGCGCCACGGCGCTGGCAATGATTAGCGATCGTTCGTAGTGACCTGCGTCGGGACTCTGACGAGCCTCATGGGCGAGGCTCGTCAGTGCATCGTGAACCTCTTCGGCCCGTCGCTATTTTAGAGGGCCGTGCCAGGAACATGGCTTCCCGGATAGAGTTTCTAATTCTGCGGGAATGGAAATTACAGTCTCCCCACGCGAAATCAGCGATCTCGCGCGTTGACGACAGAGACAACAGCCGCGACGTTTTCGGATCCCCAATTGCAGAGTGGCACAAGCGCTTGTGCAAGGCTGACACCCAGTGGTGAGAGTGAATAATCAACTCTTGGCGGCACTTCCTTGTAGTCCATTCGCAAAATAACCCCGTCGGCCTCAAGCTCTTTTAAGTGCTGTATCAACACCTTATCGCTGACGTCCCGCACGGCCCGCTTCAATTCACCGTAGCGCTTAGGGCCAACCAATAGGAAGTAGAGAATAATTGGCTTCCATTTGCCGGAGATCAAACGGAGAGACGTGTCAAGGCCACATGTGAAGCCTATGGAGGGGTCATTTTCTGCCATAAAGTAATACTTACCAAAAGGTGCATACTTGTCAATAGGTAGGCTTACCCCGATGTTAGTGTCGAAGCAGTCGCGAGACAATATGGGCCGTGCGATATGCTTCGGGCGACAAGAGCACAAAGATCGAGAATGAGATTTTCGCGATTGCTCTGTCGCTCAGTTCTAATCAACTGAACTCTTTGCATCGAGTGGGAAAACATGACTGAATCCTTTGGATCGAAATCAACAGCTGACGACGTACTGTCGGGCGTCAATCTCTCGGGAAGACGATTTCTCGTTACCGGTGCATCTTCCGGTATCGGATTGGAAACGGCGCGCACGTTGGCCGGTCACGGCGCGAGCGTCGTGGGTACAGTTCGGAACCTTACAAAGGCGGAGCTTGCAACTCAATCAGTCCGCGACGCCGCGCAGCGCGGTGGGGGAACCTTGCAGTTAATCGAGTTGGATCTTGCATCTTTGAAAAGCGTTTATTCCGCAGCCAATAAACTCATTGCCGAAGACCAGCCTTTTGATGTTGTCATTGCCAACGCTGGGGTTATGGCTCCACCGTTAAGCCGAACCGCCGATGGGTTCGAACTGCAGTTTGGAACCAACCACCTTGGCCACTTTGCTTTGGTGAACACCATTGAATCGCTTTTCGTCGACGATGGACGGTTGGTGGTCCTTTCATCTCAGGCGCATCGTGTCGCCAACGTTGACTTAAACGACATCAATTTCGAGCATCAAGCTTACGATCCGTTTATCGCGTATGGTCGGTCTAAGACCGCAAACTCACTGTTCGCAGTGGCGTTCGACGAGCGGCATCGCGATCGTGGCATCCGAGCGGCGTCAGTGATGCCAGGCAACAGCTTGACCGACCTTCCACGCCATTTCTCGGCAGAAGCGCTGGAAGGCCTCTTCAAAACCGTTGGTAACGCTCGCGCTGAAGCAGGACTTCCGCCAGCAGAACTCAAGACCATTGCACAAGCGGCAGCAACGACGGTCTGGGCGGCAGTCGTTGCCGACAAGAATGAAATTGGCGGTCGTTACCTTGAGGACTGCGCAATTGCGCCAGTCGAGGATACGCCAAATCCATTTCTGGACGGTGTCAGATCATACGCGCTCGATCCCGGGCACGCCGAACAGCTTTGGGACAAAAGCGAACACTTGGTAGGATTCAAGTGACATAGATTCAGAAACGGCAAGTCTCCTCGTCACTTAAGATGACGATACAAACAGGAGCCTTATCGTTGACCAAGCGAGATGGTTTTAACGTGTAAGCCAACTTGCAGTGCTGTTTTAGGCAGCAACTTGAGTTTTACTACTGCTCTCCCTAACATCTTTGGCCGGAGGCGAACCGAACATCCGACCATATTCGCGTGTGAATTGCGGAATGCTTTCATAGCCGACCGCATAGGCCGCATTACTGATTGCTGCGCCCTCTGAGATCATCATCCGCCGGGCCTCGATGAGGCGTAGCTGCTTTTGGAACTGCAAAGGTGAAAGCGAGGTCACTGCGCGGAAATGCTCGTGGAAAGATGAAATGCTCATCCGGGCTGCTTCAGCCAAACGTTCCACCGGCAGGGTCTCAGCATACCCGGTTCTTATGACAGCCACGGCACGTGCAATTCGGTTGGCATGACTGTCAGCAAAACCCAGCGCTCGGATGCCAGCTCCATGACGACCGCTCAGCAACCAGTAATGCAATTCACGAACCAACTGGTCTTTGAGGATAGGAAGGGAAGCAGGGCGATCCAGGAGACGCATCAGCCGTAGCGCTGCGTCGGCAACTTCGGCCTCAGTCGGATCTACGCGAATGAAAGGGCCTTTCTCGGTCTGCGCAACACCTATTTCCAGTACAAGTGATTGTATGACCGCTGGATCAATGTCGAGTACCAGCGAATAATAGGGCACGCCTGCGTTCGCGCGGGTAATCTGACTGACGTTTGGAACATCGGCCGCAATGAGAAGAGAGTCGCCAGCGCCGAAATCAAACGTCAAGTTGCCCATGGTCACGCGCTTGCTGCCCTGTAGAACCAATGCCACGAGCGGCTTCGAGATCGCATATTGCAATTCGCTCGGAACCGTCGCGCGCATAGCAAATACACCAGGAATTGGCGTTTGCGCCACACCGAACCTGTCGGCATTTGCATCGGCGAAGCGGCGTACGCATTCCAGAAGTGTACTGCTGCTCATGTTGCTATCCTCAAGAATTGTCGATGAAACAATAGATCGCGCTCGTATCACTGAGCAAGCCTCTTTGGAATATTAGGCAAGAATTCCGGATTCGACGGCAACGCAGGGCGCGGAGGTTTGGGATAATTTACTCGTCAACGGGGAGCAAGAAGCTATCCCCGTGTAAGCGAGGAGCATTTCCATGACAAACCTGCAGAATCGAAAAATCCTTATTCTAGCGGCCGACGGCTTTGAAGATGAAGAGCTTTACGGCCCAAGAACCGCGCTGCTCAACGCTGGCGCGACGGTAATCCTCGCTTCTCCCCACGAGGGGCCGATCCGCGGCTGCGTGTACAATCTGGAAACCGGAAACTCCGATCTTTCAGACGAAACGATCACGCCCGACCGACTGATCGCAGATGTCGAAGCCGATCAGTTCGACGCGCTAGTTCTACCAGGCGGGGTCGTGAACCCCGACAAGTTGCGCCTCGATCAGAAAGCTATCGCTTTGGTCAGGGAGTTCGTGGCCGCAGATAAACTGGTCGCCTCCGTTTGTCATGGCCCGTGGCTGCTGGTTGAAGCAGATGTTCTGCGCGGCCGTCGGACTACAGCATGGTACTCGATCCGTACCGATCTGAAAAATGCTGGTGCCACCGTTGTCGATGAGGAAGTCGTGGTGGATGGAAACATCATCACCAGCCGCATGCCGTCCGATATTCCCGCTTTCAACAGAGCCATTGTTGCCGCTCTTCAAGGCTGAACAGCGACACTTCATCTCGGTTGATAACTTACAGGAGAACCTGTCATGGGCAGCAAATTCCAACTTCTGATAGGCGGCAAGAGCCACGAAGGCTCAGAAGGCGTCGCAGTTGACGTCGTCAACCCCGCAACTGGCGACAGCATTGGCAGGGTGGCTTATGGTTCACCCTCCGACATTGAAAATGCCATCGAAACCGCCCGTCGCGGGTTTCAATCGTGGCAGACGGTGTCGCCGTGGGAACGCGGTCGTATCCTGAAAGATGCGGCCGGGATTATCCGGCGCGACACCGACCGTATCGCCAGGGTTTTGACCCTTGAACAGGGCAAGATCCTCGCCCAGGCGCGTGACGAAGTTCATCGCGCCGCGGACTTCATCGAATGGGGTGGAGAACAGGCGCGCAGAATTGCAGGCCGTATCGTGCCGGGCCGGCAGCCAGGCCAGCGCATCGAGGTCCAGCCACATCCGATTGGTGTCGTTGCGGCCCTGACACCGTGGAATTTTCCAATGGCGCTTGCCGCGAAGAAGTTCGCAGGCGCGCTTGCCGCCGGATGCGCGATCATCTGCAAGCCATCTCAGGAAACCCCGGGCTGCGTGTTGGCCATGGGCGAGGCTTTACTCGAAGCGGGCGTTCATCCCGCAGCGCTAGCCGTTGTTTTCGGGGACGCAAACCAGGTGTCCAGCCAGTTGATCGAGTCGCCCGTGATCAGGAAAGTTACATTCACCGGCTCGATCCCGATTGGCAAGCGGCTAGCCGCCGCCGCCGGCCTCCAGATGAAGCCGGTAACTATGGAACTCGGCGGTCATGCTCCGGTCGTTGTCTGCGGCGATGTGGATCCGGAAGCCACGGCGGAGTTGCTGGCTCGCGCCAAGTTCACCAATGCAGGCCAAATCTGCCTCTGCCCGTCCCGCTTTTTTGTCGAAGAGAGCATTGCCGACAGATTTACGGTACGCTTTGCCGAAGTTGCGGCAGGTCTCAAAGTGGGTGACGGCATGGATCCGGCCACCGAGGTCGGTCCACTGGCAAATGATCGTCGTGTCGAGGCAATCGTTCGCTTGGTTGACGACGCTCGCGACCGGGGCGCGCGGATTGTTGCTGGCGGCAATCGTGTCGGGAACCGCGGCTACTTCTATGCACCGACCGTTCTGACGGACGTCCCTGACAACGCAGTCGTCCTTAGCGAGGAGCCGTTTGGCCCGGTTGCGCCGATCCTACGGTTCAGAGACGAGGAGGCGATGCTGCAAGCTGCTAATGGCCTGGAGTTTGGACTGTCTGCCTACGTATTTACCCATGACGGACTGCGCCAGCGCCGTCTGGTCGATGCGCTTCAATATGGGGCGGTGTCCGTGAATGGAAGCCTAACTCACCTGCCCGAAGCGCCGCTTGGAGGCTGGAAGGATAGCGGCATCGGCACGGAAGGCGGGATCGAGATCCTTGAGCCGTATACGATCACAAAGCACGTAAATCTTGCCTAGAAAGCACTGGCAGAAGGAATAGCGGGCAAGCGCCGCGCCTCGCTCGATCGGAGCATGGAAAAATGAATCTCTTCGACTATCCTGCAATTCCACTCTCTTTCGTCGCTGGACCGGCTATCCTGGCAAATGTCTGTGCCATTCTCCAGAACGGCGTGAACATACGCCATGCCCATGCGGTTGATCAGTGGCGGAACCTCCAGTCCATGGCGGTCGGTCAAAGCGACAAGCTTGTCGGGCTCTACGCAGATCCTGCCTTGGCCATTTCACTCTCTGGCCGCCGTGTCCGCTTACAATTGCGGGCGATCGAATTGCTCACGGTCGGAACTTGCAGTTTTGGCGTGACTAGCCTGCTGTCTCTCGGTTGGTCGATGCTTGCCCAAGCTGAAACCGGCACGAGCATAGCCGTGGCCTCTGCCGCAACGCTTGCCTGCGCGGCGATCGGGCTCCTCTTGCTGATGACGGTCGCGCTCACCGTCGTAAAAGAGAGCGCCTGCGCTAGAGCCTTGATGCGATTGCACGCTGGGGCCGCTCCACCAACGACATCACTTCCCGGAGATCGGTCATGAACAGCCTTACCCTTCTCGACTCGCCACTTTTCGGCGGCAGCTTTGTCGACGCGAAGATGCGCGCCCTGTTCGACAGCGACGCCTTCGTCAGCCGCTGCGTCGAAACCGAAGTTGCCCTCGCAGAAGCCGAGGCGCGTCTGGGTGTTATTCCTCGGGCTGCAGCCGACGCAATAGCCGCTGCAGCACGGACGATTCGCTTCGACCAGGCCCGCCTCACGCGCGAGACAGAACTCGTCGGGTATCCGATTCTCCCTATCGTCGAGCAACTCGCCGACGCCTGCGGAGAGGCGGGCCGCTATCTCCACTGGGGAGCGACGACGCAGGATATCATGGACACGGCGACAGTTCTCCAGATCCGGGCGGCTTTGAAACTCATCGAGGCACGGCTAGTCGAAACGATGGATGCGCTACGCAGCCTTGCGGCGGAGCATCGCGATACGCCGATGGCCGGACGGACCCACTTGCAACACGCGCTGCCCATCACCTTCGGCTACAAGGCAGCTGTTTGGCTGAGCGCTCTTGAAAGACATCAAGAACGTTTGGCGCAGTTGCGGATGCGCGTCCTTGTCGTGGAGTTCTCTGGCGCGTCGGGCACCCTTGCCTCGCTTGGGCCGCAAGGACTTGCTGTCCAAGAAGAACTGGCGAACGTACTTGGCCTTGGGACCCCGGTTATAACCTGGCACTCGGCACGTGACGGGATGGCCGAAGTTGTGCAAGTGTTGGCACTTGTCTGCGGCAGCCTTGCCAAGGTCGCCTTTGATGTCTCGGTCATGATGACCACGGAGCTGGGTGAGGTGTCGGAGCCGTTCGTCCGCCATCGCGGTGCCTCCAGCACCATGCCGCAGAAGCGAAACCCGATTTCCTGCGAGTTGATTATCGCCGCTTCAAAGATGGTGAGGCAGCATTCAGGGCTGATGCTGGATGCGATGGTCCATGATTTCGAGCGCGCCACCGGCCCGTGGCACCTCGAATGGGCGGCCGTCCCCGAAAGCTTCGCATTAACATCCGGGGCGCTAGTCCAGTCCAGCTTTATGCTCTCGGGACTCGTCGTCCATCCGGAAAGGATGCTGACGAACCTCGGGATATCGAGAGGACTGATTGTGGCCGAGGCGGTGATGATGGCACTCGCTCCCCTTACCGGCCGCCAAAGCGCCCATGACTTCGTCTACGCCGCCTGCCGGCGGGCCGTAGAAACGGGAAGGTCGCTTTTCGATGTGCTTGCCGAAACGCAAGACGTCGCAGTTCCGCTTGGTCTCGAGCGTCTCCAATCACTCACAAGTCCGGAAAACTATTTGGGCTCTGCATCGACAATGGTCGATCTGGTTCTCAGCGGCTCTCGGAGACACGTGGAGCAATAGGCAAAGATGGCCGAGGATCCGGCAAAAGACGGGCCATCCGCTCTGCCATAACAATCTCATCACCACTCAAACCCTCAGATCATAGGAGATTCAGACATGAGCACAGTATCTATCATCACGGGCGGCAGCCGCGGGCTCGGCCGCAACACCGCAATCAGCATCGCTCGTCATGGCGGCGACGTCATCCTGACCTACCGAAGCGGCGCTGCGGATGCCCAGGCGGTTGTCGGCGAAATCGAGGCCCTTGGCCGCAAGGCGATTGCTCTACAGCTTGACGTCAATGATGTGTCTTCGTTCAAGACGTTTGCCGACGCTGTCCGGCAGGCGCTTTCGACAACCTGGAGCCGCGATACCTTCGATCATCTTGTGAACAACGCGGGTCAAGGCGAAATGGCCAGCTTCGCGGAAACAACTGAAGCGCAGTTCGACGCACTTTTCAATACGCACGTGAAGGGCGTTTTCTTCCTGACCCAAGCCCTCCTCCCGCTGCTTGCTGATGGCGGGCGTATCGTCAACTTCTCATCCGGCCTCACGCGCGTTTCTGCACCAGGCTTCTCGGCATATTCCTCAGCCAAGGGGGCAGTCGAGATATTGACCCTCTACATGGCCAAGGAACTGGCAGCGCGTGGCATAACCGCCAATACCGTGGCGCCTGGTGCCATTGAAACTGACTTCCTTGGTGGTGCCGTACGCGACATGCCAGACCTCAACAAGCAATTCGCTGGCATGATTGCTTTGGGCCGCGTCGGTGTTCCCGATGATATCGGGCCGATGGTCGCCAGCCTGCTTGGCCCCGACAATCGCTGGATCACGGCGCAGCGCATCGAAGTATCAGGTGGCCAGGTCATCTAAATTTGAGCTGGAGGCCGTTTCACCCGGAGCGGTCTCCTGATTTCCCCTGAGACCTCTCGGAAGACCCGACATGCCCGCTCAGTGTCGTGCTGTGCTTGGCTTGTTGCGGCAATACCAAATTTTACGAGTGGAGAAACAGAAATGCCGAAGATTATCATACATGCTCCCGAAGCCGCCTTCGATGGACATTCACGTCAAGGCATAGCCAATGAGTTGACGGAGTTCGCCCTCGAATGCGAACGCCTACCGAAATCACCTTTCGTGAAGAGCACGGTGTGGATCTATTTTAATACATATGATGCTGACTGCGTCTTCATGGGAGAAGAAAGGGCGACGACCGCGATCATTAGCGCGCAGATCTACGTCATCAAAGGCGGCCTCGACGCTGAGGCAAAGAAAACCTTGATCAACGGTGCCACTGCAATCTTCGGCAAGTACCTGAAAGTGGAAGCCCGCATTCCAGTTTATATTGTCATTCACGAGATCGAGGAAAGCAACTGGGGAATTTTCGGCAATAATGCCAACTTGGCTGCGCTGCGCGCCTCGGCGGCCGGCGCACCGGCGATCTGACAATTCTTGATCGCTTCAACAATGATCCCATCGAAAGGAGAACTTTCAATGAGAATTGGTATCGCCGGGATAGGTAAGATGGGAGCAGCTATCGCTGCGCGCCTTCACGATTGTGGCCAGGATTTGATTGTCTGGAACAGGTCATCTGAAAGAGCGGCGGCGACGGGACTACCGACCGCGGACAGTCCCCGCCGATTGGCTCAAGAAAGCGATGTCATCATTTCCTCCTTGTTCGACGAGGCAGCGTTGACGGACGTATATCTTGGTGAGCATGGCCTGACAGGCATGGCGCGTAACAAGCTGTTCATCGAAATGAGCACCGTCCGACCAGCGGCGCAGCAGTCCTTGGCGGCTTCCGTTATCGAGGCTGAGGGTGCCTTCATTGAATGCCCCATCGGCGGCACAACGGGTCCCGCCCGGGCTGGTCAACTGCTTGGTCTTGCTGGCGGAGAAGCTGCCGATGTCGAGAGGGCGCGCCCGATCCTAGAGATGCTGTGCCGGCGGCTCGAACATATGGGACCGGTCGGAAATGGTGCCCTAGCAAAACTGGCGATCAATCTGCCCCTACTCGTCTTTTGGCAGAGTTTTGGCGAAGCCATGGCCCTGATGAAGGGCCTCGAGAAGGAACCTGAATGGCTCATTCAGCTGTTCTCCGAAACCGCAGGCGGGGCGAATGTTCTTAACCTTAAAGCGCAGGCCGTCGCTGCGGCCCTTGGCGGCGACGATGATGTACCTGCAACATTCGAGATCGACGCTATGCGCAAAGACCTCGGTCTGATGCTCGCAGAAGCGCGGGAGAAGGGGATTCCGCTTCGGGTCGCAGAACAAACACTACTCGCGTTCGATGAAGCAAGTTATGCGGGGTTGGGCGGTCACGACTGCGTCTATATACCCACGTTCTTAACCCGGATACAAAACAGCGTACGTCAATAATCCACCGTCTAGCGCAGTGGCGATGCTGCTATTACTTCCTGGTTGCGCAACTCGCCATACACTGGATCGGTGCCTGACTTCCAGCATATCAGCGGGTCATGTGGGCACGGCCGATCCCAGCGAGAAATGGGGGATATCGATATAGCGCTGCTCGTTCCTGTGCTTTGACGGCGGCATACCGAATACCCGGCGATACTCGCGCGAGAACTGTGACGGACTTGCATAACCCACCTCAAAACCCGCGCTGGCTGCGTCGAAATTCTCAGTCAACATCAGGCGTCTGGCTTCTTGGAGCCGCAAGTGCGTTCTAAACTCGAGGGGGCTCATCAGCGTTATCGACTTAAAGTGCACGTGAAATGTCGACCTGCTCATATTTGCGACTTCTGCCGCATCTTCTACAGGGCAATTCTGCCGAAAGTGCTGTCGCATCCAGACGATGGCGCGGGCGATCTGCTTCAACTTACCCCCGGTATTAAGCAGTCCCCGGACCGGACCGCTGCTGGGTCCGCTCAATAATCGGTAAAGAATTTCGCGGGTCGCAAGTGGCGAGAGCGCTTGAATATCTTTTGGCGAGTCAAGTAATTTAAGAAGACGCCAGGCGGCGTTGAGGATGGCGGGATCTGTTTCGTGAAGAAGCAAGCCTGAAGACGAGTTGTCGAATTCCTCCTTCGGATACTGCGCAGCAAGTTCAGCAAGCTCCCCCATGTCGAGATCAAGTTGCATGCATAGATAAGGTTCGGTGACGCTCGCCTCGATTACGGCCCCCATCACAGGAAGATCAACAGTAGCAATCAAATAACGCGATTTGTCGTAAACATAAGTCCGAGAGCCAAGCATTGCTTGCTTGCGTCCTTGAGCAACAAAACACATGGTTGGCTTATAGACCACTGGCATTGGCAGAAAGGGCTCGGACCACCGGATCAAGGTGACACCAGGCAGTCCGCATTCATGAGTTCCATCGGATGGAGCATGTCGGTTTATGGCTTCAACAATAAGTGTGCGTTCGTACATTGTGCCTCCAAATAAGAATGCAGACCGCCGAAGGGACGGCCCGCGAAACGTTGGCAGCCCCTCAGTGGCAAAACATCCACTGTCGACATACCAATAGATTCAGATCTTCACCCTACTTCCCCACCATCAATCTTCACGAAGAGCGACGTACGAGCTGGGGACGGCCGATGAAAAGTACGTTTGTGCCAAAGACCTTGTCATTCCAGAGGACCGAAATGAAAGGAGTTCCCGCGTTTCTGAACACGTCCGACGCCAGGAAAATCAAGATGAGCCCCAGCCACATAGAAGTTTGGCTTAGATACACGATCCAGTATTCGCAGTCGGGTCTCCATGGCATTTCCTTGGTCACCATCGAGTTCCCAGGTTAACTCGGGCCGTGAGAATTGAGCCGAGGGGACATGGATGATATCTCCCCAAACCAGAAGCCTCTCCTCCCCTGCCTCTACCTCAAAAGCTGTATGGGCGATCGAGTGTCCGGCGGCCCGGACTGCAGTGATCCTGTCGCTGATCGGGAAATTATTGTCGATCGGTACGAGCCGCTCGCGAAACCGTGCAAGTCGATTGCTGGTATCAAATATTGGCGCTTCCTCTAGCCCAACGAAAATCCTTTCGGCCTTTGGGAACGCCCCGGAACCGTCGGGCGCCACCAAGCCGTTAACATGATCGGTATGAGTATGCGTCAACGCAATATTGGTAATTTTATCTCGCGACACATCCGCCGCGGCAAGCGCGTCGAGGAGCCTCCCCATGCTAGGTTCCCATGAATTGGATGCGCCCGTGTCTATAAGGAAATGAAGGTCCTGCTCAATAATGAGGTAGGCGTTGACTGAAAGTCTCAGCATACCATCCACCAATGGCACGGCGCTTGGCGGATGGTCGTATGCTTGCCCTCCACCCTGCCGCAACCGAGTAGGCGGCATGTCGACGTATCCGTCACGCAGGGCGATTAAGGTTAGGTCGCCAAATTTGTAGCGTACAAAATTGCGCCCCTTCGCCTCAACCTTGATTGCCTGACCTGTCCGGTCTTGGGTAAAGCCGGTGCGCGCCGCAGTGAGCGTGACTGCTGCTGCACCCACTCCTTTTAGGACTGATCGGCGAGCATATTTCGACACCATCATATTCATGAATCCCTCAGATCTAGTATTTGGCCTTTAGCGGGTCCTCACAACGCGCCTCTCAATCATCTCGCTCTCTTGAAATACGCGTGCTTTTCTGCTGCGCTTTCAAACATGTACGCAAAATGTTCAATTCAGGAAGACGGGGTAGGCAGAACAGCAAGCTCACTCAAATATTCCGCAATTGGCGACGTGAGTGACCGCTGATAAACTGTAGTTAGGACGACTTGCCAGTTTTCAGACTATCGTAATCATAGATCGTGATATTCGAATGCTCTAACAAGAATCCGAACTGAAAGACATTGAACGAGGGCCGTGTGCCGATTGGCCGCCTGCCACCTAAACCTGGAGCAGCATTTGGTCGCGTCAGTTCATGCTAACCGCTGCCCCTGCACAGCCCCTACAGGCGTGTCGAACGAGACTCATTCATTCAAAGTTGCGGAAAATCGAACCGCTCGTCGCTCCGACCTCGAACGGTCTTTATCGTCAGGGATTTTAGTTTCGGAGGAAGCGCCAACCTAATTGTAAGAGCGCCCATATCAGCCAGTCAATGCCAATCCGCCCCGACGCCCAATGCCGCTCTCGATTTCCGCGACCAGGCTGTCGAGAGCCGGATTTCTCGCCTTACGTGCTCGCCGGACCACGTAGGCCAAGGATGGCGGGACGGGCAAACGATCGGTGATTATTTGCATCTCCCCGCGGATATGGCGGTCACTCAACAACGCCACACCCATTGTCGCGTTCACGGCGGACACAATTCCGGCGGCACTTGAACACTCGAAGACGGTTTCGAGAACTGAATCTTCCTGGCCAATGTCAAGCGCCCATTGTCGATAGAAACATTCGTCATGGAATGACAAAAACGGGATCGGTTCACCCTGTCGCATCATCAGTTCGGGATGCTTCACCCAGTGAAGGCCTTCTCTGTAAAGTACCAGGTCGTTCGGCCGCACTTCGTGGCTAAAGACCTGTACGATGGCGGCATCAAGTTCGCCGCGTTCCAGCATGGCGCGGAGGACAAGACTCATACGGACTTTGGCTCGGACCACAACGTTTGGGTAAAGCCGTTTGAAGCGGCCAAAGATACGAGCGAGATCGGTGCAAGCGGTATCTTCTGTGAGCCCGAGCAGAAGTCTTCCGGCGAGGGGCGTTTTAGATAGGCTTAACAGTGCCTCGTCGTGCAGGCCCAAAATGCGCCCGGCGTAGTCCAGCAGATCCTCGCCGGCAGCCGTAAACATTGGTCCTTCCGATTTGCGTCCGAGCAGTTCACAATCGAGGCTGACTTCGAGCCGTTTGATTTTATGGCTAACGGCGGATTGGGAGAGCCCGAGTGCAGCGGCTGCTCGGGTAATGCCGCCATGTTGGCGGATCGCGGAAAGGGCCCGCAAAGCGTCGATTTCGAGGCGACGACTGTTTATCTCGTTCATGGTCATACCGTCTCATTGTCGTTAGTACGAGTCTACCACGGACCACCTCTATTATGACAACAATTTAACGAATGTCATGTTCTCATCGATATTTGTCATGTGTGATCCGTGCGCTTTGGCTTTACCCGTAGAGCCCGTGCCGCGTCACAGAGCTCAAATGACAGAACCGTTTCGTACTTCCACGATTGCCAAACGCCACCCTCTGCTGTGGCCATTTCTTGCCACGCTCCTCATCCTCGGATGGAGTTCAGGCTTTGTCGGCATCCGGTATGCCAACCAGGAGGCGAGCGTCATGCTTTTGCTCTTCTGGCGAACGTTGCTTTCAGGTCTGATTCTCCTCCCGTTTGCATTGGCATTCGGACCAAGGATATCGATGCGCGCCGTCAGAGATCAGGCGCTGTTCGGCGTCATGGCTGTCTTCCTCTACTTGGGCGGCTTCGCGCTCGCCATCGAGCAAAAAGTGCCAACAGGGCTTGTCGCCCTTATCTCTGACCTTCTTCCGCTTGCCATTGCTGCTCTTTCGCAACCCTTCCTTGGCGAGCGGCTGACGGCACGACAGTGGACAGGCACCGCGATTGCCGTTGCCGGTGTCTTGATCGTCTCCTTCGACAGTCTCAGCTTTGGCCCTGCTCCCGTCTGGGCATATGGTTTGACGGTCGGATCGATGCTGGTTTTCGCCGTCGCTTCGGTCCTCCACAGGAGACGAAAAACACAACATATGCCCGTTCATCAGAGCCTTTGCATCCAGACGCTAATGGGTTCGGTTTTGTTCGGACTGTGTGCTATGACACAGGGCAGCCTTGCTCCACCGATGACCCGAGATTTCGCAATCGGGATGGTCTGGCTCGTCCTGTTCGCGACGTTCCTCGCCTATGCGGTCTATTATACCAGTCTGCGACTGTTCCCTGTTGCCAAGGTCAGCGCAGCCATTTACCTCAGCCCACCTGTGACAATGCTGTGGGCATGGATTCTGTTTTCGGAGCCCCTGACTTACGTCATGTTCGCCGGACTGGCTGTGACCTTGGTCGGTGTATGGTTGACCTCACGGGGCTAACCAGTCCGCAATTGACTGCAAGCATGCAAAGTAAGGAGTCGTGTGGTGTCACCGCTGTCCCTTATAACGGTAGCGGCCGGAAATTTTAAAGGAAGCACCATACTGGGTGACTCTGTAAGGTGCCTGAAGACGAGTGAAAGCCGAGCGTAAAAAGCTGCGGGTCGCCGCCAATCGGTTCGTAACAATTGTACGACAGCTGCTCAGTTCGCGGAGCGGAGTTGCTGTCGGCTTCGAACTTCTCTAGATCCACATAATATCCAAGCAGTGACGTATTGTGGGCACATATAAGGTCTCGCCGAGAGAAGTTTTGCCACGACGGCTGCACTTTGATGGACGGATCATGCCCGGATGTTACGATCTGTATTTGCTGACCGTTGTTGCTCTCCTTCGCAAATATTCTTTTTGTGAGAATCGCTGCGACAGGGTGAGCCTGCCTTCGCGCAGTGCTCTAAACTTTCGACTTCCGTGACATGAAAGCCCAATACGATGAGCAAATGTCGAACGATCGTGCATGTTTTTAAGACAACAAGATTATCGCAGCCTTCCAGTATCGACTTCTCAATCAGGCGCTCGTTGTGCGGCTCGATGTGAGTGCTGCGAAGGATACCTTCAAACTTTTCGAGACGATCAACAACCGAGGACTTCGACTGAGCCCCACAGATTTGATTAAGAATTTCGTTCTCGGAAACGCGGCTCGTTTCGACAACATCCACCTCGATGATGCTAAGGCCGCTTGGTCAAAGCTGATGAATTATTTGGATGGAGCAGACTAAGATGCGTTCTTCCGGTACTTCTTGATCTCTCGCCTCGCCACGAGGCTGACAAAGAGCGACGTCGTTCGCGAGTTCCAGATGTACTTCATGAATACCGTCACTGAAGCCGAGAAACTGCCTGACCGGCACTGGTACGCCTATGAAGAAGAGATGGATGACGAGGATGCTGTCGCTGATGGAAGCAGTGTAGAAGAAGTTGGGGTAGAAACCGACCAGGCGATCGATACAAAAAACAGCTTTGAACGCTTTCTTTCCAGCATAGTCGATTCCGCGAAGGTTTACGGCGAGCTTGTGGCGCAGCGCACAGGCGACGCGAGGATTGATCGACACCTGCGAAACCTTCGGATGATCAAAGCGACTCAGGCCTACGGTTTTCTAATGCATCTTCGCACTAACGGTACCAAGCCAAAGGTGTTCATCGAAGTCCTTCAACTAACGGAGAATTTCATCCTCGTCGCCATGTTTGCCGAGAAAGGTCCAACGACACGGATCGTCTCTTTGCCAATCTGTGTGAAACGGACCCAAAAAATCCAATTCCAAATATCCTCGAAGCGTATCGCGAAGAGTGCCCGTCAGATGACAAGTTTCGAGAGGAATTCGCCACCGCAGCATTTACGCCAAACATCATGGATCGGGCAAGATATTGCTTGGAGCAACTTGAAATTGCAAAGCACGGCGAACACGCAGAACTGGGTGTACTCGGAACGGATTCTGTCCATGTCGAACACATAATTCCAAGGCGGATCAATACAAAGAAAAGCAGAGAAGAATTTGGTGACTGGCCGATCTATCTCGGGGAGAAAGCGAGAACGCAGCATCCAAAGCTGGTGCAGCGGATTGGAGATCTCACACTCTTTGCGGGTACCTTGAACATTGTCGCCTCGAACAATGCGCTTGGCATGAAAAAGGAAGGGTACAAGGCATCTTCGATATTGCTAACAAAAGAGCTTGCTCAAATGAGGGACTTCAAGTTTAGCCATCTCGAAGCCAGATCGAGGACTCTTGCCAGTCTCGCTGTCGAGCAATGGCCAGCTCCCTAAAATAGACCTTTTGCCACTACGGCCGAACGAAGCGGACAATTCTTATGAAACACCGGCCATTGGACGACTGGAACTTCAATCCGACTACGCGTACCTGACAAGCTCGTCACCATCATTCTCAGCGGTCGGAAGCAGAGCCCGATTGAGGGTCTCCCACCGTGGAATTGGGCGGCCTAATGTTATGTACTCAGGGTTTCTGTCGATCCAGACCAGACTTCCGTCGACCATGTTCAGCCGTCAGCGTCGCTTCATGGTAACCGGTGTTTTTACCCCCACGTTCTGTTTGATTTCCTGATCTGTCATTGAGAGGCATGAATGGATAGAACGGAGTTTCTCCATGGAGCCTCGAATGGAGTTTCTCACAACGGGTCAGAGTAAGCGTGCCGGTCATCGCCACTGGCCCTCTGATTTAAAAGCCGGATTGTCTCGGAGAGTTTACGGCCAGGTGTGACGGTCCAGGAAGTCGCAGATCGTTATGGGGTTCGGGCGAATTACCTGTCATCGTGGCGCACGCTGGCACGACAGGGCAAGCTTGTGTTGCCCTAGCCAGAGGACGAGACGGAATTTGCTGCAATCGTTGTCGGGACACCTGCCGTCAAGCCGTCAGCAGCGCCAGCCTCTCGTCGCTGCTCGGGAACAACATAGATCATATCCATGTAAGGGATTTTTCCCCAGAACCAACTGTACCGAAGAAAGCCAACCGGACCGTCGGCGCCCAAAGCGATGATGTACTCGCTATGGAAAATCCAGCGATCGATCCAAGTCGTATTAACGTGAGGATCATTCTCAACGAGCCACGCTTTATGCGTGCCGTCGGCAGTCGTTCCATAGACACGGCAACGTCGCGGCAATCAGCAACTTCCCCACCAAACGTTAAGAATTTTAAGCATCCTCAAGCAGGTTAAAACGGAATTTGCCGTCCTGATCGCGGCAAGGCTCGACAAGCGCCGACAGATCGCGGCGGAGCACGCCTGCCACCCTGCTTTGGCTTTGAGACCGACGCCGATGGGCAAGTTTGCTCATTCGTTTTCTCTTGGCTTGTGGTTGCGGCGGCGACACACGTCGCCACCGCAATCGTCTCGTCCAAAGGATTCGACCAAGCTAGGCGGCTGCGGCAGCTGCGGCTTTCTCAGGGTTGAACCCGTCGGCGCTTTCAAACACGTCCATGAAGCCGGGAATGGTTGCTTCGCGAGCCCAGTCACGCTGGAATTCGCAATACAACTGGACGCGGCTCGTCATTCTGCCGCCACCCTGCTCAATACGACGGAGCCCAGCTTCGTGAGCCGCGACAGACGTGCCGCCAACGGCGTCCACGGGAACATAAACCTCATACCCTTCAAGAAGGGCGTCGAGTGCGGGGAAGGCCAGGCAAACTTCAGTCCACAAAGCGGTAATGATGAGCTTGCGGCGCCCGAGCGCCTTGACCGCCTGCTTGAATTCGATGTCTTCCCAAGCGTTGACCGTAGTCCGGTCATAGGTCGGGAGGTGACCGAGGATGTCCTGAAGCTGCTGGATGGGCGGCTTGTTGAGGCCGGTTGAGACGTTCACCGTCGAGTGGATGATCGGGACGCCATAGTTGAGCGCTGCCTTGGCAACGCCCGTGATATTAAAGACGAGTTCATCACGCGGCATCGACCGAATCGAAGAGACCTGGACCGGCTGGTAGTCGATGATGAGAAGAGCTGAGTTCTCGGGCGTGATGAGATGGTCAGTCTGAGGGTTACGGATCGTCTCGCTTGTCATTGGTTGGTATCTTTCTTGGTTGGAATGGAAATCAAATCAGGCGGGCAGACTTCAGACGAAGTCGGTCCAACTCGAAATCAGGTATCGCGCGCCGCGCCGCACATTTGCTCGGTGAAGCCTCTGATCGCCGCGGGAATCGGGGGGTGCGCGGATCAAGTTCCAGCAGCGAGGCAAAGGCTGTCATGCCGCGTCCGCCGCACGGCGCAGCGCCAGGCTCGACAGGACGAGCCCCAAAACCCAGAACAGTGGGCCCGCGACGCCAGCCCACATCGGAACATGGCCCGGCATCAAGACGTAGAAGATGAAACCCAAGTCGGTCACGCTGACGACGACGAGGTTGATCCACCAGCCGCGAACGTCATTTCGCCAGTTCATCCCGACTGCGGCGACAAGGGCGATAATCGAGAACCACAGCAAGTTCCAGGCGTCCTGTAGAACGCGCCCTTGCGCCATGCCTTCGGGCATCGACTGACCGAACCGATAAACGGACCAGGATGCCTTAAAGTGCAGCAGCGCCCAGATAACGTAAGCCACAGCCCCCGCTTGGGCGAGCCGAGACGCGGGGCTAGCGACGACATTCGAATCTAGCATTCCGTCTTCCTTATGTGATCCTGAAATGCACTGAGGCGAACTTTTTGAGCGCCTCTAGGTATTTGGCCGGCGTGGTACGAACCTTCGGCTCGATCATACCGCCGGTTGGGATCGCGGCGTGGTTGGTTCGTCATCAGGTACATCTCCGTCGCAAGAATTCCGCCAAAATAGGCCGTTTATCGTTCTCGAAAAGCCACCATATGGAGCACATATTGTTCTTCTGGAGTGTACTTAGCTGTTGATTTTGGATCTACCTGCGTTCACAATGAAGACATGGCCGACCGGTTTGAAGATTTGCGAGTATTGGTTGCTGTCGTCTCGGCCGGCGGCTTTGCTCTGGGGGCGGAGCGCCTCGGCGTGGCCAAATCCGCGGTCAGCCGCCGCATCCGCGAGCTAGAGGATAGGCTGGGCGCAAGGCTTTTCGACCGTACGACGCGCCGTGTCCAACTCACTGAAGCTGGTCGTGGGTTCCATGATCGGGCGGTTGAGCTTCTAGCGGGGCTCGAAGAAGCGGAGGAAGCGGCTTCAAGCGCAAGCGGGGAACTAAAAGGGCGTATCCGTGTTGCCGCGCCGGTATCATTCACCACACACTGCTTGGCGCCGGCGGTAAGCCGGTTTCTAGAACGCCATCCTGCCGTCTCGTTGTCGATCGACACCGACGACCGTATGGTGGATCTTATACGCGATGGTTTTGATCTCGCTATCCGCATCGCGGATCTGCCTGATTCGTCACTCGTAGCGCGTCGGCTCGTTACCATTCGGCACGCGTGTGTTGCAAGTCCCGCGCTGCTTGAACGCTTCGGGACGCCGCAACGGCCTAGCGATCTTTTGCGCTTTCCCGGTGTTGTTTACTCGAACCGTGAGGAAGCCTCTTATTGGCGATTCGCACACAATGTCGTGCCGACCGTGACCAGCCAACTCGACTTCGCGAACGGCGATGCCGTGCGAGAAGCGGCAATTGCTGGCCTCGGCGTGGCGATGCTTCCGACATTCCTTGTCCACGATGCGGTCAGGCGCGGAGCGCTTTCGATCGTGCTTGCAGAGCACATGCGACCGCCCATCGCGATGTATGCGCTGCATCCATCGATGCGCAACCAAACCGCGCGCGCTCGCGCCTTCATTGACTTTCTGGTCGATACTTTCGGGGGAGAGCCTTTCTGGGATCGAGGGCTTCTCAGCGGCCGAGCTGCGGACCAGCCGCCGCAAATGCGCCAAGCGCCGTCGCTAAAATCGTCGGGTTAGCGCACGTCCAAGTTGCCCCCACTGTCTGCATCGCAATCCCGACGCTCGAAACGGTACTCGCGACCCAGAGCGCGGCACACGTCCGGTTCGCGAGTGGGGGCCGGAGACTAGTCTGCGCGCTCGCGGCGCGCCACTTCAGATCTCGACAAGCCCCTCGTCGCGCATCGCCCGCTCGACTCCGGCATCTGCGAGCATGCGCTCATGATGCGCCTTCACAGCAGGCCAATCGGCAAGTCCGCCTGGGAGCATAGAGGACGCCCAGCGGATCATCGGAACGGAGTAGACGTCGACATCGGTCCGGGTGTCGCCGACAATGTACGTACGGCCAATAAGGTGCGCTTCGAGCAAGTCAAGCCGCTTGCGAACAAGGGCGGTCCCCGCTGCGCGTACCTGCGCGAGAGAGCTCTCATCGTCTGCTGTCGTGTAGCGTTGGGGCATGAACACGGGGAAGAACGCAGGATGGACGTCGCCTGTAAAGAATGCCGACCAACGCCCGAGATGGGCCTTGTCCGAGCGGTGTCTCGTCGCCAGCCAGTGCTGCACTGGGGTTGGTGTGTGCCAGATAGGCGAGAATTGCCGAGCATTGCGTCAGCAAAGCGCCGTCACCTATATCGAACGCTGGCACCTGACTGGCTGGGTTAAGCGAGACCCAGCAGGTTATGGAAAATATGGTCACCGCAGACCGACGATGTTCGCAGAGGGACGTTGCAGCCTGTTGTTGAACTTCTTTAAGAATAGCGCTGGGGCTCCATATGGGACGCGCAGTGGCGTCCCTCGCGGGGACCCGCGTAAACGACATAAAACAGGAGAAGATTGCGGTAACATTGTTTGCGCCGAAAAACTCAGGGAACAGCCCGGGAGGCAGCGCGCGCCTGCATGTCATAGCTTGACGCTATGTTCTATCACGATTGAACGACTGCCTGCAGTCATCGCCTTGATTAGAGTCGAACCCAAAACCTACAGATTACTGCTGCGTACAAACAGGGAAGTTGTCAGCAACCCTTCCTTTGAAAATGCCGATAATAGACGAATTTCAAGCGTTTTCGATTGTAGCGCATGTGTCTACAATTCCCATTAAAGCCTTGTACTGAAATGATTATCCAATAACCGCGTGGTACTCAGTGCTGTACTGTGCTGCAGAACATTTGGCGCAATTCGCGTGGTATCTCAGCATTTTACAAACTGCCAAGCAGACTAAGGTTCAAGAATCTAAGCACGCGTGCTGATGCGGTGGCTGCTTTGCGCAACCCATCGACCGACGATCTAGGACGCCGTCGTTCGTTCACTCTACTCGGCAAAGCGTTCGACGAAGTTTCAGAAAGGATCAGGCTTATTGGCGACCGCCGGCTTCTCGCCGACGATGCGGTGCATCTTGCTGCCCACTTTCATCGCGAGGATTTGATAGAAGAAGACAATCTCCGACAAGTCGGTCTAGGAGAGCACGATGCGATCCCCTTTCGCGCAGTCATGCTCCCGGACCACTTCCTCGAAGCTGAGCTGCGATCCAAATCTTCCTCGTGCACATGGTGCTCGCGGTCTCGCCGAAGCACCATGCGGGCACCGTCGAGTTACTATCGACCATTCGCCGTTTGGTGACGATGCCGCTATCATGCGCCAGACAGTTTCGCGTGTTGCCCAGGCTACGTAGGTAGCAGGATTCATCGACATGTTCGGGCGATTACTGGCCGAGCATTGCGTAAAATTTCTCGTCGATCTTCATGTGTTTGCTAGGTTCGGCTTTCGTGGGCCGGGCAGGCTCCGAATCATCAGAAAATCATCAGTATCGGCGGGTGTTGAGCGCCGATACCACGTAGCGATGGTAGCTGGTCGATTTCTATCAGTCCTTGGCCGATTGCCCATTGCGTGAATTCAATTTGATACGCCTTTCGGTCGGCAGACGGTATCGGATCCGGCACTCCGACCCCAGAACGATAGGGTTCTTGAGGCTGATGGACTTGGGAGGGGGGATCTCCGAGGAATAAAACGGTATATAGTCTATTGTTTTCTTGATGATCACGTTCTAATTGCGAAGACCGCGGCTTGTGATTTGCGTTTGCGCGCATTCTGGTTGCGTTGAGATATTTAAGTTAAAACAAATAAACATTGCGCAGATAATCGCTTTCCTTTATTTAGATAATCCTGAGTAAATTGCATACGGTCCTGTTTGAAATGGGAACGTGTCGCGGAACAGATCCTTAATTGTTCGCGTTTACTCTTTTAGATACACAGGAGGCCAACATGGTTGCGCTTTTAAAAGATAACGGTGAATTTACGCCAATGCCGGTCGTTTGCGACACGGCAAAGTATGAGCAGTTGAAAGCTGAGATGGAAATCCCGGCTAAGCCTGTTGTTGCGTTGTTGAACCTTATCCAAGAAAATCGTGCGCGTTTCGTGACGGTTTACAAATAACCATTCGTGTCGCTTCTTTAAGTAAGTCGAATTAATTGCATGGAAGAACTTACAATTGAGCCCCTCGGTGATCATCCTCGAGGGGCTTTTTGCTGCGATCTCGACAAGATCGATAACTTTTTCAAAAATAATGCGCTTAAGAGCCATAACGCATATGGGCAGAGAATTTTCGTTGCCTGCAAAGCGGGCGATAAAACGCCCCTTGGCTTCTACGCTTTAACTTCGATGACCTTTCGTCCAGGCATGAATAAAGAAGCCGATAAAAAGTTTGGCCGATTTGATGCAATCCCCTCGGTATATCTCACGATGATTGCTCGTCACAAGGATGCTACAAAAGGAATTGGCACGCACTTGATGCTTGATGCGTTCAGACGCGCATTGCAAGTGCGCGAGCATATAGGCGTCTACGCGCTGACCCTTCATGCTTATAATGCGAAAGTTCAGGAACACTACGAAAAGCTAGGGTTTCAGGTTTTCGCTGATCCCGGCCAAGATCAAGAAGAATACAAGGCTATGTTCATACCACTTTCAGCAGTCGCCGCAACCTTTGCACAAGCAGGCTAGCAGCGATAATTATTGCCGGTATGTAGTCCACTTTCCGGCCCCGTTTCGGTCATTCAATTTTCGTCACTACAATCGCTCGAAAGACCATTTTAATCCCTCGCCCTGAACGGACCCGAACCTGCCACCCTGCAGTTAATTAGCTTTGCAGCGTTTTTCCTTTAGTTGGGCGACGCTTAGATCCCAAATGGCTCGAATGGGGCCGTCAGCAGTTGGGCCGCGTTTGGCACCGAATAAAGGAAAGCAAGCGTTCGGCGTGCCGCCCACCCTAAGCATCACCTAGGGCTTGAGCAGTCTGCCTGCTCTTACCGCCAAATTTCGACGAGCTTAAATCCATACTGGTGCCAAACTATAGCTCGTGCCTGCACCGCAGATTGCCTAGATGGATTTTATTCGTCTGTCCAATGATCGTTACAGTTGAACTGGATTGTTGCCCGAGGCATTGCTAAATGTCGAGAAGGCTAGTTATCGCGGTTATTCGCACGTAATAGTAACGCTGAACACTTGTTGAACAGAGGAATAGGCTGATCGAAACGAACGCATTGGCACCGCTGTCCTTAGCAGACTTTAAGCAGGCGATCGAGTTAAAGCCCAACACTCTCGAGGTTCACCTCGACTTAGTGGAGCGTAATGTCGAGATCGCGGGCTGCAAGGTTCGCATCCACTGCCATTGCCTCAAGGTTGACGCCGACGGTCGCGTGAGCGTCGCCCGGCTGGCGGAGTTCATCCGAACGGCGGTCATCGACTATGCAATCCCGCATGAAGCCCGTCAGCGCGCGAAGGAGCGGGACGATCGAGAAGGTGGCTTCGCAGCCACGATTGAACTCTATCATCGCGCGGTTGGTACGTTCACCGATCTGAAAACGTCCGGCGAGGGAGGCGAGCTTCTTCTTTACCTGCTTGCCGAGCGCTTCCTAGGCCTGCCGCAGATCCTTTGCAAGATGTCGCTCAAGACCAGTGCGCAAGTGCATTACCATGGCGCCGACGGCGTATACGCAAACGTCGACGAGGATGGCATACTTAATATGTACTGGGGCGAGTCGAAGATCCATTCGGATCCGACTAGGGCGATCCGCGAATGCCTTAGCTCGTTGAAGCCGTTTCTCGACGAGGAAGAGGGAGAGGCGGCAAGCCGGGAACGTGATCTCGTGTTGCTCAGTGAGCGAGCCGATCTCGGAAAACCCGAACTCAACGCTTCGTTGCGCCGGTTCTTCGATCAGACGGACCCACTCGTGAAGAGGAAGCGATATCGCGCGGTCGCCCTGGTCGGCTTCGACAGCGATGATTATCCCACCGCTGGCGGGAAGTGTGGCGCGAACGATATCGTGGACGCGTCGAGGAAGGCGCTCAACAAGTGGTCCAAAAATGTTGGGAACCGTCTAGCCATCGAAAAGCTGACCGACTGCCAGATAGAATTCCTCTGTCTGCCGCTTCCTGACGCTGAGGCGTTCCGCACCGCCGTACTAGCATCTTTGGGATTGGCTAAGTGACCGAGGAAGAACTCATAGACTGGCTATTGGCCGAAGGTGTGGCCGCCGATCTTGGCCTCTTGTCGCGGGTCAATGCGTTACAAGAGCTCGCAAACGTGGAACCGCTGGAGTCCATCAGCAAAACGTTGACAGCCATAGATTGGAACCGACTACTGCTCGCCGGAAGTATTCTCGCCCGCTCGGAAAGTCGGCGTCCGTGCGAGGCAGCGCTTCTGATCGCGACCTCCGCGATGACGCTGGCGGAGCGAGGTCCGATGAGGGATGCGGCAGCATTACTGTTCGAGCAATTGTCGAACAGACAGGCGGTTTTGCTTGCGCAGCGGCGGAATGAGGTCGGGTTAGGTCTGGATGCACGCCTAGGTGTCGGTGCCCGGCTGGAGTTGACGCGGAACCGCCTCAAGAACTCCGTGGTACTTGAGACAAACGGGCGGCTGATGGAGGTCAACGCATTCCAGCGCTCCTTCTGGACCGGTGCGGGTGACGATGGGAGCTGGGTGTCAGCCTCGGCACCGACCGCATGCGGGAAGACATATCTTGTGCTTCAATGGTTGTTGGACCAGGTGCGAGCGAACCGAGCTCGAATGGTGGTATACCTCGCTCCGACTCGAGCGCTGGTGAGCGAGACCGAAACGAATCTCCGCAGCATGATGGGAAGTGTAGGCATCGGCGCGGATGAAATGCGAGTCAGCTCACTGCCACTGACAGACGAGTATTTAGCTATGCGGGACGGCGGTCCCCCGCTGATCACTGTATTCACCCAAGAGCGACTACACCTCTTTGCCAATGCGCTAACCGACGAGATGGAAATAGACCTGATGGTGGTCGACGAAGCCCACAAGATTGGTGACAGCAAACGAGGCGTGATCTTGCAGGACGCGATCGAGCGCGTGGTGCGGGCAAGCCCTAAGGTCCGGGCAGTCTTCATTAGTCCAGCGACGCAGAACCCGCAGACCTTACTGGAAGACGCTCCGGAGTCCGCCACTCGCCGCGTTGTCGAAAGCGATGCCCCGACAGTGTTGCAGAACGTTCTGTTCGCTCGGCAAGTCAAGCGCCAAACGACAAAGTACCAACTGGCGGTCCGGCGCGGCGACGAGCCTGACGACGTGGGCATCCTTAACCTGCCGGACCGTCCGATAGGCCTTCGGAAGAGGGTGGCATTCATTGCCGAGGCTCTTACAGGTCAGCGGTCAGGCACCTTGATCTACGCCAACGGTGCAGACGAGGCGGAGAAGATAGCGTTTTTGCTTAACCAGGGTTCGCGCTGGGGCGCTGTCGACCCGGAGTTAGCGGCCCTCGCCGATCTCTCAAGAAAGGGGGTGCATCAAGACTACCTGCTCGCTCCGCTAGTTGAGCGTGGTGTCGCATTTCACTATGGCAACATGCCGTCCCTGTTGCGTTCGGAGATCGAGCGGCTCTTCAAGTCCGGTAAAATCCGCTTCCTGGTGTGCACATCGACCCTCATCGAGGGTGTCAATCTCTCGTGCCGAATGATCGTGCTCCGCGGCCCAAGGAAGGGAAGTGGCAAGCATATGTTGGCGCATGACTTCTGGAATTTGGCCGGTCGTGCGGGTCGGTGGGGGGACGAATTCCAGGGCAAAATCGTTTGCATAGACCCCCACGACGAAGAAGCATGGCCGATAGGAGTACCAAAGCGTGCGCGTTACGAAATCAAGCGCGAGACAGACGCGGTGATGGAGGCGCCGGAAGAGATTCTTGGCTTTTTGAGAGAGCGTGCAAACCTGTCTATAGATGATGTAGGCCGTGATTCCAAGCTCGAACAGGTCTCTTCGTATCTCATTTCGACATTTCTGCGTTCTGGCTCCGTCTCCGACGCCGCGTTCGCAAAGCGACACGATCCGATATTTGTTGCGGAACTGGAGGTAGTGCTCGCTAAACTGTGTGAGGCCATTAAATTGCCTCCGACACTGGTCGCACGGCATCCAGGCGTCAGTGCAATCGGAATGCAATCACTTCTGGAGTTTTTCGGTCGGCATCCGGGCGAGCCTGAGGACTTGATCCTCGCGGCCACCGAGGACGACGAGGCTGTTGCTTCCATGATGTTCGTCATGAAGGCGATCAACGACCACCTCTACCCAGGCTTCAAGCCGGATGGGCTGATTTACGGTCATGCGGTGACCGTTCAGCGATGGCTCCGCGGTTGGTCTCTCGCCCGTATGATCAAGGCACGCATCGACAACCTCAAGCGAAACGGGAACGCTGTCGTCGTCCAGCAGGTATGCCGCCAGACGATGGAGATGGTCGAGCAGACCGCGCGCTTTGCCGCTCCGAAGTACATCGCCGCATACATGGATGTCTTGAAGGTCCACTTGAATAGCGTGGGACGATCCGATCTCCTGCGGGACAGCTTCGACATTGGACTAGCTCTAGAGTTCGGCATCTCGACTAAGACGCTGCTCTCGCTGATGGAGTTGGGCCTTTCGAGGATGAGCGCCGTCGCGTTGTACGAGGTGGTAGCGGTGGACGATTTGGACCAAGACGCGTGTCGCGATTGGATGCGTGCCAACGCAGACGCTTTGGACGGTGCCGGGATCCCTTCCATCATAGTGCGGGAGTTGCGCGAGAAGTTACTCGGCGAGACACCCTTAGTTCGCCCGCCGGAACAAACTGCGTAGCAGTTGGCCCTTATGAAAACCGAACCGACGGCGTGTAGGTTTGGACAAAGAGTGTGGTACTCTCACGGAAATGGAGGTCGGCTATGGGCAAAGCACGGCGGATTTCGCTCGCCACGCGGTCGTTTGATAAGGTTGGAGACGCTACGGCGTTCTTCACAGCCATTCTAAACCGCTATGAAATCGGCGAACGAGTCAGCGTCAAAGACGCAGCTGATTTGTCTGCACTACTTGATCGCCACGATGAGATTGAAGAAAAGCTTGGAACTGGCATTGCGGGCTTCGAGGTAGACACCCCGCCAAAAGACGTCCCACAATTTTCAAAGAGATGCTTTTGGGTAGTCAGAAGCGATGGCAGCAAAATCGACTTTTCGATCGGCCATTGCCTCGAGGCAAAACCATATGACTGATGGGGCGGCGCAGGGTATAACGGGTCAGGAAATAAACAACGACGATTTCAGCAACTGATGCCGGCGGCCTTAACCGGCCGCAATTTCAGAATGCGTCCGTCGTCAGTCGCCCAAACCAAACTTTAGCCTCCCTGCTGCGCTTTGCGTCGAAGCGAATGATGTGCGCAGTGGGTTTCTTGGTATTGCCCCAAGGTGACAAAAGTTGGCTGTCACTGATCGTTGCTAGGCTTGCCTGTACGTGCGCAGCTTTTATAAGCGTTATAAAGCGCCGGATTTCCGAACTTGAGCCAGCTGGTGGCCCCACGTGCGACCGATCAGATCAAGAATTATTCCCCTCCCGGCCCGGTTCGTCCGTCAAATAGGAACTCGAAAACTTGAACTCCTGTTTTATGAAATAGCGAGCAAGATGCTGCATAATTTTTGAAGCATTCAACAGGCGACGGGATTCTTCCGCTCCATCAGGATCGGAAGGCACGTCTCTAGCCGCATGCGCAGTTGCCACACGGCAGTTTCGGTAAACATAGGTTCCTACATCGACATTTTCCTGCACCCGGTCCGCCTCAAAGGCTTGTAGCGCACTTTCCAAAATGAATGGCTTGACGCTGGGAAATACACTATTGACCCAGTCCGTCACCGGTTTCCTGGTGTCGTAGCGGGTCTCAAACACCCGAAAAAAGCTAAGCACCGCGTGACTGGCCAGCCCGACCGAGTAAGCATTCAAGCCATCCCGGTAATAGGCCAGGCAGCGCATTAAATCTTCATCATTTGAGAGTGTCCGATAAAAAAGCCACTCGTGCATGGTCATGAGTGCCAAATCCTGCCTGGGCACGGGCACAGGAATAGAGTTGCCGGACCAGCCTTCATGCAGAGAGGCAGGCTGGTTATCGCACCAGCTCATTACACTCAACATGCGGTTTATAAGCGTTCGCGCGGTGTCTGCCGATATTCGTTCACGAGCAAGATCGATGCTGATGGAATGCGAATGCTCTTTGGTTTTCGGGAACAGAACGAAATGGTGTCCGCCGAATTCCATTCTGGTTGGTTCCTTTGGCCACGTGACTTGCGCGTCGACACGCAAGTTCAGGAAGTGTGACGATTGGCCAGCCCCCAGTCTCCGGTGAAATTCAGCCTTCTCCTCTTCCGTCTCATATTCGCGCCAATCGGTTTTCAGTGGCCGGTCTAGCTGTCTCGAGACCGAAACCGTTCGTGACAGGTCCCGAAAGAAGTTTGGCCCCAACGACCGTTCGATGGCCGTTAGCCGGTCGAGTTTATCGTGATCATAGCCTTTTTCCGCGCCGGGTTGGAAGAGGCTGACCGCGTACTTTGAGACGAACGAAACCGTCTTCGTCTCATTGTTTTCCCTAAAACGAAGCACCGCTACGTATTCATCGTCGCCGAAATCGCGCTCGACGGATAGCGTAAGACGTTGGAGACTAGACCTGTCACCCGCTGGCCCGACGAGTACGGCGATGGTATCGTTCAGCGTCGCGGCGCTTTTAAATGACGCATTTACACCCCCAACCGTGTGCAGGTTTCCCAAGATCAGTGAGGCATGGCCAGCATAACCTGGTGCAGGATGGGCGAAACCAAGTACCGCGCTTGCGATCTGTTCATTTGAGAGTCTAACAGCCGCATTCTGTCTTCCCCTAGGGAGCAGATTATGTCCCCTGAGGCTCTCAAAACGTTTTCGCGTCTGATCGAGCGAGCCGCGTTCAGCGAGCCTCTCGTGAAGCCAAATCATTAGTTCGCGCGCATACATTTGTGCAGGATACCTTAATCGAATCGAAGCCGTCCATTCTACATCGCAGCAGCTTCAAATACCTGCAAAGAGTCAGATGGAGGTGGATGCCCCTTGAAAGGAGCCGAAATGTGGACCTCGTTAACAGCGGAAATCAGTCACCGCCGCATAGGACCACTAGCCGTAAAGCACACTCCGCACTTGGGCTACGAAATCATCGATTAGCCGCGGGTCAGCTAGACTCTCCATCACCGACGGTCGACTGTCTCCAACCTCGTTAGCCATGCCAGGCCGTGGCCACTCCTCCATTTCGTCTAGATTCTCGATCGCGAGCGTGATCGCAAAAGGCCCTACGACTCGTGCCTCCAAAAGAAAATCTGAAATTGAAGCGATAAAACGCCCGAGGTTTTCGCGGAAAGCCGCCATGTCCGGCCGCTCTCTCGTAAAATCGAATGGGTGTTTGACCCAGCCGAGAATGTGCCAATCGGTGGCGACGAACAGGCGCTCATGTGTCGATGCGGCCTCGAACCCTCCTCCGCACCCCCTGAGCCGTGGGTACCAGCCGCCGTTGAACGCAGCGACGGCTGGCTGCGATAGTTTCGAAGGGTCGTAGCGTGGACGAGATCTATCGTAGTGTTGCCGCGGCAGGATTCCGAACAATAAACGAGGTCCTGCATCTTCGTTGTCAGATCGGAATGACAGGCTGCCCATTGGACCGGGAGAAAGCAGCTTCACGCTACTGAGATTGTCTTCTGCCAGTAAGTCGCGCCGGAAAACGTCGAATAACCGGGTAAGATCGGTCTCCATCCTCTCGAAGTCTGCGAAATGCTCTCTGATCTCGGGTACGGTCAGAACCCTGTTTCGTGCGCCAGCCCGCACGTAGAAAGCGCCCGACATTGCATTCTGGTAGGGCTTGCGCCAATGCGGGGGCACTTGGACGTCCAAGACAAAGCCGCCCGGAACGTCGATCGGGACAATGTTAACCTTCGTGGGGAGCGGAACAATAGTTGACTGGATAACCTGAAGGTAGCGGTTACAAATCTTCTCCCGATCACCGCTCATTGGCACAAACTTATCCCAAACACCATCCGCTTCCTCAACTCCGATGATCAAGTGACCGCCTTCGCCATTGAGAAAGGCGACGACATCGTCGATGAAGCGCTCTTTGGCGGACTTCGCACCCCCTGGGTATTTCTTGTCGAGGTCGACCTCTCGTTTAAAATCGTAGAATGTCCCTTCGGCTATTCTCCTGCTCTCTATCGTGTCTCTGGTTGGCGCCTCTGTCATTGTATCAGTCTCCTCCACGATACGTCCCGCATGTGCAAATTACGTTGTGCCAAAGGCAGCACACGGCGCTCGGAATTTAATGAGGTTATCCCGAAAATATAAGTAACCCTATCACACGAATATATCCAAGTGACGTACAGAGGACGGCAAGCTTCTGAACTTGGGCAAGAAAACGGCGAACAAACCTGGCGGATGGCGGCGGTGCCTGGTTTAGAACTGGATGATCGCATTATCACGTGAAAGCCCATTGGTGAATACTTCGCTGGACGATTGGCAATGATCCACTGATAATTCCAGCGACTTGCCATCTTACCCGTGACGCATTGCTTGGGACGTGCGAGTGTCGCGTTCAGTCCGCTCTCGCTTCCACCCCTAGGTTTCATGCCTTTTCGTTTCATCCACACCGCTGACATTCATCTGGATTCGCCATTGCGTTCATTGTCGCTGCGCAATCCGGATTTGGCCGGCTTGATCGGCGACGCCACGCGCCAGGCGTTGGTGGCGATCGTCGATCTGTGCCTCGAAGAACAGGTCGACGCGCTGATTATTGCGGGTGATCTTTACGACGGCGATCAGACGTCCATGAAAACCGCGCGGTTTCTGGCAACGCAAATGCAGCGGCTGCATGAGGCCGGCATCAGCGTTTATAAGATCCGCGGCAATCACGATGCGCTGTCGAGAATAACGCAGGAACTGGTTCTGCCGCCGTCGGTGAAAATCTTTGGTGCCCGCGCCGAGGCGATTGAGCTGCGGCACAATGGTTCTGATATTGCCATCCATGGTCTGAGCTTTGCCAAACCGCAGGCCCCGGACAGCCTTCTGCCGAAATACAAACCACCTCTCCCCGACGCTGTAAATATCGGGATCATGCACACCAGTCTTGCCGGTGCTCCCGGTCATGACCTGTATGGTCCGTGTAACGTTGCTGATCTGCACAGCTCAGGCTTCGATTATTGGGCGCTCGGCCACATCCATCAACGTTCGCAGCATACCGGAGAGCGGACCGTCATAATGCCGGGCATGCCGCAGGGTCGTGACATCAACGAAGCGGGCGAAAAGACCGTTTCCTTGGTGACGATCGGCGATGATCGCTCGATTTCCATCGAAGAGCGATTGACGAGCATTGCCCAATTCGAACGCCTGACCATTGATGTATCAAACGCAACCGAGTGGCGAGACATCGTCGGCGCGATAGAAACTGCTCTGGTTGAGAAGCGTCACGGCACGCGGTCGGAGCACCTGGTCGGGCGCCTCAAACTTGTCGGCAATACACCGCTCGCCTGGCAATTGCGCCGCGATGCCGATTTGCTTCTTGCCGAAGCCGAACAGCGGGCACAGGGGATTGGCCGGACTTGGGTAGAGAAAATCGATCTAGCCGTTCAACCAACGGATAGTACGCAAAGCGCGTCCATCGCCGATCCCTTGGTTGAACTTGGCGAGTTGATGCAGTCGGAGGTTATGACCTCCCATGGTTTTCGCGAAGAGATCCGGCAGATGGTCAAGGATCTGCTCGATGACTTGCCGCCGGACAGCCGCAAGTTTGTCGGCAGCAGCGAGGCTGAATTCGAACATTTCGTCGACGATCTCATGACGCAAAGCGGCGATGAGATCATTGCCCGCCTCAAAGCTCCGGCAAGAGAGGCTCAGTGATGCGGCTTCGGAAGCTTGATCTGACACGCTATGGCAAGTTCACTGACCACTCACTTGATTTCGGCGCGGCTGTGGCTGGTTCACCGGATCTGCATGTTGTCTATGGTTTGAACGAGGCCGGCAAATCGACGGCATTTGCCGCCTATCTTGATTTCCTCTTCGGCATTGAGGAGCGCAGCCGCTTTAATTTTCTGCATCCCTACCCTGCGATGCAAATTGGTGCTTCCGTTGAATTTGATGGAACCGAACACAAATTCGTCCGGGTCAAGCAAAGGACAAATTCACTGCTCGATGAGCATGGGCAACTGGTCAATGACGCGGTCCTCAGCGCACCGCTTGCCGGCCTCAGCCGCGATGCATATCGCACCATGTTCTCGCTCGATGAAAAATCCCTGGAAGAAGGTGGCAATGCCATCATTCAAAGCAAGGGCGATCTTGGCGAAATGCTTTTTTCGGCAAGCGCTGGGCTGGCAGGCCTCAGCCAAACGTTGACGGCCACGACGGAAGCAGCAAACCTTATTTACAAGAAGCGAGGACGCACGACACAGCTTGCGGAATCGAAACAAGCGCTTGCTGATCTAAAAGCCCAAAGGGATGAGGTCGACACGCTGGCTTCCGCATATTCAAACCTCGTTGCCACCAGCAAGCAGGCTCAATCTGCCTATGATGAAGCGACGAGCGATCTTGCAACCAGCCGCACAAGACACAATGAGCTTTCGCGGATCATGCGCGCCCTCCCCCTTGCCGGCGAGCATGCCCAGGTGAAGAGCAAGCTTGCCGGTTTTGCACAACTGCCTCATCCGCCAAAAGAATGGGTTTCAGAACTCCCGCAACTGACAAGAGATCAAACCAGGATTCAGACGCAGATCGACGGTGTCGAAAAAGAACTCTCGCGGTTACAGGGAGAGATCGATCTTATCATTGTTGACGAGCAGCTCAGACATCTTGCCGATCGCATTGTTGCATCGGAGGACGGTCGTGCACGTTTTCGCACGGCAGAAAACGATCTGCCGCGGCGGCGGGCGGCTTTGGCAGAACAGGAAGCCGCGCTGTCCGCTGTCCTCATTGCACTTGAGCAGCGTGGCAACCCGAACCCGGAAGGGCTTCTCTTGCCTGCAACGGTGGTTGGAAGCCTACGCGAGCTGATCGAAACCCGCTCGGGCATCGACGCGATGCTGCAAACCACAACGCGCGAGTTGGCAAAAGCCCGACAGCTTCTTGAGCGGGCAGAAGAAGAAAATACCAAATTTACCGCTTCTGCCGGTGTCATCGATGAAGCGGCAACAACAGCCATTGAAACGGCTCTGACTAGGTTGCAGCGCAGTGATCATCAGGCGCGATTGCGCGTGGCCGAACGCAATCGCGGTCCCCTGTCCCTGAACTACGACAATCTTTTAAGCAGCCTGCAGCCATGGTCCGGCGATGCATCAGATCTTCGATCGATTGTTACGCCCGAACCAAGACAGATCGAATCCTGGCATAGTGAAGCGTTGCAAATTGACAAGCGGCTCAATGCCCATAAGGACCGTCTACGCGATCTGGTAACCAGCCAAAGAGATGCCCGGGCGCGTATCGAGGCGATACGGACCTCCGCTGGCATTACCGATGACACTGAGGTTCGCCAAACCCGAATGGCGAGGACCGAGGCTTGGGAGGAACATCGCAAACATCTTTCCGTCGCAACGGCTGAAGTCTTCGAGCAGAAAATGCGAGCGGATGATGAGATCAACGAAACGCGTCTTGCGCACTCGCGCGACGTGGCCGAGCTGCGGCAGTTGACACAGACGCTTTCAATAAACTACGCAGCCAACGTGCGCGAGGAAGAGCTTTTGGCGGAGGCCGAGGCGGACCGTGCACACCTTTCCAGCCGTATTCGCGCAGCGGTGCCGCCGGCCATCCATGTCTCTGTCGACGACACGGTGGAAGACCTGCTCGCGCGTCTCGATCGTTGGAGCAATGGCCGAACGGCAACGCTTCTTGCATGGGATGTCCTGCAGCAAGTGGAAAGCGATATCAGACAGTCAAAGGCTGAACTCGATAGTGAGGTCGCTGCACTCGTTGAAGCAATGCGTATGGCGAGTATAGAAGATGTTGAGGCGAAGTCTTCGGACGCACTGATGCAGGCAGCGAGCACGCTCCTTTCGCAAGCCCACGATCTTCGCTCCGGGATAGCCGCCGCGGCAACCAATCTGGCTGCCCGCCAAAACGAGTTGGCCGAGCGTCAGCGCGATTTCAATGATGCTGACACAGCTGCGAAGGTCTGGGACAGCAGCTGGGAGGATGCTCTTGCGAAAACATGGTTCGGAGCATCTCATCTAAGCGTCGCGCAAGTGCGCGAGATCCTCAAAGTTCTCGCCGACCTGCCAGCTGCTTTGCGGGAGCGCGATCAGATGGCGCAGCGTATCTTCACTATGGAGGAAGATCAAAATGCATTTCGTGCCGAGGTTGGTGAGATTCTAAGTGAGCTCGGACAGGCTTTTGATCCGGCACAGTGCCTTTCAGCAGCGGAAGCCCTGACGAAAAAGGTGGAAGCTGCGCAGCAGGCACAGCAGATCCATTCCTTAAAAACTGAAGAGAAGACGCGCCTTTCTGACAATCTGCGCAAGCTTGAACAGGAACTGGCGATTCATGATGCTCGCAAATCCGAACTCACCGGGTTCTTTGGTGTCGAAACTCTATCCGATGTCAGCATTCATCTGGAACAGGTGGCTGAAAAGCAAAGACTTGAGCGCCGCCTTACGGATCTGGCCGACCAGATCGTTCGCGAACTACGGGTGTCAACCTTTGAAGAGGCTGAAGCTCTTCTCGGCGGTGTCGATATCTCCGCGGTCGAGACTGAGGCGGGAGAACGCTCTGCCAGAATGGACGATCTGGAAGAGAGAACCAAGCTGCTCTTTGCCGATCTGACCCGGGCCAAAGACAAGCTTGAGCAGGTGGGAGGGGATGATACAGCTGCGAGGATCGAAGCTCAGCGACGGACCATCTTTCTGGAAATCGAGGATCTGGCGCAAAAGTACCTGCGCCTGAAAACCGGAACCATGGCGGCTGAGAGCGCTTTGCATCTCTACCGGGACAAGCATCGCAGCTCAATGATGAACCGGGCCTCGAAAGCGTTCAGCCTGATCACCCGCGGTGAATATTCAGGTCTTTCCGCCAAACCGGAAAAAGACAAGGAAATTCTTATCGGCGTCCCGAAATCCGGCGGCTCAAAAATGTCCGATGCTATGTCGACAGGAACGCAATTCCAACTCTATCTTGCGCTGCGTCTTGCGGGATATCAGGAGTTTGCACAGGTCCGCCCATCGGTTCCGTTCGTTGCCGATGATATTATGGAAACCTTCGATGAGCCGAGATCTGAGGAAGTTTTCCGCCTTTTGTCCGAGATGGCGAAAATTGGCCAAGTGATCTATCTCACCCACCACAGGCATCTTTGCGACATTGCGCAAAAAGTGGTGCCTTCGGTACGGATTCATGAAATAGGGACTTAATTGCAATTGCCAGAAATAGGAACTGCCGACAACTCTTAACCAGCGAACAAATTGTCAGCCATAAAATCCACGAAAACCCGGATTTTCGGCGACAAATAACGGCTCGTTGGCCAAAGCACACGGAATATGCCTGCCTCTGCTGTAAAGTCATCGAGGACCGCAGTCAGCTTGCCATCGGCTATCTGAGTGTCAACTGCGAAACTCGGAAGGCAGGTAATGCCAAAGCCGCGCTCCGCAAGATGGATCAGGGGTTCCAAAGTGCTGGCGACAGTTGTTGTCGGCAGTGAAATACGCAGCTCTTTACCCTGTCTCGTCAACGGCCATGGTTCAAGCTTGCCTGAATTGGCGTATCGGTGATGCATGCAGTGATGAAGCAGCAGGTCTTCCGGGATTTGGGGAGTGCCTCGTTCGTTCAGATAGTCGGGCGAAGCCACGATGCGGTGACGAAATACACCAAGCTTGCGGCTCATCAAGCGAGTGTCACGAACGTCACCCGTGCGAACAACCGCATCAAAGCCTTCCTCAATCACATCAACAAGGCGATCCGTGAAATCGAGATCCAGCTTGATGTCAGGGAAAGTCCGCATGAACGCGGATATTGCCGGCATCAGCAACATTCCCGTCAGCGGAAAGCTCACTCTTAGAACGCCGCGAGGTATGTTGTGAGACTTCGAAAGCTGCGCCTGCGCTGCATCCAGGTCAGACAATATTTTACGACAAGTATCGAGAAAGAAACTCCCTTCCTCTGTCAAAGTCATGCTTCGCGTCGAGCGATGGAATAGGCGCACGCCCAACTCACGCTCGAGACGTCCGATTGCTTTGCCAACTGCGGAACCTGACAGACCCAGCCGATGCGATGCGGCGATAAAACTACCTGCTTCTGCCGTTTGCACGAAAATACCAAGCGTCCCGAGCTTATCCATAGTGTCTCTCTATTGCGGAATTTTTTTCCGTTCACATCCGAATACGCGCCTGTTTATCTCCTATCGCGGCGCGGATATCCAGTGAGGCGCGGCCATTTTCGCCAATTGTCACACAAAGGATTTCACATGGATATCAAGCTGCTTGCCGGATTCGCCAATGCGCCGGAGCCTACTACGTTTATTGTCAACGTCATTCACGCCCATCCGGGCAAACAGGATGAAGCGTTCCGGATTATCCAGGATGTCGTGCATTATGTTGCACAGAGAAAGGCCGGATTTCTGTGGAGCAATCTTGCCAAGAGCACAGACGGGCTGACCGTCGTCAATATCGAAGCTATCCAAGGTGCCGGAAATGTTGACGAATTTTTCTCCGACCCGGTCTTCGTTGAAAAGTTCCGCAAGCTTGACGATGTTTCGACAAGCGAGTTCCATACCTACACGGTGGGTGATCTGGTTCTTCCAAAGCTTGGAGAGGCAGGCTGATCACCATGCCTCATTCCTTTTCGGACGACCAAACAGTGAACGCCCGGCCGAGTTCGTCTGGCTTTCCCACGGCAGCTCTGCTGGCACTTGCCATGGCCGGCTTCATCACCATACTGACGGAAGCACTACCGGCAGGACTTCTGCCGCAGATGGGTTCCGATCTGGACGTTAGTTCTTCCGCTGTCGGTCAGCTCGTTACAATATATGCCATCGGCTCGCTTGTAGCGGCAATCCCGCTCACGGCGGCAACCCAACGTTTTCGGCGCAAGCCGCTTCTCCTTTACGCCATCGCCGGTTTTGCTCTGGTCAACACAGTGACGGCAATCACCGCAAGCTACGGTATCATGCTGGCAGCACGTTTCTTCGCAGGTGTTTCGGCTGGCCTGCTGTGGGCCTTGATCGCCGGATATGCAGCCAGCATGGTCCCGGACCAGTTAAAGGGCCGTGCCATTGCAGTTGCTATGGTGGGCACGCCACTCGCATTGTCACTCGGCATTCCCGCCGGAACCCTCATAGGGACAACCATTGGCTGGCGAAGTACATTCGCAATCATGACTGGGCTGACCATTGTCCTCATCGGATGGGTTTGGGCTAAAGTACCCGATTTTCCAGGTACCTCGGCCAATGAGCGGGCATCGATTGCGGGGACATTGGCAATTATTGGTATCAAGCCGATTTTGATTGTGACACTACTCTTCGTTCTAGCGCACAACATCCTTTATACCTATATCGCTCCGCTTGTCCTTCCTTCTGGACTAAATCAGAAACTCGATATTGTTCTCTTGCTTTTTGGAACATCAGCAATCGCGGGAATAGTGATCGTCGGATATCTGGTTAGTCAGTGGCTGCGGGTGCTTGTTCTTGCCAGCATAGTGCTCTTCGCCGTAGCTGCGTTCATATTTGGCAGCTGGGGCAACCTGGCGCAGATGTTCTGGTTGGCTACGGCCCTATGGGGCCTGGCTTTCGGCGGGGCCGCGACGCTGTTCCAGACAGCAGCGGCCACGACCTCTGGACAGGCTTCGGCGGTCGCGCAATCCATGATCGTGACAGCCTGGAATCTGGCAATCGCTTGTGGTGGTTTTTTTGGCGGCCTCCTGCTCGACAACTCTGGGGTAACCTGGTTGCCATGGTCTGTTTTGGTTCTGTTGATACTGGCTTTCATCGTGGCGTTCCTGGCGAGAACTGCAGGATTCCCGCCTCGCCGGGAAGACTCGTGACCCTATCTTTGGTCCAGATGGAGTGGCCCTTCTGAACGCGCGGCCCACACGCTTTTACCAATCACTAAAACAGCATGCGGTGATAAATGCATTCGCGTCGGATCCCCTGCCGTCCCCCATAATAGTTCTCCATGTTTTTTGTTATATTCTGCATGTCATTGAACTGAGTTACTTAGATATATACCTACATTCTGACTGCCCAGCACCATCTTCTGCTGTAATTTCTTCTTTTTGTAATAATTCCGTTAGATAGTTCTGTGCTGCTCCATTACCTTGCGCTGCGGCTGTACAATACCACTTCGCCGCCGCTAGATAGTCGACGGTGACACCATCCCCGCTGGCGTAAGCATTTCCCAAATTTGCTTGCGCTTCCACGTCGCCTTTGGCCGCTGCGTTCAACCACCAATCAACTGCCTTTTGTTTATCGACCTGTATTCCTTCACCTGTACTATACATAACGCCCAGAACGGATTGAGCATATGCGTTACCATTCTGAGCAGCCTTGTTGAGCCACACAAACGCCTTGGACTTATCAACCAAAACACCGTCACCTTTGCGATACATAATCCCCAATGCTGTTTGTGCATTGGGTTCTGCAGATGCAGCTGCCATCTCAAACCAATGTAATGCAGTTACTTTATCGACCGCGACGCCCTCGCCATCTCGGTACATGAAACCCAGTGCTGATTGCGCGAGCACAACCTGTTTTTCAGCAGCCCTTGTCAGCAACTCAACCGCCCGGACCTTGCTTTGCTGGACTCCATCGCCTTCACGATACATCAGACCCAAAGAGGCCTCAGCGGCGGGATCTCCCTGATCAGCAGCCCTGTGCAGCCACATCGCGGCAGTTGATTTGTTTAGGGTGACACCTTCACCTGCGTAGTACATCAATCCTAGGGCTCGCTGTATTGATGGCTCCCCCTGCTCGGCAGCCATTGAATACCATTTTACTGCCTGACGCTTGTCAACCGCGACCACCTCTCCATTCCGAAAGGCCGTACCTATGACCCCTTGAGCATAGGCGTTGCCGGCTTCGGCTGCTCGCAAGTACCATTTGAACGCCTGGGTTTTATCTGCGATCGTGCCCTGTCCATTATAATACATACCGCCAATTTTAATTTGTGATTCAATATCTCCAGACTCAGCAAGCGGTAGAAGAATATTTAAAGCTTCGACAAAAGCGCCCCTATCAATTGCATCTTGTGCTTTGTATGCATTCGAGGCAAAGCTGCACAAAGGCCACAAAGCGACAAATCCAACAAACAAAAAACATCTCAGACTACGCATATCCCGTACCTCGACCGTGCATTGGAACTTAATCTTCAGAAAATCGAAAAAGTAATGTACTTTCGGTAATCGGATGGCGCCGTTACTGTCGAATGAAGACTTTACGTTGCTTTGACAGAAGATATAACTTGATTTTGATTTTGGCGAATGCAATTTTCTTGTTCCGCAATGATAGTCATTACGGTATTAGATAGTATTCATGTGAATGTTAAATTGCCGAACTCTCAACGAAATAGCATGCATCCATAAGTTGGAAGGCAATAGCCTTTTGGCTTGTTGCGTTTCTCGCGAGTTTCCTGCGGGTAGTTTTTTGCATTCGAACGATAAGGCTTATATCCTAAATCGTCAGCCTAGTTCGGCCACTCTGGGTGAATACGTGGGCTAAACAAGTACGCTGTATAGGCCCTTACAAATGAGGCAAACTAGTCTTCCCTAACGTCGAGAGCGGCAAACAGATCCAGGGTGCCGTGACAGTTGGTTTGGATTCTTTTATAGAGAATTTCGAATTGGTGAGAAGATCGACATCGTTGCCCGTCCCCATAGTTGCACGCGTCTTTTTCCGGATCACTTTAATAAATGAAGCCTTCTTAGAGTGTCTGTACAAAACCGGTAGTTATAAGAAAATGTTCCTTTGAAAATGTCGATAAGAGCCGATTTTCAATGGAATTCGATTGGTTCCAAAACATCTACAATCGTCAAAATTTGTGGTGGAAATTTTCCATGCACAAGTCCTAGTACTGCTTGTGAAATCCCTGAGAGCACACTCATTGAACTCACGTGTTGTTCAATCCTTATCAGATCTCTTGTTAGCAAGGCCCGGATGCGCCTTGAGAAAATCGGCAATGCTATTCTGAACCAGGTGAACCGAGACCTGCAGTCCCTCAAGTGACCAAGCCAATGCCCATAACGCTGAGTAAAGTATGGGGGGGGCGTTAATACCGTTGGCGTGGGCTATAATTCGAATCTCATCTCCTTCACATGGCCCCTTGCGCACTTCGGCAAGATAGATAGATCGACCGAGAAAATTGGGGTGAGCAAGTTCGCATAGGACTTCATAATGATACCTGATCGGGTCGTTTTTACTGGCTTTCGCAATCCTCTCAATTGAGGTCAGTATATTTCTCGATCTATAAATATCATCCGACGATGACATCCTAGAACCATAAACGGATTTTAGGAGCAGTGTCTCTAAGCTTTCACTTTCCACAAGTTGCGTCTCGAAATCGATCTGTTTGAGGCTGTCCAGTGTTGGCGCAAAGGTTCTTGCATCGTCAACGAATTGAATGGCACTTTCAAACGCGGATCGTACCAATATGCTCATTGGAATGTAGTTATCTTGCTCTAGAGCTCGGAAGGCTGACTGAGCAATCTCTATCATTCGCCACAGAGACATCACAGTGTGGGCTTCAATGATGGCGAGTGAGTCGCGCCAGTACAGCGCATTTAAATCAATAGTGGTCGCGTTCCGGCGGTGCAGTTCCTCGGCTTCTGCGCGGAAAGCTTCGGCAGTCTTGAATCGCCAATGATATTGATCCGGAAAAGCATCCGCAAGAGCGTTCACGCCATCAATAGCCGCGGGAATTCGCTCAATCCTCTTGTCACCGATTTGGGAAAGTTGGTCTTTGAGTTCTTGAGCTAATTCGATCCTTGATTGTCCAGATTTCAATCCAATGACTCCATAGGAACTTTCGCAAGATGCCTAGTCAGATCTGGCGATACATTATGACGCGACTGTTTAGGCTGTAGAACATAATCGAAGTCACTGACACTCCTTAGTATAAACCACAAAGCCAAGTTTTGAGCCTGTAGAAACAACACGCTGTCATGAAAACTGCGAACACGTGTATCGGCCTTGTAGCCTTGCAGGCGACACAACGTGCCTGAAAGCAGAGCGGCGTAGCCCAATCATGCCCTACCCCTAGTTGCGGGACTTGTTCGGCGCTCTAGCAAACTGACGGATCCATCCATCTGCTTCATCAACTGCGCTCTTGTTCTCTTTGGAAAGGGCGAAAGCAAGGCAAGATTTGTAATCAGCGTTGCCCTCGGTCATAGGATCGCGTTCGGTCCGACCGGGAACTGATCGACCGCTAAGCGTATTCACAGCCGTAACTTTGAGCGCCCCATCTACGTCCAGGTCGGCTGTGATTTCTAGCACTGCAGTGCCCGTAAGCGTTTCTGAGACCAAATCGAGGTCAATCACACAAAGCAGGTTGCAGTCTCTGGCGTACTCTCCTTCGCCCTGGAAGAAATGCAATGAGGTTTTAGCCGAATTGTGCTGCGTTAATGCGAAGCGTCTGGTGACCCTGTAGGGCAGAGTAAGGTGTCGATCAAAGAGCTTGTGAATTCGGCCATCCGACATCGCGATTCCAATTGAAAACGGTATCGTGTCGAGGAGCAATCCCCGGCGAAGTTCTCCGCTAAGCAGCCCGCCATGGAGAGCGCAGCCCAGCGCGACGGCGTCTTCTCTCCTTGGACCACTTATCGGCTTGCGGGCAAAAAATTCCTCAACACGCCGTTCGATAAACGGTAAATGTGTAGAGCCGCCGACTAAAAATACATTGCCGACATCTTGAAGAGGGAGGCGAGACCAGCTTCCGCCGGGACCATCGCGTCCCGCATGTGCTAGCGCCCGGTCGCATAGATCGAGGGTACGTTGCACGATGTCTTCGCAGATTTCCTCAAGCAGCCCGCGGTTCATGGTGAATGAGGTAGGCGCGCCCAATGCGACCATCTCCGGCGGGATGGCGATCTCGGCCACGTGTTGGCCGCAAAGCTCAATTTTGGCCAATTCACAGGAATCCTTTAGATTGCGCAATGTTGCCCCGGAAAGGCCCTGCGAGGATAACTTGAGCGCTTCGAGCACATACGCCTGAATGCGCAGGTCAATGTCCTCTCCACCTAGGAATGTGTCGCCATCGGTAGATAAAACTTCAAAGACCTCGTCAGAGTAGTCGACGATCGACACGTCAAAAGTCCCTCCTCCGAAGTCGTAGATGACCAGTTTTTGATCTTTTACCGTATCGCCGTGAAACACTGCCGCAGCTGTAGGTTCCGCGATCATGCGCATCACCTCCCAGCCCCCAATCTTCGCAGCCGTTCTGATTGCTGCTCGCTGGGTCTCATTGTAATATGCGGGGATCGCTACCAAGCCCTTGCGAACATCGAAACAGAGGTTTCTTCGTGCGGTTTCGCGAAGTTTCTTGAATATGGCAGCGCATATGTCGATTGGAGAATGAGCCTTACCGTGCACCTCGATCCACGCATCCCCAGCCTCCGACCGAACTATTTTAAACGCTAGGCTGTCTTTAAGATGCTGGATCACAGGATCAGAGTAGGCGCGACCGATCAGCCGCTTGGTCGCGAACACGACACTGCCTTGTTCTCGAACCGCGATCCGTTGCCCCCCTTCTCCAACGACAACACGACCATCAGGGGAAAACGCAACATTACTTGGCATCGTGCCGCGTCCGTGGGCGTCTTCAAGGATAATTGGACGGCCTGCCATCAAGCAGGCGACCCTAGATCCTGTTGTCCCAAAGTCAATACCGACGATTTTTCGATCCGGGGCCAGGGCAAGCTCCTCGGTAATTGTTTCTTCTGAGATATCGGGGCCGTGCCGCTCTGTGTTGGAAAGTGGCAAGCGAACAGCGTCGATTAATTGGCGAATTTTCTCGGGCAGCGCTTGGAGGTCATGCAATATCCTAGCGTTGTCAACGAACCCGTAATGCTTAAAGATGAGGCCGCTGTTGTCTTCAAGACGTCGCCGGATTTCATCCCATCCCCAGACGCGCACCTCAAAAAGGCCGTCTTGCGTGTGCTGTCGGTTCAACTCGGTGACAAAATCCTGAATCGCCGTATCGTTATCGTCCGTGGTGAGAATTGTGTAACATCCTAGAGGTGGCTGAAATCTCTTTGCCTTAGCTACTTCCAAGGCAACGTCTGAAACGGTAAGCCTTTTGGGCGGCCATCTTCTCTTGCCCTTGCACTGGGCGCCCACGATCTTGTTCAGTGACTGGCCAAGGATATCGACACCACGTTGGCTTTGACCATGCCGTCCATAGGCCTGGACGTTGTCGTCTTTCCAAACGAAGGACATGAGGTCCGTGCAAAGAAGCTGGAACTCTTCCCAACTAGAAGGCGGCGGCAGTTGAGACCCGGAAATCGTTGGCATACTTGCATCCATTACGGCCCACGACATTCCGTCATGGCGACAAGGACAATCTTTACAGTCAGAAGGATGGGTGCACTAGTACCTCTCCATCGCCAATCAGACAGATTTTTGACCACCGATATACAAAAACACCATTCTTCTTGGCAGCTAGTCGTAAAACCTTAATTCCACGCGTCTTCCCGACTATAATAAAGCGTTCCGACGGTACCATGATCCGCACTGCCAAAAGGGTGGATGGCGGTGAAGATTTGGGTCGTTGATATCATCAAAGCGAACGTTGTCACCGAAGACAGTTTGATCCTTGGAGACGGCACCCAGATGCCATTGGGTTAGATAGTGGTGCCTGACCAGTACGTTCGCCGTGTTTCACAACATATCCCGGCATGATTATACAAAATATTGCAGGTTCAATCGAGCTATCCGTTACGGATCTGAATGAGCACTCGTGCAGCGCTATTGCGGTTCGCTCGTTGAAAGTCGTGCCCATGAGTCCACGTACTGGCTACAAGCGTGCAAATCGCAAGCGGCGTAGACCATTGTTTCCTACGGATTTGGAGCCCGTCGAGCATCGAGTCGGCGACACGCCAACTCAGTCGACGGTCCGGGCCATCAATCGCTTCGACATTGGTGAATAACGTCTTCAACGCATCTGTCATACGTTGCGCTGTTCGATGCGAAACGGCGAACTGTTCGCAGATTTCATCAAGGCTGATCCCGGTCCGACGCGTGGCGCCCAGCTGGGCCAATCTGATCAAGTCCTGAGACTTGGAGAACGACATGATACAGTTCCTGAACCGCTGAATATGCCAGTTATTGACACCCATACGCATTATGGCCGAACTTGCGATCGGTTGAGATGCAATCCTTGCCGCGGATGTCGTTCGACAAAAGGGGGTGAGAATGCGAATTGAGCATCAGAATACTATATCCGCATCTCTGATGCGGTTCATGGGCTGTACATCTCATCGCGTGAACCGTACGGTTCATCGATCGTTTCCAAATCGGGAGAGCCGGTGGATCCGAATGTTGTACTCTGAGGAGCCAGGTCTGTTAACAAACGAACGCCTGGAAAGTGATGCAATCAAAATTGGCTAGATGGAACACACAGGCTGATCGTTTGTGCAATCTGAGAATACCACTGGGTAGACGTTAAAATATCGCGGGAAATAAATTTTGAACGACGTTCTCTATAACAGGATCTACAACATCTTATCCGGGCGGCAGAGCCGATCGGTGGAGGCAAACGAACTTTACGCGGTGGGCTCTATAATAGGGTCTGTAAGAAACCGTAATGAAGACGTCGGTGCCTTGGTAAAGATACGTCATGGAAGGGCTTCTTCAAACGATTTCACAGTCGCCCTTGTTTGCGACGGGATGGGAGGGATGAGTGACGGGAGAGTAGCAGCGCTCATCGCAGCTAGTAGCTTCCTCTCCGCAATCCTCCGCGTCGATCGCAGTTCAGGAGTTAAGCGTGCAATTAACTTCGCGCTGAATGCTGCGCAGCGCGCCGTTTACGACGAGCTCAGAGGAAATGGTGGCACGACGCTGTCCGCCGTATACTTAGATGCTTCTTCCGAAGCTTGGTTTGTTCATGTCGGAGATTCGCGCATTTATGAGATTCGCGCCGGCATTGAACTTCGCCAGATATCCCGAGACGACACGATCGGCGCTGCTCTTCAAAGGCACCACCAAGAAAACAGGCCGGACAATAATCGCCTGATCCAGTTCGTCGGCCTAGACGGCGAATTGGATCCCCAGCTTCTTCCAATTGAAAAAGCCTCTGTTAACGGCTTCCTACTAACGTCCGATGGCGCGCACAGTCCGTCGTCTGAGATCCTGGCCACAATTGTAAAACATTCAAAGAGTGGTCCCGAGCTAGTCCGCAAATTGCTCAATGTGGCCGATGCCTTGGGCGGCCTTGATAATGCGACCGCGGTCCATATTCCCGTTGCAACGGAGATTAAAAATAGGGACCAATTCGAGCGTTCAGCTCACGATGACCTAGTGGCTTCGATCCTTTGTAGCTCAGGACAGCATGATATTTGGTTTGCACAGCCCCCCTTTAGAGACGCAGTATCTCGTTCGCCCAGTTCGGAGATCCATCGCGAGCGGAATGTGAAACCGTTTGTCGACCTTCCTGAAAAGAACAAATCGCCGAAAAAACCGAAACAATCGAAAGCGAACAAGAAGGACCAGCGATCTGACGAGTTGCCGCTCGGAGTAGATAAGCCGATAGCAAAACTAGACTTTTCGGATGGTGGAGATGGCACACCGTGATCACAATTCCACCTCGATATCAGCCGCACAGCCAGCGAGCGAGCGGTGGCATGTCACATGCCACTGTATGCCTTGATACTCATCTTGACCGAGATGTTCTAATAAAAGAACTTCAGCAAGGCGTGGACCAGCGGAGAATTTTAGATGAGGTGGCGGCCCTCACTTCGATCCGCTCGAAACATGTTGTTCAAATCTATGACGTCATCAAAGATTCGACCGGGGCAGTCATCGGACTGGTCGAAGAGTACATACCAGGTAACGACCTAGTCGATTTTATCCCCATTACCGATGCAAATTTGTTTTTGCGCATAGCCTACGCCATCGCATGCGGTATTTCGGATATCCATACGGCGGGCCGAGTTCATCGCGACATCAAACCGAACAATATAAAGTTCGATCGCGAAGGGTGCCTGAAGATCTTCGACTTCGGGCTTGCTCGGGAGGGTCAGGTTGATGCTGCAACGCAGGGGGCTGTAGGAACACCAGGTTTCATGGCTCCGGAACTTTGGGTCGATGACGATGAAGTAATTGAATTCACCGAAGCAATCGATGTGTATGCTTTTGGCGCGACAATGCTAGCGCTCGCGCTACGGAGATTGCCTCGACCGCTCCGGCAGGTTCCTCCCCAGTTACCCTCTACCGAAGCTGACTTCGCAGCAACCAGTCTTTCCTTGCCCATTGAAATTTCTTCGTCAATGAACGTCTGCATCGCGCAAGACCCGACAAATCGCCCAAGGATGTCAGCAGTCCGCGACGTTATCGGCGAATACCTTCTTCGTGACCAACATCGTGCGACGCTAGTTGTGAACGGCAACGTACACGTTCTTGATTCAGGGCGCCGGGGTGTAACTATCACCCTTCCACATGGAGTGGCCCAACTTCGCTATGATGGTTTGCGGTTCTCGCTTACAACGCAATCCGGAGACGTGTTTGTGAACAATGTACCAGTCGCAGGAACCCTGCGATTGCCGAAGTCATGCGTCGTTACTTTCGGTCAGCCCCATTTGGGAATGAACAGAATCCATGTACCTGTTGACGTCTCTCACCCTGAGGTTGTTCTATGACTATCCATAGCCCGCAGGATCTGATTGGAAATAGATACGAGATCATCGAATACATATCTGAAGGTGGGATGCAGGAAGTCTATGCTGCAACGGACACACTCCTCTCGCGTACCGTCGCTTTGAAAACACCTAAGACCAACTCTGCCCGGAAACGATTTCACCGAAGCGCTGCTACCAGCGCGAGCATCAACCACTCCAATGTGGCTAAAACACTCGACTACATAGAAGAAAACGGCCGATATTATCTGATCGAGGAGCTGATTGAAGGGCTTGATCTTGGACAAGCTCTTCGCGACCATTTGCACCGCTTGGATCCCTATCTTTGTGCGCACGTCCTGCACCATTTAGCAAAAGGGCTGGCGGCTTCGCACCATGCAAACGTCGTACATCGGGATCTTAAACCCAGTAACATTATGATTGCTGGAGGCATGAGCTTTCATGGAGTAAAAATCACTGATTTTGGTATCGCGAAGATGGCGGAGGTGGAACTTGCAGTGGTTGACGGCGGGGACGAAGAGGCCCTGACACAATCCGCGACCGCGCTTGGCGCCCTGCCGTACATGGCACCAGAAATGATCGACTCTTTTACAAACGCGACACGGTCAGCTGATGTATGGTCTATTGGCGCCCTCGCCTTCGAGTTGCTGACAGGTACGAAGCCGTTTGGAACGGGCTACAGAGCGGTTCCTGCTATTCAAGCGGCTATCACTCCTCCACTTCCTCCGGAATTACTTTCTAAACCACAGTTTGCGGAACTGACCCGGAATATTTACGCCATTATTCAGCAATGCCTCCTTAAAGATCCGACAGCACGGCCCACCGCTGATCAGCTGATAAGGCTTTGTGAAGATCTTTGTTATTCCGTAAAAGAACGCCGGATTGGTGTAGTTGGCCACATGCCTTACCAAACTAATGGGTTCATCGGTTCATCTGGTGGACAGGATGTCTTCTTTCACAACGACTCTGTGCCAGTTGGCCGTGTGTCGTCGGGAGACCGGGTGTGGTTTAGCACATTCCCAGGCGTTCCAAGGGAGCGAGCATTCCCTGTCGTTCCTCTGAAGACCGTTAGGCCCCCCAGGCGACCATCAAATTGATTTGGATCTCTCGATCAAGAGAACCGGGCACATACGACGGCAAGTTACATAGGTTTGTTGTGAACTGCAGCGAAATATCACTCTAATTATTACACAACTCTTTGAACTGCCGCGTTTTTTAGTCATACTACCTAAGCGCTAATTTGTGCTGGGGGGAAATTGGGAGCGCCTCAAGAACAAAATCACACTGCTGGACCACAGGCATCAGGATACATCCTGCAGCTTGAGCGCGCCCTATACCATCTGAGCCGTGCCGAACACGACGTAACGGTCGCAGTCGAGCACTTTGATGACGTAACTCAATTAAAAAATGGGCTCCCCGTTATTCAGGAGCAAGACAAGAACAGCGTCCGGATAAACGCGGATCTGCTGGGAGATAGAAGTTCTGCACTCTGGCGAACGCTTCAGATCTGGTTGCATCAATACCGTAATACCGGTTTGTTCTGCGAACGATATCTAATTGTGACGAACAGTTCAGTAAATTCCGGCGTTGCCAAATTGCTAAAGTCATCAAGGGAGGTGGACAGCCCTTCAGTCCAAGACATCGTAGTGATGTTAAAATCTATAGGGAAGCAGCGATCAAAAGCCAAAATCGTTGCTACGATGAATGACGTGCTTTCCGCGAGCGACGCGATCCTTACTGAGCTACTCAGCCGAATTGAGGTAATTGATGGCTTTGTATTGGCCGAGGCTCGCGATGAGATGGTCAATGGGTTCGCAATCCATCCAGGCCTAGACCAGCAGCAGATTTTAGATTTTTTGCTGGGATGGCTAACTCGAATTCTTAAAGAGGCGTGGGACGCGGGCCTACCGGGAATGGTTTCTCGTCAGGCTTGTATTCGACAGTGCCGAGAAATCGAAACCTCGCTTGCACGACAGAGGTTTTTGCCTCGTGCGGCCCGGGATATTGGAATTGCGGAACGTGACCGCAGTCGAGCTCTTGCCCGACCGTTCGCCGAACATCTACGCCGAATTGACGCCGATGACGACGACCTCCTTCAGGCCGTAGAGCATTTCATACAATTTAATGTCGAAAAACATAGATTGAGTGCAGATGGCGATGTGGCGGACCGCGAGTGGCAAGACCGTGGCGACCGCTTGGTTGCACGATGGCGCAACATCATGCGGGTTGAGAAACGAGCCCATCGTGACCTGATGCCAGCAGAAATAGGCCAACGGGTGCTATCAGCCACAACATACTTCCACTGCGAACTGCTCGGAGGCCAAAGCTGCAGCGAACTTTACATGACTTCCGGGCATTATCACCGGCTTGCTGATGACGATGAGGTTTGGTGGCATCCAAACTTTCGAGTGGCTGGAGAACCATAATGCGGTCAAACCATGAGGAATTGGTTCTCAGGAATCCTATGCTGGGCGCCTGCATATTTTGGCAGTTTGCCAAGACTTTCGTTGAGTACGCCGAAGACGAGCCTCCTATTCTCCCGCTCTTCTTTGTTGTGTCCGCGATGATATTTCACCGCCCAACGGTCGACAAGACGTATCGTATGAACTTTGATAGCGGGATCTTGAAGGCTGTCGCAGAACGACCGGATATTATCGCTGGCTTGCAATCTCGGATTGAGGACTTTTCCATTTCGACTCTCCAAGCGCTCCAGCTTGCAACTAGCACAAACCTGATGTCTCGCGAGGTCGGCGCGAAGTTCCCCGCGTTTCGTGCAATTCAGTTCGAGTTACCGAAGCCACTGCGGCGATCAGAAAGCCCGGTGACTGAGATGATTGCAGCCTCAAAGCGGCTCGGCGCATGGTTTGCTACCGAACCGCTGCTGACCATTCAGCGCCACCTCATGATCGAGTTCTGAAATGAAACTATTTATCAAGCAGTTAATAATCTGGCCGTTGGATCCAAATCAGGCTCCAAGGGTTGTAAAATTTGATATCGAGAAGATCAGTGTCGTTAGCGGATGGAGCTCCACGGGTAAGTCATCAACTATCGCGATAATTGACTATGTGCTTGGCGCTAAGCATTGCACGATCCCGGTCGGTGAAATTAGAGACTACGCTTCTTGGTACGGTCTTCTGATCGAGACTGGTGCAGGACTAATGCGTCTCGCTCGAAAGAAGCCTGACGGACGGCAGGTGGACAACGCTTTTTGGCTCCAAGAAGGGCCAGAGGCCACGGGGCCACTGCCAGTATCGCCCGTCGCAACTACGAATGCCGACCGAGTTCGCGCAATGATGGACACGTTGTCCGGCCTGTCTGATTTGCGCCTTGATCCGGAGCAATCGCGTGGCTTTAACGAGCGGGCTTCTTTTAGGGATATGGCTGCATTCAATTTTCTACCGCAGCATATCGTGGCAAATCCGTACACGCTGTTCTTCAAGGCAGACTCTAGTGAACATCGGGAAAAGCTTCGAAACGTGCTGCCCCTTGCCCTAGGAATAATCACCAATGAAGACATTGAACGATCACACAGAATGCAAATTCTCCGCGAAGAGTTGCGCAAGCTCGAGGGCGACTTGAGAGTGCGCCGCAATGGCATCGAGAGCTGGCGAGCGAATGCCACCGGTGCTTTCTTCCGCGCCCAAGAGCTGAGTCTTTTACCACCGGGTGACCCCCCGACCGATTTAAGGGAGATTCTAGAAATACTCCAGAAGATGGTTGGGAATGCCGGCGCGGTGGTGCCTTCTCCTGGCCGCGTTGCGGTATCTGTCGAACGACTTGAGGAAATCCGTAGCCAAGAAAAAGCCTTGGACTCCACGATCTCATCGCAACGCCGGCGGCTTCGTCGCCTTAAAAGCCTACGGCGCTCGGTCACCGACTATGCCGCCGTACTTGAGGACCAGCAGGCCCGCGTCAAAGGTTCAGGATGGTTTTTAGAACACGTCGAGTCTGACGAATGTGTACTGTGTGGTTCGCAAACGCATGGTGCATTAACTCACCTCCAACAGTTGGCAGTGCCGATACGAGAATTGACAGAGTTGTCGGCAGGAACAAAGTCCACATCACCAATGGTGGACAGCGAAATTATTGGAATCCAGCGGAGCCTTCTTGTCGATGAACGAAACATGCTCCAGCTTCGCAGAACACGCGAAGCCTTTGAGGCAACCATCGAAGCAGAGCAAGGTCATGCGCAGAGCTTGGAGGGTGTTTATCGGTTTCTAGGAAACACAGAACAAGCGCTTAAAATTTTGGGCCACGTCGAGGGCGAGGAAGGAATTGTCAAGAAGATTGCAGATATCGAGGCCGAACTTGATGATCTCAAACGGCGCTCTGATGAGAGGGCGCGAAGAGAGAAAGAGGCATCCGTTCGCGGTGTGATCTCTGATTACATTGCGCGGTTCGTAAAGGCGCTCGCCGTCACGGGGGCGACTGGCACACCTCTTCTCGATGAGAAAGAGCTTAATGTTAAGTTCATCCGAGATGGTGCCAACCGGCCAGACTTCCTTTGGGAAATTGGAAGTGGCGAAAATTGGATGGCTTACCATCTTGCCGCTTTGCTTGCTATCCATGGAACCTTCCTGCGGCGGAAAGGGGATAACCCAGTTCCAACGTTCTTGGTGATAGATCAGCCAAGCCAAGTCTATTTTCCGAGCGACACCTTCGAGCAGGTAGTGGAAGGAAAGACGGACACCACGACGGCCGCACAGCGCCGTCCACGCCGCCACCTTGATGATCTTGAAAGTACACGGCGAATCTTTAGTGCCCTATCTCGAGCGCACCGAGCTTTCAAAGGTCGACTCCAAATTATTGTTCTTGATCACGCAGACAAGAAGGCTTGGGGGCAGCACGACAACGTATTCGAAGCCGGAAACTGGCGAGGCGACGAAGATTTTCTAATACCTAAGTCTTGGCTAACATAGCGGCTAAGGATGTTTTTCACGAAAATTTCGACCGATTATAGGTTTGGGGTTTCAGCAGGCTTTAATCTATTTTTTCATTTCACGTTGGGCAATAAATTCCGCTTAGCAGATTGCATTAGCACGTCTGACGTGTGCACTGCGAGTTGCAAAATGAGGTACGCCGAGAATCAAGGGGCGGTTCCGGCTGAGGGCGAAATGACACTCTAAACGCTTTTGTGGGATGATAATCGACGTCCAAAAAATCCCGACTGCGCTCCATATTTGCCCACTCCCGCCACTCACTGTTAACGTCTTTCATCATCTGCCAAACCGAAACCGATTGTCCTTACGATCTCTTCGATCAGGTTCCCAAGCTGGTCGCGTTCCAGGGTTTCGATCATCCCACTTCGCACGTTGATTTCCATTCATACCGAGAACAAGATCCTTGACGGCGGTAAGAATACCCGCCGCGTTCGTGGCTTCTCCCTGCGCCTTCACAAAGCCAGCCCATTAAACAGTGGTGGTCGATGATATATGCACCCAAGGATTTTCAATGGAATCTGCGCGATGGCTTATTGAACAAACGGGTGCAGGGGTTATAAATTTTGGTTGGCTAAAAACACCGGGGGGCAACGATTATCAGCAACATATAAATGTTCGACTTGAAATTACCGATCCATATGTTGCAATTTCGCCTTTAGCCTTCTCGGTGAAAGCACATAGTAATTCAGGCAAGTGTTGAACAGGCATGCAGTTGACCAACTTGCATATGCCTTCACGCACTTTCACGCTTGGCCGGCATAGATTTGCTTTGGACGCACGAAGTTCAGGGACCGAACTTCGACAGGAGGAACTAGACCATGGATGCTCGCTCAGCACAGATAGCCACAATATGCGAGTGTATCGATCATTGCTTTGTTTTCGATGTTTGGTGCAATGATTTTGCACAAGCTATCGATCCAGATGACTTGGTAAATGGCCTGGATAGGGGATTTGATCTGGTTTCTGATGCAACCCGTCTGCAGAGCTTTCTTGCACTACGCAAATTGGACGAGTTCTTTGGAGGAGTAAAAGCTCAAGCAGACGATCTCGTTGCGGTGGAGTTTGATATCGATGTGCCAAGTGTGTTGGAGGGAGCCAACAGTTTCCTATCAAGTGAGGAGCGCACTACTATAAATAAGGGTGTTACTCATTTGACCAATCGCCTTTCTCCTGATCCGGACAGTGAGGTTGATTTAGCCGCAATTGTTAAACGTTCCATCCCTGTGTTTTCCCGTTTGACGTCTGCACTGCGAGCTCAAGATACTGGCAACGAGGCTAGTCAATGGCTGGGCAGCACCGATACCCTAATTAAACGTTACGCCCGATAGGCCCGATGGCATTACTCCGTGATCTTGGACAATCTCGGAAGTATTCAGGAAACGGCCTTGGTAGGCCAACGGTGTACGTCCTATGGTACCTCTCTCACGGACAATTTGTGATACATATCCGGTTGCTATCAATTTGAACGGCGCTCAATGGATCCTTTTAAAGTCCCCACACTTTCTGATTACCTAAGCACGCGAAAGACAAACTTCGCTACACGCCTGCCTCTCGTACATTCCTCAGAGGCTTGGAAAATATGGGGTATACTCCAGGATAAGAAAATAGCGGTCACCAATTGCGACACCTTCACTTCAGAACAGCTCGCATATTTTTTTTGGGTCGCCCTTCCTACCGCAAGGCTTATGCAAGACCTCAGGATTGGCAACTTCCGATTGTGCTCATTTTTAAAAGCACATGCCTTTTGAACGAGAAACGCATTTACCCATTCGACACGGGTGCGTTTCTTCGAGGTTTATATCCAAATTACATTTCAGAATTTGGTCATGAGGGATACAATATCGCGTCGGTATCAAACGCGGCTGATTTGCTGATTGAGACGTTTTTTGGCGACGACACGAGCTATTTCCACGGAGAAGCATACAACGGCGAACAGATTAAACGGCGTGCAAATTTAGACGCCAGACACCATGAAATCCTCGCGCTTTGCGCCCTTTATACTGGACAGGATTGTAACGCTGACGACCGGTCACGCGCCATCGAGTTCCAAACCGAAACGGACGTGCCAATAGATGATCAACTGTTGGGTTGCGTATTGCCTAGGCCGCTGTTCGATGACAGCACGATAAAAGCTGAACTGAAGTCTCGTGGGGTCATCGTAAAGCACTACGACATCTATCCCCTTTCAACCGAAAGCTACATGGCGCTTATCTACAGCGAAGTTAAGGCAATTTATCAGAAAATGGGGGTACTCGATGGACGATGAGTATGAACTCGTTGGTTGCGTGGATTTTGAAACTACCACGTACGCCATCTCGGTTCCGGTCCTGCAAAAGCGAAACTCAAACTACAGTTTTATTCCGAAAACGGACGGCCATTTCATCGTTTTGGATTTCTACGTTCTGGAAGAATCCGGCTACAAGATCCGATATCTACATTCCAAACTGAAGCGACATGTGCGGATCGGCAGTAAAACTCCTGTTCCGATCATCGATGGCGATAACACATTCATATTGGATCCCGAGATCCCTGAACAGGAAATTCGCATAGAGAATCCACTGCTCGGTGAAGCCCCATTGAAAGCATTTATTTCTCTCCGTCAGCGCATGGCTGACGCAGCAATAAACAGGACATCAGCCTTTAACCCGTTTACCACAGAGATAAGTGAGCCCGTCCGTTCCCGCTACTGGGTATCTAAATTCGCAGCGTTGTTGACCTCAGTCCACCAAGATGGCGATCCGGATGCAATCATTTCGAGCACAGCTGACGAGATCCGCAAACAGTGGTTTGAGCGATTTGCCTCGAAGGCAACTTTTCAAATGGTAGACGGACTGCTCAATACCCCGTTTCGCCCGCTGCCACATGATGAGCAGATTCAAATCCTGCTCAACCGTTTTGATGCAATCTTCCAGTTAAAAGGCCTCTACATATCAGGCCAAGATCTTGCCGGATACGAGAAACGCTTTCCAGAAGGCATCATTTCGAAAACCAAACAAATGGAAGATGGACCAGCCTACCGCGCCTGGCGTATGGACGATCAATACTCAAACATTATTCGATCTCAGCTAACTCGTCGATGGCATGCAGAGAACAGCCATCAGAATGGGGACGCGCTTGCAGTCTGGCCAAAACAGGACGTTATGCGGACGTTTCGAGTCATAAGGGTTGTGGCGGCAGACGAAGCTTACCTTAATTCCGCCATTCAACCGCTGGTGGAAATGGTGGACATGGCTGCAGACAAACTGAACGACATCGCGGGATGCATCGATGATCTGAGTATGATGCGTCTCAATGGAAGATCTCAACTGCTGAAAGCACTTGAAAACATTTTTGGCGCAGGGGTAATCAATGCCTTTACCTCTAGTTGGGATGAAGACAAATACAATAACATTATTGACCGCGTTTTGGACTATTACGACAAGGCTTTAATCCTGACACAAGCCACTTCACCTGATTTGCGGAAAATCGAAACCGCTGAAATCGGCGTTAATGGAGTAAATCCAGCCGTCTTCGAGACCATCCGACATGACAGAAGAAAGCTCGCAATAGGTGAGCAGTACAGTCCCTGGACAAGTCGTTTCCTGCGGTTGCTACGGGAGTAAAATGTTCAAGTGTTCCATCGACTGGCGCATCGACCGCTCGATGCTGATATCAGCCACCAGCTCATGATATGACGGCCTGTAACGTTGCTATAATCGATGAGTCTCCTAATCTCGTTCTTTCATCAGTTGAAACCGCACTATCCAAGACTAACATTTCGAGACGACGAAGACGTTATCGGCCTTATGCAGAAGAAACATGGCGATTAGGTCGGATGAACGGCTGATCGGGAAGCACTCCCATTCACGCGCTCGAGCCGGTAATGCTCCTCATCGACCACGCTGGCGATATACTCTTCCAGCGCCGGGAGCAGGCCGGACGGAAGCGGGTTCGATGCGCGGGGATTATGCACGACCACCATGTTCGCTGGCCTATCACTCACTGACCCTTCATCAATATCGGTCGCCCAGATCGCGCTTATAGGCGCGAAGCGGGCGTCAAGGAATGTATCGGCCGGAACGGGCTGTCCAACCCGCTTATGGAGCACATAACGTTGCTGGTGTTTGGGTTGGGAAGATTCCAGTGTATTGCGGTCTATGCTGACTTGGATCGGTCCGACTGCGAGCGTCGCTTCCACGGCAAAGGGAAACTGACTAATCCCTAGCAACTCGCCGGACATTCCGTCGAAACCACGCAGGAGACGCGCATTCACCGCGATGACATAGCAGTCCTCGGTGCCGACAATCCCGTTCGTCAGATAGCCGTTTATCTGTTGGGCCGGATTGCCGAGCAGTACCTCCGCCTTCTGCTTGATGGCAGCAGTCCAGCGCAATAGTATCTGCTCATGAGGAAAATCGCGCACCCCGTTTCCCGCCGGAGCGAGCCACGATTGAGGAACGCCCGCTGGCGTCGGCGTGATGACCTCGACCCAGATCCGTCGCCCCTCATGCTCGATGAGGAAGTCCGGTCCTATAGCCTGATGGGTAAATGCAATACCCGCTTCGCCCAGCCGGTAGCCAAGCAGGACCTCCGAGAGTTGCTGCCAAAAGACGTGGTCATCTACGGAGCACAAACGCTGCTCAGCATTGGCATCGCCCTGCCCTGCCTCAAGAAAAGCCTGAGCGACCTCGATCAATCGCTCGCGCAGTGCCGGCATCCGCCCTCCCGAATGCGGATAACGTTGCTCAAAGGCGGTTCTCAGGCTCATTATTCTACCCCGGCTATTTTCAGTAGCTGTTTTTCTGTCCGTTATCATAATCTAACTATGAAGCGGAGTCGGGAAAAGTGCACCAAATGACTTTAGGCTAGGATTTCGAAGGAAGAGAGGCGTCGAACTGCAGGCGCTAACGCCGCCGCCTCCACTGATCCATCCGTCACTCCCTTCTTGTTTACCACCCCTCATCAGAATGCGATAAAGATCGGACTGTGTCGCGTCGGCCGGCATGGTGTCGGCAGTAGGGGGCATGTTGATATAGGCCGTACCATTCGCCTGTGTCATCGCATGCACGCCGCAGACGCGAATGAGAGCAGATCCCGTCCGGCCAAGTTCCATGAGGTCATTATAGCTTTCCCATTCGCCGCGACGTTCCCAAAGAACGCGCATTTGCGAAACGAGTTCAATTATGGCGGTGGCTATCGTTTTATCCGCGCTCTTCAACTCCGAGGTCATGTCAACCAGCTCCTCTTCAGCTATGCTATCGAGATGCCCGAACAGGTATGACGCGATCCGTAGCAGCTCCCGAAGCGCAGAGCCGACCTCCTGCAACACACGTTCGACATCGCCGTGGATGCGACAGGATCGGATAGAATCACGGCCCTGCTGCGGGAATCTTTCAGCCGGATCCCAAGATTATCTCGATAGCGCTTCGCCTGATTGCGAGCCCAGAGCGCCGAGGCGCGGCACAATCAAGTCGACAAGCCATTGAGATCGTAAGAAAGTAGTCAGGCGACAGGCAGCGAATCGGTCACACATCGGATGGCCTGCAGAAAATCGAGGTCGACCATTGTTACTGAGTCATTTGCGAGAAACTTGTTGCTCTACCGTGCACCACCTGCATGCTAAGGATTGAAGGCCTTTTCAGAAATCGCCCCCGATACCTGGTTTAGCGTTCCAAATTGAAATCGTTATTCCGAAACCAAAGTCGACAGACCCGCGTACCCCGCTTACGATTTTAATTTCACATTCGAACATTTCGTGGACGGCTACGCATTGTTATTACTCAGTATTTTCTTTCATCCCGCATCTAAACCATGCCTCACTTCCTCTCGTCTGACTATAAAATGAAGAATTCCTAGCTTACCGCGAATAGCTCCTCTGTCAATTCTGCAACCGAAGGGCTATCTGTCTCTGTGGTCGTCCAAACGCCCGTTTTCCTTGTATTTCGGGCATTTTGTCGATCGCAGAGACGCTTCCTTTCCTATTATCGGCATTTTCAAACGACCGTTTTCCCAGGACTTTCTATTTTGTACAGACCCATTCGATATGAGATTTTTGAACTAGGTCCACGTACCGGGCGCGCGACTAGATTCACGTAAGGCTTTACAGGGACTGCAATCTTTATGAAGAAAGCGGCAATTCCTTCAACGGATTCCACCACTTTACCCCCATCGTTCCAAAATGCTTTTCGTTAGAGGTTAACACCGTCAGGCCGTTGGCATCCGCGGTAGCCGCAATAGCGATTTCAGCAAAACCAGGTTCATGCGCTCGAGCACGCTCAAGGATTACGCCAGCAGCATAAGCTTCTTGGAGCCAAATGGGAGAACTCTGTTTCCGTACAGGTTCTCGATCAAAGTCACCCAATTACGAAGCCGGCAATGGATGCCTAGATCCGAAGCCGCCGCTCGATCTAACAGGTTTTTCAGACCGCTGCGGAAATCGTTTGCTGGTCAACATTTCATTTTCTCCGCTTGATCTTGTCAGTTAGCTCAATCCACACCGGCGCGTGATCGCTGCTATGGGCCCAGCCGCGCACGTGTTTGTCGACTTCGGCCTTTGCCAATCGTCCTGCAAGATCGGCACTGAGGAGGAAATGGTCGAGTCTCAGGCCCGCGTCGCGTCCATAGGCGTTGCGGAAATAGTCCCAGAACGTATAGATCCGTTCTCCCGGATGCATCTGCCGCAGCGCATCAGTCCAGCCCTGATTGATCAAGTTTTGGTAGGCCTCCCGAACTTCTGTGCGAAACAGGGCGTCGTCCTTCCAGCGCTCCGGTTTATAGACGTCCAGTTCCGTGGGCATGACATTGTAGTCGCCCACCAGCACGACCGGAACCTCAAGTTCCAGGAGCTCTGCGGCATAATCATGCAAACGCCGGAACCAGCGGAGCTTGTAGTCGAATTTCGGGCCGGGATAAGGATTGCCATTGGGAAGATAAAGGCCGCCAATCACAATACCGTCCACGATGGCCTCGATAAACCGGCTCTGCTCATCCTCGGCCTCTCCAGGGAGATCTTTTCGCGTAAGGTGCGGCTGTTTTCCCCGGGCAAGAATGGCGACGCCGTTCCAGGATTTTTGACCGTGCCAAACCGCGCCATAGCCCGAAGCCTCGATAGCCTTGGCGGGAAATCTGGCGTCCGGCGCTTTCAGCTCCTGAAGAACGACAACGTCCGGCTCCGCCTCGCCGAGCCAACGGAGAAGGACATCAAGACGGCCGTTCACGCCGTTGACATTGTAGGTGGCGATTTTCACGTGGATCTATGATCGTTCTGGTTACCCGAGCCAGGCCTGGCGTCGTTTTTTACCTTGTACTGGTCGGAGGATGGGAATTGACCAACCTTGACAGACAAAGTGAACGTGCTCTCTTCATTTTTCCGCTCACCGTGTTTGTCGGTTCCAATGTGGATGAGCTTGCGCTTCGACATCATGATCTCCCGTTGCCTGTGCACACCAAACCCTTGTTCTTCGAGATGGAGAGGCGATTTGTCAGCCAATTGCTACAGTGGTTCCTATTACCGATTTTCCCACAGCCTATACCATACTCGCTCATTTGACCCAGTCGATATTGCGCCCCGGCATGACCTTGATCTGCCGCCTCGCGGTACAATCTAACCGCTTCTGTTGGATTAACATCACAGCCGCGCCGTCCTCTTTTTAACAATCCCCTCAGAATGTGCGCATCGGCATTGCCCGACCCGGCTTCCTGGCTATTACAGCCGCGGTGACGTCGATGTTGTCTTGATGCTCAGGCCTTTCCCTCGCTCTCAGGTTTTCCACAACATCAGTTGTCTGTCTACCGTCGGGTAAATTGACGCCGACATGTTGCGACCCATACGGAGGAATTATCTGCGTGGCCTTCGAGCATTGACCGAGTCGTTGATGCGCTCACAGTCGCCATTAAATTTAATAATCAACTGTTGGGCAACATCCTTGTTTAGCTTAAACGCCTCCATCGGGTGATCGACGGTGTAAGTCTCTCCAACCTTGCCGGGACCTCGGCCCTTCCAATTCGATGTTGGCTTGGTTTGGACCATCTGTTTGTCTCCGTTATACCAGCCTTATGTTTAACGGGCTAAAGAGATTCCTCGTGCTTTCTAGCTCTCAGCAATGAATCAATAGCCATTTGAATTTCCATCAGGTTTTTAATCGGTCCAGGATTTGCACCATTTTGAGCAATCTGGATAATTTCCAGCCGACGAGCAGCAATAAGTTCGTTTATTGCTTCATCGATCTCTTTGACATGTTGTGCCGCCATATCGAAATCAGCCCGCAGGCTTGCGAGTGTGCGAAAAACCGCCGCCCGAACGTCTGAGTATATTGGACAATTCGGTCCAATCCGTCGACGGTATAGGTTCAAGACCGTGAGCGGCCCTCACGTTCGTGCTCGAGGCGATTAGTTTTCCGGAGCTGGTTTCGCTTTCCCGGCGCGTCGACCTTTTAGGAATTGGAATGTACTTCATCGCATCCTCCTCAAATTGAATAAATACTGGCTGTGTCACTATGCTTATGCAAACCGGATGTGGCCGTGGCTCAATGATAACATGTTGATACTGATCTCTGTCTCTAAGGCCCTTTGAGAGCCCTTGTGAGCAAGTCTTGGCGTATCATGGAGAGTGTGGCTGTTGACGAAAAATTTGAAATGCTTCGCAACGAATGGTTTGCGTTATGTCCCACTCATCAGGTGGACATGGCTATGCGAAAATCTACTTAAATGCACATAACGAGCTGCGCCAGGCGAAAGCTCAAAGCACTCTCGAGCGTCAGTGGTCATAAATGCCTGATGACAATTGACTGTCTGACAATTGAGGTAGGGAGTCAATGCGAACCTGAATATCCAGTTTGTCGATTGGACCGTCACAATATTCAGGTCATGCACCGTTGACTGGATCAAAAGGCGGGAGTCGATTCGTCTCCTACCGGGCAACGAGCCCCGTGCATTCTACGAAGCCATGAGCTATCGGTCACTGCAAAGGTGCCGATAACGTACTGCGCAAAAACTTCCAAGTTACAGATGGATTCATTCAGAACCGAAATGAGAGTAGTGCAATGTTCAAGAAAATAAATGACAGCGCTGCAGCAGCCGATGGCGGTTCGCTGGCGTTATTTGTCGAGCGTGACGACGGCGAAGTCGAGACCTTTATCATCCTTCGTTCAATTGCCAGCCGCGGAACTCCAGACTTCAATTTGGTCACTTCAAATCTGAGGAAGCTGACACCAGACCTGTGCGCCAAAATAGCCGAGGATTTTGATCGTCTTGTTCCTACGACAGATTCAATCCATTCTTTGACGCAGTTCGTTCAGGCACTACAGGGCCAAAGCGGGCCGAAAGATTGAGCGGCAGCCCGAAGACTGCCGCTCGTGCACCGGCGTCCGGAATCTGGATTTCTACCAGTTCCTCACGCACAAACCACGCGGGGTCAGGTGGTAACCACGTGCGCATACGCGAGCAACCGGCCTTACCCTGACACATTCACCGTATCGGTTCAGTCGCCATCCCCGACCACAAACTGATGCCCGACGATTGGGAACACAATCGCCATACCTGTTCATCCGCCAGCCACGGCCACAACGCCATCCAACAGCTTCAACTGGCCTGGAAATTTCGGGACTACCGGAATTATACGATAATGGTGCAGCTCCCGCCGGAGGAGCAAATGAGAAGAAACCCAGCGCAAGAATTAGCGCATAAAACCCTGATCTAAGTGACATCGCAGAATCCTCATTCTAATGGACCCCCGTGCCTTAGAAAATAAATCGCCAAGATGAATAGAAGGTGAATGAGATTGGTTGTGGCAGATCGGATCAGGGCAACGATCTTCTGGTCACGATCCAGACGAGACAGACCACTTCCCCAGTATGCGGAGCAGAGTTTAGGCAATTGGTTTAAACGGCGACATGCTATGAAGTTTATTCAACTTGCGTGCCGAAGGCTAAAAGAACATTTATGTTTATCACATGGCCTATACTGAACGGACGGTATGATAATAACTGGGTGACGCACCTTTACTTGTGATTACTTTCGTTGGGATTTGCTTATCGAATCGCTGGCACGGACAACAGAACGAGCCGTCTTGTCGATTTTTTTCACGCAATCCCGTCGGCAACTTCTGCGTCGGCCGTCCGGCTTTTGGAGTTTCGTTAGAAGTCAGGTTCGATCAGTCTAGGGCGTTGGGCCGCAAACCTTCCTGGCGGCAAGCCGTGAAGATTATCCCACGTGCCCGGCAAGTGTTTCGGTGCAAGGTGCAACAATTTGCATGCGCGCACGCCCCTTATACAATCACAACTTATCCCGCTCTATCTCGTGGGCATTGACTTGACGAAGCAACCTAACTCCCTTGACAGGCTAAAGGGCACGAACATGCAATCAATGAACATCCGAAGGTTAGGACCGAACGACGAAATCGCATTTCGCGAGATGAACGTCGTGTTTGCTCGGGCTTTTGGTGATCCGGCTACCTACACAGGCGAACCACTGACTTCGGCCTACATTTCAAATCTGCTGTCGATGGACCACGTCATCGTTCTGGTCTGCATACAAGATAACCACGTCATCGGTGGCTTGGTCGCCTATGAGCTCCAGAAATTTGAACGCCAGCGCCGGGAGATCTATATCTATGACCTGGCTGTCGATGAAAAACACCGCCGTAGGGGCGTAGCAACTTCTCTCATTGAGCAGCTTCGCAGGATTTCGCGTGACCGCGGTGCCTGGGTGATCTATGTGCAGGCGGACTACGAAGATGATCCGGCAGTGACTCTCTATACCAAGATGGGCAGCCGTGAGGATGTCATGCACTTCGACATCCGTGTTTCAACTTAACGCGGTGGGAGATCAAAAGCATGCAATACGTGCGCTGATCCGCAACCTGCCACGCGGCTTTTCCGCAGCCGAGGCAATGGCGCTGGCTGTTTCGTCGAGCTCCGTCAGGAGCGCGGCTGTCTGCTGAAAAAGAGCGCGTCCTTCCTCGGTAAGTTTAAGATTGCGCGCGCCGCACTCGAACAGCCTGAGATCAAGGGCAGCCTCTAGTTCCGCCACCCGGCGTGACGGTTGCCTTCGGCCGCCCGGTGGCTCGTGCGGCTTTGCCGAAGCCGCCGTGGCGGGCAACAAGGTTGAAGTCAGCAAGCGCGACGAGATCCGTTATCTGTTCCAACAGTGAGACGGCGTGTCTAGATTAGCGATCTATTGGATCGATATTGATCCGTCCATATTCGGGGTGTCAAGCAATATCAACCCCGGAGAAAATCCCATGACTATCCTCGTGACCGGCGCCACCGGCAATATCGGCAGCCAAGTCATTCAGCACCTTGTCGATCGTGGCGCAGACGTTCGCGCTCTCGTCCGTGATCCCTCGAAAGCAAACTTCCCGGCCGAAGTTGCCGTCGCCGAAGGCGACTTCCTCGATGTCGACTCGCTTCGGAGGGCCTTCGAAGGCGTCTCAACGCTCTTCCTGCTGAACGCCGTGGTATCCGATGAATTCACCCAAGCCTTGATCGCGCTAAATGTGGCCCGCTCGGCCGGCGTTGAGCGGATCGTCTACCTGTCGGTTATTCACTCCGACATCTACGTCAACGTCCCGCATTTTGCCGGCAAGTTCGGCGTGGAGCGGATGATCGAGCAGATGGGCATGAATGCCACTATCCTGCGCCCGGCCTACTTCATCCAGAACGATCTGACAATCAGAGACGTCATCACGGACTATGGCATCTACCCGATGCCCGTCGGTGACAAGGGTCTCGCCATGATCGACGTCCGCGATATCGCGGAGATTGCAGCAATTGAACTGCTGCGTCGCGAACAGGCTCCTCAAGTGCTTCCGACCAATCGCATCAATCTTGTCGGTCCTGACACACTCACAGGAACGGATATCGCCGCCATCTGGTCCGACGTTCTTGGCCGCCAGATCAATTATGCAGGCGGTGACACTCTGGTCTTCGAGCAGAGCCTGAAGAAGGTCATGCCGCCGTGGATGGCCTACGACATGCGCATGATGGGGGAGCGCTTCCTGACCTACGGCATGCTGCCCGAGGGCGGCGACGTCGAGCGCCTGACAACACTTCTCGGCCGCCCGCTCCGCTCCTATCGCGACTTCGCCAAGGATACTGCTCCCTCTGCCTGAGGCTGCCGTCTACGGTTTCCAAACAAGGAACATCGTCATGATCTATTCAACCGCTACCATCCCCGTAAATCCCGAAGGCGAAACAAAGCTGACCCGCGAGCAAGTCTGGAAGGGCCTGGAACTGAAGGCACGCGATGCGCGCCTCTTTCTCCCGGCTGGCCTCTGCACCCGCTGTGATGTCATCGAGGAAAGTGCGACGCATCTCGTGCGCGAAGCCACCATCGCTCACTTCGACATCAGGGAGATCATCACCCTTGAACCCCATAGCAAAGTCACCTTCTTCCAAGCCACTGGTCCACGAGAGGGCGCGATCATCAACGAAATCTTCGAAGATGAAACAGGGGCCCTGCAGCTGAAATTCTACTGCTACATCGGCCTGCGCGGCAAAGTTCCAAATGGTCCGGAAGAACAGGCGGAACAGAGGCAATTCGACAGCGAAAAGGGATACAAATCGGCCCTGCTATCGACCCTGAAACGGACACGAGAGCTGCTTGCGGAGGGTAGCCTCTGACGGCACGCGTCAACACCGCACCAAGGCGCCGTGAGACATCTCGGCGCACTGCCATTTGTGGAGAGCTTGCACCTCTTGATTATCGGGCAAGCCCGGCATCGTTACTCAAGGGGAACCTTATTACAATAAAGTTCGTCCAGACCGTTATGGATATTTCTTTGCAAGGATTCCCGGTCTCGCAGTCACATTCTTCGAGAACAATGAGAAAGCCTTTTAAGGGCGGCCATAGATCGCCTGGGGTGATAAACCCTGTTTCGCACTCTTCGCAGTGCGCATACATATCTCCGGTACTGAGATTACGCTGTAATATCAGCCAGCCTTGCCGGCAACTGGGGCATTGTCCAACATGGAAAAATAATCCGGATAAAGTCCTGCTCGCACAGGCGGCCTTCGCAAATTCATCGATAAATTGTGGTTCTGATTATCCGAGACTATCCAAATCCTCGGATAAAGGGGGGGCAAATTTGAGAATTGACGCGATGCAGTAATAGATTTCACCATTGTTGGCATATCGGGTCGCCTTTCGAAGATACGCCCGTCCAGATGGTCTTGCATCTTGGTGAAATGCTTCGGGTCAAATCCATCGACCCAAGCTATCGCACAGGCGCAAGGATTAGCGTTCCAATGATTGATAATTATCTTTGGGATAACTCCTTCAAAATGCTGCGTCGTAGACCCTTTTGCAAACACGCGGGATTTGCGTCGTCCAGTCGATCGGGTGGCTGAAGAGCCACTTTTCAATTTCCCGGAACAAGGGTCGCCTTCACGAGATAGCGCATTGGACCGGACGTGATGCTGTCGAATGGCCAGCAGGTAGCGAGCACGAGATTTTTGCCGAGTGCCTCGGCGTTGACCCCGGATTGATCCCACCGAACGATAGTCGTTTCCGTCACCCGGTAGTGGAAGGCCTGGGCATCCTTTCCTGTCACCATGATGTCATCGCCGATACCCACATTCTTCAGGAACGCAAAATGTGTATCGCGATGTGCGGCATAGACTGTCGTGCCATCGCCGCCGGGCTCAGCGCTTCGTTCGAGATGACCGGGGCCAAAAGCCAGGGCTTGACCACTTGCACCATGCAGCACGATGGCGCTCTCAGACAGGCGGGGAACCTCTATGCGGGCAACAGGCCATGTGTCAGCCCAGGACCAAGGTTTTACAGTCTTGCCAGTTGCGAGCGTTTCGGCAAATGCGCGTTCCAGGAGTATCTGCGCGAGCTCAGCCTTCGCATGTACCCAAATGCCCTGGCCGAAAAGCAGGAAACCGGTAAGACCAGCCATCATAGTTACGAGCCGAAAGGCCGGGCGCAAGACCGCCCAGCCCTTGGGTGTTTCTGGCATCGCGATCATGATGACTTGCGTCCGGATTTACGGTTGAGGAACAGACCGGCACTGACCAGGAGAAGCATAAGGCCGCCGAGCATGCGCAATTCAGCATCGGTTGCAGTTTGAGGCAGAGGTAGCTGTTCTTGCACGTCTCCGGCCACCTCGGACGCCTTGTTCAAAGCGATCTGCTTGATATTTTGTATATCGATATCAGCTTTGCGGTCCGCGTGCTCTCCGAAGACCTTGTCGAAATCCCAGCCCGCCGGAAGATTCAGCGGAACGTCAGAGCGTGTCAAAGGCTGGTCTTGAGTGCGTGACGGTGTCTTGTCGACCGCAACCAGGCTGGTAAGACGGGTTACGAGACCATGGTCAAGAGCCAGCTTGAGAATGCGATTGTTGGTTTCGTCGATGCCAGAGATGCCAAGCGTATTCTCGACTTCCGCATCGGAAATCCTGCGACGCGCCCAGAGCTTAGACAAGCCTTCACCAGTCGCAGCATTGGCTACTGGAACCGTCACCTCCCAAGGCTGCCTTCCAATCGTTCCCTTTACAGTAAGAACTCCTGAAAGTGAGCTAAGCTTTGCTGCGATGACCAAAGGCTCGCCCTGATAAAGATCAGGCAATTGGGATGGTGTCATGTCCTCATTGCCGGACGAGAATGTTGCAACAAGATTGGTTACGACAGGGTTTTCCAGTTTAACGAACAGATCACGCATACGGTCATTGACCTGTTCGCCCGAACCAATGAATGTAAAACTGCCACGACCGAGCTCAGCAGCGCGGTTCATCAGGTAGTTGTTCGGAGCCGAACCGATGCCGACCATGAAAACCCGTGAGCGACCGCGTTTTGCGGCAATTGTATCCAGGAGTTGCTGTTCATTGCCAACAGCACCATCGGTGAGGAAAACAATCTGGCGAATAAAAGACTGATCAGCCGGACGGGCGTCATTCAACGCCGCCCGTAGCGGCTCAAGCATTTCCGTACCGCCGGATGCTTGAAGGCTGCCAACAAATTCACGAGCCACGGAAACGTTCCTGGCATCGGCTTTGACGGTGTCAACAAAAAGAAGGTTCATTGTGTCATCAAAACGGATGATGTTAAATTGATCGGCGGGTTTTAAACGGCTCAATGCATAATCCAGGCTGGCCTTGGCTTGATCCATGGAAGGTCCACCCATGGAGCCGGAATTGTCGATGACGAAGACAATCTCGCGGGGACGTGCATCTTTCTGCTGCTGGATGGCGGGAGGTGTTACGTATGCAATGGCATAATCTTCGTCGCCGACATGTTCCCGGAAAAGTCCAACTGCGGGAACCTTGCTTTCCTTCGGCCTCCAGGTCAGTTCAAAATCTCTATCGGCATGGGTGCCGTCAAGGAAAGTGATAAGCCGCGTCTGGGCATCAATGGCTTCCGTCTTTACAGAATGGAAATGGCTCTTGACTTCGTCAAGGTTAAACCCGGCCTGTAGACGAACTTTGATACTCACCGGATTTACTGGTGCGTTGATACGGCGATCGAGCACAGGAGATGTAATCTTTTCGCGGTCAGGAACGGGATCAGCCACAACACTCCAATCGTTGCCGTTGGCGGAGACATCCGCTGATTGCGTTACTGGGGCGGGATTATAGCGAGGTGCAACAACCAGCGGCACGCGAAGGGAAAATACATCGTTGGAAAGGCGGACAGGCTCCTGTAGATCGATCTGTACGACGACCTGTTCGTGCGGTCCGATATTGGCGAGCGAGTTGGTAAAAAGATTAGGTCGCGCCGCTTCCACCAAGCTGGCTTTCTGACCAACTGCCTTTGCATTCTCGTAGATGGCTTTCGCCTCCAGCCGCTCCTTGATTTGTCCTATGATAACGCGTTTGCCGACGACCATCTTAAGCCCGTGGACTGCACTGTCCTCCGGCAGAGGATATGCATAGACAGCCTCGACCCAGTCATTGGAAGGGTTTGTGAATATCTGGGTGATGCGAGTGCGAGCCGTCGGGCCGCTGACAACGATGTCAACATCAGTCGCCACGCGGGTGGCTTCCACATAGTGGCCTGGCGCGGTGCCCTGCAACAGCAACGAACCGGATTTTACGTCATCAAGCGTCATTTGTTGTGTTCGAGAAGAAGAAACTTCTGCACGCGAAGGAATTGCAGAAAACAGGGTCGCAGCAAGCGCGATCAATGGCAGAACGAGAAGGTTGATCAGGCCAATTGCTCGGCAACTGTGCCCCACCCAGCGGGGTATTGATCTTTTTTTGCGGTTGAGTGTTAAAGGGTTCATCGGAAAGCTCCTGTTGATGCTCCCGTCGGGAAGCTTTCCCCATTTCATCCACGTGCCATTTTGCCGCCAGCGTAAGCTTCCGTGATGTTCCGCACCCATGCGCCATCTCCAGCCTTGCCGGATGCCACGATGTGTGGATATGTGACGGAATGTGCGGACCCTTACATATTCGGGCAGGTGAATGGATAGCGACGAACTTTCCGAAAAACAGAACCTGGCTGTTGCCGCGCGAATTCGTGAAGAATTGGCGCGTCGCAGAATCTCGAGGCAGCATCTGGCCGATCTTGCGAAGATAAGCCTTTCAACGCTGGAAAAGGCCCTATCAGGCCACCGACCGTTTACGCTGGCAACGACGATACGATTGGAAGAGGCGCTTGCCATGCGCCTGCGGGCTGCAGACATGCAGAATGTTTCGTCTCCCATTTCAAATGGCCAGGCAGATGAGCAATTTGGGGCATACTCACGGGCATCGGTGGCGTGGATAGAAGGTCTTTATCTGACGATCCGCCCATCGTTCGGCGACAGGCACGCGATCTTTGCCTATTGCACCGAGATTCATTGGAGCAACGCCTCTTCCAATCTCCGGTTCAATGAAAAAGACAGGTTAGACGCTGCTTTCACCCAACAGGGTACAGTGGCAATCCCCAATCTTTCCGGCCATATTTATCTCTCTACCAACACATCCGGTCAGCAGAGATTGATCATTGTGTCCCGACCTTCCATTACCGGTGAAATGTACGGAATACTTACCACGTTGCAGGCCGGTCGCGGCGCACAACTCACACCCGTGGCTGCCCCGATAGTCTATATTCCAATGAAGGCGCTGGCCGAGGCTCCGATGGGCCGAATAGGTCCTGATCAAGCAGGTTTCGCACCTTATGCCGCTTTTCTCAAGCGCGCTGTGGAAGAACCGTTCGCCATGTTTTTGCCTGGCGTAGCAGCGCAATGATCGGTTGTACGGGATAATTGAAAAGCTGAACCAACCGAGAAACCATCGTCTTTACTTTCACTGCGTGGCGTTTTCGCCAGCGCAACCATATGGTGGTACGGACTTGGCAAAACGGGTTTCAAGCATGGCACATCCCCATCTATTGATTGGGTCTGGCGCGGCATTGTTGAGGGTGATGCCAATTTCATCGTAAGGGCTGTCGGTGTTGCTGACGTAGCGATACCAGCGAGAGCCAGCAAGAGCCATCACCGCAATAATAATCGTCAAAAAAACGAGAAACAATTTCTTCATAACGCTTCCTTAAACTACAGCCCACCCGCTTAGCATTAATGTTGCAAGGCCGAAACGAATTCCTCCTTTTGGCTGCAAAGCGTCGTGTGAGGCCTAGCGGCCAAATTGCCTGCTTTGCGAGAGGAACTGAAAAACCTGGTGGGTCCTTCCCTGGAATCTTGTTCACGGGAACCATCGGACCAGGACAGTTTGCCGAGGCGACTGAAGCAATAGGAGAGCCTGTGCTGGTTTGATTTTCGTGTTATTCTGCGCTGAGGTGAATTTTGGGGAGGATGACCTTGGCACAAGATCGTTTGGAACCCGAACCAACGCGCACAATCGGCGATGATGCTCTGCGCCAAATTGGGACAGTTGCATTGCTCTCAGTCCTGTTGGGGTTTGTCATGCAAGGGTTTATACTTGCCGCCAAACTAGCCGGAGGCAGCGCCCCTGCGGGTGTTTTGTTTATCTCTGATTTGGCTCAAGGCGTCACATGGTCATTCTTCGTCTGCACAGGTGTCAGCATCGGCGTATTCCTGAGCAAAGCTCGCGCGTCCGTGGCGGGACTCATCGCACTGGCATCAGCGCCGATTGCAGTTGCCTTCGCGAAATCAGCGCAGAAAACCATGAATGGAATATTGAAGGTAGCGGATCAGCCGGCAGTACTTTCCTTGGCGACAATCAGTATTCTTCGCGCAATTGAATACGGGATATTGGGTTGGCTTTTGGCGAAGCTTGTCCAGCAAGATTCTCTAAAAATCGACCGATACATCGGATCAGGGGTATTGATCGGCGTTGTATTTGGTGGAGCAATTGCCTTTCTGACTTATTCGTCTTCTGTAACAATGGGGACAGCTCCTACGCTCCCGAAAACTTTGGGTACAGTCGTGAACGAAGTGGGCTCGCCCATCGGGTGTGCACTGCTCATATATATTGGTCAATGGATAACCCATCGCCATAAATTGATCAGCGAACAGGATAGCTAGAAGTGGTTTTTGGAAGTGCGCGATAATTTTTGCGCCTGACGTCGCAGGCCTGCAGTAAACCGTTGCCGCAAGGGACAGCCAGGGCTTTCCCACGCTGTGGCTTTGCCGATCCTTGCCCGGCTGGTTCATGGACTGATCGGCATAGGCAATTTCTTCGGTTTTAGCCGTCGCGCATATTGGCTCAACCACTCAGCGAAGTGCAAACACCGTGCCGCAGAGCTACGAGAGGTCTGGTGTGGGCAAACTACCCGAAATAAGCCTCTGAACGTCCTCGCCAAGAACTGCATAAGCACCGAAGCTCGAGTGTTGCCTAACGCGGCGATGCTTGTCGGCCCTCAACCAACGGAGGGCGTGAGGACCAACCCAAACATTGGAATCAGGCATGCCTGGATTTGCCGAGCGGCCCGGCGCCGCCGGCAAAAACGGAGTTAAACTGTACCAGCAAACAGCAGAGTTCCGATAGTTGGATTTCATGTGCATGAAATAGGAATGAAAACGTTTCTCTATCCGCCTCGCCTCGGTCTGTGTAGCCGGGTCTGTGCTGATGGAAAGCGAACCCTCGGTAAGCAGATCGCCATGTATCCTGCTCCGCAGAAACTGAATGGTCGCCATCTCTGAATCGCAATGCCATTCACCTCCCTTGTACTGCGCACTCAGGGATGGACGATCCAGCGTGGACCAAATGATGCAGTAGTTTCCTATCCGATCAAGTGAGTTCAATTTGGCTGGCGAATCGGATGTCCAGATCGGCCCATCAACCAATACGATACCCTCTTCTGCGAGCACCTCCTGTTCAAAATCCTTTTCATCGTCTGGATGCATGATGAACCGCTTCTGCTTCCTCAAGCCCATAACCTCCGCATTAACTGACTCGCCGATAGCTCCATGGAGGGTACATTCAACGAGCTTGAATAGCTGCGCAAGGCCAGTCACGGCGCAGGGTAAAATGACGATATTCAGCGACTAAAGATATGTCCGGGGACAGCTTACAACGTTGGCAAAGCGATTTGACTTCGTGTGAGTACAGCAAGCTCTCTTATTCGTAGTCGGTCCAAATAACGTTTCGAACGAAAACGCTGCGTGGACACTGCCCACGTAGCGCCGCAGCTGAAACCCGTGAGGCATGTTCGCTCCAGCACTGACGTGATATCCGTGATTTGATGACATTGTTGTCACAGGCTCAGACATTAGCAGTCGTCGGCATTTGCTGAGCGCACTGCTTGCGTGCGCAACTCAGGATCGAATATCATCGCTCAAACAAGCCGAATCGGCTCTTGGAGGGAAAGCATGTCCATAATGCGACCACGCATCGACCGCCGCCACCCCGAGCGCTTGCAGAGTGTCAACGTGCGGTCGAAGATGAAATAATCAACATCATCGGTGACGCCCAAGAGGCCGGTTGGGACCGGGATGAAATCCTGTCCGCCATAGTCGAAGTGGCCGATAGGATGGGACTGGCTCTTGGGGCCAATACACTACGCTCAGTAGAAACGGAGCTCGGCCGGTTACGAAAACGTAAAAATATCTGATAGGTCAATGAGGAATGTGGTGAAGACAACCAAGCCTTATAAATGACGCGTGTCCATTGGCTTTTGATTGTCGGAACTTTTACCATCTTCCCGACGTTCTTGGCCCCGTTTGCCGAAGCGCCATCCGACCGCGCTCCCCGTTGAGCTCACCATGGCGCCAGGCATTCCTAAATCCACTACCCTTCAAAGTATATTGAAAACTTTTTGTCCCCAGGAGACATGGGGCTTGTCGCCAAACATACGATGGCCACTGCGCTATCGCCCACCGCGTTGATCAGACACAGGCTTCTCCTTGTCTGCTTTGGCATCAATTAAAGGATGTCTCAGGGCACCCTCAACTGATCCATCACGTTCCTGGTGCAGGCGTTCCTTTGGCCTTCCAAGCCCTTGAGTTCATGAAACTCAGCTTCGTATCGGGCCGCAATGGAGATCTTGGCGTCAATTTGGATCTCGCGGTTACCATGTGATGAACGGCGTTTTCTTGAGCCATGTGCTCGAGGTGATTTGATCGAGCAGGAAGGTGGCAACGTCTTTACGCGAGATCGTACCGCCATGTACGTCGCTGAGATCGGTCAGAGCTCGGACCGGTTTGTGCTCCTGTTTGTTGTTCAGGATCGAAGGACGGACAATGGTCCAATCGAGATCGCTGCCCTTTACGATTGCCTCCTGGCGGTTCTTGTCAGCGTAGACCTTCCGCAAAAGCAAAGGATAGATCAGGTTATCGAAGAGAAAGCCGCCATGTCCCTTGCTGTCGCCGGCGCCAAGCCCGGTAACCGCGATAAGCCGTGAGACCTGCTCTGCCTTCATGGCATTGACGAGCGCGCGGGTCGCGGTGGACAGAAGCGTGACTTCACGAAAAGGGCTCGCTGGCGTACCAAGGGCGCTGATCACCGCAGCGCGGCCTTTGATGGTCTGGCGAAGGGCCTTTTCGTCGCGGGCATCGCCAACGACAATATTGGCGCCCTTGAGTTCAGCTGCCTTCTCTGGCGAACGGACCAGGACGGTGACGTCATAGCCGCGGGCCACAGCCTGGGCTACGATATGGCGACCTGTCGGGCCGGTGGCACCCAGGATGACGATTTTCGGGGAAGCGGCCAGATTTGACTGAGTAGCGGACGTTGTCATTGGATGTCTCCGTGTTGGATTTGCTTGACACCCCGAATATGCACGGTTCATGGTGCGTCCAATAGACTCCCAATCTGGCCACTCTGTCTCACAGTTGGAACACTCATGGATCTCGTCGCACTTGCGGATTTCAATCTCGTGGCCCGTCACGGGGGCTTTGGTAAAGCAGCGAGAGCCTCCAATCGTCCGAAGGCGACGCTGTCGCGGCGGGTAACGGAGCTGGAGGCTGCGCTTGAGCTCCGGCTCTTCGAGCGCGGCGCCCGCAACCTGAAACTCACCGAGGAAGGACGCACCCTTCACGAACGGACAGCGGCGCTTCTCATAGAGATCGACGAGACGGCATCCGCCATTGTCTCAGGGGCGGAGAAACCGCGCGGCCGGTTGAGGGTAAGCGCGCCACTTCTTCTTTCGCAGACCGCCATGGGCAAGATCGCCGCGGGATTTGCCCTCAAATACCCGGACGTGAAGCTTGAAGTCACCACGGAGGATCGTGCAGTCGATATGATCGAGGAAGGCTATGATCTGGTTATCCGCGTCAATCCTAATCCGGATGAAAGCCTCGTTGGTCGCGCCTTCCTTCATGATCGTCTGGTTGTCGTCGCAAGACCTGATTTGCCTCGTCCCGCGCGAGACAATGCAGCTCCGGGAGTCGTCCGCGGTTCCGCCGACCGGCAGACTTGGAATGTCACGACCCCAAAAGGACCCACGCAGATAAAGATCGAGCCGGTCCTTGTCTTGTCGTCGCTGATCATGGTCCGGGACGCCGTTCGCGCCGGTGTCGGTGCGGCCCGTCTGCCGATTTCGCTGGTGACCCACGATCTGAATGACGGCAGCCTGACCCATTGGGGAGATATCAAGGGATCCGATATCGCGCTTTGGGCGCTCTACCCCTCGCGGCGACTGCTGAGCGCTCGGGTCTCCGCCTTCCTGGATTTTCTGAAACAAGCGTTTCCCAATGGGACGCCAGATGAACTGGCGTCCTATATCGGAAGATAGGACAGCCATGCCCTGCATACCTTCGGGAAACAGATAGGAGAGCTTGATTGTGGGCCGCCCAGCTCTCCGCAGCCTGCTCGAAAGATTGACAGCCCACAAATGAAGGTTGAACCAGCGGCCGTGAAGCGTCCGTAGGCACGTGTAATCTCTTGACCAGCGGTAAAATGCGCTCGAGTTGTCTTCCGAACGCTTCTGTTAATCAGCATCAAGTCGCGTACGAGGCGAGTGAGAAAGCAGCACGCCACGCAGATCCTGGCGAGACTGCTGCAACGACAAAAGCGTTCGTCAGGCCCGGCTAAACGCGGATCTCCGGCCAAATCTGTTGATCATCGGGAAATGAAAAGATGGTCACTGATCCCATAAATAGCAGGATTGGCACTGAGTGGCTGATATCGTCGAACGCCTTGATCGGAAGCGAACCGCCGACTATTTCATGCAGTTTTACAAGGGTTGCGTTGTTCTGGAGGAACAATTCCTGATTTTACCTAGCCGCAAGTCGCTCCAACAACGCGGCCGGACGCTGGATCCGTTTCGATCGTAACCCGTTCTTGCCTGTAGTCATGGGTGACCATCTGGCCCGGCTCTATCTGCCGCACAAGCTTTGAATTTGACAGACGCATTGCTTCTGCGTCTGTCGGCTTGGGCTGCCCGACCAGTTTCCGGGCGGCATCGGCACTACACAGACCTTGAGCCGGTTGAAGCGATACGGATTTGTCGTTGCACGATGCAAGCGCTGGTAAGAGCCCGATGAGAAAGATGGAGATGGTCCGGTTTGCTCTCGACATGTGATCTGACCTCGATGTATTTATCCAAACTCGATCGCGGGCGGATCCATGCCTCACGAATCCGCTGTCATTGTGGATTTTTGCTTTAGTCTAGCTGACATTACCATGCCAGCAGCTGTGTGGCCTTTTCAAGATAATCTAGAATGCTCGAGAACGTTTCATCGGCTTGTGCCTGTCACCTCGCTTGCGGATCGACCGGCCATCCATCTCGGTTTCGGTACCGCACTCAGCAGTGCTTGCGTATAGGGATGCCGAGGGGAGGCGAACAAATCCTCCGTATCGTCTTCTTCCACGACCTTTCCTTGCTGCATTACGATCACGCGGTCCGCAAACTCGCGCACGATCGGTAGATCATGGGTGATGAAGAGGTAGGAAAGGCCGAGCCGCTGTTTCAGCTCGCTCAACAGCTCGATCACCTGCATCTGGATGGAGACATCAAGAGCGGATACTGCCTCGTCACAGACGATCAGCTCCGGATCGCTGGCGAGCGCTCTTGCGATAGCAATGCGTTGCCTCTGGCCGCCTGAAAACTGGTGAGGATGACGGTCGGCGTGCTCCGCTTTCAATCCGACAAGCTGCAGCAACTCAACCACCCGATCATTCCAGCGCGAACGCGGCAGGATATCCGGGTGGATCACGAGCGGCTCGCAAATAATTGCCCGCACATTCATCCGCGGATTCATCGAGCCGAAGGGATCCTGGAACACCATCTGGACCCGCCTGCGAAACCCGTTGAGTGCCTTGCCCTCGAGCTGGAATATATCCTCGCCCGCAAACAGGGCCCTGCCCGACGTCGGATCGTTCAGTCGCAAGAGCATGCGCGCGATGCTGGATTTTCCCGACCCGGATTCGCCGACGATGCCAACCGTTTGGCCCCGGCGCAGGACAAAGCTGACATCATCCACCGCCCTGAACTCCCGCTTGGGCATGAAGAGGCCCGAGGTCAACATATAGTGCTTGCTGAGGTTCTCGACCTGTAAAAGAACGTCGCCCTTGACCGCGGTGGGCGCGCGCTGCCTTCCGGGGTCCCGTTGTGGCACCGCCGCCATCAGGCGGCGTGTATAGGCGTGGCCCGGACTGGTAAAGACCTCCTCGGCCTTGCCGCTTTCCACAACCTTGCCGCCATTCATGACGATGATACGATCCGCCATGGCTGCCGCAACCTCAAGATCATGGGTGATCATGATCAGGGCCATGCCGGTTTCGCGCTGAAGATCGCGCAGCAAGTCGAGGATTTGCGCCTGGACGCTGACGTCGAGCGCGGTCGTCGGTTCGTCGGCGATCAGAATATCCGGTTTAAGCGCAATTGCCATGGCAATCATCACGCGCTGGCGCTGACCGCCGGAGAATTGATGCGGGTAATGGTCAATGCGCTTTTCAGGTTCAGGGATGCCAACCCGCTGCATGAGTTGCACAACCTTGTCGCGCACCGATCCGCGCCCATGTTCGCTGTGGCTCTCGAATACTTCTGCGATCTGCCGGCCGACCGTATAGACCGGGTTGAGATAGGCCAGCGGATCCTGAAAGATCATGGCGATGCGCCGGCCGTTCAACGCACGCCGCTCTTCCTCGTCAAGATTGGAAAGATCGATACCGTCAAACACCAGCGAACCGCTGACAATATCGCCGGGCGGGCAGTCGATCAGCCCCATGGCTGTTCCGGTACTCACGCTCTTGCCCGATCCGCTCTCCCCGAGAATAACCAGCGTTTCACCCGGACAGACATGGAAAGAAACATCGTCGACAGCCCGTACCGGGTCACCCTCGGACAGGAAGTCCACTGTCAGATTTTCGATCCGGAGAATGGGTTTGCCCGTACCGGTCATCGGGGAGCCTTTCGCAGCGATTGCAGACGCCAGCGTTGAAGAGGATCGGCAACAGTCCGGGCCCAGCTGGCGAGAATGTTCAGGGAAAGGGTCGTCAGGAGGATTGCAAGGCCTGGCCAGAAGGCGATCCACCATGCCGAGGCCAGATAACCGCGTCCGTTGGCCACCATCGCGCCCCAGGTGAAGTCCGGAGGTTGAATGCCAAGACCGAGGAAACTTAATGAGGATTCAGCCAGGATCACTGTTGCAAAATCGATGGCCGCGATCGTGACCAGCGTCGGGAGAACCAGAGGCGCGATATGCCGAAACAGGATGCGCCGGGAGCTTGCGCCCATGGACAAGGCAGCACTCACAAACATGCGCTCGCGCAGTTCGAGCACTTCTGCCCGCGCGGTTCGTATGAAAATGGGCATGCGCGTGATCGCCAGAACGATAACAAGGTTCATCATGCTGGGGCCGAGCGTATAAAGAACGATCAGCGCAAGCAGCAATGAGGGAAAACTCATAATGACGTCCGCCAGACGGAGTATGGCATGGCAGTACCAGCGTTCCGAATAACCGGCAACAAGGCCCAGCGCGCCGCCGACAGACATCGAGAAGAACACGGCAGCAGCCGCGATTCCAAGCGTGTTCTGTGAACCCACGATCAAACGCGCCAGTATCGGCCGGCCAAGCGTATCTGCACCGAGAAAATAGATGAATCCATGATCGAGCGAAAAGGGCGGTAAATTGCGCTGCCTCAGGCCCAGTCTGCTTGCCGATTCGCCGACAAGCAGGGGTCCGAGGGCCACGCAGGCAATCAGCAGGATCAGGAAGAGCGCTGCGCACAGTGCAAGCTTGTCGCGCCTGAGGTAAATTGCCAGCTGACGCAGATTTCCAGGCAGTTTCGGCAGCGGCATCGTCACGTCGGCCATATCGAGCTCCTCAGTAGCGAATGCGCGGATCGAGAGCGACGTAGAGAAGGTCGATCGCGATATTGACGATAAAGATGGCAATGGCAGTGACCAGGATTGTCGACTGCACCACAGCAAAATCGCGCTGAATGATCGAGTCGATCATCAGTTTGCCGATGCCGGGCCAGCCGAAAATCGTCTCGACAACCACCGCGCCGTTAATGAGACCGGTGGCAAGATCGCCGGCAACGGTAATGACGGGCAGCAGGGAATTGCGCAATGCGTGTCCAAAGATGATGCGCCGTCGCTTCATCCCCTTAGCGTGAGCCGTTTTGATATAGGGGGCAGCAAGTGCCGAGATCATTGTGCCGCGCACCACCTGGACCAGAAGACCGAACGGGCGAAGCATGAGCACGATGATCGGCATGATCCAATGCAGGGCCGTACCGGTACCGGAGGTCGGCAGCATACCAAGGCCAACGGAAAAAACGAGAATCCCGACAATCGCGATCCAGAAATCGGGCATGCTGGCGCCGGTGAGCGAAACCAGTCCGGCAACGCGGTCGAACAGGCTTCCGGGGCGCGCCGCGGCCAGCGCACCAACAATCACGGCAAGAACCGTAGAGAGCGTCATGGCAAGAATTGCGAGCTTCAAGGTAGCCGGGAACGCCTCCAGTGCCACCTCTATGGCCGAGCGGTTCTGGCGCAGGGATTGTCCGAAATCCAAAGAAAGGAGGTTGCGCAGATAGTGGAGGAATTGTGTATGGATGGGCTGGTCGAGGCCATTGAGGCGTGCAAACGCCTCGCGCGCCTCAATGCTTGAGTCCAGCGGGAGATAGAGCGCCGACGGATCACCGGTCAAACGCGTGAGGAAGAAGACAAGCGTCAGGAGCCCAATTACTGAAATGGTGCTGTGATAGGCGCGCCTACCCATATAGCCTAACATCATACGAAGCCTCTGGATTCATCTGGAGCGGGAACGAGCGCGAAAACCGCGCCCGGTCCCGACATCGGAACGGGTCAGTTCCTCAGGCCGATATTGGCAAGTGGTATTTCACTGTTGGTGGTGATGTCCGGCTTCCAGTCCAGCCTTGTTCCCACCCTGGTGTAACCGATCATGTGGAACATCGGGATATCGACAGCCAGGTTGTCGTGAACCTTGGAAAAGATCGCCTTGAACCTTGCTGTCCGGTCCTCACCCGTCGCAACCATGGCATCTGCCACATCCTTATCGAGCTCTGGATTGTTCATGGTCGAATAACTGCCGACCGAGGTATAGAAAATCGGAATCGTGAAAGCAGCGTCGCCCTTGTTGTTGTCGTGCATCATCTGCAGGAGATTGGGGCCGCGCCCTTCCGGGAAGGGCTTTTGCAGATAACGCAACCAGTCATTCACGTCGAGCATTGTCAGTTTCACATTCAGTCCGACATCCTGCCACATCGCCATCATTGCTTCCATGGCTTCCGAGCCGTTCGGATAGATGCCGTTGCGCCCGATCAGCTCGATTTCGGTATCGACCGGAACACCGGCTGCCCTGGCTTCGGCAATCAGCTCGCGGGCCTTTGCTGCATCGTAGGTCCAGGCCGCAAGGGCATCATTGTGACCATTGATGCCCTTGACGACCATTTGCGAGGCGCGCTGCGCATCCTTGCCGAAGAGCTGGGACAGGCCTTCCCAGTCGATGGCCAGGTTGAGCGCCTTGCGGATACGAACATCATCAAGCGGGGCGAAGCCTGCATCAATGCGGATCGCCGTGGTCTCCGAGTTCAGATAGGCGAAATCGGTATCCGGATTTGATGCATCCTGGATCGCGATGGACGGTGTCAGATCGGCCTCGCCGGTCTGAACCATCGCCGCACGGATGGACGATTCGGGACGCCAGACATAGCTTGCTTTGGCAATGGCCGGCTTCTTGCCCCAGTAGCCGTCAAATGACTCCAGTACGACGGTCTGGGACGTAAAGCTGGAGAGCTTGAAAGGACCGGTACCGACGGGGTCGTTTACCGCCTTGTCCGCCGGTGTGTTTGGAGAGACAACCATGATCACGCTGAGCAGGGTCGGCAAGATAGGCTGAGGCGTGTCAGACTTGATTTCAACGGTCAGGTCATCGATTGCCGTGACGGTAAGCCTGGCGTCGCCAAACTTGGCGATATTGCTGCACGTGACCTTGCCGCTGGTCATCCGTTCGATGGAAAACTTGACGGCCCGGGCGTTGAAGGGGGCGCCGTCCTGAAACGTCACGCCCTCGCGCAGCTTGAATCTCCACGTATTGGGGTCGACCTGCGTCCATTCTGTTGCCAGACTGGCGACCGGCTGACCGCTGGCCGGATCGATGATGGTCAGCGGCTCGACAACATTTCGGCTCAAGATCTGGCCGACATTGGTGATAATGGTGCCGCATGGTTCGAGATTTGCCGGTTGTTCGGGCAGAACGATATTGATCTGAGCGCCATTTTGCGCCGCGGCAGGGCCGGTCCAGCCGGCAATTGCCAGTGCTCCTGCGATAATGCGAATAGATGTCTTTTTCATTACATTCCTCCCAGATGAAACGATGACGATATCAGGATCGGGGCACCGTCTCCGGGCGCCGACCGAACTTGCCGGTCAGCCGCCCGCGGCGGCAATCAGTTGGCGCAGTATTTCCCGTTCCTCGCCATCGAGGTCGATCAGCGGCGGGCGTACAGGACCGGGTCCATAGCCGACGAGATCGACGCCGGCCTTGATGATGGAAACCGGGTACCCGGCCTTGCGGTCGCGCAAGGCTGCAAAAGGAAAAAAGAAACTGCGAAGTATCTCTTCCATGACGGCCCTGTCGCCCGCGCGCATCGCGCGATAAAAGCGCTGTGCGAGCTTCGGGACGAAATTGAAAACCGCGGAGGAATAGGTCGTTACGCCGACCCCGTTGAAACCTTCTGCGAAGAGCTCATGGGTCGGCATGCCGCCAATATAGCAGAGCCGGTCACCCAGCTTGGCCGTGACATGACGCACTAGGTCCACTTTGCCGGTTCCGTCCTTGAACCCGATCAGGTTGGGACAGGCATCTGCCAGGCGCGCCACCGTATCGGCATTGGCCACCGAATTGGCGCGGTTGTATAGAATGACGCCAAGGCCGGTTGCATCGCAGACTGCTTTGACATGCGCGAAGATGCCCTCCTGCGGCGCTTCAGTCAGATAGTGTGGCAGGAGGAGAATCCCGTCTGCGCCTGCGCCTTCGACGATCCTGGCCGTCTCATGGGCAAGTGACATGCCATAGCCGCACCCGGCGATGATCGGAACCTCGCCTGACGCTTGCTTTGCTGCACGCGTGACCTGTCCGACCTCGGCCGGTGAAAGCGAGAAAAACTCACCGGTCCCTCCGGCGGCAAACAGGGCAGCAGCTTCAAAACCCGACAGCCATTCAACGTGCCGTTGGTAACTGTCCAGATTGAGGTGGTAGTCCGATGTGAAGTGTGTGACGGGGAAAGACAAAAGCCCTGAACCGACTCGCGACTTAATTTCTTCAGGCGACACTCAATTTCCTCCCAACAGATGCATTCTGCAGGAAGTCATATGATGACTTTTAAGATGAGTCAACCAGACTCATCTTCTTTTTGTTCAATTTGCCATGGCGTGAGCGAACGATAGCGCTTGATGCCCGTAACGAGATGGCGGCGCATGGCCTCCCGCGCCCGATCCGGATCTCGCGCCATGATTGCCTCGGCGATTTTGCGGTGCTCGTCAAGGATAGGTCCGTCCCTGCTGGGCAAAGGATCGACGCCTCCCATAACGGTGCGAAACTTCACGCGCGGGATCATGCGCCGGCCGATGTGCTCCAGAAATGTGCGGAACCGTGCGTTGTTCGTGGCCGCTGCAATCGCCATATGGAACTGGAAGTCGGCTTCATCCGTTGGCCTGCCTTCTGCGACGAGTCCCGCAAAGATGTTGACCTGCGATTGAATCTCGGCCTCCTGCGCCGGAGAACTGCGCACTGCGGCGAGCGCAGCAGCCTCCACCTCGATACCGATGCGAAGTTCCAGCTCCTCGATAATGTCGGAAATCTTGCTTGTTTCCTCTGTGAACAGACGCAGGCCCGGATCACTCTGGCGCGGCCCGATCACGAACACGCCCGACCCATGCCGGGATTCCACCAGGCCGTCGGCGCGCAGCGCCGCGATCGCCTCGCGTATCACTGTCCGGCTGAAGCCGAATTTCTCAATCAGCGCCGGCTCGGTCGGCAATTTGTCACCGGGGGCATAGTAGCCGGCCTCGATTTGTCCCCGTATCGCATCGGCGACCTGAAAGGACAAGGAAGGGCGCCCGCCGCTTCGCTTCATGTTCAGCATCTGCCCGCGTATATCCGATTTTACTTCAGTCATCATATGACCTCGACCCGTTCCTTGTGATTTCATCTTATGGGAATGGTCGATGTTGGTACAGGGGCAGCCGGGGAAATATTCAATCTCTGTCGACGCATGCGTTGCACCTCTCGTGCTGTATGCTAATGCAAGCCAGTAAACTGGCCGGAGCGACCAACTTCACGGTGTCATTTGCGTCAACGGCAGCAGGGGTGGTGTCCGAAACCGATCGCTGCAACCGGAGGCATAAACGACATCGCGAGAAACCTGATCGGAGTGTACGTGCGATGTCTTTGGTGGGGGGCTCCATGCGTCAACGAATTAAAACTGAGAGGGCTAAGGCATAGCCGGAGCCCGTCTTGAGTATCGAGAAGGCCCGGGAACGGGTAGTGGAAGCCGAAAACGAGAAAGCCGGTCTGCCGCTGCCATGTCGCCGGGTTTGCTTGAACAGTCGCACCTTAAACCTGGAATATCCGAACCTTTATATGCGCGCCATACCCACAATTTTTGTGAAGGAGGTATCAAATCGCAACCTGGAGCGGCTTGATTAACCCTGGGCGCATCGATTATCTTTACTATTAGCACTCGATTTGTTCCCGGCTGGCGCCAAAGATCTGCAATGCCAAAAGGAGACCCTAGGTTTGGACGGACAACTTCAATCGCTCATTGACACGCTCGATGTCGCTATCGACGAACGCATGATTGAAAGCGCAATGAAGAGTTTCACGATTGCGTGCGGGTTCGAGCGTTTCGCCTATCTTCAAACGGCCGGAACAGAAATCAAGACTTTCAATTCCTATCCTGCGGAATGGCAGTCGATTTATTTTACAAATCGATATTCCCGTATCGATCCGGTTGTAACGACAGCCAAGCGGCACATGAAACCCTTTGCATGGTCGGCAGACGCTTGGCCTCGCGGCGATCTGTCGAGGGAAGAAAAACAGTTTCGCTCCCAGGCGCTCATGTTTGATATTCGATCTGGCATTACAATTCCGGTTGAAGGCAGCTACGGTTCCACCCTCATGCTCACCTTCGCTTCCTCTCAGCCGCAATGCGATGCAACCATTCTCGGCGACCCGAGGAGGGCAGAACGGGCGGTGCTCTATATCCACCATCGCTGGCGCACAGTGGCGCAGCGTCCCCTCAGCATGCCGAAGCTTCTGCTTTCACCAATGGAACTCGTCTGTCTCAAATGGTCGGCGGAAGGCAAATATATGCCGGACATTGCCGAACTGACAAACAAGCGGCATCGTACGGTTCAATATTATCTCGATAATGTGCGCGCAAAGCTTGAAGCGACCAATCTCAATCACGCAATCGCGCTTGCGAAAGACATGGGTATTCTTGAACCCGATTGACTTCTTCAGGCCCCTCCTCCGGCACCTTCGGTATATATCCCAACAGATCGAGGAGTTCGGACAAGTGATTTTGTTGAGCAGCGGTTCTTTCCTGACGCGAAAGACATTCTGCAGCAAGTCTTTCGATCTGCTCCGTGGGTACCTGGGGGTTTGCCCTGGCTCTTTCCCATTCTTCATAGATGATCTGATCGGACTCCAACAGGCGCCGATGTTCGCGAATGGCGTCGATAACGCATAGCTCCAATTCAACCTTGCTCATTGATGTAAGGTTTGTGCGGTCAAACTTGTTACTTGTTTGATTACTGGATTTTGGTTTCACGCGTATCTCGCCAATTTTGATCTTGATTTGTTTGGCCAGCAACGTTGTACGGAAGCTGGATGAACGGAACCTCTGAATCGTGTACCAAACATATGTAACACTTCAATGCATACAGCGTCACTCATGATCTTCAACATGATCGCGTCAGTATGATGTGCCGAGTTCGCAGGTTTCCAAGTCTCTCGTATCCGTCCATCGGTGTCGATTCCCCATTAGAACTTCGTGCTCAACCATTGAACGAGTTCGCCGTTTGCGAAGACGAGGCCCACGCAGCGGCGGGCGATACCGATTGCAGAGTATACTCTGTAGCTGAATGCACTGCAACGCGCATGACTCCGGATCATGGATATTCGAGAGATCTTTGCGCTCAATCTCAGGACGCTGCGACACGCCAGGGGGCTTTCGCAAGAGGAACTCGCGCACCGTGCAAACATCCATCGCACTTACATCAGTTCCCTGGAAAGATGCGTTTACAGCCCGACCATCGATATGGTGGACGGCATCGCAAAAATCCTTGAGGTGGAAACATTCGAGCTCCTCGTTTCCAGGCACCGTTCCGCTGCCAGCAAGACAGCCAAATCGGAGTTCAATCCATCCTCCGATGTATGATTGCAACGCGTGTAAACTCACCGCTGTTTCAGATAAATTCCGATCATCGTGCTTAATCATCAGCCTCGCCCATCATTTGCGCATTGGAGACCGAGTGTCCGCTGCCCTCTTCTGCTGCGAGGGTACACAGCATGAGAGCGGTCTTGTAGGATTGTTCGAAAGCTGGAACGGGCAGAAATTCGAAGCGCGAATGGAAATTGCAGGCGCCGGTGAAAAAGTTGGGGGTTGGCAGACCACGGGCTGACAGCGCCGCCCCGTCGGTTCCTCCGCGCATCGGTACAAGCTTTTTTTCAATCCCGAGATTTTCGAGTGCGCGAAAGAGCAATTGTGCCGGGCGAGGGTCGGCATGCAGGTGATCAGCGATGTTATGGTAGGTGTCAACGACATTAAGCTGCACCAATCCGGAAGTGTACTGTGATCTTATCTTTTCGGCGATGTCGCCGATGCGCCGTTTTCGCCGCCCGAATTCTTGCTTGTCAAAATCACGGATTATGACTTTCAGGTGCGCTTCGTTTTCATTGGCGACGATATCCTTGAACCAGTAATAGCCTTCGCGGCCTTGTGTGCATTCAGGTGTTTCGTTGCGATCAAAATGAGAGATGAAATCGAGAGCCATCAGCAGTGGATTGACGAGAACGCCCTTTGCCGACATTGGATGCGCGGTGACACCGGTAAAGACAATATCGGCTGATGCGGCATTGAAATTCTCGACGACCACTTCGCCGAGCGCGCAGCAATCAATGGTGTAGGCGAAATCGCATCGAAATCGATCAAGATCGAGCGCTCTCGCACCGCGCAATCCGATTTCTTCATCGGGAACAAAGGCGACAAAAATGTCTCCGTGGCGCTTTGAAGGCTCCAGCCGTGCCACCAGGGTCATAAGAACCGCGATGGCTGCCTTGTTATCGGCACCAAGGACGCTTGTACCATCGCTGACAATAATGTCCTCATCCTTCCAGGGAAGAATCTCCGGATGTTCCGCGACACGCAACCAGATGTCTTGCCCGGGATTGAGACAAAGGTCCGATCCTTCGAAACGCTTGATCTGCGGGCGGATAACCGGAGAAAGACCGACATCGACGGTATCGAGATGGGCGATGAAGCCGACAGGCGGTGCGGCCGGGCAGTTGCCGCGTTTCACCCCTGTGACGATGGCGTGCTCATCGACGATGACCTCCTCAATGCCGAGGTCACGCATCTCACTGGCGAGCAGTCTGGCCAGTTCAAGCTGGCCCGGAGACGATGGCAGATCGGGTGAAGCAGCATTGGTCTGGCTTTCTATCGCTACATACCGGAAGAAGCGGCTGACAAGTTCATCGCGGATGCCTGGTGGTTGCCGGGTCGAAGACATTCTGATCTTTCTTCAGTGGTATCGGAATGATTTGCAGCGCGTTGGTCTTGAGTATCCGAGGCTCAGACGCGCAGGATGCCGATCCCGTCAGCAAGGTCGATCTCGGCGCCCATATCTGCCGATTGGCGTTTGAACCGCTGCAGGATTCGTGTCGCGCTTGTTCCCGTTGCAAGGTGAGGTACCAATCGGCCCTCGAGTGAGTGACCGCCAAGGCTGTCTTCTCCGCCGATCACAATGGGATAAAACCGGATGTCGATCAGCGTGTTGTCGTCTCCGTAGGCGCACAGGCCAACAACACTCTCCCAGACCTCGGGTGCATGCCACGCGGTCGTTTCTGACCTGACATGGAAGATGAAATTGCCAAGGCTGTAGAAAATCGGGCGCTGGCGATAGATTTCCACCGGTTGCAGCACGGGCGCGCCATGGCTGACGAACATGGCGGCGCCCGCGTCAATACATTGTCTGGCAACGGCGCTGACCCAGTCCGGTACCTGATACCAGTTTGAGGCCCAGTGATGATGGTGCAGATAAGCCATGACAAGGCATCCATCGCTTGCAGCGGAATTTATTGCCGCAAGGTTGCTGGCCAGATCGTCTTCATCGATTTTAATGCTCCTGCCACACCTTGGCGCCCGTTTGAAGATTGCACGGCCAAGTCCGATCTCCTCATGCGGGTCTACAAAGGGTGGATCATCAGGCTGACTGTCATTGGTAAGGTCGATCGCCGTATAGCCGACTTTTTCCCTGACGACCCGCATCTGGTCAAAGGCTTTGTGATCGAGCTCGATGATCTGTGACAGACCAAGCCTGTTGACACCGGGCCTTTCCGGTCGATTTTTGCCGGCATTGGCTGCATACATGAAATCTGGACCTGGCCCGCCATCCATCGCGACGATGGCAACTGATCTTCCCCGGATCGTCGCGGTTCCTGCCCGCGACGCCTCGCTCCGGTTGCGGCCAAGGCCGGCATGGAGAAAGCCGCGCTTCTCCACCTCTTCGAGGGTTGAAAGCACACCGGATGGGCCAAGGTCGAAGGCGTGATTGTTGGAAAGCGAAAGCCCGCCGAAACCGGTTGCCTGCAAAGCATCGAGAACGACGGCGTCGCTGCAGCCAAAGAATGACCCTTTCAAAGGCCAGCCGCCATGGCTTCCAAGGATCGTCCCCTCGAAATTGGTGAATGAAAGATCTGCGTGATGCAGCAGTTGCCGGACGTCATCAAATGCCGGGGTGCCGAGACTGCGAATATCGTGTTTTATAAGCGACTGGCCTGTAACGGCCAATGTGAACCTGTCATTCATGAGTTGCCTTTGTGGAGTGTTGTTTTGATATCCGCAATGCGGGTGTGGGAAACGTTCTGTCGATGCCTATTTCCTTGTCCCTCAACAGGTGAACCGGGCGGGCCGGGCATCGATGAGGGTGCGTGTGTAGGGATGTGTGGAGTGTGTGAAGACGAAGTCGGAGGATCCGGAGTCCACAACCTGCCCGTCCTTGAAGATGTAGACGCAGCCGCACAGCTGCTGCACGACGGCCAAATCATGGGAGATAAAGACCATCGTCATGTGCTGCGCTGTTATGGTGTCCTTCAAAAGCTCGATGATTTCGGCCTGTACGGACACGTCAAGCGCCGAGGTCGGCTCGTCTGCGATGATGATCTGCGGGCGTGCCAGCAGCGCCCGCGCAATACAGATGCGCTGCTTCTGGCCGCCCGAGAGCTGATGGGGATAACGGGAAAGCAAGCTGCGGGCCAGACCGAGCCGGTCCATCATGGTGGCAGCGTCGGCGGGCTCGTCTTCGCGACCGGCTTTTGCACCGAAGCGAATGGCCTCGCGCAATGTCTCGCCGGCACTCATCCTCGGATTGAGCGACACCGAAGGGTCCTGGAAAATCATCTGAACCCGGCCAAGAAGGCCGTTGCGGCCGCCTCGTTTCGAAACATCGAATGCGTCTTTGCCGATCGTGACCGTCCCTGCCGGCGCCATATCGAGACCGGCGATGATCCGGCCGATCGTCGTCTTGCCGCTTCCGCTCTCGCCGACAATGCCGGTGATCGCGCCACGCGGCAGCTCAATACTGACATTGCGCAATGCGAAACTTGCCTTGTTGCGGGACAGGTCCCACGCGAACCCTTGGCGACTGAAGGTTTTGGAAACACCCTTTGCCACGAGAAGCATGGTGTTGTCCGCGCCTGCATTGGTGGAAATGGACCTGTTGCCGTTCTCTGGACCGTTGCCGGCAGCCGCCGCGACGCTTCCGGGGCCGGGCAGGTGCGGCGCGCGGCCATGGATCCCTGCCGGGATGGTCTCCTTGCCCGCCTTGTTGGAAATGGCCAGATTATCATGCCCTTGGCCCTCGCCTGCCTCCGCCGGGACGGTCCCGCTGCCGCTCGTCTGCGTGCAACCCGCTGCCGCCGAGATCCGCAATCGCGGAACTGCGGCAAGCAGGGAGCGCGTATAATCGTTTGCGGGTGCATCAAGAATGACCGAAGTGCGATCCTGTTCGACCACCCTGCCCTTTCTCATGACGAGCACCCGGTCGGTGATCTCGGAAACCACGCCCATGTCATGGGTGACGAGGACGATGGAAATACCGGTGTCATCAACGAGAGTTCGCAGGAGCTTCAATATCTGCTTCTGTACTGTGGCATCAAGTGCCGAGGTCGGCTCGTCGGCGATGATGATGTCGGCAGATCCCGCCAGCGCGACAGCGATGACCGCGCGCTGTCTTTGTCCGCCGGAGAATTGATGCGGATAATTGCCGTATCGGCGCTCAGGCTCCGGAATGCCGACCCGGGTCATGAGCGCGATAGCCCGGGCGCGTGCCTCCCTTCTCGAAACAGAAGCGTTGATTGCCAGGATCGTTTCCTGCACCTGTGCGCCGACGCTCATCAAGGGATCGAGCGAGGCAGTGTGGTCCTGGAAGATGGCGGATATCCTGCGGCCCCTGATGGCATCGCCACCTCCTGCCATGGTGTCGCCCGTCCCTTGCATGGCATTGATTGGCCTGCCATCCAGTTCGATCGATCCCGACATCCGCTGGAACCCGGGAGCAAGCAGACCGAGAATGGCGTTGCCGAGGGTGGACTTTCCGGCACCCGACTCGCCGATGATGCCGACGATTTCGCCGCGCCCGAGTTCGAAACTCACATCCTGCAGGATCGTCACCGGTCCGGGCGCAGAAGAATAGCGCAGATTAAGGTTCTTCACCTGAAGAAGAGGTGCTGTTCGGCTCTCAAATGTCATAGCGGGCGGCTCCTTGGATCAAGACGGCGCCGGACCTCTTCGCCGACAAGGTTGATGCTTGCGATCAGGCCGAACAGCGCGAGACCGGGAAAGAGGCTGGTCCAGTATTGTCCGGTCAAAAGGTACTGGAACCCGTTTGCGACGGCCGAGCCGAGCGATGGCTTGTCGATTGGAACGCCGAGGCCAAGAAAGGACAGTGTCGCTTCAAGCGCGACTGCATGACCGATCTCGATGGGAATGAGGGTCACAGCCGGTGCAATGCTGTTGGGCAAAAGGTGGCGAAAGATAATCCTCGACGTTGGCAGCCGCATGAGGCGGGCGGCATCCATGTAGGACTTGTTCGTCTCGCTCAATGCGACGCTGCGCGCCAGTCTGGCATAGGTTGCCCATTGCGCGATGATGAGGGCCAGGATGATCCGGTCGATCCCGGGGCCGAGCGTGACAATGGCGACCAGGGCGACCAGAATGGTCGGAAGGCTGAGCTGAAGATCGACCAGTCGCATGATGGCGATATCGACCCAGCTGCCGAACCAGGCAGCGCTGACGCCGGCTGTCAGTCCGATCAGGGCGGCAATGGCAGCGCTTGTGACCGAAACCACCAGGCTGATGCGCAGGCCATAAACTATGGTGCTGAGGATATCTCGTCCCAGCCCGTCCGTTCCCAGCAGATAGAGATAGCCGCCGGTGCCGGGCGTGCCCGGAGCAGACGAGGCTTCCCATCCATAGATCTGCAGCGGATCATAGGGGTTTTGCGGCGCGATGACCGGTGCGGCAATTGCAAGCACGATATAGGCTGCAAGCACGATCATGGGAATGGTCAGGACTTCACGACAGCGGGACTTTTTCAGGGCCGGAAGGATTTCGGTTTTCATCGGAGTTCACCTTTATGAGGACAGGCGCACGCGCGGATCGAGCACGGCATGAAAGAGATCGACAAAGGCATTGAGGGCGACGAAAATCACCGAAATGAACGTCAGCGTCGCCATCACCACCGGCCGGTCGAGGAGCTGGATGGAGTCGATCAGGAGTTTGCCGATACCCGGCCACGCGAAAATCGATTCCACCACGACCGCAAATGCCAGCATGCCGCCGAACTGCAGGCCGATGATCGTCACAATCGGCACGCTGATGTTCGGAAGGGTATGGCGAAGCAGTATTCGCCTGGAGGAAAGGCCCTTGGCGTGGCAAAATCGGGTGAAGTCGAGACTTTCAACTTCAATCGTGCCCGAGCGCGATAGCCGCGCGATCAATGCGATATTAGGTATGGCAAGCGCCAAAGCGGGAAGGACAATATGCCAGACCCCGTTGCGGGTGAGGATACTCCATTCCTGCCCGAGCAAACCAAGCGTCGCGCCTCTGCCGCCGGACGGAAACCATCCGGTCAGGACAGCGCCGCCAAGGATCAGCATCATGGCGAGCCAGAAAGACGGAATGCTCAAGGCAAATACACTGGACTTGAGAACAATCCGGTCAAATACTGTTCCGCTTTGCCTGCCGGCGAGAAGCCCAAGACCGATACCGACCGGTCCTGCAACGAGCATTGCGACGCAGGCAAGCTCAAGTGTTGCGGGCAGCTTGCTGATGACAAGTGCGAAGGCCGGCATATGATAGATATACGAGGTCCCGAAATTCCCCCGTACCACATTGCCGATGAACACGCCGTATTGGTGCCAGATCGGTTGATCCAGTCCAAGCGCGATCGTGGCATTGCGGATATCCTCGGGCGTGGCGGTTTCGATGTTGACGATGTTGAAGACCGGGTTGCCGACACTGTGAATGCCAAGGAAGCCGATCAACGACATGGCGAAGAGAAGAAGGATGGCTTGCGACAACCTTCCCAGGGCAGCTGAAATGAGGGCCATGATCGCTTACTCCGTCACGGCAGATGTCTGCATGGCGGTCGTCCAGCCGCGGGGATGCATCGCATAGGAGGCAACCCGCTTGCCGTAACCGACAATATGGTGGAAGTGATAGAGCGGGATGATGGGTTGGTCGGCCATCACCAGATCCGTCGCCTCGGCAAGTGCCTTGTTGCGCGCGGGGCCTTCCGGAGTGCTTTGCGCCTTTGCCAGCATCTCGTCAAAAGCCGGGTTACGATAATGCCCGAAATTCAAGGCACCGCTGCCGGTCTGCGGACTTGGTGATGCAAGGAGTGCGTGAAGGATGACATCGACCGCCTCGCCGGAGGTGCCACCATACCAGAGCCCATAATCGCCGGCGGCACGCTTGGTGTTGAAAACAGAAAAGGGAGAGGCAGCGGGCCGGACGGCCACCCCGATACGGGCCCAGCTTTGGGCGATTGCCTGGATGCTCTCGCCGTCACCCGGATAACGGCCCGCGGGACCTGCCAGAACAACGCTGAAACCGTCGGGAAAGCCGGCTTCAGCCAGAAGGGCTTTGGCCTTGTCATAATCTGGAGCTTCGGGCTTCAGATTGGCGGAGGTGCCGGGAAGCCCGTTCGGAAAAACCTGTGCTGCAGCGGTGCCGTAACCGGCAAGAATCTTGTCGACGAGAACACCCCGGTCCGTTGCCATGGCAAGCGCACGCCGCACCAGGGGTTTCCTGAAGGGATTGGGTATCTGCTCTCCCGTTTTGCCTGTCACGCCGGGGAGCGTGTTTCTTTCCACATCGAACTGGAGGAAATTGATGCGGGCTGCACCGACGCTCGCAATCTTCGCGCCGCGCTGTTTCAAGGATGCCACATCCCGGGCCGGAATGGCGTCGGCAACATCGACATCGCCGGTGGTCAGGGCAGCAACACGTGCAGCGGGGCTTTCGATAATCCTGAACGTGACTTCTGGCCAGGCAGGCCTGTCGCCCCAGTAGTCATTGTTTCTCTCAAGCTTGAGCATCTCGCCGGAACTCCAGCTTGCGAACCTGTAAGGCCCCGTGCCGACGGGTGCGCCCGTACCGACGGGAGCGCCCGCGCCAGAGGAAGCGCCGCCGGCATTGAGTTCCTCCGTCGTCTGAAACCCCTGCCCCGGCCGGTGCATGATGAAGATGGAAGAAAAGGACAGCGGCAGATTGGGAACGCTGCCGTTGGTATCGATGACGACAGTCAGGGGATCGGGCACTGACACCGACTTGATTGCGCTGACATAGGAGCGAAAGCCGCCACTCGGCGATTTTACGAAGTCCCGGATGCGTTCGATCGTGTACACGACATCATCCGCCGTAAACGGCGATCCGTCATGAAAGCGCACATTGTCCCGCAGCTTGAACTGCCACCGCGTTTCGGATGTCGCACGCCAGGAAACGGCAAGGCCAGGCTTCAGTTCAAGATGCTCGTCCTGATAGACGAGCCGCTCATAGATATGGGAGAGCAGCGAGGTATTCTCGTTGAGGTTGGCGTAATGCGGATCAAGCGTCATCAACTTGTACGATGTCGCGATCCGAAGTCCTTCCTGTGCCCGTGCCGCCCCGGAAAAACTGATCCACGACAGGATCACAATCAGCAGGGCCGACAAAAGACATGAACGAAACGGGTTTCCTGATTTCATTATAAGTTCCCTCTTTTTTAAGATTCTGAACGCAGTTGGCCCACTGCGGCGGAAGGGCTTCCACCACATGTCGGCGCGATACCGGGCCGTTGCTTTGATATTTTTGAAGAGTATCCTCTGTAGATGAATACTCTTCAGTACGGAATCACTCCCTTTGTGAAGACGGACAATGCGTTATTCGAAAACTGAAGAAGGCGCCCGCATTGACCGGGTTGAAAGGGCTATGACGATGAAGAAACCTATACGTTTTGCTCCGCCGGACGGAGTGACCGTTGCCGGCCGCGGGCGGCATGCTAACCACCCCCGGCCGCCCTTCGCCTTCCCGGCGGCGACACCTGATCACGCCCGCTTCTCTGAAACGACATTTGCGCGTCGATCTTCAAAAGGTCGGCAATGACAGCGCGGATTTGCGGCCAGGGATATTCGTCGCAGGCAGCATCAGGCTGCCACTTGTCGACGATGGCGTGCAACTTGGCAGTTGCGCCCATGATTGATTGGGCCGGTGTGTACCACAGGATCTCTGCAACTCTGTTCTCAGCGATAAATGCCTTCCGCTCCTGGTCGAGGGCTCTGCTGTACCCTAGCTTCTCATCGCTAGCCTTCCAGGCATCGGCTGCACTCTGCGGCGAGCCGGCCATTGAGATGAGTTTCGCTTCAAGCTTCTGCTGGCGCCGGCACGATTTACTTGCGTCCAGCCGTGCAGCGCACCATTCGCGCCACGTCATGACCGCCGGATCGTCATCGCAAGCCTCTGCCGGTGCGGTAATCCCGGCAGCAAGGTGCGGATATGTGGGTAAAGACGCCGCCAGCACCGAATGGAAATCTCTCCGCGTGACCGGAGGCAAAGTTCTGCTATTGTCGGAATCAGCCATGATCCGAGCTCCTTACAGCTTGGTAGTGGTTAGGCTGCATTCGGTGTTACAAGCGCCGGGTGCAGCCGTGTGATGTTTTTAGTACCACATGGTCATATAGTTTACAATGGAAAATCGAAAAAACATGAGCGGAATAACCGGGACTCAAATTCGGGCAGCACGGGCTTTGCTTCGATGGACTGCGGAAGATCTCGCGAAATCCGCCGGCGTTGGAGTCATGACAGTACGTCGCGCGGAAGCTGACGACGGCCAACCAACCATTACAGGAGCAAATCTCAAACTGATTAGGATCACCTTGGAGGATGCCGGCATAGAGTTCATCGCGCGCAATGGCGGCGGCGTAGGCGTGCGGTTTAGAAGCGGGAATGACGAGCAAGAAACCACGGAAGGCTGATGTGTTGGGCGATTTCACCTTGATCAAGCAGAGCTCGCCGAGAATTCCGTCTAGACTGGAATTACAGTCTCAACCGTTCCGAAGAATCGGAAAGGTCAAAGCGGCAACAATGCGTCAGGCTTCACGTCACCGATTGATGCGTAACTGTGGGTTTCTCTGACGCCGGGAAGTGGCAGAATGAGCCGATGCACGAACCACAAGACCTGGCAACCATATCTGCTTGATAAGGAAGCTTTCCTGTCAGTCGTCAGTGAAGGAAACTTGACAGAGCTCGATGCGGCACTGGCTGCAGTGAGATACCTGCACATATAATCCATTTTATCGCTTACTTAAAATCACGGGTCTTCACCTTGATCGTATCGATATGAGCGTAGGGATCATAAAAATCGCGGGCTTTCATTCCTTTTGGAACCGACCTCGTATCCGGCTCGGGACTGCCATGGTGGAACTCATCGCCGCGCCCGTGCGGCAGGGGAAAGGCTGTATCCCGATCGCCAACGCTGGCCAGTTCTGATGACAGATCGGTCAGTTTATTGGCGACGAGGTGAACGACCTCGCCCTCGCGCTGAATCTTGCCCTTGATCGCCATCATGCCAGCCGACAGTACAATGGATCGGTACTTTTCGAACACCTTCACCCACACGACGAGATTGGCAATGCCGGTTTCATCTTCAATGGTGATGAACATGACACCCTTTGCCGATCCGGGACGCTGGCGAACCAAAACAAGTCCTGCCGTTTCCACCCATCGGCCGTCGCGTGATTGCATGGCCTCGGCGCAGCTTATAATGCGACGTTGACGCAAGCTTTGCCTGAGAAACGACACCGGATGATCACGCAGGGACAATCCGACATGCCGGTAGTCTTCCACCACCTCGCTTCCGGCTTTCATCGGGTGCAGTTGCACGGCAGGTTCACGCAATTCTGCAACTGTTTGCGCGGCGCGGTGCGAAGCGCTGGCAAAGAGGGGCAGCGGTTCATCGCGCAACGCTTTGATTGCCCAAAGAGCCTCACGCCGTGCCAGGCTCAAGGCAGACCGAAGAGCATCTGTTTCGGCAAGCTGTACCAGCGATGATGTGGAGACAGCTGCCCTTCGCCACAGATCATCAACAGAACTGAATGGTTGATCGCTGCGCGCGGTGACGATTTTGGCGGCATCCCTGTTTGCAAGCCCCCTGACCATCCGCATGCCGAGACGGACGGCAAATTTGTCGTCGATATCGGTTTTTTCCAGGGTGCAGTCCCAGCGGGATGCATTGATGCATACGGGTCTGATTTCCACACCGTGATCGCGCGCATCACGCACAATCTGGGCCGGAGCGTAGAATCCCATGGGCTGTGCGTTCAAAAGCGCGGCGCAAAAGACATCAGGGTGCCAGCATTTCAGCCAGGAAGACGCGTAAGCGATCAAGGCAAATGATGCTGCATGGCTTTCGGGAAACCCATAGGAGCCGAAGCTTTCCAGCTGTTTGAAAGTGCGCTCGGCAAGTTCGCGTTCGTACCCATTTGCAACCATGCCCTCGATGAGCTTGGTACCAAATCTGGACACACCGCCCGTATACTTGAAGGTGGCCATCGCCCTTCGCAGCTGGTCTGCCTCGCCTGGCGTAAAGCCCGCACACTCGATGGCCACACGCATCGCCTGTTCCTGAAACAACGGCACGCCAAGCGTTTTTCCGAGGACCTTTTCCAGTTCCGGTTTGGGATAAATGACCTCTTCCTTGCCTTCCCGCCGCCGCAGATAGGGATGCACCATATCGCCTTGGATGGGTCCGGGCCGGACAATAGCCACCTGAATGACCAGATCGTAAAAGGTGCGGGGGCGGATCCGTGGCAGCATCGACATCTGCGCACGGCTTTCGATCTGGAACGTCCCGAGCGTGTCAGCCTTCCGGATCATGGCATAGGTACGTGAATCCTCGGCAGGGATGGTCGCCAGATCGATATTGATGCCCTTGTGCTCCGAAAGAAGATCAAAGCCACGTTTCATGCAAGACAACATGCCGAGCGCCAAGCAGTCCACCTTCATGAATTTGAGGATATCGATATCATCCTTGTCCCACTCGATGACCTGGCGATCCGCCATGGCTGCCGGCTCGATCGGCACCAGCTCATCAAGCCTGTCATGGGTGAGAACAAATCCGCCAGGATGTTGCGACAGGTGCCGGGGTGCTCCCGTCAATTGTTGTGCCAGATCAAGCGCGAGCCGCAACCGGCGGTCACTCATGTTCAGATTGAGACCATCGGCATGCTTGGCCTTGATGTCTTCTCCCCAGCCCCAGACCTGCGAGGACAGCATTTTGGTGACGTCTTCCGGCAATCCGAGCGCCTTGCCAACGTCACGCAATGCCCCCTTGGATCGATAGCGGATGACCGTCGAACAAAGCGCGGCATGGTTGCGCCCATAGGTGTCGAACACCCACTGCATGACGATCTCGCGGCGTTCATGTTCAAAGTCGACATCGATATCGGGAGGTTCACGCCGTTCTTCGGAGACAAAGCGCTCAAACAGGAGATCATTGCGTTCCGGGTCAATCGCCGTGATCCCAAGCACATAGCAGACGGCGCTGTTGGCCGCCGATCCCCTGCCCTGGCAAAGAATGTCACGCGAGCGGGCAAAGCGGACAATGGAATTGACGGTGAGAAAGTAGGGTGCGTATCCAAGCGTCTCGATCAATTTCAGTTCATGTTTCAATGATGCGACCACTTTATCGGGCAGTCCTTCAGGGAAACGCGCGGCCGCGCCTTCCCAGGTCATCTTCTCCAATGCCTGTTGGGACGTCAGTCCCGGATGCGTTCGCTCCTGCGGATATTGATAAGCAAGTTCGTCAAGGGAAAACCGGCAGCGGTCAGCAATCTCGAGCGTCCTGGCCAGTGCCTCCGGATAGCGGCTGAACAGGCGCGTCATTTCTTCCGGCGGCTTCAGGTAGCGGTCAGCATGGCGTTCCCGCCTGAAGCCTGCATCGTCGATGCTGACATTGTGACGAATGCAGGTGACGACATCCTGCAGGATGCGGCGTTCGGGACTATGGAAGAGCACATCATTTGTCACGACCGTCGCCACGCCGGCCTGCGCGGCAAGATTGGAGAGATCATGCAACCGCAGCTGATCGTTGGGCCGTCGTCTCAAGGTCAACGCCGCGTAGGCCCTGTCGGAAAAGGCTTGCCTGAGCTTGCGCAGCTGGACGGCGCAAAGATCATCAGCCCGGTCCGGCAAAAGGACTGCAATCATGCCTTCGCAATATGCGAGGACATCGGACCAATCGAGAATACATCTGGCCTTGCCGCCGCGCTTTTTTCCAAGCGACAGCAGGCGGCAAAGACGCGAATAGGCCGGACGGTCCATCGGGTAGACCAGAACCGACATGCCATCGCAAAGATCAAGCCGGCATCCGGCGATCAACCTGACGCCCGTTTCCCTGGCGGCCTGGTGAGCTCTCACAATCCCGGCAACACTGTTGCGATCGGCAATGGCAAGTGCCTCGATCCCCAGGGTTGCGGCTTGGGCAAAAAGTTCCTCGCAGGAACTGGCCCCGCGCAAAAAGGAAAAATGCGAGGTGACCTGCAATTCCGCATAGCGGCTATTGTTCATCCGAATAGTCCGTGCATGAACCAATGGTGCGATCCGGTGTCCGTGTTCTCGCCGTCTCCTGCCCGGTAGATCCAGAACCGTTCTCCCGCCTCGTCTTCGACAATGAAATAGTCTCTGACAGCAGACATCTCAGCATCACGGTGCCACCATTCTCCAAATACGCGTTCTGGACCATCGGCCCGCTTGATGCGGTGCCGAATGCCCTGCCAAGTAAAGGATCCGGGGGGATGGTCCGGCAGCAATGCCACGGTCTCGATCCGTTCGGGAAATTTCAGCAGACGCGTCGGTCGCGGCCAATCGAACGGCCAGGTTTCTGCAGTATCGGGTGAAAGTGCCGGAACCCGTTTGACCGACCGCTCGGGAACATCGCTGGCCACCGATGCAACACGGTAAATCCGGGTTTCCCCGACACGGTTCGTCAATGTATCGATCAGTGCCGAGACATCGGCATCCGGTTTTTCGATCAATGATGAAATTGTCTGCTTCATCCCCAGAGGCTCGGCAATTGTTGCGACAAGGGTCATGAGTTCAATCCCGAAGCCCGGATCAATCGTGCCGATCTTGTCGGAAAGAAGCCGTGTCAGTCGCCTCACATCGCGCACGGCAAGTGCGGTGCCGACCCGGACAGCTTCAATGCGGTTGTCGACCCTGTGCAACAACAGATCCAGCCGTCTGGCTCCAAGACCTTTTGTTTCCAGCAAGGCACATAATTGTTCAACCAGTTTACCAATGTAGCGGGCGATGGTTTCGCTAGCGCCGATGGGCTCGGCAAAGGCACGGCGCACTTCAATCAAGTCAGGCGTGCGGATTGGATCGATCGGTTCGGCAATCCGTCCATAAGCCCGATCAAGGCGTCGTCCGACCTCGGGCCCAAAGCGCAAGGTCAGAGGCGCGCGCGGCGTCCGCTCAAGCTGTCCTATTGTGGTGAAACCGAGGATGCGCAGGCTCTCCGCGGTATTGGCAGGCAGTCGCAGTGCAGTGACTGACAGCCGTTCAAGAGCCGCAGCATTGGACCCAGATGGCACCACCGAGATTGCTGCGGCACTCGTTCGCGCCAGCGCGTGGGCCGCACCCCATGTATCGGCGATGGCAGCGCAGGCACCAATGCCTGAGGCCTCAAACCGCTGCACGATTTGCCTGAGCATTGCTTCTTCCCCGCCAAGCAGATGATCGGCACCTGTCGTATCAAGAACAATGCCATCGGGATGATCGGCAGCAACGATCGGTGCATAGCGCTGCATCGCCCATAACGCCAACCGTTCCAGCGCTTCGGCATCGGCTTTGGGATCCGCGTCCATGGTCACGAGCCCGCTGACCAGGGCTTGCGCCTTGGTTGCCGCCATGCCGACGCGCAATCCGGTACTGAGTGCTGCCCTGTTGACGGCACTCACCACACGGCGGCGTGCATCACGGCTGATAAGGACGAGCGGAACCTCAGACGGAGGCGCGGCGTCGCCCAATTTCCTTCTGAGGCGATCCGTAGACCACGTCGGAAGGAAGAGCGAGACGACCCTTGTCATCGCAGGCCTCCACTTCAAAATCGGCAGATTCCCCGGCACGGCAGCGGATCAGCTCAAGTTGCCAGCGTGCTCGGCCGACGCCCGGCACCGGCAAGGGGGATGAGGCAAGCGCCGTTACCCGCCATCTTGTCACCGATGCTGTCGGCTGGCCGAAATCTGCGGCCTCTGCCTGTCGCCGCCAACGCCGCACCGCAATGCCGATCGTGCCGGATCCCTCTGCTGCGAGCTGCAAGCGCCGCGATGAGGTCATCGACAACCGCGCCACCTCGGCTACGACAGCGCCAAGGCCACCATGGCGAAGTCCCTCTTCAAAACAGGAAAGCACTGCCTTTTCGTCGCCCGCCTCCACATAGATTACACGGTTGCTTGCAAGCCCCACCTGAGCAATTGCCGGAGCAAACAGATCCTGCCGGGTTATGCACCAAAGCACCTTGCCTTTGGTTCTTGCGGCAATGCCTGCTGCAAACAGTGCCGCAACCGCACCATGGACCGCGCCATTGCCGCCGCCCGCCACTTCATGCAGACTGCCAAGTGCAAGCCCTCCACCGGGTAAAACGCGGTCTATCAATTTGACGCCAAAGGGAAGAACCTCCGCTGCACGCGCCCTTCCTGCCTGCAGCCGTTCAATACGGTCACGAAGTTCGGCAAGGATAGGTGTGGTTAGAGCGTCTTTCATTCACGATCCTTTGGCGCTGCAACGTGCGCAGGGATTTGATTGTTCCCTTTTTGTTCTTACTTTCGCAATGTCGAGTCAACTGAATTTGCGAGGCTCATGCCAGCCTGAGGGATAAGCCACGGATTCGAAACAAGTTTAAATTTTTGAGTAAATGGCGGCGCTGTCGCTGGAATTGAACGATTTGATATGAGAAATCGTAAAAACTGCCCAACTTGCGGGAGGGGAGCATAGGCCGGGCCCTGTGCGCAGTCGAACTCGCACGCAGTTAAAGGCGATGGATCGACCGCCCCGGAAGAAAAAGGTGGCGGGAAGGACCTGCCTATAGAATATTGGTCACGGGGCCAATCACAGGGCATGGCGCGACCGGCAAAGGCAACTCAGGGGGGGTGATTGATGTGCAACCTCTACAGGCATAAAAGCAGCTACCAGGAAGTCGCTGACCTGTTCAAGACGCGCAGCAATCTGACGAATATGACCGAGTTCGATCTGGAAATCTTCCCGGACTATCCCGCTCCTATGGTCAGGAACGATGCTCACGGGGAACGGGAACTAGCCATGTTGCGCTGGGGTATGCCCTCGCCCGACAAGGCTGTCACCAGCACAGGCGTGAACTACGGCACCACAAACATTCGCAACCCCCATTATGACCACTGGAAAAAATGGCTTGGCAAAGAGTTTCGATGCCTGGTGCCGGCAACCAGTTTTTCAGAGTATGGACCGAAGCCAGATCCCGTTACCAAGCGCAAACCCCTGCATTGGTTTGCTTTGAACGAAGATCAACCCATGTTCTGCTTTGCCGGTCTCTGGACGTCCTGGCGCGGTATCAGGAAAGCCAAAGAGGGGCACATTGATGTTGAGGTGTTCGGGTTTTTAACGACCAATGCCAATGCTGTTGTCAAACCGATTCACGAAAAGGCGATGCCGGTCATCCTTCGCACAAGAGAAGAATTCGACATCTGGCTCAACGGGTCACCCCGCGAAGCACTGCAACTGCAGCGCCCTCTGCCTGACAGCGATTTGATTGTTCTAGCGCCGCCAAGGAAGATCGAGGAAGAGCCGCTTTTGCTCTGAGAGATTTCAACATGACCGGATATTTCGAACGGGACGCCAAACGTAAACTCAAGATCGGCTTCATCGTCGAGTTCGTACTTTTGCTCGTTCTTATCGCGGTTCGCGTCGCGCTATTAATTGGTGATCCGGCCCCCCCGACGCTCAAGGGATGGCTGATCGAATATACAAACCCATCCTTTGTTCTGAATCTAGTTCTCATATTCCTCGCTACAGCAACCTGCCTGATGCTGTATATCAACAGGAACTATGACAAGCTGGTCAGGAGCGTCGAGTCACATAAGCATCGTGTTCCGCCGGGGTTGCTTCCCAATCAGTCTGTGGGCTTTATTGCCAGTACTCAGGTGCATGGAATGATTGGCGGTGTTCAACTAGGATCAATCGTCGTCACCTTCATATTTGCAGACATTGTCATTTCGCACATTCTGCGATGACCGGAGCAAAAGGAGAAGCGCCATGCCCTGGAAAGTCAGATTTCGCGGAAAAACCTACAGCATTGAGAGCTATTTCGATGAAGACTACATGGCAGAAGTCGAAGCGAATATGACTGACGTTGAGGAACTTCCCGGTTCGTTCGATGTCGCCTCGAACGGCGAGGAAATCGTAGAGAATATCACCATCGCTCAATCCGCCGATCCGACCGAGTTTCCTTTTGAGGCTGTCCGGGCAAGTCATCCTGAACTCGGCGAGATTTACATTTTCACAGGCGTGCCGGATGAAACCGAGGGTGAGGTGCACGTTCTCTATACCAATGCGGCTGCGAACGATCCCGTTTACAACGAGACAGCATTTGAGGGCGATGGCACATGATGGTCATAGTTCCAAAGCGGAACGGCCTTAACTAAAGCGTGAAGTTGATGGCCCGATAGCACGCGTGAACCGAACAGTTGGAAAAGGAGTCGACAATTTGCCTATTCTTTTCGATGGAATGCTTCTTGCTGATTATCACCAAATCTACCTGGAGGATGCCGCCATTAGTGCCAGCTTGCCAGCGATCTGGAGGGATGGGGATGTTGAGGCTCGTATACTCGTTGGCAAACATAGCGTTACCTTTGCAACCGCACGCAATCTGTCTGTTCCGGTTCGCGTAGAACTTCACGACGTAAAGCCGGAGATCGATGCGCGAACCGCAGACCACATTGTAGTCGGCAACTTTCTAACTTTGGGTAAGATCGTTATCGCGGGGCTGTTGGATTACATTCCGGAAGCCAAACACGCAGATGTACCTGCCGGAAATCTTTGTGCAATGGCCGTTTCAACAGGATTGGGCACGCTTTCAGAGGATGGCATTCAAGGAGACGATCGGTATTCTATCCATCTCTGGCCATGTGAGCAAAAGGGCGTGACTGTTTTGCGCCAATGGCAAAATAAATGAAGAAACCTGATGTCTACCCCCCTCGCCCAAGCCTGAATACCCGCCCATATGGAACCCGCACCCGCCGGGTTGTTCGTGCATTGGTGCGATCATAAAGACTGCAAGGTATGGGGCAGCTTTGGTTTCTCTCGACGATATGGAATTGTCTGGTATTGCGGCGAGCACAAGGGCGACGGCAAGGTTTAGTGTTGCTTCTTCTCGGCCTCATCCAGGCGCTTTAACAAATCCCTGAAAGTTGTATCCGTTGCTATCGGAGGTTGCGCAGAACGCATTTGCATCCATGAAGCTTAGCTCAAGCATCTGATTGCGGAGATTTGTCACGCTGTCGCGCTTCTTTTTTGGATTGTTCTCATTCACAGCTTCGCCTTTTGGGTTTGGCATACAACCCACCGCGACGCTATTAGTTCCTTATTATCGAGAGGATGGACTCTTTCCAGTAAAGGAGTAGAGTCAGTACAACATCGAGACAATATTTCGGCGTTCGATGTTTGAGAGATCATCTGTGCTCCCGCCCTACCGCGAGGAGCATTTTTATTATGACTTTCCAAACAAATATCTATGCAAATAAGTATACGTCCGCCGACTGGACCATCCTGGAGGAAGCGTACAAACTGGCTCTCGAACAGATCGGAAGCAATCCGGATGTACAGCGGGATCGCCTGGCTGGATTTATAATGACTTTCTTCGATCGAGGAGTGCATTCTGTCAGCATCGTCAGTTCGCTGGCAATGAACCGGGAGATGAGCTTGGTAGATGCTGCGCGTGCACGACGATCGCCCGCTGACAACAACGATATAATTTCGAGCGATGAAGCTCTTTATTACGACTGGAAAACACTGGAATGGAACGACTCGACCACAAACTAGACTGCAAGGATTGCGGTACAATCTATCTGGAGATTCCAGAAGATGTGGCAAGTCATACTCCTATATATTGCAGCACCTGTGACCAACTTATGGGACGCTGGGAGGAGTTGGAAAAGGACTTCAGCCAACAGGGAGGCCAAGACGGCGTATTTTCAATGCATGATGGGAAGATTGATCGGATTAGCTAGGAACTGATCCCCTGCAAGAGTCGTTCACCGACTCATGGAAGATAAACCCTTCAAAGAAATAACAATAATGACCCGCCAGCTCGGCAAGATGAAGGTAATAACCTCCATAATGCAGGCGGCAGAGTTCATCGTGAACGAATGGCCGGGCACGGATACCGAAAGGCTTGATATCGCCAAGCACGCGTTGCTTGAATGCTATGATGGTAAGCTGTCGCCCGGCGTTGCTCGTATGGCCTTCATTGAAGCTGCAAAGGAAGCTGACATTTACGTTGAGGCCGCTGGCCGTCCGCCATCGATCGGCAAGCTTGAAAAGTGGCGCAAGGGAAAGATGCGACGCAGAGTTTAATAATTGTACTCCGATAATTTCCGCATTAAGAATTAAGTTTCAAGAACGCGATAAATTGGCTTAATCCAACCCTCTCGGGTTTTATATCATCATCCCAAATGTTTTCTATCAAAACACCGCTTCTGGTATACGTTACGCAGAAAGCGTTTCCAGTGAGTTGCAGTGTGGCTTGGTTTCCTGCCAGAATGTTCTCTGCAAACGCGATGTAGCGCTCTCGGTCTGCATATGTCTGTATGTCACTATCAATTAACTCTTGGAGCAGCATTCTGGTCCTGTTTGTTCCGTAGAACGATAGCCGCGTTGCAGAGTGACCGCAAGACGCCGCCCCACCCGAAGGAAAGAGCGGCGCCGCTGAAACAAAAAAGATTGAGGGCTTGTAGGAATCCTATTACGCCGTTCGTCCTACGTTTATAGCAACCAGGGGGAACATAAGATGTCTACAGTCGCAACAGTAAAAGGCCCTGCCTCGTACTTTCCATCCATCGAGAAAAAGTATGCTCAGCCAATTGATTATTGGATGTCTGTTTTGGCAAGTTTGAAAGATCAAAAGCATATGGAAATGGTTGCACTGCTTAAAACGCAGTACAATATGGGTCACGGGCACGCCAACGCATTAGTAGCTCATTTTCGGGCAAAGAATGACGGATAATCAACACCCAATAGGGTCCCTCCCGTTACTAGCTGGAAAGCTGAATAAGTCGTAGGGCTCAACAGGGCAAGTCCTCCCCGGACTCCTTTGCCTTTTCCAGCACAAGCGCATCAATAGCTCGCTGCTCTTCTGGCAAGCCCCAACCCGCTTTGATGGCCTCTTGATGGATAGCGTACATATCTTTCGAAGAAACCTTGTCGAGAAACCGATCTTTCAATGCTTCCCGGCATTCGGCTTCGCGCTGTTTTTCATCCTCGTACTTAAATCTAGGGGATGCGATACTCATGGCACTCACTCCTACGAAACGGAGTCAATGCGGGCGAAGCGAATCAGTTCCATATACCCGCATCCTGATCGATACGAGGGCAGATACAATGGAGGCCGCCTCGACTTATCTAATCTTCGTCGCCTTCCAAGAGGTCAGCTCCCATCGCGGTTTGATAAATCAACTCTCGTGCTTCCTCAGTTGAAATATCGCCCGCCAGTGCTTGCCGGCATATCTGTTCGGCTGTTTCCCGTTTTGAATTGGGGTGGCGCGGCCATAAGCCATGGATATATCCGAGCGCCTCCGTTACCGAGGTTATCTCATGGGCTTGGTCCAACCTCGGGTCTTTGAGATAAATCGGGGCAAATTTGTCAGACATCACAGTTCCTTATGTTCGTCCACGGTCATTGTATTCTCTGCCTCTTCAAGCCTTCGCAGCAATTCTGCAAATCGCCCGTTCGTCTCAATGGGCGGATTGCTTCCGTCTGCAGCTTTCCGCAAAGCGGGTGGTTGCGAATCTCTGCTGAGATTCTCCAAGATCCTGTGGTTGTTGGGCTTTTTATCATTCATTGCCAAGCTCATGTGTTTGGCAACGAACCAAATTAACGGCGTATGGTTCCGAAAAATATTTACGTTGGTTGGCACTGTAGGATTACACAGTAGAAAACTTCGAAGCACCTGACCGAGTTGTCTGGAATTATTTTGGCTGGAGATAACTGGCAGGATTGACAGGCGATTGACCATGTCCATTCTTTTTATGCTAACCTGTCCGATTGTCCGGACGGGAGAGATTGTTTGACCGATGAAATCTTGATTTATGTTGTTGCAGTGCTGGGCCTGATTACCCTTGGCTTATTCATTTACCGGGGCAGAGACTAACCCTCACGAATAGCTTTCAATAGCAGCATGCCGCGATCATCGCTAAATCTCTGCTATTTTTTATAGCTAATGTTTACCAATGTACTTGCCCCAACCTGTGTATAGTACACTTCCATCAGCTCTGTTTTCCAATAAGCGTTTCCAGCCATTCCCTCAACCGTCTCCGGTGCGCCCAAAATTTCTGTCAACCCACCCAACAAACCGGCATCACTGCCCAGACTGTAGTTGCATGCCTTGTGGCTGTTGGGCCCCTGCGCAATCCAGAACGACAAACTCACGACGTGCTCGCCTTGTCCGTGGTGCCATCCAACGATATCGACTGACCCGCCGTTGTAAGCAAGAAAGCCGGTGCGCCATTCATTGAAATCCGCATCGCTCATTCTTTGCCAACTTAATTGGTCACCATTTGCCGCCGCGTCTGAAACTGTTGATGAACTGCAAATATCAACCAGTTGTGTCGCGGTCAGAGTTTTTGGCAACGCGAAGGCACTTTCCACGGTCAAAAAGAGACTGCACAACGTGCAAAGTAGAGAACTGCGCATGCGGTGTCGATCTCCGGTTCATGACTTTGTGAGCCTAAAACAGAACATTAAACAAATCTATTAGACGTTGGATTGCAGTCACGACTTACAAACATCTTGTGATAAACAATGGTTGCCGCCGGTTGGAGTGGCGCAACCTTGATAATGGTGTATCGCCGGTTGGCTTAACTCCGATGAAGGCGCCACGATGGGGCTGCCATGTTGCGAGGATCGGGCCATGGTCTTTGTGCACCACGCCTATTGTGTCAGGTGTTCTGGCTCTGGCTCGCATTTGGTCCATCTCATGATAATCTCTCGCTATAACAAGGTTGACTGGAGTGTGATGATGTTTTCGAGAATCACGAAATCTGCTGCACTTATTAAAGGGCTCGTTAGCGATCCGATTATCAAGCAGTTGGCGATCAATACCTCACTGGGTGAAGGATTTCTTGACTGCCAACTCCGCCAGAGAAAGGATGGCACTACATATCATGTTCTGAAGGTATCCGGCGGAGACACGACTGTTTGGGTCTCCTTGGAACGGGAAAGCATTGTGCAGCTTGCGGATTTTATTAGAGAATAATCAGAGGTCCGAAGACTGCCGCAAGCGCACCAATGTGCAGGGATGGTTGCAAATGAACAGACCAAAGAAAGCCCGGCATCCACAATGGACACCGGGCTGCACAATTACAGGACGCGCAGATTTCCTCCGCCGTGCCGATGGCCTAACACGGGGCCAATCTCAGGCGCAAGTAAGTCGTGCTTTTTCGCGAAAGCGATAAATAGTCCACGAGCTGTTTCCGCTTCAATCGTACCTGTCAGCACGCCTTTGCAAGCATTCAAAGCAAGGCTATGCGCAGTATCCCGGCCATGGACTGGCCAGTCATTCAACAGCTGGTATGCTTCCATAACAGAGTGGATATCTGTCGGCACGCCGAGGCCAACAAGGATGGAAACGGGCCTCGTGAAATACTTCTCCATCATGACAGTTGTTCCCTTTATATAAGGGGAAGGCTCTTAGCGCCCTCCCCGGTTGCTTATGCTAGGCCGCTTCTTGATGTTTGGGCTTTTCTAACTCCTTCGATACCGAGACGGTTTTTTCCGTGCCAATTGAAATCTTGCGTGGTTTCATGGCTTCCGGGACCTCTCGGATCAATTCAATTGAAAGCAGACCATTCTCAAGCCCCGCGCCTACCACACGCACGTGATCGGCGAGCTCGAACCTGTGCTCAAACGGTCGCCCGGCAATGCCTCGGTGAAGATACTCAGACTGTTGCGCCTCTTCTTTCTTCCCGATGATCGTGAGGAGATTGGATTGATACGTCAGATCCAGATCGTCTTGTGAGAAGCCTGCGACAGCGACGGTGATCCTGTAGGTATCTTCACCGGTCTTCGCGATATCATACGGAGGCCAGTCGCTGATCGACCGTGCACGCTGAGCGTTCTCCAGGAGATTGAACACCCGGTCAAAACCAACACTGGACCGGAACAGTGGAGCGAAATTAGAATTTGCTGTCATTGCCATATCCTCCTTGAAGCAACATGACGCTGAGACGCCGAAGTTGAGGCCTCCAGCGGTGTCGATCCTACTTATGCGATCGACGCAAAATGATTTAGTTTTGGCCAAATTGAATTCAAGGATTCAGGAAAAAAATTCGGGAAAACCGCCTCACCTGGAACTACTCGATTGGCCTTTTTTATACAATTTTAACGCAGTGTTGCACACGAGGGCATAATCGCGGAAATGTAGAATAGTAATTGATTCGCAGGCATGATTGCCATCTTGGGGCTCAGCAGATGAACTTCAAAGCGTTCAAGCAAATCGCGTACATTTCAACGCTTATATTGATACCGTTTAACGCTGCTGTCGCCGCCGATGTAACAACCAAACCGAAGGTGAACCCTTCATTTATTTTGCCACTTCGGATCCATTTCTGAAACCCGGTCAGCGGCCAATCAGTTCGGCTATGCCTTTCGTTCTCTCTGGTCATCTCCGCCGAGGCCGCCGAACCAAACTGCGTTAACAATGCCCGAAACAAGATATTTCCAAATAATCTAAAACTTATCCACGCCTCCCAGAACTGAGCGATAATGGTCGCAATGATCAACTGGAGGTTACAATGATTTCTCTCAATCTCGTTTTTTTTGCCACTATTTTACTAACGGCAGTGAGCGGTTTGGCGGCAACATGTATCGTATTTTTCGGCGACACGCAGCACAACGCAGGACAAAAAGCGGTTGCCGAGAAATTTGCTCAAATTGCATTGATCGGCGCAGCAGCGGTGGCCTCATTGCTAGCTGTTTCCTGATACTTGGAGGCTGAATTATCTTGGAGCACGACATCATGCCATGGCCAAACGTCCAGCTTTCTCCAGTTCGTCTGTGCGGCTTTCGACAGTCGGCAAACCAACAGACTGTTATCAAGCGGGCGACCGTATAAAAGTCACCCCAGACTTATACTTGCATTAACCCACTTGTTCCAAACGTTGTTCTACATAATGGGAAAGGCTTTTAACTAATGCCAATGAGCAGCAAATACCAATGTGTGGGATGATGTTTGACTGCAGCGAACCGAATTTCCTTATCGAGATGTTGCTTAATCGTGCGACGAATCATCAAACGCTTAAGAGTATCTCTACTCACACTACCTATCGCCGCACCTGGAACCAGTCGCTCATCAGTACCAGGCCCTTGAACTTCTATGGACCTTAGCCCCCCGTGATCATCCCGACCAACATGTCCTCATAAATGGAGCGGTTAGCGATTTGTCCAAATCATCACCGTCTCTACGGTCACGATCTCGCGACGAATGTCCTTACCGCGCGCAAGGTCAATTTCTAATTTCGCCGAGATAGAACCTGGCGATTGTGTACTGAGACAGGCTTCAAGTAGGGTTTGTTGTGACACCCTCGATTTGAGACGCCACTTCAATCTTTTTAGCCACGCCTTTCTCGTAGTTCAAAATCCAGGTGACCCCGATCAAAAAGATCGGCAATAAATGCCCTCTCTCGCGTACGAGGATGATTGGCTGGATCGCGACCAAAGCGTTTTAAAGCATGACGCAATGCCAGTTCAATATTGCGTAAATTCTTCATCGTCGAACCGGCTGCTTTTGGTTGGGTATGATTGCTCAGTCACAAACTCATAACTTTGAATTCACGCCGCGTGTTGCGTGAGCAATATGAGTTTTGGGAACTTATACAAAAATGGCGTGTTCTGTGTTGCCCTGACCACCATAGGACAAACATTATGCTCGCGGACACTACCCTGCTCTATCAACCTAACATTCGCATAGCTGGCAATATTTCAAGCGGTACCTTGTGGGATGTACTTAATGCCCTCGCACAAATTCGCCTCACAAATGAAGATCTGGTTCTCGAAGTAATGACGGAAGGTGGGGACGCCGACATCGCTCGTCGTATCGCTCTCGAAATATCGCTCTTCATACGCGACTCCGGAAGGGCCGCCTACTTTATTGGGAAAACGATCGTGTACTCAGCGGGAATGACTATTATGGGTGCTTTCCCGGCCCCTAATCGTTTTGCAACCAAAGATACAACCTTCCTGGTCCATGAACGCCGTATAACAAAATCCGTGAACTTCGACGGTCCAATGCGTGCAATGATACAAATTGCCAAAGAGCAGGTATCGCTTCTTGAAACGGCGCACCGGCTTGAATGGGAAGGCTTCGAGGACTTGGCCAAAGGCAGTCTGATCGATGCCGAGACCCTTTATGAGCGAGCCAAGGAAAATTACTACCTGAGCTCGGATGAAGCACGTGAGCTGGGGCTCATCGCCCGGTTGTTATGACGAAGGAACGAAGTTATCAGCATGAGAACCCACAACGCGGTCGCACCGGGCCGCCCTGTGGGCTTGCGGAGCGTTGCGAAATCAACTGGTATCGCGGTCAACACAAGAACGCTGGCGCGTTTAGACATGACGGTCAGATAGACCGGACTGATTAGGAACTGATAAACAGGCCGGTCCAACAACTCATGCAGGACAGACCCTTCAAGGGAAGGGTGACCCACCGAATGGGTGAGTCGCAACTTCCGTCATGCCGCGCTGGCTACCGGGTTCGGTTATACGAGCGGTCGCAAGCCACAGCTTTTCAAGTTGAGGGTAGAAGAGAACGTTAATTTGACATTGCCAGACTCTGGGCGTATTTGTCTATTGTCGATATTGCTTGTCAGACTTTTGTTATTGCACGATGGCAACGTGCCCTGGACGAACTTCCCCTTCAAAATCGAAATCACCATCCACAGTGCTTTTTTGCGTTGCGGTATCTATAATTGCTATGAAAGGGTTCGTTATGACCACTGGCACAGTTAAATGGTTTAATTCCACTAAAGGCTTCGGCTTCATCCAACCAGACAATGGGGGCACGGACGCGTTTGTCCATATTTCCGCTGTCGAACGCGCAGGTCTTCGTGAGATCGTTGAGGGCCAGAAGGTCGGATATGACCTTGAACGCGACAACAAGTCCGGCAAAATGTCAGCTTGCAATCTACAGGCGATCTAAAAATTGGTACCTGCTTTCCTTTGACCACGGATGTACCGGCACTGTTGAAAGCAAACTAAATGGGAAGGTCAGGCATGTGTCTGGCCTTTTTTATTTTCAAAGCACTTATAACGGGGCCAAAAGGCTTCTGGCAATTCCAGAAACAGTTAAGCCCAACGGAGCTTTCGATGCCAGATCCAGCGAATGAATTGCAGGCGATCAATACGGCTTGGCAAATTGCCATGCAGGAAATTTTGCGGATGGTCGTGCGTGATATCTACAAAACCGGCGATGAAGCCGTCTTCAAATCCCATATCAAACGTATTGAAGAAGCTGCGGTGGACAGCATCTACAGCGGCTTGATGCTTCGGGGATCCGATCAATGGACAGAAACACTTGTGAAAGAAAAAGCCAGCAATTTCGTTACGACCTTGTTGACTTCTTTCACGTTTGATCGTGCATAGATTAATCCATCATTGGCCTGCGTATACGGAAATGTTTAATCTCGCACCTTCCAGATTCCTGATTTTGTCCTGAATTCCAAGGCACCACCTCTTGAACATTATCTGCAAGTTTCACAGTAAAGGCCGCCTCAGAGCCTGATATGACCGTTACTTCAAACCATTTGCCATCCCTGTCGGCGTTCTGCAATACCTGCAAAGGATCACCTTCTTTGAGGGATGTATTATATTTGCCTACCGCATCGGACTGTTGCATAATTTCCGCTCACTCTACCTTCATACTAACTTAATTGGTTTGAAAAATCTGAAGGAACCGTGACGGGTCGATCATATGTTTCCTTGCCGGCCTCATCTGTGCGGCAAAGGCCTACTCCGCAACCCGATATGATACGCCGTTCTTGTCTGTGATTGAGCGGCTGCCGCGTCCTCGGCTAATTCCGTGATGGCTTGTTGATCAAGCAGCGGTCATAGAGCCACGATGCCCAGAAAACGCCATTCAGATCAATCCAGTGATTGCCTGAACAGTCGAATCATCGAGATTGCCAACCGCCGACGAGATACCGGCCGATCACCTGAAGGATTTGCCGAATGATCGGAATAAAAGAGCGATGTCCATGATTATGCTTTATTGAAAACAGCGTTGAAGATCGCGACAAGCGCCACCCGCAGCGAGGCATGTGCCTCAGGCTCCGGAGTTGCTGGCGGCTTGTCGGCTACCCAGCGTGAGGAACAGCTTGCGTTCCGCTGCTCGGCGGGTGACGAGCCCATTGAGGACTTCCCGCCTGCCTTGCACCAGACAAGGAACTGATCGGCTGTGCGACACGATTTCTCGCATTCAGCTTTTTATCAATGTGGAAATTTGACAATGTCCCGCTGCCAATGTTGAAGGCGAGCGATACCAGAACGTCAAGCTCATTCTGGTTCATATCGAGCTTGACGCCGTTCTGCACAAAAGATTCGAAAATTGCCAGTTCGCGGAAAAGCACGCATCGGACTCGGCAGTGGTTATTTTCATGCCGGCCTTGACGGTCGGCGGCCTGCGGCTGAAGTATGGCCCACACCTGTGGTCAGATTGCCACGTATGCGGTCAGTACATTTTCTTCACGCGCAGCAATAGCCTCCCGCCCGCTGATTGGTTTTCATGGTGATTTCCTGAGTTGAATAGGAACAATTTGATTATTGCTGAATCAGATGTAGTGATGCAGAATTGGTCAGCCCAGAGATCACAGAACATGGATCCGGAAGACAAACCTTATCTCAGTCGAACGTGGCCCTATCTTCTGGCCATCGTAATTATGGCTGCGGTGTCGATTGCACTGGGCCGGCATTGTTCGGTTGAACATGCACCGGGCTATCGTGTTAGTAGTGGTCAACTTTGAAAAGTGCTATTGTTGGTAATGCTGATCGTAAGTCGGCTAGAGGCCTGATGCCGCCACTCCGAAGTGTCCCATAGGGATCAGGCCTCGCTTGGGGTACGGTGTAGCTAAATTCAATCCTGCGCGTTGTGACCTATGGTGCTCAGCCACGCCTTTCGAGCGCCATTTGTGAGGAACTTAATTTGCCCAGCCTTGGTGCTGGCTTCTTTTGGAACTTTAATGAATGGAACCGGTTTCGCTCTTGCCGGGGGCACTCGACGCGGTCCCGATAGACTTCTGCAACAGAGCGTCTCGGGTCCACCTAAAGGAAAACCTGGAATGCCTTACATTTTAATTTTGGCAGACGGTGCGCGGCACGAAGTTCACGCGACGTTGCAGTTCGAGGTCATCAACGGTCAGACACTCCCGAAAGGCGATCTTGACGGAGAGCCCCAAGTGTTGGCTGCCGCAGTACTGGAGGGATCGACCACGCTGGAAATGCCATCGGGCAAACGGTACCGGATCGCGATTGACGGTCCTCGAGGACAATTCCGGTTCCGAGGCTTGTAAGCCGCCTAGCGTTATCCCTTCAGCACCGATATCATCCTGCCATGTTACCCGCCCGACCTTCGGACACCGTCTCCAAGCCATTTCGAACTGATTGTGCTTCCACCAGTGCTTGCCAGCTCCACTAAATCTGCAACGCGAGGGAGTACTGCAGCAGCGTTCACGATAACCACACACTTCAAACTGTCTCAGCGTCGCACGGCTGTACAGCTCTCAACCGCCGCACCATAAGGACCTCATCAACTTCCCTGTCACGATCCAGCAGCCCGCCGGGAATCCGGCCAACCTCAATAAATCCGTAGCGATTGTAGAAGCGCAACGCCGCGGAATTTTCTGCGCTGACTGCGAGTTCAAGCTGGCAGATCCCCTCTCCTTTTGCAAAATCGATGACCACGTCCAGAAGCGATACGGCCAAATCTGTACCGCGGAAACTTGCCCGCACATACACCATGACGAGCGTGGCGCGATGAGCCATTTTTGCAGGGCGCTGGCGCAATAAACCCATGATACCGACAGGTTCGTCCCGTTGAAAACGACAAAGACGGGATCATGCAGTCGTTGACGCCATTCTTCATGGGAAAGTGCGGCCCAATCCTCGAAGCGGCTTGCAAATGAAACCGGTTCGGAACGAAGGGCTTCGAGGCGAATGCGCCGGAAGATCTCGATCTCATCAGGGAAAATCCGCCTGATCAATATTTCCGTTGTATCCATGGACAACTCCCATAAATGAAGGTTCCTTTCGGTACGGGTCAGCGACGGTGTTCGAGAGTCCTCCAGTCGCATTCGCGCCGGAACCCATGAGAACTATGCCCATTGCCACTCCGGGGAAGCAGGATGAATTGCACGCCGGCGGATATGCGTGGACAATTCTGCCCAAAGGGGATCATCGGTAAAACTAGCAAGGTTACCGCAGGCCCCTTCAAGCGGTCTGCCGCCATATCTTGCAGCCACCTCCAACGCATCGCCGCTTTCCTCGATCTCCAGAAATGGGCAGCCGTCCTGTGGCCTCAAGACGCGGTGTCCCCACATGCTCGGACGCTCGTCAGCACGCATTGCGTCAAGCAGATCGCGATCATCTGAAGCCGCGAGTGCGGTGGCAACAAGATAGCGCATGAGGGGATAATATATGACCTGCCGGCAGCCGCCGAGGACACGAACCCCGGGAAGAATGGACGTCACCAGAAACGTCACCAGGAGATTGGGCACCAGTTTGCGTTGGCGCAATGAGATTGCAATGCTTTCGGGTTCAAACCTTATCTTCAAGCTCGTATCGGATCCGCCCGAGAGGAATCCGTCGTTCAAACGCAGGGGATATATCCTGCCGCCCTCCAAGCCCCAGAAAAAATCCGTTGTTTGACGCACCCACCCCGCCCATGGTCCTGCATTGAGCTGCCTCGACACGCCTAGTATGTTTTTCGCGAAGGAACCAGCGCCGGCAAAACTGGCCGAAAGCCAGGATGCTTTATCCTCAAAATGTTCCGCCACGAGGTCAGCAACGTCGATATCGTCGAATTGCAGCAATCCGAGGGACGCAGGAAATGATCTGCGCCACAGAATCTGATTGGCAGCTTTGATCGCCTCGGCTGCTGACGGAAAGTCCCGGTCCGGCAAAATAACTTTGAGCTTAGCGACAGCAGCATTTGCTGGCTCACCCTTTTGCCCGGACAGGGTAAATCGATAGCGCCCGTTGAAGCCGCAAATACTGAAAGGATCCATCCGGCTTCGCGACAGACCGAAAACATTTACCGCCTCGCTGCCGAGCGAAAGCCATCCGGGGCCCTTTTTGGATTTTTCTATGAACTTGACCGTCGAAGAACTGTAGCAGATATGCCATGAGCAATGGTGGGCCACCAGGCCGAGTGCGCTGAACAGGTGCGTATAAAAGGCATCCGTCTCGATCAGCAAATGACAGTGAGGACCGCTTTGTATGATCGGCAAAGCCGCAATTTGCGCACTTGCACGCTCTGCATCGGCTAGACTGGCTCCTGACCTTGTCGCGATGCGCGCGACAAACTTTTGCAGCCTGATCATTGCCTCGTCGCGAACTTGACATTGGCCGCGGGCACCTTTGTCATAAACTGCACAGGCATAATCCTTGAGCGAACGCCTCCAGAACCCGTCAAGATCGGGCAGAAGAAAAGACAATGCTCTTCTGACCTCCTCTACAGCATTATCGCAACCCGAATCTCGCAGCTCTCTGCTCATTTCCATCTACCTTTGCTTGAGAAACTGCCGTTCACATTTCACCGCCGATCGGCCAGGGTGCGCGCCATGTCCAGTCCGAGGGTAACGGATCTTTTTCATCATTTACGAGAATGCGCGGCAATTGTTCGTAGCAAAACTCTGAAGGCAGCGCCGGCTTTACCATTGATGTGACGAAATCACGGACCGATCCCAGGCAATTGGAGGAGACGATGGTGTAGAAATTTCCACTGTTCCACGTGACGACGGCGTAGCGGAAATGCTGTTGAAGTGCCGATTGTGTTCGCTCGAGATCGACCTGGAGATCTTTCATCGTATCCAGAACAGCGCGCTTCTTTTCCGTTATCTGCTCCGTAGAAAAAAACCTCGACTTGAACTCCCTGTCTTTCTGACGTTCCCGCTCAAGATAGACCTGAAGGTTAGGGTGGTTCAGTTTCTGCACCTGCACCAGGACGCCGCCCGGCTTCACCCTAGGCGCTATGAAAGCTGTCTGGTTGTCCCGGTCCGGGCCATACATCTGAAAGGTCGTATCTTCCAGCAACACATCATATCCGTCCCTGAACGGTTCAAGCGTTTGATCTGTCTCGTAACGTTCATCGTCCAATTGGAAGAATGGTCCATGGTAAAAGTGAGCATCGTCGCTGCCTCTTCGCGCAAAAAAACAGACCCGGTTTCCCGTTGTTGGACTGCAGTTGAGCGTTTTCAGACGCCCGTCCCCGAGCTTTGCCAATGCCCTTGCAAGTGTGCCGGCGCCTGCCCCCAGAGTATAGATCGTGGCCGGCCGGCCACTTCGCGCCCATACCGTCTGGCCAAACAAGAGGATCGCCGCGCCAAGGCGGCATTCCTCTTCGAGGCGAAAGGGAATGCTTGCAAAATAATGGCTGTCGAAATGCCCCCACAAACGCCGATGCGTGTCCCAGAACAACATGCAGTCGAGATCGAACGAAAGCAGGTCCATCGCAGGCTCCGGCTTGCCCAGGTCCGGAGCCCCGTCCAGTCCGCTTGCGGTTCTTTCAAAGAAGGCGGCAAACGAATTGATGCGCGGAGCCCTCCGCCAGACATCTATCGTCCTTGTGTCCACCATGGCGTAATCCTCGCTATCATGCCAAACGACAGGTGCCGCTCCAGTCCAGGCTTTGGAAACCGGCCCGCTACAGGGGTTCCTGCGGCTATCCGTGATCGGGTAGAACTGATGGATGAGGGGCGTCAGCGCAACCTGTTGATTTCGACAGATTGACGAGCGGATTGTAGTTGGAAAAAACACGCCGGAGGCATTCGGAGAGACCACATGCAGAGGCGGTCAGGTGCGGATTAGCTCAAGAAAGCTTGCCCTTCCGATAGCCTGATAGATCGTCGCGGCATTGAGTTTGCGTCTGGCGGATCCAAGATAAAGGCGCACGGCACTTTCTGAAATATGCAATCTGGGAGCAATGCGTTTGGGGACGAGACCTTGCGCCAGAAGTTGAAGACACTCCTGCTCGCGTCTGGAGAGCGTCCGGTAGTTGCTGCTTTCCCGCAGCTCCGTCAGGGAAAGCACTTTCTCGTGCAGGTAGTGGGACAGAATCTGGATGTTGTGATTGCTCGCGATACGCAATTGCCGCCATTCGAGCCTCGGCAGGTTGGATGTGGCGGAAAAGAGAGAGCGTTCGCCGCCCGGTCCTCTGATCGGGAGGGTAGCACCATGCCTTCCGATATTGAATGCATTGGCCTGAGCGAAAAAGTCCCTCACCCCCGAGGAGCGCCGGTCAAGCTTTGACCAATCGAGCATGAGAAAACCTGTGCGGCTGAGCTCGATCACCGGATCGATCTCGAAATAGTTGTTGCGCAGATAAAGGGAGGTCCAATCCTCTGGATAGGTCGTGCAACAGAACGGGTACCTGTCCGTCCGGTTTGCGGAGCGGACCACGAGGAAGGTCAGGTGAGCAAACCGGAAACGGTCCCTTATTTTGGCAAGGGCTAGATCCATATCCCTTTTGCTTCCCACTTTTTGCAACACAGCCAACGACCATGGCAACGGCGACGGTTGGTGATTTTCCATCATGCTCCTCTACAGTGCACTGAAATTGCAGGTTTCCATCCGGTCGAGGATCCGGCGCAGGCGATGAGATATTTCTTGTTGACGAATTGCGGTGCACCGGATCCTCGACCGGATGCACATCATTTGATGCCACCAATTGCGGAGAGATCGACGCGCAATGCCGCCCTATTCGGGTCGCCTTCGGCCCCTGTGCCCGGGCGGGCCTCATGCTGCGGCCGCTCATTTTCATCCTTTTCCGGTGTCGCAGCCGTCTGTTCTTGTACCGGCACGACAGGCCCGTTGCCGCCCGGATCGGCCGCTCCAAAAACCGCATTCCCTTCGAAATAGCCGGTCTGCCATGCGATGATGGCATCCTCAAACGCTTCGTTCGCCGGAGCGCCGTACCATTTCAGGACGATGCGATAGACCTTGGCAAACAAAGCCGTCCCCATGCGGATATTCGCACAGCTCTCGACCAGGTCGGTTTTGATCTGGGCAGCCTCAACGATGCCAAGACCCGCCGGATATTGGGTAATTCCGACGCGCACAATATTGCGGGCAACGTTCCGGCGGATCAGTTCCACGGCCTCATCAGGAGTGGTGGGTTTTTCAACGAGAATGACGCGGTTTCCGGAGCGGACGGTCACGGCAAGCGGATCGGAAGAGCCCGCCCGCGCGATAAAATGCTGGACGAGCGAGGTTTCAAGCGACGGATCAGCACACTGCTGAATAAGGGCTGCGTCGAGCATTGCGATAATTCCTCCTACATGTTGAATGCGACGACGATGGGAATGGCGAACAGCCGCGCCCAGGCACTTGCACTGGTTCGCTGGATGGCAGCGATGGAGGTGCCAGAGGTCCACCACACATTTCCGGTTGCCACAATAACATCGGGCACGTGCAGCATCGACTGTATGATTGGCCAGACGATGAGCTGCTCGTAGCAGATGAGAGGCGCTATTTTCCTGTTCTGGAACTGCGCGACCGGATTGGCAAAGAAGTGAGCGCGGGCGCCGCCGGCCCGCCCCATCCAGCCAAGCCATGGCTGCCACATTGAAACCGGTACCGGCATGCGTTCGCGGTACACAATCTCTGCCTCATCATCCGAAACCGCGACCAGAACATTGTCGTAGCCTGCCTTGTCGACGACGGCGGCACCTGCCATCACTGTGATTTTTGACCCGCGCAGCCCGTCCTGCCAGAGTCTTTGGACGGTCGGAGTCCAAAAGCCGAGTGCGCTCTCAGGCAACACGACAACGCGAGCGCCATGACCTGCTGCGACGTGAACCAATGCGATCAGCTCCCGGTGCTGGCCAAGCGCGATATCGCGGCCGAGCGATTTGCCCTGTCGCAGATCAATCCCCTTCCAGCCTTCGGTTTGATCTGCCGGTGTCCACGTCGCAGCGGACCAGAGCCAAAACCCTGCGAATACAAGAGCGGCGAGCGGCCACCACCGCGTTGTCATGATGGCGAGGCCAGCTGTAGTGATCGTCAGGCCCCACCACCCCCAGCCTGGCAACACCATGCCCGCGGCAGTTATCGGATGGGCCCAGCCGGCAATCCCCAAGGGTGGTACGGCCATCAGCGTGGCCGCTATCAAATACCGCACCGCCCTTCCTCTTCCCGGATGCCTGGTCCACAGTGCAGCATGTACGGCAACAAAAGACAGCGAGGCTCCGATCCAGAGCAGAAATCCGGGCCACAGATCAGTGGCATAGAAATTGGCAACACCCTGCGGCAGGCCCCGGGTGGCTGCCAGAAAATATCCGGCCGACACGAGGGCTGCGATCCAGCGCGATCGCGCATGCGCCCAAAGCGCCGGGAAGAGGAGGACTGCCGGAAGCGCAAGCACATAGCCGCTCCAGCCGCCCGTTCCGATGGTGATTGACATCGTAACAAGGATGGGGCCGTGCTGCCGATCAGGGATTATAGACAAGGACCGGCCGGGCAAGACCAAGCACGCCACTGACCCGAACCGGCCCGAAATATCGTGAATCATAGGAGCTCGCAAAGGGTGAGTGGAGGAAGATGAACCCGGGTGGAACGACACCGCCTGAAAAGGGACTGACCGGACGGCCATTGCCATCGCTTTTTCGCACGGCCGAGCTGGTCACAGGAGTGCCATCAACAGTAACGTGCGTGTCGATCTTGATATGCTGGCCCGATGTTGCGACCACACTCTTGATCAGTGGCGCGTAGCCCCCGCGGCAAAGCCCGCGCCTGAGATAGCCGCGCTCGAGCGCCTTGTGGAACAATGCGCTCTCAGGCGGGCACACGAAGACCAGGTCGCCGTTCCTAACCGGCCGGTTCAACAGGATGATACGCCACAATCCGAGTGGTTCGCTGGGGGTCAGGTTGAACCGGAATTCACAAAACCAGGCGGTGCCGACCGCCGCCAGGAAGCCGAGGGCGGTGCCGGTGATGATAACGATGGCGCTCGCCCGTCTCATTGCTTCAACACCTGCTGCTGTTGGGCTTGACGAAGGCTTTCGGTCATTTTCAGCGTTTGTGCGGTGCGCTCATGGGCGGCAAGCTGGCGGGCGGTGCGCATGAGCGGCCATGCTTTTACAAGCTTCTCGCGTTCTGCCGGAGCAAGTCCCTCCGCGGCCTTGTCGAAAAGGCTGCCTGAGGCATGGCGCGCTGCATTCATCAACAGGGTTTGCTCGCCGAACCGTTCCGCCACAGCCTTGCCAAAGATGTCGATCTCCGCCTTGATCGCGGGGTTGCTGATCGCATGGCCGAGGGCTGCCGGCAGATCATTGCGGTCGATGGCGTCGCCAAGCCGTTCGAGCACAAGGTGCGCCGCCGGCGAGAGTGCCGGAATGTCGATCGATAGGCGTTGGCGCTGCGCCTGTTCTTGCTTGCCTATCCGCTCCTGCGCCGCCTGGCGCAGACCGAGATAAATTTCAATGCTGCGCTTGAGCGCCGGCACATTGGCTTCGGCAACGCGCCGCGCCTGTTTGTCCAGGCTTGAGGCAAACAGGCCGGTCTTGCCGGCAAGCCGCCCGATGGAGGCGGGAGCAGCCACAAATCGCTCAAGCGTCTGCCTTGCAACCTTGTCGTCGGTCAGAACCGCATGAAAGTCCATTGCTCGGAAAGCGGTTTCGGGATCGGCAAAGACATAGCGGAAACGGTCGGATACATCATCCCATTGTTTCCTGACAGCGGGATCGGCGAGAAGCCTATGCTCGACTGTTTCCTCCAGGGCAGAAGGATTGAAGGGAATGCCGGCGAGCATGGGCCTGATCTCCTTTCTGGCAGGGGTATTGCTGATTTCAGCAAGGCCGAGTTTTTCGCCGACACTGCGCAGACGCCGGGCAAGCTCGGCTACCTTGCGTGTCTGGCGCAGCGTCCATTCGAGGTGATCACGAAGCAAGGTGCGGGCAACACGGACAATCTGCAGGCCGCGATTGTCGGCAAAGCGCAGCGCCTGCCGGTAGAGCTCATGGCGTTCGTAGTCGAGCGTCGTCTCCTTGCCCGCACGGCGCGAAAGGAGCGGGACCAGACCGCCGGCTTTTGCAAAGGAAAGCGTGCCGTAATAAAGTGCCATATCCTCGCGGTGGCGGGTCAGGGCAACATAGGCCAGATGGCGATCAAGCGAGAGCGAGGCCAGCACTTTGACGCGGTCGACGGTCAACCCTTGAGACTTGTGAATTGTCGTCGCGTAACCATGGTCGACCATGGTGTAGTGGCGCTGTTCGATCGTGACCTGCCGGCGCTCATTCCCCTTTCCGATCCCGGCAACGATGCGGCCGGGTGCCGCCTCAACGACACGGGCGATCATGCCGTTCTTGACGCCGAGCCCGCTGTCATTTTTCAGGAACACGATCTGGTCACCAATATCGAAGTGACGGATACCCTCCCCGGTCGCAAAGGCGTGTCCTTTTCCAACAATCCTGCGCTCGACGAGCTTGTCGCGGGCGAGCTCGTTCAGCTTGCGCACATCACGGCGAAGATGGGCGAGGATCAAAGTGGTCTTTTCCGGATCATAGTCATTGTTCCAGTCGGCAATGAGCCGCGCCACGGCACCCTCTTTGAGACTTTCGCCAATGATGCGACCCTTGCCCTCATAGGCAAGGACGGCTTCCGCGACACGGCCTCGGGCAAGTGCGAGCGAGGCCGTACGCATCCAGTCTTCATGTTGCCGATAAATGGTCTCGAGCTCCGCGTAACCAATGCGGTTGGCGATCGCCCTGAAGGGAGCACCGGCTTCAATCGGCTGGAGCTGTTCGGGATCGCCGACAAGCACGATCTTTGCACCGGACCTGACCACCGCTTCAAGGAAGCCGGCCATTTGTTTCGACGCCACCATGCCAGCCTCGTCGAGTACGAAGACGCTCCTGTGATCAAGCGTGTCGCGGCCCTCGCGCCAGCGCAATTGCCATGACGCCAAAGTCCGGCTTTTTATACCGGCTTCTTTCTCCAGCCCCTCGGCCGCCTTGCCGGCGAGCGCTCCGCCAACGACGCGGTAACCGGCGGCTTCCCAGGCTTCGCAGGCAGCCTTCATCATCGTGGTCTTGCCGGCACCGGCACGGCCAACCACAGCGGCAATCCGTGCACCGCCAGTGACATGTTCGATCGCCGTTCTCTGCTCGGACGAAAGGCGATGATGGCGCGCCAAGACCGCTTGAAGATCCTGTGCCTGCACACCTTGGCTGTCTTGTTCGCTCAGCCACATCGCACGCTTTGCCATTGCCGCTTCAAGCCGGATCAGCTGGCGCGTCGTATAGCGGGCGCGGATATGCTCGCCGGTGGCAATGTCGATGGCATCGCGATCGATGCGGAGCAATTCTGTGCTGTCAAGAATGGCCGCCATGACGTTGCGGAAGATGACCGGATCGTCAATATAGCGGTGCAGGACCTTTGCAATGTCGCGTTCGTCAAAGACGCTCTTTTCATCGGAAAGAAGATCAACAACGATCTGTGGTCGCTGCATGATCCGGGCGGCGTTTTCTTTTCTTGATGCATTGTGAAGGTCGATCCTTTCCAGCGATGGCTGCCATCCCTGTGTTTGCGCCTTTCGCTGGATGGCTTTGGAACCAACGCCAATGTGCGTGGTTGGAACAAGGTCAATGCCGCGCTCGGCATAGGAGCGCCCGTCGACACGCAACTCGAAACCGCGCAGCGCCAGATGCTCGTTCTGCAGATCCAGCCAGCGACCTCGCTGCTGCAGGAACTCCTCCTTCTCACCGGCCCAAAGCCGGTACCGGATCTTTCCCTGTTTTGTGCGTACGGGTTGGCCATCCTCACCGATGACGGCAATCTTCTTGGCGCCGAAACCGTCCTTGGTCAAAGGTCTGAGCGTCGTCATCAGGTGAACGTGCGGATTGCCGGGATCGTCATGATAGACCCAGTCGGCAATCTGCCCGCGAGACAGGACCTGTTCGAACACGAACTGGCGCATCAGCGCAACGTTCTCGTCCTTCGATAGCTCCACCGGCAGCGCGATGATGAACTCCTTGGCGAACTGGGCATCCTCGCGCTTCTCGAAAGCTTCGACCCGGTTCCAGAAGGCTTCTGCCGCTGCGGCAACCGAACGATCAGCAACCAGCGCTCTTGCCCAATCAGGTGCACCGGGTGGCAGCAGAAACTCTTCATGGGCAAGATGGCGCTTGTTGGAAAAATCGACCGTCCGCGCCTCTCTCTCATAGGTCATCTTCGCACAGTGACGATAGGCGGCCGACAGTAGAGCGCTGCGGCCGGAACTGCGTCCGATCAGCTGGGGTGTGAAATGGGTGATAGCCAAGGCGAAGCTTCTCCGACGACAAAACAGACATCATGTTCGTCCGGAAGCGGCTGACACCGGGCCATGTCAGCAAAGGGTCGCGACAGCGACGTATTACTGCGCCCTTGGACCACTCCTTTGGAACGGAGGGGATGATCTACCAAAGTGCCGGCCTTGCCGACTGTAGAATAAACGGGGATGCGCGTTGCGCTTGTCTGCGCAATCCTTGCAAGCCGAGAGCAGCTTGTAACCCCAAAAGGAATTTCCGCAGAAATCTTGAAAGGAAGACCCGCAATGAAGAAGCCATCCGCGAAGATCAGGCAAGAAATCGCCCTCCTTCAGGACCAGTTGCGACAGGCCGAGACGCGTGAGGCTGAACGCATCGGCCGCCTCGCCCTAAAGGCGGGGATCGGCGATATTGCGATTGACGAAACGGAACTACTGAGAGCCTTCGAAGAGCTCGCCGCCCGGTTTCGCCCGGACCGGAACGGCTCGGCCGAAGGGAAAAAACCGGCGGGATCGAGCGCTGCAAGCGGTTCGTTGCCGCTCGCGTCTGACGCGATTAAAAACAGCGCTGGCGAGGCTTGAGCGGATGAAACGGTTGACGACATCCGAGGCTCGAAGACAGGACACCCGCGAGAAAATCGAACTCGGCGGGCTGATCGTGAAGGCGGGATTGCGTTATGAGAAACGCGGCCTCCTGCTTGGTCTTCTGATCGACGCTGGCATTCGTCTTGCTGACGATGAAAAAGAGCGCGACCGCCTGACAGCAATCGGCGCGCAGGCGTTCGGCCATGACAATGCGTAGGCTGCTGCTGACAGCAATGCCCGCATCCCTGATGATAGCGTCAATGTTCGCAATGGCGGGCATCGAACATTGGCTGGCCGCATTTGGAAAATCCGATCAGGCGCGCATGATACTCGGCCGTATTGGCCTTGCCGTGCCTTACGTTACGGCTGGCGTCATCGGAACCCTCACCTTGTTTGCCGCCAATGGCGCAGCGAACATCAAGGCTGCCGGATGGAGTGTTACAGGCGCAAGTTTCTTGACGGTTGTCATTGCTGCGATCCGCGAAAGTGTCCGCCTGGTCGAACTGTCCGATAATGTGCCAAAGGGTCAATCGGTCCTCGTCTATGCGGATGCGGCGATCATGATCGGCGCATGCGTTACGCTGCTTGCGGGTATATTTGCGTTGCGAGTTGCGCTGATAGGCAATGCCGCTTTTGTCAGACCCGCGCCGCGCCGTATCGGGGGCAAGCGTGCAATCCATGGCGAGAGCCAATGGATGAGCATGAAACAGGCGGCAAAGCTGTTTCCACAAACGGGCGGCATTGTTGTCGGCGAACGTTACCGCGTTGACCGCGACAGCGTCACAGATATTGCGTTCAGGGCCGACGCGCCGCAGACCTGGGGGACTGGTGGCAAGGCGCCGATGCTCTGTTTCGATGCCACATTCGGTTCAACGCATGGCGTGGTTTTTGCAGGATCGGGAGGGTTCAAGACGACATCCGTCACCGTTCCCACAGCACTTAAATGGGGAGGCGGTCTCGTTGTGCTCGATCCGTCAGGCGAGGTCGCGCCGATGGTGGTCGAGCACCGGCGCAAGGCGGGCCGGAATGTCATCGTGCTTGATCCGGGAAATCCTGAAACAGGGTTCAACGCGCTCGATTGGATTGGCCGCTTTGGCAATTCGAAAGAAGAGGATATCGTTGCCGTCGCGACCTGGGTGATGACAGACAGTGCGCGGCAGGAATCCGCCCGTGATGATTTCTTTCGCGCATCCGCGATGCAACTCCTCATTGCCCTCATCGCCGACGTCTGCCTGTCCGGAAACCTGCAGGTGATGGACCAGAGTCTGAGACAGGTCCGCGTCAACCTGTCCGAACCCGAACCGAAACTTCGGGAGCGGCTCGCGCGCATTCATGACCAGTCGGATTCGGATTTTGTGAAGGAAAATGTAGCTCCGTTCATCGCCATGACACCGGAAACATTCAGCGGCGTCTATGCCAATGCAGTCAAGGAGACACACTGGCTCAGCTATCCGAACTATGCCGCCCTCGTATCTGGAAATGCATTTTCGACCGATGACATTGCCGCAGGCGAGACAGACATCTTCATCACGCTGGACCTCAAGGTGCTCGAGGCGCATCCCGGGCTTGCCCGGGTGGTGATCGGCTCGTTTTTGAACGCGGTCTACAACCGCAAGGGCGAGTTGACCGGCCGAGCACTCTTCCTGCTTGATGAAGCAGCCCGCCTCGGTTATCTGCGCATCCTTGAAACCGCGCGCGATGCTGGACGCAAATACGGCATCACCTTGATCTTGATCTTCCAGTCACTGGGACAGATGCGTGAGGCCTATGGCGGCCGCGACGCGACTTCGAAATGGTTCGAGTCCGCTTCCTGGATCTCGTTTGCGGCGATCAACGATCCGGAAACAGCAGAGTATCTTTCCAGGCGTTGCGGCGATACCACGGTCGAGGTTGACCAGACAAACCGTTCCTCCGGGATGCGGGGATCATCGCGCTCGCGATCCAAACAGCTCTCGGTCCGCCGCCTGATCCTGCCGCATGAAATCATGCAAATGCGGTCTGACGAGCAGATCGTGTTTACAGCGGGCAACCCACCGCTGCGATGCGGTCGCGCGATCTGGTTCCGGCGCAGTGATATGAAATCGGTCGTCGGAAAAAGCCATTTTTACAGAACATAGTATCGATGCGACGAACCTATTGTGTTCGTTTCGGAACGGGATGATCGGCGCGAAAAGGCGTTGGATGATATCGACCCTGGAAAATCCGCAGATGGGTCGAGCAATCGCCCAGCCTAAACAAGGAAAGCAGCTATCGTGATCACCGCGACAAGTAACCGGGCGTGGCTTTGCCCTGCCATTCAACCGGTTGGGTTGCGCGAGCCATTTCCTCAAGCATTACCACCGTGTGGAAGTCGTGACTGAGGCGTGTGTGCAATTCCGGACGTTAGTAAAAACCGTCCTGTTTCCGTCCGGGCATTGATTGCGCTGCGACCGGATCGCTCGCGTCCGGCGCGAATGCCAGGCCCACATGCCCGTGTGCTTCCTGGCAACCCCGGGTGGAGCCCCGCCTTCGCTGGCAGAGCCCCTGGACCGATGGCTTCAATCCCGGTTTGGACGGGACCAGATGAGGTGCAGGGCTGCCTCACCGTCCACCTCAGTCAGAGTGGCGTAGATTGGAGCGGGAAAGCTCGGGTCGTCCAGTTTGACCGAGAGGTAGTCGCGCTCGCTCTCGTTGGAGCGCTTCTGCCATGCCGCACCGAGCTCAACATTACCGGCATAGATGCGGTAGTGCGGGCCCTTGTCGGAGGGGTTGTCAATGCGGGCAATGCGGGCCCTGACGTTTAGTGCGAGGGTACGGACCGAGCCGGTAAAGCCGTTTTCGGTGGAGGTGAAGGTGCCGATGGTAGCCATTGTCTTGTTCCTTTCGCTTGTTTCGGGCCGCGCCCATCGCGGCCTCGATGGCTGTCGCAAAGATCGGCGACGATCGGACCGCACCCCGCAGGGGCTGAAACGCAGTGGAGGACGGCAGGAAGCAGCTTTGTTGTTTCGCGAGGAATGCGAACGCAGTTCGCAGGGGAAGAAAGCTGCGGATGGCCGTTGCGGATAACGGTCGAGGCGAAGCCGGTCTCCGATCAGACATGCCCCATCGAGCCCGCGAAGGACGTGGCCTGGACTGCAATGGAAGGAACCCTGGACGCATGTCCCTCGTCACCAGATTACGTCGAGCGAAATGGCATGGCGGTGACCCGCACCAATGTCGCCGCCGGTTATCGGAAGCAGCCTGCCCCGGCCTGGCAATCAAAAAAGAGACGCAAGCGAACGAGGTCACATGGACTTCCAATGAGCACAGACGGGGGAGACAGATATGGAGTCGGCATGGTCAGACCAAGACCTGGCATTCGAGTGTACATGATCAGATGGGCCTACCGTCAACCATTTATCTTTGCCGCAGCAATCATTCGTCCCTGTGGGGAATTTCCTGATGGCGTAAAGGCCGCTAGGCCTTCTTGAGCCCTCGCGATTGCTTTGCACCCATCTAAACAATGCCACTTGCAAGTAATGAGAATTTGCATTACTGTACGTGACCTACTGAGCAAAAAGGAGAGAGTCGTGACTTCACTAGGGGTTACAATGAAAGGACAGGTCACGCTAAAGCGGGATTTACTGCAACATCTCGGCATTAGGCCCGGCGAACGGATAGAATTGGACAAACTGCCGGGCGGTGAGCTTCGGGTGAAAGCGGCGCGGCCGAAAGGCACAATTGATAGTTTCATCAGTCGGCATGCGGGCAAGGTCAGAAAGCCGATGACGATTGACGAAATGAACGAGATTGCCGCCTCTGGTTGGGCGGGTGAAGAATGAAAATCTCAGTTGATACAAATATACTCGCGCGCGCTGTTTTACAGGACGACGCAAAGCAAGGCCGTGCCGCCAGCAATCTTCTCAAAGAGGCTTCCCTTATCGCGGTAGCCTTGCCGTGCCTGTGTGAGCTGGTTTGGATACTACGGCGCGGAGCGAAGCTCCCGAAGGAAGATGTAGCCCTGACGATCCGTGATTTGCTGGATGCTGGAAATGTTGTGATGAATCGTCCTGCTGTTGAGGCCGGACTCGCCATTCTCGAAGCTGGTGGTGATTTCGCGGATGGTATCATGGCATATGAGGGCAATTGGTTGGGCGGCGAAACCTTTATGTCGTTCGATAAACAGGCAGTTGAACTGCTGACAGATCAAGGACAGGTGGCGCAGCTCCTGTCCTGACCGCGCCTCGCATTATTAGCACGACGGTCGCAGAACTTGGCACCCGGCTGTCTGGGTTTCCCTTGTCATTGTAAGATAGTGACCTTTCGTCTGCCGGAGATTGTCGAGAGCCTCTTACCGGCGTCTTTCCAAACGCAAGTTTCTGCCAATAGCCCGCAGGTGGCCCTGATATGTAGCAATAATCGCATGTTTTGGCCAGCAACGTGACTGAAACCTGGAATTATCGGGCTAACTCATTGATCGAATATGCACGTTGTTCCCCACTCCTCATCATTGTAGCCGACAGTCATTGACATCGCTAAGCCGAGCGCTACCTCATCGCCAACCAACCGAAGTGATCGTGCGCGTCGATTAGTTTCCCGCTTCGTAAATATCAGACACGCTATTTTCCATATGCCGCCGGGAAAACCATGTCCTGATCGACAACGACGTTGAACTGATAGCCCGGGCGAATTTCCAACGTCGGCTGGACGTCGAGATTTCGGTTGATCGTGCGCTCGGCGACACGTCCGAAGGATTCTGCAAAGTTTCGCCTGGCTGCGTCGGATGCGGTATCCTGTGTCGCACGCGTAGAGCTTTCCGGCATGGCCATGTCGATTCCCGTTCCGATCATCGCGATGAGGGCAGCCGAACCAAACGTCCTCAAATAGTGGTTGTTCACCTTGTCCTTGAAGCCGCCATACCCTTGCACATCGGCAGCGGCCATGGCGCCTATCTGAAGCGTCGAGCCGTTCGGGAAAATGATATCCGTCCAGATAGCAAGAACTCGTCTTTGCCCGAACGCGATCTTGCTGTCATACCGGCCAAACAGCTTGGCTCCTTGCGGGATCAGGAGGCGATGGCCGGTTGCGCTGTCATAGATGTTCTGGCTGACCTGTGCAATGATCCGGCCGGGCAGATCGCTGTTAATGCCATTGATCAGCGTTGCAGGAATGACCGACCCGCGCTTGAGTTCATGGGGCGATTGCTGCGGGACGACCCGGTGTGGCAAATATCCGGGTTCCGTGATGTCCGAATTGAAGAAGTCTTGCTTGGATGCCTGGCCGTTCTGGTCAAAATTTTGACCAGCAAGACCATTTCTCAGCGCTGCGGCATAAAGGTCCGAGCCGGAAGCTTGAGATGCGGAGTATGAAGATTTGAGTGTATTGGGCATTTCCGTCGCATCGCCCGGCCTGCTTGCAAACTTGCCAGGGTCAAGGGCAAGAGGGGCATCATGGGCTGCTGCATTCGCTTGCAGACGCGCCATGCGTTGACGTTGCCGTTCGCGCAGATATTGTTCGTCCTGCTCGCGTTGAAGTCGTGCCCGCCACATCTCGTCCTCTTCCAGGCCGCTATCCCGCTTTTGGTATTCGCCCGTATGGTTTGTCTGCATCCCGAACGGGTTGGCGGATGCGTCCGGCTTCGTGTCCACGGGAGAGGGCTGGAAGTTTGGGGGCGGCTGAGGCTCGCCAATGATGCCGTCGGCCACACCCTGTTTCAACTGATCGGCATAGCTAGAGGCCGGGTGTCCCGCAGACTGATCAATGCCTGGTTCGTCACCAGGATAAAGCCCACGTTGCGCAAGACCAAAGAATATGATGACGAGAAAAACGACAACCAGACAAATCAGGACGAATACAGGCAGGCGATTGACGCGCCGCATGCTGGTGGCCTGGTTGCTGTTTTGCGTTCCTCCAAGCTGCAGCGATTGCACCATGACGCTCCTTCCTAGCTGCTCTGCATAACCGAAAGCGGGCTTGTCGGCGTCGCGCCTACGCTTGTTATGCTGTAAACGCGGCCGATCTTCAGGCTCGCCGTTGATAGCCGTGCAAGCATCTGTCCCTCGAACGGCTCCACCGCATAGGCAAGCGAGATGAGTTTTGTTCTATCCCCGGTCTTCTGGTCGGCGACAACCGCATAGCCCCAGCCCTTGAGCGCAGCCTCAAGCGCCCGTCCGAACGGCGTATCATCCTGATTCAAGGCAACGGCAGCGGTCCGGGGTCCCATCTGTTCGGCAAGACGACTGACCATGTCGCCGGCGATCGCGCCTGCGGCAGTATCGGAGATTTCAGGCAGCGCGGTGCCGGCGATCAATCCCGTTGGTGCAACCGATGCACACCCTGAAAGAACAAAGGCGAGAAACCCGGCAACCATCATGGCGCGAACAGGTGAATGCAATCGCATCACCGCCCTCCCCGCTTGATGGTGATCTTTTGCTGTTTCCAGCCGACGCCGGAGACAAGTACGGCACGGTCAATATTGTAGTCGACCATCATCATATCGCCTTTCATGCGGTAGTTGACAATGCGGTTCTGGCCCCCCGACACAACGAACAGAACCGGTGCATCCTTGGCTGATACGGATTTTGGGAACTGGATATAGGTTTTCGATCCGTCACCGTAGACGCGCACCGGGCGCCAGCTTGCTGTTCCGGAAAGCGAATAGCCGAAATTCAATTGTTCTGGGGGCAAACCGGCCCCGGAAATCGTGCCGGTTTCCAGCCGTGCATTGATGTCAGCAAGTTTCGCCGAAACGTCTTCGGGATATTCGAAACCCACACGTGCCATATACTGCCTTGCATGCGATTTGAGCTGAATGTGATAGGTTCGCCGCGATGTTGTCACCACCATGGACGTGATCAGGCCAGGCTCGGAGGGTTTAACGATCAGATGAATCGCCTGTCCACCGGCTGCACCGGAGGTGGCGGGTTCAACCTTCCAGCGCACCGTGTCGCCGACAAGGACGTCACGGACCACCTCGCCGGCCTGAAGTTCGATGTCGCACACCTGCAATGGTGAACAGACGACGGATGGTTGCACCTCCCCGAAAAGAAAGATGACCTTGCCATCCGCCCCTTTCGTGACAAGTCCGCGGCTTCCCCGCCATTGGCCGGATATGTTTGTACCTTTCGCTTCATTTGCGCTCATGCTCTGAGCCAGAGCGACCGGAAGGAATGTGGTCATGACAAGCAGGGTGATGGATGCAATCAGGACGGCCCTGGCGGAGATTGCGCTGACGTTCATGTCTGGTTTCATACCTTTTACAGCTGCGCCGTCCAGTCGAAGTCACGCAGGTAAAGACCTAGCGGATTGAGCCGGATGATGCTTTCATCTTGTGGTGGATTGAGGGTGACTGTGGCAATGCCTCGAAACCGCCGAACCGCAGTTTCCTTGCCCTTCCGGTCGCGTTCATATTCGGTCCAGTCGACCTGGTAGGACTGTTTTGACAGCGCTACGATGTTGGTGACTTCAACCGCTATGGTGGCGTTCCTGGCCTTTTCAAAGGGAGAATTGCCGCGAAACCAGTTGTTCACCTTCTCGGTCGCGGGGTCCGAAGTTCTAAGCAGCGCATAGGTGCGGTCGATATAGTGCTTTTGTACAATCGCATCGGGAGTCACCGAGCGAAAATTTGAAACGAAACCGCCGAGCGTGGCCCGCACCACACGCGGGTCGGCATATTCGATCTGCTGCGGGAAGCCGGCACTTGCGGCGGTTCCGAGCTTGTCGACCTCGACGATGTAGGGGACGAGCTTCACCTGGGTGCTTTGGAAAAGCCCATAGCTGAAGCCGATTACCGCCATCAGCATGCCGGCAATGCCGACGATCCGCCATGTCCTTGCCGCGTGGATATAGGAGCCGTAGCGCTCATTCCATTCCAGCCGTGCGGCCATATAGGGGTTTTCTGCTGTCTCTCCCGGTGCCATCATCCCCCACGCCGTGTTTCGGGCAGTCGGTCGTCTCATATCAGCGTCCCTTATTTCCGGATGAGTCTTTGGGCGCCAGGGATGATTTTCTGGCTTCCTCGAGCTTGGCGTTGGCGAGCCCGAGCGTTGAGGTGCCATAGGTGCCGCGTCCGCCCATCGCCTGATCGCGGGCTGCCGAGGCGAGTGCGCCTCCAGTTGCCCCGAACCCGCTTGCCATTCCTTTCAGCGCCGCTCCTGCCACTGACGAGCCCGTCGACCGGGCATCGGCATACGCCGCTGCACCGATTCTCGCTCCTCCCATGGCCAGGGAAGTCGCGCCCACCGTCGCACCGACGGCAAAACCCGACGCCTGCGAGCCGTGCCGGATCGTCTCCATGCCGCCCGTCACGGACACACCCTGCACCACGCCCTGCATGATAGGAGGGACATACATCGCAATTACGAACACGACGACCGATATGCCGGCGATGGCGAGCGTGGTAATAAATTGGTCGGTGGTTGCGGTTGGCGCCTCAGCCAGTCCGAGCAGGGTCTCGGAGCCGATCTTGGCGATCATCACCAACGCCATCAGTTTCATGCCGACCGAGAAGGCATAAACCAGGTATCGGATGGCGAAATCCTTGGTGTAGGAGGAGCCGCCAAGCCCGAGCATGATCATTCCTGCCAGGAGCCCGACATACATCTCTACCATGACGGCAACGAAGATGGCTGCGATCAGGGAAAATGAAACGACAACCACAACCATCGCGAAAACCGCAGCGATGGCCAGCGCATTGTCCTCGAACAGACCGAACTTGGCCTGCTCGGACATCTTCGACGCAACGCGGATTCCGGCGTCGAAAATATTGGCGGGCGACGGAGAGCCACCACCGGCGCCGATCTGGTACAGGCTGTCGACTACGGCCTTGGCGAATGCCGGGCCACAGTCGAGGATAAAGGCGAAGAGGCCAATGAACATGATCCGGCGCACCAGTTCGGCAAACCATGAATCGAGCGCGGCGGCACTGACCGCCAGCCAGATAGCGGCAGTGCCGATTTCGATACCGGCGAGAATCCAGAACAGGGAGCGCGCTGCATTCATGATCGTTGTCTCCCATCCCTTGGCGGCACTCACGACCTGGTTCTCCAGCGTGGTCAGCACCGCACCCTGTTGTGCAAGCGCTGGCGCACTCGCAAACAGCAAAATCGCGACGACGAAGAACGCTGTCTCCTGAGCGCGGGAAGCGCGTAAAACTACCATCCTGACTTCATCTCCTGGCCGCCGCTCACATCACGGTCCGGATCGCCACCGAAAAAGCGCTCGCGGTATTCGCGCTGTGCAGCAGTCGGTTCCGAAATCATCGCCGGTGGCTCAGTCATCGCGTCGGGTTGAAACACCATTCCGAAAACGATGGCACACGCCAGCACGAGGATAACGAGGATGCGCGGGCTCACCAGCGCGGCTCCATTGTCTGGCCGCCGCGGATGTCATTGATCGGTGCGTTGAAGAATTTTTCCCGTCGGGCCTGGGCAAGATCCTTTTGTGCCTGTTCGGATCGAAACCACGTGCCCATCATGGTCATCTGCTGTGAAACCAGCCCGCGCAGCTTTTGCATTTGCGCGACCTGCTGGGCAGCGATCTGATGGCCGACCTGCAGTGCTTTCATCTGCCCATCAGCGCTTTGGGACATTGAGCGCAATGATGACATTGTGCTCTCCTCGCTGTTAAACTGCTCAGCGGTGAGATTTGCAGCCTTCAGTGTGCCGAGGATCGTGTCACGATTGGCGTTTGACCAGTCCTGATAGGTCGACGAAAAGCTCGCGCTGTCCGGCAGGTTGCTTTTCATGTCGGCGAAGCTCGCGAAGCGCTGCTTCAGGACATCGTCGACATTGCCCATGGAAAAGGCGATGCCCTGCCCCTGCGCGACAACGCTCTGAAGCTTGCCCAGATCATTTTCAACCTGGCCCCATATATGATCCGGTAGCTGGGCGGTGTTTTGCAAAAGATTCCTGTAGATGTTGAGCTGGTTCTGGATTTGCTCTGCGAGCTGATTGATCTGGGTAATCTGATTGTTCACCTGCTCGGCCGACTTGCCGACGAGGCTGATCAGCTCAGCATTATTGGCCAGCTGGGTCCATTCTGTAGCCTGTCCGGTGACACCGCCAGCGCGCGCGAATCCGGACGTGACCGGCGCAAGCACTGCCACGGCCATGGCGGTCGCGAAAAGGTTTCTCCTAAGCTTTCGGTAACAGCAATGCTGCATCGGCAATCCCCCTCTGCTTGATCCAATGGAGCGGCCAGGCGGCCGCATGTTCGGCATAAAGGGTACGGATATGCTTGATATCTTCCTTGCCGGATGCGCCCACAAACGAAAGCGCCAGAGGTCCAAGAGCCATGTCGAATAACCGGCGCCCTTCGGGACTGATTACATAATATTCCCGCTTCGGCACGGCGGAGGCGACAATGGCGATCTGGCGATCATTAAAGCCAATCCTTTCGTAGAATTCGCGTGTTCCGGGCTCTCTCGCCGCTCCGTTTGGAAGACAAATCTTGGTCGGGCAGCTTTCTTTCAGCACATCGATGATGCCAGAACGATCGGCGTCCGAGATCGACTGGGTTGCGAGGATCACCGCACAATTGGCCTTGCGCAGGACTTTCAGCCATTCCCTGATCTTGTCCCGGAAGACCGGATGGCCAAGCATCAGCCAAGCCTCATCAAGGACAATGAGGCTTGGCTCGCCCGTCAGCCGTTTCTCAATGCGGCGAAACAGGTAGGTCAGGACCGGCACAAGATTGCGCTCGCCCATATTCATCAGTTCCTCAACCTCAAAACACTGAAAAGCACCCAGTGACAATCCGTCCGCTTCCGCGTCAAGAAGTTGCCCCATCGGACCGTCGACCGTGTAGTGGTGCAATGCGTCCTTGATCTCGCGCATCTGCACACCGGAGACGAAGTCGGAAAGCGACCGGCCACGCGATTGCGCCATCAGTTGGATCTGCCGGGAGATGGCGTTGCGATAGTCGGGAGTGATGGGGACATCCTGCAGTGTCACCAGCATCTCGATCCACTCGCTCGCCCATGCACGATCCGTGTCCGTCGAGAGCTCGGACAACGGACAGAAAGCAAGCTCGCTTCTTGCCGCTTGCGGCTCTGCGCCAATCTCGTAGTGGTCACCACCGACGGCAAGCGTCAATGGCAACATGGAACGCCCCTTGTCGAATGCAAAGAGCTGGGCGTCCTTGTAGCGGCGAAACTGCGAGGCAATCAGCGCCAACAGCGTGGACTTGCCCGATCCGGTCGGCCCGAAAACGAGTGTATGGCCGACGTCATCGACGTGAAGATTAAACCGGAACGGCGTCGAGCCGCTTGCCACCTGCATCAAGGGCGGGGATCCGGCCGGATAAAATGGGCATGGAGCAACGGGCCTGCCGGACCAAACCTGATTGAGCGGGATGAGATCTGCGAGATTGCGCGTGTTGATCAGCGGTTCGCGGATATTGGCATACCAGTTGCCGGGCAGACTGCCGAGGAAGGCATCGGTCGCATTGAGGGTTTCGATGCGCGCCCCGAACCCTTCTCCCTGAATCAACCGGCGGACCGCTTCGCATTTGTCTTTGAGCTGGACACTGTCCTTATCAAACAGAATGATCACCGGCGTATAATAGCCATAGGTTACAAGCTGGGATGAGGCTTGTGCAATTGCGTCCTCGGCCTCGGCCACCATGAGCATCGCATCCCGGTCGACGGCTCTGCTTTGTGTCTGGAAAAGCTGATCAAAGAATGGGCGAACCTTCTGCTGCCATTTTTTACGCGTGCGCTCAAGCTTTGCCTTGGCCTCTTCGGCATCGAGAAAAATGAACCGGGAAGACCAGCGATAGGTCAGCGGCATGAGGTCGAGCGCGTTCAGGATGCCTGGCCAGCTCTCTGCCGGCAGACCATCGATCGCAACGACGCCCGCAAACCGGTTGTCCACCATGGGTGTCATGCCGTGTTGCAGCTCGGCTGTCACCAGCCAGTCGAGATACATAGGGACAGCAGGCAACCGCACAGGATGGTTCTCCCCTGTAATGCAAAAGCGGATGAACTGGAAAAGCTCATCATATTTCACCACATTCCCTCGTGGTTCTCCGACTTCCTGCGTCACCATCCGCCTGATCGACATCGTGATGGAGAGGTATTGTTCTATTTCGCGGATCGAGGTCTGAAATGCCTCCAACGCCTGATCGGCGTAGGAGGCAGACCGGGTGTCACGATCGGCATAGAGATAGCGTGTCAGACCGGAACTTCGGGGCTCGGGCGGGCGCCATGTCAGGATCAGCGCGTGCTGGCTTTCGAAGTGACCGCTTTCCCGTTCAAAATGCGCACGACGCTCGGCGTCAATCGCGCGGGTCACCGCATCGGGGAAGAAACAGTCCCGGTCTCCTGGATAATCGGTTGCCGGAACCCGCACGGCCTCGACCTGGATCATCCAGCCCGAACCCAGGCGTGAAAGGATGACATTGATCTGGCGCGATATGTCATTGCGCTCGACGTCCGTAGAGCTTTCGCTATCGGGTCCGGCGAAATACCAGCCGGCCATCAGCGAGCCATCCTTGAGCAGAATAACGCCGTTGGCGACGAGCCCGGCATAAGGAACAAGGTCCGCAAAGGAAGAGCCGGCGTGGCGGAAGCGAGAAAGAGCGACCATCATTGCTCCTCAATATCGGTGCCAGGGCGTCGACGTCGGCCGGTAATGGACATTGTATCCGATGTGGCGGAGATAGACCTTGCGCATTAAGGGATCGGCTTTTGCCATCATCCGCAGTGCGCCCACGGCGATCAGCCAGAACGCGACGCCGAACAGGGCCGCATACCACGTCAGAACAACGAAAATCAGGATCACCGTCGCAAGCGCCGTGAGGAGAACGAGCTCGCGGTCGGCTCCCATCAGAAGGTTCGGACGAGAGAGCGCCCGGTGGATCGGCGACCTTTCAAGCCCGGAGCCGACTTCAGCCATGGGACTTCTCCCCTTGCGGAAGGGCTTTCTGATCGGGCGCCTCCATCCGGCCGATCGATGCGCCTGTCGAACCGAACAGGGCGACAATCTGTGTCGCGCCGAGAAGGACACCTCCAACAAGGGCGATATAGCAAAGCCTGCGTGCGAAGTCGTTAAGTTCACCGCCAAAGATCAGCATTCCACCTGCAATGGCGACCGCAGCCAGCGCGATGAATCCGGCGACGGGTCCGGTGATGGATTGCTGGATCTGCTGGAGCGGGGATTCCCATGGCAACCCGCCTCCCCCGGAAGAGGCAAATACAGGTCCTATAACAAAAATGCTCATTGCAGCCCCGAAAGTTCCGGCGAATAGAAACACACGATAATCACGCGACATGACGTTCCTCCTGGATCTGGGGATTTTGGGTTTCATATTGAGTGCCGGTAAAGCCTTCGACGCGGACCATGTCGAGAATGCGCCGCCCTTTGGGCGTACGTTCGATTGAGATCACCAGATCGACGGCTTCACCGATCACTTCGCGCATGGGTTGCGGGCTGATTTCGGCGGTCAATTGTTCAAGACGACGCAAAGCCGAAAGGGCCGTATTGGAGTGGATTGTGGTAACGCCTCCCGGGTGCCCCGTATTCCAGGCTTTGAGCAGAGTGAGGGCCGCACCGTCACGGACCTCGCCGACAACGATGCGGTCCGGGCGCAGGCGCATGGTGCTCTTGAGAAGTCGCGCCATATCGATCCTGTCACTTGTGTGCAGGGCAATAGCGTTTTCGGCAGCACACTGGATCTCCGCCGTGTCTTCAAGAATGACAATCCTGTCATCCGGAGCGATTTCGACGATCTCGGCAAGAACCGCATTGGCAAGAGTTGTCTTTCCCGATCCGGTGCCTCCCGAAATCACGATGTTGAGGCGAGAGGAAATAGCATGGCGGATGGCGGAAGCATGGCGTTCCGTCATCACCATTGATCTGACATAGTCCTCGAGCCTGATGAGGCGCGACGTCCGGCGCCGGATCGTGAAGGAGGGCCGGGCAACGACCGGAGGCAGCAATCCTTCAAACCTGTGCCCGCCAATCGGCAGTTCGCCGGAAATGATGGGACGGTTCTGGTCAACCTCCGATTGCAGCGCATGTGCGATGCTTCCAATGATGATCTCGGCTGTGGAAGGTGGCATTTCGCCAGCCGGCGTCATGCCGTTCCCCAATCGTTCGATAAAGAGCTTGCCATCGGGGTTGAGCATTATCTCAACAACGTTTGCATCGCCAAGTGCGGCACACAGATGGTCGCCAAGGGCTTCCTCAAGCTTGCGGATAAGGCGCGGATGGGAGCGCAACCGGTTCATGACAGCCCCCATATTCTACTCGCTATTGGCCACAATTGCCGAGCGATATGCAGCCGGGCGGATCCGGTCAAAGCTTGCAGCGTCGGCGGCAAGAGAACCTGCGACCGCGATCGTATCTCCGATCCTGCACGGCCCGCCGAGGCGACGCATCGGCCAGCCCGCCCGCTTCAGGATTCTTTCAAATCTGACGTCGGTTGCAGTGACGACCTCTTTAAATCCATTTGCCATCGACCATTCGATAATGCCTGCAAACAGGGTAAGGGTTGCCTCGTGCAACGTGCCCGCTGTCCTGCTTCGCACAAGGGAGGTATCAACGCAGAACCGCGAGCTCTCCACCATCGCCGGATGAGCCGCCAGTCGCCCGGCTGCAAGGAGCTTTTTAAAAATATCCGCCAACATTGTTGGCCCGGTTGCGGGAAGCAATCTGGCGCAGCCAGCCAGAATTCCGTCATCTGAAATGACGAGGATATATGTAGGGTCAAGCAGATCATAGGCGTCGGTCTCGCGCCGATCACGAACGTTGACATTCCAAGCGAGCCGTCCCGAAAAAACACGTGCTCTCAGCTTGAAGAGTTCGTTGACGAGTCGCCGTGAATTCAGGTCCCGGGCGTCCTGTATTGCAAGCGCTAACATCCTTTACGACCTCCTTTGTTTGGCAACGGAGGCAAGCGACCATGAATTTCAGATCTGTTCGAGTGTAGAATTCTACAGTCCTGCCGGCCATCAGTTCGAAGGGATTGCGGCATTGGTTGAGCCAGCAGCACCGGCGACAATGCGCATTTCGGCCAAAGCCACAGGCAGGCACGTGCTTGCCGATTTCACTTTTTTTCGATCATTGCCGAAAGGTATGTAGGATTTCAGGGTCGTGGTTCGTCTTCACGACATCAACTGAAACAATCCGAGGAGACGAACATGAAAATCCTGTCGAGCCTGTTTGCAGTGGCAGCACTGGCACTGGGCGTCACATCTGCAGTCCATGCAGCGACGGCTGTGTCCGCAAAAAGCGGGCATATCCAAGCGGACGGTATCAACTATTACTATGAAATTCACGGTGAGGGCGCAGGCAAGCCGCTGCTTCTCCTTCATGGCGGACTTGGCTCGATCGACATGTTCAAACCGATCATGGAGCGGCTCACCAGAGGCCGGCAGGTCATTGGTGTCGATCTTCAGGGACATGGCCGCACCGGGCTTGGAGCCCGCCCGATCAGCCTTGAGGCGATGGGCGATGATATGGCAACTATCCTTAAATCACTCGGACACGACCAGGCAGACGTCCTTGGCTATTCGTTCGGGGGCGGCGTGGCGTTCCGGCTTGCCGTACAGCATCCCGAAGTCGTCAGCCGCCTTGCCCTGGTTTCGGCGGGCTATGCGCAGGACGGGTTCTATCCTGAGATGATCAAGATGCAGGCGACGATGAATGCGGACATGGCCGACATGATGAAGGATACACCCATGTACAAGAGCTACGCCGCGGTGGCCCCGAAGCCGGCGGACTTTCCGCGCCTCATCGGCGCGATGGGCGATTTCATGCGCAAACCGTATGATTATTCCAAGGACGTTGCCAAATTGAAAATGCCGGTAATGCTGGTGTTTGCCGACAGTGACATGTACAGGCCCGAACATGAAATCAAGTTTTACCAATTGCTTGGCGGCGGGCTCAGGGATGCCGGCTGGATGCGTGAAACCATGTCACAAAACCGGCTCGCTATCATTCCCAACCGCACCCATTACGATATCTTCTTTGCGCCCGAGTTGCCGGAGGCAGTCATGCCATTCCTGGATGGGCAGGAGAAAGTCAAAACCTGGGACGAGATAGTCAACGAGACGAACAGATAGGGTGGAGCACGTCGCCGGAAAATAGCAGCGGCCTGTCCGTTAATCCGGCGACATCTTCCGCGATCTCCTTAGAGCGGACGTCTTTGATCTGCGGTCTTCGACCAATGGATTTCAGATTTTGCCGGATAGATGCAAATTCTGCGTTGCATGGCCAATGGCAGTTACGGGCCAGCTGCAAATGGGAAATGTCAGCTGAACGCACGTTGGCGGACATAGGGCAAAATCAATGCCTGATACGCTGAAACTGCCTTCCCCGCCACTGATCAAAATCCGGTTGGTGTCGGGCTTTTGGCCCTCGTGAACAAACTCATTATTTCTCCTAATTGCATATTACCCCTCGGGCTTAGGCAATACATTGCCGGCCGAACATTAATGAGCGGCGACAGTCCCGCCATGTTCGTTCAGTCTATTGGCGCCTGGGCAAGCAGGCCCCTTTCCTGTTCCGGCTGTTACCGAACCGGTGTAAAATGACGCGTTCCTCCTTCGGCGCCCGGGACGAAGCCCGGCCCACCCGGTTGCGGGTCAAGGGCGCCGTGACTATTGGGTTGGTAAGGATTTGGCCGGCGCGCGGTAGCGCTCGGCCGGATGCTGATTTCCGTAATTTGGAAGCATGGCTTGGCGCGCTGCCTCAAGCGCTTCCCACTGACCGGCGTCGGGAAGCGGTGGGATGGTTACCGGCTCGCGGCGGTCGAATCCGACCAGTGCCGCATCAACCAGATCGTTCACCTCCATCACGTTGGAGAGCGTGTTGACGTCAGCGCCGACATGCTCCCATATCTCGGTTCGCGTCGTGGCGGGAAGCACCGCCTGCACATAAACCCCCTTGGGCGCAAGCTCCAGGCTGAGCCCCTGCGACAGAAACAGAACGAAAGCCTTGGTTGCGCCATAGACCGTCATACCGAATTCTGGCGCCAGTCCGACCACAGAGCCGATATTGACAATTGCTCCTTCGCCAGCCTTCGCAAGACGTGGAGCGATGGCACTGGCGAGCCGCACAAGCGCAGTCGTGTTGAGCGCCACCAGCCGTGCAACGGAGTCGGTGCTCTGCTCGATGAACGTGCCACCAATGGCTGTTCCTGCATTGTTGACAAGGATTCCGATACGGGCGTCATCGCGAAGCCTCGTTTCTACCGTTGCAAGCTCGCCAGGCTGCGTGAGATCGGCACGGATGATGTCGATCGCCACGCCATATTCCTGGCGCAGACGGAACGCCAGGGTCTCCAGTCGCGCCAAGTCACGGGCAACCAGCACAAGATCGTGCCCGCGGCCGGCAAAACGCTCGGCATAGGCGGCACCGATGCCGGTGGAGGCGCCGGTGATGAGGACTGACGGAATAATGGTCATGGCATTGCCCTTTTCTTTGATCGAACCTATAATCATGACGGACATCATGATTAGCTAAATATGATCGTCATCATGTAAAAGTCAATGGACCAGACGGAGAGTTTCAAAATGAAGGTCAGCCGCGAGCAGATGGCAGATAACCGCCGCCGGATTTTGGATGCTGCCAGCCGGCAGTTTCGCGACAAAGGGTTCGATGCGGTCAGCGTGGCGGAAGTGATGGAAGCGGCCGGGTTCACCCATGGCGGCTTCTATGGCCACTTCAGTTCGAAAGACGATTTGATCGCACATACCCTTGCCCATGTCCTTGCCGCGGACGAAGGCGGCAGGCGGGATTTTCGCGCTTATTTGAATGCCTATCTTTCACCCCGGCATCGGGATAATGCCGGCAGTGGTTGCCCGACTGCGGGCCTTGTTGCAGACATCCGCTATCAGAACCCGGCGGCCCGCTCGGCCATGACCGAAGGCCTTCGCTCGCAGATCGATCGCCTCGGTGAGGCGCTTGCGCAGTTGAGCGAGGTCGACAGGCGTCGTGCGGCAGTCGGAAGCTGGGCGGCGATGGTAGGGGCGGTGATCATCGCCCGTGCGATCGACGATCCCGTTCTGTCGGACGAAATTTTGGAACAGACACGTGCGTGGATTGATAACGCAGTCAACCAGACCGTGACATGATTTTCATGCTTGTCAAATACCGCAACTGAACCCCGGCTGGCCGCCAGAGAGTGTGGATCAGAAACCGTTTGTGCTGACAGTCACTGGGCTGCTTTGACAAAAACGCTCGCCAGTCAGATTCGGATTTGGTTTTGCCGACGCTTGGCTGTGCCTAGTGCCCGTTTTAAATGAGCATTTTCTCCCATGCCGCAGCTAACGACCATTTAACTTCCTTTCGCGGGGCGCGTGGTTTTAGGCTGCATCCCTTTATGCATGAGTACCTTCCTGCTCTGTCGAAGGGCTCGCTGGGGTTGAAACACGAGCCCAGCGTTCAATACCGGTCGCCGGGACCAGGACGACATGTGAGGCCCTTCTTGCAGCGGGGGCGGTAAGCGCAGTTGCAGCGCACGATACTTCCCGGAGGCAAAAATCTCGTATGCTCAACGCCCCCTGATCGGCGCGCGCTGAAGCCAGAGAACTAGCGCCTGTTAGTTGCCACCGTTCAAACGGATCTGCCCGTTGCACGATGACGCAAACCAGCTCTCCTGCCATGATGTCTTCGGCTACAGACTCGTTGTGATGCCCCGGGCATTCGCTTAAACCGGGCAAGTGAAGAAGGCATTTCGCGCCCGGTTACAGCAGGCGCCATGCCAAACTTTTTTGCCAGACGGAAGTGTTGCTGCAACGATCCTGTCAACGCACAGTGACAACAATTTGCCCAGCAGCGATCATGGAACCCGCCATGACCAGAGATATGGGCCGGTGGAGGACCGCCGCGCCTGCCTTACCCTCGGGATGATCCCGCCCCGGGACTGGCGCTGTATCACAAAATCGCAAGCTACAGTATTTTGCGTGCGCCTTTCCCTGCATCTGTTACCTTGCTCTGGGAACATGGCGCTGACGGCTGGTCGATCTACGGTGGGGCTGAGCATGAACGATGGCCTTATCACAATGTGGGGCGTGATTGGACGCTTGCACCCCTCCTGCCGGCGCCGGTGTGAATGGGGTTGTGCCATGGAAAATCGTTGGCATTTCGGCAGGGGCACCTGCGACACGAACTGACAGGTTCGCCCTCCCCTGCGGCAAGCCAGCTTTGCACCTGATTGACGGGCGCATCACAGGAAAAGGCGTCGCAACCAATAAGCCAGGCGAAGAGCGGATGGCGCTGTGTGCTGGATCGATATTCGATTCAGAAGATCGTTTATGCCTGTCCATCCCCTAGCCGGCCTTTGCATGAGCCCTTGCTGGAAGTTCCTGGTAGCATCGACACCCGACGGGTTGCATCTACATCTTGGGGATTGATCAAATGATGCCGTGGTCGCCGGCTTTGACCTGCCGCACCATGCGCCCACAAGGGTCTTGCATTCGCCATTTTACCGGCTTGACGGACCGATGCGGGATTTCTGTCGAGCTGAATTCTTTGCAGCAAGGGACGGAAGGCTTGCCTTACCAGCTATGTTTTGCCCCGGGTCCTGCGGTATCTCCGGCGCGCGGAATTTAGGCTTATTTCCGGGCTGCTGATATGATGGCGGGCGGGCAACGCCTGGAACCGCCCCTGCAAATGGGACACTTGTCCCGCGCTGATACCGGAGCAATCCGGACGAACGGGCGCATTGCCGTGCCGGCCGACCAACGCGCCGCTCTTCGAAGTAAGACATCATCGGGAAAGACAAACTCGGGCATCGTGCCCGTCATGGAAATAACCGGAACCTGCGTGAACCCTGCCGGGGTTTTGCTATGCGCACATTCTTCAATTCCGTCCATCTGTAGCAGGATCGCCATGCGTCAAATGATATCGGGCATGATGTGCCGAACATCGGTAGGCAGAATGATCCGGGGTTGCGGTCAACGAGGAAAACCCGATTGTTCGAGTGCATCGGTCACCAGGTGCCTCGGGAGAGGACATCGATGAGGACAATATCGTGAGGATTGAGCGGCTCATTCATCTCGGGCCGGCGCCTCTTCATCGTCAAATGTCCGGCGCGATCAAACTTCCGGGCGAACTGCCCGGCTGCCTCGGTAAACACACGGTTCTTTTCCGTCTGCGCCGGATCGGCGAACTTTGTCTCAATACCTCGGATGTAAACGATATCACCATGATTGATCAGTTGGTCAACTGGCCGTGGCGCCGGATCGCCCTGCGCCCCTAAACAGCCCTGCAATGTTTCAGATGATCGAAGCCAGCAATTCCTCCTGTAGCGATTGAAGCCTCTGCTGCCCGCGGGAATTCAGAAGTTCAGTCAGGTCCGGTCCCGCGAACGGCGCCTGCCTTTCTTCAGATGAGCGATCTACTCATGCTCCGCAGACAGGACCATGAGTCAGAACTGCAGGGTCAGGCTGGTCCGAGCTTACTGCTGGGGCGCTGTGCTTCGGAAACCGTGACTTTGTCCATGCGCTTGAGACCAGACGGGTGGACAGATGACCAAGCCGACCCACATTGATTGATGCAGGCCCCATGCGGCTCACCTTACCTAAGGCGCCCCGTCCAAGGCGGACATATAGAGCTGGCTACTCTGCCGTTCGTCATCCTCTTGCCATTGGCAATGACGGACGCGCCGCGCTGGTTTATCCCGCGGGAACCAGTTGATCGAACTGTGCTATGGCTTGCGGGAAGGGCGGGTCGAGACCCTCACGGCCCGCGTTGCACAATGGTTGATCGGTCAACCAGGCCGATATGGGCCAGCTCATTGCCCAGACCGAGCGCGCCAGACAAATCACCACTGGGTTATCTACTCGGCATCAGTGAATATATGTTCCGCTGACGCCCGCAAATCAGGCTGGCGCCCCTAAAGGATTAGGTGGGCTTTTGCCTCAACCATCCGAAAAGCGTGGCTCTGTTTGTTGGATTGCAAAGACCAATCAATCGCGAGATCGGTGTTGTACGTGGCGGAGCCCCCGCAACCGTCAACAAACAGGTGGGCAAGCATACATTAGGAAGACGCCGCAAACCGCGCCTCGGCCGCCTTCAAAACCCATATTGGATTCCCGGGAAGTTCTCAGCTGAGAACTCTTGCAAATGGCGGCCACCGAAATCTGTGCAAAAGTTCTCAGCTGAGAACTTTTTGAAAGCCTCGTTAATACCTATGGAGACTCCAACCCGTCTGCCGCACGCCGCTGACCGGATGACTATAATGACGCGGATTGCACTCCCGGTTGTATTTTGCCCGTCGGGAAATTCATCGCCTCTGAGGAAGAGCAACTAACGGCGATTTAACTGCCGTTACGACTGATTTTGCAATGATAATCAAGGCGTTGACCAACTGCTTATCAAAGCTTGCAGCGGAGGGTTTCTGGCCAAAAGGGCACAGCCGCCGATCGATAGCGCCTGTCAATATCTTGCACTATTGCCCTACCTTTATCAAGTGCATAAGGCTTGCCTACCTGAAATTTAGCCGATCGTGTGGCAAGCAACGACGACAGATGCAAAGCGAAAATCAAGATCCTGACTGGCGATCCGGCCGTTGGTCCGCTGCAACGAACAGGCCATCTGAACATGGACGGGCCGGCCTTGAATCCGAAAACATCCTCTACGGGGCTGGAAAGGTGGCGAGGCAGTGATGGCTCCTGGTCTGGGATAAAAAAATGAGACAGGCCACCTTGCCCGGCATCTCCCTCTTGTCGCTACGTTGCTGCTGGCATCGCTTGCCGCCATCGCCCTTGTAGTTGCGGTCAGCGTGGGAATCGGTGACCTGTCCATACCGCTGTCGACGACGTTCTTTGCACGGGTCAACCGCATGGAGCGGACAGCAGTGGAGATCAACCGGATCCGGACGATGACCCGGAATTATGGTTTGAGGCGGGCATTGATGGCGGATTTTCTACGGTGCAGGAATTTTCCTTTCCGGCGCCATCATGCAGTCACTGTTGTGCAATCCGCCTGCAAGGCAACATGCGACGGCCAATGCCAATCTCGCAGCTCTTGGTGTCGTCGAGCTCCGTTTTTCGCACCGCCCAATGTCTCCGGATGGTCTCGTACCCACTATGCGGCGGCAGCGGGCGCCTTTTATCGTGCCAGGATGGCCGAAAAGCCCAATGATCGCTGACAGAGCCTTTCGCGCGCCGACGAGCAGCTTGCTCATAACGCGCGCCTACCGGCACAATCACCAAAGCCACGAGCCGCAGGATGCTGATGGATGCTCAGCGTCAAGATGATGTCCGTCAAGGAGCATGCAGCGGACCAGGCTCGTTGCTTCCGGCGCGCAGGAGCATCAACACGGGATCTGTTACGTGACGCCTTCTGCGTCGAGGCACGTGTGGGAATGTCCAGACACCATCTGCGCCCGCATATCCACTACCTGCCGTAACGGCACGCCCTGCCTATCCGCGCTGCGAGACCACTGCCGCAGTGCTGTAATCACTTGCGGACAAAGCCGGCTATTCTGCGCGTCGCCAGACGGACGATTTGCATATCAATCCGCCCAGGACACATCCCGATAGTGTGACCTCATTGTCAGAGAATTGCGCCTTGCCTGAATAGGTCTTGCCGCTTTCTGTATCGTAAAGAGAGCCGGCATATGTGGCAGGCCCTGTTGATTTCAGGCTCACCGCCTGAATGCCGACCACGGACCGGTTCCGTTTGGAAACATCCGGATTGTTGACATCATTGACCGGGTTTTTCATCCATATGACCGTACCGCACAGACCGGTGCCGCAGTCGCTTAGCCGGACCTTGGTGCCCCCGGACTGATTGACATAAGTGCCGGTTACCTGCTGCGTATCGGCGGCAGCACCGGTTACAAGTGCCGAGGACAGGACAAGGGCAAGGCCAAATTTTTGATATGTGAACAAGGCATGATCTCCAAAGGACAGTCGAGCCCGGCTATAAGCGGGCTAATGATTTGCTGATTAACAATATAGACCGTAAATCTGACGAGATTAGGGGTAAAAAAAGAGCAAATTTCGATGGTGCTGACCGGCTTGTCCTGGCCGGCTCGGTCACCAGCCCCTGCCCGAACACAGCCCTTGCGAATCACATAAGTCTATGCTTATGTATTCTCATGAACGAGACAGAGTTTTTCAAGGCACTGGCCGATCCAACGCGACGCGCAGTTTTTGAACGTCTGGCCGACGGTGAAATGAACGCCACGCAGTTGCGGCAGGGGTTTGCAATGTCGCAGCCGGCCATCTCGCAACATCTTGCTGTCTTGCGTAGCGCCGGTTTGATTGCCGAACAAAAGCTCGGTCGCAACGTGATGTATCGAATAAACCCGGATGGGATCGCGCGAATGCACCAATGGCTAAGCCGATATCACGCATTCTGGCCGAAGCGGGTGGACGAGCTGAAACGGCTTCTCAAGGAGATGGATCAATGACACCGAAAAGCGAAGCGCCGATCAGGCTCACTTACGAATTGGATGCTGAACCAACGAAGGTGTGGCGCGCGTTAACCGTCCCCGAATATGTCTCGCGGTGGCTTGGCAGCCCCGCGTGCTCCGATATGGACGATGAAGCCGCACTGGACCGCATCGAGCTGCGCCTGATCTCCATGGAACCGGGCACGCATGTGCGCTATAGCATCAAAGATAATGAAGCGGTCAGTACCGTGACGTTCCAGATCAACGCGAATGACAAAGGTGGAACCACTTTTCATATCGTGCATGAGCAATCCATGATTGCTGCCAACTGCAATTTTCCAAGGCAACGCTTGGCCGCCTGACCACAACAAACTTTCAATTTGACGGAGAGGAGTTCGCCTATGCGCGACATGATGCAGCTTGTCCCTATGGTCGTGGAACAGTCCAGCCGAGGGGAACGGTCTTTTGATATATATTCACGACTGCTGCGCGAACGTATCGTTTTTCTCAACGGTCAGGTGGAGGACGGAATGGCTGCGTTGATTTGCGCACAACTGTTGTTTCTTGAATCCGAAAGCCCCACCAAGCCTGTCTCCATGTACATCAATTCGCCTGGCGGCGTGATAACCAGTGGTCTTGCAATATACGACACAATGCAATTCATCACATGCCCCGTTGCAACATTGTGCATGGGTACCGCTCGATCAATGGGTTCATTTCTATTAATGGCTGGCGAACCCGGTCACCGAACTGCCTTGGTCAATTCCAGTATCCATGTGCATCAGCCACTTGGTGGATTCCAGGGTCAGGCCTCGGATATTTTTATCCAGGCTGAAGAGATGCGGCAAACGAAACAACGTGTGACAAGGCTTTATGCCCAACACTGCGGACGCTCGTTTGATGAAGTGGAGCGGACATTGGATCGCGATCATTTCATGACCGCCGACGAGGCAAAAGAGTGGGGATTGATTGATACGGTTCTGTCAAAGAGGGAAGGGCCGCAGCAATCGCTGCCTGCGTGAGTTTGGCACCTGCAAACCCGCTGACTTCATATGCAAAAACATGTAGATACTTGTCTACAATAAACAGCACGTGGAAAGCAGGCGGTATGAACAAGGCGAAGCGAACAATTTATTTCGCGCTCGGCTGGCTAATGGTCGCGCTCGGTTTCATAGGTCTGCTTCTCCCAGTAATGCCCACAACAATCTTCCTGATTTTGGCCGCCTGGTGTTTCGGGCAATCATCGCCGCGTTTTGAGAAATGGCTGCTTGAGCATCCCGTCTTTGGGCCGACATTGGTCAAATGGCGAGAGCATGGGGCCATACCAATGCGTATTAAATGGATTGCCTGCGGCGGCATGGCCTTTGGCTATGCGTCATTTTATTATTTCGCCCGGCCGTCACCATTATTGGCAGGGTTCGTGGCTATATTTTTTATTGCCAGCGCTGCATATGTTCTCAGTCGACCAAGCATTTAAATTCGCTTCTCTGTCAATTTGTCGAACACATGCAGAGCGTCGGGATCAATGGCAAAGCGTTGCATGGCCCCCACTGTCACCTGCGATCGAGGGGGCAGACTGGCAGTAAGGCGTTGCGTGCCAATGGTGGCAGTGACAACAAGTTCCGGCCCTGTCAGTTCGACCACTTCAATCTTTGCATCTATGCCAAAATTCGTGACCCCTACCTGCGCAAGCGTCAGACTTTCGGGACGGACGCCAACTGTAATGTTCCGCGCTTCAGCGGCGGCCTTGTGAAGATGCGCGGGGAGGGGAATACTGCTCAGTGTCCCGTCAATATGAGCAAATCCATCGGAGAACGTGGAATCCAGCATATTCATTGGTGGAGAGCCGACGAAACTTGCCACATAACGCGTAGCGGGGCGATTATAAATTTCATCCGGCGTGGCCAGCTGTTCGATTTGACCATCGCGCATAACCGCGATGCGCGTTGCCAATGTCATGGCCTCAATCTGATCGTGCGTCACATAGACAATCGTGGTTCCAAGCATCTGATGCAAACGCTTCAGTTCGGTTCGCATTTCCATCCGCAATTTCGCATCGAGATTTGAAAGCGGCTCGTCAAACAGGAATATTTGCGGATCGCGCACAAGCGCACGCCCAATGGCAACACGCTGGCGCTGACCACCGGACAGTTCGGACGGTTTGCGCGCCAGCAAATTCTCAATCTGAAGTATCCTTGCCGTTTTTTGCACCGCGACATTGCGGTCGGCTTCGGAAACTTTGCGCATTTCCAGACCAAAGCCAATATTTCGGGCCACCGACATATTCGGGTAAAGCGCATAAGACTGGAACACCATCGCTATATCCCGGTTCTTCGGATGAATTCCGGTTACAGAGCGGTCACCAATGCGCACATCACCGCCCGTAGCCTCGGCCAGTCCAGCGATAATATTGAGCAGCGTGGACTTGCCACAACCTGAAGAACCCAGCAGCACGAGAAACTCGCCATCGGCAAGTGACAGATCAATCCCTTTTAAAGTTTCGATGTTCCCATAGCGTTTGCGAATATCAACTAGTTCAAGCGCGCTCATGACTCTTTCCCCGAAACGATTTGAAGATCTTCACCATCATAACGGCGAGGCACAGTGGATATGGCCATGGTTGCGATAAGCACACCAGCGCGCAGGCTTTCTTCAATGCTCTGGCCGCTGGCTTGTGCGGCCACGAAGCCAGCATTGAAAACATCCCCGGCACCGATCGTGTCGACGACGGCGACAGAAGGGGCTTGCGCCGAGACAACAATATTGTCCGGTCCTATGGCAAGCGCCCCTTCCGGGCCACGTTTGACCACAACAATTGCATCGTCCGGCATCAATGCCTTCAGCTTGTGCGCAGCTTCAATTGCGTCGGTCGCGTGGGTAAGGGAGATGGTTTCCACCTCATTAAACAAGGCGATATGACAGCGGCTTAGCCAATGTCGTGTGCGCGAACGATTTTCCTCTGTCCATCCGTCTATAGGCCAGCCGGTATCAAGAGCGATCTTGATATTATGCGTTTCTGCCCAGTCAAACAGGGCATCATAATCATTTGCAAGTATGCCGGTCAGGAACGAGCCGCACAGGATTGCAGTGCCACCTTCCAGAAGCTTCGGATCAAGCATTTTGTGCACGTCTGTCCACGACAAGTGCGCAATGTGGCCTTTGGTTGTGAAGAATGTGCGTTCGCCATTGGGATGGGTGATCCCGACCGAAAGAGTTGTTCCGGTCCGGCACACGGGCCAATGCACGGCATGGTCATTGAATGCCTGCCGCAACCATTCGCCGAACTGATCATCGCCAACATTGGCGGCGATCTGGCACTCAACGCCCAAACCCAGCAAAGCCAAAGCCGCATTGCCAGCCGATCCGCCGACCCGAAGCTCATCATGATCGACCATGATCTCCGTACCTGGCTGTGGCCAAGGTTCGGCAGGCCCCAGTATGAGGTCAACATTGACATTACCGATAATGGCAAGAGGCCGCAGCGCCATGTTATTCACTCCGCGTAATTTTGGTGGAACGTACAGGCGTTCCAAGGTCCTTTACGCGCGAACCGGCAAAGCCGAGCATGAAATGTTGCGCAGCGGGCAGAAGTGCAAAAACAGCGGCAATACCTGATGCGGCACCGACATCAATCATTATCGCCTCTTTGATCGGCTCTTCATCCGATGCATCAAACACAATAACCGGCGATCCGGCCTCAAGCGCCGAGAGCGCCATGCGACTAACGAGTTCCGCCGTTCCGTCCTTGGCTCGAAACAGAACAACGCCAACATCTGGTCCGAGCATCTCCATTGGCCCGTGCCGCAATTGACCGCCTTCCAGTGAGAAACAAGGGATACGCGACAACTCGGTAAGACCCAGCGCTATGGCTTCGGCCACACCCTGCATTCGCCGCCCGGATGTGACGATCGCCCTCACATTGGAAAAAGCGGAAATCGCTTCTTTGACTTGGGTAACGTCAGACGATCCCAGGATCCGCAAGGCTTCCGCCGTGTTTTCTCCCAACGCATTGATGATCGCGAGGTGCAACGCAAAGCTGATGGTCAGACTGCGCGTCGCAGCAAATGCCTTTTCAGTTCCGCCAGCACCTATGAGGGAAGGAATTGTACGCGCCAGCGTCGACCCTTCTTCCAGCGTCAAACCGAACGTATCAGCTCGAATGCCAGTCTCACCGAACCAACGTAAAACTTCGGCACTTTCACCTGACTGAGACGTGACAATAATTGTTTTGCCATCTGTCGACAGTGGCTGACCCAGTTGTTCGGACAAAGGAACCGCAATGGCATCAATACCGAGGCTTCGGTAAAATGGCTCAACTGCGCGACCGACCGCATGCGAACCGCCCATGCCGAACAGCAGTAACTGCCGGGTCTTGCGCAATGACTGTGCAATTACCGCTGCCAAAGTCGAGGCGTTTTCAAAGGAAGCCAAGGCGTCTGCATTCTGCCGTGCCATTTCTTTTTCAATAGCGACAAGTCCGTCGGGTTTTGTAGTTTCAGAAAGCATATTCATCCTTTAACGCCGCCACTTGTGAGGCCCGAAATTAGAGCACGCTGCATGAACAGACCGATCAACAGCGGGGGGAGGGCAGCCAGTACGCCCGCAGTTGCAATCAAACCGTAATCCGACACGCGACCGCCAGCCAGATCGGCAATAGCCACGGTCAAGGTCTTGGCACGTTGATCGGAGGTGAAAAGCAACGCATAAAAGAACTCATCCCACGCAAGCAGAAACGCAAACAGAGCGGCAGTGGCCATGACCGGTGCCGCCAGGGGCAGAGTAATGACGCGTAATATCTGGTCCAGCCGCGCTCCATCCATGACCGCCGCGCTTTCAATCTCTCGCGGAATGGAGTCAAACCCTGACTTCAACAACCATGTGGTAAATGGAGCAAGGATCGTCAGATATACGAGGGCAAGACCAAAGACATTATTGAGCAAACCGAACCATGCGAGTGCCATGTAAAGCGGAACAGCAAGGGCGACCGGGGGAAGCATATAGGTCGCAATGACAGCATAGAGCGACCAGCCAACGGAAGGCGTCCTTGAAACTGCCCATGCCGATGGAATGGCAACGGCAAGCGCTGCGACAGTTGCCATGCCGGCAACCTTGAGACTGTTGAAAAGCGAAGCGACAAAAGCCTCACCCGCACTGTTTGCAACTGAAGACAGAAGCACACCATAGCGCGAAAGGTCCACCGTATCCGGCCACCAATGCAATGGTTTTGCGAGCAGGTCAGGTGTTGAGGAAATGCTCATAACAAACAACCAAGCGACTGGCGCAAGAATGACGATAGCCAAAACCAATGCCGCAATATGAACGAAAATGGTCAGGGTGAGGCTTTGACGCTCCATCATGACGCTCCTGCGGTTTTGCGAATAAGAGCTGCATAGGCGACGGCAAGCACCGTCACCAGCAAGGTGACAATTAATGCCAATGATGCGCCTGATCCGGCTCGCTGGAACGAGAATGCTTCCTGATAGACGAGGATGGACAGGGTGCGGGTGCTGTTAGCAGGACCGCCGCGAGTCATGACCCAGATAATATCAAAAACCTTGAAAGCTTCGATTGTTCGCAGGACCAATGCCACCATGAGCGGCCCGGCCAGATAGGGCAGGATAACAAAACGGAAGCGTGACCAGACTCCTGCGCCATCGACCATGGAAGCTGCCGTAATATCGCGGGGCACAGCCTGAAGAGCGGCAAGAGCAATTAGGGCAACCAGCGGGAAGTTTTTCCAGCAATCCGCAAGGATCAGCGATGCCAGTGCAGTCCCGGGTTCGCCGAGCCATGAGCGATAGGAATCAAGCATCCCTAATTGCACGAGGAGTGCATTTAGTGCTCCGTATTCGGGGTTGTATATCAGGCGCCACAAGGTGGCGTTGACGACAGTTGGCAAGGCCCAGGGTAAAATCATCAGTGCACGCAGAACGGAGCGGCCGTAGAAACGTTGATTGAGAAGCAATGCCGCCAAGACCCCGATCACCATCTCTGCGGAGACGGAAAGAACCGCAAACCAAAAAGTTGTCAGGAGTGAACGCTGGAAATTTGAACCGGAAAGGACCTTCACATAATTGTCCAGCCCAACAAAACTGCCCTGGGTTCCTACCAGCTTTGCATCGGTAAAGGAGAGCCGGATCGTATCGATCAGCGGCCAGCCAATAACCGCTATCATGACGACAAGCAGCGGCAGCATAAGCAGCCATGCCCGGGTCGTAATCCAATTGTTCGTCATGAAATATTGCCCGTCACATCATCAATATATTATAATGAATGAGGGAACGGCGGCAGACAACGCGGCCGCCTTTCCAATCAAATCATAATCCGCTGTTTTCAGCCGCCGCTTTCAGCGCTGCTTCCGGCGCTTCTTGGCCCAACAGTGATTCTTGAACTGCTTGCTGCAATGCCGTCGACAGTTCCTGATATTTTGGTGTTGTGGGGCGCGGATACATGGCAGCCAAACCGGTCTTGGCGGCCGCGATCAGTTCTTCCTGACCTTTCGAAACAGCCGGGTCGTCATAAGATGACGTCCAGATCGGCAGGCTGAGCTTGGCATATTGGTTTTGCGTCGCCTGGGAAGTCATGAAAGTAATGTACTTCCACGCCTCATCAGGCTGTTTGCTGGTCGAGGTAATCCCGAGGCCCATCGAGCCATTAACTGCCGAGACCGTGCTTTTTCCTTCTACGCCGGGAGCCGGAACGACTCCCACCTTGCCTGCAACTTTGCTGTCCTTTGGATTGTTGGCCATGTTGTACATATAAGTCCAGTTCAAGGCGAAGGCAGCTTCGCCATTCTGGAACACGCGCCGGACATCTTCTTCGAGAAATTCCTTCGAGTTGGGGTTTGTCAGGCCCGACTTGTAGCTTTCGACCATATAGTTGAGCGCATCAAGGCCGCCACCTGTCTGGAATACCGGTTTGCCATCCTTGATAAAACTGCCGCCATAGGCGCTGACCAGCGTCGTGTAATCACAAATCGCCGCCTCGGCCTGAGACCAACTCCAGGCTATCGGCGTTGAGAGCAGACCCTTATCCTTGATGATCTTGGCCTGCTCGGAAAGCTCGGCCCAAGTCCTGGGCGGGTTCGCGATACCGGCTTTTTGTAGAATTTCCTTGTTGTAGAACAGATATTTGGTGTCGAGTATCCATGGCAGACCATAGCGCTTGCCTTCATATTCGACAGTCGTCCATGCACCGGGAAGAACGCCTGATTTCATCTCGGGAGTGATCTTGTCCGACACATCGAGCAATACTTTGTTCGTTGCATATTCAGCAGGCCAGATAACGTCGAACAATACAACGTCATAGCCGCCACCCGATCCCTGTGCGAGGACAGTCTTGTCATGCAAGCCCTCGTATGGAACGAATTCAAGATTGACCGATATATCCGGATTCGCCTTTGTGAAAGACTCTGTCATGGCGCGCACATCAGCTTCGCTGTAAGCGGCCTGTGCCATGAACAAAGCATTGATCTTGGTTTGAGCGTGAGCGGGTGCGGACAGCGCCGCCGCCAGCAGCGTTGCGCCTAAAAGCGCGGTCGTGATGGATTTCAACATTCTTACCTCCTGTTTAGCTCTGGCAGTTCTGAACGCTGACCGGTATGGACAGTGCTCGGTGATCGCTACAGATCGAGAGCTTTTGCTCACGTTCCCCTGGAGACGATTTTTCGGCGACTCTTTCGGTCGACTATTAAATCAATTCTCTTGACTTATTAGTCGATCAATATTCTGCTGCTGTCAAGAGGGCTTGGACATGGATGACAGACCAACGATAAGAGCCAAAAGCGGCACCAATCTTGGTGGAGCAAGCGCGCATAATCGACGTATCATGATTGATGCGCTACGGATTAACGGAGCCTTGTCTCGTGCCGACTTGGCGAGGGCGACCGGGCTGACACCCCAGACAGTGTCCAACATTATCGAAGAGCTTGCCGGTGAGGGTCTGGTCCGCTCGCAAGCCAGTATCCGAAAGGGCAGAGGGCAGCCGGCAACACCCTATCAACTGGTGCCCGAAGGAGCCTTTGCAATCGGCCTCCAGATTGACCGACATGTAACGCGCACTGTTATCGTCAACCTGGTTGGTGATGTGCTGGTTCAAATCGAGGCAATGCTCCCGTCAGGGGGACCGGAGGTAGGCGTCGTCGTGGTGCTTGATCTTGTAGCACGGGCAAGAACAATGTTAGCCGAACAGGTTTCCGGCGGTGAAGATCGCCTTGTCGGGCTTGGGATTGCCATGCCCGGACCTTTTGGCATTAACACGCTCTATGACGATCCATGGATGATGACCGCCTGGCAGAACTTTCCACTTGTAGAACGTATCGCCGAAGGTACGGGGCTTGAGGTTGCGTTACAAAATGACGCTTCGGCGGCGGCGACAGCGGAGCGTTTACTCGGCGCAGCACATGGACTTGACCATGCCATCTGCATTTATTTCGGTTATGGCTTGGGTACGGGTCTCATTCTCAACGGCGAGCTTTACGGAGGCGCCCATTCCAACGCCGGAGAGATCGGCATGATGCTGACCTTGGTGCCGGGAGATGGTGCCGATGTCGAGCCACTGGAGCACTATGCTTCGATGGCGGCATTGTGCAAATTACTGGAACTTGATCCATCTGCGCCTGATCTGTTTGCAATGGTGACCGACGCAGTGCAGCAGGGCGGGTCAAGGCTCGAACAGTGGATGGATGACGTGGCAGAGCGGTTGCGGCGCGCGGTCCAGATACTTGAACTCGTCTTCGATCCACAAACAGTTATTTTGTGCGGTGGTGCACCCCGAATACTGATTGACCGACTTGTAGAAAAGATAGCGCCCTTGCTGCCATCCATTGCAGAGCGGACACACCGCCATCCGCAGCCGCGGCTACAAGCTGGACTTGCCGATCCCTGGTCTGCTGCACTTGGCGCTGCAGCCGAACCTATCGCACGCGCTTTCGACCCCCGATTCTCGGCAATCCTGAAGAACGCGTGAACAATACGCCAAGGAGGCTGGTTATTCCCTGCCATCTCGTCACACACTCTGCCTTCAAATCTTCAATCGATGATCGCGAGCAACCTCAGGCAGATATGTCGGGTAAGCTTACGGTTGCCTCGCGCGGGACCAGTTGACACTTTGCAACGGATTTTGCGACGAGGCCACCAATGTCTCGCGGCAGAGAAAAGCGCTTTGTGACATTGGAGGCACGTGACCAACAGTTCAGGCTTGGGCCGGTCGCTGCCCCACTGCATAATGCGCCAGGGCAGGCTGATTTTCCACGTTGAAGCGAGAGATCAGGAACCCGGGCGACCTGCGTGAGGTATAAGCAACGAGATTCCTGTGTAGTGGCACGGGTAACTCAATCATCGCCTTGATCGGCTTTTCATCGACAATCGCGCCAAAGCTTCAGCTTCACCGTGATCAACCTCCTTACGGTTCCAGAACGAAATCACGCGTACCTGCCAAGGCTGGAGCGACACCTGGTCGATATGATTGCGCGGGTCTGCTGCAGTGTGAAGCCGAAGAACTCTGAGGTCGCCTCAAGCAGGGCAAGCGAGCAAGTGCCTTCGTCCAAGTCGATGTTTGTCGTCAGCAGCGCGCCTTAAGGTCGGTGGGGGTCTTGGCCGACGATGTCAGCGAGCGTCCGGTGTGGCCGCGGCTTACCCGTGTCATGACGGCAAGCATCATGCATGCAATCGAACCGATAGTCAGAAGGTGCAGCACGGAGATCTGATCGATCAATCCTGTTGTTCCTGTGGCGATACCAATGAATCCCAGTGGAACGAACAGATAGGCGACGTGCAAAACCAGAAGCAGCTTTTCCGGGTGTGTCGTCCAATCGCGCCAACGCGCCAACCGAACACCATGCAGGGTCGCCGCGACGAGCGCAGCTATTCCGGTTAACCTGCTCTCCGGCCAGAAAGTCCAGAGGCGAAAGTCCCCAGTGCACCGAAAATAGCAGTGACATCGAACGCGTTGTAGGAAACCGGGAAGTCGGTTCGACCAAAGCGATTGAGCCAGTTACGGGTGAAACTTGGAAGAATGCCGCCACCACAATTATCATCAGCATTGAATAGACTCCGACAGCCAATCGGGTCGCGCTTCCGGCAGTGCCTCCGCTTATGACGGAATAATGAAAGAATATGTTCGCGATCGACAGTGCGGTCAATCCGCCGACGACTTTCAGATCTTTCCATTTGCGGCCGGCGATCACCTCTCGAGCGCAAATGAAAAGAAGCGAAAGAAGAAATGACGCGTCAATTGCAACGGCGGGCAGAACACCGATCGTCCGGGTCAGCATCATTGCGGCACGTCCAACTGCCCAAATCGAAAGCAGGGCCACCAGCGGACACCCGGACACCCTCCGGTTGAGTTGGGGACTGCTGTCAATAGAAATCCGGCAAGCACGGCTGGCGCAAATCCAAACAACATCACATGGACGTGCCAAGAAAAAACGGACGAAAACCGCTATGTCGTCGACCCCTATCTACCTAAGGAAGGCTATCTGGAGCTGCGCCCGGACAGGCCAGGCTGGGGTGTCGAGATGGACGAGCAGGCAATGACGGAGGAAGGCTACATTCACTGGCAACGACGTGTGCCGAAACGGCCGGACGGCTCTTATGCCTTCTCCTAGCAGTGGGTGGTCGTAGCGGAACTGAAGCTAGCAAGTCAGGAGCATCCTTTCCGACGGTGCCAATTGGGGCTTTTGGACGGGCGCGGCGCAATCGTCAATATCTCGTCCATTTGCGGTGAAGTGATCGTCTATCCGCAACCGCAGGTTTCTACAATGCCGCGAAGGCCAGCGTGAACCTTTTGACCGAACCGCTGGCGGCCAAACAGGGCGTGCGCGTCAACGCTGTCGCGCCCGGCTATGTCGGCACCGAACTGACGCTCAAGGGGCGCAGCAAGGAGGAATGGTTCGGAACCTGGATGCGCATGACGCCAATAGGAGGCTGGGCGAGCCCAGCGAGATCGCCAATGCCGTTCTCTTTCCGGCCGACGCCCGTCTATATCACCGGCACGGTATTGACGTTCGATGGCCGCTAAGAGAGACGCGCCGCTCGATGGTTCGACACCGACTACGGTTTCATGCAGTGCCGGTCGCGCATGCCGTAATGTAGAGCCCAACGACTTGGGGATCAGCGAGGAGGGGACGCAGGTTCGAACGCCGGCACAAGCCGAGAAGTGTTTCCAGTCGGACGCATAAACCTTGCGAGTATTGGCGGAGCTCGCGCCTCGACATAATCACGGGCACGCTCGGTCAAATTCTGCAAATGGGTCGGCAGGGGAGGAGGCGCACTTGGAGCAGAAGGGGTTAGCGAATTGTAGTCGGTTGGTTGTGAATCGTCGGCCATCAGGCCGCGTGAACGTCGGTTTGCGAGAAGTCGTTGCCTTTGAACAGCAGCGGTTCGCCCGAGGCTTTCGCCAGAGCATAGGCGAAGCAGTCGCCGAAGTTGAGGCCGGCCTTGTGACGGCCCTTGCCGAAATCAAGGAAAGCCTGTCGGGCCAGTTCGCCATGCTCCAGTGTCACAGGCTCGACGATGATGCCGGCGCGCCGAAAGAAGGCCTCGGCCTGACGCATGCCATCGGCCCCGAGTTGGCCCTCCACCACCATAGCCAACTCGACGTAATTGGCGACGCTGATCCGGGTGACTTCAGCGTCATGGATGATCTTAACGAAGCTCGCCGCCTCGGGCTCAAGATAGAGGATTGCGACCAGAGCCGAGGTATCGACGATCATTTCGGCAGGCCGTTCTTGTCATAAAGGAATTCGGCATGATCGACATAGGGGCGCTTGACGTGCGCTGCGGCACGATCGGCGATCGCTAGGAGCTCCTCGACGCTGGCCCGGCCCTTTTGCCGTTCGATCTTGGCGAACCGCTCGCGTAGCGCCTCGGTGACGACGCGGGTCATGCTTTCCCCCGTGGCGTGAGAAATCGCCTGCGCCAGGCGGTGGGCTTCCGGATCTTTGATGCTGAGGCTCATCTATGGTGCATTCCATCTAGAAAAATAGCGTTATTTCTAGATATCTACACGGAATTGTTGCTGCTTTCAAGCCTGCCAAACATTGGCGTAACGATGGCGGGCTCGATATCATTCAAACATTGAGTCGCGGCCATTTATCGAGAATGGTTGGAATCGACATTCATGTGAATGGGAGACTGTGAAGTGGCAAACAAAAAAATAGCGCTGTTTTCGGCTTTTACGATTTTCGCCTGCTCATATCCCGGCCTGGTCGCAGCTGCAGAAGATGATCAGGTGGCGCGTATCACCGTCAATCAAATCATACGAGGTGAGGGTAAAGTCGGAGACATGGCGACTTCCCAAAATGGGGAGGTCGTATACATCGTACTGGAGGGCGGCATTATCGAGGTGAGGAATACGCGATACAAGACGGCGCAGCGTTACAGTGTGGTGAAACCAAATGATAATAGCCGCAACAATTGAAGGGCTCGGCGATTTCGAGCCTGCCCTTGAAATAGCGGAGGGCAGAAAGACACCTTGATGCCGATTACCGACCTGGTAGCAAATGCCGGCCCGGTTGAAGCGTGGATCATTCCCATGTCGTATGGATGAAGGGTTCGGGTGCATTTTCGACGCCCTGCCAACCGATTCCGCACCACGAGCACGTCCTGGACAATAATCTGCGTTCGCTTTTGTAGCCGTGGGCCTGTTTGTGCGCGTGGATCGATAATGGGTGACTGCGACGTCTTGATGAGTGCCATCACGTTCGCTTGATGCAGCCTTGGTTATGGAGATCTCCCTCTTTGTGTATTTCCGCGGAACTGCTTGTCTTGCCAGAATCCTGATGCTAACTTTTCTCAAAATCAGAAAACAAATGCACAGCCAGCTGGTATCGCCAGCCATCGGAACAAGTTGTGCAATCCATAGCGGAGGAAGCAATATGGAACGCCGTCAATTTCTTGCTGGTGCGGCAGCACTATCCTTGCTTGGTACTTCCAGCTCAAGGGCGGGGGCTCAAACAGCAGGGGCCCTGGAAAAAACCAGCGTTACACTGGGTGTCGGCGGCAAACCCCTTCTTTATTATCTGCCGCTGACAATTGCCGAGCGCCGGGGGTTTTTCAAGGAAGAGGGTCTTGATGTCACCGTCAATGACTTTGGCGGCGGAGCAAAATCCTTGCAGGCCCTGATCGGCGGGTCTGTCGATGTTGTAACCGGCGCGTATGAGCACACGATCCGGATGCAGGCAAAAGGACAGGATGTGCGAGCCTTGTGCGAGCTTGGCCGGTTCCCGGCCATTGTGATCGCTGTCCGCAAGGAACTCGCTGATAAAATCAAGTCTCCCGCCGATTTTGCCGGATTGAAGATCGGCGTGACAGCACCTGGATCGTCAACTGCGCTGACTGCGCAATATGCGATGGTCAAAGCCGGACTCAAAGCCAATGCGGCGCCCTTGATTGGTATTGGCGGTGGCGCCAGCGCCGTGGCTGCAATCAAACAAGGACAGGTGGATGTAATTTCACATCTGGACCCGGTCATTGCCAAGCTTGAAGCAGATGGCGACATCACTGTCATCATCGATACCCGTACCGAAGAGGGAACAAAGGCACTATTTGGCGGATCAAATCCAGCGGCAGTGCTCTATGTCAAGAAAGAGTTTGCCGACGCAAATCCCAACACTTCAAAAGCCTTGGTCAATGCCTTCGTCAAATCGTTGAAATGGTTGCATGGTGCTTCGCCAGAAGAAATTGCAGACAGCGTTCCAGCGGAATATCAATTGGGCGATAAATCGCTTTATTTGAAAGCAGTAGCCAATTCATTGCCCACCTATTCGCTTAACGGCGTCCTGACAATGGAGGGCATGCAGTCGGTTCTCAATACATTAAAAATCCTCGATCCAGAATTTGCAAAAGCCGATATCGATCTTGCTGCAACGTTTGATGACCGGTTTATCAAGGGATAGGCAGCATCAATGACAGTACCCCTATCCGAGGCGGGCACCCGTGCAGACGCCGTCGAGTTGCAAGGCATTACCATCGCTTTTCCGGTTGCCCATGAAAAGACATATGAGGCCGTTGGCGAAACAAATCTGAGTGTTCGTGATCGTGAGTTCGTTGCAATTGTCGGACCAACGGGCTGCGGAAAGTCCACCCTTTTAAATGCGACCGCTGGTTTGCTCAAACCAGCACGGGGCCAGATCAAAATCTTCGGCAAGACACATACCGGGATCAATGGCCATGCCGGATATCTCTTTCAGCAAGATTCGCTCATGCCGTGGAAGACATCGCTTGATAATGTTGCGATAGGGCTGGAAGTAGCCGGAATTCCGCGTCGTGAAGCACTTGAGCGCGCTCGCACATGGCTGGGGAAAGTCGGACTTTCCGCCTTTTGCGACCGTTATCCGCACATGCTTTCCGGCGGTCAGCGCAAACGTGTGGGATTGGCACAGGTCCTTATCCGCGACCCGAAGATCATATTAATGGACGAGCCTTTTGGGCCGTTGGATGCACAGACCCGCCTTATTATGGGTGATCTGCTGCTTGATTTGTGGACAGCAGATCGCAAGGCAGTCATGTTTGTTACGCACGATCTTGATGAGGCAATCGGTCTTGCTGACCGGGTGGTCATTATGTCTGCCGGACCGTCGTCGCGCATTATTGGCGATTACACAATTCCACTAACCAGACCACGCAATATGGCTGACATCAAATCCGAGCCGCAATTCCATGAAGTGCACCGGGAAATCTGGAATGCGTTAAAGGAAGAAGTGCTCAAAGGTTATCGGCAGGCGGAAAAAGCATGATGAACCGGGGACTTTTACTTCTCCTGCAAATTTTAGTGGCTGTCGTCGTTCTGGTAGCCTGGCACGTTGCCTCAACCACAACCCTTATCGGTGATCCTAAAACAATCAGTTTTTTCTTCGCCGAGCCATTGGCCGTTGGCAACCGCATTCTCGACTGGTTTGCCGATGGTTCGATTTGGTATCATCTCGGCATAACACTCACTGAGGCCGCACTTGCCTTCATCATCGGTTCGCTCGGGGGCGTGATTGTCGGGTTCTGGTTTGCGCGCAAACCACTCCTTGCTGCCGTTTTCGATCCTTATGTGAAAGCAGCCAATGCTTTGCCACGCGTTGTTCTTGCACCAATATTTGCATTGTGGCTTGGGCTTGGCATCTGGTCGAAAGTGGCCTTGGGCGTTACTCTGGTTTTTTTCATTGTGTTCTTCAACGTCTATCAAGGTGTCAAGGAAGTAAGCCCAGCTGTGCTATCCAATGCGCGCATGCTTGGCATGAACGGAAGACAGTTGCTGCGCCATGTCTATATGCCGTCCGCGTTGTCCTGGATGTTCTCATCTTTGCATACGTCGGTAGGTTTTGCGGTAGTGGGAGCAGTAGTCGGTGAATATCTCGGCTCAGCAGCGGGCCTGGGATATCTTATTCACGAGGCTGAAAGCGTCTTCGATGTCACCGGCGTTTTTGCAGGAATGTTTGTTTTGACTTTTTTCGTTATTCTTGTCGACTGGCTGGTGACACTTGTTGAAAACCGTTTGCTTGTCTGGAGGCCAAAGAGCGCTGCTTCCTTCTGATTCAGCGCAGACTTGAAAACCACGCAATAAGTTCCGCGCTATTGTGCAAAGAATGGGCCCGCATAAGGCGTGCCCTGTGCGCTTCGACAGTGCGTTTCGACAAGCCTATTTCCGCCGCAATCTGGGCATTGGTCTTGCCTTGAGACACCAGGGTCAGAACTTGTTTCTGTCGATCGGAGATGAGGCTCATATTTCCTGTCACGGCCCGGTTTGTCGGCTCGAAACAATAAAGTGCCTCTGCAAACGGATCGGCGTTATTGCGGCTGCGACCGCGCACCCGGCACCAGAAGCTGGTTCCGTCCCTGCGCCTCATCAAACGTTCATCGTAATAGACCTTACCGCCTCCAAGATTGCTTCTCCACATCTCGCCGGTGCGAACGAAATCTCTGATCTTGGGATAGAGCCGGCTGAAACTCTGATTGATCAACTCCAGCCGCTCATAGCCAAAGGTTTCAGCAAATTCGGAATTGCAATCCCTTATGATACGGTGCGTTGCATAGACCATCGGCACTGGCAGGTCCGTCAACTGAAAGCGTTTTTCGCTCGCAGAATTCACAATGTCTAAACTGGAAAGCTCCGGTACTGTCATGCAGTATTAATACGACTATCTGTGGCACCGGCACAAGCTTTACCGTTGATAAGGAGGACGAAAGAAATGGGAGACTATTCTTGAAAAAAGTTCAATCAAGCGTCGCTGACGCACTGGAAGGTGTTCTGTTCGACGGCATGACGATCATGGCCGGTGGATTTGGCCTTTGTGGTATTCCCGAAGCGCTGATTTATGCAATCCGCGATTCCGGTGTTAGAGATCTGACCGTAATATCAAACAATGCCGGTGTTGACGGCATTGGTCTTGGCGTATTGCTCGAAACCAAGCAAATCCGCAAAATGATCTCGTCTTATGTTGGCGAGAACAAACTTTTTGCGCAGCAATATCTATCGGGCGAACTGGAACTGGAGTTCAATCCGCAAGGCACGCTTGCCGAGCGCATTCGGGCAGGAGGAGCCGGAATTCCCGCCTTTTTCACCAAGACCGGTGTCGGCACCATCATAGCAGAAGGCAAGGATGTGCGGGAATTCGATGGCGAGTCTTATGTCATGGAACGCGGGCTTTTCGCCGATCTATCCATAGTCCATGCCTATAAGGGTGATACGGAGGGTAACCTCGTTTATCGTAAAACGGCCCGCAACTTCAATCCGATCATGGCGACTGCCTCAAAGTTCACTGTGGCGGAGGTGGAACACCTGGTCGAGGCAGGCATGATTGATGGTGACCATGTTCATACACCCGGTATTTTTGTGAAGCGGATTGTACACGTTCCAAATCCGACAAAACATATTGAACAACGGACAACGCGACCGAGACTTGTCGCTGAAAACGGAGCGCACTGATATGGCGTGGACACGTGATCAAATGGCCGAGCGGGCTGCAAAGGAACTTGAAGATGGTTTCTACGTCAATCTGGGAATTGGCATCCCCACTCTCGTCGCCAACTACATCCCAACCGGCATGAGTGTACAGCTCCAGAGTGAAAACGGAATGCTTGGTATGGGGCCATTTCCATATGAAGGCGAAGAGGATGCTGATCTCATCAATGCCGGCAAGCAAACAATCACGCAGTTGCCGACAACGAGTTACTTCAACGGTGCCGATAGCTTTGGAATGATCCGCGGCGGCCATATCGACCTTTCCATCCTGGGAGCCATGCAGGTTGCAAAAAATGGTGATCTTGCCAACTGGATGGTGCCCGGCAAAATGGTCAAAGGCATGGGTGGCGCAATGGACCTGGTCGCTGGCGTCAAGAAGGTCGTTGTTGTGATGGAGCATGAAGCAAAAGGGGAAGCCAAACTGCTCGAAGAATGCACGTTGCCACTAACGGGTCAGCGGGTGACAGATCTTGTCATCACTGATCTTGGCGTTTTCACTATCGAGAGACGTGGTGAGGCCAAAATGACCTTGATAGAAATCGCCCCCGGTGTGACCGTTGCAGAAATCAAAGCAAAAACCCAAGCCGCTTTTGATGTGGCCGTTTGAACTAAATGGCCCGGGAAACCGGGCTATTTAATCTTCTCGACTGTGCAGAGTGTTTCACCATGTTGCGGGCGCTCCAGACATTGAGCCTCATAGCGGAACGTTCCGTAGTAGACCTGAGCACAGCCTGAAGGCAGGCAAACCAATGTTACAAACCCCAAAACGAGACTCGTGAAATAAATCCAGCCAAAAACCTTCTTTTTCATGATGGCATACCTATATATGTCGAGCTGCAAGTGACACAGCGGCGTTACAATCCACTGATATTCTTCAGCAATTGGTCAAGTCAACGATCGGCATATTTGTCATTTTACCGAGATTTGGTGCTACTTTAAGGCAAGCGCTCCACATAGTTTTCGATCACGTTTTATGTGAACAGGCATAAAAGGGTTGATCCAAACCGACGGACGTATAAGTTCTGCCTTCCGATTTGTTAACCAAACCATTCACGTTAGGAGCAAAGCGATGAACAAAACCATCGATAACTATTCATTGCCAGAATCGATTACAACAGCTTTAGCCAATGGTATTAATATTGTCAGGGCATTTCGCGAACAATTCGGATATTCAATTGAAGATCTGGCCGTGTCATGCGGTCTGACATCTCTCGAAATCGAGACTATTGAAAGCGGTCAAAATTCGGACCCGAGCAAGCTAGAACGTATTGCTCATGCACTCGGTTTGCCGAGCAATGCAATGATCATTGAGGATTCAAAGCGCCTTAGCGCCTGACACTTCGATAACAACAAATCGGTAAAAAGGCTGCCAGGGTGATATCCCAATCCTGGCAGCCTTTTTGCTACAGTCCCAGCAATGTACGCGTCAGCGGATGATCCGCCTTCGTCAGGCCTTCGATAATATTGGCGTGGTGCTTTGTCGGCTCTTCAACAGCCGTAATACTGCAATCAAAGCCAGCCCATATATTGGCAAGCAATGCATTCTGCCTGATAAACTCCGGACGCTCATCGGCACCAACCCATGCAGTAAGGTCGATCCCTTCTTGCGGTTCGAGCAAAGCCGGGCTCTCCAACCGCGCTTCTATGGCATCAAGATGAAGCGTCTCGTTCATTTTTGTTTTCATTAAAGGCCGAAGATCCGTGATAGCAGATATCGGAACGGTCTTGCGAATGCGCTGACGGATCGTTTGCGACAATGGCGATGTGACTGTAACCATGCGTGCTACGAGATGGCCACCTGCTGAATGCCCGGTCAAATGAATCGGACCTGCAACTTCTCCTGCGGCTTTGGTGATAGCAAGACCGATTTGAACCGTAATATCGCTGATGCGAACATGCGGGCAGAGCACATATGATGGAACGGCAACAGCAAATCCATGAGCATGCGCACCCCTTGCCAAATGTGACCACACGCTTTTGTCGAAATCTTCTTTCCAATAGCCCCCATGGACAAATATCATAAGGCCCTTTAGATCGCCCCAAGGCATGAAAAGGTCGAGCCGGTTTCGCGTATCTGGGCCATAGGCGATATCTGCCTTCAGCAGACCTTTATCATCCATTTCCGACCGGAACTGGGCTGCCTCTGTACGCCATTTTTGCGGATAACTGGCTCCGTCCGGAATATAGGCGAAGTTGGAATAGGCATCATCCCAATCGATAGCATTCGTCATGATTATCTCCCGATTGTGATTATTCCCTTATTTTCTCACGAATCTGGTTTCCTCCGCCGGACTTGCGCAGATTCGGCAGAGCCAGCATCAGGAGCACAAAGGCACCAGTGGCAAATTTAAGGTCTGCTGGAGCAAGTCCCAGCGTCAAGCAGAATGAGATCAACTGGTAATAAACCAACGACCCGACAATGGGGGCAAGGATTTGCCGCAAGATCGTCTGACGACCGGTAATCGCTTCACCGATAATAAGAGCAGCAAGTCCATTGATAAGAATGCCAAAACCCATATTGACGTCGGCAAACCCTTGAGTTTGAACCATGATGCTTCCACCTGTGGCAGAAAGCGCACTGGCGACACCAACCCCAATGATCGTCGCAGTGCTGACATTGATGCCTTGCGCTTCAGCCATATCTGGGCTCGCCCCGACCGCACGCATTGATGTGCCTTTCTCCGACATGAAGAAGTACAACATCGCGGCAATAACAAGCGCGACCAGTACCCCTACGATCGCAATTTTCACCCATGCGAAATTGGCAGCCGGTCCGGCCAATAAAGTAAAGGTCGTGTCATAGGTAAAAAGCGGAATATTTGTCCGGCCCATAATACGCAAATTGATGCTGTAGAGCATCGTCATCACCAATATACCGGCTAGGAGCGTGTTGATCTTGAACCGGAGGTGGATAAACGCCGTTGTGCAACCCGCCGCAAATCCGCAAAGCAGAGCAATAAAAACGGCGAGAAAAGGATTTACCCCGGCCGCTATCAGGGTTCCGCAAACACACCCGCCGAGCGGAAACGCACCTTCAGATGTCAGATCCGGGAAATTCAGGATACGGAATGGCAACATAACGCCAAGAACAACAAAGGAAACAATGAGGCTTTGCGCAATTGTGACCGGGATGAGCCCGTAGAAACTGTTAAAAACATCCAGCATCTTAGGCCCCCTGCAACGCAATTGCGTCAGACTTTGTATGGAACCGGTCAATAAGGTCCATCACTGTGATGCCGCGCTTCTCTTCGGGCCCAATATCTACAAGAACCTTGCCAGCATCCATCATGATAATCCGGTTACCGTAATTGATGGCATGTTCCATATTATGCGTGACCATCATTGTCGTGAGCTTGAGCTCATCGACGGCACGCACTGTCGTGTCCATGACAAGTTTGGCAGTGCGGGGATCAAGGGCAGCCGTGTGTTCATCCAGGAGCAGCAGTTTTGGATGTGTTGAAACGGCCATGACCAGCGAAAGTGACTGACGCTGCCCACCGGATAGCAGCCCGACTTGCATATCGAGGCGGTTTTCCAATCCAAGATTGAGTTCAGCCAATTGCTTGCTATATCGAGCGCGGCGGGATGTTGTCAGCCCATAGGCAAAGCTGCGCTGTTTTCCCCGCAGTTCGGCAAGGAGCATGTTTTCGCCGATTGTCATGGTCGGAGCAGTGCCTATCATCGGATCTTGAAAGACTCTGGCAATGAACTGGGCACGGCGATGGGCGCTTAGCTTTGTGACGTCTTGACCGTCAATGAATATTTTGCCGGAATCCAGCGGCAGTTTACCGGAAACAGCGTTGAGAAAGCTCGACTTTCCAGCACCATTACTACCAATCACGATGCAAAAATCACCGGATTTAAGTGTTACATCCAATCCATCGAGAGCACGTCGTTCATCCTGCGTGCCGCGATAGAAGATTTTGGTGCCGCCCTTGACGGAGAGCATGTCGGTCATGTGAGCCCCTTAAGCTGAGCCGCTATAATATGATAGTTCCCGCGCTACAGGCGGGAACTATATGCTTATGGCTTGTAAGAGAAGGCTTATTTGACGAAACAACCGCAATCTTTGAGGCTATCCGGCACTTTTTGTCCGGTTTTTGACAGAACGGCTTCATTTATGGCTGCAGCATGGTCTTCATAAGCCGGTTTGATGGGCGCCAGGCTTTCCGTCGATTTTCCGGCCAGAATTTCAGAGGCAAGTTTTGCCGCGTTCTGACCAACTTTGGTGTAGGAAACTTCGAAAGCCGCTGCCACAAGCCCATCGCGTACCGCTTGCGCAGAGGCATTGACAACGGGAATGTTGATGCTCAAGGCCGCCGCCGCAACAGCCGGAACGGCTGGTTGTACAAGATTGGAGCCCGGCACATAAATCACGTCAGCTTTTCCTGCCAGTGAACCGACACGAATTGGAATGTCGTTCGTGTTGTCGAGGCCGACTTCAACGAGTTCCAGACCCTGCGCCTTGGTGACTTCCTGCATCAATTTGAGTACAGCAACGTCATTGTCTTCGCCGGGATTGTAAAGATATGCGATGCGCTTTGCATCTGGCAGCAGCTTCTTGATGAAGGTAATTACGGAGGCAACATCCTGCAGATCGGAGGCTCCGGTCATCGCCTTATCGCCAGCTTCCCAGGATGGGGTCAGCTTGGCTGCAACCGGATCCGTAACGGCAGCAAAAACAACTGGCGTATTGGTATTTCCGACGATCTGCCGCGCGCCTTGTGCAACGGGTGTCGTGACAGCCAAAATAAGCTTCGGACTGTTGGAGGCCAGCTTGGTTACCATTTGCGGGATCAGCGTGGCATCAAAGTTAACCTGGAGCTCATCATAGACGGCATCAGTAACACCGAGCTTGGTCATCTCTGCCTTGAAAGCAGTAACCGTCTCATCCAACTGGGGATGTTTGCCAAACTGCGCAATGCCAATGCGGGTTTCTGCGGCCGCGGCACTCAAACCCAAAGCAAGTCCGAGCGCCGTACCTATTGTTAGACGGGCCAATTTGTGTGCCAAAACCATCCGATTCTCCCTTTTTATATGTTCCGCGCTGTAAAGCTTGAAAATAGTATAACAAACGTGAAATGATATACAATATGGAATTAAGCACCAACGTGACAAAGGGACGAAATGGCCGATAGCGTCAAATCTGATGGCCTCTATACCGTGCTTCGATCCCGCATCCTCAATGGAGAGTTGCGGCCTGGACAATCATTGCGGTTGCGAACGATGGCGCACGAGCTTGGCACCAGCGCTACTCCCATGCGTGAAGCACTCAATCGCCTTCATGCTGAAAACTTCGTCACGACCGAAGCCAACAAAGGTTTTCGTGTGGCCACTATGACGCTCGAAGAACTTGAAGATCTTGAGACTGCCCGGTCCGTGATTGAAACTGAATTGCTTGCGCGTTCCATCGACGAAGGTGACCGCAACTGGGAGGCTAATTTGGTCAGCGCGCATTACCGCCTTGCCACTTGCATCACACCCAATTCTTTTTCACAATCAGAGGCAATAGATGCATGGGATATCGCTCATGCCGAATTCCATCTGGCGCTGATAGCGGGAACATCCTCAAAATGGCTGATGAGCTTTGCCCAGCAGACCACGGCGCAGCTGCAGCGATATAGGCGACATATAATCCTGCGCATAGATCACCTGAACCGTGCTGCGGAAGGAGCAGCCGGGAATGCTGTCTTATCCCGTGAAGCGCTTGGCATCGAAGCGCATACAGCCCTGCTCGAAGCAGCACTCGCACGAGACAAATTGAAGGCCGAGGCCTTGCTGATTGATCACGTCCGCCTCGCCAAAGAGGCATTTTTGAAACTGGCCCGCGCTGGTGGCATACCTTCTGTCGACACAGCGGCCTGATGGAACAATGAAACCCATGACGAGCACCAAAGCCATTTTAGCCGACCAATCTGATCCACTAAGGTCCTTTCGCGACAGATTCGAGCTGCCCGATAATGTAATTTACCTTGATGGTAATTCATTGGGCGCGCTGCCGAAAACCGTGAGGCAGCGGGTTGCAAAAACCATAAGTGAAGAATGGGGCGAACAACTCATTCGAAGCTGGAACACTGCCGACTGGGTCCATCTGCCTCAACGCGTGGGAAATAAAATTGCCGGCTTGATCGGCGCGCCTGCAGGAACCGTCGTTGCCGCCGACAGCACATCGATCAACCTTTTCAAGGTGCTGTCAGCCGCTCTCGGGCTCAATGCCGGACGCAGCAAGATTGTTTCGGAAAGAGAAAACTTTCCAACAGATCTTTACATAGCAGAAGGCGTGGCAAAGCAGATAGGAAAAGGCCACAGGCTTGTGCTGGTTGACAAACCGGCCGACATTGCTGACGCGCTTGACGATGATGTAGCCGTTCTCATGCTTACCCATGTCAATTATCGTACCGGCTACCGTCACGATATGGAGGCAATAACGCAGGCCGCCCACGACAAAGGTGTCCTTGTTGTGTGGGATCTGGCTCACTCAGCGGGCGCAATGCCCGTGGATCTAACCAGCGCAAATGCCGATTTCGCTATAGGTTGCGGCTATAAATATTTGAATGGGGGTCCCGGCGCTCCGGCTTTTCTATATGTCAATCCGGCTCATCAGGGAGAATTCAATCAGCCACTATCGGGTTGGTTTGGCCATCGTGCGCCTTTTAACTTCGAAACTGTCTATGCTCCGTCCAGAAACATCGAACAATATCTCTGCGGTACCCCGCAAGTTCTGGGCATGATCGCTCTGGATGAAGCTTTGTCAGTTTGGAATGATGTCGACATGGAAGCTTTGCGGATGAAGTCGACGGCGCTGTGCGACAGCTTCATCGAAGGCGTTGAAGACTTTGCAGCGGAATATCACCTAAAGCTGGTCACGCCGAGAGACGCCGATAAGCGGGGGAGCCAGGTTTCTTATTCATGCGAAAATGGCTACGCCATCATGCAGGCGCTGATCGCCCGGGGTGTGATTGGCGATTTCCGGGCACCCGACATTATCCGCTTTGGATTTACGCCTCTTTATCTGAGTTTTGCTGATGTCGAAAACGCTGTTTCTATACTCAAGGAAGTCCTGGTAACACGCAGCTGGGATGCACACGAATATCGTGTACTCGGGGCGGTCACATGACGCGCACACCTTACGATCCCTCCGGCGAGGGCGCACAGATGTCCTTCGACGGACGGATGTCTTACGGCGATTATCTGCGGCTGGATACAATTTTGACTGCGCAAGCCCCGCTTTCCGATGCGCATGACGAAATGCTTTTCATCGTGCAACATCAAGCTTCCGAAATCTGGATGCGGCTGGTCATTCACGAATTGACATCCGTGTGCGATCACATTGCCAAAGATGATCTTGCACCCTCGTTCAAAATGCTTGCTCGGGTTTCGCGCATTCTTGACCAGTTGAATTCCGCATGGGACGTGCTGAGAACCATGACGCCCAGCGAGTATACGACATTTCGCAAGGCGCTTGGCATGTCTTCCGGCTTTCAGTCATTTCAGTATCGTGCAATTGAATTTTTGGCGGGCAATAAGAACGCGGCGATGATGCGCCCGCATGCGCATAAAGCCGATATTCACGCATGGCTTGAACGGATTTTGCAGGCACCAAGCATTTATGACCAGTCGATCCGTCTTTTAGCCCGGCAAGGGTTTCCCATTGATCAGTCTATTTTGACACGCGATTGCTCGCAGGCCTATGAGGCCAATGAAAGCGTCCGTGCCGCCTGGCTGGTTATTTATAGCGATCCCGAAGCACATTGGTCGCTTTATGAGCTTGCCGAAAAACTGGTGGATTTTGAGGATTATTTCAGGCGCTGGCGGTTTAACCACGTCACGACTGTCGAGCGCATTATCGGCTTTAAAACCGGGACAGGCGGGACTTCAGGTGTCAACTACTTGAGAAAAATGCTCGACGTCGTTTTGTTCCCGGAGCTTTGGGCTGTTCGGACCGATCTATGATCACGCGGCATATTTATCTATGGCAACACAGTCCATCGCCGATTTGGCGTGAATATGATTGCTATGGGTAAAGCCATGTTTTGCAATCGCTGCAAGATCGTCATCCGGTTTAATCGGGCGGGACCACCAATTGTCGTTAAGCGTCCACCCATGGGCTGTTGCGCTTTCGACTTCGGAGCTATCGGGACGAAGTGTGCAGGATTCGTGGATGATTCTAGCCTGGGGTGAACGTTTACTCATGAGCTGCCGTCCTTGCGCCAGCGCACTTGCTTCATCGTCTGCAATCACCAGCTGGTGAAACAGATGGCGCGACTGCTTATACTTCGTCAGATAGGCAAACTTTATTTGATAAGCTGGCACGGAGCACTCCTGCATCAAAGACTCAGTCGTTAACCAATTATTAATATTGGTACTTGACAGGCTTTTTGCAAGGCTAGAACCAGCTTTATACACACGGAACGCAAGTTAGGCAGAAGCGTGAGCCTCTGTCTAACTTGCTGTTAAATATTCACAATTTTCGTTCGTTACGACAACGAAATATAGTTTGATCAATCAACCGTAGACCAACTTGTCTTGCCGTGCGCGAAGCTCGACAATTTTGGATCCCGGAGCTGTGGCGGCGTTGGCATGGGTAATGAGCTCGCCTTTTTTTATCGGGGCCGTAACCAAGCCGCCTTGCAAAAGTCCGCAAGGAATTGCACCAGCTGACCGCGCTTCAGGCGCAGTCATGATCCAAGCCCGATAGCAATATTCCCCGATAGCATCGAGCTTGTCGCCCGGTTTCATATCTTTTTTGGCAACAGCGCACACTTCTGCAACCGGCGTGGCCAAAGGAACCATATCCGCCTTACCGTACAGAACGACGCGCGCGCATGTTAGCGGCACTTCAAGAGAGGTGAGATGATAGGGACGATGAAATGTGAAATAGGGACCTTTGCCCATTTTCAGATCTTCCATCCGCTCTGATATGCGAGGATGCGACATATCGGCAATAACGAACACGCCGGGAGCCACTCCCTTGCCAATGGAATAGTCAACGACGCCAACTCTCGACAGTACACCACCATCTTTTTCCGGTACCAGTACCTTGGAAAGCTGATCAAGAGTTGCGGCAGGACCGTGCATGCCTGGCTTGTCCGGGACAAGCCCTGTGGCATTTGCAATTGCCGCCATTTCCACCATGGTCTTGGAACCGTCCACAAACTCGACGAGCATGCGGACATTCATGTGCCGGCGCGCTGCTTCTTCCTCGTAATCGTCGGGAATGGCATCAATATTGAGAGGATTGTTCTTGCCCTTGCCCGCAGCAACGATCGGGTGGCCCATGGCAGAGACAAACTCGATCAACTCCATGCAAGAGGAAGGTTCATCACCCGCACCAAGGGAATAGGTGACGCCGAGCCGATCAGCCTCGCTTTTGAGATAGGCACCAATAGTGACGTCAGCTTCAACATTCATCATGACCAGATGTTTGCCGTGCTCCATGGCCCGCAGACCGATCTCGGCTCCAACCGCCGGCACGCCTGTCGCATCGATGACGACATCTATCAGTCCGTTTTCCAGAATGAGATTCGCATCATTGGTGACAGCAATCTTACCGGCTTCCATGGCTTGTGTAAGAGCGGAAGCATTCGATACTTCACGCGAATGCCCCTCCTCGCGATAGGCGATATCCACCGCCTTAAGCGCATTGGGCGTATTGAGCTCTGAAATAGCGCCGATTTCGATACCCGGCATGTGCGCTACGCGTGTAACGATGTCGGTTCCCATCTCCCCGGAGCCGATCAGGCCAATGCGGATTGGGCGTCCCGTATCAGCGCGCGCCTGCATATCCCGCGCCAAGCCTGTCAATGCAACATTTGTATTCATAATTCCTCCAATGTTCTATAACTGGAATAGGACGAGAACGCGTGATTGGCAACTGACTATGCCGCTTTGTAGCGAAAATCCAGGATTTGTTATGACCTTGGCCTGCGAAACGCTGGCGCTAAAGGGTCGAAAAACCTATTCGGCAGTTATGGTTTGGTAAGGGTCGCCGTTCTTTTCGATGACAGCAACACCAGCAGACGTTGCAAGGCAATGAATGAGAAGAGAAGTATTCCCACAACGATCTTTGTCCACCAGCTCGACAAAGTTCCATCGAAAACGATGTATGTCTGGATAATGCCCTGAATAATTACGCCGATGAAAGTGCCCGCAACATAGCCAACGCCACCGGTCAGCAGGGTTCCGCCAATAACAACGGACGCAATTGTATCAAGTTCGACGCCAACTGCTGCAAGAGAATATCCGGCCGAAGTATAAAGAGAGAAGACGATACCCGCGAGCCCTGACAGAAAGCCCGACATTGCATAGATGCCGATGGTTGTTTTGGCAACGGGCACTCCCATAAGCTCGGCAGAAGTACGATTTCCTCCGACGGCATAAATATATGAGCCAAACTTGCTGAAATGGGCCATTACAATGCCAACTGCAAAGATCAGCAGCATCAGGCAGCCAATGAAAGTCAGTCTTCCGCCACCCGGCAGCAGATAATATAATCCCTGCAGATATGTATAGAATTGATGATTGACCGGTATTGAATCCGTCGTCATGACAAAGCACATGCCTCGCGCCAGAAACATTCCTGCCAGCGTAACAATGAAGGCGGGGACTTCCAGATAATGTATGACAGTACCCATGCTTGCCCCGAAAGCAGTGGTAATGACGAGCGCAATGGCGAAAGCGATGAGGGGATGAATTCCGTAATGCGTGATCAGCACCGCAAGCAATACGCCGGTGAAGGCAATCACCGATCCGACCGATAGGTCGATGCCACCTGAGAGAATGACAAAGGTCATACCAACGGCAGCAATTCCAAGAAACGCGTTGTCAGTCAGCAAATTTCCGGCGACCCGCGTTGAAAACATCATGGGGAACTGAAAGACGCAGACAGCATAAGCAATGATACAGATCAGCAATGTTGCATAAAGAGGTAAAAGACGTGTGTTCACTGGCTCTTCCGCCCTTTGGTACCGAATTCTGCCTTAACGAATGCCCAGCCGCCAGCCGATGAAAATGACTGCGCAAGCAAGATCACGATTATGACCAGCGCTTTCAAAATGAGATTATATTCTGGCGGAAAACCGGACAGCAGTATTCCTGTGTTCATTGCCTGAATGATGACCGCTCCCAGCGCCGACATGAGAATGGAGAACCGACCGCCGAAGAGCGACGTGCCACCGACAACGACGGCAAGGATAGCGTCCAGTTCCAGCCAAAGACCAGCATTATTGGCGTCCGCTCCACGTATATCGGCTGCAATAATGATCCCCGCCAATGCGGCGCAAAACCCGCAGAAAGCGTAGATTACAAGCAGCAGCAGCTTGCTGTTCAGGCCTGCATAATTGCTGGCGCTGCGATTGATACCAATGGATTCGATCAGCAGCCCAAGTGCTGTGCGCCGGACAACCGCAATCGCCACGATGAGAAGCAGCAACGCAATCAGGATAGGCATCGGAACCCCGGCAAATGATCCGGTTCCGAAAAATATCAGGCCAGGTTCATTGAAGGTGACGATGGAACCTTCCGTAATCAGCTGCGCGATACCCCGCCCGGCAACCATCAAAATCAACGTTGCCACGATGGGTTGCAGGTCGAAATAGGCGACAAGAATACCGTTCCACAATCCGCACAACAAACCTACCCCAAGCGTGGCAAGAATGACGATCGGCAGGGGATATCCGGCAACGGTCATCGTTGCCGCTATCGCACCGGACACCGCCATCACTGCACCAACGGAAAGGTCAACACCACGACTCGCGATGACAGCAGTCATGCCAACTGCAAGGATAATCACCGGCGCTCCCCGGTTTAGCACGTCGATCAGGCTACCGAACAACCGCCCGTCTTGAAGGCGTATGTCGAAAAATCCGGGGAAAGCCAGATAGTTGAGAAATAATATCAGCACGAGCGTAAGCAGCTGCGGCATGGCCTTCGTCAGTGCTGTGACACGCGGACCGCTCATGCCGAAGCCCTTTCGGGTTCAGCAGCAATCATCTGCATGATATTGGCTGGAACAATATCATCACCGGAAATTTCACCGCGATGGGCACGGTCACGCAAAACGACAACGCGGCTGCTATAGGCAACGATCTCATCGATTTCCGATGAGATAACAAGCAAGGCCATGCCGTCATCACACAATTGATGAATCAAGGCAATAATCTCCGCATGAGCACCCACATCAATGCCGCGGGTTGGTTCGTCCAAAATGAGAAGCCGTGGATTGGTGGCAAGCCAGCGTGCAAGAATGACTTTCTGCTGATTACCGCCAGAGAGAAATTTCACCGGCTTTTCGATGTCGGTCGTTCGAATATCGAAAGCCTTGACGAATTTATCAGCTAGTACAGTCTGCTCATGAGTTGAGAGCCGATTGAACCAGCCCCTATGCGCTTGCAGCGCAAGACAGATATTTTCCCGCACTGAAAGGTCACCAATTATACCGTCGGACTTGCGATCTTCCGGACATAAGCCAAAGCCACAGGCCACTGCGTCCTGTGGAGTCCGGATAAGCACCGGATCGCCATCAATGTGAATCTGCCCTGTGTCTGCGGCATCAATACCAAACAGAACTTTAGCGGTTTCCGTGCGTCCAGAACCCAATAGTCCCGCCATGCCAACAACTTCGCCCTCGCCAATATCCAGATCAAATGGAGCGATGCTGCGACTGCGTCCGAGCCCTTTGAAAGAAAATTGTCTGATTTCGGGAGCGGGCCGGTCACGGCGCGTATTATGTGTGGCAACAGCCAATGTTCGCCCGAGCATAAGCGAAACAAGCTCAATTTTTGGAAGCTCTGTTGTTAATGCGCTTCCGGCCAGTTTGCCATTACGCAGGACCGTCACCCGGTCGCAGATTTCATAAACCTGATCGAGAAAATGGGTAATGAAGACAATCCCCAGGCCACGGCTTCGCAACTTACGAAGAATTGCGAACAGGATTTCGGTCTCATGGCGGTCGAGACTGGCTGTCGGCTCATCAAGAATGAGAACACGTCCTGACATATCGACAGCGCGGGCAATTGCCACAAGCTGCTGGACAGCGACGGAATAGCGGGACAAATCCGATGAGACGTCCAGATGGAGATCGTACTGGGTCAGCAGCTCCCTTGCACTTTTTTCCATCAGCTTGCGGTTAACGAAGCCAAAACGCATTGGCTGGCGACCAATGAAAAGATTATCGGCTACAGACATATCCGGCAGCAGATTCACTTCCTGATAGACGGTGCCGATGCCCAGATTTTGCGCATGCTGCGTGTCGCGCACGCTCACAGGCTGCCCGTCTATCTTTATCACGCCGGAATCGGGCTGATGCACGCCTGTCAGTACTTTGATAAGCGTCGACTTTCCTGCACCATTCTCGCCGAGAAGTGCATGGATTTCTCCGGGGCGAACGGCAAAATCGACGCTGTCGAGAGCTTTAAATCCGATGAATGATTTGCAGATGCCTTCTACGGCCAGAAGACTGGGATGTTCCGTCATTGCGCCTCTCGCGAGCGTATTGTCAATCAGTAGCCAGCCGCCCCGATAGGGCAGCTGGCAATGACGGTTTGATCAGTATCCCAGACCCTTTTTCTCCTCGTAAACCTTCTTTGGATCATCCGCCTGCGTATAAAGCTTCGATTCCGTCTGGATCCACTTTGGCGGGGCCTTTCCGTCATCTTTGAACGCCTTGAGCGCATCAAAAGCCGGGCCGGCCATATTTGGGGTCAGTTCAACGGTTGCGTTGGCTTCGCCCTCAGACATGGCCTTGAAAATATCCGGAACCGCGTCAATCGACACGACGAGAATATCCTTGCCTGGCTTCAAGCCTGCTTCTTTGATTGCCTGAATTGCACCGACAGCCATGTCATCATTGTGGGCGTACAGTGCGCAAATGTCTTTGCCGCCATTTTCGGCTTTCAGAAAGCCTTCCATGACTTCCTTGCCCTTGGACCGGGTAAAGTCGCCTGTCTGGCTCCGGGTAATCTTGATGTTGGATGCAGATGCGATACCTTCTTCAAAGCCCTTCTTGCGGTTGATTGCCGGGCTCGAGCCCACAGTTCCCTGCAATTCGACGACTTTACATTCCTTGCCAGCTACTGTTTTCACCAGCCATTCGCCCGCAACCTTGCCTTCGTGCACTGTATCTGACGTCACAGCTGTCAAATACAGATCATCACTGGCTGTTTCGATTGTGCGGTCCAAAAGTATAACCGGAATTTTGGCTTCCTTGGCTTCTGTGAGAACAGTATCCCAGCCCGTCGCAACGACCGGCGCAATGAAGATTGCATCGACGCCTTGAGCGACGAATCCACGAATCGCCTTGATTTGATTTTCCTGCTTCTGCTGGGCGTCGGCGATCTTCAGGTTAATACCGCGCTTTTCCGCCTCGATTTTAGATACGGACGTTTCAGCGGCGCGCCAGCCGGATTCAGAGCCAATCTGCGAAAAGCCAACTGTCAAATCTGCCGCATTGGCATACCCGGCAAAGGCAATCGCCACCGTAGTGGCAAGCAGAATTCTCTTCGTAAAAGCCATAACTTCTCCTCCCTAAATGGTCAAACTGTTAAGATCCTCCCAGACCTCAATGTGTTACTATAATATAGTAATATAAATAGCAAGAAGTCGAATTGATGGGAGTGCCGGAGCCCGTTTTTCAACAGTCAGCGGTCCAGATTATCCGGTATTCCTACAAAAGGAGCCGGGCATCGACGGTACTGTCTCGCCAATGTCTGGCGTAGAAATCAAAATCAGTACCGAGCGACAGGATTGTTTCATCAACAGATTCGACGGGCAGCTTTGCACCCGCCAGCAACGCAGCACCAAGACTCGTGCCCGTTGAACCCGGAGCGGCAATCACTTCGCGGGATGTGAGGGATCGCAAGGCGGAAAGGTATATTTGGTTGCGGGAGAATGGACCCTCGACAATTGTCGGGCCTATCGCGCCGATCAATTGAAGGCTCGTCTGCGTCATCAGCGCTGCATAGAGAGAAGCTGCTGCATTTCTGTCTGAGGCACCGTCCGGCTCACCATTCACCCAAACAGCCTTATGATTGGGGAAGGGTCCCGATCCTTGTATAATACTTGGAAGGATCATTGTCCGGTCGGCGATAATCCGGGCAAGCGTTTCAGCGTCAGGTTCGGCGATTTGACCTTGCGTCAGTTGATCGAATTCTCTTCCGCCCATAAAGCGGGCGGAAGGTACAGCTTTGCCGTAAACATCAACATTGGCCAGCGTGTCACGATCCGGGTCAAGTTGTTCAAGTGTTCCTCCCACCGCAAACAACACCACCCAGGTACCTGTAGAAATGACGGAAAAACCAGACTTGCGCCTCATCAGATGGGGTAGCAATGAAGCGTTGGAATCGTGAATGCCGCAATAAACCGGAATTGATTGTTTGCTCCCGATTTCGGCAGCCACTGCAGGCAGAATTCCGCCGATCCTCTCAAATGCCGAGGCTATAGGAGGAAGCAACGGCCGTAGCTCAAGCTTATCGACAAGACTGGAATAGCTGCATGTTTGCGGATTCCATAAATCGGTGTGACAGCCCAGAGATGTCACTTCGTTTCTGGCAATTCCGGTGAGACGCCACACCCAGTACTGAGCGTAGGTGACAATCGTCCTGACCGTGGCAAACTCGGCCGGAAATTGGGTTTTCTGATAATGGATTTGCGCTCCAACATTCAGGCCACCAGACTGCAAGGGGGAACCGGTTTCTGAAAAATCCGGGCGCAAAGCCGCATAGGCTGCGCAGACCTCATCGGGATAGCTATATTCATAATCAATAGCCGGCATGGCCAGACCTTGCCCATCAAGCAAGACGGCGGCTGCGCCATGCGCCGTTACGGAGATTGCGTCAAACCCGGGATCGGAAGAAAATTCCGACAACGCACCGAGACAAAACTCCCAAAGAGTCTCGACATCATAGTGTGGGTACAGGCCGGTCTTCAGAACACGATTGGGCGTACTTCTCGCGACGATTTCCAAGCCGGTACCAGCGTCAACCACGACAACCTTGGCATTCGTCTTGCCGATATCCAGAACTGCAATATGACGAATTGCGCTCATGGGAGATGAAACATGTTCGTGAGCGGAGTTTGGACAGGCGAATTATCCTCATTGGTTGCCATGATGTCAGCCATGTAAGCCCACCATTTTTTCATAACGGGATGCTCTGCAAGTTTTTGCATCCCATGATCTGCTGGCCGGGTTAAAACCCCAAAAAGCGTATGGGTAGCCGGATCAAGGTGGATCGAATAATCCCTGACACCCGCATCGTGCAACAGAGCCACCAGTTCAGGCCATATTTCCGCATGGCGGCGCTTATATTCTGCTTCCATGCCCGGATTCAGCGTCATGGTGAATGCATATTTCTCAGTGAGATTCATGCTGTTCTGCCATATCTCAATCGACGGATGATGATCGGCAACGTGATTGTTGCGATTAACAAAAGTCCGATGAAAATCGACATAACAATACCCGGCACATTCAGCAGACCGAGACCAAATGTTACCAATCCCATCACAAACGCAGCGATAACGACACCGCCAATACGGCCCGAACCACCGAGGATCGAAATTCCGCCAAGAACAACCATGGTCACGACCTCCAGTTCCCACCCTTGTGCAATCGAAGGACGGGTGGAGCCTAGGCGGGACGTCAGGCAGACAGCTGCGATACCGGACATCAGGCCAGTGAGCAGAAACAACAGAAACTTGACGCGTTCGACACGAATGCCGGAAAAACGTGCGGCAAATTCATTGTTACCAATGGCATAGATGCGGCGGCCAAAATTTGTGGCATGCAGCAAAATCGCGAAAAGGCAGGCAAAAACTGCAAACAAGACGAATTCGAATGAGACGACCCAAAAGACATAGCCCTGGCCGAAATACGCAAAGGATGGGGGATAGCCGCCATAAGCCTTGTCGCCCAGCACAATATAGGCGATGCCTCGAAAGAGGCTCATGGTGCCGATAGTGACGACGATTGAAGGCAGGCGCAGACCGGCAACGAGTACGCCATTGATTACGCCGCATCCGAGACCAACACCAATGCCGATCAAAACGATGCCCGGTGTACCCACCCCCATTTGAGCCGCTGTTCCCATGGCAGTTGAAGCAAGCGCAATAATCGCAGCCACGGATAGGTCTATTTCGCCGGCTATAATCAAAAGCGCCATAGCAAAGGCTATCAATGCCTTTTCAGTGAAATTGAATGTGGCGTCCGACAAGTTCCAAGCATTGAGGAAGTAAGGTGAGGCAAGGCTATTGGCAATGAAGATCAGCACTGCCACACATAAAAGCAGCGCTTCCCAGCTTGCAAAAAGACGCGAGGCAGATGTACCCAACCGATCAGGAATATGTCGTTTTTCCGTGACTGCGATCATGCTGCTACCTCGATTTGTTCCGATGCACCGCGATCTCGGAGGATGATCCGCCCGCGTCGACGCTCTTGTCGCGCATTGAAGATAACTGCAGCAATGATTACCCCGCCTGAAATTGCCATTTGCGAGAAAGGCGAAATGTTGATGACTGGCAGCGCATTCTTGATAACACCAAGAAACAGCGCACCAAGAACAGCGCCTGCGACGGAACCTATGCCGCCGAGGGTTGAAATTCCGCCAATGACGCAGGCCGCAACACTGTCGAGCTCGAAGCCTGCAGCGATGTCGACATACGCGACCGCGTAGCGCGAAACCCAAAGATAGCCGCATAGACCCGCGAGCGTGCCGGAAATTACGAAAGCAAAGAAGCGGGTGCGCCCAACGTCGATGCCTGCGTAAACTGCGGCAGTCGGATTCCCGCCCGACGCGTAGATTGCGCGGCCAAGGAATGTGCGTGACATGACGAGATACATTACAGCCACAATGATAATGGCTATCCAACCAAGAACTGGCAGGCCAAGAAACAATTGGCGCGGCGTCTGAAGGAATGGTTCGCTCATCTGATGGGCGTTAACCCACGCGCCGCCGGAAAGCACAAAAGCCATCCCCCGATAGATGGTCAAAGTGCCGAGAGTAACAACAATCGAAGGGATATTGAGCTTCCACACAAAAAGCCCGTTGAGGGCACCGAGTATCGCGCCGATTGAGAGTGCCACAAGCACAATCAGGGGCAGGGGCAGATCCGGATAGGATGCATTTAACATGCCCACAGCCATGCCGGTAAAGGCAACATTGGCGGCCACGGACAGGTCAATCGACTTGGTAAGGATTACTGTCATCTGCCCCAAGGCCAGGATGATAAGGATCGACGTGTCGTTGAATATGTTGGATAAGTTACCGGGTCTGGCAAAACCCGGCGCGCGCGTTGAAAAGACCGCAAGCAGAACGGCAATAATAATTACCAGCAATATTTCGCGGTATCTGAAGATTTGTTTGATCATTACACACTCGCATTGCCGGTTGCCGCACGAACCAGTGTTTCGGCGCCCAAACTGTCACGCTCAAAGATACCTGCTGAAAGACCTTCACGCATAACGAGCACCCTGTCTGACATGCCCATTATTTCCGGCAGTTCCGACGAGACCATGATGATGCTGAGGCCTTCGCCAGCAAGCTCACTGATAAAGGCGTGAACTGCAGCTTTTGATCCGATATCAATGCCTTTCGTCGGCTCATCAAGAATCAGGATTTTGGGTTGCGTTGCCAGCCATTTGCCAATGACGACCTTCTGCTGATTGCCGCCCGACAATGTTCCCACCGGCACGGAAAGCGCTGCAGCACGCAGATCGAAACGCTCTGCATATTTGCGCGCAAGAGCAAATTCTGCTGCCGCATTCAGGAAGCCGGAACGCGATGTGCGTGCCAGCGAGGGGAGGGAGACATTTTGATAGATTGGCAATTGCAGCACCGCCCCATGCCGCCCCCGCTCTTCCGGGACATATACAATTCCGGCATTGATCGCTTCGCCGGGGCTACGAACGGTAATTTCCTTCCCGTCCAGTTTCAGCTTGCCGCTGGAGGGCTGGGTAATACCGAAAAATGACTGGCAGATTTCCGAACGCCCTGCACCGACAAGACCATAGATGCCAAATATCTCACCTTTTCTCAGCTCGAACGATATGTCGCGAAATTCTGTGGGATGCGTATAGTTCTCAACGGCGAATACGGTTGTTCCCAAGGCAATATCTACCTTGGGAAACGCATGTTCGACGGATCGTCCCACCATCAGTTTTACGATTTCATTTTGCTCGACACCGGCAAGCTCTCCGCTGCCCACGGCCTTGCCATCACGAAAAACCGCATAGTGATCAGCGATCTCATACACTTCATCAAATTTATGGCTGATGAAAAGAATGGCTTTGCCTTGCGCCTTCAGCCTTTTGACAATCTGGAAAAGATCATCCACCTCCTTGCGCGACAATGCGGCTGTGGGCTCATCCATGATGACAATACGCGCATCGACCGACAAGGCTCGGGCAATGGCAACGAGATGACGCTGTGCAATGGACAAATCCTTGAGTCGTATGCGCGGATCAATATTGCTTTCCAGTGAATGCAGCAGGGCGAGCGCCCGCGCATTGACCGCCTTCCAGTTTACCAACCCGAGCCGGGACTTCGGTGCATGGCCAATAAAGATATTCTCCGCAACGGACAGCTCATCGAAAAGGACCGTTTCTTGATGAATAGCTGTTACGCCGACGTCTATCGCATCTTGCGCATTGGCGAATGCGACCGGCGCACCGTCGACATGGATTTCTCCCTCGTCGCAGGAATAGATACCGGTGAGGATTTTTACGAGGGTGGACTTTCCGGCGCCATTTTCCCCAATCAATGCCGTCACCTTGCCGGCATAGAGGGCGATATTCACGTCGTTCAAAGCCTTTACGCCAGGAAACGATTTGGAAATGCCGCGCATCTCCAGGAGCGGCATATCAGGAATTGGCATTAGCGCTGCAGTCTGGTTCATTGATTTTACCGAACAGGAAACGCCCGGCAGATTGCCTGCCGGGCTTGAGAATATTGATCGAGATCAGAATATTTTGGAAAACTGGTCTATATTCTTGGCGTCATAGACGAACGGGTCAGCCATGGCGGCTTCACCATTGTCACCGATCTTGATCTTGCCCATGCGGCCAGCTTCGATTTCACTGCCCGGTGCACCGTCGGTTTCCTCTTTCACAAGGCGATAGGCGATTTGAGTAGCGGAATAGCCAAGGTCGATCGGGTTCCAGATTGCAAACTCCTTGGTCGCGCCAGACTTGATCGCGCCGGCCATTTCGGACGGAAGACCAAGGCCCGTGACATAGACTTCACCGATCTTCTTGGCATCTGCGACGGCTTGAGACGCCGCAAGAACACCGACGGTCGTTGGCGCAACGATAACCTTTACATTGGGCTGCGAGGTCAAAAGGCCCTGTGCTTCACGGTAGCTTTTGTCGGCAAGATCATCACCATAGACCGTTGTTGCCAGATTGAGACCCGGGAAATTCGGAAGTTGCTTCTTCATTTCCTCAATCCAAGTGTTCTGATTGGTCGAGGTTGTCGTGGCGGACAAAATTGCGAAATCGCCTTTGCCATCCTTGAGGTGATCAGCAGCAAGCTGCAGGCACATCTTGCCGATCAACTCGTTCGACGAGGGGTTGAGGTGAACGATACGTCCATCCTTGCCCACTGCCGAATCCCACGAGATGACCTTGATGCCACGCGCCATTGCTTTTTTGAGGGCTGGAACAACCGCATCAGGATCATTGGCCGAGATGGCGATCGCGTTGACGTTCTGGGCGATCAACGAATTGATGACCTCTATCTGCCCTTCCGCCGTCGTCGATGTTGGCCCCGTATATATGACTTCGACACCGCCCAGTTCCTTGGCCGCTTCCTGCGCACCCTTGTTAGCCGCTTCAAAGAAGCCGTTGCCAAGAGATTTCGCTACAAGACCGATTTTGATCGTATCGGCTGCCTGAGCATGAGATGCGAACATTGCAACGGCCAGAGCCGAGCCCAACGCGATTTTCTTTAGTAATTTCATTTTCTGTCCTCCCAGAGATTGATTACTGTATTCCTTAAGACCGCTGCAGCGCTTACGCGACCGAAGCGGAATCCCGTCGCTTGTCCTGAACCTTTGCAACAATGAGCTGCACGCCAGCCTCCTCAACCATTCTCCGATCTGCATCGGAAATGCCATCATCAGTGATAATCGTCGTTACCCTACCCAGCGGACACAGAATGAGGCTCGATCTGCGCGAAAACTTTGTCGAATCGACCAGCAGAACAAGTTCGTCGGCCTGATTGATGAGCTTCTGTTCGCCTTGAATGATCAGTGCGTCGGATTCCATGACGCCAAATGGCCCCACACCCTGGGAGCCCATGAACATGCGCTTACCGTAAAAATTGCGGGTCACATCATTATCGAATGGCGAAAGAATAATGCTCTGCTCTCGATAAATCGCACCGCCCGGAACGGTAACCGAACTCTTTGAATTCTTGACAAGATGCTCGGCGATGGCAAAAGAATTGGTCATCACCTGCAAGCGGCGCGACGCAAGGAAATGCACCATCTGAAATGTCGTGGTGCCACCATTTATAATGATGGCATCACCCTCTTCGCACAGGGCAACAGCCTCACGGGCAATGGCACGTTTTTTGTCGGCATTTTCGGATTCAGAAACGTGAAAATGCCGCCCGGCAAGCGGGGCCAATTGTGCCGGATGAACGGCTTCAGCACCACCGCGGACCCTGCGCAGCTTACCTTGCACATGCAGCGCGGCAATGTCACGACGGATCGTTGCCTCTGACGCTTCCGTCAGCTCAGCAATGTCCTGAATGGTGATGACCGGTTTTTCCTGAACAGCGCTCAGAATGATGCGGTGACGCTCACGCTCGTGCATATGGATGGCTCCTCCTGCTTTAATCTATTGCGCAAATTCAATCTCAGTGTCAATCAACTTCAATCAAATAGTTTCATATTGCACTGCACAATGTAAGTTTATGACTGAAATTGATGGTTTGTGATTGACATCAAAGTGCCGTCTGCCGCATAGCTAATCGAAATTCTGAGGGGGTTTTATAGGCCCCGCATAACTTTTGGGAGGCAATCATGGCAGGCAGCATCCAACTTCTGGATAATCGTTGGGATGATCAAAAAGCAGCTGGTCTCGATGAGCCGGGCAAGTTGCTCTATCGTTCCAACCTGCTTGGTGCCGATAAGCGCATAACCAATTATGGTGGCGGCAATACTTCCGCAAAGGTAACGCAGACGGACCCGCTCACCGGCCAGCCTGTGGAAGTATTGTGGGTCAAGGGTTCCGGTGGCGATGTCGGAACCATAAAGCTTGATGGCTTTGCCACTCTTTACATGGAAAAGCTCAACTCCTTGAAGTCGATATATAAAGGGATTGAGGATGAAGATCGCATGGTGGGATTCCTGCCCCATTGCACCTTCAATCTGAACAGCCGTGCCGCCTCGATCGACACCCCCCTCCATGGCTTTGTGCCTTTCAGGCACGTCGATCACATGCACCCCGATGCAATTATCGCCATCGCTGCGTCGAAAAACTCCCGTGAACTGACAAGTCAAATTTTCGGTGACGATATCGGCTGGTTGCCTTGGCGCCGCCCCGGGTTTCAACTTGGCCTTGACCTTGGTGCCTATGTTGCAGCCCATCCAAACTCCAAGGGTGTCGTGCTGGAAAGTCACGGGCTTTTCACCTGGGCAGATGATGCCAAGGATTGCTATGAATTGACGCTGGAAATCATCAACAAGGCAATCAGTTGGTTCGACCAACAGACATCTGGCAAGGATGTCTTCGGAGGTGCGGCAACGAAAAGCCTGAGCGCATCAGAACGCCGTGCCATCGCAGCAAAGCTGATGCCTGAAATTCGCGGGAAAATCGGTATTGCCGAACGCAAGCTTGGGCATTTTGACGATCAGCCTGCCGTGCTGGAATTTGTCAATTCGCACGATCTGCAACCACTGGCCGCGCTAGGCACAAGTTGCCCCGATCATTTCCTGCGCACAAAGATCCGGCCGCTTGTGCTCGATTTTGACCCGGCACAACCCGATGCGGATGCCATAGTCGCCACCCTGGATAGTGCGCTGGAAGCATATCGAGCCGACTATGCCCGATACTATAATGACTGCAAGCATGGCAACTCACCTGCGATGCGTGATCCAAATCCGGTCATTTTCCTCATTCCCGGTGTTGGCATGCTTTCATTTGCCAAAGACAAGGCCACCGCGCGTATCGCGGGAGAGTTTTATGTTAACGCGATCAATGTGATGCGCGGCGCATCATCTGTGTCGGAATATCAGGGGCTGCCTGAACAGGAAGCCTTTGACATTGAATATTGGCTGCTTGAGGAAGCCAAACTTCAACGTATGCCGAAGCCGAAATCATTGGCTGGCCGTGTCGCTTTTGTCACCGGCGGGGCCGGTGGCATCGGGCGAGCAACCGCTGAGCGATTGCTCGGGGAGGGCGCTTGCGTTGTGCTGGCTGATATAGATGCTGAAGCCTTAAAAGCGACCAGTGAGGACCTCGCCAACCGTTACACAGCTGATGCTGTGCGCAGTGTGCAGCTGAACGTTACCGATGAAGCTGGCGTCATTGCCGGTTTTGCCGAAGCGTCAGTTAAATTTGGCGGAATAGACATTCTCGTCTCCAATGCTGGCATCGCGTCGTCTGCGCCTATTGAAACCACTGAACTCTCCATGTGGACCCGCAATATCGACATTTTGGCAACCGGCTATTTTCTCGTGTCACGCGAAGCTTTCCGTCTGTTCCGCCGGCAGAAGATCGGCGGCAATGTTGTGTTTGTCGCTTCCAAGAATGGTCTTGCCGCATCGCCGAATGCCAGCGCCTATTGTGCAGCCAAAGCTGCCGAGATTCATCTTGCACGTTGCCTGGCGCTGGAGGGAGCGGATGCCGGAATTCGTGTCAATACCGTTAATCCTGACGCAGTTCTGCGAGGTTCAAAAATCTGGAACGGGGAATGGCGCGAGCAACGTGCAGCTTCGTCGAATTTGCAGGTTGATGAACTGGAGGAGCATTATCGCAAACGCTCAATGTTGAAGCTGAACGTGTTCCCGGAGGATATTGCCGAAGCTATCTACTTCCTGGCTTCCGACGCGTCGGCCAAATCGACAGGCAACATCATCAATGTCGACGCGGGTAATGCGCAAAGCTTTACACGTTAGCTGTCCGGGGAGGATATTATGGCTGAACTGCAGATTTCAGGCGATCTGATCGCGAGTGAAAACGACAAAGTACGAACTGCCCAAAAGAGCGACTATGATGCGCTGGGCGCACGTCTTGACCGGCACGGCGTCGACATCGAAACGATTACCAACAAAGTGGCGGCGTTTTTCGTTGCCGTACCCTCCTGGGGAGTCGGCACCGGCGGCACGCGCTTTGCGCGCTTTCCAGGACATGGCGAACCACGGGGTATTTTCGATAAGCTTGATGATTGCGCGGTGATACAGCAGTTGACCCGGGCTACGCCAAATGTGTCGCTGCATATCCCGTGGGACAAGGCCGATCCAAAGCAATTGAAAGCCCACGCGGATGCGCTCGGTCTGGGTTTCGACGCAATGAACTCCAACACGTTCTCGGATGCCGCCGATCAGAAGCATTCCTATAAGTATGGTTCACTTAGCCATGTAGATCAGGCTACGCGCAGTCAAGCCATTGATCACAATATCGAATGTATCGACATTGGCGTTGCGATTGGCTCGAAAGCGCTTACGGTGTGGGTTGGCGACGGTTCCAATTTTCCAGGTCAAAGCAATTTTGCCAAATCATTTGAGCGGTATCTCGGATCAATGGCGGAGATATACAAAGCTCTGCCCGATGACTGGCGCATCTTCTCCGAACACAAAATGTATGAGCCTGCCTTCTATTCAACGGTCGTGCAGGATTGGGGTACAAATTACCTCATTGCGCAAACTTTGGGGCCGAAAGCATTCTGTCTCGTCGATCTCGGTCACCATGCCGCCAACACCAATATTGAGATGATAGTTTCCCGGCTTATCCAATTCAAAAAGCTCGGTGGTTTCCATTTCAACGATTCCAAATATGGGGATGACGATCTTGATGCGGGATCAATCGATCCCTACCGGTTGTTCCTTGTCTTCAATGAACTTGTTGATGCCGAGGATCGTGGTGTGCCAGATTTCCACCCCGCGCACATGATCGACCAATCGCACAATGTCACCGATCCTATCGAAAGCCTGATCTCAAGCGCCAATGAAATTCGCCGCGCTTATGCGCAGGCTTTGCTGGTAGATCGCAAAGCGCTCGGCGCCTTCCAGGACGATAACGACGCGCTGATGGCTTCGGACTCGCTGAAGCGGGCTTACCGGACTGACGTTGAGCCCATTCTTGCTGAAGCAAGACTGCGGGCGGGTGGTGCGATTGATCCTATCGCTACCTATCGCAAAAGCCAGTACCGGCTGAAAATCGGCAAGGAACGCCCTGCCAGCTTGGCAGGCGGTGGCGGCATCATCTAATCCGTATCATCTATTAGAAAAAAATAAGGGCAGCGCCTTCAAGCGCTGCCCTTATTTTTGAATTGACAGCATCCCCAACATTTGTTCTTATTCTATTATAAAGAATTCTAATCCATTATAATAGAATAATAGGGGAATGACCATGAAACCATTAAAGCTAACACTGCTTCTCGGTTCCGCATTGATTGCACTGAGTCCATCTGCTATTGCCCAAACAAAAGGCGGCGTGATCAACGTCGCCACGATCGGCGAACCGCCAACGCTGGATGCAATGGCATCAACGGCCGATCTGGTCGGCATTGTTTCGCAGCACATCTTCGAAACGCTCTATACGTTTGACAAAAACTGGAACGCCACGCCATTGCTGGCGGCAAGCCTGCCCGAAGTATCGCCAGACGGCAAAGTCTACACAATTAAGCTGCGCACCGGGGTTAAGTTCCATGATGGAACAGACATGGATGCCACCGATGTCGTAGCCTCTTTAAAGCGGTGGACCGAAATCGCGTCCCGCGGAAAACAGGTCGCCTCCTTGATCACATCAATTGACGTTGTTGATCCGGCCACTGTCAGAATAACACTCAATGCGCCTCATGCGCCGCTTCTCTCGCTACTAGCATTCAACAATGCAGCCGCGATCATCCTCCCGAGCGAAAAACAGCAAAGCCCGATGACCGAACCTGTTGGCACCGGACCTTACAAGCTTAAAGAGCGTAAGGCCGATCAATATATCCAGCTGTCACGCTTTGATGACTACAAGTCCCCTGAAGGCGAAGAAACCGGCTATGGCGGCGCGCGTCATCAATATCTCGACGAAATTCGTTTCGTACCCGTTCCAGATGCCAATACGCGCGTCGAAGGTGCCGTCGCTGGCCAGTTCGATTATGTCGACAGTCTTCCGGTTGAAGCCTATGCCCGATTGAAAGATCAAAAAACGACTGAAGCCGTGCTGCTGAAACCTTTTGGCTGGCCAGTTTTTGTCATGAATACAAGCGCAGGCATCACCAAAAATCAGGATATCCGCCTGGCTATCCGTGACTCACTGAGCATGGAAGACATGTTGGCCGCGGCCTTTGGAAGTACCGATTTCTATTCTCTGGATGCTTCACTTTACCCTGATGGCTACAGCTGGAAAACAGATGCAGGAACGGAAGGCGCCTATAATGTTGCTGATCCGGAAAAAGCTGCGGAACTGATGAAAAAGGCCGGATATAACGGTGAACCGATCCGCATTCTTACCAGTCGTCAGTATGAGTTCCATTATAAAATGGCGCAAGTTGCCGCCGAATATCTGAAAGCTGCGGGCTTTACAGTGGATATGCAGGTTGTCGATTGGGCGACACTGACACAGCGGCGAGCTGACCCGAAGCTCTGGGATATTTACATCAGCCATAGTCCGTTCTTGCCAGAACCCGCGCTCATTGGTGCTATGTCAACAAGCGCACCAGGCAATTGGGATACGCCTGCGCGTAAAGTCGCAGTGGATGCATTCAATTCCGAAGTGGACCCGGCAAAACGTGTGGCTCTTTGGGCAGAGGTGCAGAAGGTGATCTATGCCGAAGTACCGATCATCAAGATCGGTGATTTCAACGCGCTCTCAGCAAAATCACCGAAGCTGGAAGGCTTCACACCAGCGCCGTGGCCCTATTTCTGGAACGTCTCGCTCAAACAGTAGGACCTGTAAGACTTCAATGGCAGCGGAACGAACGTCCTTCCGCTGCCAAACCGGATTTTGTTCCTTCTGACAGGACGCCTGATGCTTCGCTATATCATCCAACGCTTTATCGGTATGATCATCGTCATGTTTCTGGTGGTGACGATTGTATTTGTCATCGTGCGTGTCACACCCGGCGATCCGGCGGCTGTCATGCTCGGGCCGGAGGCCACGGCCGCTGATATCGCTGCCTTGCGGCAACAGCTTGGGCTCGATCAATCGATCTTGTTGCAGTACTTCTACTTCATCGGCAATTTGCTGAAGGGAGATCTCGGTCAGTCGATTTTCCTTAATCAGCCAGTACTTGAAGCGCTTGTACAACGTGCAGAACCCACCTTCTTCCTGACCATATTCTCGCTACTGATCGCAAGTATCATTGCAATACCGATTGGAATTTACGCTGCCTATCGCCGTGGCTCGGTGTTTGATCAGGCTGCAACAGCCCTTGCCATGCTTGCGGCAAGCATCCCAAGCTTTTGGCTTGGCCTCATATTAATGCAGATTTTTGCTGTGCGCTTCGGCCTGTTTCCTGTTTCCGGCTATGGGGGGCCTGGCACATCGCTGCTCGAGCGGCTTGAATATCTGGTGCTGCCGGCCTTTGCATTGGGCATCGTCTCGTCCGCATTGATCATGCGTTTTACACGAGCCTCCATGCTCGATGTACTTGGCGATGATTATATCCGCACAGCGCGCGCCAAGGGCGTCGATGAGCGCCGCGTGGTGCTAAAGCATGCCTTCAAAAATGCGTTGATCCCCATCCTCACTGTCATTGGCCTGACCGCTGCCGTGCTGATTTCCGGCGCGGTTGTTACAGAGACGGTTTTTGGTCTTCCCGGGGTCGGCAGCCTGGTTGTATCGGCGGTTTTGCGCCGCGACTATCCCGTCATCCAGGGTGCGTTGCTTATTATCGCGGCACTCTACGTGCTCATTAATTTCGCAATCGACATGCTCTACCTCGTCGTTGATCCAAGGGTGCGTTACTGATGACCGATATTGTCTCGACCGCGCCGCAAAGCGAGCGCTCCAAATTCTTCCATGTGCTGATCAAGCGAAAGACCGTACTTTTTGGCCTGATTGTCCTTGCAGTTTTCGTAACGCTGGCGATCTTTGCGCCTTTGATAACGCCCTATGCGCCTAACAAGCTCTCAATCGTTAACCGGCTAAAACCACCGGACGCCAGATGGTTCTTTGGCACCGACGAGTTTGGGCGTGATGTCTTCTCCCGCACAATTTTTTCCGCACGGCTATCACTGCTCGTAGGCTTCGCAGTGGTTGTCCTTGCCTCAGTGATAGGCGTGACGTTGGGTATTCTGGCTGGCTTCTTCCAAAGGCTCGATGCGCCGATCACCCGGCTTATCGACGCCATGATGGCGTTTCCCGATATTCTGCTCGCCATTGCGCTTGTAGCCGCGCTCGGGCCATCACTGACAACCGTGATTGTGGCGCTGAGTATTGTTTATGCACCACGATTGGCACGTGTTGTGCGGGCGTCGACACTTGTCATCCGTGAATTGCCCTATGTGGAAGCTGCAACATCGCTCGGTATTTCCAAATGGCACATCATGACGCGGCATATATTGCGAAATCTTCTGTCTCCGATCCTTGTTCAGGGAACCTTCCTCTTTGCCAATGCGATGCTGGCAGAAGCCGGCTTGTCATTCCTCGGTCTTGGCGTCAGCCCCGAAGTACCCACCTGGGGAACGATGATCGCGTCAGGACGCCAATATATCGGCACCGCAGACTGGATGACTTTGTTTCCCGGTATTGCGATCGTGCTTGCCGTTCTCTCCCTGCAAATGGTCGGCGATGGCTTTCGCGACCTGTTAGACCCCCGTCTCAGAAAGGATCTGTGATCATGCCTGCCACTTTTGCAACCGCTGCTTCATCTCAAAGGGGAGGGCGCTTGCTTCTGACCAACGTAAATCCGGTAGCATTCGGCCCGAATACCCCCGCAACGAAAATCGATATCTTGATCGACGCTGATGGAAATATTGCGCAGTTTGGTTCTTCGCTCAACGTTACCGGCGACGTGCAACGGGTCGACGCCAAAGGATCGTGGATTTCTCCGGGCTGGGTCGATCTGCATGCCCATATTTGGCATGGCGGCACCGATATCTCCGTTCGGCCGCAAGTATGCGGCGTTGAACGTGGCGTTACGACGATCGTGGATGCAGGCTCAGCAGGCGAAGCCAACTTTCATGGCTTCCGCGAATATATCATCGATCCGGCAAAGGAACGGATCAAGGCATTTCTCAATCTGGGCTCAATAGGCCTCGTAGCCTGTAACCGCGTCAGCGAGCTGAGCGATATTCGCTCCATTGATATTGACCGGACCGTTGCATGCGTCAATGAAAACCGCGATCACATCGTGGGTCTGAAAGTGCGCGCAAGCCATGTCATCACCGGGTCATGGGGCGTTACTCCGGTAAAACTTGGCAAGAAAATCGCCAAGATCCTTAAAATTCCCATGATGGTTCATGTCGGCGAGCCTCCAGCTCTATATGAGGAGGTTCTGGAGATCTTGGGGCCAGGCGATATCATCACCCATTGCTTCAACGGCAAGGTTGGCAGCAGCATTATTGAAGACGATGATTTGTTTGAGTTGGCTGAACGTTGCGCAGGCGAGGGCATTCGTCTCGATATCGGCCATGGCGGTGCCTCATTCTCGTTCCGCGTCGCGGAAGTTGCCATTCAGCGCGGACTTTTGCCTTTTTCCATATCAACCGACATTCACTTGCGCAGCCTGAACTTTTCGGTATGGGACCTTGGCACAACCATGTCCAAATTGCTGAGTGTGGGCATGCCTTTTGATAAGGTGGTCGAGGCGGTCACGCTCTCGCCGGCCTCTGCCATAGGTCTGCCGACGGACAATCTCTTGTCTGTTGGCAAGCGTGCAGATTTTACGATCTTTGATCTTGCCGATTCAGACCTCAAGGTCATCGACTCCATGGGCTATGAGGCCAACCTCAGCAAATTATTCGAACCACGTATGGTTGTTCTGGGCACCGAGACGATTGCGGCCAGCCGTTATCAGCCAGTCGTGCCGGAGACCTCCGGCGCCATTGCGCCCTATTCGTACCGTTAGGATTTCGTCTTGAGTCACAGTACCCCTACAACACTACAGAGCGAAACCTTGCCCTATGAGCGGTTAAGGGCGCTTGGAATTACGTTGCCCCCGGCGCCAAACCCGATAGCAAATTTTGTCACCCACATTCAGGAAGGCAATCTGCTCTATCTGTCAGGGCAAGGACCGCGTGAGGCCGACGGTTTCATGCATACGGGAAAAGTCGGCGGCGATGTCGGCGTTGAAGATGCATACCAACATGCACGACTGACGGCCATCAATCTCCTGGCCGTCATGCAATCAGCACTCGGGGATCTGAACAGGGTCAAGCGCGTCGTGAAACTGCTTGGAATGGTCAATGCCGTTTCGGACTTTGCCGACCATCCCCTTGTTATCAATGGCTGCTCGGACTTGCTGATCAGTGTTTTTGGCGAAGCAGGCAATCACGCCCGCTCTGCGGTCGGCTTCGGGTCACTTCCAGGCAATATCACAGTCGAGATCGAGGCGATCATCGCCTTGAAGGATTAGGAATCAGGAATGACTACGCCAACCCATAATGGTTTCGATACGGTCCGCAGAGGCTTTGACCTCACTGGCGTAGCGGTCCGGGTTGTCCGCAATTTTCTGTTCTGCAAGGACTATGGAAATAGTCGCGATGCATACACCTTTATCATCGCAGATCGGCGAAGCAACACAGGCCACTGCATAGTCGGATTCACCCGCCTGAATGGAAATGCGAGCCTTCAAAGCTTCTCCGGCCGCCGCCGACAGGGCCGAGGGATCAATGACTGCACGTCCGGTGGGAGAAGATTTTGCACAGTGCTCGAAAAGATCCAGCCGTTCTTTTTCCGGAAGGTGCCCGACAAGCAGACGCCCCGAAGCGGTCCAATTCAGCGGAACACGCGTGCCGACGCGGGATGTCACCTGGAAATGACCAGGACCATCTGCCATGGCAAGCACCATCATATGGTCGCCATCGCGTCCGCATACCTGAACAGTCTCGCCGGATATGCGGCTCAGATTGTGCATTTCATGATTTGCCACATTCAGGAAATCCAAAGACCGCGCATAGGCAAGGCCATAATGATAAAGGCGAGCCCCCAGCCAGACAGTGCTATCGCTGTTGCGCGAAAGCATATTCTTTTCAACCAAATCGTCGATTATCACATAGACGGTCGAAAGCGGAGCGCCGATAGCTTTGGCGATAGCATAAATGCCTGCTGGAGAGCCCGTCTCGTAAAGATAGTCAAGCACCTGCAACGCGCGGTCGATACCGCTGACGCGCGAGCGTTTTCCGGTCGACTCTGCCTTCTCGTAACCGCCGGATGTGTCCATGTCTGATATTTTGGCGGTCACGTTCGCAGCTCCTGCTGGTTGGTTTGAGTTACACCACTCTTATTACATTATAGCGGCATATATGCCAAGAAAATGGAATGCAAGGAGAATACTATGACTGACATTCGCGCATCGCGAGGGTTGCGACCGGTAATCAATGTGTCGGGAACAATGACGGCATTGGGCGCATCGATTGTTGTGCCTGAAGCGGTCGCAGCAATGACCGCCATACTTCCACAGTTTGTGGAAATCAACGATCTGCACAAGCTTGCCAGCCCCGTTATTGCCCGTCTGACCGGCGGAGAAGCGGGCTTTGTAACGGCCTCATGCTCTGCAGGAATTACGCTTGCGGTAGCGGCAGCCATGACGGGCAATGATCTGGCCGCCATTGAACGGTTGCCGGATGCCACTGGCCTCAAGGACGAAGTGATTATTCAAACCGGTCACGTTGTCAGCTATGGTGCGCCCGTCGATCAGGGCATTCGTTTAGCTGGTGCCAAGGCAGTCCTGATTGGTCAGGCAACCTCGTGCTACCCTTATCACCTGGATGGGGCGATCAACGAGCGCACCGCTGCTGCCGTTTTTGTCGTGTCCCACCATACGGTCCAGTATGGTCTGATTGCCCTGAAGCAATTTGCCGAAGTTTGCCATGCTCGCGGTGTTCCAGTTATTGTTGATGCGGCCTCGGAATATGATTTCAAGATATTCCTTGAACAGGGCGCAGACATTGCACTCTATTCGTCGCACAAGTTCCTTGGCGGTCCAACAGGCGGTATTGTTGCCGGAAAGAAGCAGCTTGTACGCGATGCCTTCCTGCAAAATCGCGGCATTGGACGCGGCATGAAGATCGGCAAGGAGAGTATTCTTGGTACGATTGCGGCACTGGAAGCATGGGAAAAGCGTGACCATATCGGTACTCGTGAGCGGGAAACGGGCTATCTCCACCTATGGAAGCAGACACTGACCGGCAAACCGGGTGTCACTGCCGAGATCGAAGCGGATCCGACGCACAACCCCCTTGATCGGCTCCGAGTAACCATCAATCCACACGAAGCCCATATAACTGCCTGGGATTTTGCCGATGCACTGGCAGCAGGATCACGCCCGGTCATCGTGCGTGATCATGAGGCGGAACATGGCTATTTTTATCTGGACCCATGCAATCTGCATCCTGGTGAAGAGACAATCGTCGCAAGCCGTCTTGAGGAGGAGTTGGCCAAGGCCCGCGCTTCCAACGAGATTATCTCCTCGCCTTATGAGGAGCGATATCAGGCGCGCATTGATGCCTTGATGCGCTGGCCCGATTGATCGCACATCTGAAAGGACCAATCCATGGATAAATCCGTTTCCCCTGTCTTGTCAGTTTCGAACCTGACAACGTCATTTCTGGCTGACGGCAAATGGCGGCCCGTGGTGCGCAATGTTTCATTCGATGTCGCCCCCGGCGAAACAGTTGCCATTGTTGGTGAATCCGGTTCCGGTAAAAGCGTAACCTCCTTGTCGATTATGCGGCTTCTGCAGAAAGACAAAAGTCGCATCGAAGGCAGGATATTGCTTGATGGTAAGGACATACTTAGCTTGCCTGAAAGCCAGATGCGCTCGGTCCGGGGCAACGATGTCGCAATGATCTTCCAGGAGCCGATGACCAGTCTCAACCCGCTGTTCACCATCGGCCAGCAGATCAGCGAGGCCCTGCTTTGCCATCACGATATGTCTCGGGCCGATGCACGGGCCGAGACGATCCGACTGTTGGAAAAAGTCCGTATCCCGGCAGCAAAATCGCGGTTCAACGAGTATCCGCATCGTTTTTCCGGTGGCATGCGTCAACGCGTGATGATCGCCATGGCGCTTGCCAGCAAACCAAAACTGCTCATTGCCGACGAACCGACCACGGCGCTCGACGTTACGATTCAAGGCCAGATTCTGGACCTGATAAAGCTTCTGCAGGATGAGGAGGGCGCTTCGGTCCTCTTCATCACCCATGATATGGGTGTTGTTGCCGAAATTGCGGACCGCACGGTGGTTATGTACAATGGCGAAGCGGTTGAAACGGGTCCCACTGAAGACATTTTTGCCCGGCCCCGGCACCCCTATACCCGCTCATTGCTGTCGGCGGTGCCTATCCTTGGCTCTATGCAGGGCCGCGAGCGCCCGCTGCGGTTTCCAGTTGTAGACCGAAATACCGGCACGTCAGATACGCCTGTCGAGGCCGCGGACACGGTCCAGACCGAAAAGCCGCCATTACTTGAAGTCCGCAATCTCACGACGCGCTTCAACATTCATTCCGGCATGTTCGGCCAATTGGAGGGCAGGGTTCATGCAGTGGAAAACCTGTCCTTCAGCCTGCAACCTGGCGAGACACTGTCCTTGGTCGGCGAATCTGGCTGTGGCAAGTCGACAACCGGTCGTTCCATCATGCGGCTCGTGCAGCCGCAATCGGGCGAGGTCCTTCTTAACGGCAAAGACGTCTTGATGATGGAACCAAAACAGCTTCGCGATATGCGACGCACCATGCAGATGATCTTTCAGGACCCGTTCGCAAGTCTCAATCCGCGTATGACTGTCGGCGCAGCGATCGCTGAACCCTATCTCGAGCATAAACTTGGAACGCGCGCACAGGCCCGCGACAGGGTTGCGGATCTGTTGGAGCGGGTTGGCCTGAATGCCGATATGGCGGCACGCTACCCGCATGAATTCTCCGGCGGTCAGCGCCAGCGCGTGTGCATTGCGCGCGCCCTGGCCCTCGATCCCCGGATTATTGTGGCAGATGAATCCGTTTCTGCACTGGATGTTTCCATCAAAGCGCAGGTGATTAATCTCTTGCTCGACCTGCAATCCAGTCTCAATCTTGCCTATCTTTTCATCTCACACGATATAGCTGTCGTCGAACGCGTCAGCCATCGCATTGCTGTTATGTACCTTGGGGAGATCGTTGAAATCGGACCACGTTCGGCGATCTTCGAAAATCCCCAGCACCCCTACACGAAGAAGCTGATATCGGCTGTACCCGTGCCAGATCCTTCCCGGCGCGGTATAAAGCGGCCGGTTTCCAATGACGAAATTAAAAGCCCTGTACGCACACCCGATTTCGTCACGCCGGCGAGACAATATAAGGAAGTTTCCACCGGGCACATTGTTCAAGTTGCCTAGAACAATTCAGCAAATTGCCGGAGCCGAGAGCGTTTTATGAGAAATATTGCCAGAAAGACCGAGTAATCGTTCCTTATCGTGCGGTTTTCCGCAGGTTTCATGCGAGGGCTTGAGACATTTGTCTGATCGTGAGATGAACTGACAACACCAGCCCAGAGCAGGATCCGTCATGACCAATCCATTTATCGATCACCTTATCAACGAAATCGAGGGACTGAAGACGTCAGGGCTCTACAAATCCGAGCGCGTCATCACCTCCAAACAAGCAGGGCAGATAGAGATCGCGTCCGGCGCCAAGGTTCTCAATTTCTGCGCGAATAATTACCTCGGTCTTGCTGATAATGACGAGCTTGCCGAAGCGGGCAAAGCCGCTCTTGATCGCTACGGTTACGGCATGGCTTCGGTCAGGTTTATCTGCGGCACGCAAGAAGAACACAAACAGCTTGAGGCCCGCATCTCAAGATTTCTTGGTCTTGAGGACACCATTCTTTATTCCAGCTGTTTCGACGCAAATGGTGGCCTGTTTGAAACCCTGCTTGGTGAAGAAGATGCAATTATTTCCGATGCGCTGAACCATGCCTCGATTATTGACGGGGTGCGTTTGTCAAAGGCCAAGCGCTTCCGTTATGCCAATAATGATATGGTCGCTCTGGAAGAAGAACTGAAAAAGGCTGAGGGAAGCCGCTTCAAGATGATTGCGACCGATGGCGTGTTCTCCATGGACGGGATCATTGCCAATCTGCAAGGCGTTTGCGATCTTGCCGAAAAGTATGGTGCAATGGTTATGGTCGACGACAGCCATGCGGTCGGTTTTGTTGGCAAGAATGGCCGTGGCTCTGCAGAATATTGTGGAGTCGAGGGCCGGATCGATATTATCACCGGCACGCTCGGCAAGGCTCTTGGCGGCGCTTCGGGCGGTTACACATCCGGCAAAGCCGAAGTAATAGACTGGTTACGCCAGCGCTCGCGCCCCTATCTTTTTTCCAATACGCTCGCGCCGGTTATCGCGGCTGCATCGCTCAAGGTATTCGATCTTATCGAACAGGGCTCTGAACTCCGTAACCGGCTCACTGAGAATGCCGCACATTTCCGTCGCGACATGACCAAGCTTGGCTTTACGCTCGCAGGCGCGGACCACGCCATCATACCGGTCATGCTGGGTGAAGCGACACTGGCACAAGAAATGGCAGCACGGATGCTGGAGAAGGGCGTATATGTCGTCGGCTTTGCATTTCCTGTTGTGCCAAAAGGCCAGGCGCGTATCCGTACCCAGATGTCTGCGGCACATACGAGTGAGGATGTAGCGCGTGTTATCGAAGTCTTTGCAGAAGTTGGGCGCGAGCTCGGCGTCATTGGAGCAAAATGAACATGTCAAACATGATGAAAGCACTGGTGAAGGCCAAGGCAGAGCCGGGGATTTGGATGGAGCGTGTGCCGGTACCTGAACCGGGACCGAATGACGTTCTTATCAAAGTCAAGAAATCCGCCATTTGCGGCACAGACGTTCACATTTATAATTGGGATCAATGGGCGCAAGCGACAATTCCCGTACCTATGGTTGTCGGTCACGAGTTTTGCGGCGAAATCGCTGATGTCGGTTCTGCCGTAACCAAATATAAAGTCGGACAACGGGTATCAGGAGAAGGCCACATCGTCTGTGGTGTCTGCCGCAACTGCCGTGCCGGTCGTGGTCACCTTTGTCGCAATACGCTAGGCGTCGGTGTTCATCGCCCCGGCTCATTTGGTGAATATGTCTGTATTCCCGAGTACAATGTTGTTCCAATACCTGACGACGTGCCTGACGAAATCGCTGCCATTTTTGATCCTTTCGGCAATGCGGTTCACACTGCTTTGAGTTTCGACCTTGTTGGCGAAGACGTGCTTGTCACCGGCGCTGGCCCCATCGGCATTATGGGAGCGCTCGTCGCAAAACGGTCTGGCGCTCGCAAAGTCGTCATTACAGATATCAATCCTTCGCGGCTGGCGCTCGCCACCAAGTTGGGAATTGACTATGTTGTCGATGCTTCCACACAAAATCTCGCCGATGTGATGCAAGAAATCGGAATGACTGAAGGCTTTGATGTTGGCCTTGAAATGTCTGGTGCAGCAGTGGCATTCCGGGACATGATTGACAAGATGAACAATGGCGGGAAGATCGCCATTCTTGGCATTGCTCCCACCGGATTTGAGATCGACTGGAACAAAGTGATTTTCAAGATGCTCAATCTCAAAGGCATCTATGGACGTGAGATGTTCGAAACCTGGTACAAGATGATTGCCTTTGTACAGGGTGGACTGGATCTTACTCCGATCATCACACACCGGCTCCCGATTGATGATTTTCAAACGGGATTTGATGCCATGCGCTCGGGCAGCTCCGGCAAAGTCGTTCTCAGCTGGTAATACGTTCTCAGCTGAGAACAGGCTTTAAACCACGCAAGAGCAGGTCGACCCGAGCGTTGCCCTGCGTCATGACTGTCTGAATTTGTCACGCAAAACACTGCATTTTGCCATCGCTGGAAGTTTGCAGGACGCGATAAAATCGGGCGCAAGCTGCGAAGATCCTTCCGTTTTGACGCTAATGAGCATTTTATTCGATCCGGCGATTGGTCCCCGCCATTTCCGACACGCTATAGTTCCTTTTCTGGCATTTATGCACTTGGCAATTCCCGGCTATCGATCCGGCACCAAATTCAAGTGCGTGCCCTGAGCTCTCAATTGAGCCAACAGCATCGGCCAAACCGAGAATTCTCCTTTGAAAGCTCTGTCCGTAAGGGATCTCAGATATCCTCCGGCCGAAGTGATTTGCGCAGCGCGCTCCAAAATACAAGCCACGACAACCGCTGCATTTTCCTGACCCAAAATATCGCAAGCTTCTTCATAGGCCGACGGGCTGACGCCCAACATCGAGCGTACCACGACAGCAGCCCTCATTAAATCGGACCAGTTTGTAATTCCATTTGTGGCGTAGGCTTCTATCTCCGGGCAGGCTTGTCGAACCAGGCCGAGCGGAATCGGCTTCACGTCCTGGGCCGCAATTTGCGCGTTCACGCGTTCAGATGCGGCAGCTATTGCCGGCAGATTCTCCCCTGCGTTTATCTCGGCGCTCCTCCAATCTGGTTCGGATTTCTCCTCTGGTCTGTTTTCTTGGCCAGGTTCAGATTCAAGTTTATGTTGTGTATTTGAATTATGTTTGTGACGCTCAAAATGAGATTCATTGGCGCTTGTTCTTCGAGAATTTACCTTGTTTTCCAACAGGCTGAGTATTTCGGTTTCAATGCATTCCAGTCCGTCAATCGCCGGCTCCAGATCCGGTGCAGTCGACCGCCTGGAAATGCCTTCTATAACCATCCTGAACCGTCCATAATGGCTGTTCCAGTCAAGGTGCGGCAGTTCTTCCATGCCGAGTTCTACGAGCTTGACGATGTTGCGGCGTAATAAGGTTATACGTTCTTTCAAAAGCTTTAACTGCCATCTCTCCGTCTTTGCCTGGTTGGCAAGTGCTTCCAACTCGGTCGAACGCACCAACAATGGTGCCAATGAGAAGCCAAATGCCTCTCCGTTCTCGCCAGCCCGGGTTTTACGCAGGTAGCGTTTGCCATTTGGGCTGTCTTTGCGGAATATTAGTTGGGCCTCAATCAGAGCGCTCAGGTGCCGGCGCAGTGTTGCGGGTGCCATCCCATGGGCGCGAAGTGAGAGCTGCGCATTTGACGGGAAAACCACCAAGCCGTGCTCTTCTTTCAATTCGGTTTGCGGATAGAATGTGAGCAAGGCGTTGAGCACAATCAGCGCCCGATCTGATAGGCCAAGGCTTTGCCGCGCTTCACACAGGTTGCGAAACAGCTTCCATTTATCGATTGATGCTTCGCAATCAACGTCTTGCGCCAAGGCTTGCGTGGCCAACATGCCAAGCGACAGCGATCGCCGCCCGAAGGGCGTCGTTACTGCATGTCCGGTCTGCATTGTCTTTTACCTTCTTCAAAGGCAAAAGAAATCTACTCGCTCAAACGGCGCCAAAAAGTCTTGACAGTGATTCGAGGAAATGCGATTCTCTAGTTGCTAGACATGAGAAGGGCTTCCGCGACGGCAACGTTCGGGAGCTTTTTTCTTTTGCGGGTTAATCTCCTGTTTTTGCTACAGTTTCCGATTCCTTGAAGGCCCGGTAGAGCTCTTCGAGGTTATCGGCAAGATATGCACCGAAGCGTGAGGCATTCTTGGCTTTTAGTGCCAGGGTGAATGCCTGCCCGCTGTTCGTCATATCAACCTTGATGGATTTGTCAGTCGATTGCCAGGTTTGCGCAGTCGATGTTTTTTTCTTCACAGGCCCCGTGGCTTTGCTTAGTGCATTGAAAACCATGTTGAAGCGCGTATCGCCATCGGCGGACGTTGCTTCGGCACCGGAAAGAACCGTGTAAGCTTTCTCAATGCTTCCTGGCATTTGCAAAAACTTAGAAAGCTGCCACCAGCGGTCCCTGCCCGTTGCCTTGGCTGCCCCGATCGCCAGGATCATATTTTCTGGAACCGAGCCAGATACGGTCAGCATTTTTGAGAAAGTCGTTGCATCGAGCGCAAGTGCTGATTTCACAACTGTCTGGTCATAGCCCAAGTCAGCAAGCCGTTTGGCAAACAATGTGCGTTCAATAAAGGACAGATTTGAACGCACAGCGTTTTCCTGTCCCTGGGCGATGACATGGTCTTGATCTGCAAGCGGCTTGACGATGGCACGAACAGGCCGTCCGAGCACACGCGCAGCTTTGGTCCGGCGATGGCCAAAGACAATTTGATAACGTCCGGAAACCGTTGGATGCGGACGCACCAGAATTGGCGTATCTTGCCCCCTTTCTCTTATCGCTGCCACAAGATCCTGAAGCGCGTCGTCATCGTCATTGATCCGGTCAGTTACGAAAGATCCATCGATAACTTCTGGATCAAGATTGACGACACTGCCTTTTGCCAGTTCTTCGAAAGAGCTTTTTATAGAGCGCGATGCGCCGCTGGCGGCATAGGAGACCACATCATTGCGATCGTCGCTGGCTGGCGTGACGTTCATAACGCTACGGAAAATGTCTTTACGAGCCATCTGCCTGCCTAGCAATCAGCTGTCCATCTGTACCTAAAACGTCGGTTTTTACCGCAGTAAATTTCTGCATTATTTACGTCCCCACGCACGATGGACCAAGGCGGCAATTTCGGAATTGACTGCGTCCAGCGATTCAATTGCCCGTTCATAGGTTGACCGGGTGAAACTGGTTTTCTCGACTTCGTACAGGGTCTGCTTCGTCAGACCTGCATCTGAAACCGCTGTCGATTTCAACATGGGACTGGCAAGGATTTCTTCCGCAAGCATAGACTGCATGAAGCCGACCATTTGTGCCTGGGGTATATCTGACGGCTCATAACGGGTAACCAGATAACGGAACCAGTCCAGTTCGACTTTTGCGCCGGCCTGCTTGACGGTCTTCAAAATGCCGCCGAGCATCAGGAGAAACTGCGACATTGACATCAGGTCCAACATTTGAGGATGAACCGTTATCAAAACGGACGTTGCAGCCGACATCGCAGTCAGCGTCAGATAGCCAAGCTGCGGCGGGCAATCGATGATGACGACGTCATAGCGGGCGTCAACCTCCTCCAGGGCCGCAGCAATGCGGGTAAAAAACTGGCGTCCTTCACGCGAGGATCTATCCTGCATGGCCAGCGGCGTATCATACTCATATTCCTGCAATTCAAGATTTGCCGGAATGATATCGAGTCCAGGGAAATTGGTGGGCAGGATAATGTGGGATAGGGGTTTGCGCTCTTCGTCGTAACGAATGGCCTCATAGAGCGACAAGTTGCGATCCAGCTCCGGCTGGAAGCCGTGCAGGGCAGAGAGAGAAGCCTGGGGATCGAGATCTACTGCAAGCACGCGATGCCCGGTCAACGCCAGATACTGGGACAGATGGGCAGCTGTCGTTGTCTTGCCCGATCCACCCTTGAAGTTGACCACGGCGATGACCTGCAGCTTGTCACCGGCTCTGCGATGCGGAACGTATTTTTTAAACCCGGTCCGTCCATTGCGGTCAAGATAATGGCGTAAGTCGAGCATTTGATCGGCGGTGTAGAAACGACGCCCGGACGATAGCTGAGCAGGCACAGGGCCTTTGCCCTCAAGATGAAGGCGCTTGAGATTGTTCTGTGTCACGCCCAGATAATGCGCTACTTCCGCCATCGAAAATTGGCGCAAAGTCCTCCTGGCATCCGGTGGAAATTTTTCCATCCGGAGCTGGTTCAACCGGTGTGAGATCTCTGCACCCTGATCAAGTATCTTTTCATCGAACTCGAACTTGGGCAGAGGCACTGCGACATTCATCGGAACCGAAACCTCTAATAGCGCTTTTTCAGAACAATTGTCCCGCTAACCGCCATTAGGCTCCGATTCGCACATGACAGCAAGATGATTAGTCTGATGGCATCGGCATTCTTTTGCGTCGCCAACTGCGAACAGACGCCGCCGGCAACAAAAAGGCCGACAATTTACTACAGTAAATATCGGTCTTTCTCTCGCAAACCAGATGAGTGTGCGTCTGAATTCTCAATGTTGACGAGAGATTTGTCGTCATCGACAAGCTCGTACCACATTGCATTCAATACGGCGAAAGCTGCCGCAAATGGCAATCCCAAAAGCCAGGCAAAATACCACATAACAGTTCTCCTGATTAATAAGCATGTCCGCTTTTGTCGCCAATCGTCGCTTCATCCACCTTGCCCCAAAGAACTTTGTAGACCCAGCTCGTATAGGCAACAATCAAAGGAATGAAGATTGCCGACACGACCAGCATAATAAACAGTGTCAGGTGGCTTGATGAAGCATCCCAGACGGTGAGGCTCGATACCGGATCGAGTGATGATGGCAGGATGATCGGAAACATTGAAACGCCGACCGTTGCTATGATCGATGCCACAGACAGGCCGCTCAACAGTATCGTGGTGCCTTCACGCCTCGCCCTCAGGCCAAGAAATGCCGCCATTGCGCCGAAAGCCGCCAGAATAGGGACCGTCAAAAGCAATGGCTGGGCTCCGTAATTGGCGAACCATGCGCCTTGCTCGATCACGACCGTCTTCATCAGGGGGTTGGAAGGAGCAGCCTTGTCGAGAAGGCTTGTTATCCTGTACCCGTCAATGCCCAACCAGAGAAATAATCCTGCAAGAGCAAAAATTGCCACCGTCAAGGGTGCCGCTACCATTCCGACGCGCCGCGCCCTGTCTGCGACAGGTCCGGATGTTTTGATCATCAGCCACGCACTGCCATGCATGACGAGCATCGCTACGGAAAGGATACCGCATAAAAGTGCAAAGGGATTGAGCAGGTCGAAGAATGATCCCTCATAGAATATCCGCAATTCACTGTTGAACCGGAAAGGGACGCCCTGAATGACGTTTCCTACCGCAACGCCAAAGATCAGCGCCGGCACAAAACCACCCACGAAAAGAGCCCAGTCCCATGCGGAGCGCCAGAGCGGGCTCTCCCTCTTGGAGCGATATTTGAACGCCACCGGCCTGATGATGAGTGCCGCAAGTATAACGAACATGGCGAGGTAGAAGCCGGAAAAAGAGACGGCGTAGAGCGGGGGCCATGCGGCGAATATGACGCCGCCGCCCACGATCAGCCATACCTGATTGCCTTCCCAGATAGGGCCAATCGTATTGATGACAACCCGCCGCTCCATATCGTTTTTCGCAATGAAGGGGAGGAGCGTTCCAATCCCCAGGTCGAAACCATCAGTGATGGCAAACCCGATGAGAAGAGTTCCGAGCAGTACCCACCAGATGAGACGCAGCGTTTCATAGTCAAGAAGTTGATGCAGGATCATGATCGTCTACTCCGCTGGTACAATATGCGTGGAAATGAGGGCGGCTTCCGGCTCGTGATCCGGCTCAGGTCCACCCTTGATAGCTTTCAACATCAAGCCCATCTCGATGATGAAAAGCGTCGTGTAGATGACGACAAAGCCTGCAATCGTGATAAGCAAAGACTTGGCGCCGAGGTTGGAAACCGCAGCAGCGGTGGGTAGTACGCCCTCGATAATCCATGGCTGCCGTCCAAACTCTGCAACGATCCATCCAAGTTCCGCTGCGACCCAGGGCAGCGGAATCGAAAAGACGGCAATACGCAAAAGGATGGGATAGGCATCAATCTTTCTGCGAACAGAAAGTATGAAAAAGGTGAAAGTCAGCAGAATGAAGAACATGCCAAGCCCGACCATTATACGGAATGACCAGAACAGCGTGGGTACATGTGGAACAGTATCCCAGGCGGCTTTCGCGATCTGCTCGTCAGAAGCCTCCCTCGGATCGTCGACATAACGCTTTAGCAGCAGCGCATAACCAAGATCGGCGCCGTTTGTTTCGAAAGCCTCGCGGACATCCGCGCCAACTGTCGTGGTACTGCCTACCTCACGAATCTTCTGAAGTGCATCATAGGCGATCATGCCTTTCCGGATTCTGACCTCCGCGTGTTGCACAAGCTCTTCTATGCCGGGAATGACCGTCGTCAGCGATCGCGTACCAATCAGGCCCATTACCCATGGAATGTGGACTGCATAATGTGTCTCACGCGCTTCCTGGTCCGGAAAACCGAATGCCGTAAAGGCGGCCGGGGCGGGCTCTGTTTTCCACATGGCCTCGATTGAAGCCAGCTTCATTTTTTGGTGCTCTGTTGAAAGATATCCGCTTTCGTCCCCGAGAACGACAACTGAGAGAGCAGAGGCCAATCCAAATGACGCGGCGATTGTCATTGAGCGCTTGGCAAGCTCGACATGCCGCCCCTTCAGGATATACCACGCGGATACGCCGAGCACGAAGATTGAGGCTGTGACGTAGCCTGCGGAAACCGTATGCACAAACTTGGCCTGAGCAACGGGGTTGAATAAAACTTCAAAGAAATCAGTGACTTCCATGCGCATTGTCTGCGGGTTGAATGCCGAGCCTACAGGATTTTGCATCCAGCCATTGGCGATCAATATCCATAGTGCGGAGAAGTTGGATCCTGCGGCAACGGCCCAGGTAGCAGCCAGATGGCCCACCTTGGACAGCTTGTCCCAACCGAAGAAGAAAAGACCAACGAAGGTCGCCTCCAGAAAGAACGCCATTAGGCCTTCTATTGCCAGTGGCGCACCAAAAATATCGCCTACATAATGGCTGTAGTAGCTCCAATTCATCCCGAACTGGAATTCCATAACGATGCCCGTCGCCACGCCGATAGCGAAGTTAATTCCAAACAAGGTTCCCCAAAATTTGGTCATCTGTCGCCAAATCACGCGGCCGGTCATCACATAAACCGTCTCCATGATTGCCAGCAGCACAGAAAGCCCCAGCGTTAGCGGTACGAACAGAAAGTGATAAAGAGCTGTGATCGCGAATTGCAGGCGCGAGAGCGCTACTATGTCGAGTTCCATTGCTTTGCGTCGGGTTATCCGACCCCCTGTTGATTGGCTCGTCTCATACGAGCCAATAGAAATAAGCGTCTAATCAGGCCTCAGACGGTTGAGGATTGACTGGTATTCAGGTTCGCCCTTGCGACACGCGGCTTTAAGACGCCCATGTACAAGAACCAGCAGTCGATCGGCCAGCATGGCCTCCCGCCTGATATGTGTTGCGATGACAACTGTCTTTTGATTCATTTGACCGGACAGCCGTTGCAGGACATCGCGCGCGGTTTCGCCGTCGATCCCTTCCGAAGGCTCGTCCAGCAGCCAGACAGGCGCGCTACTTAACAAAAGCCGGGCCAATGCAAAACGTCGGCCTTGTCCCCCAGAAAGGCCAATTCCGCCTTCGCCGAGCTTCGTGTTCAGTCCCTCGGGCAGCGTCGCCATCAACTCGGCTAATCCGGCAACCGATAAAACGTCCAGCAGATGCTGGTCGGTTGCGCCGGGAGCCGCCAAAAGCAGATTATCGCGCAGGCTATCTTGAAAAAGCTCCGTCCTTTGGATGAGCGATGCTGAGGCAATGCCCCTTGCAATCCCGGTCGCAGCTTTGATTTCGCCCGCCAGCAATGCGAGCAATGTCGTTTTACCCGAACCGCTTGCACCAATGATGGCCACACAATCACCGCGCTCAAGTGTCAGTGACACATTCTGCAAAGAGGGCAGGGCAGACCCGGGGTAGCTTACACTGGCCTCACGCAGTTCGACCGCCAAATTTTCCGCAGGAACCTGCAAGGGGAGAGGGGTAGTTGGAGCAACCAGATCCGGTCCAAGTCTTCGTGCGGCAAGGACCGTTCTGCCGAGCTCGATGACGCCACGTCTTAAAGCGGCAAAGGGCTCCAGCGCTGCAAGAGCAACCAGAATCCCCATCACCGCCACAGGGCCACTGATAGTTCCCAGGCTCGCCAGATAAGCAACGCCGTATAGGACAGCGCCGAGCAAAACGGCTGAGGCAATACCGAAACCTGCGGCTACCTTGGTTTCGATAAGGTTCAGAGTGCCATCAGACAGAGCTAGCTGCGTGTCTGCAGTAAGAGCCGAGTTTTTAAAAGCTGATAATTGCCCTGCCATAACCAGTTCGGTTTGGCCCGCCACCACATCAATCGTGCGCGAACGAAGCGCTTCAAGCCTGTAAGCGCGGCGACGCGCTGGCACGATACTCCCGCGCGCTGCAAGAACAGGAATTCCCAATCCTGTTGCAAGGAGCCAAGCCGCCACCGCCAGACCAAGCAATGGATGCATCACGCCAAATACGACGGCAACGGCCAAAGCCGTGCAGAGCGCTACTGCCATTGGAACCAATATCCGCAGATACAGGGAATCCAGCGCATCAATATCGGCTGTCAGCCGAAACAATAGTCGGGAAGGTTGAAGTGCCAATCTGTTTGCTGCGCCAGGTTGGGCGGTGTTCCTGAAGAGCCGTTCACGCAACGCTGCAAGCACACCCAACGTTGCCTCGTGCGTTGTTAACCGCTCGCCGTAGCGGGCAGCAGTTCTGGCAAGCGACAGAAACCTTATGGCCGCCGCAGGAGCGAACACGTCAAAAACGAGGGCCGTTGCTACCGAGGTACCAGCAATTGCCGTCGCTGTAATGAACCAGCCAGACACGCCCAGCAAAGCAATGCCTGCAAAGACAGTACCCGCCGCAAGCAGAGCGCCAGCCAGGAGCATTACGCGTCGTTCGGCAAAAAAGAGACCGATAACAGGTTTAAACACACGCCAGAGGGTCATGGATGTTCCTCCCGGCAGGTCTTATTTCCAATGATGATTGTCCTGCCCATGCGCGCGGCCAGCACCGGGTCATGTGTCGCGACGATCAAGGTTTTTCCGGCAGCTGCCGCTAGTAAACCATCTGCGATTTCATCTGCTGTTGCTTTGTCGAGATGTGCTGTCGGCTCATCCGCAAGGATTAGGCCAGCGTCGCGGTCAATGGCCATTCGGGCCAGCGCAAGCCGCCGGATCTCGCCCCCCGACAAGCCTGAGCCACCCTCGCCAAGATAATTGTGGCGTTGCGCATTGGCGACTTTGTGCAAGGAAGAGACACGCAATGCATCGTCAATATCATCTTTGGTCAAGCCGCGGCGGTGCAAGCATAGATTGTCAGAGATTGTACCTGCGAAAATATGCGGCGTTTGCCCCATCCAGCCTATGCGCGCGCGCAAGATCCCACTGGTGTTTGCATCAAGCACCGTATCACCGATCCTGATTGTTCCTGCCGTGACAGGTGCTAATCCTGCAATCAATGCCAGCAGGGTAGATTTGCCCGCGCCACTTGGACCCAGTAGTGCGATATGCTCGCCAGGGCGCACTTCAAGATTGAGGCCATCAAATAGCGGAGAATGCGATCCTGCATGGCTAAATGACAGGTTTTCTACCGTTAGCGCCACAGGCGCTCCCGACCATCTCACCGCCTGCAACTGCGTAGAATTATCCGTAATGGGCAAACCCGTCACTGAGAGGCTGTCCAGTGCATCGATTGCGGCCTCTCCAGCGGCTCGGTCGTGCCAGACTGCTGACAATTCACGCAGCGGTTCAAAAAAGGCTGGTGCCAGCAAGAGTATAAACAGGCCTTCGCCAAGACCAAGGCGGTGGCCCCAGGCGCCGAATTCAAGCTGTCCAAGAAAATGAAACCCAACATAGACGGCGACCATGGCAACACCCAGTGCCGCAAAAAGCTCAAGAACGGCCGAGGACAGGAATGCGATGCGCAGAACTGCCATCGTTCGCGTTCTAAGCTCATCGGCATTGGCACGCAGTCTTTGAGCTGTGAAATCAACTGCACCGAGCGAGCGTATCGTCGCAAGACCACGCAATCGGTCTAACAGGAATGCGTTCAGATCGCCCATTTCGGCCAGATGCCGCTCGCTTGCCGCCTTTGCACGCCATCCGATCAGAGCCATGAAAATCGGGATTAATGGCGCCGCCATCAACAAAACCAGCCCTGCAACCCAGGACAGTGGAAAGATGCAGATCAGGATAACCAAGGGTATAATTGTGGCCTTCATCCTTGCAGGGCGGAAACGGGCAAGATAGGGCAAAATGGCGTCCGCCTGTTCGGCGATGACGCTGGCTGCGAGGCCAGATGCTGGCTTCTCGATGTCGAGGGGAGAGCGCTGGGACAATGCCAGGATTGCTTGCCTTCTTTTTTCCGACAATGTTTCCCGTGCCTTGCGGAAGGTCAGTCTTGCGCCGAAAGCATCCAGCAGTGCTCGTAATACGCCTACAATGATTATAGCTGTGACGATCCAGTGAATTTCCGCCATGCTGCCGGCGATGATGATCGTTGCACCTTTAGCCAGCAGGGCGGCCTGCGGTAGCCAAAGCAGCGATGCCAGTACCTGCATAATGGCAGCACCGCGTTCATTCTCGGAATTCTTCTTTACACAGATCCGAGCCTCGCCATCAACGGGATTGGGGCGCACTGACGCATCAGTGTCTGCCAACCCTTCTCTGGTAAGCGCTATGGTGGATGGGTGCAAAGAGCTCATACTCAGCCCTTGTCGTTGGTACGTTTTGACCGGCCAAGAGAAACGATCTTGTCCTTGGCTTCCAGAAGCTTTGTGACCTTTGCGCCAAGCGTGAGCAGTGTTGCGAGGCGATCCGTTTCAAGTTGCTTCACGTCTTCATACCAGGTTGTCAGCTGCTCGATCAGGCTATGCATTTCTCCCATGCGCACTTGTGCGTGGCGCTCAGCATCGCTTGCGGGTTTCTGCATGAGGATTTCACGCAAAACCGACAATGTCGGGTCAACTTCACGCTTCTTTCGCTCTTCGGCAAGCGTCCTCAAAATCTGCCAGACATCATCGGGCGTCGTGAAAAAATCGCGCCTGTCATCTGGAAGATGCTTGAGCAACACCAAATTCCAGGCTTGCAGTTCACGCAGGCTCATCGAAACATTGGAGCGGGAAATACCAAGGGATTCAACGATTTGCTCGGCATTCAGCGGCTCGGGCGAGACGTAAAGCAGGGCGTAGATTTGACCCACGGTCCGGTTGATACCCCACCGACTGCCCATTTCCCCAAAATGAAGCACAAAAGATTGGACAAGGGGCGGCAGGTTCATCATGTTTTCGTCTCATCAGTTATTTCAGTAATTACTGAAATAACGATACTACATGAAAACTCCTTCTTCAACGCCCCTCGTCAAGGTGCGACGATTGTGCTCCTCTGCCCGTTAAAACAAAAAAAGCCCGGCCAGATCACTTGATCTGGCCGGGCTTCAAATTGACGATGTGATGACTTAGTTTAGACCAAGCTTGCCACGCAATGTGGAAAGGTCTTCTGCAAGCGTGTTAACTGCCGCTGCCAGCACGGCACGGTCATCGTCAGTCAGCTTGTCATAAAGATCATAACCATCACCTTTTTTGTACTTTGCAAGCGTGACATCAACCTTGTCGAAATTGCCTGAAACCTTGGTGATGAACTCACCATCGCTTTTCTCGATCAAAGGCCGCACGAGATCGAAGATCTTGCGCGAACCATCGAAATTCGCCTTGAAATCCCAAAGGTCAGTGTGGCTGTAACGATCTTCTTCGCCGGAAATCTTGGTGGCTGCAACTTCTTCCATAAGGGCTGCAGCGCCACCCACGACCTTTTCGGGTGGCAGCGTCAGCTCAGTAATGCGCTTGTTGAGCTCTGTCACATCTGCCATCAGCTTCTCGGCAAAAGGAGCCAGATCCTTTGTGCTGTTTTCGGAAAACAGACCGTATTCGATACGGTGGAAGCCCGTGAATTCGGGATCCTTTTCCGCTTTCTCATGGTCGTCTGCGCGAGAATCGATTGATCCGTCAAGATCGCTGAAAAGTTCTGCGATTGGTTCGATTGCTTCATAGCTCATACGCGTCGGAGCAAAGAGCGACTTGGCCTTGTCAACATCTCCAGCCTTTACCGCATCGGTAAATGCCTTGGTATCCGCGACCAGCTTTTCCAAATTTTCTGATACATAGATCTTGTAGTCGGCAATTGGGCCAACCAGATCGAGTGGAGCAACTTCGGCTGACGCTACGCGCGGCAGGAATGCAGCTGTGATCGCAAAGAGGCTTGCAGAGAGAGTTATCTTCAACTTCATCGTGAGTTCCTTAGGATTTGATGCGGGTCATCTGATGGCCCGATGCTTCAAGAAGTGTCCGGCCTACGAAGTCGTCCTCGTTCGCTGGGCCGGGCAGTGTAAAAAAGAAACCGCCACCAATCGGTTTGATATATTCTTCGAGTGGCTCACCATCGAGCTGTCGCTGAACGGTGATGAAGCCCTTCTCAAGGTCGGCCTGGTAGCAGATGAAAAGCAGGCCCTGTTCAAGCTGGCCTGATTTGCTCACGCCGTTTGAATAGTTGAACGGGCGGCGCAAAATGCGATTCTCGTCAGATGTTTTTGTGCGTTTATTGGCCAATCTGATATGGGCATCCAGCGCGGTGACTTTGCCTTCCGGATCATTTGAGTAGTCCGGAACGTCAAATTCCGCGGTGCCACCGAAGGGCGCTCCACTGGCTTTTTTTCGTCCGATAATTGCTTCCTGCTCGGCCAGCGGCGTCCTGTCCCAGCGCTCAACGAAATTGCGTATGATCCGCACCACCTGATAAGTACCCGCCTGGGCCCATGAAGGCTCGTCGCTTTGGCGCACCCAGACGAGTTGGTCCATGAGCGCAGCATCATTGCCATCGGGATTTGCGGTTCCATCGCGGAATCCCAGAAAATTTCGCGCCGTTTCGTGAGTGCCATCGGCTTTTGGCGGAAGAACCGGAACCGAGCCCTCCTGCTTCCACCGCAGGACCATCAGATCCGGCAAATTCTTCAAAATATCCCGCAGGGCGTGAATGTTTGTGTCCGGTGTATTTGCGCATATCTGCAAGCTCAGATCGCCGTGACATAAATCAGCGTCGAGAGCATCGTTGCGCGACGCTTTCATGCGCGAGAGCTGCTTCGGCTTATGGTTTATGAGCCAATCACGCTGATCAAAGAACGAAGAGCCCAAGGACACGGTGATCGTCAAATTATCCGGCGGGATAACCGGGCCCAGAATACCTGAATCCGACGGCGGCAGTTTGTCGTCAAACTCTGGCGGCCTGCCGCCTTTCATCAGAAAGTCGATGCGCTGTGATAGTGTTCTGAACAGCCGTTCAACTTCCTCAGGCGTTTTGGCGAGAACGTGAAAAGATGCAATCATCCCTGCTGCGGGCCGCGGGGTGACAATACCGGCTTGATGGACGCCGTAAAACGATTGACGTTCCTGCGTCTTGTCGTTGACAGGAGCGTCGGTAACCTGTTCACCCTGCTTTTGTGCGGCGCTGGCAGCTGTTAATCCTGCAACCACGGCGGTACCCGCGCCAAATAGCACGCTGCGGCGCGTCGTCGTAAATTTATCAATATCCTTGCGCATTTCAAATTACTCCAAACCAACCGCAATATTCAGTTTGCCGATAGCATCGGCCAGAGCCCTGATCTTCTGAGCCAGCAAGTCCCGACTTTCTTTTGTAACTTTGTCATAGGACGGGTAGCCATCAGCGCCGCGCAGGGCGGCCAATGTCGTGTTGGCGTCGGCGAGCCGGGTTTCAATATCAGTCACGACTGCCGGCGCTGCCTGAATTGCCACCGGCTTCAAAAGCGCCATCATGCGCGAAGTTCCCGCCAGATTGCCTTCAAAATCGACCAGATCGGTTTGGGAATAATGATCCTCGCCATTGGCTATTTTCGTATCGGCGATTGAGCCCATAAGACGGGCGGCACCCTTGGCTATTTGCTCCGGTGGTATGCGCAAACCACGCACCCGGTCTTTTAGCGCCGTTACATCAGCCAGTAATTTGGCTGAAACCGGTGCCAGCCCATCAAGGCTATTGGAAGCGTAAAGGGCATATTCGATCCGGTGAAAGCCGGTAAATGCCGGATCCTTTTCGCGCTTTTCCAGATAATCGGCAATGGGGTCAATGGCGTTATGCAAATCGGCAAACAGATCGGCCATTGGCTCAATCTGCTTGTAAGGAATCCGCGCTTTTTGATAAAGCACGCGCGCCTGATCGAGATCACCCGATTGAATTGCTGCGTCCAATGCGGTTGTCGCCTTTACCAGATTGTTTGTCTGGGACATTAAAAACACCTGAAACTCGGCAAGTGCACCAACAAAAGAGACGAGGGGAGGGCGCGCTGCTTCTGCCTCGGATTCTGCTGATGGCGTGACGTGCAATGTCCCGCGCGGACTGCTGAGAAGCCCGCAGGTGATTTCATAATCCCCAGCCTTCAGCTTTGCCTGCATCGTTTGCGTAAAGCCTGGAAGGATATTCTCGCGCTCTTCCAGAACCATAACGCCATCAAGGATTTCCCACTCAAGCGCACGGTCGGAATTATTGATTATCTTGAACGTGGAACGGCCGGCAGGAACGGTGATGGCGTTAGGGTCGCAAGCACCATCTTTAATCGTGACGACGACTGCATTGTCAGACGCCCCTGACTTCATGTTCTTTGACGCAAAATAGAAAGCGCCAGCTCCCGCAACCGCCAGAATTGCAGCCCCGGCAACGGCCAGTTTCATCAGTTTTGGGGAGGGAGCGGAAGGGCCGGTATTGCGCGTCATTCGCTGGTTCTTTCAATCAACGGGAAAATTTTGGCGATGCTGAAGGTGCAGGAGCACTTGCAGGGCGCAGGAAAAAGAAAAGGCTGATTAACAGAAAACCTATATAGACAATCGCTTCGCCAAGTGTCGGAGCATCCTGATAACCGAATATGCCTGACAGCAAAGTGCCAAGCGGGCTGGCAACCGGCAAAACACCGCTGAAATCGAAAAGAACCGTCTGAAAACTGTTCCAGACCCCGGCTTCATGGAAATGACGCAGTGACCCTGATAGGATGCCCGCAGCGACGATAATGATGAAAATTCCGGTCCAGTAGAAGAACCGGCGAAGATTGAGGCGGATACCGCCAGCATATATTCCGTAACCGATGACAATCGAAACGAGAATGCCAAACAATGCGCCAAGCGGAGCATCATTATTTGTGCTCTGCTGGAATATTGCGAGCAGGAAAAATACCGATTCCAGGCCTTCACGTGCGACTGCAAAGAATACCATCGCAATCAAGGCAGTGGCCTGACCTGATGAATGCGCGAGCGCATTGTCGATGGAGGCGTGAAGTTCGGACTTGATCGACCGTGCCGCTTTGCGCATCCAAAATACCATGGACAACAATACGATGGCTGCAATAACGCCGACAATCGCCTCAAAGAACTCTTGTGCCTTTTGGGGGAACTCCGCGCTTACCAACTGGAGACCCGCGCCGACAAAAAGCGAGAGTGCAACCGCGAGAAATATACCAACCCATACCGCAGGCATCCAGGCGCCACGTCCGGTCTGTTTTAGATAACTTGCAACAATCCCGACGATCAAAGCCGCCTCGATACCTTCGCGTAGCATTATCAGAAATGGAACGAGCATTAAATAACCTCAGCGCCTCATGCCTGTCTCATCCAGATGACAAGCAAAGCCGTCGGAGTCATAGACCGCCGCGAAAAACGAAGCAATAACAATATATTAGAAGAATTCTAATATATTGTTGGATCGAAATTCATCAATCTTTTCCATATGTTGACTGAATTTATCAGAATTCCATCAATGACTATTCCGTGTCCTCGCCCTAGCCTGGACGCAAGCAGGGGGATGGGCGGGGGCTGTGTTACTCACCGCACGCAATTAGAACATATCGGTGAAATCCGACCATATCGATGCCTTTAGAGGACCGTGTACGGTGACGGAAGCGATTGGAAAACGGTCGTTTGAAAATGCCGATAATAGGCGAAACGGCGACTCTACAGTCGATGAAATGTCCGAAATACAAGGAAAACAGGCATTCTGGATGACTAAGGAGGTCGGCTGCACCTCGGTTACAGTTTCCGCCGGCGATACCTTACACGGCGGTATCGGATTTACTTTATTTAGTCTGATAAGACGAGGCTAAGTGGAACTTAAGTACCGTGTGGAGAAAATTAATAACGTAAACAGGATGTTAAAGTCGTGGCGCTTAGCCTCGTTGAATTTCAAATTTGGGTAAGCGGGGCAGTGTGTGTGTGGCTTTTACTTAAGAACTGCAGTAACCGAGTGTACTGGTCATCTCTCTGGATACGGTTGCCAAAGGCCCACGCCAGTATGATTACCATCGCGCGGTCCCGGCTATGATCATAGCTGGATGACAAGACCTGGCAGATCATCGGTTACCCAACTGTGATTGATCACCGTTAAGAAAGTATCAATTTAAGCTTCTCGTCGTGTTGAATGGGCAAGTGCGAAATGGCAAAGGGGATCAATTCGTTGCAAAAATCAACACCGTCGTGGAATGCGGCAAGGCATTCTGCCGCGAGTTCAATCGGTGGCGGCCTTCGTCCGAGGGATGATTGCGCGAACGGTGGTTCCGTCCGTCGAACTCTCAATTTCGAGGGCTCCACCGAAGGGATTGAGACGACCTTTCATGCTTGGAATTCCGACTCCGTACCCGGCATCTCTCTCTACAAACCCGGGCGCTCCGCTACCAAGGCCGTTATCCGTGATTGTGAGCACTATGCGCTCCGGCTCGATCCTGAACGTCACCGAGATAGAGGTCGCTTTAGCGTGACGGTGTACATTCGCAAGCGCTTCCTGGCCTATCCGTAGCAGCGAACGTTGCAACTCAATAGAAAGGTCATCTGCGGCAGGATCAATTGATACCTCACCGCGTATTCCGCTTCGTTGGATAAACCCATGCACAAAGCTCGTAAGCGTGGTCGCCAAACCGCGCTTTCCGAGATCCCGCGGATGAAGCAGATAACTGAAGGTCCGCATCTCAGTCAAAGCTAATTCAATTGAAGACTTGACGTCACTCACAATCCGAACGGCCGTTTTGTCCGACGACACCTTTTTCTCCATGCTCATCATTCCCAGGAGCGCGGCAACCAGATGTTGTGCGGTAGAATCATGAAGTTCCCGTGCGATCCGCTGATGCTCATCTTCCTGCGCTTGCAGTAATCGCCCGGTCAGCATTTCAACGGTCTCACCCGCTTCTGTGATCGACGTTTCGAGAAGGCCTATCGGAGCTTCGATCAAGTGTCTCAAATAAAACAATGCGCACCCGCCTGCAAGCATCAACGCACCCGCCATGACGGCAAGGAACCTCAACGTCCCGAATAATTGGCCGTCGAAGCTAGCCTGCGGCATCGACATCGTGGCAGTCCACTGTGTAACCTCAGAGCGATTGAATGCAATAAGGCTTGGAACGCCATGCGGATCGTCAGCATAAACTATCCCGGTCACGGCCCCCGGGGTTGGCGTTGCCAAAAGTGCTACCCGAACCGGCTCAGCCATCTGCTGCGCAACGACAACATCTTCCCCGCTGGCAGAGACAATGCCGTTGTTATTTTGATCGTAAATGGCCCCCTCAAAATTCGGAGGGTTTCGCTGCTGTTTAAGGAATGATGCAAAACGCTGATCGGACAACACTGTTGTCAGAAAGTAACGCCAACCCCCATCAGGATCGGAAACCTTCATATTGATGGTGACCATTGTCGCATTGAGCATAACGGCCCGCACCCGCCCCGTCAGGCTAAACTCCAGAGTATCGATGCGTTCCAAAAACGCTGGTTGAGGCGCGAAATCGCTAAGGGACGGTAGCTTTGTTCCGAAGGGGTAAAGTGAATGGAGGAGCACTTTCTCCTTGTTGGACAGGACCAGCCAAGCCCCTTCCGGGAGCGACGTTTCAGTGAGCTGCTTGTGAAACAGTCGGAGATCATCAGCGTGCAGAGCAGGTGAGGATCCGAGCCCGACCAGCAGCGCATGGGAACTAGCCACCTCTCGATCCAGCGCTTGCGAAAGGCCATGCGAGGCCGCTATCAACTTTTCAGTACCGGCGTGTCGCTCCTGCTGCGCTCTCAAAATCACGAAGGTCGATACGATCGAAAAAGCGACAAACAGGACACTCGCAATGATGACCGTTAATCGCCTAATGCGAGGTTTGATCTCGTTGGCAATAGGTTGCCGGCCTGATCTTTGGTAAAACGCTGGCACCTTTTGCTTGTTCCATTCCGCAACGCTAGTTTAACATCTATACATCGTCTACACTTAATTTCACTACTATCAAATGTGCAATAATATTGGACTCTCCAGATTAAATTTATACCATTAAAGTATTATTTTTCTATAACTCGCACTCATCCGAGCGATTTCAGTTGCCATTGAATCTTCCAAATTCTGCAACTAGGTGTTTCCCTTGCCGTGATTAGGTGCTTTGTCTGATTGTCGACTTTAGTCTTGATGAATATATCCTTAGCTGGATTGCATAGGAGCAAGTGGTACGCCAACATGATGACCGGATCAAATGATCTATGGGCCCAGGATGGTAGCAGAAAAAGTGTCCGGCGAGTATTGATTGCAGACGATCACGATATCGTCCGCCGCGGACTTCGTTCTGTTGTGGAAAGTCGGCCAGGATGGGAGGTGGTGGCAGAGGCTCGTGACGGGCGGGAAGCCCTGAATTTGGCTGTTTCCCTCAAGCCCCACATCGCGATTGTCGATTACAGCATTCCGATGATGAACGGCGCGCAAGTGACACGCAGAATTTGTGCTGAATCGCCGAAGACTCAAGTGTTGATCTTTACCATGCATGAAAGTGAGAACATTCTGCGTGAGGTTCTGACGGCCGGCGCCCGCGGTTTTCTGCTCAAGTCGGATGTCGACAAACTTCTATATGCCGCCCTCGACGCCCTTGCCCACCGGAAGCCCTTCTTCACCGGCCAAGTCAGCGAAGCACTTCTGGCGCTTTTTTTGTCCCAGCCCACGGACACAGGGGAACTTGGACTTTTGACGCCACGCGAGAAGGAGGTCATCCAGCTCATTGCCGAAGGCAACAGTAGCCGAGCGGTCGGGACAATTCTGAATATCAGTAGCAAGACGGTTGAAGCCCACCGGGCGTCCGCCATGGGAAAGTTGCAGATCAACTCTACCGCAGCGCTCGTTCGATACGCCATTCGAAACAAGATGCTCGAGCCATGATCGGACCTATTCGATGGAACCACCTGTCCGAATTAACGTGGGCACACATTACTTCGCTTCTCCGCGCTGGAGTGTTGGGACCGATGCAATTCCGGAATCCGCTCCCGTGAGGGAAATTACGGCCGGAAATAGGGCCTTCTACCAATACACTTTCTGATCTCATCGGGGATAGTGCGAGCAGGGCGGGCGTTTGATAAGGTTCGCGTTTAGGATATTGTTCTGGGTCAGGCGGTAGGGTTCCAATGCGTCACATCAATTCATTGAGATTGCATTTCTTGTCGGTACCGTGGCGAGCACCGGCTCGATCGCGATGAACACGCTGCCGTTTCCAACACGATGGCAGCACGAGGGACAGCTCAAATAGCGACCAGAATTCAAATCGAACAGGAAAACCATGACCCGTAAAGAATTAGCAATTGGATTGCTGCTTGGTGTTGCGACAGTAACGCCCACATATGCCGCTGATGTCGCGCAACCAATCATGGTCCCTGAGTCCAGACAAGTTGAGAACAGCGGTTGGACTTTCGCTGTCAGCCCGTACTTCTGGGGCGCGGGTATGTCCGGCAATGTCGGTCAGTTCAATCTTCCCGCCGTACATTTGGAAACCGATTTCGAGGACATTCTCAAAGATCTGGATTTTGCTTTCATGGCCACTGGTGAGGCCCGCAATCAACGGGTCAGCATTTTCGGGGATATCATTTACACGAAACTCTCGAGCGGCTCCGGCACGCCGAGGGGCATCGTCGCTGGGAGCGTCGATCTCACGTCGGAGACCTTTGCTGGCCTTTTTGGACTTGGATATTCCGTTCTTCAGGATGAGCGAGGAAATCTTGACCTGGTGGCCGGGCTCCGGGTCTGGCACGCCAGTTCAGAAGTGTCGTTCACTGGAGGCCTGCTCGATGGTGTCTCGGCCAGTGATAGTGCCACTTGGGTCGACGGTATGGCTGGCATTCGCAGCAAATACTTCGTGACGGAGAATTTCTATGTGAGCGGTTGGGGTCTGATTGGGGCTGGGCAGGCCGATCTCGATTGGGATGTCGCCGCAACCATCGGCTACCAATTTAACGATCGGTTTTCAGCCGTTGCGGGGTATCGGGCTCTCGGTGTCGACTATAACAGAGATGGATTTGTGTTCGATGTCGTTCAAGAGGGGCCAATTCTTGGCATGGTTATGCGTTTTTGACAGATGCGAGGCGAATGGCCGACTTCGATTTTCAAACTCTCAAACTTACAGAATGCTCGGGTTCAGTAAGCGAGGAGCTGACATCATGACACTAGATGACGTTCGAGCTCAAGGAAATCTGCAAACAGCCACCCCTGTTGCCCAATCCAGTTAGCAGGGCGAAAAAATGAAAATCGTTTGAGTGTTAGTTATCTCGTATTGGTCGTGATAACCACTGCATGCGCAAAGTATGGTGAAACTAACGACCGATAACTTTTTACGCGGTGAGAGTGATTTGTATTTCTGTTCGACCGCAACGGATATGGTTCTGGAAGGTTTAACCACACACGTGAGCTTGCTCCTGTTGATAGGCAAAACGTTATACGCCTGAATAGGGATATTCATCAGGCGTTGTTGATTTAGATGCAGGCCCGGACAGGGTGGCTACCTGACGCCGGAATTTCGTTTCATGTCGTTGCAGGTGAATTGAAGATCACTTCACGTCGGCGGTTATCTATAAAAGTGGCCCTATAGCGAGTTCGCCGGTTGAACTGTCTGTTTTGCCATGGTTCGCAATTCAGCGAAAGTTTGCGCAAGGCACCTGGTGCCCAATTTTCTGGAAAAACACCGCACACGGGAAAACTCTTCACCAGAATAGGGTGTTTTACCAATGGCAATCGGACTCCACGATGGCGCAGTATCCGCGTAGCAGTGCCGCCGGCACAGAGGGGGGACAATGATCAGTATTCAAAGCGGTGAGCGGTCATCACAGTCCGTAGAGATGCCTATTTATTCTGGAATGGTTCGGATTGAACGCGGCATCTTTCAGATGGGTTCAAATAACCACTATCCGGAGGAAGCGCCGGTTCATCCCGTTGCGGTCGATAGCTTCTTCATCGACGAGACACCAGTTACAAATCGGCAATTCCAAGCCTTCGTAGATGCTACTGGATATATCACCTTTGCCGAACTAGCACCTGATCTGGCTCAGTATCCTGGTGCTCTTCCGGAAATGCTTCAGGCAGGTTCCTTGGTGTTCCGACCGCCAGTCCGCGTTCTATCGCTGCAAGATTGGGGACAGTGGTGGTCGTTCTGCTTCGGTGCCAACTGGCGGCACCCTTTGGGCCCGGATAGTTCGACCGATGGCCAAGAAGATCATCCCGTCGTGCACATCGCCCACTGTGATGCTGAAGCATACGCGAAATGGGCGGGCAAGTCACTGCCGACTGAAGCCGAGTGGGAGTTTGCTGCACGAGGCGGATTGGACGGAGTGGAATTCGCCTGGGGTGATGAATTTACTCTAGGCGGACACCATATGGCCAATACTTGGCAGGGCGAGTTTCCACATCAGAATCTTACCTTGGACGGATATGAGCGCACGTCTCCTGTTGGATCGTTCCCGCCAAATGGCTACGGCCTCTACGATATGATTGGCAATGTCTGGGAGTGGACCGGCGATTTCTATCGACCGAAGCACGATGCTCCAACCCAAAAGGCTTGTTGCATTCCGGAAAACCCTCGCGGCGGTCCAGAGCGAGAGAGCTACGATCCATGCCAACCGGAAATCAGGGTGCCACGCAAGGTGTTGAAGGGCGGATCGCATCTCTGCGCTGCAAACTACTGCCAACGCTACCGTCCGGCGGCACGATACGCCCAACCGATCGACACATCCACCAACCACGTTGGATTTCGCTGCGTGGTTCGAGTTCAATGAACATGCCTAGGAGGTTACATATGCGATGCAATCGGATTACCATTGGCCTCTTGGCCTGCTGCTCTTGCCTTGCCATTACTCTAGCTTCGTCCGGGCTTGCCTCAGCGCAAGAATCTCTGCCGTTTCCAACCCTTGCTGGGCCACCAACGGCACTTACAATGGGCGAATCTGCTGCAGCCTACACACAGCCGCTACCGCAACGCCGCCTTTCGGCAGATGCGCCCAACATCATAATTATGATGTTGGACGATGCTGGACCCGCATTGCCTTCAACGTATGGCGGGCCAATTAGCACTCCGACGTTGAGCCGGGTTGCCAGGGACGGTGTGTCCTACAACCGCTTCCACAATGCTGCCATGTGCTCACCGACCCGCGCCGCGTTGTTGACAGGCCGAAATCATCACAGGGTGGGCTTCGGCCAGATCGCCGAATTCGCAAATGCCTGGGACGGTTACACCGGCGCATGGCCGGCAACGTCAGCTTCAATCGCTAAAGTTCTGGGATACTATGGCTATGCGACGTCGGCATTCGGAAAGTGGCACAACACTCCGGCCACTGACACATCGGCCGTAGGACCGTTCGAACGTTGGCCAACGGGACAGCTTGTTGGGTTTGACCATTTCTACGGATTCTTGGCAGGCGAGTCTTCACAGTGGGAACCGGCGGTTGTCGAGAACACGATCCGTCTGACCCCGCAGCACCACCGTAAGGGCTACCACTTCACCGAGGATATGACAGACAGGGCCGTAAAGTGGATCCGGAGCCAGAGCGCGCTCGCGCCTGAACGACCGTTCTTCATGTACTGGGCTCCGGGCGCGGTCCATGGCCCACATCAGATATTCAAGGAATGGGCCGACAAGTACAAGGGACGCTTTGACCAGGGCTGGGATGTTCTTCGCGAAGATATCTTGGCAAAGCAGAAGGAGCTGGGATGGACTCCGAAGGAGACGAAACTATCCGATCGTCATCCATCGATGGCAGCATGGGAGGATATCCCTAAGGATGAGCGTGAATTCCAGACACGACTGATGGAGGTTTTTGCTGGTTTTGCCGAGCATGCCGATACGCAGGCGGGCCGACTTCTGGATACGCTAAATGAACTCGGTATCCGAGAGAACACCCTTATCTTCTACGTATGGAGCGACAACGGTTCCAGCGCCGAGGGGCAGAGCGGTACGGTGGCGGAATTCCTTGCTCAGAACGGTATCGCGACCGAGATCAAGGATCATTTGCGGGTTTTGGAAGGTCTTGGTGGCCTTGACGCATTGGGCGGCCCAAAGACCGATAATATGTACCACGGTGGCTGGGCCTGGGCAGGCTCTACCCCTTTTCAAGGGACCAAGCTACTCGCGAGCTATTTCGGTGGCACGCGCACGCCTCTTGCAGTGTCGTGGCCGGCGAAGATCAAAGCTGACGCAGTGCCCCGTTCGCAATTCTATCATGTCAACGATATCGTGCCGACCATCTACGATATCCTCGATATCGTCCCACCAAAGCTGGTGGACGGCGTGACACAGGACCCGCTCGATGGGGTAAGCATGATGGCCTCACTTTCGGATGCAAAAGCCCCGGAAAACAAGACCGGCCAGTATTTCGAGGTGATGGGTAGTCGCGGCTATTACGAAGACGGCTGGTTCGCCTCGGTATTCGGGCCACGAATCCCTTGGAAACCAGGATTCGATCCAGCGATCTTCGACTGGTCGCCCGAGAAAGACACATGGGAACTTTACAACCTCAACGAGGACTTCTCACAGGCTCGCAACGTCGCTTCCGAGCACCCCGAGAAGCTCAAGCACATGATCTCGGCGTTCAATGACGCCGCCAAAGAAAACAAAGCCTTTCCGATCGGCGGCGGATTGTGGTCCACTGTCTTCCATCCCGAGTATAGCCCAAGAAATCCGGCCAACGAGTTTCATTACAACGCCGATGTCACCGAAGTTCCCGAGTTCAATGCTCCAAAGCTCGGCTCATCAAGCACAATAGCGCAGGTCGATATTGAATTGGCACCAGACTCCGAAGGGGTTCTATATGCCTTAGGTAGTTATTCCGGAGGGCTCTCTCTCTTCATAGACAACGGCAAGCTTATTTATGAGTTCAACAACTTCCAGGTAGAGCGCACCCGGATCGAAACGTCCGAGCCGTTGCCAACAGGCAAAGTGCAGATTGAAGTGGAATCGCATCGTGTCGAGGGGCCAGCCGCTCCGATAGAGGTGACGATGCGAATCAATGGCAAGGTGGTAGCGGACGGCCGCGTACCGCGTTCTCCCAGCCTCTTTTTTACCACCAACGACACCTTCGACGTTGGGATGGACAGCTACTCGCCCGTTTCCGAGACTTACTATGATCGCGCGCCGTTTGCGTTTAACGGAACCATCGACAAAGTCTATGCCAAGTACATTCCTGACACGAAGAAAAATTAGGGGAAGCCATCATGTCTATGAAGTACTGTAGGCGGTCTCTGTCGACATGCTGTTCAATGCTCATCTTGAGCATGACGATGTCAAGTACAAGCTTTGCGCAGGAATCGTTGCCATTCCCACCCACACCACGCCCGAAGGCAGAGCGGACGATGGAACTGTCTACATATGCCAAACCTGAAGCGCTGAACCACCTTCCTGCAGACGCTCCCAATATTCTCATTGTCATGCTTGACGACACCGGACCGGCATTGCCTGCAACCTACGGCGGACCTATCAACACGCCGACCCTTTCGGCCGTGGCGAATGAAGGCGTGTCCTACAACCGATTTCACAATGCGGCCATGTGCTCACCCACACGAGCTGCTCTGCTCACTGGTCGCAACCAGCACCGTGTTGGGTTTGGCCAGATTGCCGAATTCGCAAATGCTTGGGAGGGGTACACGGGATCGTGGCCTGCCACGACCGCTTCGGTAGCGAAAGTCCTTGGCTACTACGGATATGCAACGTCTGCTTTCGGTAAATGGCACAATACGTCTTCGACCGACATATCCCGCATGGGACCCTATGATCGTTGGCCCACGGGAAGGCTCGTCGGCTTTGACTACTTTTACGGTTTTCTTGCTGGTGAAGCCTCCCAATGGGAGCCAGCGATTGTGGAGAACACCTCCGTCGTCGAGCCCAAGCATGACCGTGAAGGTTACCACTTCACTCAGGACATGACGGACAAGGCAATTTCATGGCTGCGCAACCATCGGGCAGTGAGCCCTGGCCAGCCATTCATGATGTATTGGACCCCGGGCGCGGCCCATGGGCCACACCATATTTTCAAGGAATGGGCGGATAAATACAAAGGTAAGTTTGATGCCGGTTGGGACGTCATGCGAGAAGAGGTCTTTGCCAAGCAGAAGAAGCAAGGATGGGTTCCCGCCAGTACGGAGCTGACACCTCGACCGGGAACACTGGCTGGCTGGGACAGCATCCCAGACCAGGAGAAGCCGTTCCAACGTCGCCTGATGGAAGTGTATGCCGGATTCGTTGAGCATGCCGACACGCAGGCGGGGCGGCTGCTTGAAGAACTCGACAGGATGGGTGTTCGCGACAACACTCTGATTTTCTACGTATGGGGCGATAACGGCTCTAGCTCCGAGGGCCAAAACGGGACCATCAGTGAATTGTTGGCGCAAAATGGTATCCCGAGTGATATCAAGGACCACATCCGCGTGCTAAATGAACTCGGCGGTCTTGATGTATTGGGCGGCCCAAAAACAGACAACATGTATCACGCCGGCTGGGCATGGGCGGGGTCCTCTCCATTCCAGTCGACAAAGCTCGTAGCGGCTCATTTCGGAGGTACGCGAACTCCCCTCGCGATTTCGTGGCCAAAAGCAATCAAGCACGACATCGAACCACGTTCGCAGTTCTATCATGTGAACGATATCGTTCCTACCATCTACGATGTGCTCAAGATCACCCCGCCGAAGGTTGTGGAAGGTGTATCGCAGGAGCCGATCGACGGAGTCAGCATGGTAGCCTCGTTCAACGATCCGAAGGTGCCTGCGAACAAGAAAGAACAGTATTTCGAGGTCATGGGCAGTCGAGGTTATTACAAGGATGGCTGGTTCGCGTCAGTGTTCGGGCCTCGCATTCCTTGGAAGCCGGGTATTGATCCCAAGATCGTCAACTGGTCTCCAGATAATGATAAATGGGAGCTTTATGATCTGAGTAAGGACTTCTCCCAAGCGCGGAATATTGCCGACGAGAACCCCGAGAAGTTGAAGGAACTGGTATCCAGCTTCGACGCGGCTGCATACGATAACAAGGTGTATCCAGTGGGCGGTGGCCTTTGGTCCATGGTCTTCCACCCCGAGGATGCCCCCCACAATCCAGCGACAGAGTTTTTCTACACAAAGGACGTCTTCGGCTTGCCCGAGGCATCAGCTGCGAAAGTGGGTGTACTCAGTAATCTCGCAACGATCGACTTGGAGTTAACACCGGAAAGCAAGGGCGTTCTTTATGCTGTCGGGGCTTACTCAGGGGGTATGAGTGTTTGGGTAGAGAATGGAAAGCTGACATATGAGTACAATGCTTTTCAGATCGAACGCACGCGCATCGAGAGTACAAAACCACTACCAACCGGCAAGGTGAAACTTGAGATCGAGACGCGCAAAAGCAAGGGGCCGATCGGCCCGCTTGCCATCGTAATCCGCGCGAATGGTGAAGATATTGCGTCAGGCACAGTGCCGCGCTCGGCCTCCATCGGGTTCACCCCAAACGACGCATTCGACGTCGGCATGGACAGCTATTCGCCGGTCTCAGAGGCATATTTTGACAGAGCGCCGTTCAAGTTCAACGGCAAGATCGAGAACATGCATGTGAAATATCTGAGATAATGAGACTGACGATTTCAGTTTTCGACATGACCAAAAAGGACAGGTCTCCGATGGTGACACGCATTTCAACTGTTCTCGTGCTTCCGTTTTGTTGAGCGGGATTTGAACCGATGCCTACTGAATCCAGGAGAAGGAGTTGGTGTGTGACATATCTATCACGAACAATGGCGGGCCTGGCCATGGCATATGGCATCGCGTCTGCCGCCTGCGCGCATGCTGCCGATCTGGTGGTTGCCATGCCGAACTGGCCGTCGGGCCAGGTGACGGCAAACATCATCAAGGACAGCGTGGAGAAAAACCTGCATCTCAGCGTCGAGGTGAAAGAGATGGGCACCATGACCGCCTTCGCCGGATTGGCCAGCGGAGATGTGGACATTCATCCCGAGGTCTGGCTCCCAAATCTTAAGTCGCTGACCGAAAAATATGCTGGCAAAGATGGCCCGGTCCAGCTCGCGGAGATTGGTGTTCCGGCGTGGCAAGGAGTTTGCACCACCAGACAGACTGTGGAGAAAACCGGAATACAGGCGGTTGCTGACCTTCTGGACGTGAAGAAGACCGCAGCCCTTGATACGGACGGCGACGGACAGGGCGAGTTATGGATAGGCGCGCCATCCTGGTCGTCGACTCCCATAGAGCGCATTCGGGCAAACAGCTATGGTTACGCCAAGACCATGCGCCTTCTTGAAATGCCGGAGGACATGGGCATGGCTGCAGTCGATGCCGCCGCGGCGACCGACAAGCCGATCGTCTTCGCCTGCTACAGCCCGCACGTCGTTTTTAGATTGCACGATATCGTCAAGCTCGATGAGCCCACCTACGATCCGTCGAAATGGCATGTCATTTTGCCCGCCGACGATCCCGACTGGTTGGCGAAATCGAGTGCTTCTGTCGGTTGGGACGCGGCGCGTTTCCACATCGCCTATTCGAAAGTTTTGGCGACAAGGAACCCCAAAGTCACCACGTTCCTTGAAGGCATCGATTTTACCGCCGACGAGATCACGCAGATGAGTTATGCGGTGGAAGTCGATCGCCAATCTCCCGCGGATTACGCAAAGGCTTGGGTTGGGAAGAATGCCGACCGGGTTGCAAAATGGTTGAAGGGATCGGCGAAATGAGGATAGGTTCCGCAACATTTGCCAATAGAAAATCGGTCGCTTTGCTGACCGCAACGGTATTGCTCATTGGTGGTATGGCCGCCGGATTGGCCCAGGTTCCGAAAACGCAGATCTACGACGCCAAAACCCGTACCTGGGTGAGCTATGACAACACGAAGGCGCGAAGATATTACGCTGCCAACGGACAAGTACCGGAAGCTTTCCGCAAGCAGGTCGTGACTTTCAGGACGGCGGAAAAGCCGGGGACGATCATCATCGACGGCAACCAGCACTTTTTGTATCTCGTCAAAGGTGGCGGCCAAGCCGTTCGGTACGGCATTGGCGTCGGCCGCGACGGCTTCGGCTGGGCAGGAATCGTGCGCGTCGGGCGAGTGGCCGAGTGGCCGACTTGGACGCCTCCAGCAGAAATGGTAGCGCGCGACCCCAACGCCGTAAAGTTTGCCGGCGGCATGCCGGGTGGCCCTGACAATCCGCTGGGGGCTCGGGCGCTCTATCTCTACGAGGGCGACCAGGACACGATCTATCGCATCCACGGTACACCGGAACCGTGGTCGATCGGCCTCAACGTTTCATCCGGCTGCATCAGAATGAACAACGAGGACATCGTCGATCTCCATTCACAGATCGAGGTCGGTGCAAAGGTAATCGTGCTCATGCAGGGCGCGTCGCTCTACAAGGGCGTTTGAAAACAGGGTGGGGATCATGTTCAAGAAATTGATAGCAGGTGTCGTAGTTCTGGCCTGTATTTCGGCTTTCACCGGATGCGTCTCAAGCCCGACACCGGACAACATGGCGCGCAATACAATGCAGACGGCACCTGCAGACCTGCAACTTGCCTGTGCCAGCGCGGCAACGGCAAAGTTCGGGGCTGACCATGCTAACGCGCTTCCTGTCAGCTCAAGCGCTGTCGAGGGCGGAAAGTACCAGATCATCATCGAGGCAAAAGGGCAAAGGTCGACCTGCCTGATCGATACGACAGGTACGGTCCTTTCCCTGGAAAAGATATCAACTTGAACTGCACATGCGGGCGTTTCGCCAATGGCGGAAGACCGAAAACGAATCAGGAGATCCAACGATGTCAACGCATCAAAAAACGTTTGCCGTCGCCACAGCCACACTTGGGTGCAACCCAACAAAGGTACCGAAAGTTCCACGCCGGTATTTGGTTTGAGATCGTGAGTTTTTAACCCTTTTCGTTCCTGAGTTCATGGATACGGTCTGGTGGAAAATATCGGTAGAAGGCGGTCCTATGGCACCGTCGCGGCGGAGATCGATGTGTTCGTCACCGAGCTCGGCGGCTCGGGCAGAAGTGCTGGATGTTGATTTCCGTTCGGAACTGACCCGGTATTTTCACTGAGAAGTGACCCGCCTATTCATTATGGTTAGGGTCGTCGGTCAAGGTCAAGTTGTTGCTTTTCTCCTTTGTGTGGGCAGAGCTGTTTTTGAATCGGAAGCTGTCATTTCCGGTTTCGAGAATATGGCAATGATGGGTTAGTCGATCGAGAAGAGCGGTGGTCATCTTTGCGTCTCCAAAGACGCTGGCCCACTCGCTGAAGCTGAGGTTGGTGGTTATGATCACGCTGGTCCGCTCGTATAGTTTGCTGAGCAGGTGGAACAGCAAAGCCCCTCCTGATGCACTGAACGGCAGATAGCCAAGCTCATCAAGGATCACGAGGTCAGAATGCGCGAGACGACCGGCAATCTGACCTGTGCGTCCTTGGGTCTTCTCCTGTTCCAACGCATTGACGAGCTCAACGGTTGAGAAGAAGCGGACGCCCTTGCGATGATGTTCTATAGCGTGGACGCCGATGGCTGTGGCAATATGTGTTTTCCCCGTACCGGGCCCACCGACCAGCACGATGTTGTTTGCTTCGTCGATGAACCCGCATTGATGGAGTTGACGCACGAGCGCTTCGTTGATTTCGCTGCTACCAAAGTCGAAATCATTGAGATCACGGTAGGTTGGAAAGCGGGCAGTCTTTAACTGATAGGCTGGAGAGCGGACTTCCCGTTCCGCCGTCTCAGCCTTGAGAAGCTGCGACAGGATCGGCATGGCAGCATCGAATGCCGGAGAGCCCTGTTCTGTCAGCTCACTGACAGCCTGCGCCATTCCATGCATTTTGAGGCTGCGAAGCATGATGACGATTGCTCCACTGGCAGGATTATGACGCATGACGCACCTCCGTCGATTTCCTCAAGGCATCGTATCGTTCGACATTTGCCTTCGGCTCATTGGCCAGCGTCAAAGCCTGGGGTGCATTGATCGTCGGTGGTGTGAACGACTTGCCATCGACGAGCCTATGCAGCAGGTTCAGCACATGCATCTTGGTCGGAACGCCCGCCTGCAAGGCCATGTCTACTGCAAATAAGACAGCCTGTTCTTCGTGCTGGAGGACAAGCGCTAATATCTCGGCCATCCCGCGGTCACCGCCGGGCTTTCTCAAAAGATGTTGCTCCAGGCGGTAATTCTACGAACGGTGCTCCGTTGCGCAGGGCTCCCGGCTTTCTCTGGATGACTGCCAGATAGTGCCGCCAGTCGTAGATGGTTCTTGAAGGCTTGTTGTGTGAGCGGTCGATGATACGCCGGTGTTCGCAGAGATCGCTCTCGCTTCACCGTGAAGATGTGGAGCTGCACACCTTGGAGCCGGAGCGACCAGTGGTACCTCCGGCTCCAAGCGGACTGTCCGTTCCCCCGATTTCAGCCGGCCGAATATTCGCAAAAACTAGCCGCACCGTCCTACAACGCAAAGAGCACAGACCGCCAGAGTTTTTGGACGGTTTGCAGGATTTCTGCGACGTTGTGCATTGTCTCCAAAGCAAATGGTCTTCAGGTCCTCCCCTTTTCATAGGCTATGAATAGATCGGTTACGAGAACGCCATTGATCCGCATCCCAGTCAAATCGGCATCCTTGATATCTGAATCTGCTAACGTGACGCCGCTTATGGTCAATCGCGATAGGTTTGCGTTCGTGATGGCGGCACCGGACAGATTGACGTTGTTAAAGCGCGCATCTGCAAGGCTGATATCGTCAAAAACCGCTTCGCTCAAATTGGTGTCGGTGAATTTTGCCTTGGTCAAAACAGCGTAAAACCGTGCATCTGCGAGGTTTACGCCATCGAAATTAGCCCCTGACATATCCGCCCGCTCGTAATGCATTCCCTGCATCTGAGGCCCATCAAATGGGTTCTGTTCTTGGTGATCGTTCATTGTCGGTTCCTCGGGTCAATCATGATTACGACCCAAAGGATGCCAGATCGCGAGCGGTGAACCAAGGGTATTTCGCCAAGGAACTGTTGCGCCACGATCCGGTCGAAAATGTCTGCTTGCCGGCATCAATGTGTTTCACGGCCCGTGCTTCTCTCCGGAATCGGTGCTTAGCCCCAGTGAAATCGGTTCGTGCCGATGCATGCCTTCATGTCATCGCGCCGGAACCAGATGGCACGCCCGCATCGGAGCGGCGCGTTTCCTGCGGTGAAGACGATCTGTTCGTCGGCACGCATGCGCAGAACTTCATGGGGCTGGATGAGTGGCCTGGCAGCGAGCTGCTTCGAGCGTGTTCGCATGATCCCTTTGCCTGAGAGTTGCGGCTGACCTGGTCGATCTCGACCGTGGTCATGCCGCCGCGCTTCGATGTAATCAGCGGTTTCAGGGTCGTTGATCGCAGCGAACGAAATCCAGCTGGCACTCTCGAACCACTTGCTTGCCGCGTCGCGACCGCCATAAGTCTCACGCATCTGACCGATCGACTGGTAGATCATCGTCAGCGTGATGCCGTATTTGCGTCCGGCGTGGCGGGCGGTCTCGATTATCGAGGAAAAACAGCGCTACGGTTATTCGAGCCCGATGCGCCGCGTGAGCGAGATGGCTCACGTCGCCGGCATGGTGCAAATTGGCATGCGCGGCGTCGGTAGCGCCCGGATCACAGAGATTGAGCCGGCCCGGCACTATGGCGGTCGTATCGTCGGCCCGTGAAGTTCACACCCATGGCGTCGAAGCTGCTCTTCAGTATGTTCCGGAAGGAGCACGGGTCGTCATCAGTCTTGACTGTGACGGCCCCGACCCGAGTGTCATGCCGGGCGTGGTGGCCCGCAGTCCTGGCGGACTAACGTATACTCAGGTGATCGACGTTATCGCGGGCGCTGGAGGCGGGCCAGGATCGCAGGATTTGACTTGGAGTTCTATCCTCCGGCCGACATTGACGGCCTGTCAGCCCTGACCGCCGCGCGCCTTCTGACAAGCGCGATTGGCACGATCGTTCGGCCGGTCTGACCCATTGGCTGTTTTTCTGCTTTCCGGCGGAAGCGTGGCATGATCCGGTTCAAGTCACCGGCGCAATGCCAGCGTTTTATTTACTGTCTTGGTCCCGTTTCCAATCTCTTTCTTCTTGACGGCAAACATCAAACCGCCAAATGAACATTGCTAACTCTGTAATGCAGCCATAAACGTTTGGAACGAAGTGATTGTGTCGCATCCCGCGTGAAAAAGCCCTGCGGTTTGAGATTTGGCCTGCACAACCATGGCGCTACATCCATATATTTTGGCATTTCTGATCGACAGTAGTTGTGTAATCTGCCCGCATGTAGAACAGCGAAAAGCATGTCAGGACCAAACCCGCGCGACCCTCTTTGCGTCCGATGGATTGAATGCCCGCGCCCGCGATGGATATCACGACAACGGCCGCAACAACTTTCGCACCTTGCGCGAGAGCTCGTCGAGAGTTGCCATAACACGGTTCAACTGCGACAGCGCGGACAAGAGCACCGGGGCATACCTGATGAGGTGATACTCGTTGCTTTCAGAGAGCCTTGCGAGGTGCGCCACCGTCCGCTTGCGCAGGATGAGGCCAGCGTCCGATGCCATACGCGTACGCGCACCGAGATCGTGCCGAAGATTGCGGATCGTTGCGGGGTCTACTCCTTTAGCGAGTAAAAAAGCATTCAGATAGAGCTCCATCGCATGGATGGCTAGAAGACGAAGCGGAATCTGGCTGGGCTTGGAAAAGCTCTCTCCGAGCTTGTTGGTTGCGTCCTGATACTGCGTCGCCAAGTTTAGAATGCCTCGTACGCCTGCTTTGCCATGATATTCAAATCCATTGCATGGTTTCGGCGCGCGCTTCTCGGCAATGCGGATAAGATCCTTCAGTATCGTTCGCAGCTCAGGCCACGGTGTATCTTTGAGCTTCAGGTTGGCATCGTGCGTAACGATCAGGCAATGGAGCTTTGCAGTGACTTCGGTCAGGGAGGAGGGCGGCGTGATCGACATGACACGTCCGGCGATCCCGGCTCGTTCCGCGAGCTCTTGTTCGAGGGCGACTGTCTCGCCGTATCCCAAACGCCGAGCCGCTTCCTTCCATCGTCTCCCGCGCGATCGAAGCTCGGCTCGCACCCGAAACAGATGTTGGGCATCGAGTTGAGGGGCCATTCGATTGATGTCGGCAAAGGAGCGAACCTCGATGACGCCATGTATTCCAGCATTCGACAACGTCACGATCGGAAGACCGCCTGACTCTTCGAGTAACTGCTTTTCAAGTTTTTTTCTAAGTCGGGTGGCCCTCATGCGCTGCTGGTGGCACGCATACCAGCGAGGCCACATTTTCCTTACGGGCGTGGGGCCACTCGGTCGCCCGTGATCCCCGCGTTCCGCAACAAGCCTGCTCAGCAGGCGTGCGGTGATGGGAAGAAGGTTTCGGCGGTCGATGTTATGCGGCAGGCTTTCTGACGTGCCGTGCTCTGGTTTTTCTTTTCTGCGGGTGATTGCGGGCAAAGTTCTGCTATTGTCAGAATCAGCCATGATCCGAGCTCCAGCTAGCTTAGGGTTGCGGTTAGGTCGAGCAGGGCGGTTGCAACGCCGTGCTCGGCCGTCTCCAAATGATGCGAGACCTGCATACTCTAGTACAAAAACATGGCGGATCAACTAAATTCGCCTAATCTAGGCGAATTTATAATGTTACCAGTTCAATGCCGGATGGCGCGAGCAGCTCTTGGCCTCAAAATCGCGGAACTTGCGGAACTGGCAAAAATGTCTACCAACACGATTGTCCGCTTTGAAACGGGCAAGGAACTCAAGCAGTCGACAATCGACGATCTCCGCGTTGTGCTTGAAAATGCCGGTGTGATTTTTATTTCCGAAAACGGGGATGGTCCTGGCATCCGCTTAAAGAAACCTGCTTCGTGAAATCAACCGATGGCTTGGCGACACAGTGACTCCGGTCCGGAGTCGACGCTCTTTCGACTGGGCTGCAGAGAGCGGGAGGGCCGCGGGTACGTTGTCCCGAAGGTGGACAGTGGGAGGCTTTGCAGTGTTTCAATGGAGCAGAGACAGAGCCACCGGGATCAGGTTCGAGGCTTTGTTTATGATAGTTCAGAGCTTTCGCCAGTCGAAGATGGGAAGGCGGCGCTACAGATCGAGCGTGAGCCGGAAAGCGTCGCCCGCCTAAGATCATCAGTCGCGCGCCATTTTCCCGGCCCCTTCGAAGCTGGCCATTCAAATCCATAAGGCGGCGCTCGGGACGCTGCTTTTGGCGAACAATTTGGCGGCTTGGACGTTCCCCTTACCTGCAATCGGGAAAACGGAGGAAGCAATGGTAGTTCAGAAATTCAGCCTGTTCGACGCCGAGCTGGTCCGGTCACTAGGACAGGATGCCGATATTTTTGTCGGAAATCTGGTTGATGAGAGGCAGGGCGGCCCGGTCACCATCGGGTACGGACGCTACGCGCCCGGCCAATCGCTTACTGAGACGATGGCCGTACACGACACAATGATCATACTTGAAGGTCGTCTGTCCGTTTCGACGGGCGATGGAACCGTGGCGGCTGGACCAGGCGACACCGTTTATATGCCTAAGGGAGAATCCGTAACGATTTCCACGGATGGCGAGGGCGCACTGACGGCCTACGTGACCTATCCGCATTGGGCTGAGGCGCACGAAAGATGACGGGGATTTCCGCTCACCATAAGGCGTTGTTCAGCCGCGACCCAGGAATTCGAGAAAGCGAGCGCCGGACAGCGCCGCTGCCTCGCCCTCATAGCCCGCGAGCGCATTGTCAGCGAACAGGTGCCAATCGCCGGGGCAAAGGAAGAGTTCCGCGCCGAGTACATTGTTAGCAATTTCCCCGTCAAAGGCGTCGATGGTCGGACCGTTACCGTGACCTATCATGGCCAGGAAAAGAAGATCGCCATTCCGGACGGCTGCCGTGACCATTGCTGAGGCAACCAAGGACGATCTTGTTCCCGGTGCCGTCGTCTTCATTGCGGCCGAAATGGCTGCGACCGGCCCGGTCGTCCATCAGGTGGTCGTCGGCAAAAATGGCGTGCTTCCTCCCATGTGAGCCACGTCTTTGCCGGTCGGACCCGCCGCCTACGGGTTCGACCGGCGACAGCGACCACCTCTGTTTCGGGGGACGGCGATGGGCATTGTGTTCAGGTAAACAAAAGTAGTTGGATCATTAATCAGATATCTTAGATTGCTCTGATTGTGGGGGAGATGCCGCTGTGATAATGTATTTTGCTCTTGAACGAAGAACCGCAGCGAAAGTGAGATTGTGCGGTGAATGTTATCTTGCCCATAATGCTGGTTCTCATGGGTACTTCGTCCACCGTCGCTGGCCCATTGCACGACGCGGCCAAGAACGGGGATTTGAAGCTTGCAAGGCAGCTTCTGGACCAAGGAACGAACCCAACCGATTTTGATAGCTCGGGTGAACCGGCGCTGCTGATCGCATCGCTCGCAGGACACGCAGATATTGTTGCGTTTCTTCTTGATAAGGGTGTCAGTGTTGAAAGTCGCAACAAGGGAGGGCTGACGGCATTGCATGCTGCGGCATATGCAGGAAACCTTGACGTCGTAAAATTGCTTGTGTCGAAAAAAGCTCCGGTGAATGACGATAAGAATTTCTACCATATGTCACCATTGCACGCCGCGGCTGAAGAAGGACACGCGGAGGTTGTAGCGTTCCTGCTGGCCAACAAGGCCGATATCGAGGCGAAGGAACGCAACGGCTATACGCCGGTTACCCAAGCCGGTTGGCGGTCGCATTGGGAAGCGGCAGACTTGCTGCTTAAAGCTGGAGCGGTATGCCAGGCGGCCGACATCGTCGGAGAACCGCTCTATAACGAGTGCCTGAAGCGAAAATGATCTTTCACGACAGGTGCCGCCCGATAGAGGAGGATTCATTATGATTGGTAACAAACACAAAGGTGGCGTCTGGGCCGCGGTGATCCTAGGAGCGGCGTGCGCACTGGTTTCATTGTCCTCGGCGGTTGACGCAGATGAGCCTATCAATACTGGCTATTTCGGAGATGTGGCGATCAAGGGATACGATCCCGTCGCATACTTCACTCAAAACAAGGCAATGCAGGGAACGCCGGAGTATTCCTATCGATGGCTTGGAGCCAACTGGCAATTCACCAGTGCGGAAAATCGCGATCTTTTTATCGCCGAGCCAACCAAATATGCCCCTCAATATGGGGGGTATTGCGCTGATGGTGTCTCATTTGGAACCGTTACCACAAACATTGACCCCAAAGCTTGGCGCATCATCGAAGGCAAACTTTATCTCAGTTACGATCCGGGAGCGGCTGACGGGTTTGAAAAAATACCAGCCAAACTTGCTGACTCGAAAAAGCACTGGTCCGAGGTTGAACACATGCTGGCTTCGGAAAAAACCGGGAAGAACTGGCGTGAGACACCGCCAAACTAATCACGACCGACCGCCCGTCAGTCAGGGTGTAACCGAGAACGACATTACCGCTCGCGGGGTAACATGAATAAATGGCTTGTCTTGTTCCCACTCTTTTGAGGTGTTGCGGTAGACATAGCCGCAAACCATGCGATCTAGAAAATACCCCGTAAATTGTTCGCAGAGGCGATCATCCCGGATTTCCACGGTGCCCGTAATGCTCGTATTGGCGCTGCGATAGGCAGTGCCTCCACTCTTGTCAAAATATTGGATAAATTCAGTCCCGTTCCTGTGCTTTCCGGTCCAGGTTTTGTTGTTCATCAGCTCGCGTAGTTCTGCTCCACGGATTTGATCGGCAGGATTCCCTTGAAAATCGAAAGGCCATTGCGGAATGCCAGCTGCCCTGAGGCCTGACAGGTGGTAGCGTAGATCGCTGTCACGCCAATAATCATATAGATAGGTGTAGTAGGTCAAATTGCTATCGGGAAAGATTGCCAGCAATTGCTTTGCTTCTTGCTCAGCTTGCTGTTTTTCGTTTGCATAGGCAAAGGCCGCTGCCAGATATTCCCGAGCGGGCTCGACATTTGGAAGGGCGGATCGTGCTGCTTCTATCAGTGGTATCGCGCGTGCATTTTCCCGTGTGGTGTAGAAGACTATGCCAGCCAGCAGCTGCAAGTTTGGTGGCGGTGTTGGATCTAGCCGCAATGCCTTGTCCATCTCAATGATCGCCTGCTTTGAATCGCCAAAGTACGCCAGGATCAAAGCAAGATTTGCAACGATCTCCGCGTCGTTCGGTTGGGCCGCGACTGCTCTGTAAGCGGAATCCTTCGCTTCCACGGCGCGGCCATCTACCAGTTGCAGCAGGGCGAGGACCGTTTGAGCACGCGCATTGTTGGGATCAATCTTCAAGGCTTGTCCTGCCGCGTCATAGGCTACTTTGCGCGCAACAGCTCCTGACCATAAATAATTATAGTCGTTACGCCATACATCAACGGCGACGCGGGCAATACCCGCATGAGCACTGGCGAAGTCTGGATCAAGATCAATTGCCTTTTGGTAGTATGCCAAGGTTCGACGAAAGGACTGAACGTCGCCGTAGAAAAAACCCTCCTGCTCAGCTCTCAAGAAATAATCATAAGCCTCCAGATTATCCGTGGGGATACGTGCCAGCTGCTCGCGTTCATTCTTGCTGAGCTTGACCTCAAGCGCTGAGATAATCTTGCCAATTACGTCATCTTGGACCGCAAACAAATCCATATATTGCCGGTCATACCGCTCCGCCCAGAGGGATAATCCCGTTAGCGCGTCTATCAATTTCACGTTGATCCGCAGGCGCGTATCGGCTCGTTGCAACGTTCCTTCGAGCACAAAATGCACGCCCAGTTCTGCTGCAACGTCCTGAATCGATGAATCCTTGTTTCGTACTGCAAAAACGGAATGGCGGGCAATTACAAAAAGGCCGGATACTTTGGAAAGTTCGGTAATGAGATCATCGGTTAGACCGGCTGCAAGATGGTCATGTTCCGTCGCACCACTCACATTAATAAAGGGTAGCACTGCTACCGACGGCTTTTCTGGCAGAGGATAGGCAAAGCGCCCAGGCGATGCCGGCAGGAAAGTTGCGCCTATCTGCCACCAAACTCCTGCACCGGCTAATAAAACGAACACGATCAAGCCAAGGGCTTTGCGGGGCGGCCAACGGCGCGGTGGCGGAACTGGTTTGGCATTGATTCTGGCTGCCGGATCGGCGACAACACGATAGACTCGAATGGGATCGGCGATGTTCTTCACCATCCGCTCGCCTAAGGAAATGTAACCCAATGCGAGTTTTGATTTCACCTGGTCATAAGCAGAACCGGAGATCGCAATGCCGCCGGGCTCTGCCAAACCCTGAATCCTGTCCGCAAGGTTTACACCATCGCCCTGTATATCCTCGCCTTCAACAATGATGTCCCCAAGATTGATGCCAATGCGGAACACCAACTGTTGCTCCGGCAACGCACCGGAGTTGCGTTCGGCCTTCTTCTTCTGGATATCCACTGCGCAACGCAAAGCATCAACCACGCTTTGAAACTCAATCAAGAGGCCGTCACCTAAGGTCTTCACCAATCTGCCCCGATGGTGAGCGATGGATGGATCGAATATATCTGTCATGTCGAGTTGGAAACGTGCGCGCGTGCCTTCTTCGTCAATCTGGCTCAACCGGCTGTAGCCAACGACGTCTGCGATTAATATGGCTGCAAGACGGCGCTTCATTGCCGCTCCCGCACGGTGCGTGTTAGTTTCACCCGGACACTACAGCATCGCGTCTATCTCTGTCACGGTGCAAGGCATATTTGCCATCCAATTGACTAGAAGAGACACTGAAACGTCTAGGCATGGAGTGCAACGCGCTCGTGGCACAACAATTGCGCCTTAAATGCTCTCGGAACAATCTACTGGCAGCAAATCGGTGAGAACTTGTCCAGCGTATTGCCGCGCGGATTTGCATGGAGGATTTCTCGATTTGGGACGCTAGCTATGTGGCTGGACGCCAGTCGGAGCATTCCGATTATCCGCTCCGCCTCAGCGCCAGGGATGTTATCCGTTTCGACCTGCGGGAGCCGGTGGCTACTATTTCGTAGGCCGCTGATGTTCGACATTCGATCACTCTCTCCGAAGGAGTCATACTCTACTGGCCATCGCAAGCGGTCATTGGAGCAGTGTGATGGAAATCATGACTTTGCTACAGGGGGCGGCAGGCGGCGTTTAACGGAGGTCCCCTTGATAACAAGCGGTCTTTCATGTTGAGATTTGGCTGCAACGATTTCCAATCGGGCATCGGCCTCGTTGGAGGGTATAAAAAACTTCTCTTCATTAAATTCGCAACCATATAGTTCGCCCGATCGTTGGTGTCCCATTCCTCCATTAAGCGGTGGCTCTGCGGCTGGCAGGCACCATCCTTCAGAGCCTTCATGGACAGTCTTTTCGACAATGCAGACAGGCAGGGCTATGGCACTGGCATCGCACGGGTTTGACGCCGCTCATCGGGCAACTAAACTATTAACGCGCTGCACGCACGACCAGACATCAACGGGGACGCTGAAGTGGCTTTCCCTGTGAGATTGTGGAGATCTTCCAGGACGGCGCTTTGGTAGCGTCGTTCATCCGACGTCCTGATCGCTATGGCCTTGTGCCATCAATCTTCCATTCTGACCGCAACTACGGTGAGGGGCGACCCGCAGCACAGATCTGATGCCAAGCCTGGTGTCAGATCTTAGCGGAACAAAAAACACGTTTTGGCTCGATGAGCATCAGCCTTGTCTAGCTGTACGATTTTGGAGCAGACTTGTAATTTCTGACGATTTTGGCGCTAGTCGACCATCAGCAAGCTTTTCAGAGAGGTGGCAGAGAGCAGAGTTATATGGAGTTTCTATGTTATGAAGACGCCCGAGAAGTACGATTTCGCCGTTGAGATAGCTTGTTTCCAGAGAACCCGTACCTCTTACTACACTTTGCAGGGTGGACGACCCTATCCGATCTCTTCCCGGAATGGCCGTCATGATCATTTGGTTGCGAGCCTCCGCTTCCGACTTGTCCCAGTCAATACCCGCGGCAGTCAGAACGCCTTCTGCTTCGGCGCGGACTTTTCGATACAAGTCGGCTTGTTGCTGCTTATCGCTGAAAGCAGTTTCGATGATATTTTCCAGGTTGGCGAGCAGTTTGCGATACTTGCTGTTCATCACATCACTTCTTGCATTTGCCACGAACCCGCATGAATTCAGAACCTCACATAAATGCTCTACTGCTGCATCGACGCCCGCCGGGTAGCGGCCGATATCGAAGATTCCGACTTTGGGAATGCAATAGGCTGCTACTTCACCTGGCCTCTCGAAATCAGCCGGAAGCATGACAGTAACGCCATAGACATTCCTGAAAAACCGCAACGCAGTTCGTTCATTGGCTACGCCGTTCTGAAAACAGAATATCGGCTGCTCGACCACACCGGCAGCCTTGAGCTGAAACAGCGCTTGTGCGGTATCCTGTCCTTTCATTGCCAGCAATATCATGTCGTCATTATTAAATATAACTTCCTTTGGATCTGCATAGACGGGGAAGGTCGTTGTTTCGGTCCCCTGCGGTGACAGCAGTGTAAGGCCGGATCGTCTTACAGCTTGAAGTTGTGTCCCTCTGGCGATTGCAACAACCGAATGTCCAGCCAGGCCAAGCTTTGCGGCCACAACTCCACCGATTGCTCCCAGTCCAAAGACGATAATTCGCATCATTAATCCCTCAGTTTAGCGAAAGCCGGCGCTGCTCTCAATATTGGACGAAACCACTAGAGCAGGAGCTCCAGTGGTTTCAGAAATCGGTTAAGCTGCCGCGATAGATTTCTCGATATCTTGGATCGAATGTCCGGTCAGATCTTTTGCAATCTCGCCAACTAAGATTGCTTCCAATTCCTTATGATAGTGCTTTCGCAACTCTCCCAGCGCCTTGGGAGCCGCGATCACGACCAAGCCGGTAATCTTACCGTTGAGCACCCGTCGGTTTAAGACGTCGGCAATTCCTCCCACGAAATTATCCTCGTCAGCCTGACCTTGGTCAGGATTCGCCGAACTGCTTTTGCGTCCTCCGCTTGCGTTGTTGCTCTCGGTATCAACATCGGTGTCAGGAAGTGCTTTCAGAGTCGGTTCGGTGTTATCACTTATGTTCTGAAAAAGGTTGAATTTTTCGCCATCCGCAACTGCAACAGTTGCCCCTTTTGGAATCTGCACGCTTTAATTCTCCACGTTATGCCCCATTAATTTGGAAGAGGGCAAACTAGAAACCTTGGCACAATTGCCTAGCCTCTATAGGGTAACGCCCTAGCGGAATATTCGATGCAGTAAGGACTGACAGATCAATCTCCTTGGAGAGGCATTAGCTCGATTAATGCTATAGCGAACTACTAAGCTTGTGGATCATGAGTTTACTCCTTCTTTCGTCAGGACTCGTTGTCAGTTGGGTGCAGGCACCATCCGCCGAGTGACAAGATGTCCCTCCCGGACAGAACCCATCAGCCAGCCTTCGGCACTAATCCAAGCTGACTTTGGCGCTTCATATCCAGGCAACCGCTACGGAGTTGTGTTTTGGGACCAGTGTCACCACATTCCGTCTTGGAATATTTAGTAGGCCGAACATTTGAACGAAGGGTAAAAACAACCGATGGCAAGACGAGCTGGCAGTGCGGATTTACCGCTGCACGGAGGACGGGTTCCCCGCTGGCTGGGCGATCGGATGACTAAGCTCGGAGCACTTGTGTGCGAAGCGATCATTCACCATTACGGCCGGGATGAACTTTTACGTCGGCTTTCTCACCCATTCTGGTTTCAGTCCTTTGGTGCAGTGATGGGCATGGACTGGCACTCCTCAGGTATCACAACCAGTGTGATCGGCGCGTTGAAACGTGGCCTTACCCCAATGTCGAATGAATTGGGAATTCATGTTTGCGGCGGGCGCGGCTCTCACTCGCGAAAAACGCCTTCGGAGCTGAATGCGATTGGAGAGCGTGTAGGAATTGACGCAAGAGCTCTGGGACAGGCAAGCAGACTGGTCGCAAAAGTCGACAGTGCCGCCTTGCAGGACGGATTTGATCTTTATCTCCACGGTTTCATTGTTGCTGATGATGGAAAGTGGGTGGTTGTCCAGCAGGGAATGAATGGGAATAGTCGGCAGGCAAGACGTTATCACTGGCTGTCTGAAGGGCTGACCAGCTTTGTCGATGCTCCTCATGCCGCAATCGAAGGTCAGCAAGTCGGAAATATTATCAACCTTGCTGATCGTCGCGCATCGGACTCGCGGGTAAAGCAAATCGAGGTTTTGAAGACATTGAATCCTGGCCGGATTGTCGAGGAGGTGGCAACTCTCGAGGGGACGCCTGCAGTCAAGCCGACCCTTTCAGACCAAATGCTCCTGCCGCATCTTGTCATGCCGGAGCACCATGATGTTCGGGAGGGTGACATCATCATGCGTCGCCTTTACGGCAATATCGCTGCGGCAGTCGCGGCGGCTCCGGCTGATTTCGAGAATCTGCTTCTCGTTCCCGGAGTCGGACCTCGTACGGTCAAGGCGCTTGCAATGGTTGCCGAGGTGATGCACGGCGCCCCTTGCCGGTTTTCCGATCCTGCGCGATTTTCGCTTGCCCATGGCGGTAAGGACCGCCATCCGTTTCCCGTGCCCCTCAAGGTTTACGATGAAACCATCAACGTTCTGAAATCCGCTGTCAAAAATGGCAAGCTGGGTCAGCGCGAAGAACTGGATGCACTTGCGCGGCTGGACAACCAGTCCAGGCAGTTGGAACGGTATGTGACCGGACCTGATCTGAAGGAAATTGTTGCCGGGGAATTCGAGCAATCAACGCAGTGGGGCGGCCGCAGTGTTTTCGGTTGGGAGAAACCGCAAGACTGATCGTTATTCCTGAATCCACCTATTTTGACGGTGAGAGCGTGATAAGCCCGACGGCAATGATTGCCAGCAATATCCCGGCGAGCTGAGCTCCCGGCTCACAGGCAAGAAAAGCAAGGACATCTGCCTTCAAGCGGAACCTTGGATAAACAATCGCATGAGGTTCCTTTACATTTGCCAGAGTCGGGGGCGGCCAGTTCGATGCTTCGTCGATTCGACAACAAGCGCTGGAACTCACCGGGAAGAAGCGCGTTGCAACAATGTTACTTTCGACTAGGAGAACGTTATGAACAGTATAATATGGTGGGTCGGTGCTATCGTGATCATCCTTGCAATTCTCGGATTCTTTGGGTTCCGCTAGGACTGCATAAAGCAATGTAGCGCAGGATTTTCGAAGCGTGCTGGCCATCGCAGTCTGACTATTGAACACTGCTGCGGACAAAGCGCAGCAGGTAGTCGGCACGTTCAACGAGAAACGTCGTGTTTGCTTTCATTCCCACCGTGTGAATAAGGTGACGGCAGTCCTCAACATTGCAGTTGAACGAAAACGTGATTGATCCCGAACGGGTCCATGTATGGCGCTCTTTTTAGGATGTGTAGCATTTTGGCGCGCGCGAGCCCTTTTGGTTTAATTCGCCTTCGTAAAGCGTTATCAACACCGAAGCTCTTGGCAGATCATGCGTTGCTCCACTTGCTTGGCGGGCGCAGAAATGCGCCGGTTTTACAATGGAACGTTCATTGGCGGCGACAGTTTCCTCTTCTCACACACTGGAGGAAACAATGAAGCATCTGCTCATCTTAACTGCTGCTGCAAATCTCTTACTCACTACTTCGGTATTTGCGGCGGAGATCACAAAGCCGGCTGAATTCGCCAAGATGGCGACAGTCTCGAATATGTTTGAGATTCAATCCAGCGAACTGGCTCTGAAACAATCCGACAATGCTGCTGTCAAGAAATTCGCTGAACATATGATATCGGATCATTCCAAAGCAGGCGAAAAAATGATGCCGGCCGCCAAAGCAGACAAGGTCGAAGTTCCGACGAAATTGGATGCAGAACATCAAGCAAAGCTGGATGCACTTAAAGCCGCCGACAAATCGAGCTTCGACAAAATCTACAAATCCGAGCAGTTGAAGGCGCACGAAGCCGCCGTTGCTCTTTTCTCCGTTTACGCGGCAAACGGGGAGGCCGGTGAGCTGAAAAAATTCGCTACTCAAACCTTGCCTACGCTTACGGAACATTTGACCGCGGTGAAGACAATGAACTGATCATCCTCATATGCCTTCGGTTTTCGGCGGAGCGGAAGGCATCTTGTTGAGGTCATTGGCCTATGGAATAATCCAGCAGCACTGGATTTCAGTTTGCACTGGATGCCAGCAACAGGGACCTGGAGTCACGAGCACGCTCGCCGCGATCCATGACGCCATGCCATCGCTAGTGGGAAACTTGACGCGGCAGGCGCGGGCACCAGCAACGTCAAGTCGCCAGGACGCTGCCGATTGAGCAGGCGGCGCTGCGGACGGCCCGACTGCAACTCATCGCGCCTGGCGTTTCTTACCGCAGTTTAACCGCAAGGAGGGCCGTAACGCGGCTGAGAAGTCTCTGGTGCCGTGTCCCGGTACACCCATCACGACAGTGCCGGGCCAGGGCAACGAGTTCGTATCAATCCAACACCCCTCGGAAAAGAAAAATAACGCGTTCAGAAGGAATTGCGAAGAAGCCGTGGAAGACGAAGATCGGTGCTTGGAGGAGCAGCGTCACTGGAACAAAGCGGTGAAACGGACGTTCGCCAACAGTCACTACCAGCAATTCCGTAAAAACATGGGGTGTTATCATGAGCAAAAAGTCTTCCCTGAACGATCCTCGCGGTCTCTATCCGACACCGCCATTTCCCGACCAGCCGCAGCCCGCGCCTGGCCTCGCACGTAAGATGAATCCCACACCGGATCACGGTGAGCAAAGCTATCGCGGATCGGGAAAGCTGACGGGACGGAATGCGCTCATTACCGGTGGTGATTCCGGGATCGGCCGCGCTGCGGCCATCGCCTTCGCGCGCGAGGGCGCCGACGTTGCCATCGCCTACCTTCCAGATGAGGAAGCGGATGCCGAAGAGGTGATCCGGCTTGTTGAAGAAGAAGGACGCAAGGCAATCGGTCTGCCGGGCGATATCAAGGAAGAATCGTGGTGCCGAGCATTGGTCGAGAGGGCTGTTTCTGAGCTCGGTGGTCTCGACATTCTCCTCGTTAATGCTGGCCGGCAGCAATATCGAGAGAAAATTGAGGAGTTGTCGACCGACGATTTTGACAAGACGATGAAGACCAATCTCTATGCGCTGCACTGGATCGTCCAGGCTGCCGTTCCTCATATGCCGGTTGGGTCGTCGGTGATAACAACCGCTTCGATCCAGGCTTATCAGCCATCGCCGATCCTGCTCGATTACGCCACGACGAAAGCCGGCATCGTTGCCTATACCAAAGCGCTCGCCAAGCAATTGATTGAACGTGGCATTCGCGCCAACGTTGTAGCACCCGGCCCGGTCTGGACGGCGCTGCAGCCAAGTGGCGGACAACCGGATGAGAAGGTGAAGAATTTTGGCAAGGATAGTGACTTCGGTCGTCCCGGGCAGCCGGTCGAACTGGCACCAGTTTTTGTCTTGCTTGCCTCGCAGGAAGCCAGCTTTATCAATGGCGAAGTCTATGGCGTGACAGGCGGCAAGGGAGTGGCCTGACCAACTAGACCTGCTTATCGAAGTGGTTATGAGACCTGAGTCGGACGACGATCACTGACGAAGGATCTCCTGAAAAGTTGGCCAGTTAGAGAAGCGGCGGCCTCGCTTGGCATCCCTGTTTCGGCCTTCGATAGCTGGCTAATGAGCGCTCTCACGCAATTGGCAGAACTTGCCCTGTCTCTGATTGGTGGATAAATGGCCGCTATCGATGTTTTGGTCGTGAATGCGGACTGACCGCTTCCTGCACACTGGGTCATTCCAACCACACCGAGTGATGTCTCATACCGGGGCCTGGAAATAAGGGCTTTGGCTTGGCAATTTTAGTTTGGACGATTTACGGGTAGGTGCAGTGAAGCGCCTGCCTTTTCGGCCGCTATTTTCAGGCGCTTGTCTCTGGTCCATAAGGTCGCTCGCTGGTCAAGAAGGACGGATGCCAGCAAGTGAGCATCGGTGTAGCCAATGCCGATGCTGAAAAGACTGTGGCGATCGATCATTGTCATAACTTCGTCGTGCGTGGCGACGACCACCGCGCGCTGAGCCGCCAGAAAAGCGATCACGCTGCCGCGATCCCTAAGGCTGCCAAGCGCCAGCTCACCGATCACGGCTGGGTGGCAAAGTAGGAGGTCGGCTTCAATAATCCTGCGCAGCTCTGCATCAACATGACGAAAATGATCAATCCAGATCGAGGTGTCCGCGAGTATCACTTGGCCGCTGCGCTCCGGCGGCGCGGAGCTGCCTGGGCATCGGGCATAGTTCCTCCCAATGCGATGAGGCGCTTTCCGGACTCCACACGGACAAGCGTTTCCAACGCCTGGCGCACTAGGGCCGCAGTTTCATTTGTACCGGTCAAGAACCTAGCTTTCTCCATGAGCGTGTCATCGAGGTTAATAGTCGATCGCATGATGTAGCTCCGTAGTTGAAGTGCGGAAAATAGCACCACTTGGTGATAAAATCTATGCCGATTGCAGCATTACTACGCAGTGCTGGCTTAAAAAAATCTCACCGGAGGGGGTCGAAGCTCGAGTGCTGTGACTATCTGCGATCACCTCGAATGAGCGGAGGTCCGGTACACTTATTATCTGGAATTGGCGGGAGAGCCAGATAACGGATATGCACCATCTACCCGTCTTCCCGGCCATAGCGGCAGAAGCGAACGCCGTCCGGTGAAACGGTAGCATGTCTTTCTACTGGAGCTGCAACCTTAAAAATCGTCCAATCTTGCTTCATCACAGTTTTGAGATACCCTCATGAACAGAGTTTTGAAACGAGGGGAAGAGCGGATGTGCAATCACTGCGTGATAGAGGACGTGAAGAAGAACATGCTGTCGCGTCGTATGCTATTCAAGGGTGCGGCTCTGGCGGGAATGGCAATAGGCGCGGGAAACCTGGCGACACCGGTGCTTGCTCAGACAGCTGGCAAAGTTGTCGATCTCACTCATGTGTATGATTCAATGTTTCCAACATTTGATGGCAAGCCCGGAATAGAGTTTGAATGGGCCGCCAATATCGCCAAGGACGGATATCAACTCCATAAACTGACGGTTTTTGAGCACACTGGAACCCATATCGACGCCCCTTTCCACTTCAGCGCCGATGGCGCCAGCGTTGATCAGCTGGAACCACAAAAGCTGGTCGCGCCGCTGGTTGTCATCGACATCACAGATCGTGCCAAAGAGGATGCCAATTCGACCATTGAGGCGGCGGATATAGAACGCTGGATCAGCACAAATGGCGAGATTCCCGCAGGTTCTGTCGTGGCCTTGCGCTCTGGCTGGGCGACAAAAGTAAAAAGCCCCGCATTCCGTAATGACGATGCTGGAAAATTCGCCTTCCCCGGCTTTAGCAAGTCGGCAACGGATTTACTGCTCGAGATCGACACCGTCGCAATCGGCGTCGACACGCTCTCATTGGATCCGGGCAACTCTGCCGATTTTGCGGTGCATAATTCGTGGCTTCCGGCGGGCCGCTACGGCATAGAAGGTCTGAACAACCTTGAAGCGTTGCCCCTCAAAGGAGCGACAATCGTCGTCGGCGCACCAACCCACCGAGGCGGGACAGGTGGCCCGGCTCGTATCCTGGCGCTTGTTTAATCGCAACTGGTCCCGTCCCGATAGACGAGAATGCCGCCGGGGCAGGCTGGCTTGTCAAAGCCGTCAAATCGTAAATGCAGATCGCATGGTACCTGCACCCTAACGAACATCGGCGCACACTTAGAAAAGCAGATAGGAAACAATCCGGAACCCGAATTCTAATCTTTCCGTTCTCCTGGACGGCACGTCGATCAAATCTTACCCGGTATTTATCGAGCTGCCGTGTTACCCTACGCGCACCAGGGAATCAGCCACCCGAGGTTATGGATATTCAATCGATAATTGGCCCTCCTGTGGACGCATATCGAGCGACTACAGTACTCACGGGCTCCTCATGAGCACGCTTCATGCCCGGATTCCTGCAACGCTAAACTCTCTTCGTGATACGAGGATGAGACTGTTTCCGGCTACATCAAAACGCGTCGTTTGCTTGAAGGGTTCTGGAAACCCTTGAACTGGATCACATGTTCACCGCAGTTCATGGTTCTGAACCGGGCGGCGTTACGGATCACAAGCCCTGGCGACTTGGTTCAGCGGGGGCGTTGCAGAAAACCAATGGCGACGCAGCCCCTGTTGGCAAGCAATCAAGAATTCATACTGATGCTGAAGGTTTTGATGTTACGGTTGGAGACAAGACCAGCCTGGTTGGTGGCCGGATCAACTCCAGGACCAATCCTGCCTTGAACACGTCGGAGACCGGACCACCCTGCTCGCCTCGCTTTGCGACCTCACTTGCGAACATACTCTGGAAATTGTTCGCTTATAAGATCAATGATGGACAGTGTCCCAGACAAGTGTTTGCGCAGGGCGATTTCAGCGGTATGTGCGCGTTCCGATCGTATCGCATTGATGATCTCTTGGTGATCCTCAAGAACAGTTTGCATCTTGCCGGGCATCGGCAGATTCAAGCGGCGCAACCTGTCAAGATGGACGCTCTGGCGACGCACGGTCGACCAGAGGTTGAGGATGTTTGAGCGCTCATAGATTTTCCGATGAAAATCCTTGTCCAGCGCGTCGAAGAGATCATATGTCTGCGGAGAGGCAACTTGCCGCTGCCTTGCCAGCAATTCCTCAAGGTCTGCTGCGGTCTCGGCCGGACACTCGGCTGTCAGACGGCGAACCGCTTCAAGTTCAATCGAGAGCCGGAGGAATTGTGCCTGCCTTGCGTGATCAATATCGATCCTTGCCACGACCGTGGCATATTGTGGATAGACTTCAACGAGGGCCTCCTCCTCAAGGCGCATCAGAGCGTCCCGGACCGGAGTCTGGCTGACGCCAAACTCCATCTGAAGCGATGCCCTGGAAAGAATTGTTCCCGGCACAAGTTCAACAGAGAGAATGCGGTCCCTCAATATTTCGTGAATCTGATGGGCGACCTGCCGTGTGCGGTCCAGAACGCTATTATTAACCCTACCACTCATGATTGCTGCTCTCTCGTTGTCTGTCTCAATTGCACTACCACAATTATTTAGTTGATGCACTGATGCATTAGTGCTTTAATCGAAACCAGCGATGTCGGAGGGTCATCGCCGTTCGCGAACCATAAAGAGAATTATCGGGAGGAAAATATGCGATTGTTTCAGGGCAGTGTTGCCGCACTTGCTATCATTCTGGGTCTAAGCTCGTCTGGCTATGCTCAGGACAAGACCGATATCTCCATCACCCGCCAGCCAGGCATCCTTTACTTGGCCAGCCACGTCATGGAGACACAAAAGCTCATTGAGAAGCATGCGGCGGAGGATGGCCTCAAAGATGTTACCGTCAATTGGCGCACGTTCAGCGGTGGCGGCGCACAAACTGATGCGCTTCTTTCCGGGAATGTCGACATCGTCAATACCGGGACGGGCAACCTGCTTCTGCTGTGGGACAGAACACGTGGCAAAGTAAAAGGGATCATCACCAGTTCGGCGCAGCCGGTCATCATGGTGTCGCGTGACCCCAAAATCAAATCACTGAAGGACATCGGTCCGAGCGACAAGATTGCTGTGCCAACGGTTGGCGTTTCGACGCAGGCGATCCTGTTGCAAATGGCAGCGGGTCAGATGTTTGGAGACAGCGATCTGAAGCATTTCGATGTCAACACCGTGCAGCTCGGGCATCCCGATGCGATGGCGGCGCTTGCCAACAAGAGCCACGAGGTGGCAAGTCACTTCTCCGCACCGCCTTTCCAGTATCTGGAGATCGACGCAGGCAACCACATCGTGGTCAATTCCAAGGACATCATTGGCGGTCCTTTAACACAAGCGACGTTTTTCACGACCACGACTTTTGCCGACGCAAATCCTGTCATCATCAGGGCCGTGCGCGAAGCCACGGTCGAGGCAATCGACATGATCAAGAAGAACCCGCGCGACGCATTGAGTGCCTACAAGCAGGTTTCCGGTGACAAAACCGATCTTAATATATTGGTCAAGATCCTCGAACAGCCGGACATGATGGAGTTTCGCACCGATCCTCAGGGAACAATGAAGTTTGCCACCCATCTGCACAAGATCGGAACGCTCAAGACGATGCCTGCGGCATGGACAGACTATTATCTACCAGAATCCGCCGAACTGAAAGGCAACTGACTGTCGGCAACGAGCCAACGACCTGGCAGAGATGCCGGGTCTTCTGACTATCTTATGGAGGCCCATATGCTACAGGCCATACAACAAAAAACAGATCCAACAGCAGGTTTTCCCGATGTCAAGGCGGCAAGTGAGGGCAGGTCTCTTCTCACCGTGGACAAGGTGACGCTTCGCTACAAGACCCCGAATCTACTGATAACCGCGACGGAAGACGTTAGTTTTTCAGTCGAACGATCCGATCGTTTTGTTCTTCTTGGACCGTCCGGATGCGGCAAGTCCACGCTGTTGAAAGCCGTCGGCGGATACATGGCCCCGGTGAGTGGATCAATTCATATCAACGGACGGCAGGTCAAAAAGCCCGGGGCCGATCGTATGATGGTATTTCAGGAGTTCGACCAGCTTTTGCCTTGGAAGACGGTACTGGAAAACGTCATGTTTCCGCTAATCGTGGCGCGCAAACTGCCGCACAGGGAGGCGGAGGCTCGGGCAAAGGAATATATCGACAAGGTAAAGCTCACACGCGCCATTGACAGTTATCCACACACGCTTTCGGGTGGCATGAAGCAACGCGTGGCGATCGCCCGCGGCATGGCCATGCAGCCCGACATTTTGCTGATGGACGAGCCATTTGCAGCGCTCGACGCTTTGACCCGGCGTCAGATGCAGGACGAACTGCTGCAGCTTTGGGAAGACACCAGGTTTACGGTGATTTTCGTTACACATTCCATTGCCGAAGCCATCAAGGTCTCCAACCGCATTTTGCTGTTGTCGCCTCATCCAGGGCGCGTGAAGGCTGAAGTGATCGACGTCGATCGCGCCCGTCAGGACGATGGCAGCGCCGCCGCGCTCGAACGCGATATCCACAATCTGCTCTTTTCCGAGGCGGGCCACAGGGAGTGACGATAATGAAAAATCCGCAGATCATTCTTGCAGCCGATGTCACGACAAACGGGCGGCACGCCAATGTAGCCGAGGTCGAGCAGAGGCTCGGTTCCCTCGAATTGATCCTGGGCATCAGCGCTGTGCGTAAGACGGTGCTGATAATCGTCCTTGCCGTCATTTGGCAGGTCTATGCAAGCTATCTCGACAATCCACTGCTCTTCCCGACGCTGAGCGACACGCTGGTCACGCTTTATGATCGTTTTGTCGACGGTACATTGCCGTCGCGCATCTGGACGACACTTCAGGTACTGATAACAGGCTATGTGGCAGGCACTGTGCTTGCAGCCATTTTGACAATCCTTGCCATTAACACACGGATCGGCACCGATTTTCTGGAAACAATGACGGCGATGTTCAATCCGCTACCTGCCATCTCATTGCTGCCACTTGCTTTGATCTGGTTTGGGCTCGGCGCCTCTAGCCTTGTCTTCGTGCTAATCCATTCGGTGCTTTGGGCGGTCGCGCTCAACACCCATGCGGGCTTTCTTGGCGTATCTCGAACGCTGCGCATGGTCGGAGGCAATTATGGATTGACAGGTTTGTCCTATGTGATGCGGATTCTGGTTCCCGCTGCCTTCCCCTCGATCCTGACCGGCCTGAAAATCGGCTGGGCGTTCGCCTGGCGAACGCTGATTGCCGCCGAACTTGTCTTCGGTGTTTCTTCGGGGCAGGGCGGGCTTGGCTGGTTCATCTTTGAGAACCGCAACCTTCTGGACATCCCCGCAGTCTTTGCCGGCCTTCTCACCGTGATCATCATCGGCCTTATTGTTGAAAACCTGGTGTTCCAGACGATCGAACGCCACACCATTCAGAAATGGGGCATGAAGGAATGAGCAGTTGAGGCTTCCTTTTCCGTCGCATTTTCCAATTGAGCAATGGCTATGAAAAAAACTCCAGAAACATTGAGAAGCGCCCGCTGGTTCGCTCCGGACGACCTGCGCAGTTCCGGTCATCGCTCCAGAACAATGCAGATGGGATACGCACCGGAAGAATGGACAGGAAAGCCTGTCATTGCCATTCTGAATACCTGGTCGGATGCCAATCCCTGTCATGCACACTTCAAACACCGCGTCGAAGATGTGAAGCGCGGAGTGCTCCAGGCGGGTGGGTTTCCCCTCGAGTTGCCAGCGCTTTCTCTGTCGGAGAGCTATGTCAAGCCGACGACGATGCTCTATCGCAATATGCTGGCGATGGAAGTCGAGGAACTGCTGCGCTCCCACCCGGTCGATGGTGCTGTATTGATGGGTGGATGTGACAAGACCACACCCGGCCTGGTGATGGGCGCCGTGAGCGCCGGCCTGCCTATGATCTATCTGCCGGCAGGCCCCATGCTGCGCGGCAATTATCGTGGCAAAGCCTTGGGTTCCGGTTCGGATGCCTGGAAATTCTGGGATGACCGGCGGGCAGGTAATCTGTCGACCGACGAATGGGTAGAGGTCGAGGCGGGTATTGCGCGGTCTTACGGACATTGCATGACCATGGGCACGGCAAGCACTATGACGGCGATCGCGGAAGCCCTGGGCCTGACGTTGCCGGGCGCGAGTTCGATTCCCGCTGCCGACTCCAATCATATCCGGATGGCATCTGCCGTGGGGCGCCGGATCATCGACATGGTGTGGGAGGACCTCGTACCAGGCAAGATCTTGACCGATGCATCCGTACGCAATGCCGTTTCTGTCGCTATGGCCACCGGATGCTCGACCAATGCCATCGTCCACCTCGTTGCAATGGCGCGCCGGGCGGGGGTCAACCTGACAATGGACGATCTTGATCAAGCGGGCCGCACGACTCCGGTTCTCGCAAACATAAGACCAACGGGCGAAACCTACCTGATGGAAGATTTCTACTATGCCGGCGGATTGCGTGCGCTCATGGCAAAACTTTCATCAAAGCTCGATCTTTCGGTGATTACTATCTCCGGCCAAACGCTCGGAGAGACGCTGGAGGGGGCCAAATGTTTCAATGACGACGTCATCCGGTCGCTCGACAATCCTGTCTATAAGGAAGGTTCGCTTGCGGTCGTTAAGGGCAACCTCGCTCCTACTGGCGCGGTCATTAAACCAGCGGCATGCGATCCAAGGCTGCATCAGCATCAGGGCCCGGCATTGGTTTTCGACAGCTACCCTGAAATGAAAGCAGCGATCGACGACGAAAATCTTGACGTCACGCCCGATCATGTTCTGGTGCTGCGCGGGGCCGGGCCCCAAGGCGGCCCGGGCATGCCCGAATGGGGCATGTTGCCGATGCCGAAGGTCCTGCTCAAGAGGGGATATCGCGACATGCTGCGTCTGTCCGATGCGCGCATGAGCGGCACCAGCTATGGAGCCTGCGTTCTGCACGTCTCGCCAGAATCGCATGTCGGCGGTCCGTTGGCGCTTCTGAAAACGGGGGACATAGTGCGGCTCGACCTGAAGGAGCGCAGGATCGACATGCTGGTGGACGACGGTGAAATTGAACGCCGTCGCTCCGAATGGAAGAAACCGGCAGACAAGGCTGGTCGGGGCTACGGATGGATGTTCGCCAAACATGTGGGCCAAGCCGACACGGGCGCGGATTTTGACTTTCTCGAAACACGGTTTGGACCATCCGCTCCTGAACCAGATATCTACTGACATCCGAGGACAATAAATGACCAACTATGATCTAAGTGAAGGAACGCGCAAAAAGCTGATGGGCGTGGCTACACCAACGATTGCCACGGCTCTGTTCAAACGTGGGCTCCGCAACCAGTTCATCCAAGATGTGCGACCGCTGTCCGCCAAGGGGGCCAACATGGTTGGGCAAGCCTTTACGTTGCGTTACATCCCAGCCCGCGAAGACCTTAACACGATCGAGGTCTTCAAGGACCCCGATCATCCGCAGCGCGCCGCGGTAGAACAATGTCCGGAGGGAGCTGTCCTGGTGATGGACAGCCGCAAGGATGCGAGGGCTGCTTCGGCCGGCTCCATATTGATATCAAGGCTGCAGGTGAGGGGTGTGGCAGGTATCGTCACTGACGGAGGCTTCCGCGACAGTCCTGAGATTACCAATTTAGCCATTCACGCCTACCACAAACGTCCTTCGGCTCCAACCAACCTTACCCACCACCAGGCCTGCGATATCAACGTCCCAATCGGCTGTGGCGATGTTGCGGTATTTCCGGGAGATGTAGTTGTTGGGGACAATGAAGGTGTCATCGTTATTCCCGCCCATCTCGCCGACGAGATTGCCACCGAAACGGTCGAGATGACGGCCTATGAAGATTTTGTCACAGAACAAGTTATGAACGGTGCGACGATCATCGGGCTTTACCCGGCCACTAGCGAAAAACCCAAGGCCGATTTTGCTGCCTGGCGACAGAAGCACGGACGATGAAGCAGTTGCCGCATCAGTATGCGCGCCTGATGCGGGCGGGCACGGATGCTGGGTTCGACAATATCATTGGCAGCTGCGGTGCCGGACGGCAAGGTCAATTTGAAACCCGCGGGCGACATTTACCGTCCCTGAAGCAGCGCGATACGGTAATAATAAACTCAGGACAAAAAGAAAATGCGGCCTCTTCGGTTCAAGCAAAACATTAACCACAAGTCAGCCCTCCGTCATCGGGCGGCGGCCCATTCTCCGCATTCCTGGGATCCAAACTACCCTGTTATCGACCTTGCCGCCTGTTCCAGACTCGCCGGCGCGATCACGCGGTGAAACGGCGCTATTACCGCCAAGTAGGTCCGTCCCAGCCAGTTATGACAATGCACCACGGTCACCACGACGAGTTCCCGGTCGCCCGCTGCACCTGCTGCCCGCAACAGGATCGCGAGCCGGAAGTCGAGATGCCGGTCATCCGCACCCATCACCAGCTCCTCCGCACTTTTTGATAGCAGTGGAAAGAAGCCGATCACCGGGCCTTGCGCCGCTGCGGCAACACCAACCGCACGAGACGTTTTGACGCCGACTGTCGCCATCACCACGTCGCGCACCCGCGTCAACGCGCGAATCCACCACGCCTGCCGCTCGAACCCAGCACGAGCCAGCACTTCGATATTGTCGTCAGCCTGTATAGGTAACTGAATCGCGTAAGCATCAATAAGGTCTGCGCCCACATAAAACGGCGCCAATACACTATCGGACGGCATACGCACCGCACGGGCTTTGATTCTATGCCCGGGTTTCCGCAAGGTATCATCAGCCGCGAGCGATGAAGGAAAACCAGCTGCCTGATCCACCGCGTCTTTCCGTGTGGTCATTTTGGCCGGGCCGATGCGAGGTATCATTTCGGATATCCTTCTGCTATTATTTTCTTAGCAATGAGTACATGGGTCACTATGAAAAGTATAGCATGAAATTTCCTCAGCCTGGACAACCCGTGCGCGGCTCGAAAACCGGTCAACCAACTATGGCATTGCTCGACCTACTGGGGCGGCGCATGAGTTTGCGCGTGTTATGGGAGCTTGCTCATGCAGAACAAGCCCTAACGTTTCGGGAGCTTCAGGCTGTCGCCGAAACGAATCCCAGCCTCCTAAATACACGCCTCAAGGAATTGCGAGCCGCTGCCATCGTAGTCCATCATACTGGCGGGTATGATTTGACAGAAGATGGGAAAGCGTTGGTCCGCCTTATCATGCCGCTCGACGAGTGGGCCATCGCCTGGGGTGCCAGACTTGGGGCCACGTGCAGTAAAGAATGAACTGCAATGCCGTCTAAACGTGGGACCAGCGCCTAAAGATCAGCCGGGTCGGAAAACAAAATATCTTCGAGCTTTCCCTCGCCTGGCTGCATCTTGAAATGAACACGGCATGGGTCATCGATGGCACCGGGGCTCGGAAAGCAGATTCGCTGATCCGTTCCTGACACGTAAGGCTTGAGCCGATGACGTCAGTGCGCGCCAACCAAGAGAATGCTTGAAACCATGCCATAAAGGTAATACCTTTTGCAAAACAATCATTACCGAGGCAGAAATGACAACGACCGTGACGACAAAGGGCCAAGTCACCATCCCCAAGCCCGTGCGTGATTTCCTTGGAATCGTACCTGGCAGCAAAGTCGAATTTCATAGGGCGAGCGACGGAAGCGTTGTGATTACTCGCGCTGACCGACATCAACCGAAGAGCCGGTTTAACAATCTGCGCGGTCATGCCGGTGAGGGATTGAATACGGACGCGATCATGGCTCTCACACGCGGAGAATGATGACGCTTATCGATACAAACGTGCTGCTGGACCTTGTTACAGACGATCCGAATTGGGCGGATTGGTCGATTGCACAACTGGAAACCGCTTCGTTTCGCGGCCCGCTCTTAATTAATGATGTTGTCTATGCCGAGCTAGCAGTGCGTTATAAAAGAATTGAGGAACTTGACGCATTCGTGGATGCGGCGGGCCTCGACATTCAGCCAATACCCCGATCAGCCCTGTATCTGGCTGGAAAGATATTTACACGGTATCGCAAATCTGGTGGCTCGCGAACCGGTGTTCTTCCAGACTTCTTCATCGGCGCTCAAGCCGCTGTCAGTGGATTTACTCTTTTAACCCGCGATATCGGTCGATACCGAACTTATTTTCCAACTGTGACGCTGATTACGCCAGACGCCTAAATCGCTAACCGAGACCAGGTCAACGATTTTTTTCGATCGAACAGGTGTTCGACGATGAGGCTACTTGATTTGCCAGTTCTTTGGAGTGCGCTCGGGCGTGGCTTCACCTTGAGCGGCAATGTCATGCAAGGTAAGGTTCGGTTAGCGTCAACAATGCCAGTGATCAAAGACATCGGCCGGCGTCAAGCAGCCGGCGCTTGGCCACAACACCGTATCGACTATCCGCCGTCCGGTATATTGAGGCGACCAGTCTTCTGACGGTCATAGCGAGTGTGGTTCTTTTAACCTCTTTAGCCCGCGCCCCTGCGAACATAAGAGCGGGCATGGCAAGGGATCGCCACACCCATGTTCTTTGACAAAATGGACAATTATGAAGAGCGGGCCGCGACCTTTTGCGTGCTCAGCCGGTCCAGAGTTTTGACAGCCCAATCCCAATCTGGCGCTAGTTCTGTGCCCCGCGCCGCAGCATCGGTTGCCTTGGCTCTATCTCCATTGACCTCGTGCAATTGCGACCTGAGCATATAAATTTCTGCCCTTTGCCGGGCATGAAAAAGTGTTTCAAGCAATCGGTCGGTGGCAACGAGACCCTGCTCTGGATTGGTTTTGGTGTGAACGCGCAAATTGGCGAGCTTGAGCAAGGGCCACGTCCATTCAGGCTTGGCATCCGAAGCGCGGACAAAAGCTTCGGCAGCTTCTTCAATATTTTCAAGTGCCTCATGGCACCGGCCAAGTAATTGCCAGGCATCTGCAGAATCAGGGCGCCGTGAGAGATAGTCTCTCATGATCTCTACAGATTCAGCATGTTTCTGCTGCCGGAACAGCACTTGTGCAAGCTGATAGTTCCACCAGTCAACATTGCTATCCAGTTCGATTGCTTTTCGAAGCTGCTCTTCGGCTTTTTCCGGCTGCTCAAGCCGCATTAGTGTAAGAGCCAGTTGATGCCGGGCACGGGCATTCCAGGGTTCGGCTGCAACGGCGCGTTCGGCATAGACTTTGGCATCCTCCAACCGCTCGCCCAAGCGGGACAATTCCGCCGAAATCAGATGATGGGCTTCCGGATTTTCCGGATGGTGCTTCTTTAGCTGCTCGATCAGTACAGCGCTGACAGATTTGCCGCTATGAGTCGAAATCAATGCCTCATAGATCGGCCGCACTGGGAAGACTTCCAGCGGCACCTGCAAGGTTTGTTTGGTGGCCTCCGCAAGATCATCCCGTGACAGGAGTTTCATTTTCGAGCGGACCACGGATGCATAGCTGAAATGTGGCGTATCGACCGGAGGATCGATCAGAAAACGTTCGACAAATTCAGACAGTACAACATCGGGCTTGTAGGCCTCAATCAGTTCCCGGTCGAACGATTTGCCATAAATATAGACCAGCGTACTGAAACTCTCCTTCAAAAATGGCAGGAGATTGCCACCAAAGGAATCCCCAAACATGACGCAACGCGGCAATGTCGTGTCCTTATTGGTGAAAACCCGGATACGGCCACGATTTGGAATCCGGTTGTCAAAAGACAGCTTCCCGGCCGCGTTATCTATTCTGGCAGACAGGGTGGGCGCCGACACTGCCGGCTCGAACTTTATGCCGAGATCGCCAACATAGGGAACTTCTTCGAATGAAATGCGCGAAGGCTCGATCTGCAGGGGTTCAATGCCGTTTTGCGACAGTCCCCGACAGAACTCCTGATAACCGATATAGGCCCCAAAACCGCTCCAATGCGTGTCTGTTTTGGGATAGGTAAGTCCTTTGGATTTGCCAGCACGTATTGCTTCAAGCGGATATACTATCTTTGATGCACGGCGCGGTCCAAGCGCAGTCATGATCTGGTGCAGTGGTCTGGTATCGGCAATCTCCACCCAGTCCGGTAATTGCTCGGAGTAGACGAGCTCCTTGTTCGGAGCGACGAAAACCAAATGTTGTGCGCCAAGCGATGAAACATAGGCGTCACGCTCAAGGATCAATTTACGCCAGGCTTCGATGCCTTTCTGGTCAAGAATATGTCGCCCGGTAATCTGGTCGATAACGCGATTGGAATCGTGATCGAGAAATATCCAGCCATCCTTGCCCAACAGATATTTCTTGCTTTTGTCGGCGCGCGACGTTGAGGTAAAATCATCGGTCATGAACATCTCCTGACTTGCAATTCCTGCCATTCGGTATTTTGAAAGACACGAATATTTCTAATCGAGGTCGCAGCCCCATCGACATCGCCATCGTCTTTCCCTGCGAAAGATGCCACTGCATTGCTGAACAGTAGCTGCGCTGGCGTATGCGCAAAATCATTGACGGCTTCGAAGATTTTCTTTTCATCGAAATAGAATTTGAAGCTGTCTTCGCTCCACAGCATGCCATAACGGTGAAACTCGTTTGCAAGCTTGAGCCGCGGGCGGTAACTCTTTGAGAGCACCTTCTTCACTGGCAGCCATTGGCGAGCTGTTACATGCACGAGATTTGGGAATTTGGCTTCAACTACATCGAGTTCGAAACGTTTATCCCCCTCGCTATCCGGCACGGAGGTCAGCCAGAATGCATTATTGACGCCCGCTTCATTGGCAATTTTCATCTCGCATTCAAAATAACCATAGCGCTGTCGAAAATCTTTTGTCCGCACATAGCCACCAACGAAGGGTCGATTGCCGCCCCGGTTGTCGCGATTTCGCCCCAGATTGAGCGAAAGCCCGGCACCGGAGATCGTCACATTTTCCGGCCGCCGGACAGATTTTGTTTCGCCGCCGCTATCGGTAACCTTGACCCACCGCTGATCAAAACCCGCATTATCGGTAAAATCATCGGTGAATGATAATTGCCAATCCCCGGAGGCGCGCTGCAGAGCAGACGGCAGATTGGGGCAAAGCGCACGGGCAAGAGCGGGCCGTGCAAGCAAACCAGCCGATGCAACACCAAACCCTGCAAGGGTCAGAAAGGAGCGTCGGCTGAGTTGTGCACGGCCTTCATTCATTCAGCAGCCACCTTTGCTGCCGGTGTTTCCTTAAGACTGCGCAAGCTGGTTTCAAGATTCCATGCACGGTTGCGAAGCACTTCAACTTCACCGGTCATGAAATCGATTTCGCTACGGAACCACGAAACCGCTTCATGAATGTTATGCGGTACCTGTACCAGATTAGGTACAGACTGGGGCTTGTCAGCTGGCGCTGCCACTGGCTTCGGCAGTACGTGGTTGAGCTTGTTCTCCGTCAGGAAGCGATGATACTCGGCAAAGTTCTGGCGGTAGATATGTTGAACCTTGGTGAAATCAGCCTTTTCAAGCAGTTTCTCGAGGTTGATCGGAAGGTAATCCTCGATCTCTATTGAAGGAATAGCAAAGAGTGAGGACAATTCGCGGATGCGTGAGTCATACGTAAAAAAGATTGCCGGTATGCCCTGATGCAGGGCAATAACATTGCCGTGCAGACGGAAGCCGACCATGACATCGACATTTGCAGCCGCGTCTGCTGCCCACTCGTCGATATCGAAGAACGCGCTCATGCGGTTGTTGAGCATTTCCTCAGCTTCAGGATGGCCCAGCAAACCGAATTTGGTCAGGATGGCCTTGACGTTATCCTGCTTTTCTTTGCCCGAAGAGAAGATCGCCAGCGTCTCTTCCCGCTCACCCTGTGAATAGAGCTTGCTGGATGGGCGTTTGGCAACGGCATCAATCAAAGCCCGCTGCATGCGATTGGTCTTCGTCGCATTACTTGCATAATCAGCAGACAGATATTTGTTCAGGGTCAGGCCAATACGTGCCTTCTCCGGATCAATCGACTTGATCGCAATTGAAGGACGCAAGGAACGGTAAAAACTGGGGCAGCCAATAACGCGCACGTTCTTGATACCAAGATCGTTGAATATCTCGGCACTGTAGAAGCCGCGAACGCCGATTGTTTCGCACTTGTCAGCGATGATCTTCCAGGCTTCAACCGTGCCCTTTGGAACATTGAGCTTCTTGTATTTGCCAGCCTGCGCGCCAACGCCGATAGCAACGACCGGACCTTTGAGCTTCTTCAGCAAAGGTACAACGTGACCAAGATCAACGGTCTCGGTCAGATAGTTCGATCCACGCACAACAGTGGCTTCATAGCTGTCATCCTGAGGCCAAAGCTTTTCATTTCCCGCATGGGAAAACTGCACGTTCCTGATTTCATCATAGGCTAGCGCCTTGAGCGTGGCGTCATAGACGAGAACGTCGCCTGTGTTGATGCCGCCCTTGTTGAAGGCCGCAAGCGGATCTTCAAACTTTAGATAGGCTGCCTTGTTGCCGGGCTTGACCGCAGCACCACCATTCAGAACGAAAAGTTTCTTCATCGCTAGTTCCTCAAATTATTCATATTGGCTGACCCGGCAGCAGCGATTTGCAACGGCCTGATTTCGGTAATTTCATTACGATCTTCTTGATCTTCGTCGATTGCTTCCACGTCCACGCGGTGAATCCGACTGGTCGAGATTGGTACAACCGTCTGCTCCAGAACTTTCGGAGCCTGTTCAACGCTCTGCGGTAACCGGTCGGGGAACCATGCTTTCAACTGCTTGACCAGCGGTGAAACACTTTCCTCCCAGGCGAGGGCGCCGCCGCGAATGGCTGCCGCTTCCGAAAGACGCTGCAAGGCATCATGGTCGGCCGCCAAGGCGGAAATAGCTTCCGTGAGTTCGCGGATAATTACTGTGTCATCTTCAGACCGGATAAGCAGCCCATCCACAGCGTGATCGATAAGTTCATCAACGGCACCGACAGCTGTCGCAATCGGCACGCAGCCAAGCCGCTGGGCTTCAATAATGGTCAGTGGAGCGCCCTCCCAGCGCGATGGCAATACAACAACATCCGCCCATGCGAAGGCCTTGTTAAGATGACGGCTTGAATACACCGGTGGTTCAACCTGCACGCCAATTTCGGCAAACCGGTCTTTCCACGATCCGCCCGCACCCGCATCCATCACGTCGCTGCCAATAATCTTCCAGTCAACGGGCTCTCCGCGTTCGCGCAAATCCCGAACTGACGCGAATAGGCGCTCAATGCCTTTTTGTGCATCTAATCGGCCAAGAAACAGGACGTTGAGCTTGTCCCTTTGGGACTTTATCCGCCGTGCCGACAGTATGGTGTCTCGCTCTTTGGCGGCCAATGCATAGCTTGCTGCATTTTGTATATGCGTGAGCTTTGCTATTGGCACACCCATGCCATGCAACCATTCGACCATATCGTTCGAGCAGGTAAGAATCGCGTCATAGACATGCTCAAATGCCAGTGTGAGATAAGGATGACCAGCATCACGCCCCATTCGAGATTTATCCAGCACATGGACATAGTTCAGAACCTTGACGCCGCGGCGGCGCAAATCGCCCAGCAAGGCGTTTACGGGCGCCACCTGATTGTTGATGACGACATCAAGACCGGCAAGAAAACCCATGATCTGCTCGGCCTTGGCTGCTTCGTCATGCCCCATCATCAGGTCATGGCCCGCAAATTTGTTTGGCCCACCCCAAAGTGGGTAATCGTCGGACAAAAAGTTGACCGATTTGAACACGCCGTCATTTTCCGGGACACGATTGTAGATCGCTTTTCCAAACAGGAATAGATGCACTTCACATCCGGCATTCTTCAAAGCGTTGGCAACCGCATAGGCTACCTTTTCCACGCCGCCAAAACTGGCGATTGGCAATAGGAAACCGACGCGCAGCGGGTTCGAAGCCTGCGGCAATCGTGGCATGACTGGCCTTGCGCCCACCGCATGGCGCAACAGCTCGAAATAGCGGCTCCGGTTGGGAAAATAAACGGATCGCCAAAGCCAACGATTCCTGGTTTTTGAGCGATATCCTGAGTCACGCAATGCTCCAAGCGTGGCTAAAAGTGCATTTGTTGACGATAAAGCCGTGCTTTGCATTTCGCGTGCTGTAAATGGTCCACTCACAACAATTTCCACGACATTGGGCGATGGAACAGCCTTGTGCAGCGAGCGTATCCAATCATCGGAGGTGTCATCTGCACAGGTGGAGAAAATATCGAATGTGCACATCCAGCCGAAGGGCTTGTCGGCAAGAGGCTCACCATCATTAATGGTGCGGATATCTATTCCCATCCTGGCATTATTCCGTTCGAAGCGTATCGCCACGAAATGATGCTTCTCAGCGATGCGTTCACTCAACCATAACAGATTATGAATGAGGCCGAGGCGGGTTAGAGCTTCGCGATGGGCGGCGGTCATCCAAAGCATGAACGGCGGAACTCCGAATGTTTCCGGTTCCGTCTTTGCTGCCCAAAAGCGGGTTACAAAATCTTCGAGGCTGCATTTGGCGTGGTCCACCGTCGGGTCGGTAAACATATCGACTGCATAAGCCCCCATGCCGATTGCAGCATATCGGGGTGCCTCCTGATGCTCCCAGGTCAACAATGTTTCCGTGGCGAAGAGTTTCTTATGCTTCTGGCGGATATAGGTGAGAATGCCCTCCCGGGTGCGATTGGAATCGCGAAGCATGCTCTCGGCACGCTGCCGGTACTCGAACCCGAAGAAGGGATAGTTGGAACCAAGAAATCCGCGACCGATGGCCTGTAGCCAGAAATCCCAGTCTTCAAACCCGGATGTCATGCTTTCATCGAAGCGAATGCCTGCGTCAAGCATGCGCCTTGAGACCAGACTTCCAGCCTCGCAAATATTATCGAAGGTCAAATGCAACAGGCGTGAATATTGGGTCGTATAGTTCCCATTCCATTCAATCCCGAACTTGTCGATGTTGGGGTATACCCAATCAACCTTGTCATCGGCCTGCATGAAAGCCAGAATGTCGCGAAGGGCAGTGCTCGTAATCCGATTGTCAGCATCAAGAAAGTAAACAGCCTCGATGCCATCGAAATTGCGTAGCGCAAATTCAATCCCGTAATTGCGCGCTGAACTTAATCCGCCGTTTGCCTTGCGCAGATAAAAGACATTTGAATGCGCCATGGCATAGGTTCGCCCGATTTCGCCAGTCTCGGGAAAGGGGCAGCCATCATCGATAACCAGTACAGCAATCTCAAACGGTGCCTGTTGTGCCAGCGCCGATTCAATGGCTTCTGCCAACAATACCGAATGTTTATAAGCGGGAATGATGACGGCGACCTTAGGCGAAAAACGTGGTTCCGGCTCTTCACCCGAAGGCAACTGATCCACGACTTGCTCCCGTAAACGGTTTATCTGGTCCAGCATGAAACTACCCGTTGACCATAAGACTGACATTGCGGAATTTGGCCCACGCGAAACTGTTGTCACCCGGTGTCGTCATCCGCGTTGCGAAATAGATATTCTGCCAAACACCAATCTGATCATTGATGAAAGCGCTGATCCGATTATTTTCTCCCGGCGCAATACTCACCCATCCAGAGAACCCTTCTCCCGGGTCCACCGTCCGTTGTTCGGCAAATAGCGGCCGCGCATTCTCGAGGCTCGCGGCTACGACAATCGCAAATTCGACATCCTGCGACTCTTCGTTGTCGACGACGACATCCGAAGAAATCCTCAATATTTTAGGAGGGCACGCGGCGGGAATCTGGCCGATTGTCATGCCTGTTGACGGAGGGTGACAACCCACCGCTTTTTCTTCCGGCAAAGGAAGGATGGCGGCAAACTCGAAAGAGATTTCATCGGTGTTTGCCAATGTGGCAAGATCAAGGATACCAGACGCAAGCGGCATCTCCCTGAATCCGCCTTCGCGAACCTTTTCCGACTGAGCCGGCAAATAATTGGCCCAACTGGGCAGAACAACACCCGGCATTCCGCACCAGACCTGGATAGCCAAACTGTTCTTTAGCAGCGGCACATCATTGGCGGCATCGCGCACCTGAAACATCTCCAGCGGCTGAAGCCCGCCGAGCGACAAGAGGGGCAGTTCATCATCAGCGCCGTCCACCTGCACCCGCAAGTTCAGCGTGCGCCGCAATCCCGCAAGAGTTCTGGAAAGACCAAGGTAATTCCAACCATGCTTGAGCTTGCCCAGCGGAATGACCCAGCTCTCGACGATAGCCATGTCTTCCATAGTCACGAGTTGCGCATTCAACGTAGCGTCATCGCGATGTGACAGGCGATCGAAATGAATGGCAATGGCACTAACGCCCGCGCTTGCGACAGGAAGCACCTGTGATACGCCATCAAAGGAAGCATCTGCCAATACGTTTGAACGAGATGAGCTGGTTACAGGCTCGTTGGAGAAAGCAAGTTCAAAGGGTTGCATCCCCTTGCGATCAATAAAGCTTTCGACAGTGGCAAAACGATTTTGAAGGTTATCGTTCAAAGTCCTTAACGCCAACAGCTCCCGGTTTGATTTGACCATTCGCCGTGCATCAGAAACCAGCATTCCCGACAGTTTCCTGATAAGGACACCGGCCGTCTCCATTTCCTTGCCCGTTCGCCACTCAAGGATCACCGGTTCCTCAATAATACCTCGGCCCTTCAGCCAATCGAGCAATCGCTTCTCGCGCCCTCTGTGTGCTGGATTTAAAAGAACAGCCAGGATGCACAAAGGCGCCTCAAAGGCTTCTGTTTTGACCCCCACTGCATCGGAGAAAATTGCGGCCTCATCCTTGACCCCTTCGAATCCGAGAATCTTTACCGCATTGGATAGCTCACTCGGCAAATCATCATGTTCGATGCCCAAGCGTAATAGGATCGGTTCTTTTAACAGATCAATGTTTTTCGAAGATTTCGTAGCCGGCGAAAGCTTGTACGAAGTCTGAACCGTCATATTCTGGACCCTTGATCGATTGATGTGTTGGAATTTGAATTTCTATACATATAAAATGGCAACTTCATGAAGATTGTCACATATTTCTATTGCAGTGCAACAATAAAATTATTTCAACTGTTTGGCATTATTCTAAAACAAAACTGGTATTATTATGGACATAACTTGACTATATTATAATAGGACTTTACTTCAATATTTGAAATATTATTTTCCGGACAATAGCTTGCCAAACCCGGCAATCGACTGCCGGGTTCGGCCTTCAGGTCGATATGCTTAGACGGCCACGCGTTCCTGCTCTTCAAGCCGCATTGCCTGCAGCTGACGTTCCCAGGCAAGCGCATCACCTACAATTGTATCAAGATCTGCACGCTTTGGCACAAAACCGAAGTCGTTACGGACACGATCATTTGCGGCCACCAATATTGCCGGATCCCCTGCACGGCGGGGAGCCATTTTTACGGCGAAATCCACCCCGGATACACGCTTAACAGCATCAATAATTTCCAGAACCGAGTAGCCGTATCCATAACCACAATTTGCTGTTGTGCTCGCACCGCCTGCCTCAAGATAATTGAGGGCGCACAGGTGAGCTTCCGCCAGATCGCTGACATGGATGTAATCGCGGATACAGGTTCCATCGGCGGTCGGATAATCCGTGCCATAGACTTCGATATGGGACCGGTCACCGGTGGCGGCCTGGCTGGCGATCTTGATTAGATGGGTTGCGCGAGGAAATGATTGGCCAGAACGCAGCTTCGGATCAGCGCCAGCCACATTGAAATAACGCAATGCAACAAACCGGAAATCCTTATGAGCGGCAGCGGCATCACGTAACATCCATTCGGTCATAAGCTTGGATGTTCCATAGGGAGAAATTGGCTGGTGCGGCATATCCTCGGTGATCGGTGTCCGCTCGGGTTCGCCATAAACGGCGGCGGTCGACGAAAAAATGAAATGCCGGATGCCTTCCGCGATGGCGGTTTCCATCAATGCTCGCGACTGTACCGTATTGTTACGGTAATAGGATAGGGGATCACTAACGGAGTCCGGCACGACAATCGAGCCTGCAAAGTGCAAGATTGCCGTGATGCTGTGCCTGCGGATCGTGTCAGCAACCAGGGCCTGATCACCGACATCGCCCCGAATAAAGGGAACGCCTTCTGGTACCAGCCACTCGAACCCACAACTAAGGTCGTCGAGGACAACAACATCTCTTCCCGCATCTTTCAGGGCAAGAACCATGTGACTGCCTATATAGCCTGCGCCACCTGTAACAAGAACGGTCATTGATAACTCCTGGGAGGTTATTTCTAGCTTTGTTGAAGATTCTGGCTTTTGCCAATTAGTGAATTTTGTCTAAGCCACACGCCGGACGGAATCCGGTATGTTCTCTTTTGTGTCGACCATCTTGTGGTCTACATGGTTTTCATCAAGAAATCTGCGCATTTCGCCATATGTTCGATACCAGGCGTCATTGTATTTATTGAACAATGTCTGATCCCAATAATCTTCAAGGCGAAACCTATCTCCGCTGAAGACATCGAAGCGGGGTATCTGGTAGGTTTCAGCGAACTCAACTGTGCGGCTGTCATAGGTAAAATAGATAGATGGCACCCCATTCGCCAAAGCCATAAGATTGCCGTGCAACCGGTAACCCAATACGAGATCTTTTGTCTGCACCAGTTTCTCATAGTCGGCCACAACGTCCGAATAGAAGAGTCGCTCGCGGTAAAGCTTCTCGATTGTATCGTCGAGATACCAGTCGGAAGCCCATCGATTGGCCTTCAGCGCCGCGATTGCATCTTCCTTCTGTTCATCAGTTCCCAATACAAGCTTTTTTTCCTCAATCTCGCCCTGCGCCATCAGCGTAACGTTGAATTTGTTTGCGGTATATTTGATCAAATCGCGATGAAATGTCAGATATCGCTCAATATTACGGGCATAGGCTGGTGAGACCTCCCGGCGCACGGTCAGGCCAACATTGCGGACATCTTCAAGCAGGGGCAAAGTGACCTTCAACGTGGGATCATTGCGCCGAAATGCAGTGGGACAGCCAACGATCCGAACGTTGTCAATGCCGATATCTTTGAGCACCTGCGCAGAATAGGCCCCTCGCACGCCAATGGATGCCGTTGAATCTGCCATGATCTTCAGGAGCGTCTTGAGATCTTCAGGCAGTTGTATCTGTCCTTCAACAGGAGCCTGTGCTCCAATGCCCCAGGCGATTACAGGCAGTCCAAGGCGCTTCAAAACCGCAATCGCATGTGGCCAGCCCATATGCTGATGAATGTAGTTCGACCCACGCAGAATCACGTAGTCATATTCTTCTTTCAACCGATCGATTTGATCAAAATTTGGCTCACCGAGCGGCAATTCCCGCAGCTTTTCGAAGTTCATCAGCTTGAGCGATGAGTCAAAGACAAAGGCATCGCCGATATTGTGATAATGGTCGATATATTTTTGAATATCACTGTGCTGGTACCAGCGAACATTATCGTGGTCGTAAACTTCGCCTGATGGGCTCATTACGAGTACACGTGCCATAGAGTATTCCTTTTTGTAACTTTGAAAGCAATCAGCTTGCTTGTGAAAGAACGACTTCGTTCGCTGCCACTGTCTGGGTTGAGCCTTGATGAACAGATCGGAGCAATTTTGCGTAAAGGGCAACGTGCTCTTCCGCACAATCGACATAGTTGGTCGGCTGTCGAATTGAGTGATGCAAGTGATCCCAAATGAGCGGGTCGCTCAAAACCTCGGTGAATCGGTCAGCAAGGTCTTCGGCACTCCGCACGCGGAAATGTAATCCATCTTGCCCATCCCGCACCTTTTCAGCCATGCCGCCAATATTTGAGCAGATAATAGGCCGACGATGATGCAAGGCTTCCTGAATAACGATCGGAGAATTCTCCCACCAGATGGAGGGCATCAACACCCAATCGACGGACTGCATCAGCCGAGGCATCTCGTTATTCTGGTAAGCTCCGTGAAATCGCACACGAGATCCTGCATCTGCAATGAGCTTTTCCATGCGCGTTCGAAATTCTGCGGGCTGCTTTTCAAGATTTCCGCCAAATATCATCAGCCTTGTATCTTCGCCCCAGACTTCCTCTGGCACTCGCGAGACCGCATCGATAAGCACATCAATGCCTTTAAATGGTGTGATCTGGCCGAAATAAGCGAAGCGGTTCCGGCGTGGCTTCGGTCCAGAGAGTTCCCGCGGCGGTGTGACGCTATCGATCGCCACACCATTTTCAATGACGTGCAGTTTTTTCGGATCCAGGCCCCATTCTGCATATTTTCCGGCGAGAAAACCGCTTGGTGAAACGAAGGCGTCTGCCAGTTCGAGCATTCCGCGCACAAACTTTTCCCGTTTCAAAAATCGAGCTGGCGGAATATCAGGAAAACAGGCGTGGCAGTCGATAGGGGACGCTTCATGACAAAGTTTGGACGTACCAACTTTGACCATCTGTCCGTCATTGTTGCAAATGGAAAGGTATTCATGAAATGTCATCAATATGATTGCCTTGGGAAGCGCCTCGCGAATAGCATAAAGAGTTTCCAAACCAAGGCCCAATACATGGTGGAAATGCACCACATGTGGGTTGAGATCGCCGACAAAACGTAAAAGGTCGCGATGAATTTCGTCTGTGTTGTTGTTCGACAGATAAAAATGATCGTACTCGTCCGAATGAAACAGGATTTCATCGCTGGAACGCCGCAGGCTCATAAGTGCAGTCGTTCCGTGACGCGGTATCGGGTGTCCCGCGCGGGCAAGATATACGGATTGAACCCGTGGCAGGGCATTCAGGCCCTTGTGCAGATTATACGATGCAATTTCACCACCACCCAGCGAAATGCTCGGATGCGCGTGAGAAATTACCAGAACGCGGAGTTGTTCGGTCATGCCGGGGTCTCCGTTTTCAAAGTGTTTTCTTTCCCGAAACTCCTGGCCCATCGGCTGTCAAAAATCTGTCTGTCAATCCGCTCTATCAGCGCAACCGTGGAAGCTTTTTCAGAGACTATAATATCGTCAGAGCCCAGCATCTGGGCCGATGGCAACCAGTAGGATTTAAGACCTGACTGCTTCAACTTGAGCCCAAGGTCCAGGCCTTTTTCATGCGTTCCCATGTAACCGCGTGTAAAGCCGTCCACTGAGAACAGCGCTTCTCGGGGCATGATACAACATTCAAATGTCGCCGTTGCCACTTCCGTCGTGGCCATGCCGGTTACCGCATCAATGGGATAGCCTGCGTACCGGCTGATCAAGGCGCGATCCGAATGCGCACCAGCCACCCATGTTCCGGCCCAGCGTATGGAATCATCTTCATATGCGAGGGTGGGAGAGAGGACGCAATTCTTGCGCATCTCATAAGCCGTGAGCAATTTGTTAAACCAGCCCTTGTTCCGGGGGAGCAACGAGGCGGCAAGAAACACAACTGTTTCACAGGACACTGCCCGCGCACCAACTTCAAGTGCATCATAGAGATCCTCCGAGCCGCTTGCCGAAACCAGCCGGACACTTAGCTTGTAGAACTGCGCCAGTCTGCGCACCCGCACACCAATACGGTCTATAACGTCAGTTGCCCCGGCAATCACGACAGGCAAACCCCGGGTTTCGGGATCAAGCGCAAGCAAAGCTATAAGCGGTCCAACTTCTTCAACTCTCTCATCGATACCAATGATTAGCGCCGGACCCTCAATATCATCAAATGCTCCGACATCCGCGACACCGAAGATTTCCGGTGCAGGACGGCTCACATTGCGCAAAAGTGGTACAAGCTGTTGGTCGACTACGTGGCGAAGTGCCCATGCATTTGGGTCAATCGCACGGATCTGTCTGACAACAGCTTCTCGTGATGTGACCCGGATCGGTGTCAAAGGCAGAAAGGCGCGCCGCTGATCGCTGAGGCAAAGCTCGAGATAAAACGGGGCGGTGCTGTCTCCTGACAGTTCCGGCGCAAAGGCAACAAATCCGTGAGCATGCCGATTTGGATCAAGACCAGCATTGAAAGGTGCCCGATTGTCGAATTCGGCGGTGACATCTGGCCTGTCGATACGGGTCCAGTTGCCATCAAGCTGGCACTCGCCGCGATGACGACGCAATTTTACGCTTTCGACATGACCGTCGGGATCAAGCAACCAGCCAGAAACCAGGAGGCCACTGCCGTCGACACGCAGGACATTATCAATGCCAGCGCGCACCGGAAGCGGCAAACCGGAAACGGTCTCAGTTCCGTCAAAGCGGTTGGCAGCCGAACGCATTCGAAGCAATATTTCTGTAGAACCTCTAACGCGCGGCAAAATTGCACGCACATGACTTGGCGTTTCCCGCGAACCGACAATCAGACGGCGATCATAGACTTCGGTGAAACGCCATCCGCGCCGTCCGCGAAAGAGCAGGCGTTCGATATCACTTGCTTCGACAGTTTCATTGGCAAGCAACAGTCCGGCAAAGCCCGAAGCTTGGTCGTTCAGATCCGGGCGGGCAAACACCGATATCACACATTCTGCCAGAGACGAAGCGCGTCCGCTGATGAAAAGCCGCGTCACTGATGGCGTGAGGTCTTGAGCCCAGCCTTGTACAAAGATTTCACCCTCATCACTGCCACCGATAAGCTCGACACATCCATCCGACCGCGCGCCCGCCTGTAGCAAGACGGTAATCGCCGCGAGCTTCTTTCGGCCTATGGGGCCGGAGATCAGGGCCTCCACAAGCCCGTCAATGACGGACGGGAGATTTGCCCCTGCCAGATCTGCGATCATGGCAATCAGATCGCCAACCGATGCGCCTCTATTGGCGAAAGTATAGCGCGTTACCTTTGCCTTATGCTGGAACATGATGGTTTTGAGCGAAGCCCGACGCAGTATGCCTGTAGGAAGAACTGCTACAAAACCATGGGTTCCTGCTGGCGAGGCATTTTTCAATGGCCAGCACACCAAGGTCGCCTTGAGGCTTAGGGCAGGGTCGCCATTGAGGAACACCGCCACGTGCTCCAGGTTGAAATTCCCTATGCCCATAACGAGCACCAGCGTATCGTCAACAGGGCAACCAACAACCATTTCGCCTTCCATGACAATGGAATGGTTTCCCGCTGGTTTGGCAGCGTTGGTTATCGGTAATATGTTCCTGTCATCGCGCAAGTGCATTACTCCCGAGTTCAGTGGAGTATCGTCAAGGAAACAAGGGCTCCCGCGGCAAAACCGACAAGAACAAAAAGCAGAAGGAACAGCGGCTTCACATCACCATTGGACCGCTTCTGCAGCGATTCAATACGCTTTTCCAAGCCTCCGACCACACCGTCAAGACGCATCAAATGTACATCGAGTTCGGTCAGACGATTATTTACGTCGCCCCGCATCGCTTCAATTGAACCGCCAATATCCAGGCCTTCGACAGACGAGCTACCGCTATTGCCATCAAGCACAGGCGCAGCACGTTGCAGAGACCTCTGGTTAACCTGCAGCTGACGTTGCGCTGCCATCAGCATGTCGAGCTTGTCCAATATCCGCGTCATTGGCGCAGCGATAAGTGCCTCTGCTGCCTGTTCGGCGGGTTTGGGGACACGCAAAGCCTGTTCGACCCCTGAGGCACTGATAGCAACCACTACCAGTTCGGCCGCCCTTATCGAAGCAAATTGCGGCAACATGACATTGAAGGCATGCGCGCCATCACCGATGCCGCTTCGCTTCAAATCTGGGCGATCCTGATCAGCTGTTGCTTCGGCGATTGGTTTCCCATCCAGCAATACCCGGATGGTCACCCGCGCGGTGGGTGCAGATGGATCGAAGGCCCAGCCGTAAAGACGTCCATCGTCGACGGCGTCGACCCGGCCCTTCATCGGTTCTGTCTTCAGTGGTCGCGCATTATCTTGCACGGGTGCAGCAGGAGGCTGTGGTAAAGCCTGCGCTGGGACTTGTGTCGCTATAGACATGATCTTCCTTTCAGGCGGCTGCCACACGATCCGAGCGCAATGTCCCGATCAAGTCGAGATACTTCGCTGCCGATGTGGCAATGGTGTCGGGATGGCGTGCGCGACTGGAAAGCTGCTGACGCAGATCGCCGTCTTCCGCGATACGCCGGATAGCTGAAGCCAGGGCCATAGGATCGTTGGGAGTGACGGTCAGACCGTTTGCTTCGTCCTCGATTGCCTCGGCCATGCCTCCGATATTACTGGTAATCACCGGGCAATTGAGGCCCTGGGCTTCCTGGATGACCAAAGGCGCATTTTCCCACCAGATCGAAGGCATGATTGCACAATCAACAGTGGCAATGAGCTTGCCAATATCCTCGCGCCGATAGGCTCCACGTCGCTGGACGAAAGGGTACGTCTCGGCGAACAACCGGTCTATGTCAGCAATAAAGGTCTCACTTTGGAATGGCGCCGCGCCATGGACCCGCAACTCAAAGTCCAATCCTTCGGAAATCAGCTGCTTTGCTGCTTCAAGCAAAACCGTGGTGCCTTTCCACGGATTAAGGTTGCCGAAATAACCAAAGACCGGCTTGGGGCGGGTTGTCTCTGATGGTTTGACCGGCGCACGTTCGGGCTGTCCATTCGGTATCACGCTAATAAGATGTTCTGACAAACCCCAATCAACATAACGCTGCTTCAGAAACGCGCTTGGTGAAACAAAGCTGTCCACTGTGCTTAGCAGCGATTTCAAATGCCGCTCCCGTAAAACAAACTTGTCGAGCGCGATCTCTTTAAAGCAGCTATGGCAACGGTCAGGACTTGCGCCGTAGCAAAGTTCTTTGTTTGTGGTCCGAACCATCAGACCATCATGATGGCAGATTGGGTAATAATCATGCAGCGTCATGACGATACGGCAATCGGGAAGTGTGCGTCTGACGATGTGCGGAAATTCGGCACCGAGCAACAGCAGGTGATGCAGATGAACGACATCTGGCCGAAAATCGCGAAGCAGTTCCACAATATCCGGCACAATTCCATAAAGATCGACTTGGCTCATGAAGAAACGGTCGAAATGACCGGACCAAAGAAGAATTTCGTCGCCAGTGGTGCCGATACTCTGGAAACTGGTTCCAGGGCGAGCTTCACGGTGAATATGATTGGTTGCGCCCAAAAAAAGCGCGTCGCAGCCAGCCCTCTGATACGCCCGAAACAAATCGTGCGCAAAAATCTCCGTCCCGCCAGGATGGAGGGAGGGATGATTGTGGGCAGCAACGAGAACCTTCATCGGCGGATCCCGTCTTTTTCTGCAACAAACAGATCCTGATAATGATCCGACGAAACACCGCGCCAATGACCGAATGATTTAAGGACAGTGTTCAAACCGGCGCCAGTAATCGCTCGGTCCAGAAAGCCATCATCGAAACCCACCGCTGCAAGCGGCGGCAGTTCCGGTACGAACCAGCACGGTCCATTGTCATAGCGTTGAAACCCAAGCCGAGCGTCACGTTTCTTGGAAACATTTTCCTGTGCCACCTTGTCGACGACAAATGCGGTCATGAAGAGACGGCCACCAGGAGCAAGAAGGCGCTCGATTTCGCGCAAATAAGCGCTGACTTCTTCATCCGGCAGGTGGGTGACGATCGAGGTCATGATGATGAAATCGAACTGATTTCCATCGTAAGGAAGGACAAGCTCAAGGCCGTCGATCGCGCCTTTTGGATTGTACAGGTTATGCGCAATATCCACGTGGCGAAATTCGAAGTTTGAATAGATGGGGCTAAGTTTTTGATTGCACCATTCTATACCGCCAGCCACGGGATCAATACCGCAATAAGTGCCTTTTTCGTAGTCGAGATACTGCGTGAGCGGCACCGCCATGCGTCCGATGCCACATCCGATATCCAATATGCGGTCTGTTTTTTCCAGTCCGCCCTTTCGAATGAAATGGCCGAGAAATTCAGCGCCAACGGCCTGATAACTGCCGTCCCCAACAAATATGCTCTCAAGCTCGGGGGAGGGGAGAAACCGGTTCTTCAACACGGTCTCCATCAGCCATTCAACGTAATCATTATCATAGACCCGGACATGATCGGCTGGTGATTGTTTGAGTGCGATGACCTCGGTCAAGCGGCGCTCCTTTCCGACTTGTTACTAACAAAAGGTGTGACCGTATCCTCGTCAGTCTCGTCGAGATAACTCGTCATCAATTCTGAAATGTCGCGGTTCCAGCGCTGCGTATGCAGCCATGAATTGTACTGGCTGGCCAAGCCCCGCATATAATCAGAACTCCGGCGTATTGACCGGCGCTCGAAGTGGTAAAGTGCGACGTTCGGCTCATAGGCAATCTGGAATCCTATCTGGCGGATTTTAAGGCAAAGGTCGCTGTCCTCGTAATCGCCGATCACATAGTCTTCCGTAAAACCTCCAACGAGGTCGTAAATATCCTTTCGCGTAACGAGGCACGCGCCTGTTACGCCTGGCACAAAGCGGGCGACCCGAGCTGGCGCATAGTCCCCCGGCATTCCTTTGTAAAAATGGTGATTGAGCCATACTCCGCGCTGATCCCGGGCGAAATAAAGGCCTGCATGTTGCAAAGAACCGTCTTCAAACAGCAATTTGGGTCCGACAGCGCCAAGTTTTTTCTGTTTGAATAGCGGATTGATAAGTTCATCCAGCCACCCCGCCTTGCAGGGAACGACATCCGAATTCAACATCACCAGTATCGTGCCATTGGCGAGGCTGGCGCCGGCGTTGCATGCCCGCGCATAACCGCCATTGCGGTTCATCGTTGCAAGCTTCATCGGCAGATCGTGAAGGATATGCAGTCCACCCAGCATGTGCTCGGTATCGTCCTGAATTTCAGGGGAATCGAGCACGAAAATGATTTCGGCGTTCTCGACGAGCCAGGGATCTGTTGCCATAGCGGAAAGTTGGAAACGCAGAAAATCGAGATTCCGGTACAAAGGAATAACAAGGGAAACCAACGGTGATTCCGGCATAATACCGTAATCCTTCACGTCGGCGATCTTGACCATTTTTCCTATCTTTTGCTCGACCTCCCGCAGGGCTGGCGCCAGAATTCTTTCAAAAACCTGCGCCTTGGCATGCTGTGGCGGGACAGCGCGTAATATACAGTTGCGCTGAGCACCAGCCTCAAAGGGCTGCATCTGTGGCACAAGTGCAGAGGTTGCACCCGAAATCAGCCGCATTTGGAACCGGGGCTGCAACAGCGGCCCAAGATTGTTGACCTGCGGAAGCCAGGCAGCAAAACCTGTCACGTCAGACCGTGATCCGTCCTCACCTTTTCCAGTTTTGCCTGGAAAACTGTAGAAGTTTGGCTTCAGTGGAAGGGCTGTTCCATCTTCGGTTACGTATTCGATACCGGCGAGCATTCCGGACGGATCGTTCGTCCAGCCTCCAACCAATAAGCCGCCATCCAGTGCCAGCGCCAGATCAATTTCGCCGGAAGGCTGAGTAGCAGATTTACCGATTTGACGGGCAGGGAGCGGAGCCCTTATCTGCATGTCGATTGCGGTCGCGATGCCGGCGTCAGGCACCTTTGCAAGATGGCGTACCAGAAAGGCGCGCAAACTTGCATCTCCCTGTTTTTTTCCCCACCATTTCTGGAAATCCGAGGCACTGGCAATGTCGGAGAGCTTGCGCACGGCAACGCCATTCTTGCCTGAAATAACCAGTCGAAACGATTGGGGAAGGGCGCGGGCGGATTCCACAAGCAGGTGGCATTGTTGCAGGCCCTTTTTGACCGCAGGGCCAATAACCAGCTTCACCGGCAGTGAAATGACTGAATTGCCGCTGATACCATATATGGCGGTAACAGCTCCAAGGTCCGGGTTGAGACCGGTCTCCAGCAAATGGAGGCCATCAATTGGCTGTCCACAACTGCGCACTTCCCGCGGCTCGGGTGTAAGTGCCACTGTGACCTCGCGAGCGACGCCGGCAAAAATTGAGTTCTGCGAAAGGCGAAAGGCACTTCGCCACGTGCCGAGCAGGTTGTTGAGGAGTTTGACCTGTCCGCCCGAGCCGATATTGCTCAAAGCACGCTCTATATCAAAGTTACCCAACTCGGAAGCTGGATAGAGCATTACTTCCTGGTCTGAGGTCGAATTGCCATTGGAAAGCCTCAGCGAAACGGGATCGGCCTTCGTCCGCATTGCCCAGAACATACGCTGACCGCCCGTTTCGAGCGGCATGCTGAGGCTGACGAGGGGCACCAAAGGATTTGATGCTTCGATAGTGCATTTTGTCAGCGCTTTGGAGGAAGCTGGAATATCCCATATTACAACAGCCACGTCGGCGCAAAGGCGCGAGATCGAAAGGTCCTGTGGGTAATCTTCAATTTCCGTTGAATGGTCTAGGTGCAACAAATTGCCCTTTCACTCACTGCGCAACGCGAGAAAAAAAGCGTGCCCTGTGGGAGACAGGGCACGCCATAAATCGATATTAATGAACGACGAAGAAATCGCCTGGGTTTGCGAGTACATCGTCAGCGTTCACACCAACCAGTGTGACAGAGTCGCCATTGCCAAGATCGACAACTACGTCACCACCAACCTGGGTAACATGGGAAGCCACATCGTCAGCCGAGTGGATATCCGTTCCATTAATGCCACTCGAAATCTGGAGATGATCCTGACCCGGAGTGAAATCGAGCACGACGTCGTTGCCGCCGCCGCCATTGAAGACAAACGTATCGCTGCCTGCACCACCGATGAGTGTATCATCGCCAGCACCGCCAGAAAGGATATCGTTTCCAGCACCGCCAGAAAGGATGTCATCACCTTGCCCGCCGAACAGAATGTCATTGCCTGCACCGCCGAGAAGAACATCGTCTCCACGACCGCCAAACAGAACATCGCTGCCGTCATTGCCGGTCAAGACGTCGTTGCCATTATCGCCGAACAGGATGTCACTACCGGCGCCACCGAAAATGGAGTCATTTCCGTTGCCGCCGAACAGGAGATCATCCCCATCATCGCCGAATATTGTGTCACTTCCGTTCCCACCAAAAACAACGTCATCACCGCCACGGGCGTGGATGAAGTCATCAAAACGGGAGCCAAACAAAACGTCGTCGTAGGCGCCGCCTTCTAAAGTGGCCATCTGCTTCTCCTTTGTTGTCCTGCATTGAGTTTATGCATTGCCGGAAAAATACCCCGGCGATCGAGTGCTTTGACGATTGTGCGCTGCACCAAATCGAAATGCAACATATGTTATGAATATAAATGTGGCAATCTATAGTAACAATTTATTACATGAATGTATTACGACATATTTATATTAGACTTATAATTGCGCTTTAAACTCAATATACTTTAGTTATGCATCCTTATTAGGCGTAAATTATTTTTAATTTTGAAGTACCCTCAAAAACATCAGCTGTACCAGCGCTTTCCGGCTAATCTTCCCTGAAGGCACGGTTGAAACTGTCGGTGATTGGGCCAGCGATGTAATCAATCGCTCGACGTGACTTGTGCACAATCAGGATTTCTGCAGGCATGCCTGGATAGAGCTTGATGGACGGATTGGCTGTCAGCGACTGGGGAGAAATTTCCGCCCGTGCCACAAAGTAGGCCGTTTCGCTTTTTTCATCGATAAGCTGGTCAGCGGCAACATAGGTCACCTTTCCATCAAGCGGCGAAAGGGATCGTTGATTAAACGCCGTCAATTTGACCTGAACTGCAGAATTCACAGCAACGCCATCAATATCGCGTGGACTGATCTTCATTTCGACCACCATCGGCTCGTTTTCCGGAACAATATCAAGAATTGCTTCGCCGGCTGCAACAACACCGCCCGGTGTACGCAGACGAATATTGTCGACGATACCGGCCTGTGGCGAACGTATCTCGACCCGGCGCATGACATCTTTGGCAGCGACAATTCGCTCTTCGGTGTCAGCAAGATCAGTCTGGCTGGTGGTAATTTCACCTGCAATCTCTGATTGCACATCACTTTCAATGCCGGTTAGCGAAAACTCGGCACCTGCTTTGGCCTGTTCCGCTTTGGCCTTATCGCCGGCATATTCACCACGTTGGCCGGCAAGTTCGCTTAGCCGGGTATCGATCTCCGTAAGTTTGGATTTTTGGGCAAAACCCTTTTTGACCAAGCTGGCGATTGCATCGCGCTGTTCGGTGATAAGGGCAATCTGTCGATCTGTGGCTACGATCTGTGCCTCTGATGCCTTTGCCTGCTCGGTATATTGTTCAATGGTTTTTTGCTGAACATCGATGCGACTTGTCTTTTGGGACGAGCGCTTTTGGAAAAATATCTGCTCGGCTTTCATGGCATTTTGTGCCGTGACATCATCAGCTGCACCAAAATCTTTTGGAAACTCGATTTCAGTAGCGCCCGCCTGCTCCGCCCGCAGGCGAGCAAGCTTTGCGATCAATCCAACGCGGCGGCTTTGCAGAGATTGCAACTCCGAGCGGGCCTTTGTGTTGTCCAACCTTACCAGCGGCTGCCCAACTTTGACGACGTCGCCTTCCTGGACCAACAAGCGATCAAGGATACCACCTTCAAAATGACTGATGGTTTTACGCTTTGAATCAACGATTACCGTTCCAAGCGCAACAGCAGCGCTGCCAAGCTCAGCCGAGTAAGCCCAGCCAAAAAAACCACCAAATGCGATGGCTATCGTTGCAACACCGGCAATGATCAGCCTGCGTAGAGGGCTCTTTGCATCTTCCTGCTCGAGGTCGGTGACCCATTCAGGGCGAACCGTGCCAAATTTCGTAGGCAGATTGTCGCCGGTCGATGCGGCGCGCGGGGCAAGCAATTGGGAAACCCGTTTGGGCAGATTGATTTTGTCGGTCATGATGCAGTCGCTCTCTTAGGACCGGTCGGTGTTATCGAGGCAACAACATCCGTGCGCGGCCCGAACTGGGTAATACGGCCGTCCTCAAGGACGAGAAGCTTGTCCGCCACCTGCATAATCGTGGGTCTATGAGCTATCATGATCACGATCGCACCATCATCGCGCGCCTGTTCTATGGCCCGCATCAATGCTCTCTCGCCCACGGCATCAAGATTGGCATTGGGTTCATCCAACACGATAAGGCGGGGGCGGTTGTAAAGGCAGCGAGCGAGGCCAATCCGCTGGCGTTGACCACCTGACAGCGTTAAACGCCCGTCGCCCACAGGCGTATCATAACCCAGCGGCAGTCTTCCGATCATCTCATGAACATCTGCAAGCCTGGCGGCCTCCAGAACACGGTGGGGGTCACTGTCGCCCATGCGTGCGATGTTGTCCTTGATCGTTCCTTCAAGCAGCGCCACTGACTGCGGCAAGTAGCCGGCAATTTCGCCAAATGAGCCGCGCTCCCACAAATACACGTTGTTGCCATCGAGGAAGACGCCTCCTGATGTGGGCTTCACGATGCCGATCATCAGCCGGGCAAGCGTCGACTTGCCGGCAGCCGAAGGCCCGACAATACCGAGAACCTCTCCGGGTGAAAGAGCAAATGAGATGCCCTTGATAATTGGCATTTCGACACCAGGCGCGGCATAGACCAACCTGTCCACGATAAGATCTCCATGCGGCCTGGGGGTCGGCATTGTTTGTCGCACTGCGAGATTCTGGGCCAGCAAGGATTGAATCCGCTGCCAGTTTCCAATTGCGTTTACCCATTGCCGCCAGGTCTCAACGACCTGATCAAACGGCATGAGAAGTCGTCCGACAATGATACTGGTGGCGATCATCGCGCCAGGAGAAATTTCTTGCTCCATGGCCAGCAATGTGCCGGCGCCGAGCGTTACCACCTGGATCATGAACCGTAATGTGCGAGTGATGGATGTCATGGCACGGCTGCGGCTGCCGCCAAGGTCAAGCAAATCCAGGGCATTCATCTGCAGGCCACGCCAGCGACGGGCCAAAGCAGGTAGCATACCCATGGCTTCAATCGCTTCAGCATGGCGCAATGTTGCACCGATCTTGGAGATTGCCTCGATATTCGCCTGATTGGCGTCTTTCACCAGATTGCGTGTCATCAAATCCGTCACGACACCGCAGCAGATCAGAATGATGACCGCCACAATACCAATAATGCCAAAGACAGGATGCAGCAAAAACAGGACTCCAAGAAAAATAGGAGACCAGGCAGCATCAAGCGGAGCACTTACCGCTGACGACGTCAGAAACGAACGCAACTCGGTCAAATCACGTAGGGATTGTGTTGCTTTTGGAAGCCCCTGATCAACCGAGGCTTGTACTGCTGCGGTTAAAACCGGGAGGTTAAGCCGACGAACCAACGCGCTACCCATTGCCTGAAATGAGAGAGCGCGGATGAACTCCAAAATACCGAAAACAATCAATGCGCCAATCGCGAGAATCGTTAGCATCAACAACGTATCTGTGCTGCGGCTGTTCAAAACACGGTCATGAACCTGCAGCATATAAAGCGGTACTGTCAGTTGCAAAATGTTGATGCAGGCACTGAGCAAAACAGCATAAAGCAGCCCCGCCAAAAATACCCGGCGGGCTTTGAAAATAAGTGTTTGAGGCGTGGGCACCGTAGGTGTCATCGCTTTTTTTCCAACATTGCTATTGCCATTCTCATTGATTTGACGAGTATCTACCATACACTTCTGCCTTGGAAATGACACAGCCGCGGTTTAGCTCCTACGACCTTGGTCTAAGGCCATAGACTAGTAAAGTAATACTGCGCAGAATGTGACAGAAAAAAGTTCTTACGGTGGGGAAATATTCGAAGGAGAACCGAAAACATACTTGTAACTTACTTCAAATTTTGAAGTAAACTTGATCATGGAGACCGAGATGATACAAAAACTTCTGCACGAAGAAGTGGAAGTCGAAACATCTATTGACGGCTATGACGCCGCCAATTTCCCCGAAATTACCGCAGAAAAACAGGGACATAGACATCCAGTTCATACAGTGGTTGTAACGCATTTTGAACTGGCAAGAATGATTGAGAGGGTCAATCGGAGGTTCGCGAGTTTGCTCAGGACAGAGATGACAAAACTCGGCGTTGAAGATGTTGGGCCAGCTCAGGCAATGGTTCTTCTTGCCATCGGCGACGTTGAACTTTCGGTTGGAGAACTACTGGACCGCGGCCATTATGTCGGCTCCAACATCTCCTATTACCTGAAGCAGCTTGCCGATGGTGGATATATCGACAGGGTAGCATCACAGCGCGACAAGCGATCCGCGAGGATTCGTTTGACTGAAAAGGGCGAACAGCTTTGCGCCAATTTGCGCGACGCTGGCGGTGCTTATAATCGGGTTCTTGCGCGGGATGATAGTGACCTGCGCAATCTAGAGATTGCATTTCAAACATTGCATCGGCTTGAACTGGTATGGGGTAATGCTGCACGTTACGGCATTTAACAATCAAGTGGTGTGCCGTAACGGTCGGAAAGGACTGAAATCATGCATGTGGCATTCGTGCACAGACGTGGCTTTGGTCAATTTTCTGCTCTGGCTGAAAATCTTGCTTCCAGTGGGCATGATGTCAGCCTCGTTTGTGAAACTGTAGACCGACGCCTCCCATCGGTCCGCGTAGTCAGACACAGGGCAGAACCCGGCCCTCGATCGGATACTCAGATGGCAAAACATCTGGGTATACCGGATCACCATGTTCGGATCGGGCACCGGGTTGCTGAAACATTTGAGGCCATGATACGTCATGACCAGCGACCAGACATTGTTGTCGGTCACATAGGCTGGGGCAGCATGATGTTTGTAAAAGACGTGCTGCCACAGGTACCTGCGATAGGATATTGCGAATTTTTCTACAGGGCAGAGGGTGCTGATGTTGGGTTTGCACCCGACGACTTACCCGACGCGGATACACGCAAGCGCTTGCGTCTGCGCAATATCGCCCAGCTCATCTCGCTCGAAGCCCTGGATGGCGGCATTAGCCCTACACAATGGCAAAAGAGCCTCTATCCCGCGTCTGCACAAAACCGCATCGCGGTCTGCCACGAAGGCGTTGACACTCAACGCTTTCGTCCAGACCGCAACGCCTCGCTGCGTCTTCCCGACGGGCGCGTTTTGCGGGCAGGGGATCCGCCGATCATCACATTCGTCGCCCGCGATCTGGAACCTTATCGCGGCTTCCCGCAAGCACTTGAAGCGGCATCGAAGGTTCTGGCCAAGAATTCCGACGCTCTTTTTATCTTTGTGGGCGGCGATGGCGTAAGCTATGGCAAGCCGCCGCCAGGTGGAGGTACATGGAAAGAGGTTATGCTGGCGCAGCACAATGTCCCGGCTGACCGAGTCTTGTTTACTGGTCCAATCTCACATGATCTTCTTCGTCAGCTGTATCAAATTTCCACAGCGCATATCTATTTAACCTACCCGTTCGTTCTCTCCTGGTCCGTGGTGGAGGCCATGGCCTGTGGCGCTCTGATCATTGGCTCGGACACTCCTCCGGTGCAGGAGATCATTCGATCGGGGAAAAATGGCTTACTTGTGCCGTTTTATGATACCGACGCTTTGGCCGACACCCTTTTACGTGTTTTGCACAAGCCAGACGATTATATGCCATTGCGTATCGCTGCCCGCAGAACAGTCGAACATCGCTTCCAACTTACGGATTGTCTGACACGTCAAAAAGCTTTGATTGGGTCAATTGCCAAGGCAGGTTGAGTATTTGACAATTGCTATCCCTGATAGCCGCGGCTTTTCCGCCCTGAACCTCACCTGTGCTGGCCTCCGCATGTAGCTGCCCATAAATCAGTTCAAAAGCAGGTCTGTCTTTGTCAAAATCGCGTAACAGTGCTAACCATCGCGCATCTCGTAGGCAGGTATGGCAATGAACGAAGCCAAGATCGCAGAAATTGAAACCTGGCTGGACATGCAAGGGCTCTCCGGCGCCAGCGAAACAGAACTTATGAATGGGTTTTGCCAGCGCTGTCTTGATGCTGGAATCCGGCTTGAGCGAGCAAATGCATTTGTCGACACGCTGCACCCCATCTACGAAGGCCGGGTTTTTCTATGGCGCAGGGAAGGGCAGGTCGAGCGCGCGATCATTGAATATGGTTCTTCGCAGGAGGGTGAAAGCGCAAGCAACTGGCAGACATCAACCTTTTACAGCATGTTGAATGCGGGCGACGATGAAATGCGCGTGCAGCTGGGACGGGAAAAAGACTTGGGATTCCCGCATTTGCTCACGCTCAAAGGCGAAGGCTGCACTGATTATCTCGCGCTCATAAATCGCTTCTCTTCTGAAGGCACTATCGGCGAAATGGATTGCTTTTATTCCTCCTGGTCTACCGATGACCCACAGGGTTTCCGTGCAGAGGATCTGGTGGCGATCCGTCGAATGGTGCGAGGACTGGGATTGGCCATAAAGTGCGCCTCGCTGACCCGTATCGTCCAGACCTTGGCCGATGTCTATCTAGGTCATGATGCCGCTAAGCGTGTCCTTGCCGGACGCATCAATCGAGGTGCCGCGGAGCGTATTGAAGCGGTCCTGTGGTATTCGGATCTGAGAGGCTATACACGCATTTCAGATACAGCATCGCCCGATGCAATCATTCCCATGCTGAATGATTATGCGGAAGCAGTCATATCCTCGATACACGAAACGGGCGGCGACGTACTCAAGCTTATGGGAGACGGTATTCTTGCAATCTTTACCAACGGCAACTCTGCTCAGGATTGTGCAGCAGCGCTAGAAGCTGAATATTTGCTACGCAAACGCCTTGTCACGCTTAACCAAGTTCGCCACGCGGATGGTGCTCCAGCAACCGATGTCTATCTTGGCCTTCACATCGGAGAGGTATTCTACGGTAATATTGGGAGTGATACGCGCCTCGACTTTACAGTTGTCGGTCCCGCGGTAAACGAAGTCAGTCGCATCGCATCAATGTGTCGCTCGGTTGACCAGGACATATTGATTTCCGATAGTTTTGCCGAAGCTTTGCCAAGCGAATTGCGAGACCAACTCGTCTCCGTCGGGCGTTATGCGTTGCGGGGAGTGGGACGTGCCCAGGAGCTCTTTACCCTTGATCGAGCCAGGTCTGGACGCCTGTAGTCATTTTCACAACCTATGCGCCTCCGCATTTGATTTGGCAACTTCGTAAATCTGACGCCATTATTGCGCCGCGTCGACTGTCAAACTGGGATTCCTGCTTTTGCCCACCGGTTATCATTTTTGTAGGGGTTCAGTCCTTCGAGCGATCTTACGGCGTTCATCCATATCAATCTGGGAGTAGGTGCATTTCATGGGCAACTCCCTGCAAGCGATAAGCCACTGTTATCTATTGCAAGTCGCACTTCATCCTTGAACCCACCCGCTAAAAGCAGATGTGGCGACCAAGTTGAAATGTCGACTGTTGTGCAAAGTAGAAATGTCATCCTGATATGCGCCGAGGCGCGTCGCCG
>NZ_JBBCBK010000007.1:0-62242 GCF_037203905.1 Phyllobacterium sp. CCNWLW109 | reverse complement strand
TTATGGGCACTGATGTCGATCAACCACGCAACCTTGCCAAATCGGTCACAGTGGAATGATCAGCCAGCGCGAAGCAGTTTGCCGACTTAACTATCCATGCTTCGGATAGGGTTCTCACGATTGTATTGCGGACAAGACTATGCTCGTGCAATAAATTTTTCCTTGAAATCGCGATCGTTTCGAAGCGCGTTTTGCCGTAAGGTCTGTGTTGCCTTGCAGAGATTACATCATCTTTCAAATTCGCGTTTCGCTGGTGGCAGGAGTTTCGTCTGCTGGCCTCAAAGTTATAGGTGGTCGCTCAGTGCGGTCACGTCATGTCCACTTTGGAAGAGCGGATATCGAAGCCCAATGAGTGGGAATTTTCTCTTAGACGACATTTAAAAAGTGGGATCGGACCGTCCGCGCCGAATCGAAATCGGGAGACCGAAAGGTGTTTCAGAGTCTGATCTAGGGTCATCAAAACCGGTTCTCGAAATCTGCGACGCATTTGTGCACATTCTCAATGGAAAGCGTGGCTGCTCGCGGGAGACTTACTGCCAAGGTCACCTGGTTGATAAGCAAAACATACCCTAGCGCCTCTGCGGTGGCTACGGCAGGCTGACAATACTTGCAAATCGGTCTCTGCGCGCGGCTTTCCCCTCTATCAATGCCCAGCGCCAGAAAAGCCGGGATTTCGACCACGATGAAATGAGCGGGGGAGGCAATATCCAGCAGCTTATTCTCAAGCGGGTCAACGGACCCTGATCACGCTGGTTTCCGGTGAAAGCCACCCGCTATCCGACACGGGTGGCTTTTGCTTTTCCATAGCAACCGGTGTTTTGCCGTAAGCGACAAGCTGTGGTCGTTTAGGCGACGTAATTCCACGGCATAAGGGCGTCGATTTCGCTGCTGGGCCATCCATTCGCAAGACGCTGGAGTGTTTGGGTAATCCAGGCTTGTGGACTGGCCGCATGAAAGACCAGTACGACAAGCAACTGGACCGTAGTTTCGGGTCACGCATGGCTCGGGCTCAGGGATGGCAGCTTTAGCGAGTGTTGTGTCCGCCGCTGCGGCCCGGTACTTCTCGGCACCGGTTTTTTTATGGTCCGTTCAGATGATCAGGAGGTCAGCGTTTGTCATGGCGAGATCTTTGGACAAGGTCGCGAACTGTACTGAGCCACCCGTTGCCGCGCCATTGTTGTCATAGAACAATCCGCCCGTAGCCGAATTGTAGATGATCCTGTCGCTGGCGTCCGCCGCACCGGCACCGATGTGGAATGCAGCAGCTGCCAAAGCACCGGTTACTAGCGTTGTGAACACCGCATTCTCTAACCAGATCGTGTCAGCAAGAACATTGAAGTCGGTAATCGTGTCACGATTCGCTGCACTGTTTGGTGCTGTACTGAAGTGGAAGGCGTCGCGTCCTTCACCACCGGTCAAAAGATCATTTCCGACGCCGCCACTGATGATATTGGCACCGGAATTTCCGACCAGATAATTGTTCAACGCATTGCCTGTTGCATTAATACTGGCGGAGCCAGTCAGAAGGATATTTTCGATGTTCTGCCCACCAGCGGCGAATGTTATGGAGCTTGAAACAACGTCAGTACCGGCATTGCTCGCCTCGTACACGCGATCGCCGATATTATCGACGTAGTATTTATCGTTTCCGGCACCGCCGTCGAGTGTATCGCTGCCTACTCCGCCGTCGAGAATGTCATTACCTATCCAGCCGTAGATCGTGTCATTCCCGCTCAACCCGTACAGCGCGTTATTGCCGCCATTGCCGTGAAGAAGGTTGTTGAGTGAGTTGCCTGTACCATTAATATTGGTCGATCCAGCCAAGGTTAGGTATTCTACGGCACCGCCGATACGGTATGTATCGGAAAGGCTGAAAGTGTTCGATGAGATCACTCTGTCAACGCCACTTGTGCCGATTTCATTCACGTAATCATTTGCGTTGTCGACATAGTAGGTGTCATTATCAGCACCGCCATGCATTCGATCTGCACCCGCGCCACCATCCAGTACATCGTGGCCTGTCCCACCGCTGAGTGCGTTGCTTCCCGCATTGCCTACCAGAGTGTTGGCCAGCGCATTGCCAGTAGCACTGATATTGGCTGATCCCGTGAGGGTAATGTTTTCAATGAATTGTCCACCTGCCTGGAAGGATACCGAACTGAAAACAGTGTCCACACCAGCAACATTGTTCTCGATCACACGATCGCGGGCATTATCAACGTAATATTTGTCTGATCCGAGGCCACCGATCATTAAATCCGCGCCTTGTCCGCCTGCTAGCGAGTCTGATCTGGCACCGCCATCCAGCACGTTAGCAAGGGCGTTGCCGATCAAACTGTCGGCGCCGGCACCGCCCGTGGCATTTTCGATTTTCGCGTTGAAAGCAACGGAGATATTGTATTTCAAGCCGCCAATGCTGGAGAAAGCGCCTTCATTCAGATTGATTATCTGGCTTTGCTGAAAGCCGGATGCGTTAATTGTATCGATCCCGCCGCCGTCCCAGATGGAAAATGCAGGAGTTTGATTGATAGCAAAATTATAGGTGGACCCGGCGTTGGAGCCAAAGCCATAGATGGTATTGCTGGCTCGGGTCGACATATTGACACCATATAGCTGTTGCACAGCGTAAATGTCATAGAGCATCAGCGTATCAGGATAGCTGTCAAATGAAGCTCCGGTATAGGACTCATCAAAGTAACTCATGACGGTGTACTGATGATCGTCTTGAGCGAAAGCACCATCGGCCTGATACGTAAGTGGCCCGCCATTGACTGCATTATAGTCGCCGGGATGTGCCAATCCAACCGCATGGCCAATCTCGTGCAATATTGTGTAGGCGCTGTAGCTGCCTTCCGGCAGTGAAGTGGTCGAAACATTAAGATTATTCAATCTGATATCGCCGCCATCGGGGTGGGTGTCGGGATAGTATGCATAAGCGCCTGACGGGTCGCGCGCGTCCGAGTATGCGGAAACCAAGATATTTGCATTGTCCGTTATGCCACCGGGGCTGACCTGCTGGAAGGTAATATTGGCGACGTCCGAATATTTTGCGAGATTTGCCTTAACGGACTCTACTTGCGCAGCGGACAATTGGATGAATGGCGTATATAAACCTTGACTGTTCACGCTATCGTCAAAGGTTTTGCGGACACCCCAAGTAACGGTTACGGGCTCAGTAGCAGTCGATGGAATCCAGGACGTATTCTCCCAAGTCAGGGCGCCCGTTGCCATTTTTTGATCAAAGAAGGCCTTGTTTCCCAAGGCTGCGGAAATTCCATACTGACCAGTGTTTAAATCGTTAATTAAACCAGCATCGAGATAGTAAGCGCCTGATGTTTGCGCGGTAAAAGTTATCGTTGAATTGTAACCTGGTCCACGATCATCGTCGAAAGCGATTTGCCTGCCTGCATAATCGCGTAACGACAGATAAGAATTTGCAACATCAGTATAAGTATTGTGTGGATCAGAAGTGCGGGTGCCCACCATCGCAAAGGTGTAGGTTTTTCCGGCTAAAAGGTCGACCCGGAACCAATCATGATCGCCCTCATAGGAGAGTTGGCCTTGAACAGCCTGACCCATGCCAAGGGAGTATGTCGTCGAAGTACTTGCGGCTGCATCGGCTGTCTCAGTATAACTAGGCATTTATATCTCTCTGACACGCTTAGCTTAAAGTAGTTTTGTGTTAGCTACATTACTCCGTTTGTTTCAGCAATTGAAATAAAGGACACCGCCAAAAAGATGTTTGAAAAATTTGCCGGGTTGAATTGCGTACGAGTGCCAAACGCTCTGGCTTACGCTGGCGTCAGCCGCGAGAATTTCTGATAGCTGAATGTAAGCGTCAGGCTTATGGTAGACTATTTCAATGTTGTGACCAATCGCGCAGATACCAAAGTTGTCGAAAAAGCAAAAAAGCGGGCGTTAGAGTCATTGCTCCGTGCTCAGCCGTTCAAACTGCCGCCGGAAGAATACGAGTACTAGAAAAACGTCACGCTTACATTCTATCCGGGATAACCAGGATTGCCTGTCCGCCGCGTGCCTTAGATCGCTATTCAGTAAATCAGCGCCGCTCTGTCCTTCGGGATGGAGCGACGCTTTTTTGCATTTAACAGTATGTCAGATCACTAGGAAATCCGCATTGGTCAGGGCAAGACCCTTGGTCAAGTTGGCAAACTGAACTGCTCCACCCGAACCGGAGCCATCGGCATCATAATACAATGCACCAGTAGATGAGTTATAGACAATGCGGTCGTTCGCATCCGCTGCTGCTGCACCGATGTGGAAAGCACCAGCTGCAAGTGCGCCATTGGCACCGAGCGCTGCGAATGCTGCATTGTCCATCCAGATCGTATCAGCCACGACGTTGAAGTCGGTGATCGTATCGCGATTGGTACTGCCATTTGTCACTGTGTTGAACATGAAAGCGTCCCGGCCTTCACCACCGGTCAGTGTGTCATTACCCGCACCGCCGCTGATAATATTCGCACCAGTATTCCCAACCAGATAGTTGTTCAATGCATTGCCTGTCGCATTGATACTGGCGGAGCCAGTCAGAAGGATATTTTCGATGTGCTGCCCACCAAGGGCGAATGATATGGTAGTCGAAACGACATCAACGCCGATGACGTTGTCTTCAAGTACGCGGTCGCCAATATTGTCAACGTAGTATTTATCGTTTCCAAATCCACCGTAGAGCCTATCCGAGCCGACCCCACCAATTAGTGTATCGAAGCCGTTGTCGCCGCTTAAATAATCGTCGCCCAACCCACCGCTTAGTATGTCATTGCCATTCGCTCCAAAGAGCGAATTAGTCACGTCATTACCGGTTATAATATTGTCCAGATCGTTACCTTCGCCACGGATGGCCGTGCCTGTCAGCGTAAGGCTGCGCTGATAAGGGCGATCGGCATTGAAGCGATCTATCGCCGCCCCAACACTAAGAGCGGTGGACGTTCATCTTAGCCGGTTGAGAAAAGCTTTGAAAACCGGTCTAGGCCGGCGTTGTCCAATAAAAGCGGTGGGCTCATGCGGATACCTCCTTGAGATATCAACCGTTCCTTGACGACATATCGGGGCTTTTTCCGAACAGCGAATTTAGCTTTATTGACCTGCTTGGACTTTTCGGAGGTCCATAAGCCATACTACGGTATGGTGTTGGCCAGGAGGCTTTGATAAGGTCAGACGCGGCCTGATAACTTGCCCATGGAAAGCGGCTGCTCGTAGGATTGAATGTAGGGTTGCTGAAGGTTCCTGATTGAAAAGCAAAACGGCTCGCAGCGGCTCTGCAATCCGCCTAAAGCGCTGCCGGGCTTTTCGCAGGACGTTGCAGTCAAGTCTCGTTGACGAAAAATCGGACCCCGCTGCACAGAATGCCTTTAAAATGTCCTAATGGCCGTTGAACTGTGGGCCGTCTGTTATCGCGCCTTCACGTATGGATACGTCTCGTTGCAACCTTTCCGGACTGGAATCGTTGGACCAACGTTCTATCGCCGAGTTTGCGGACGGGACAATCCGGCATGGTGTGCCGGTCAGGATTTAGAGCAACTCCGGAAAAGCGTGCAGCGGTTTTCCGGAATTGCGCGAAATAAATAAGTAAGGAGAGAAGCATGAACAAGACTCTTACAATGGCGCTTGCCGTAGGGTCGCTGGCAATAGCCGGAACAACAATCGCCAAAGCGGCCGATATGCAATTGCCAACATATGAAGAGCAAGATGTGCGCAATGGCGTAAAGATCGGCTATCTCGATTGCTCAATCGGCGGCGGCGTCGGTTATGTGCTTGGTTCAGCCAAGGAAGTTGAGTGTTCGTTCCGGTCCACAATGGGCGGAGAGCGTATCGACAATTACTCGGGCGCCATCAAGAAGCTGGGTGTTGACCTTGGTTTTACCACCCGCAGCCGTCTGATTTGGGCAGTGTTTGCACCAACTGCAGGCTATCATCACGGTTCTTTGAGCGGCCTGTATCGCGGTGCGACTGCTGAAGCCACGGTCGGTGCCGGTATTGGTACGAATGTCCTGTTTGGCGGGACATCGGGTTCCATTCATCTTCAGGCAGTAAGCGTGACCGGCCAACTCGGTCTCAATGTCGCAGCTACCGGAACATCAATGACGCTGACATCTGTCAACTAATTGCATCTGCCCCGTCCGCAAAGGTGGGCGGGGCACACATTCGGCACTGGTCGAATCGTTACAACTGTGAACATGTTCGAGCTCGTTGCGGGACATCGTTTGCAGCATCAGCGAGGCCAGATTGAAACGACCTATCTCATTTTCTTTCTTGCTGTCATGTCTCCTGGGTTTGATGCCGGGAACGGCAGCGGCTGAATGGACCGCAACCGAAACTGTCCAGCCCTATGCAATCGCGGGAAAGTCCGGCGCATCGCTCTATGCCTCCATCGGCGAGAGAGGCCCGCAACTGGGCGGCAGAGTCCGCACCATTGCGCATACCAATTTCAAGCTGACATGGACCAGGAAATATGAGCGGCAGGCTGACAATGCTTGCAAACTCGTCTCGGCCCGGCCCAAGCTGATAATCACCTATACGCTACCAAAGCCTTCAGATCGCTTGCCGGATGCGGTGGAAAAAAGCTGGAACGCATTCATCACGGGCGTCAAAAATCATGAACTCGTGCATGGCGAGCAGATCAAGGAAATGGTGCGCGCGATAGAGGCATCGACAATTGGCCTGTCCGTTCCCGACGACCCTGATTGCCAAAAAATCCGGTTGGAAATGCAGCCTCGGCTCTCCGCTCTTTCAATAGCCCAGCGCCAGAAAAGCCGCGATTTCGACCGTGATGAAATGAGTGATGGAGGCAATATCCAGCAGCTTATTCTCAAGCTGGTCAACGGACCCTGATCCCGCTGACTGGGGGAAAGAGCCACCCGCTTTCGGGCGGATGGCTCTTGTCTTTTAGTAAATGTCGAAGGGGAAATATTTGGCAACTATTTTCTTATGCGTTCCGTTTGCCACGATGGCATCGATCGCCTTGTTGAATTTCTCCCTCAGCGCGTCGTCGCCCTTGCGGATACCGATGCCTGCTTCGGTCTCGGTTCCGGGAACGTCACCCAGCATCTTGCAGCAATCTTTTCCGGCATTATTGAGCCAATCCACGACAACGAATTTGTCTGAGATCAGCGCATCGATACGACCATTTGTCATATCTGCTGCCGCCTCATCCTGCGTGGGATAGAGCTTCACATCCACACCGGCCTTGCCGTAAACATCAGTGGCGTAGATCGCCTGGGTCGTACCAGCCTGTGCGCCAACGGTCTTGTCTTTCAGGTCGGCGATAGCGACGCCCGCCAGGGTGCTGTCGTTTGGAACGGCAACGGCCAGCGGTGTGGTGTAATATTTGTTGGTGAAATCGATCTGTTTTTTACGGTCTTCCGTAATGCTCATTGATGCGATGATGGCATCATATTTTTTAGCCATTAGCCCCGGAATAATGCCGTCCCAATCCTGCGCAACGATTGTGCATTTTGCTTTCATTTCTTCGCACAGCGCATTCGCCATATCGACATCCAGCCCTGCCAGCGTGCCGTCCGCGTTCAAAGTATTGAACGGTGGGTAGGCGCCTTCGGTAGCTATGCGTATGGTGGCTTCTTGAGCGCCTGCAGCCGACGTTAATGCCACGATGACAGCGGCACTGAATAAAAGCAGTTTCTTCATGTTCCATCCTCTGATTTGGCGAAGGTTCAACTCCGCAAGATCAAAGTAATGCAATCACAACGATTAGAAAGCGCTTTCTGCAATTTGCACCTAAAATCGAAAACCGCTTTGATCCCTTGTTATAAATCAAGCGAGAAGGTAAATCCGAAGCTTGGTAGCAAGTGCTTATGCGGTTTGCGAAATCTGTTTTGGCATGTCCAATTCGCCCAAACAGCCCGATGAGTTGAAAGCTGACCGCAAATATGGGTTTGTCCGTGTGATCGCTTATCTTTCAGGCATGTTCGAATATGCTGCAAAACCCTGGAAAAGACTAAGTTTCGGGCTGCCGTTCTCACTCGCCCTGCATCTATTGATAGGTTTGTTGCTATGGACCGGGCTTTCATTTGAAATAATGCCGGCACCAAAGGAAACGATTGATGTTAAGCTCGTTCCGCCGCCTTCTCCAGCCCCTTCACCTGAACCGGCAGAAAAAACGCAGCCCAAGCCCCAGCCAGCGCCTGCGCCGCCACCCGCAGCAGGCAGTCCTGCATTCGCGGCTGCCACTGCAAAAACCGAGCAGAGGACAGAAGAAAAAGAATTGCCACCGGTGACTGCTCCAGAGACATCGCAATCAGACAAGACCGAGGAAAAGCCGGAGCTGGAAAAACCCGCAGAAACGGAAAAGGCGCAGGAGCAGGAAAAAACACCAGACGGGATGAAACCCGCGTCTGAGGCCAAGCCGCAACCGGAACCGAAAAAGGCCGCTGCCGAGCCTGCAAAACCCAAGGCAAAAGAGACGGCAAATCCCACTCCCGCCAAGGAGCTTTTCTCGCAAGAGTCGCTCTCGAGCTTTCGGGTGAGGCAATCGGCGCGTAAAATGTCGGCCAGAGATCGTATCAAGCAGCTCTGCACAATCGAGGCTTTGGAGCAGCTGCGACGCCAAAGGCCTGGCTCTTTCCCGGATCTGCTTGTGCCATTCGGTCGCTCAGGCGGGCGAATTTCGGAATACGCATTGGATGCGAGCGGGGGTGCATTTCGCAGCAGGGGAGATTGGTACAACATCAACTTCCAGTGCACGGTTGACAATAGCAGGAGCAAGGTTGTCTCGTTCAGCTTTGCGGTTGGAGGCAGTATTCCCAGAAGCGAGTGGAATGGCCGAGGGCTGCTGATAGATTAGTGAAGTGAAATTGTTTGAGAGGCGCAGCATGACAAAAAGTAAGAACCCAAAGGTCGACGCTGTTTTGAACAGGGAGACAAATTGGCAAGAGGAGTTCGCGGAGCTTAGGTCCATTGCATTGGAATGCGAACTGACCGAAGAGCTGAAATGGGGTGTTCCATGCTATACGTTTCAAAACAGCAATATCGTTCTTATTCATGGCTTTAAGGCCTATTGCGCCATGCTGTTTATCCAAGGCGCCCTGTTGAAAGACGACAAGAATATTCTGATCCGGCAAACTGAAAATGTGCAGTCCGCGCGCCAGGTCCGGTTTACCAGCCTGTCGGAAATAACGGGGATGAGAGCCGTCCTCAAAGATTATATTCAGGAGGCCATTGAGATCCAGAAGGCGGGTTTGAAGGTCGATTTTAAAAAGACGAAAGAGTTCGCTGTTCCTGAAGAATTCCAGATCAAACTCGATAATATGCCTGCCTTGAAAACGGCTTTTGAGGAGCTGACACCGGGGAGACAGAGAGGATATCTTCTCCATTTCTCATCGGCAAAACAATCCAAAACCCGCGAGGCCAGGATTGAAAAGGCAATGCCAAAAATTCTTGAGGGCAAAGGTTTGGACGATTAAAGCAATTCCAGGAAAACGTAGCAACTTATCCGGAATGGATCGTCAAAGCGAAAGCTTGAAACCTTCATGTGTTGGCGCGAATCCAAGCGAGCTATAGAATCTCAGCGCATCCGGCCGCGTTTTATCTGATGTCAATTGAACGAGCCCGCATCCGCGCTCTCTGAAATTTTCAATTGCCCATTCGATCATGCGGTGACCGATGCCTCGACCCCGATGGCTTGGCGCGATTCTCACGCTTTCGATCTGGCCGCGCCACATCCCGCTGCGTGAAAGTCCAGGTATATAGGAAAGCTGCATGCAGCCGATGATTTGGTCATCTTCTACCACGGCAACCAAAAGTTGGTTCTGGTCTTCTTCGATAGCCTTTAAAGCCTGAATATAGCAATCAGCTATGGGGTCCGATACCGTTTCACGACTTTGTCCGAGTTCGTCGTCGGCCAGCAGAAGAATCAAGGTGCGTAAGTCCGTTTGCACCGCTTTGCGAAATATGAGTGCTGGCATGGAAACATCTCCAGTTTATCAGTTAAGTCGGCCAGGATTCCGCCAAATTGGTGCTTCCTCACAACTAGTTGCAATTGATTGCTTCAGCGGAAGCCTCATAAATCATTGACTTCAGCTTCTCATACAGAAGGCGCATTCGCTCCGAAAGCCAATTGTCATGTCGACATACCAAACCGGACCATGGACTGAAAAAGAAATGTCCATTGTCCGCAAGTTCTATCCAAACTATGCCAGACTTGCAGAAATGCTGCCCGCGCGCAGCCCTGCGGCCATTCGCGGGCAATGTCGCAGGCTTAATCTTTCGCCCAGCAAACACAATTGGACAATGCAGGAAATCATCCGTCTGTCCGATCTGTTTCCGCGTTTGTCATGGATGGAGCTGCGCCGCGAATTTCCGTTTGCGACCGAGAAAATGTTGCAAAGCATGGCGAACAAACACGGCATTCACCGCCGTGGCCAAAAACAGCTCATTGGTGGCCGGGCTTAACGCCTGAGATCACTATTGGTTGATGAACCGTTTGGGTGGACAGGCAGGGAAAACGGCTTATCTTGCACATAGTCGCAACTTTCGAGGGTCCCCTCGATAGCTCCAGTCAACAGCCGAGCATAAATCCATGACAAAAGGTTCCGATCTACTTGTTGCAGCGCTTGAGAACGAAGGCGTTGACCGTATCTTTGGCATACCGGGTGAAGAGAACCTTGATGTTGTCGAGTCAATTCGAAAATCTTCCATCCAGCTAGTTCTGACTAGGCACGAGCAGGCGGCGGCATTCATGGCGGCGACCTATGGGCGCTTGACGGGCAAGCCGGGCGTCTGCCTGACGACATTGGGCCCGGGTGCGTTGAATCTTTCGACAGGGGCGGCCTATGCGCTGCTCGGCGCAATGCCCATGATCATGATCACCGGCCAAAAGGGAATATTGTCTTCCAGGCAGGCGCGGTTTCAGGTGGTTGATGTGGTGGCGTCAATGAAGCCCTTGACCAAGCTGTCGCGGCAAATCGTGTCTCCGCAGATGATTCCAACCACTGTGCGCGAGGCTTTCAGGATTGCGCAGGAGGAGCGGCCGGGGCCAGTGCATCTGGAACTGCCGGAAGATATTGCGGCGGAGGAGTGTCAGCCGGTTCCGCTGATTGCGCCCCATGCGGTCGAACTGCCAACAGCCAGCGATTTGTCTCTTGAACGCGCTGCCTCGATCATCATGGCGGCGAAGCGTCCTTTGTTGATGTTCGGCGCGGCCGCATCGCGTCCCCGGTCCACGTCAGACATTGCGCAATTCGTGCTTCGTACCCAAATTCCGTTTTTCACAACGCAGATGGGAAAGGGCACGGTTCCCGGCGGCACTGAATTATACATGGGAACGGCGGCGCTCTCAGAGCGCGATTATGTGCATGAGGCTATCGAGCAGGCCGATCTGATCGTTACCATTGGGCATGATACGATTGAAAAGCCGCCTTTCATCATGGGGGCGGAGGGCCCGAATGTCGTCCATGTGGGATATCTGCCAGCAACAGTTGAGCAAGTCTATTTCCCGCAATCGGAAGTCATTGGTGATATTGGTCCATCGCTCAAAGCATTGGCGGATCGCATCGAAGGAAAACTCCCCAATGCCCAGGCCCTGCTGCATTTGAGGGAGGGCATTTTAAGCCGGATTGCGGCACGCGCCACCGAGGACCGGTTTACCCCGCAACGGCTTGTCCATGATATTCGCGAAGCGATGCCGCATGACGGGATCCTCGCGCTCGACAATGGTATGTACAAGATCTGGTTTGCAAGAAATTACCGAACCAGAATGGCCAATACGCTGCTTCTCGATAATGCCTTGGCGACAATGGGTGCCGGATTGCCCTCGGCCATGACGGCAGCAATGCTTTATCCCGAACGCCGCGTCATGGCTGTTTGCGGGGATGGCGGATTCATGATGAACAGCCAGGAGCTTGAAACTGCAGTTCGCATGAAGCTCAATCTCGTTGTGCTCGTCATTGAGGACGGCGCTTATGGGATGATACGCTGGAAACAGGCTGTGGATGAATTTCCAGATTTCGGAATGACGTTTGGCAATCCGGACTTTGTTAAATATGCGCAGTCATATGGAGCCCAGGGAACGCGGGTCACGGAAATCGCGCAGTTCAAACAGGTGATAGCGACGGCTTTTGCTGAAGGTGGCGTGCATCTGGTCAATGTGCCGATCGATTATTCGGAAAACGAGCGTGTTCTGGTGAAAGAGTTGCGTGAGCGGCTTCCAGCAATATTGGAGTCATGAAGTGACGCTTGCAATGAAAGTATATCAGGCGTTTGACCGCGCAATCATTCAGGAGATTCCAACCGACGACGGCAAGGCCCTGGAGCACAAGTTGCAGATGGCTGCGCAAGCTTTTGCTGACAAGGCCGGTTGGCTGTCAACCCATGAGCGGATGGCTGTTTTGCGCAAAACTTCGGCGCTGCTTGAGGCAAATCGTGACCGTTTTGCCCTAATGATCGCCCGTGAGGGCGGCAAGCCATTGCCGGACGCCATCATTGAAGTGACACGGGCAATTGATGGCATTCTCAATGCAGCAGATGAATTGCGCAATTTCGGCGGCAAGGAAATCCCAATGGGGCTTACTGCCGCGAGTGCCAATAGATGGGCGTTCACAACCAAGGAGCCAATCGGCGTGGTTGCGGCTATATCGGCTTTCAACCATCCGCTTAATCTGATCGTTCACCAGATTGCACCGGCGATTGCTGTTGGTTGCCCGGTCATCATCAAGCCCGCTTCCACGACGCCGATCTCCTGTATCGAACTGGTCAAGCTTTTCCGGGAAGCCGGGCTCGACGAACAGTGGTGCCAGACCTTCCTTACAGAAGATAATGCGCTGGCAGAGCAATTGGCGATAGACCCACGCATTGCTTTCCTGAGTTTCATTGGCTCGGCCAAGATCGGCTGGTATCTGAAAAGCAAGCTGCCGTCTGGCACGCGTTGTGCACTCGAACATGGCGGTGCCGCGCCCGTTATTATTGACCGCGGTGTGGACGTGGACAGGGTCGCCGCCAGCGTTGTCAAAGGCGGCTATTACCATGCCGGGCAGGTCTGCGTTTCGTCGCAGCGGCTATTTGTGCATGAAAACATATTGGCCAGTTTTACCGAGGCTTTCGCTGCCAAAGTTACCGCTTTGCGTGTGGGTGATCCTGTTCTGAAGGATACGGAAGTCGGCCCATTGATTTTGCCCAAGGAGGCAGATCGCGTGGAAGCCTGGATCAAGGAAGCGACGGAGCAGGGGGCAACACAAATCGGTGGCGGACGTCTGTCTGAAACAACTTTGCGCCCGTCCATTCTTCTTAATCCAGGCGCCGAAACAAAAGTATCCAGGCTCGAAGTATTCGGACCTTTGACATGCGTCTACGGATATAGTGATCTTGATGCAGCCATCAATATCGCCAATTCACTGCCTTTTGCCTTTCAGGCAAGCGTCTTCGCATCAGATATAGCAGTTGCGTTGAAAGCTGCCAGACATCTTGATGCATCCGCTGTCCTTGTTAACGACCATACGGCATTCCGGACCGATTGGATGCCTTTCACCGGCCGTCGTCAGTCAGGCTATGGTGTTGGCGGCATACCTTGGACGATGGAAGAAATGGCGGACGACAAAATGATTGTGTTCAACCATGTAAGCTAAGGACCTTCGCGCTTGACATGCGAAGTCCTGTGGCAAAATTGAGCACAAAGTTTCTTACCAGACTCAGGAGTCCACCATGTCCCAAAATCCATATTATGCGCCACAAGGCGGGCATCCTGCGCAAAGCCAGCTTCTCACGGGGCGTGCCGTGTTCACCACGGCCTATGCGGTGCTCCCGAAAGGGGTCATGCAGGATATTGTTACAAGCTATCTGCCATTTTGGGAAAAAACGCGCTGCTGGATCATCGCCAGGCCGCTATCCGGTTTTGCGGAAACTTTTTCACAATACATAATGGAAGTGGCGCCGGGGGGTGGCAGCACGCGTCCCGAAATCGATCCGCAAGCCGAAGGCGTTCTCTTTGTCGTGGAGGGGGAATTGCAGCTTACAATTGCGGGCAAGGAGCACATCCTGCAGCCCGGCGGCTATGCCTTCATTCCACCTTCGACAAATTGGCAGGCGTTGAACATATCCAACGCGCATGTTCGGTTCCATTGGGTGCGCAAAGCCTATGAAACGGTAGATGGCATTGAAACACCACCGCCGCTCGTTCTGAATGAAAATGACATAGCCCCGACTGTCATGCCCGACACTGGCGGACGATGGGCCACGACGCGCTTCGTCGATCCTTCGGACATGCGTCACGACATGCATGTCACTATCGTCACGTTGCAACCGGGAGCTGTCATTCCCTTTGCCGAGACGCATGTCATGGAACACGGGCTTTACGTCCTCCAAGGCAAGGCGGTTTATCGCCTCAATCAGGATTGGGTGGAGGTCGAGGCTGGCGATTTCATGTGGCTGCGGGCCTTCTGCCCGCAAGCTTGCTACGCGGGTGGTCCGGAGCCGTTTCGCTATCTGCTTTATAAGGACGTCAACAGACATATGAAGCTTGGTGGCTCAAGGCTCTGATTTTCAACAGAGCCTCAAGCATTGTCCTGAAGAGACCTAGTTCCGGTCGGACGTTCCCGGCATACGCGGCAAAATGGGCCTTGTTCCGCCCACACCCTGCCGTTCCTGGATAGATTTTTCGGCATCAGAAGACAGGCTGCGCTCTTTTGTACGCTCCCGGCGATCCGGTCTGCTTGGCTCGGGCCGATCTGGTCGCTCTACGACTGGCGGGCGTGGCCTTGGATTATTATTGTCGTTCCAATCTGGCCGATCAGGTCTGTCGCCTCGGTGGGGGCGATCGCCTCTGTCGTCCCAGTCCCTTCGGGGGCGATCTCTCCAGTCGCGATCGCGCCTGCTTTCACGCCAATATCTGTCACGGCGGTCATAGCGGTCCCTGCCGTAATATCCATTGTCCGGATAGCTGGAGATATAACCTCCTGATCCGCCATAATAGCCATCGCCGCCATCATCGGCGACGCAGCCGGACAGGACAATGCCGGACAGCCCAATAAGTGTAACGACCGTGAGAGATTTTATGAACATCGCAGTTCCTCCATGCTCATGAACTGGTAGCGCGCAGGAATGTTCCGCGCGGTGCCCCCGAATTTATCTCTATGGCCTTATTCGTTTCAGCTCAAGAACTCCTCGACCTGTATACAGGGTTTGCGACAAATTCATTAATATGTTGAAATGACGCGTCATGGCTGAAATACCGACCATAAAACTCCCCTCCGGATACAATGTCCCGATACTTGGGCAAGGTACTTGGTATATGGGGGATGACGCCCGAAAACGTAGCGCTGAAGCTGATGCGTTGAAGCTCGGGATTGATCTTGGAATGAGCCTGATCGACACGGCAGAAATGTACGCAGGCGGCGGCGCGGAAGAAGTTGTGGCACAGGCCATAAAGGGCCAGCGCGACAAGGTCTTCGTCGTTAGCAAGGTTCTTCCATCCAATGCGTCAAGAAAAGGTACTATCACCGCTTGCGAGCAAAGTTTGCACCGGTTGCAGACGGCGTTCATCGATCTCTACCTTCTGCATTGGCGAGGGGGATATGCGTTAGAGGAGACTGTTGCCGCTTTTGAAACCTTGATGGAATCCGGCAAAATCCGCAGTTGGGGCGTAAGCAATTTTGACGTGGACGATATGGAGGAGCTGGAGGCGATTGCGGGCGGCACCGCCGTTTCGGTAAATCAGATTCTTTTCAATTTGAAACGGCGTGGCCCCGAGGTTGGATTAATGCCGTGGTGTCAATCGCGAAATATTCCGATCATGGCGTATTCACCGATCGAGCAGGGAAGATTGCTGAGCCATCCTGCCCTGACGGGAATAGCGCGCGAGTTGGAGACAACTGCGGCTGTTGTTGCGCTGGCATGGGTCCTGAACCAGGATGGCGTCATCGCCATTCCAAAGTCCAGCAACCCGGACCATATTCGCAGCAACAGAAAAGCCGCGGATATCACGTTAACGCCCGCGCAGCTGGAAACTTTGGATCAAGCGTTCAAACGACCCAATCGAAAACAACCACTGGACATGCTGTAATTGCAAAATCAGTAGAGGGCGTACCCCATGCCCTGAATGATGACGTCCCAAGACTTCCTTAGCGTGTAAATGCTTGTGTTCGTCTCAAGTCTCCCGGCTGAGACAGAAGAGCGAGAGTGCGGCACCGAGAAACAGCAGCACCACGGCGACCATGAGCGAGAGATGCATACCTTGTATGAACGCGACTGGTGCGGTGTCCCGCACCAGATAACCGCACGTCGCAACGCCGAGCATGCCGCCCATCTGCCGCGCCGTGTTGAGAACGCCCGATGCAATCCCGGCCCGTGACTGATCGACAGATGAGAGAGTGACGTTGGTAATCGTCGGAACAACCAGTGCGATGCCGCTCGCCGCCATCAACATTGGTGCCACCAACTGCCAGTAAGAGCCTTCGACGCTGATTGGAAGCAGGAGAAGATACCCGGCCGCCGCCAGAACAAGACCGAACACTATCAGCCTGCGCGCGCCGAGGCGGGTGATCAACCGGCTTGCTATAATGTTTGTGACCATCAGAATGACGGTCATTGGCAGGAACGCCATGCCTGTTTCCTGAGCTGAAAGATGCTGCTCCAGCTGGAAAAACAGGCTGAAGACGAAGATCAGGCCGTAATAAGCGAAGTTGATGATGACGCCGGTGACCGCCGCGATTGTGAATGCGGAATTAGAGAATAATGACAGCGGCAGCATCGGTGCGCGGCTTCGAACCTCGATCAGAATGAAGCCGATGGCGGAAAGAACGGTTACGAGCATGGCCACAATAATCCGCGGATGTGTCCAGCCCAATTGCCCCGCATCCGTCAGCGTCGTTGCCAGCGCTACAAGCGCAAGGATAGCCGCCGCCTGCCCAGGCAGATCAAGTGAGCGGTGGTCATTTCTGGGACTTGGCTTCGAGTAGCCGAGGGTCAAGGCCAGACCAATCAGTCCGATCGGAATATTGATCAGGAAAATGCCGCGCCAGCCAACTTGCGTTACCAGAAAGCCACCGACCACGGGTCCGGCCGCCAGTGCGATGCCTCCCGCTGCCCCCCACCAGCCGACAGCCCGGCTGCGCTCTTCCTTGCCCGGGAATGCCTGGCTGAGCAGCGCCAACGAATTTGGAACCAACAACGCCGCGCCGATGCCTTGTGCAAGCCGTGCTGCAACAAGTGCCGTTAACGTTTGCGCTACGCCGCAGCCAAGGGAGGCGAGGGTGAAAAGAATGAGACCCGCTATGAAGACAGCGTGCGCACCAAAGCGGTCGCCCAATGCGCCCGCCATGAGCAGCAGCGCCGCGAAGATGAGTGTATAGGCGTTTACCACCCATTGGAGCCCAGCCACATTGGTGGAGAAGCTCATGCGCAAAGCATCGAGTGCGACATTCACAACGCTGACGTCCAGAAGCACGATCACGAAGCCGAGAGAAGCGGCGATGAGCGTGATACGCGGATAAACGGGGTGAGAAGCGGACATGGAGACAATCCTGCAATGATAATTTGTCTCCAAATTACGGCAATGACTTCTGTGCGGTAATTCGGTATATGTGCCAGTGAATCTTGAGAAATCGCACAGATGGCCGATTGGGAAAATCTTCGTCATTTCATCGCTGTGGCGCGCAGTGGCACCCTGTCCGGTGCGGCGCGCGCCTTGAAGGTGGACCACGCGACAGTCAGTCGCCGACTTACGGCGCTTGAAGCGGAACTGGACGTAGCGCTGGTTGAGAGACTGCCGCGATTCTGCCGCTTGACTGCTATCGGCCAACAGGTGTTCGATCAATCCGTCGCGATGGAAAATGCGGCGGATGGAATTGCCCGGATTGCTCAGGCAGCGCATAGGCCGCTCGTCGGCAAGGTCACACTTAGCGCTCCGCCCGTGTTGACGATGCATCTTCTGACGCAGCATCTCGCGCACTTCCGATCACTCTATCCGGATATCCGTCTTTCACTGGCGGCGCAGGCGCAGCAAGTGTCGCTCAGCCGCCGGGAGGCGGATGTGGCTCTCCGCCTGGTACGGCCCGATGAGACCGGAAGCGTTGCGCGAAAACTTGGGGTCATGGCATTCGGTCTTTACGCCAGCCGCGATTATGTGCATCGTGACGTGCCCGATCGATGGCAGTTCATCGCTTTTGACGAAAGCTTTGGGGATATGCCGCAGCAAAAATGGCTACTCGGCATTGCTGGTGCACGGCCGGTTGCATGCGAATTGAACGATATTGGCGGGCATCTTATCGCTGCACGCACGGGCGCCGGCGTTGCCGGACTGCCTTGCTTTTTGGGCGATGCAGACCCGGACCTCGTGCGTATCGCAGAGGACGTTCCGCCCTTCTGTCGGGACATTTGGCTTCTTGTCCATCGGGACTTACGCAAGGCACCGTCCGTTCGGGCCGTGATGGATTTCGTTGTCGCACTCATCACCCAGCATGGCGGCTTTTCTGTGTGAGAAAGCGCCTTGGCGCGTTGGACCACAATCCACAGCTCAGGATGCCTTATTGGTTAATTTGCGTTAACTATAAAGTTGTTGACGCGACTCGGATATTTTAGCACCCTAGTTACGGTTTTGAGGGGTTTGCGGCAAATTAAACGTTACCAAGCTCATGCGGTGTTAGTGCTGGCTTACAACGTTATATCTCTATCTGGCGTTACCCCTTTGGTTTTTATGTCGAATCGGCGCATGTTCTGCTTGCGCCGGGAATGACCGAACGGACGTACAGGATATTACCTTGACTATGATGCATGCAGCACAGGCAAATCAACCCGACCCATCCTTGGTGGGCGATGCTTCTTTGCCTGTTGTTCTGCCAGCCGACAGGGCAATCGCCGCCGATGCGGAAATGCTTTCCGCGCAGCTTCAAGCAATGCGCAACCGGCTCTTTCCGCCGACAGCCATGAAGACATTGCGCAAGTTCACCAGCGGCGAGGCGGCAAAGCTCATCGGCGTATCGGATGGGTATCTGCGCCAGCTTTCAATTGCAGGTGAAGGGCCGCAACCGGAGACGGGCAGCGGCGGCCGCAGGCTCTATACGCTTGCCGAGATCAATGCATTGCGCCGCCATCTGTCCGAAGCCGGGGGCGCCAAGGCAAAAACCTATCTGCCGCATCGCGATCCTGCCGCCAACGAGCACATGCAGGTCATTGCCGTTACCAATTTCAAGGGCGGTTCCGGCAAGACCACGACCAGTGCCCATCTGGCGCAGCATCTGGCAATGTCCGGTTTCCGTGTGCTTGCCGTCGATCTTGATCCGCAGGCATCAATGTCTGCATTGTTCGGTTATCAACCGGAGCTGGATCTGACCGGCAATGATACGCTCTACGGAGCAATCCGCTATGATGGCGAGCGCCGTCCGCTGCGCGATATTATTTGCAAGACCTATTTTGATGGGCTTGATCTCATTCCGGGCAATCTGGAATTGCAGGAATTTGAACACACCACGCCGCAAATGCTTGCTGACCGCCAACACGGCGCTGCCCAAACTGTCGAGCAGCAATTGTTCTTTGCCCGTGTTCAGGCAGCGCTTGATACAGTGTCAGACGATTATGACGTTGTGGTCATAGACTGTCCGCCGCAACTTGGTTTTCTGACGCTATCGGCGCTTTGCGCTGCAACGTCAGTGCTTGTTACCGTTCATCCGCAAATGCTGGATGTCGCCTCCATGAGCCAGTTTCTGTTCATGACAGCGGATTTGCTTGCGGTCGTGCGAGAGGCTGGCGGCGAGCTTAATTTCGATTTCATGCGCTATCTGATTACGCGCTTTGAGCCGAATGATGCTCCGCAGCAGCAGATTGCCGGTTTCCTGCGTTCGCTGTTCGGGGACCGCGTGCTCACCTCATCGGTGGTCAAGTCCACTGCGTTTTCCGATGCAGGTCTTACCAAGCAGACGCTCTACGAAGTATCCCGCGACAGCTTCACCCGCGCAACCTATGACCGCGCAATTGAATCGCTGACTTCCGTCAACTCCGAAATCCAGGGCTTGATCTACAAGGCCTGGAAGAGGCCGGTATGAGGGCGCGATGATGACAGGCAATAATCGCAGGGATCAGCTCAAGGCATTGTTTGGAACGGTGGAAAACATTCCCGTACCCGAACAGAAACCCGTTGAGCCTATAGCGCAGCCGCTGATCGGCAATGAAGCGCTCAAGCCTCGCGCTGCATCAGGCGCGGTTAAGGCTATGGGGCTTTCGCTCGGCGGCATGTCCCGTGAAATTGAAGATGCGCGCCGCTTGAAGGAAAGTCTCGAAGGCGTCGAGCGCGTGGTTGAACTTGATCCTGCGCTGGTCGAAACCTCCTTTGTTGAAGACCGGCTCAGCCATGCGGCAGGGCTCGACGAAGATTTCGAAAATCTCGTTGAAAGCATCCGCCAGAATGGCCAGCAGGTGCCGGTTCTTGTGCGACCGCATCCGGATAAGCCGGGGCATTATCAGACCGCCTATGGGCATCGCCGCCTGCGTGCTGCCCAGCGCATTGGCAAGCCGGTCCATGCCATTGTGCGCGAACTCAGCGATGTCCAGCTGGTATTGGCTCAGGGCAAGGAAAATACCGAGCGCCGCGATCTTTCCTTTATCGAGCGTGCCTTCTTTGCGCGAAATCTTGTTGAGCGCGGCTTTGAGCGCGGGCTTGTTCAAGACGCCCTGTCGATCGACAAGGCTGAAATGACCCGCTTTCTGCAGGTTGCGGCCGCAGTGCCTTATCCGATCGTGCGGGCAATTGGCCCGGCCCCGAAGATTGGCCGTCCACGCTGGGTCAGGTTTGCAGAATTGCTCAAATCCAGTGAAGCACAGGCTGCTGCGCTGAACGAAATTACGCTCGAGCCTTTTGGAATCGCAGACAGCAATACACGGTTCAATCGTATTTTCGAGCGGTTGCTCAAGCGTGTTGAGCCGGTCGTGCTGGCTCCGCGCAATGCTGCGCCGAGCGTGGACAAAATAAACACGGGTGCCAAGAAAATTGCACTTTTGGATTCAAGTGGAGGCAGGCAGGTCCTGACCTTCGCCGACCATATACCGCAAGGGTTTGCGGCATTTGTATCGGAAGAGCTTGAAGCATTGCTCGCCCGTTACAACAGCCGGACGAATGACAAATAACGTGGTGACTTATCCACGGGGTCAAAAAGCCGGATAGTGTGTGTAAGTGTTAGTACAAGCCGGTTCGTAAGGAGCCGTACAAAGGGACTGAAAGAGAAGGAAGCAACGGCAAGAAAAAAGGCCCCCAGAACGTCACCGCCCCGGAAGCCCTCTTCAATGTAGCAATTTTAGAGAATCACTTCCACCCTGACTTGTCAAGAGTCGGACGCGTTCCGGCATACCTTTTCATTGCCTCAAATTGAGGTGAAGAAACATGACCGATCGTTTTGCAACGTCGCCATTTGGCGGACGATCGCTGTCGCACGCCATTTTTGCAGTGCAGGAAAAGACAGCGCGAGCGAGAGAAAAACTGAACGAAACCGGCGGAAGTCAGCCGGAAAAATGGGCGCTTTTACGCTCATTAACCGAGGCGCGCGCAGCGTTTTTCCTTTCAGACCGTACGATTGCCGTGCTGGAAGCGCTGCTCAGTTTCTACCCGGAAACCATGCTTGATGGCGCAGCGCCATTGATCGTCTTTCCGTCCAATGCAGAGCTGTCGTTACGCACACGCGGCATGTCTTCCGCGACAATTCGCCGGCATCTGGCGGCATTGGTCGAGACGGGACTGATTATCCGCCGCGATAGCCCAAACGGCAAACGTTATGCCCGGCGTGGCGAAACCGGCGAGATCGAGCACGCGTTCGGCTTTGATCTGTCACCTTTGGCGCTGCGTGCCGACGAAATCGAAGCTCATGCGGTTCAGGCACGCGATCTGGCGCGGGCAATCCACCGCGTTCGCAGCGAGATCACCATTCATCTGCGAGATATCTCCAAAACGATCCATGCGGGTCTTGGCGAGGAGCGGGCAGGCGACTGGATGGGATATGCGGATGAGCTTGCAGCTTTGTCCGGACGGGTAAGCAGGCATTTGCCGCTCGAGACACTCCAGACACGCTGTGACAGCCTGGCAAAGCTCCGCACGAAGGTCGAAAATGCCTATCTGGATACATTATCAGACAAAGAAATGAGCGGCACTGACTCTTCTTTTGAGCGCCATATTCAGAATTCAAATATAGACCCCAATTTTGAAAGGGCCCGAGAAAAGGGCCAGAGGCAAAACGGTGAGCCCGTACCGGTAGACAATATGCCTGGACGAACAGTCGCAATGACGAAGATGCGGCAAAGGCTTGATAGCGCCCGTCGAACTGTAAAAGCCACCGGACCCGTGGATGATTGGCCGAAGCTGGAAACAAAATCGATCCCCATGCCGCTGGATGCTGTGCTGTCCGCCTGTCCGCAAATTCGCAATTATGCCCGAAACGGCATTGAGGACTGGCGCGATCTGATGCAAACGGCAGGATTGGTCCGCTCGATGCTTGGCGTTTCGCCCGATGCCTGGGAAAGGGCGCGTGACGCCATGGGTGATATCAATGCTTCCATCACGATTGCTGCCATTTTGGAACGTGTGGGTGAAATCCGCTCTCCCGGCGGTTATTTGAGAGCTTTGACCGACCGGGCCGAGATCGGGCAGTATTCGGTCATTCCGGTGATCAAGGCATTGAATGGCGAGGGACGAGCTTGAAAAAAAGCCGGGTCACAGTGATCCTATCTGGAATTGCTATCGTCGGGGCGCGGATGCGCCCCGCCAACTTAACCGGTCAGCCGGCAATCCGGCAGTCAAAAAGCACCGGTCGTCTCACCGAAAGCATTTCTCCAATTGCGTGGTCAAGATTGTCACGCTCGTCGCATCGGATACCAACGGCACCGAAAGCTTCCGCCAGCTTTACGAAATCCGGCAGGGCGTTCGAGTAGGAACCGTGCTTTTGCGATTTTCCGCCTAAGCTCAAGTTCGGGTTGTTCAATATGAAAACCTTTATCGGTGCATCATACTGGATTGCCGTGGAAAGCTCCTTCATCGTCGCTTGGACAGATGACTCATCTGCAATATCAATGACGAGACTTTCAGGATGGGCGATTTGCATGCCTATTGCAGCCGGCAAGCCATACCCCGCCGTGCCGAACCCGCTTGATACTAGGGGCGAATTGAAGTGTTCAGCGAACTGATAGCGCTTCGTATCGGTAGCAATATAGGGCGCATGATCACGGGTCAGCATGTAAAGCCGTTTGAGTGCGTAGCGCAGCCCGGTGTTTTCTTCGCGCTCGCGTTGCAAAGGAGTGTTTGCCTTTATCTGCCGGTCGTCTTCGGCAAGTTGCGGATTATCATCGACATGCGGGTCGGCAGAAGGAGCCACATAATAAGTGCTTTGGAGAAGCATATCCTTTGGCATGTCGATGAGAACCGGACCGGGCCGGCCTGAGCGGGCCAGATGAAATGCCTTATGAATTGTGGCGGCGAGTTCCTTCACATCTTTGACCAGCCAGCTATGTTTGGTGCAGGGCCGTGTAATCCCAACAGTGTCGCATTCCTGGAAAGCGTCAGATCCGATTAGGTCGGTTGCCACTTGTCCTGTCAGACAGATGATTGGCACGGAGTCGGCCATGGCATTTTGTAGTGATGTCACCGCATTCGTCGCGCCGGGGCCGGACGTTACCAGCATGACACCGACTTTACCGGTGGAACGGGCATATCCTTCGGCGGCGTGGCCCGCGCCCTGTTCGTGGCGAACCAATATGTGCTTTATCTCGTTCTGTTGGAATATCTCGTCATAGATCGGTAGCACCGCGGCGCCCGGATAACCGAAAATGTGCTCAACGCCATTGTCGCGCAACGCCTGCAGGACAATTTCTGCTCCGGTCATTTCAGGACGTGCGGGTTCGTTAGTATACATGCCTTTCATGGCAGTTCCTTTGTGCAATGATTGAAGTGGATGGTTGTGACGGAGCAGGGCGGAACTAAATTCCGGGCATAAAAAAAGCTCCGTCAGGAGCTTGTTTGCCGCGCATGGGTGCTAATGCCGGATGGTCAAACCATCCTGCCCATGCGCGATCCCACCACCAGAATAACCATTGCAGCTTTCATAACCCGATTCAGTAACTGGAATTATTTGCGTGGTCAATACAATACACAGCGCAAGAAAAAGGGCGCCGAAGCGCCCCAATTCCTCAATCCGTTGAATGTTCCGATCAACGCGATGTGAGATCGTCCGGCAGTTCGCGGTGCTGGTATTTGCGGAATACTTCGCGCAGCGTGCCATTGTCGAAATTGGTTTTCACCCAGGTGTTGAGCCAATCCTGCAATGGCTTTTCGCCCTTGGGCAAAGCTATGCCGAGATTGGTTTCAGCCTGCGTGAACTTTACTTCCAGCGGTTCCTTGCCTGCGCGCTTGGCATTGATGCCGCCGAGAACTGCCGACTGGCTGGAAATGATGTCGAGCTGCCCGGTGACTGCAGCAGTAATGAGCGTTGCATCATCTTCGAAGCGGACGATTTGTGCGCCCGGTGCATTTTTGGTGATATCCATGTCATTGGTCGTTGCGCGGGTCACGCCAATCCGCTTGCCCGCAAGGTCGGCATAGCTCTTGATTTCAATTTCCTTGGGCGCAATGACAATGATGCTCAGCGTTGCATAGGGCACTGTATAGTCGACGGCCTTTTTACGCTCTTCTGTGATGCCGAGTGCGGAAACCAGAATGTCCGCCTTGCCGGTCTGGATCGTAGGAACGCGTGCGGCATTGGTAATTTCGATCAGGTCAAGATCGACGCCGAGATCTTTGGCGATGAGCTTGGCGGTTTCGACGTCCGAGCCGGTCGGCTTCAAATTCTCGTCGACATAGGAATATTGCGGAATTCCCATGGCAACAGCAATGCGCACCTTGCCGGCTTTCTTGATATTTTCAAGCGAATCCGCATGAGCGGCTGACGCCAGCATGAGCAGGGCCGCACTCGCGGCAATGCCGAATTTCGTAAGCAATCTCATTATTCTCTCTCCCTTTTGTGATTATGAGGTTGGTTCTGTCACAGGTCGTTGGCCAGAAAATCCTTCAATTCCTGGGTTTGCGGATGAACGAGCATTTCGCCGGTGCCGGTTTCCCAGACCCGCCCGGTATTCATGTAAATGACGCGGTTTGCGACCTTGCGGGCAAATGCCATTTCATGGGTGACGACGATCATGGTCATGCCGCCTTTGGCGAGATCTTCCATGACGCGCAAAACTTCGCCGGTCAGCTGCGGATCAAGCGCTGACGTTACCTCGTCGAAAAGCATGACCTTTGGCTGCATGGCGAGCGAACGGGCAATCGCCACACGCTGCTGCTGGCCCCCCGACAATTGTTCGGGATAGGCATCGATCTTCTGCAACAGGCCAACCTTTGAGAGCACGGCCTTGGCGGTTTCCATTGCTTCGCTGCGGCCAATGCTTTTCACGCGCCGCAGCGCCAGCATGATGTTTTCGGCAACATTCATATGTGGAAACAGATTGTAGCTTTGGAAAACCATGCCGACATCCTGCCGCAGCGCGCGGATATCGAGACCGGGTGAATCCACCTGATGACCGCAAACCTCGATTGTTCCACCCTGAATGGTTTCGAGCCTGTTTATGCAACGCAAGGCCGTGCTCTTGCCCGAACCCGATTGTCCAATCAAAGCCACGACTTCACCGGCTTCGATCTCGAAGGAAACGCCCTTGAGTACCTCGACAGTGCCGAAGCGTTTGATGACTTCGTTGAGCTTAACGACGGCCGACATTTAATTTCCTCTCAAGCGAACGGCTCCAGACCGAAAGCGGGTAGCAGACGCAAAAATAAAAGGCGGCAGCGATACCGAAGACGAGAAACGGCTGGAAAAGCGAATTGTTGATGACTTGCGCTGCGCGGGTCAGCTCGACGAAGCCGACAACCGAGGCAAGCGATGTGTTCTTGATAAGTTGCACCATGAAACCAACGGTGGGCGGTGTCGCTATGCGCAGCGCCTGCGGCAGGATCACGTCTTTCAGAGTCTGCCAGCGGGTGAGGGCAAGACATTCAGCCGCCTCAAACTGCGTGCGGGGCACGGATTCAACGCAACCGCGCCAGATTTCGCCGAGATAAGCGCTGGAATAGATCATCATGCCGAGACTGGCAGCCATAAGCGGCGGAACCTCGATCCCGATAACGCCAAGGCCGAAATAAATGACGAACATCAGGATCAGCAGCGGCATGCCCTGAATGAACTGGACATAGAGTAGTGAAACCCGCCGCAGCCAGCGCATGGTTGACGTGCGCGCCAGCATGACGAAGAACCCGGCAACGCCGCCGAGAAGGAAGGCAAGCGCGGAAAGTATGACAGTCCAAAGCAGGCCGTTGAGCAGATAAACGAGATGATTTGTGGTGAAACCGCCAGTCATGTTCTCATCCTCACAAGGGTGTGCCGAGACGGCGGCGGCGCGGAAAAATTCCAAGCGCGATGAGATGGAAGCCAGCCCGCAAAAGATAAGTGATTGCGAGATAGAGCAGGGCGATGACGATGTAGGTTTCGAATGAACGGAAGGTGTAGGACTGGATATTATTGGCGACGCCGGTCAATTCCTCCGCCGAAATCTGCGAGGTGATCGATGTGGAAAGCATCATCAAAATGAACTGGCTGGTCAGCGCCGGATAGACCCGCTCGATCGCTGGCATGAGGATAATGTCGCGGTAGATCTGGAAACGTGAAAGCCCAAGCGCCTCTGCTGCTTCGATCTGGCTTGGATGCACAGCTTCCATGCCTGCCCGAACGATTTCAGCCGTATACGCCCCTACATTAATGACCATTGCAAATACGGCGGCAAAAAAGACCGGCATGGTTATGCCAATGGAAGAAAGGCCGAAGAAAATGAAGAATATCTGCACGATAAAGGGCGTATTGCGAACGACCTCGATATAGATGCCGACAATGAGGCGAAGCCAGGCATAGGCGCTGCGCCGGGCGACCGCGCAAAGCACGCCTATGACCAATCCGATCGCCACCGCAACGACAGTCATTTGGACTGTTGTGAGCGCTCCGGCAAGGAAGTCCTTCCAATAGGGCAGGAGAGCAGCGAAATCGAATTGGTAATTCATGGCTTACCTATCGTAAGCGAAGGCTTACGCTTTTTAGAGTTTGTCATCGAGCCAGCCAACCGCCATCGACAGGCAGAACTGTTCCATGCACATAGTCAGAGGCCTTGGAGGCGAGGAAGACCGCGGCGCCGCCTATGTCGGAAGGCTCGCCCCAACGGGCGGCTGGAATACGCGCCAGAATTTGCGCGCTGCGGTCCTGATCTTCGCGCAAGGCAGTTGTGTTATTGGTCACGAAATAGCCGGGAGCGATGGCGTTTACGTTTACGCCCGTGGCGGCCCATTCGCAGGCAAGCAGCCGGGTAATGCCGGCAAGTCCGCTTTTCGATGCCGTATAGGATGGAATCCGAATGCCGCCTTGAAACGACAAAAGCGAAGCAATGTTGATAATCTTGCCTTGCCCTTTACCGATCATGTGCCGTCCGGCGGCTTGCGACAGGAAGAATGCCGATTTGAGATTGGTGTCAATCACCGCGTCCCAATCCTCTTCGGTGAAATCCACGGCGTCATTGCGCCGGATAATGCCCGCATTATTGACGAGGATATCCAGACGTTCGAAGGATTGAAGCGTTTCGTCGATGATCCTGCCAACAGGTTCAATCGTCCCGAGATCGGCCTTGATCTCGATGAATTGCCTGCCCGCCGCTTCTATTAAATGACGCGTGTCATCCATGGACGAACGCCCAACGGCAGCGATGGAAGCGCCTGCCTGTGCGAGGGCCAGGGCGATACCCTGGCCGATGCCGGTATTGGCTCCGGTAACAATCGCTACCTTGCCTTGAAGATCGAAAAGATTGTTCATCGCAGCACACTCATCGGTACGTGGTCCATGTCGGTAAAGCTCTTATTGTCGCCGCCCATTGCCCAGATGAAGGCATAATTGGCCGTGCCCACGCCGGAATGGATCGACCAGCCGGGGGAAAGGATCGCCTGTTCATTTGCCACGATCATGTGGCGTGTCTGGGTCGGCTCACCCATCATGTGAAAAATGCGGGTGTCGGTGGCAAGGTCGAAATAAAGATAGGCCTCCGAGCGGCGGTCATGCGTATGGCAGGGCATGGTGTTCCACATATTGCCGGGTTCGAGCTGTGTCATGCCCATGACAAGCTGGCAGCTCTCGCAAATATCCGGGTGGATATACTGGTAAAGCGTACGCTTATTGGCGGTCAGCTGATCGCCCAGTATCAGCTTGTTGGCTTGTTCAGGCTTGATAAGCACATTTGGATGCGAAGCGTGAGCAGGCGTTGAAAGTAGATAGAACTTAGCCGGATTTGCCGCATCCACGCTCTCGAAGATCACATTGACGACGCCTTTGCCGACATAGAGACAGTCGCGGGTGGCAAGTTCGTGCACAATGCCGTCAAGCGACACGCGGCCAGCGCCGCCAATGTTGAATATGCCAAGTTCTCGTTGCGCAAGAAAGAATTCCTGACCCACGGGAGTGGGCGCTGTCAGCGGCAGAGGCTTGGAGAGGGGCACCGCCCCGCCAATGATCAACCGGTCAATATGACTATAGGTGAGGGTAATCTCATCGGCCTCGAACATGTTTTCCATCAGGAAATGACGACGCAGTTCGTCCGTGTCAAAATTGCGTACCGCATCCGGATGGCAAACCTGTCTCACTTCGATCTTCATTTCAGAACCTTTGCATGTCGGTGTTTTGCCGCTTTAAAAGCGGTCAGTCAGTCATCATCGATGAAAAATGCCGGGTCGACATTCGTCGTGTCTTTCACCTCGTTCAGCATCTGCCCGAGGTGAAAGCCCATGGCTTCTGTTGCGTGCGCTATATCGTGGCGGCGGATGCCATCGAGAATTGCTTCATGCTCGACAATGACGCGGGTAAGACGCCCGCTGAGCGGTAGTGTCAGCCGCCGATAGCGGTCAATCTGCATCTTTACCTGCTGGATCACGTTCCATATGCCGGGAAATCCGGCAATTGAATTGATCGACAGATGAAAATCCGTATCAGCGCTGTGAAAGCGTTCATTGTCGCCAGATGCTTCGGCGGCCACGAGATCGGCAATACTTCGTTCCAGCCGGGCAATATCGGCAGGTCCCGCCTGTTCGGCAGCCAGCTTCACGGTCGTCTCTTCAAGGGATTTGCGGATGAGGATTGCTTCATAGAGCGCGCGTCGCGGAATGCGCGAAACGAAAGTTCCCGATTGTGGAAAAATATCGATCAGCCCGTCATCGGCAAGTCGCAAAACCGCTTGGTGGACAGGCGTGCGGCTCACGCCAAACTGCGCGGCAATTTCCTTCTCAAGAATGGGCTCCATCGGTCTGCGGCGCAGCGAAATAATGTCGTCAAGCAGTTGCTTGTAAATATGGGTTGCAGCCCGGGGGGTGGCTGCCCGCTGCTGAGCATAGTCCGTGCTGGATGTCGCGAGCGGGTGGGCCCGGTCACGCTTGCGCTCCGATGATGCGACGGGGTTATCGGTCACTGAAAGCCGCAATCGCCCGCAAGGCGGGTCGTTAACAGGGGCAACCGGAACTTTTGATACTGCAAGAAAACCTCCTCCCAAAGGATTTGAAATATAAATATTCTAATATTTTAGTTTTGGCAAGCGCTTGCTTTCTGCTGGAGCGGGCCGGAGGATCACTGCGGGGAAAGCTGTTGCAATTATGCGTTGCACAGGTTACGCATATACACCGAAGCGAGATTGTATCCGGTTGTATTGCCGATGAAGTACAACCTCCCGTCGAGACTGAATTCTGATTTTATAGTAGCGTGCACGATATTTCGATAAGAACGGGCTGTTCTTTGACGACTGATTAAAAGCTTTGTGAAATTATGTGCCGTTAGGCGCGTCACCAAGTAATATTTACGATATAAAAATTGCCCGTAAACCATTTCATTTTGGGTATTGTGCGTTTTTTGGAAAGTTTCACGAATATTATGGAAACGGATTCAGGCAAATCACTGGACACATCCCGTCAACGCATTTTTGGCGTCCCCGTGGTCGCAGTTATTGGCCTTCCGCTTTTGGCCCTGCTGATTGTGCTGTTTTTGGGTTTTAGCCTGATCTTGCAGACGCAACGTACCGATCTGACAAAGACTTATGCTGACAGGACGGCGGAGTTTCTGGCCAGAGATATCGCCAATCAACTCGGCCATCTTGTTACGCCGCTTGAGGAATATGCCGATGCTTTTGCAGCGCGGGTAAAAGCTGCTGGATGCAGCAATGCTGAATGCGTTTTTTCTTTTATCGAGGCGGATAGGGCCACTCCAGAGCGGGTTCCTATCCAGGTGTCGGTTCTCCGTTTCGGTGCAAGCAATGGTCATCTGTTAAGCGTTTTCAAGATCAAGGAGACCGACCGGGATTTTAAGGGGCAAGGCAAGACGCAATCGGACAACCCATCGCGTCTTCTTGTGACAAGGCCGGACAGGCCCATGCAAGAACGTGACTTCAATCTGTTTGAGCGAGGCTGGTATCGCGGCGGTATTGTCGGCAGGACACCGACCTGGAGTGCTCCCTATGTGGTAAATAATACCAGTGATCTGTGCGCTTCCACGCAAGGCAGCGTATGGACCATGACCCGGGTTCTGCCGATTTTTGGTCCGGATCGGAAGCCTTTAGGGGTCCTTGCACTCGACATGTGCGTCAATCGCATCAGCGCATTCCTGAGCAGCGCGACAGGCAATACTGTCCAGGAAATTAGCGTTTTCACGCCTTCCGGAGAGGAGCTTTCGGTTTCGGGCGGTCAATTCACGATCGGGCGGGACACAAGCAAAATCTCCGCCGACCTGGGAAACGCCGTATCTCTGGATAAGTTTGATCTCAAAGGCTGGCGCGTCGTCGTTACACTTGGTGACGAATTATCGGCGAAGGCGGATTGGGACTGGTATTATACGGCCGTCTGCTTGATCGGGCTTGCAATAAGCATTGCGCTGACTGCCTGGGCCGCGAGCTTTGTCGTCAATCCATTGATGCGCCTTTCAAGGGCTGTGACAGATGTCGGCAATCTCAATCTGGACACGCCCATCTCCGTTCCCACCAATATTAGAGAAGTCGGCCTGCTGGCCTCGGTGATTGAAAGAATGCGTCTTGTTCTGCAACGCAATCAGACGCGCCTCGAATTTCTGGCCTATCATGATCCGGCCAGCGGTTTTCTCAATCAGGCCGGTTTGGTCAAAGAGTATGATTTGCTGGTTGGCAAGGAAGGCCAGATTGATCTGATCCTCATAAAAATATGCAATTACCATCAGATCGCCAGCATTTTTGGCGATGAGGTTCTGGCACGAATGATCAGTAGCAAGATCGACAAGCTTCAAGCCACGCTTGCAGGGGGCGTCGTGGGCTGCCTCAACAATAATCTGATAGCCTATATCTATCCCAGCGACGAGGGGGTGGATATTCCTCTCATGCGCAAGATGCTTGCGGAAATGCGGTTGCCTTATGAAAATGAGGGGATACGTATTTCACCGGTTATTGCCTGCTCCGTCGCCCAGAAACAGGGGCAAATTGAGCCATTCGGCTCTTTGCTGCGCCGCGCCAATGGTGCCATGTATCACGCGGAAGACACCAAGAGCGAAGATGCTGTCTGGCACAATTCCGCTCTCATTCAGGATCTGCGCGCAGCTTTGGATTTTGGCGGTGATATTACGCGGGCCATCGGGCGCGGCGAATTTTCAGTGAGATATCGCCCTGTCGTGGATTTGCGGACAGGCCGGATTTGCGAAGCGCATACAAGTGTTATCTGGCATCATCCGGAATTCGGAGACATCAAATCGCATAAGTTCATTCCAATCTTTGAACAAAATGGCTCCATTCTTCATCTCGGCCTTTTTATCATGTCACGAGCGTTTGAATTCCTGCACAATTTCAAAAAATACTATCCCGACAATAAATTACTGATCGGGATCAAGCTTTCTTTCCCCCAGCTCATGGACCCGCTGTTCATTGAACGCATCAGGGAGCTGCAGGCCGAATGGGGCGTCAATGCTTCGGAAGTAAATTTCATTATTTCGCAGAATATTGCGATGCTTGACGATCAGCAGATCTTCCGTGTCATGCGCAGGCTGCGGGATATCGGTTTCCGCCTGATAGTCGACCAGTTTGCCATGTCTCATTCTACGGTAAATGGAGCCATGGCGCTCCAATATGATGGAATGATGATTGGGTCGGAGGCCTATCGGAACATTGACCAGCCAGGCCCCGAGCGGGTCATTCTGTCAGCAGTATGCGAACTGGCAGGAAAACTGGATATGGAAAGAATAGCCGTTGGAATTGATACGCATGCCATCATCGAGCCATTGGTAAAATGCGGCTGCAATTTTGGCCGAGGTCCATGGTTTGGCCATTCGGGCTCGGAACAGGAGTTTCTGTCGCGCTATGACGAGAACGCCGCCATGTTCTCCAATGAGCCCGCTCACTGAGCAGATGACGTCTACACCGAGTTTGTGCGTGGTTCGATGAGGCTCACAATGAGGAAGCTGAGATGATTTTAAACGGTGAAGATTATCTTTGCAGTTTACCAACTTTCCTCATGGTGAGCTTCGTCGAACCACGCACTATATAGTTGCAAGTTAAATTGCCGAGCTAGGCGATGGGCCAAATGCAATAAGCCTACCCATCCCCTAATCAACACGCCCGCGAGCGGCCACCGGGGCGATCTCAGTGACCGTATCGCCCGAAATAAGCACGACACTATCGAAGAGATTGGACACGACACAGGCATGATTGGGGATGATGCGGATGCGCTCGCCTACCTTGGGCTTGTGCTCACATGCAGACAGGTCGATTGTGCCATGCTCTTCGCTAAGCGAGGAAATGACCGCATCTGGATATTCCACCACCCTGCCAAATCCGCTTAAACCCAGTGTATCGCTTGTCAGCGACTTCGAGCCCGCGTCGATGATGGCGCGATTTTCGGTCGGGCGGCTTACGACAGTTGCAAGCACGGTGAGAGCGCAATCATCAAGGGTGCCGGCACCTTTGGCGACCTGAAAGAGATCCATATAGATATAAGTGCCAGGACGGTGTTCCGTTGCGCTCGCCACTTCGTGAGCCCGCCACATATCGGGGGTTCCGCCATTGGAAATGGTGTGCGGGTCCAGCCCCGCTGCGATCGCCAGTTTTTCCGCCTCTGCGAGAAATGCCTGCGTGGTTTCGATACCGCCAGTTTTCGGATATGTCATGAAGCCGGCAAAGTTAAGCCCTTCCGACGCGTCGATCAGCTTGGCAAGCGCGACCGCTTCCTGCGGGGATTGAACGCCGCAGCGGCCCATGCCCGTATCGCATTCGACCAGAACGGTCAGTGGCTTCTTGCGCCCGGCAAAAGCCTCGGCATAACCGCGTATGGCCGTTTCATTATCTGCGGTTACGCTGATCGTGATGCGCTCATTAAGCTTGGCAAGACGCTCAAGCTTTGCCTTGCCGATAATATTGTAGGGGATGAAAATATCGCTCATTCCCGCATCGGCCATCACTTCAGCCTCGCCGAGTTTTTGGCAAGTAATCCCGATAGCGCCAAGCTCTATGGCTCGTTTGGCAAAACGCGGCAATTTATGTGTCTTGATATGCGGACGCACGGTCAAGGCATGATTGTCGGCATAGGTCTGGAATTTTTGCAGATTTGCCTCTGCGCGGTCCGTGTCGATGAGAACAGCGGGTGTATCAATATCGGTCAGCTTCAATCTCAATCTCCGAGCGGCAGTGTGGTCGCGTTATTGGCGTGCATGGCTTGCAGGTTCTTTATGCGGCGCATCCGCTCGACGGCAGGGGCACCGATTTTTTCGGCAACGGTCATTGCCAGCATATCGGTAAGCGCGAGCAGGGCATAGCGGGCGGGGGAGGGCCGGTAAACATTGGTGCCTTCGTCAATGTGAAAAGGCATGACAAGTTCTGCAGCCGCCGCAAGCTTCGTGCCCGGCGCCGTGAAGGCAATTGTTTTGGCGCCATAGCGCCGCGCGATCATGACGGCCTCGATCAAGGGTTTGATTTCCCCTGAAAGCGAATAGGCAATGATAACAGTATCCTTGTTGCTGGTTGCCGCTGTCATCTGCTGCATTTCGCCATCAATATGCGATGAGGCGGCAATGCCCAGGCGGAACAGGCGATTTTCCATTTCGGTAGCTGCCATTGAGGACGACCCGCCGGAGCCATAGGCGCGAACCATTCCCGCTTGCGCAATGAGCGAGGCCGCAAGTTCAAGATCGTCTCTGTTGATCAGATTGCACACGGTTTCGACAGCATCGACGGCGCTGCGCGCGATGACCGACGTCACACTGCCGTTTTCATCCTGCGCGGGTCCTGGCGCGATAAACCGCCCGGCAATGGCAAGCGATTGCGCCAGCCTTACCTTGAAATCCCGCGTGCCCTCAAAACCGAGCATACGGCAGAAACGCGTGATTGTCGGCTCGCTCACCCCAGCCTTTTCGGCCAGCTTGTTGATAGGCGCATGAGTGGCGAAATCCGCATCGGACAGGATCGCAGCTGCGACCTGGCTGTCGGAATGTTTGCCTGTATCGGCAACCTCCCTCAGCCTTGCAACAATGTCGAAATGCGGTGGTGCCATCAGTTGCTTTATCCATCTCGTTTGCAATAACGATGTGCGTGGTTCGACAAGCTCACCATGAGGGAGGAATTTAGTGGCAAAACAAAAGCCAGTAACCTCACAGCTTTATGCAAGCAACCCACCTTCCTTATGGTTGGCTATCCTGAGCTTGTCGAAGGGCGAACCCAAGCACAGGTCAAATTCTGTTTCCGGTTTTAGCGTCAAAGACATGCACCTTTGCCGGGTCAACCGTCAATGATAATTGAGTGCCGGGCTCCGGCGCCAAACGATCACGGAACACGCAGCGCACGGCAACACCGGAAATCGTGCCAAACAAATGGGTCTCGGAACCTGTCGGCTCAATCACCTCGACGTGATAGGCAAATCCATTGCCATCGGGTGCGAGGCGATAATGTTCGGGGCGTATGCCGATCTCGACCGGCTGGCCCGAAGCGGCAGTGGTATCGCCGACCGGAATGATGGTGCCATTGTCGGTGCGAACCTTTGGCGCGCCATCGCCACGTTCCAATGTTCCAGGAATGAAGGTCATGGCGGGCGAGCCAAGGAAACCTGCAACGAATTTGTTGACCGGCTTGTCGTAAAGCTCAAGCGGCGAGCCCGCCTGCTCAATACGTCCGGCATTCATGACGACGATCCGGTCCGCCATGGTCATGGCTTCGATCTGGTCATGGGTAACATAGACCATTGTGGTCTTTAACTGCTGGTGAAGCGCCTTCAGCTCCGTGCGCATCTGCACGCGCAGCTTGGCATCAAGATTGGAAAGCGGCTCGTCAAATAAGAACAGGTCCGGCTCGCGCACGATTGTACGCCCCATTGCAACCCGCTGGCGCTGCCCGCCGGAAAGTTGGCGCGGCACACGGTCCAGATAGTCATGCAGATTGAGCGTTTCCGCAGCCTTGCCGACCTTGGCGTCAATGGCTGCAGCCGACTCGCGGCGGATTTTCGGACCAAAGCCGATATTCTTGCGCACACTCATATGCGGAAACAAAGCATAGCTCTGAAACACCATCGAAATATTGCGCTGCTGCGGCGGCAGACCATTGGACAGGCGGTCACCGATCCATAACTCACCGGAAGAAATATCCTCCAATCCGGCAATCATGCGCAGGAGCGTGGATTTCCCGCAGCCGGAAGGTCCGATCAGCACCAGAAATTCGCCGTCCCGCACTTCGAGGTCGATCCCATGCAGTATATTCATTGCGCCATAGGATTTGGCGAGTTGCTTGATCTGTAGTCCGGCCATGTCACTTGTCTCCGGCGAGCACGTCATTGATGAAATGGAGATTGCCTGCTGTCAGGCCAGCATCGACAGTCAGCGTTGCACCGGTGATTCCCGACGCGGAGGCGCAACTGAGGAAGAAGGCCGCTTGCGCCACTTCGCCAGGTGTCACAAGACGTCCGAGCGGATAATGCGGCAGAACCTTTGCCAGAAGCTCCGGCTGTTTTTCCAGACGATGATCCCATGCCGGGGTGCGCACGGAACCCGGACATACGGCATTGGACCTTATACCAAACCGGCCGCGCTCAACTGCGAGCGCCTTCATATAGGCGATCATGCCAGCCTTAGCGGCCGAATAGGCGGGATTGCCGAAATGGCTGAGCGCATTGACCGATGAGATGAATACGATGCTGCCGCCGCCTTTTGCGGCCATGGCCTCGGCAATCGGGTCCGTGACATGAAATGCGCCATTCAGATTGGTCGCAATTTCGCGCTCCCAAACATCGCCATCGACCTGATCGAGAATCTCGCCGCGGGAAAAGCCGGCATTATTGATCAATACGTCCGGCGTGCCGTGATCGGCAATAAAGTTTCGAATTGCGCTGCCGGTCTGCGCCTTGTCATTGATGTTGAAGACAAGCCCATTTGCCAGCGGCAGTCCGGTCAATAAGCTCTCATCTTGATCGGCGCCTGAAACAATGGCCCCTGCCGCATTGAACGTGTCGATCAATGCTTGCCCGATGCCGCCACCCGCGCCGGTTATAAACACCTGTTTGCCATACAAACCAAGGGCTCTGTGCAATGTCTCTGAAGTCATATCGTGACCTTGTTTTGAAATGTTCCCCTAGCTTATTAATGACGGCATATGAAAAAAAGCAACATAAAACTGTCATAACCCCTCAATTTTTGACTTGCATGAAAATAAATTACATAGAATGATGGTGAAAGTTTCAAAATTACGCCGATGGGAGAATGCGGCGTGTAACAAAGGGGAACATCATGATGATCAGAAAACTAAGCCTACTTGCAGGCCTTAGCCTTCTCGCCTTTTCGGGTGGAGCATTTGCCGACACCGTCCGCGTCACCATTGCTGAATACAGCAAGGGCACAGGCCCCTATTTCGAAGAAGCGGCCAAAGCCTTCGAAGCGGCCAATCCAGATACGAAAATCCAGATCGAAGTTGTTCCGTGGGACAGCCTCCAGCAGAAACTGACGACCGATATTTCGGCCGGTGCCAATGCCGACCTTTCCATTATCGGCACGCGCTGGCTGCTGGATTATGTCAAGGAAGGCATTATCGCCCCGCTTGACGGCAATATTACGCCGGATTTCAAGGCGCGCTTCATCGATACATTCCTCACGCCATCGGTCATGGACGGTAAGGTTTATGGCCTGCCGATCGCAGCTTCAGCGCGCGCCATGTATTATAACAAGGATATCTTCGCCAAGGCTGGCATTGATACCCCGCCTGCAACCTGGGCAGACTTCAAGACGAGCGCCGAAAAGATCAAGGCGCTTGGCACGGAGACCTATGGTTTCGGCTTGCAGGGCAAGGAAATCGAGACGGATGTCTATTTCTATTATGGTCTCTGGGCCAATGGCGGCGAGATCGTCAAGGATGGGAAATCCGGTCTTGATTCAAAAGCAGCCATTGATACGGCGACGCTTTACAAGAGCTTTATCGATGGCGGTCTGACCCAGCCGGGTGTTACCTCCTATAGTCGCGAAGATGTGCAGAATCTGTTCAAGCAGGGCAAGGTTGCAACCGTCATCACCGCGCCATTCCTTTCCGGTCAGATCAAGAACGAAGCGCCAAATCTCAATTATGGCGTGGCACCCATTCCCGCCGGTCCTGATGGCGGCAAGGGTACCTATGGCGTGACGGATTCCATCGTCCTGTTCGAAAATTCAAAGAACAAGGAAGCAGCATGGAAATTCCTCGACTTCCTGTTCACGACGGAACAGCGCACAAAATTTGACAAGATCGAGGGCTTCCTTCCCGTCAATGCCGAAGAAGCCAAAGACCCGTATTTTGCCGATAATGCCGACCTGAAAGTGTTCACGAACCTTCTTCCGAATGCGCGTTTTGCTCCGGTCATTCCGGGCTGGGAAGACATTGCCCAGACGACGTCCAACGCCATCCAGAAGATTTATCTGGGGCAGGGCGAGATCGAGCCAACGCTGAAAGAAGCCGCTGCCAAGATCAATGAGACGTTGAAGTAACATACCCCTCCCGGCTGCTTGGCAGCCACCCTCCCCACAAGGGCGAGGGCATGGTGCCACATCCGGCTATCTGGCTCTAAAGTCGGGTCAAGCGCTAGCCCAACCCTCCCCCTTGTGGGGAGGGACGGACCCCAGGTCCGGGGAGGGGTCTTTTACAAACCAAAGGTAATTCCATCGATGCAACGGGCTTCAGTCCCCTATTTTCTCATCTTGCCGAGCTTTCTACTGGCGGCTGCCATCATCCTTTGGCCGCTAAAGGAGATCGTCTCGCTATCGCTGCATGATGTGAACCGCTTTGGCATGTTGAAGGATTTCATCGGGCTTGAGCACTATCGCAGCCTGTTTGCCAATCCGGATTTCATTGCCGCGACATGGCGTACCCTGTTCTGGACGGCGGCCGTTGTCATTGGCACGCTGATTGTTTCCGTTCCCATCGCGCTTATCCTCAATGAGGATTTTTATGGCCGCGGCATTGCGCGCATTCTCATCATGCTGCCCTGGGCCATATCCTTGACCATGACTGCAATTGTCTGGCGCTGGGCGTTGAATGGCGAAAGCGGCATGCTTAATTCGGCGCTGCGTGATCTCGGGATCATCAACACCAATATTCAGTGGCTGGCGGAAGCCTCGACCGCTTTTCCCATGCAGATACTCATCGGCATTCTGGTCTCGGTGCCCTTTACGGTCACAATCTTCCTTGGCGGCCTTTCTTCCGTGCCGGAAGATCTCTATGAGGCGGCGGCGACTGAGGGTGCGGGACGCTGGGACCAGTTTCGCCTGATCACGCTGCCTCTGCTCAAGCCCTTCATCAATATCGCCTTCGTGCTGAACACGATCTATGTGTTCAATTCCTTCCCCATCATCTGGGCGACGACGCAGGGCGGTCCGGCCAATTCCACCGATATTCTGGTCACCTATCTTTATAAAACCGCCTTCCGCATGGGCAGGCTGGGCGAAGCCGCCGCCGTTTCGCTGATCATGTTCGCCATTCTCATTATTTTCACTATTCTTTATGTGCGCCTCGCCATGCGGGAGGAAAAGCAATGAGCAAGAAACTGAAACGCTCCATCCTGTTCTGGCTTTTCCTGTCGCCCATTGTCGTGGTGATCCTGTTTCCCTATGCGGTCATGGCCATAAGCTCTCTGAAATCCGCAACGGAAGTGCTCAATCCGACCTGGTGGCCGGACGAGTTGCATTGGCAAAATTTCCCGGAAATGTGGCGCACCTCCGGCATTGCATCGGCACTGGCCAATTCGCTTTACGTGTCCGGCCTGTCCACCGCCCTGACGATCCTCGTCTCCATTCCTGCCGCCTATGCGCTCAGCCGCTATCAATTTGCCGGGCGCAATGCCTTCCGCCAGTTTTTGCTCATCTCGCAAATGCTCTCGCCCATTGTTCTGGTCATCGGGCTTTTCCGCCTTGTTGCCGGGGCGGGTATGATTGATAGCCTCAATGTGCTCGTCATCATCTATACGGCCTTCAACATCGCCTTTTGCGTGTGGATGCTGCAAAGCTATTTCTCCACCATCCCGCGCGATCTGGAAGAGGCCGCGTGGATGGAAGGCGCAAGTCGCACGCGCACGCTCTTCACCGTGTTTCTGCCGCTGGCGGTTCCCGCCATGGTGGTTACGGCGATTTTCACCTTCATCAATGCTTGGAATGAGTTTGTCATTGCGCTGACCATGCTGCGCACCGAAGGCAGCTATACTTTGCCGATCCGCGTCTTTTCGCTGGTTGCGGGGCGCTATACGGTCGATTGGCACTATGTTATGGCCGCCGCTTTCGTCGCGTCAGTGCCGGTCGCCATACTTTTCGCCTGGCTGCAACGCTATCTGGTGCGCGGACTTTCCATCGGCGCAGTGAAATAAGTCAACAACAGGAAACAGATCATGACAAAACAGCATTTCGGCCAGTCGCATGTGCCATTGTCGCCAGCGGTTCGGGCAGGGGATTTCATCTATATTTCCGGTCAGGTGCCGGTCGGCGCGGATGGAACAGTCATTATCGGCGGTATCGAAGCCCAGACCAAGCAGGTAATGGAAAACATCAAAGCCGCGCTCGCCCTTGCGGGGGCAGAGCTTTCCGATGTGGTCAAGACATTCGTCATTTTAGAAGATGCGCGCGAATTTGCTGCCTTCAACAAGACCTATGCCACCTATTTTCCGCAGAACCCGCCCGCGCGCACAACCATTGAATCGCGGCTGATGATCGATATCAAAATCGAGATTGAAGCGGTGGCCTATAAGCCTGCATGAATATTGTGCGCCCTTCGACAAGCTTAGCATGAGGGAGGTGAGTTGATTGCAGGGTGCTTGATCGTCAAGCGTTGAAGATGAGCTTTGCAACCCGCTACCTCCCTCATGGTGAGCCCCGTCGAACCACGCACAACTCAACTGCCATAACCACCCAACCGAAAGCATAAAATGCGTATATTCACCGCATCCTTCGCTACCGAGACCAACACCTCCTCGCCAGTGCCGACAGATCGCGCCAGCTTTGAGATGGCATTTTACGCCGGTCCCGGCCAGCACCCGGATACGCCGACATTGTGCTCGGCGCCGATGGTGGTCCTGCGCCGCCGCGCGCAGGAAGAAGGTTTCGAGCTTATCGAAGGGACAGCAACATGGGCCGAGCCCGGCGGCCTGTTGCAGCGCAAGACCTATGAAGATCTGCGCGACGAGATTCTCGACCAGCTCAAGGCAGCAATGCCGGTCGATGGCGTTATTCTGGGTCTGCATGGTGCCATGGTCGCGCAGGGTTATGATGATTGCGAAGGCGATCTTCTGGAGCGCATCCGCGCCATTGTCAGCCCGGATATTCTTATTGCTTCGGAACTCGATCCCCATAGCCATCTGACGAAAAAGCGCGTCGCCAATGCGGATATATTGGCGGCATTTCTCGAATTTCCCCATACGGATTTTTACGAGCGCGGCGAACATGTGGTTGACCTGGCCCTGCGGACACTCCGTGGCGAGATCAAGCCGGTCATTTCAACCTTCGATTGCCGCATGATTGGCGTCTATCCCACAAGCCGCGAGCCGATGCGGTCCTATGTGGATCGCATGAAAGCGCTGCACGGCAAGGATGGCATTCTGTCGGTTTCGCTGATCCATGGTTTCATGGCGGGCGACGTGCCGGAGCTGGGCACACAGCTCATGGTTGTGACGGATAATGAAAAGGCCAGGGGCGATGCTTTGGCGGAAAAGCTGGGCATGGAGCTTTTCGCCCTACGTGGCACCACGGCCATGCCAATGCTGGACACGGAAGCGGGGCTTGATGCGACCATGGCGATTGTCGCGCAACGCCCGGGCAAGCCTGTGGTTGTCGCCGATGTCTGGGATAATCCGGGCGGCGGTGTAGCGGGCGATGGCACGCTGATCCTCAATCGCATTATCGAGCGCGGTATTGGCAATGTGGCTGTTGCGACGATCTGGGACCCTATCGCCGTCACCTTTTGCCTCGCCGCAGGCGAGGGCGCGCTGATACAGCTGCGCTTTGGCGGCAAGGCCGGTCCTGATGGCGGCGCGCCTATTGATGCGCGTGTCGAGGTGGTAAGGGCCGTGGAGGAAGGCTGGCAAAGCTTTGGTAAGAGCCGGGTTACGCTTGGGCCCGCAGCGCTGATCCGCCTTGAAGGCACGGATATCGACGTCATCCTCAACACGAACCGCACCCAGACTTTTGAGCCTGACATCTTTTCCAATATTGGCATTGATCCCTTGTCGAAAGATATTCTGCTGGTCAAATCAACCAATCATTTCCACGCGGGGTTCGAGCCGGTGGCGTCGGAGATCATCTATATCGATGCGGGCGCGCCTTATCCCTCAAATCCGAAAAAGACAGACTACCGCAAGCTCTCGCGTGAAATCTGGCCAAGAGTGGAAAATCCTTTCGGTTAGTATTTCGGTCATCACAAGGCACATGCTTGCGTGGCTTTTAGATTGTGCGTGGTTCGCCCTTCGGCTCGCTCAGGAGGGCTCACCATGAGGAAGAGAGCTGAGTGCAGGGAGCCAGCTCTTGCAACGCTGGAGACTGTCATTGCAACCCACGCACTATACTATTTGCAGCAGGCCCTACCGGAGCGTTAGACCGAGCTAGTCAAAGGGCAAAAAAACGCCTCTTGCAAATACTAGACGACTGGTCTATTATAACCTTATGAGCAAGATCGACACACGAGCAGTTTTGATTGATGAGGGCCTGAAGGCGCTTCTTTCCCACGGCTATGATGGCGCGGGAATCGGCCCGATCCTCAAGTCGGCGGGCGTGCCCAAGGGTTCGTTCTATCACTTCTTCGAAAGCAAGGAAGAGTTTGCTTCGGCGGTGCTTGCAAACTATTGCACCAACAACCAGAAGGTGCGCACGCGTCTTCTGCTGGAAAATAGGTCGAAAGCACCGCTCCAACGTCTGCGTGATTATTTCGATTATTACGAGACAGTCTATAGCAGCGGCGATCCAACCTGCGGTTGTCTTCTTGGCAATCTTGCCCAGTCCATTGCGGCCCATAGCGAAGTGCTCCAGCGCGAGCTGAATCGCTCATTCACCGCCTGGCAGGAGGATTTTAAAACGGTGTTGCGTGAGGCGCGTGATGCCGGAGAATTGCCGGAACATCTTGATCCGGATGAGACGGCCGCCTTTCTGATTGATGCCTATGAGGGCGCGCTGATCAGAATGAAGGCGGAAGGAAGTATCAAACCATTACAGCGGTTCCGCGCGATGACGCTCGACGGCCTGCTGACCCGCACATCATAGGAGTATTTATTATGGCTTATATAGAGACGACTGGTCTACTAGAAATTGACCGCAACTATCGCACTGGCCGCAGCTATTCGTTGCGAAACTCCAATAAGGCCGGTTTGCTTGAGCGGTTTGTCGAAAGAGTCCGCACAAGTTTTGCCTCCGGCGGTGTGGTCAGCGCGGAAGATGCGCCTCTGGCCCGCCTCAGCGATCGCATGCTCGATGATATTGGCCTGACAAGAGCGGAGGCCTTGGAGCTGGATCGGCGGGCGAGAGAATTGAAGTGATTTTCGGCATGCATTAGAGTGATGCGTGGTTCACCCTTCGACAAGCCCGTCGAACCACGCACTATATTAATGCGAATAGTTAACCTTGCACATAAGCCAACGGGGGAGCGCCAAGGGATGGCAACCTAGCCCAGCTCACTCCGCCAGGGCGGGTTTGCGCCTGCGCGGGAAACGGTTACGGCTGCTGCCTTGGCACCAAGTGTCAGGGCAGCGCTGATCTGATCCTGTGTCAGGGCAGGCAGGGCCGTTTTCGTCAAAAGCCCGGCTTCCTGCAATGAAGCCAGTACACCGGCGGTAAATGTATCGCCAGCGCCCACCGTATCGACAACCTCAACACGCTGCGCATCGACATGCACGGTCTGATCCTGTGTGTAGCCGGTAACGCCATCAGCGCCATGGGTAACGAGAATGAGTTTCGGTCCCTGTTGATCTGCCGCAACGATCCAGCGTTTTGCGATTTCGTCCATCGTTCCGGCTTCACCGAACCATCGCATATCCTCATCGGAAATCTTGACAATATCGGTCATGGCGATCATGCGGCGCATGCGGGCGAGATGCTTTTCCTTGTCAGGAATGAAACCGGGTCGGATGTTCGGGTCGAGCACGATGACGCGTTTTTCATGCTCGCGCGCCATCAGCGCTTCATAGGTCGCGCCGCAAGGTTCCGGAATGAGACTGATCGCCCCAAATTGCACTGTGGTGACATTATCGTCCAGCACCGGCAAATGGTCTGTTGTCAGGGACCGCCCCGCGCTGTTTTCATCATAGAAAATATAGCTGGCCTGGCCGTCAACAAGCCGCACGAAAGCCAATGTAGTCGGCTGCGGCGAAATATGCGCATAGCGTGTGCCAACATGGTTTTGTGCCAGGCTGTCCCGCAACATCTGGCCGAAGAAATCCGAAGAAATTCCCGAAAAGAATTCGGTTGGCACCCCAAGCCGTCCGAGGGCAATCGCCGTATTGAAAACAGCGCCGCCGACATAAGGAGCAAAAGCAGCTTCTCCGGCGCCGGTCTGGCGCGGCAGCATGTCGATCAGGGCTTCACCACAACATAAAATCATAGAATATCTCTCTGGATTCAGGACTTATCTGGATAAATCACACCCTTGCGGATGATGATATTGGCATAAAGTCGAGGTTCACTTGTCGCAACAATCGTGTACGCCTTTTTGATGCGCGCATAGAGTGCCTCGCCATTGAGCGCAACCAATTCAAACCCCGGCGCGCGTCTGGAGCAGACAGCCTGCATTTCGTGGTGAACGGGGTCGGCGCGGTCCGGATCGCCCATTACGGAAGCGCGGAACAATGCCTGTGGTACGAAGTCATCGACAGGCAGCACTTGCAAGATTGCATCGAGAAGCGGAATCAGCGGCAGGCCATCGGCGCGGATCAGCCGCCGAGCATCTTCCTGCGCCGGATAATTGCCGTCGACGAGTGCAATCTCGTCGCCATGTCCCATGGCGCGCAGTGTCGCCAGCAGTTCCGGCCCCAGCATTGGGGAAATTCCAATCAACATGGGACATCACCAGAGAGAATAGCAATCGGCATCCCATTTTTCTTAAAGCCATAATTTTGCATGCACTAAATTTCTTTCCTGAAAATCTTCTGGCCCAGAAGGAAACGGTCAGCCAGTGGCAGGCTGGCGGCTCCCAGTGAACGGGCATGGATCCCAACAGTTCCTGCAAGAATTGAGGGAAGCGATAGTCCCTCCAGCCGGAACGTATTTATATGTTTTTGAACGGCCTCCACGACACGGGCGCGAACATCTTCAGGCATCCAGCCATCGATAATTGCGGCTTCAAAATCCACAACCGAGGCCGATGCGACGACGGCCTGCGCAATCGCTTTGCCGGCTGTGTCGATCCACTCGTCGAGTTCAGGGCCCATCTGTCCCCAATCGTCAGGCGAAGCCCAGAGCGGCGAGGGGTCACGGCCAAGCGTGGTGACGACGCGCTCAAGACCGGTGATTGAAGCCATATCGATGAGCTGGCGGGCCGTGCCGTCATTCCCGAATACCGGCATTGAGCCAAGCGCGCCGGCATTGCCGCTGCGCCCGGGATAAAGACTGCCATTGATGACGATACCGCCGCCGATAAACGAACCGATATAGAAATAGACGAAATCATTGATATCTTTGGTTTGGCCAAAGACAAGCTCTGCGCCGCAGGCGGCGGTCATGTCATTTTGCAAATAGGCGGGGAAGGAGCAGAGTTCCTGGATTCGGGCACGGATATCGCAGTCGCGCCACTGGTCCAGCACCTCCTGCGGCGCGCCGACGGCATCGGCCCATTTCCACAGCTCAAACGGCGCGGCAATACCGATCCCGGCGACCCTTTCGCGCTGTTTGGGTGTCAGTTCGGCCAGCATGTCCCGCATGCCTTCTGCAGCAATGCGAAAGATCGGCGTCGGTGCCAGATAATCATAGGGCGTATGGCGCATGGAGCGGATGCGTCCGAGAAAATCGATCAGCACAAGGTCGGCGCTGCGCCGCCCGATCTTGAAGCCAAAGAAGAATGCGCCTTCAGGATTAAGCGCCATGGGGATCATGGGTTGACCGATCCGCCCGCGCAAAGGCTCTTCGCGGATCAGCAGTTCATCGGCTTCCAGCATGCGCATGATGATTGAGCTTGTCTGGGCGGAGAGCCCGCTCATCCGCGCAATCGCCGTCTTGGCAAGGCTGCCATGCTGGCGAAGCAGCGACAGCACCACACGCTCATTGTGATCGCGCATGCCGCTCTGGTTCGTACCGTGATGATGCGACGGCCGCGCGGCGGCACTTCGCTCCGATACTCGAATAGCCAACGAAATTCCTCCCGATTTCCCTGGGACAATGGAACGGGGACCGGCTTCTGTCAATATTAAATCACAGTGATTTATTAATGTTGACAGGTTGGGACGAGTGGTATTTGCTTATAGGGCACTTGGCCGGGAGGATAACTGTCCGAGATGTTTAGAAAATTGAACAGGGACCTGTCGAACACGGTCTCAATGCGGACGAGTATGCGCTTGCCGCGTCCATAGGAGGAAGTCACACATGGCTAAGAATCTATATTTGAAATCCACGGTATTTGGAGCGGCTGTCGTTGCTCTGGCCGCTTTGGCCGCGCCTGCACAGGCTGCGGATGTCAGCGCATGCCTGATCACCAAGACAGACACCAATCCGTTTTTCGTCAAGATGAAGGAAGGTGCGCAGGCCAAAGCCAAGGAACTCGGCGTTGAGCTGAAGGCCTATGCGGGCAAGATCGACGGCGACAGCGAAAGCCAGGTCGCGGCAATCGAGACCTGCATCGCCGATGGTGCCAAGGGTATTTTGATCACAGCATCCGACACAGCCGGTATTGTTTCCTCGGTCAAGCAGGCACGTGATGCCGGTCTTCTGGTTATCGCGCTCGATACGCCGCTTGATCCTGTCGATGCTGCCGATGCGACCTTCGCAACGGATAATCTTCTGGCCGGTGAACTGGTCGGCAAGTGGGCTGCCGGTACTTTGGGTGACAAGGCGAAGGATGCCAAGATTGCTTTCCTCAACCTCACCCCATCGCAGCCATCGGTTGACGTTCTGCGCGATCAGGGTTTCATGAAGGGCTTTGGCATTGATGTTGCCGATATCAACAAGATCGGCGACGAAACTGACCCGCGCATTGTTGGCCACGACATCACCAATGGCAATGAAGAAGGCGGCCGCAAGGCAATGGAAAGCCTTCTGCAGAAAGACCCAAGCATCAATGTCGTGCACACGATCAACGAGCCTGCAGCTGCCGGTGCCTATGAGGCTCTGAAAGCGGTTGGCAAGGAAAAGGACGTTCTGCTCGTTTCCATCGATGGTGGTTGCCCGGGCGTCAAGAATGTTGAAGCCGGTGTTATCGGCGCGACATCGCAGCAATACCCGCTTGCCATGGCAGCGCTCGGCATTGAGGCCATCAAGAAGTTTGCCGATACCGGCGAAAAGCCAAAGCCAACGGAAGGCAAGACCTTCTTCGATACCGGCGTCGCGCTGGTCACTGACAAGCCGGTCAAGGGTGTTGAGTCGATCAGCGTCAAGGACGGCCTGGCCAAGTGCTGGGGCTGATCTGAGCGGTCTTACCCTCCCCCTTGTGGGGAGGGACGGAGCGTAGCGACGGGCAGGGGTTCTTCTCACTTTGTAAAGACCCCTCCCTGCTGCTTCGCAGCTTCCCTCCCACAAGGAGGAGGGTTAGCATCGCGCCCAGCCTTTTGTTTTCAACAGAATTCATTACCCTGTTCTAGGGAGGTCACATTATGACAGAAACAGAGCGAACGCCTCATAAGGGGCAGGAGTTCGAAAGCGTGCTGACGCAAAGCGCGACGACCGTCGCCAGCTTTGACAGCGATGACAAGAGCGCGCTGGAAAAGATACGGCATTTCCTGCATTCAAGTCCGGCAGCCGTCCCCCTTATTGTTCTGGTCCTGTCGCTGGTCATTTTCGCCGCGCTGGTCGGATCGCGTTTCTTCACGCCATTCGCGTTGACGCTGATCCTGCAGCAGGTGGCCATTGTCGGCATCGTCGGAGCGGCGCAGACCCTCGTCGTTCTTACCGCCGGTATCGACCTTTCCGTCGGCGCCATCATGGTTCTGTCTTCGGTGGTCATGGGGCAGTTTACCTTCCGCTACGGCCTGCCTGTCGAGGTGGCTGTCGCTTGCGGGCTGGCGCTCGGTGCCTTTTGCGGCTTCATCAACGGCATGCTGATTGCCTATGTGAAACTTCCGCCATTCATCGTCACCCTTGGCACGTGGCAGATATTTCTTGCCACGACCTATATCTATTCCAATAATGAGACGATCCGCGCCCAGGAGATCGAGCAGAACGCTCCCTTGCTGCAATTCTTCGGCGACAAGATCAATCTGGGTGGCGGGGCCATGTTCACCTATGGCGTGTTCGCCATGATCCTGCTGATCATGCTGCTTTGGTATGTGCTCAACTATACTGCCTGGGGCCGTCATCTTTATGCGATCGGCGACGATCCGGAGGCGGCGCAGCTTTCGGGCGTGCGCACCAAGCGCGTGCTTGTCTCGGTCTATGTTCTTGCGGGCCTCATTTGCGGGCTGGCCGGTTGGGCCCAGATTGGCCGTAATGGCTCGGTTTCGCCGCAGATTGGCCAGTTCGCCAATATTGAATCCATAACGGCTGTGGTTATCGGCGGCATGTCGCTGTTCGGTGGGCGCGGCTCCATTCTCGGCATGCTCTTCGGTGCGCTCATCGTCGGCGTTTTCTCTTTCGGCATGCGCATGTATGGCACGGATGTGCAGTGGACCTATCTCATGATTGGCGTGCTGATTATCGCAGCTGTGGCAATCGACCAGTGGATCAGAAAGGCGGCAAGCTGATGAGCACGACACAAACCTCCGCGACCCCGCTGCTCACAGCACGCGGTCTGGTCAAGCGCTATGGCCGTGTCACGGCGCTGGATCATGCCGATTTCGACCTTTACCCCGGCGAAGTTCTGGCGGTTATCGGCGATAATGGTGCCGGAAAATCCTCGCTGATCAAGGCGATTTCCGGTGCCGTGCATCCCGATGAGGGCGAGATCAAACTGGATGGCAAGGTCATCAATTTTCGCTCGCCCATGGAAGCGCGCGATGCGGGTATTGAGACCGTCTATCAGAACCTCGCTCTGTCTCCCGCGCTTTCCATTGCCGACAATATGTTCCTCGGCCGTGAGTTGCGCAAACCCGGCATTGCGGGAAGCCTGTTCCGCATGCTCGACCGCAAGGCGATGGAAAAGATGGCGCGTGACAAGCTCACGGAGCTTGGCCTCATGACCATCCAGAACATCAGCCAGACGGTGGAAACCCTGTCGGGTGGCCAACGTCAGGGCGTTGCCGTGGCGCGTGCGGCGGCTTTCGGCTCCAAAGTCATCATCATGGATGAGCCGACAGCTGCACTCGGCGTCAAGGAATCGCGCCGCGTTCTAGAGCTTATTCAGGATGTAAAAAAACGTGGGCTGCCAATCGTGCTGATCTCGCATAATATGCCACATGTTTTCGAAGTGGCAGACCGTATTCACATCCACCGCCTGGGAAAACGCTTAACAGTGATCAACCCCAAGGAATATACGATGTCGGACGCCGTCGCCTTTATGACCGGAGCGAAAACGCCGCCAGCACAGGTAAACTGAACGAGTATTACAAGTATATCTCCCCCGCTAAGGGGGAGATATACAGCTGCCAATCGACCCACTATACCCATAGGAATTTTTGAGAATGAAGCGTTCTGAAATCAATGCGATCATCCGCGAGAGCGACAAGTTCATTCGCTCGTTCGGCTATGTCATGCCGCCGTTCGCCTATTGGTCGCCGGAAGAATTGAAGGCTCGCACATCAAGCGATGCCAAGGCAATTCTCGATGCGCGTCTTGGTTGGGATATCACCGATTACGGTCAGGGCAAGTTCGATGAACTTGGTCTGTTTCTCTTCACCACCCGGAACGGCAATCAGGAAGATCTGAAAAAGGGTGGCGGCATGCTTTATGCCGAAAAGATCATGATCAGCCGCGAGAAGCAGCTGTCACCCATGCATCGCCACATCGTCAAGGCGGAAGATATCATCAATCGCGGCGGCGGCACGCTGGTGCTGGAACTTTTCAACTCCAATGAAGATGGCAGCGTAGACGAAAAGACCGATGTGGAAGTTGCCACTGATGGCCGTATCGTGCGCCAGAAGGCAGGCGGCCTTTTGAAGCTGCAACCGGGTGAGAGCGTGACGCTGTTGCCGGGCAATTGGCACGCTTTCTGGGGCGAGGGCGGCGATGTGCTGATCGGTGAAGTTTCGACGGTCAATGACGATCTGACCGACAATATTTTCCGTGAGCCGATCGGCCGTTTCTCCAATATTGAAGAGGATGAAGCGCCGCTGCATTTGCTCGTTTCCGATTACGACAAATGGCTGGCCTGACCCTTTTGGACGACAGGCAGGAAGCCGTAACCAGTGAAGATCTGGTCTCGGCTATTCTCGCCCGTGCCGCCGATACGAAACGGCTTGTCGTGGCGATTGCCGGCCCGCCGGGTGCCGGCAAATCCACGGTTTCAGCGACGCTTTGCGCCGCCATCAATGCGCGCGATCCGGATGCGGCGGTGGTCGTGCCGATGGATGGGTTTCATCTTGATAATGCCATTCTCGATGCGCGGGACATGCGCAAGCGCAAGGGGTCTCCACCCACATTTGATTGTGCTGGCTTTGAGGTCATGCTGAGGCGGCTTCGCGAGGGCGGCGAGGATATCGTTATCCCGCTTTTCGACCGCAAGCTTGATCTAGCGCGGGCGGGAGCAGATATCGTAAAGGCGGATCAGCGGATTTTGCTTGTTGAAGGCAATTATCTCCTGCTCGATCAGGCACCCTGGAACCGTCTGGAGCCGCTGTTCGACATGACGGTATTCTTGCAGGTGGACCGGCTCGAGCTTGAAAACCGGTTGGTGCAGCGCTGGCTCGGTTTCGGCTATAATGTCGGCTCGGCACAGGCGAGGGCATTGTCCAATGATATGCCCAATGCCGATCTCGTGCTTGAGCACTCACGGCCTGCGGATTTCATCTTGAAGAATTAGAGCTTGGTGGCTCCCGATTGAAAGAAAATTTCAGAATCGGGCCACTTGCATTCCGGCATGCCGCGCCATAGTCCTCAAAGGATCAATGAGGCGTGGGTGCGATTGTGAATTTCAGAGCTATTTTCCTGGCGGCCAGCCTTGTGCTGTCCGTTCCGTCCTTGGCTTGGTCAGATGCGGCCCAGATCGCCTTTGACAATGAAGATTATGTCACTGCATTGAAGCTTTGGGAGCCGCTCGCCGATAAGGGTGAAGCTGCAGCACAATATGGCGTCGCCAGCATTTTTCTCAACGGCTATACCGGCGTGGAAGATTATGCAAAGGCCCGCGATCTGCTCAACAAATCGGCGGATCAAAATTATGCGCTCGCGCAAAATGCCATAGGAGATGTTTATCGCTTGGGGCTTGGCACGGAGGAAAATCCGGCGGAAGCCGTGCTCTGGTATCGCAAGGCGGCAGAGCAGGGATTGGCGCGGGCCGAACGCAATCTCGGCTTTCTCTATTCCAACGGCATTGGCGTTGAAGAAGATGATGCGCAGGCACTCATCTGGCTGACCAAAGGTGCCGATCAGGGCGATGCACTGGCCCAATATTACCTCGCCAATGTCTATGCCAATGGCTATGGCGTTGAGGTGAACAAGGCTGCTGCTGCTGCCCTCTACCGGAAATCTGCGGATCAGGGCAATGCGGATGCGCAGAACTATCTGGGATATGCCTATGAGAGTGGCGAAGGCGTCGAGCAGAGCGATAAGGAGGCCGTTGTCTGGTATATGAAGGCAGCGGAGCAGGGTTCATACCGCTCGCAGATGAGCCTTGGAAACATGTATCTTGAAGGGCGGGGCGGCTTGCCCAAGGACCCGAAAAAGGCTGTTGAATTTTATCAGCTTTCAGCCGATCAGGGCTACTCGGTCGCGCTTGACAATCTTGGTCTGCAATATGCGGCGGGCGTTGGCGTGGACAAAGACTACAAAAAGGCCATGGAGCTGTTTCAGCTGGCTGCGGAACAAGGTTATGCCGCCTCGCAATATAATATCGGCGTCTTTTATAATGTGGGACGCGGCGTTAAGAAGGATATGAAGAAGGCTCTCCATTGGTGGAAGCTTGCCGCCGATCAGGGCAATGAACTTGCCAAGGAAGCGCTCGAAGCCAACCAGTAAAGAACACTTGCGGCAGGCTCGTTCGGAAGCGTTCTTTGTTTAATCCAGCTATCAATTTCAAATGCGAAACCCTCCCCCATGCGGGGAGGGTTTTTAGTTTGTTGTGCAGTCTCAGAACTTGACTGTCAGGTCGGCTTTCACGGCATTGTCGCGTGTGTCGCCGGAGAACTGGCCGGTATAGGCGAGGCCGAGCGTTGTACGTTTGCCGATGCCGACATCAAACCCGGCTTCGACAGCAAAGGCATTCTTGGCAATGGGCAGGCCCTCGATGGAGAAGGGCGCGCCGCCGGCAAAGGCCAGCTCACGTTCAGGCGTTACATCACCGAAGGCGTGGTTCCAGCCAACCATGCCGCGTGCCGTCAGCACGGTTGTTTCGCTAAGCGCAAAATTGCGCGAAAGGCGAAGCCCGAGCGTTGTCGTGGTAACATCGCTGGAGCCGGACAGACCGGTTAATGCGCCATCGCCGCCATCTTCCTGGAAACTATCGGTTTTCAGATGCGTGTAGCGCGCAGCAGCAAAGGGTTCGAGCGCCGCATATTGCGTCTCGACCTTGTAGCCGAGTTCACCGAAGACCTGAACGGTTTGGGCATCATAGGATGCATTCTGGCCGTTGGTAACACCGCCAAGTACCACATCGCGATCCGTGTCGATCTCGTGATGACCTAGATTGACACCCAGGCGAAGCCCGAGCGCATCCCACTGCGTACCGGCATAGACACCGACCTGATAGCTGTCCACATCGGCCTTGGCCCCACCGCTATGCAACGAGGTATTGCCATAGCTTGCCAAGAGGCCGAAGCGCCATGTTTCGGCAATCACGCCATCAAGGCCGGTAACAAAGCCGCCCGTATCGCGGCTGTAGCCGGAGGCATTGCCGTCGCTGTCGGCATGCGCCCATGCGCCATAGGCCTGACCCCAAAGGGTAGGGGAGAGATCGGCCGGAGCAATTGCGGCAAAGGCTTCGCTGCCCGTTGCTTTTTCGCCCGGACCATAGGCGAGAGGGGTGATCGTTGCCTGCGGGGTGACGGCCACGCCGTCAAAGGCCGCACGAAGACGTTCTGTTGCCGCCTGACTGATAAAGTGCCCATCCTCGATCAGTACACCGTCCAGCGTCGCATGGATTTCGCCGGTCAGCGATTGGTAGGTGCCTGCAACGGCGTCAAAAACCGTGCTGGTTTCGATTGTGTCGTAAAGGGAGCTTCCAGCGCCGCCAGTTTCAATGGATTTTGCAACCGCTCTTTGATTGCGCGTCTTGGCGAAATCGTCAAAGCCCAATGCGTTGCGTTTGAAGCTTGCCGCAATGCCGGTCGGAGCATAGGCGAGAACGCCATCATAGAACACATAGGCCGACTGAACACTTGCAAACTGGCCGTTTATGCCGCCCGTCGATGTCAGGAAATTATAGCTGTTACTATTGAGGGCGGAGCGCACCTCCTGTGCGCTGGGTTTTGTCGTGGCTCCGGTCTCCGGCGTCAGGAGAACAACGCCGCCAAGCAGGGTCGTCGTGCCATTGACGACGAGCTTGTCAGCCTCACTGCCGTTGACTTCAATATGCAGGGTTGAACCCGTGTTGAAGGTCGCATCGCCATTTGAGGTCAAGGTGCCTACCGAATTGCCGGGAGCGACCGTACCGCCATTATTGGCTATGATACCGCCAACTGCGCCAATGCCGCCGAGCGTACCTCTATCGTTGATGACAGCCTTGGAAGTGATGGACCCATCAATTGCAAGCAAGCCGCCATTGATGAGCGTATCACCCCTATAGGTACTGTCGCCTGTCAGCCGCAGCGTGCCCATGCCGGTTTTTGTCAATCCGCCAATATAATTGTTCGGGTCATTCAGTTTCTCGGTCAGTGTCGGAACGAGTGCTTCATAGGCAGTAAATTCTTTCAGCGCTCCGGCAATACGGTCATCGGTGATCGTGCCGCGAATTGTTTCGGCACTGGCTTCAGGCGTAGCCGAGAAATCGACAAATTGTGGCGCCCTCGGAATGCTTGTGTTTGGAGCTGTTGCCACGAATGCATTCCATAGGGCAGTTGCTGCAGGGTCCGCCAGCATCTTGGCATCCGCCGCCTCGAATGCTGCATTGGCAGCTTCGAGCTGCTCATCAGTCAAAGGCGGGTTTTGAGGAAGATTGATAATGTCGAGTTTCGCGTATCGGTCCCTGACAAGTTCGATGGCCGCAGGGAAGTTGGAATCCGGAAATTGCGTTACGACCTGCTGCCGGATTTTTTCCTTGCTGGCTTCGGTTATGCCATTCTGCCAGCCTTCTGTGATTTTCTTGGCTTCCCAATCGGCGATTGTTTGCTGGTCTTCAACGAACCGCTGGTCCAGCGCGTCCTGTGAGATATCATTGCTCCAGACTTCTTCATTGGTGCCGCGATAGGAGGCGGGCAGATTTGCCTCGACACGGCTCAGGAACTGGCCGGGGCCCTTTATTGCCTTGTCGAGATTGATCAGACCCCAGCCGAACACATTATCAACCCCGGCTTCGCCAAGATCGGTGGATGTCGTCTTGAGAATTTCGTTGACATCGCCATTGGAGAGATAGGGGAAGCGTTGCTTCAGCACCATGAAGGCACCGGTCGCGGCCGGGCCTGCCATGGAAGTACCGCTCAGTTCTTCATAGCCAGACGTGAATCTGCTGTCGTCCATTACATCGCCGGGATTAAGGCCGGTAATGTCGCCAACCGGCACACCACTATTGATGTTTGTGCCAGGAGCGGCGACGCAATGATATTTGGAATAGCCGCAAATGCTGGAAAAGCCACTTCGTGAATAGCCATCCGGGTTTGTCTCGTCAGCAACGACACTCATTGTCGTCAGCCAATTTTTCTCCAGTTCAGGACGAAAAGTTGCAAGCCCTGCAAGGGCGTCTGGTTCCAGTCCACCATCATTGCCGGCTGAGAATTCGACGACGATGCCGCTTTCCGCAGCCTTGATCGCGCCGTTATAGGCACCACCTTCGGGGGTGCCGAGAATGGCCTTGATCTCCTGATATTGCCCATAGGCTTCCGCATAGGTCCAGGATGAGCTTGAAAGACCAATGCCCCAGCTGTCGGTGATGATCGAGACGCCGCTATTGATCATGGCATCCCATGCCGCAGCATAAACTGCGCCATCATTGCCAAGTACAACGCCATCTTCTGGACCTGCGTCATAATTGCTGGCGGCAAAGATACTGGTATCGAAGGCCACGCCCATCATGGCTTTGCCATCGCGATTGGCGCCAGCGATACCGGCGACGTGCGTACCATGGCTGGAAATGCCACCATAGCCGTCAATATACTGCCTGCCATCGGCAACGAAGTGGTCACCGGCTTTCACGGGAATATAGGGATCGGTATAAAGCCTTGTGCCTTCGGTTTTGACAAAGTTCATTTTGCCGTTACCGGCAAATTCCGAGTGAGCGGCATAGACCGGCTGATCGATGACGCCAAGCTTGGTGCCCTTACCGGTGAAGCCCATTGCATAGGCTGCATCGGCATTGAACGCTTTCAGGACATCATTGCCGTTGAACTCGGCATCATCGCGCCAGCTCTTCTTTGCGGCTTCGAAATCATCGGTTCGCGTGCCGTCAGCATTGTAATATCTGGGCTGTTGCTGGGCGATTGCACCTGCCGTTGCCGCGGTGAGCAAGATGGTGGTGAAGACTGTTGTAGTAAGATGTTTGCGGAATGTTTTTAGACGGGTTTTACGGGCGGAAACAGCTGCGTCAGAAGCATAAAAAGACATATAATATTCCTCCGATTCTCGGATCACCTAATCCGAAAGTACTAGGAGGTTGAAATTTATCGGCATCTTACGTCAAGTGGGAAAAAGGCCAATTGTGTTAACTTTGTGGTAACTTTTTGATTTCAATGACAGAAATTTGACAAAGCCGCGTGTGCAGCTTTTAAAAAATTAATTCAATTTTTTCAGTATATTAGCTGCGCGGAGACAATTGGATTGCCATGCTCTGCATGATGGCCGACGCGGTATCGCGGGTTATTTCCGTCCAGGAGGCCAGCATTTCCGGCGTTACCCGGTAGGCAGGACCTGTCACGGAAACGCTGGCAGTGAACAGCGCATCGGTGCGGGAAAAAATCGGTGCTGCAACGCAGGTAATCCCCAGTTCATGCTCTTCCCGGTCATAGGCATTTCCGGTGCTTCGTATGGTGCTGATCTCGGATAGGAGGGCTGCGGCATCGGCCAAAGTGTTGGGGGTGTATGGCCGGAATTCGATGCGCTCGACCCGCTCGCGCAATTCATCGTCTGGAAGGGCCGAAAGCGCAGCTTTGCCGACCCCGGTGCAAAAGGCGGGCGCGGTGTTGCCGATCTGTGAAACCATGCGGATATTCTGGCGGCTCTCGATTTTGTCCAGATAGATCACTTCTATATCGCGCAGCACGCCAAGATGCACTGTCTCGCCTGTCGCCTCATGCAACTTCTGGATGTGAGGGGCGGCGACATTGCGAAATTCATTGCCAGCCCACGCTTTGGATGCAAATTGCAACAACCGCAATCCTAGCGTGTAACAATTATCCCTGTTAACCGCGATAAGCCCCTCGTCGATGAGATTGGAAATTTGCCGGTGGAGGGTGCCGCGCGGTTGGTCGGAAAGTTTCAGCACATCCGTGAAACGCAGCGCCTCGGAAGAGTTGGCTATGATGTCAAGAACGCTGATGGCTTTGCCGAGCGTGCCGGTATCTTGACTGCCACCGGATCTTTTTACCCTATCGGTCGCCACTCTTTGCGGTTTGCTCATGTTTTTCCTGTTCCTGGAGTGTCTGGGGCGATTTGCTCCCGCTTTTGCTGCAACTTGAGCAATATTTGCCGAAGAATCCCCGATTTTTGCTGAAAATTTACAATCGCCAATAGAAATTTGGTTGTGCGAAGTTGAACCATTGACCAGACTCATTTTCCTTGACTTCTTGCAGCATAGGATGACAATTCAGCATAGTCAAACATAGTTCCATATAATGGAATTAACTCAGCCTTATGAGAATCCTACCATGATGCCTTCCGCTATTTTTCCCGACCTGAAAGATCGATCTGTGCTTATCACCGGCGGGGGTTCCGGCATCGGCGCTTCATTGACTGAAGGCTTTGTGCGTCAGGGTTCGCGCGTTGCCTTCATCGACATTGCCGACGAGCCTTCCAATGCGCTGGTGGAACAGATGGAAAGCCAATACGGAAACCGCCCGCTTTATATCAAGGCTGATCTTTCAGACGTGGCGGCTCTGCGGGCTGCTGTTGCGCAAGCCATTGAAAATATTGGCCTAATCACCGTGCTTGTCAACAATGCTGCTTGGGATGACCGGCACGATATTGATGAAGTGACGCCGGAATATTGGGATAAGAACCAGTCTATTAACCTGCGTCCCCAGTTCTTCGCAGCGCAGGCCGTTGTACCATGCATGCGTCAGGCGGGTGGTGGTTCGATCATCAATTTCACCTCGACTTCGTTCATGATCAACCATGGCGAAATGCCTTCCTATACGGCCGCGAAAGCCGGAATCATCGGTCTTACCAAGGGGTTAGCGGGACGATTGGGGCCGGAGAAAATCCGGGTGAATGCCATTGCCCCTGGCTGGGTCATTACGGAACGCCAGCGCGAATTGTGGGTATCGGGAGATCGCCTGAAACACCACATTGAACGGCAGGTTTTGCGGGAAGAAATTCAGCCCGGTGATATGGTCGGGCCTTGTCTTTTCCTCGCTTCCGATGCAGCGCGCATGCTGAGTGCCCAGACCCTGATCGTTGATGGAGGCTATCTGTGAGCCAAGTCCCGATCTATGCGCTAAGTGATTGGGGAACAACGCGTTTCAGGCTCTGGCTCGTCGATGGCGCGGGCAATGTTCTTGGCGAAAAACGTGCCGATGACGGGCTTGATGTATCGCGCGTTAAGGGGTTTGCCTCTGTGCTTGAGGGGCATCTTGCAAGCCTTTCAGCACCCTCAGATCTGCCGGTCGTCATATGCGGCATGGCAGGCTCGCGTCAGGGCTGGGTCGAGGCGAATTATGTGCCGGTTCCTGCCGATTTGAATGCCATTCTTGTTGGTGCCGTCAAACTGCCAGACATGGCGCGCGACGTTCGCATTATTCCTGGTCTTTGCCAGTTGGACGATACGCCAAATGTCATGCGCGGCGAGGAAACCCAGTTGCTTGGAGCTATTCTGGATAGAAATTTATCCAGTGGAATCATAGCGATGCCCGGAACGCATTCAAAATGGGTAGAGTTGGAACAGGGCAGGGCCAAGTCATTCGGCACCTATATGACCGGCGAGGTTTATGCGCTAGTCAGTCAGCAATCGATCCTGCGCCATTCCATTCAGGATGCAGCGGAATCCGCTTCGGCGGATCATCCGGAATTTATTGCCGCGCTGAAATCCATGCTAGCCGGAAACTCTCTCCTGGGTCAGCTCTTTGGCATACGCGCCGCCATGCTTCTAAATGATTTGAAACCGGAGGCAGCTGCTTCTCGGCTTTCGGGCCTGCTTATCGGTGCAGAAATAGCCGGGCAAAAAGCGATAACAAACAATAGGATAGTCTTGGTCGCGTCGGGTGCAATGGCCACTCTTTATGGCAAGGCGTTCGACGTCGCCGGACTGGATTTTGATCTGGTGGATGCAGATGAAGCCGTGCGTAAAGGATTGTTCGTTGCTGCCTCCGGTATTTGGCCAAACGTTAAAGGAAACTTCAAATGACCCTTTCTTCCGCTCCATGGCCCAAGCTTGAACGCGACCTGATCGCGATCTTGCGGGGCGTCCGGCCAGATGAGGTTTTGGCAATTGGGGAGGTGCTTGTTGCTGCGGGAATCGATGTCATCGAAGTGCCGCTCAATTCCCCTGATCCGTTCCAATCCATTGAACTGCTTGCAAAAAAACTGCCTTCGCACGTTCTTGTTGGCGCTGGGACAGTGCTCGATGCAAATGACGTTCAACGGCTTGGGGATGCCGGAGGGCGTCTTGTCATTTCGCCAAATATCGATCCTTCCGTGCTGGCAGCCGCTGCTAAAGCAGAGATGGTGTCCATGCCGGGCGTTTTCACGCCGACTGAAGCGCTTGCTGCTTTGAAAGCCGGTGCATCCGGCTTGAAGTTCTTTCCGGCAAGCGTGCTCGGTCCCGACGGCATAAAGGCGATCAGCGCAATTCTACCCAAGGGAACCATTATCGGTGCTGTTGGTGGTGTCGATGAAAACGGCTTCGCGTCCTATGCGAAGGTTGGCGTTAGAACCTTCGGGCTAGGTTCCAGTCTTTACAAGATTGGCGCGACAGTGGGAGAGGTGGGTGACCGCGCAAGAGCAACAATTGCTGCATATGATCGGGTTTTTGGGGAAGTTTGACGATGAAACAGCCAAAAATCAGCGTTTTTCACGATGTTCCATGTCAACTGGGCGAGGGGCCGGGTTACGATCCACTAACGAAGAATGCCTGGTGGTTCGATATCGTCACGGGCCGTCTGTTCGAAAAACCCTTGGCTGGCGGCGACGTCGCAATCCATCAACTCGGGCAAATGGCGAGTGCGCTGGCGGTGGTCGACGCGCAGCATCAGTTGATTTCCACGGAGACCGGGCTTGTGCTTCGTGACCGCCATACGGGCGTGCTGAAAATGCACCAGCCAATCGAGGCGGATAATCCGATTACGCGCTCAAACGATGCGCGCGTGCATCCAGCCGGTGCTTTCTGGATTGGCACAATGGGCAAGAAAGCAGAGCAGGGGGCGGGCTCGATCTATTGGTATCGAAAAGGCGAATTGCGTAAAATATTCAACGACATAACAATTCCAAACTCGATCTGCTTCTCGCCCGATGGCAGTATTTCATACTTTGCAGATACAGATAAAAATATAATCTGGCGAGTCGATACCGATCCTGAAACCGGGCTTCCCATTGGCGAGCCGACAGAGTTTTATCGACACCAGGAAAAGGGCGGTGTTGACGGTTCTGTAGTCGATGGCGATGGAAATCTGTGGAATGCCTGTTGGGGCCGTTCAGCCGTGGATGTCTATTCGCCATCCGGTAAGCGCATACATTCCATCACGATGCCCGTAAAGCAGCCTTCCTGTCCCGCATTTGTCAGCGAGGATACGGCGAGCATAATCGTTACAACGGCCTATCATGATATGAGCGAGGCTTATCACAAGACTGATCCTGATGCGGGCAAGACGTACCTTGTTGAGCTGGCTGGTAAAGGCCGCTTTGATCGACCTGTGCAATTGTAATTGCAACTCAGGAACCATTGCCGGGCATCATCGTTTCTTCCCTGTAACCAAATATCAACGACTACGAACGCAAGCCGCCTGGCTGCGAATGGTGGTCTGTGTCTGTAATCAGGAGAATGAACATGGGATTTTTTTCCAAGGATATCAAAACGATGGACGACCTGTTCGTCCATACGCTTCGGGATATTTACTATGCGGAAAACCAGATCGTAAAAGCTTTGCCCGAGATGATCGACAAGGCTACTGATCAAACTCTCAAGGATGGATTTGAAAAACATCTGCAGGAAACACATCTGCAGATTGAGCGTCTGGAGCAGGTTTTTGCCCAGCATGGTGTTGAAGTCAGTGGTGTGAATTGCCCAGCCATTGATGGCATTCTGGAAGAGGCCGACGACATTGCAGGCGAGGTAGATGATGATCGCGTCCTTGATGCGGCGTTGATCGCTGCCGCTCAGGCTGTCGAGCATTATGAAATTACACGCTATGGCACGCTCGTCGCATGGGCCAAGCAGCTTGGTCGCCATGATTGCGCCGCCCTGCTTCAGCAAAATCTCGATGAAGAGCTAAAGACTGATAAGGCTCTGACCGGCATGGCAGAAAATCGCATCAACGCTGCTGCAGCGTAAGTTTTGGCATCCCGTACGGCCAGTCTTTCAAGCCACCACTTGAAACGGCTGGCCGCACCATTTTTTGTTGGTCAGAACCATAAGATTTGAGGATTAACAATGGCCAAGAGGATTGAAGCGCCAAGGATAAAGCAGGGCGAACAGGGTTACCCAATTCTGGTAGTGCTGGTCGTGTTGTTCGGGCTAGCAGCGCTTATCTGGCTAGGCGTTGAGGTCTACAGTCAATATATTGCCAGTGGCGGATAGCTGGAGCCGTTCGCAAATAGCTCCTCTCTTGCCCAGATTACAATAGGAAACGGCGCTTGCGGATCATGCCGCCAACGGGTTAACAAGGCTGCGAAATACCGCAATCGCTCGGGAGCGCAGTCCGCCGTATGAACCATCCTAAAACCTCCGATATGAAGTCAAGCTGGGCAGTCGGTCTCATGACCGGCACTGTGCTGGATGGTTTCATCGATATTGCAATGATACGCAGTGATGGCGAAACCATTGACGAGTTCGGCCCCTGGGAATTGGCACCTTATCCCACCGATATTCGCTCGCTTTTGGCGGAAACTTTGGACATTGCCCGTGAATGGCAATTCAAGGGTCCTGAGCCGGAAATCTTTCGCAAAGCGGAAATCGCGTTGACGGAAGCGCAATCGCTTGCCGTCAATCTATTCCTTGAAAAGCATGGCTTCCAGTCTTCCGATATTGCAGCTGTCGGCTTTCACGGTCAGACGGTTCTCCATGTGGCGCCTCAAGGCGGAAATCGCGGATTCACACGACAATTGGGCGATGGCGCAATCATGTCGCGGATTGTTGGAACGGATGTTGTGTTCGATTTCCGTTCTGCGGATGTAGAGGCAGGCGGGCAAGGAGCGCCGCTTTCGGCGATTTATCACAAGGCCATGTTGCAAAAGATTGGAGCTGGCGCCGATCATGCCATGCTCAATCTGGGCGGTGTCGCCAACATCACCTGGTGCAATTCAAGCGACATGATCGCCTTTGATACCGGTCCGGCCAATGCTCCGGTCAATGACTGGATACGGGCGAAAACGGGCAAGGAAATGGACCGTGACGGCAAGATTGCCGCAAGTGGAAACGTTGATGAGGAGCGCCTGCGCGTGCTTCTCAGCCATCCATTCCTCCATGCACCATATCCGAAATCGCTTGATCGGTTTGATTTCCCGGCATCTATGGCTGACGGTCTTGGTCTTGAAGATGGTGCAGCGACCCTGACAGCTTTTACTGCTGGCGCGGTGGGAAAAGCGTTGGACCTTCTGCCGGAACGACCCAAGAAGATTGTCGTATGTGGCGGTGGGCGCAAGAACCCGGTCATGATGAAGGAAATTTCAAAGCGAGCTAATGTGGAGGTGATCATCGCTGACGATGTGGGCCTGCGCGGCGATGCGGTAGAAGCGGAATGCTTCGCTTATCTGGCAATGCGTTCGCTTAAGGGACTGCCACTCAGTTTCCCGCACACAACAGGCGTTGCAAAACCACAGACCGGCGGCAGAATTGCACGCCGCGGCGATTTAGAGGTCTCAAGCTAAAACAGAGAAATTCGAATTGCTTCAGATCGCGCATTGCTGGATCCGGCTTGGTTCCATAAGATAGATTACGCGATAACTATGTGTAGCCGCAAAGTTAAAGTGTCCTGTTTCTGCAAAGTAGAAACGTCATTGTGCCACCTTCTCGTTGATTGCAACGA
>NZ_JBBCBK010000006.1:0-102012 GCF_037203905.1 Phyllobacterium sp. CCNWLW109 | reverse complement strand
GGCAATGTGGGGGCCGGATCAGGCGCGCTTGTCCGCGGTTTGCGCGAAGACGATATCGCCAAGCTGCAACTTGTGGCGAAGAACGTACGGCAGGGCACATTTCAGGGTTTTAACACCGCAGGCGGCGTGGCAATAGGTACGCGCATGGCCGAGAATATGGGCTTGGGCCTCGGTGACCGGCTGACGCTGATTTCTCCTGATGGCGATGTGACGCCGCTTGGGATGGCACCACGGGTCAAATCTTACCCGGTGACTGCCATTTTTGAGATTGGCATGTCAGAATATGACGCCTCAATCGTGCTCATGCCGCTCGAGGAATCGCAGCTCTATTTCAATCAGGACAACAAGGTTCAATCGATCGAAATATTTGCCGACAAACCGGATGATGTTGACGCACTGAAAAAGCCGATTGAAGAAGCGGCACAGCGCTCTGTCATGTTGACCGATTGGCGACAACGCAACCAGACTTTCTTTTCCGCACTTCAAGTTGAGCGCAATGTTATGTTCATGATTCTGACGCTTATCGTGCTCGTCGCGGCGTTGAACATCATATCGGGACTCATCATGCTCGTGAAAGACAAGGGCCGCGATATCGCCATCCTTCGAACCATGGGTGCAACGCGAAATTCCATCCTGCGCATATTCTTGATGACTGGCGCAGCCATCGGCGTGACTGGTACGATTGCCGGGGTCGTGCTTGGCGTCGTCGTCTGCCTCAATGTCGAACGGATCAGGGAGTTTTTCTCCTGGCTTTCCGGAACGACACTCTTCAATCCTGAACTCTATTTCCTAAGTACTCTTCCGGCCAAAATGGACTTCAACGAGACCTTTACTGTAATTCTCATGGCGCTTGTCCTATCGTTTTTGGCGACGCTTTTCCCCGCTTGGCGCGCAGCCAAACTCGATCCCGTTGAAGCTCTGAGGTACGAATAAAATGGCCGGGCCTATTTTGCAGCTGACGAATGTCGGTCGCCGCTATGATGAAATCGGCCGCGAACTCATCATTCTCGACAATGCCAGTTTTTCTCTGGGCAAGGGAGAAATGGTTGCGCTCGTTGCGCCTTCGGGTGCAGGGAAATCGACATTGCTGCACACTGCCGGTTTGCTTGAGCGGCCCGATAGTGGCGATGTGATTCTTGACGGGCGCTCCTGCGGTTCTTTGTCGGACGAAGAGCGGACGGCCATCCGTCGCAATGATGTGGGATTTGTTTATCAGTTCCACCATCTTCTGCCCGAATTTTCTGCTCTCGAGAATGTGATGATGCCTCAGATGATTCGCGGCATGAAGCCGGGCGTTGCCTCGGAACGTGCTCAGCAGCTGCTCGACTATATGAAGGTCGGGGCGAGGGCAGCTCACCGCCCGAGCGAACTTTCCGGCGGTGAACAGCAAAGAGTGGCGATTGCCCGCGCTGTGGCCAACGCGCCGCTTGTATTACTCGCCGATGAGCCTACGGGCAATCTCGACCCCGTTACCTCATCTTACGTGTTCGAAGCACTGGAGGCGCTTGTTCGTCAATCCGGCCTGTCGGCAATGATTGCTACGCATAATCATGAACTTGCCCGGCGTATGGATCGACGTGTTACGTTGAAAGACGGCAAGATCACCAATCTCTGATTAGTCAGCAGTATTTACCTCTCATTAGTAATTTGAAAACCATAGCACTCACCATGCCACAGATGCGCTTGACTTTAGAACAAAAATGGAACAAAACATATACATAGTGCAAACAAAGAAGGGTTTTACCGATGAGCGAACTTTTCCAGGATGTGATGTCATTTGTTACCGTCAGTCTCTTCATTGCGACATTCGCGATGTGGGTGAGCGTCATCTGAAGAAACAGACCTTCGGGGATGATTGAGCGAGCCCCGACTATCCACTGTTCACGCGGCCCAAACGTTCAATTTGAGTAGACACCTCATCGCGCATATCGGACTATATGCGCGCGGTGGAATCGGTTCTCCGTTCAGTATCGGAGATAAAAAGTGGCAGATGGGCACGGCAATATGAGCAATGCAGGCAAGCGCCCATTGCGCTTTGTCCATCTGAGAGTTCATTCCGCATATTCATTGCTTGAAGGCGCGTTGCAGGTTCCCAAGGTGATCGACCTTGCTGTGGCCAGCAAGGCTCCCGCCATTGCAATTACTGACACAAACAATCTTTTCGGCGCTCTTGAGTTTGCGCAGAAAGGCTCTAAAGCCGGATTGCAGCCTATCATCGGCTGTCAGATGGATATCGCATTTCACGACCAGACCGAGGAGAGCCGCAATGTAAACCGGCGTGAAGCGCTCGGGCTCGCGCCACTGGTTTTGCTGGCGGCGACGGAAGAGGGCTATGCCAATCTCGTTCGGCTTGTCAGCCGGGCTTATCTTGAAACTCCCTCTGGTGATCCGGTCCACATAGTTTCCAGCTGGCTGGCAGGAAAAACGGATGGCATTATCATGCTATCCGGCGGACCAGAGGGTGCTGTTGCCAAGGCAATCAAGGATGATCGGATTGATCGTGCCCGCCAGCGGCTTTTGATGCTAAAATCACTGTTCGGCGACAGACTTTATGTCGAGTTGCAGCGCCATCGCGGTTATGACAAGGCGTTGGAAGCGACACAGGTGGACCTGGCCTATGAGCTGGAACTCCCGCTTGTTGCCACCAACGACGTGTTCTTCTCCAAGAGTGCCGACTATGAAGCCCACGATGCCTTGCTGGCAATCGCATCTGGATCGCTGCTATCGATTGACGACAGGCGCCGCCTTAGTCCGGACCACTATCTCAAGAGCGAAGATGAGATGGTGGAGCTCTTCGCTGATTTGCCGGAGGCTGTAGAAAACACTGTCGAAATCGCCATGCGCTGTTCGTACTACCCGAAGAATCGCGCTCCGATTTTGCCGCGCTTTACCGGAGAAAGCGCCGATCCTGAAGCTGCATTGGCAGCAGAGGCGGAAGAGCTTGCGCGCCAGGCCCGCGAAGGGCTTGAACAGCGGATTGCGACTGTAGGGCTTGCGGGAGCCCATACACGGGAAGAATATGCCGAACGTCTCGAATATGAGATTTCCGTCATTACCCGAATGAAGTATCCCGGGTACTTCCTTATCGTTTCGGACTTCATCAAATGGGCAAAGGCGCATGATATTCCTGTTGGGCCGGGGCGTGGTTCTGGTGCTGGCTCGCTTGTTGCCTACGCTCTGACTATTACGGATGTCGATCCGCTGCGATTCTCACTTCTATTCGAACGCTTTCTCAATCCCGACCGCGTTTCTATGCCTGACTTTGACATCGACTTCTGTCAGGAACGGCGTGACGAGGTCATCCGTTATGTTCAGGCAAAATATGGGCGCGATCAGGTAGCGCAAATCATAACGTTCGGAACATTGCAGGCGCGCGCTGTCTTGCGTGACGTCGGGCGCGTTCTTGAAATGCCATACGGGCAGGTGGATCGCCTGACAAAGATGGTTCCTGCCAATCCCGCCAACCCGGTAACGCTTTCAAAGGCTATCGAGGACGAGCCAAGACTTCGCGAAGAGCGCGATAAGGAGCCAGTCGTCGAGCGTTTGCTTGATATTGCTTTGAAACTCGAAGGCCTTTACCGGCACGCATCGACGCATGCTGCCGGTATCGTCATTGGTGACCGCCCACTTTCTGAACTCGTCCCGATGTATCGGGATCCGCGTTCCGACATGCCGGTTACGCAGTTTAACATGAAGATGGTGGAAGAGGCCGGGCTGGTCAAATTCGACTTTCTCGGCCTGAAAACGCTGACAGTTCTTCAAACTGCGGTGAATCTGGTCCGTCGCCGCGATATAATCGTGGATCTCTCAAATCTGCCTTTCGACGATAAACCGACTTACGAGATGCTGTCGCGCGGCGAGACTGTCGGCGTGTTTCAGGTGGAAAGTACCGGCATGCGCAAGGCGCTGATTGGTATGAAACCTGACCGGATCGAGGATATTATCGCGCTTGTTGCGCTTTATCGTCCAGGTCCAATGGAAAACATCCCGACCTACAATGCGCGTAAAAACGGCGATGAAGAAATGGCGTCGATCCATCCAAAGATCGATCACCTCGTCAAAGAAACGCAGGGCGTCATCATCTACCAGGAGCAGGTGATGCAGATCGCGCAGGAAATGTCGGGCTATACGCTCGGTGAAGCCGATCTTCTGCGGCGCGCCATGGGTAAGAAAATCCGCTCTGAAATGGATTTGCAGCGAGTTCGCTTTGTTGATGGCGCCGTTGAGCGGGGCGTGACAAAGCCGCAGGCCAACTTTATTTTCGACCTCCTGGCGAAGTTTGCCGATTATGGCTTCAATAAATCCCATGCGGCCGCTTACGCTATCGTATCGTTCCAGACCGCCTATATGAAAGCGCATTACCCGGTTGAATTCTTAGCCGCGTCAATGACTTACGATATGTCGAACACGGACAAGCTCAATGATTTCCGGCGTGAAGCTGTGCGGCTCGGTATCGAGGTTGTCACGCCTTCGGTCAATACGTCCTACCGGCTATTTGAAGTCGGCGAAAACCGCATCTACTATTCGTTGGCCGCCATCAAAGGCGTTGGTGAAGCCGCTGTCGATCATATTGTCGAAAAGCGCGGATCGACGCCTTATGCCAGCCTTGAAGATTTTTGTGAGCGGATCGATCCGCGCGTCGTCAACAGGCGGGTGTTCGAAAGCCTTATCAATGTTGGCGCATTTGACTGTTTTGGACGGGAGCGGCCAGCACTTATCGCCGGTCTGGATCGTATAATTGGTCATGCGCAACGCACACAAGAAGACAGTGTCAGCGGTCAAACGGACATTTTCGGCGGTATGGCAGCAACTGCACAAACAATTCAGCTTCCGTCCGTAAGCCCTTGGCTTTCATCAGAAAAACTGCGACGGGAATTTGAGGCGGCGGGCTTTTATCTTTCCGCGCATCCTCTTGATGAATATCAACCCATCCTCGACAAAATGCGCGTTCAAACCTGGTCAGAGTTTTCTGCGGCAGTGAAGCGTGGTGCCAATGCCGGGCGGCTGGCAGGTACAATTACCGCAAAGCAGGAACGTCGTACCAAAACTGGCAACAAGATGGGAATCATCCAATTCTCTGATTCCTCAGGGCAATTTGAAGCGATCCTATTTTCAGAAGCGCTGGCGCAATTCCGCGACTTGCTGGAACCGGGCCGTTCCGTTGTCATCACAGTTGGCGCAGAGGACAGGCCTGAGGGCATTAGCCTGCGCATACAGACGGCACATTCGCTTGAAGATGAAGCTACACGCATGCAGAAGGCGTTGCGGCTATATATGCGCTCCAGCGAGCCTCTGGCGGCTATTGCGCCCTATTTGACGCCGCAAAATGACGGGCAGATTGTCAGCCTTATTCTGATCAAGCAGAACGGTGCCAATGAAGTTGAGATTGAACTGCCTAACCGCTACCGGATAGGCCCGCAAATAGCGAGCGCCATGAAGGCTATTCCCGGCATTGTCGAAGTTGAAATGGGTTGAATTCAACTAGCGCAACTATATTGCAATTGCAGATTGAATTTTTTCAGCAAAAATCGCCTGTTTTCTGGCATTTTTGAGTAAAAGTTCAGACTATCTCAGCTTTTTTCCGCTAATCTATTTCATCCGGCGCTTCTTTTGCGCGTGATTTTATCTTGCCGAATGTATATCCTGTTTCCACGGCTTGATTGCCAAATTTCCCGCGTAGCTTGTCTATGGCAGTTTCGGCAACTGCGCGTTTAGTAGCCTGCACATCAACAAGATCGAGCGGGTCGGCTCTGCCGTCGTCGGTGAGATCGCTCACTCCGATCCCGATCAAGCGATAGCGGGTGCCGTCAATTTCCTTTTCAAGCAGCGAAACACCTGTCCGAAAAATCCTGTCGGCAAGCTGGGTCGGATCGGCGAGCTGACGATTACGGGTCTTCAATTTGAAGTCGCGTGACTTCAACTTGAGAACGATGGTTCGCCCAGCAATGTCGGCTGCTTTTAACCGTCGGGATACTTTCTCTGACAGGGCCCGCAAAATGGCGACGAGCTCTTCCATTGACGAGATGTCTTCATTGAACGTTGTCTCTGCGGAAACACTCTTGCTTTCACCTTCAGGCTCAACCCGTCTTGTGTCCATGCCGCGAGACAAACGGTACAGCCTCTGACCCATGGTGCCATAGGAGCGCATCAGGGGACCAAGCTCCATGGTTTGCAATTGACCAATGGTACGAATGCCATCTCGCTCCAAGGTTGCATTAAAAGCCTTGCCGACACCCCAGATCATTGTCACGGGCTTGTCGCGCAAAAAGGTGAGGGCCTCTTCTTCACCGATAATTGAAAAGCCACGCGGTTTTTCGAAATCGGAGGCGATCTTGGCGAGGAATTTGCAATAGGAAAGACCGACCGAAACCGATAATCCCAACTCACGTTCAACCCGATTAGAAAATTGCGCCATGACCCGCGCCGGAGGATCATGGTGGAGCCGTTCAGTACCGGAAAGATCGAGAAAAGCTTCATCAATGGACAGCGGCTCAACGAGAGGCGTGAGGTCGCGCATCATCTGCCTGATCTCGCGCCCGACTCGGACATATTTTTCCATATCCGGCTTGATGACAATGGCGTGCGGACATGCTTCCAGCGCCTTGAACATAGGCATGGCGGACTTCACACCATGGATGCGGGCAATGTAGCAAGCCGTTGAAACAACGCCACGTTTTCCGCCTCCAATGATGACAGGTTTGTTGCGCAGTTCGGGGTTGTCGCGTTTTTCAACCGACGCATAGAAGGCGTCACAGTCCACGTGGGCGATGCCCAGACGATAAAGTTCGGGATGCCGAAGCAAGCGAGGGCTACCGCATGATTGGCAACGCTTGGCCTCGTGCGCCTGATTGGCCAGGCAGTCACGGCAAAAACCGAATTGCGGATTGTTAAGACTGGCCATGATGCCCGGAACATAAAATGAACGTCTGGACCTTAGCGAACAGTAGGAGGCGTTGCAACAAGCCTCAGTGACTTACCAACCGTTTCAATAAGCATCCTGACGCCCGCCGGGCAACAGGCGCAATGCCTGCTGAAACAGCGCTGGATCTGTGCCGGTCTCAGTGCAGTAACGCATCAGCGTCGGCTCATGCGCCAGATAGAATTGCAACACGCCCGCAAGAAAACCCGGCTCTTGTGCGGCCGTGCGGATTTGATCGGCGGTAATGCCGGTCAAAGCCAGGAAGCGGGAGAACAATTCGCTGTCTTGCGACATGAACACAAGCGAATTGATGGCAAGGTCGTGTGCTCCATCCAAGTCAATCTTCTGCATCTAGAATATTTCATCCATAAGTTGTGTTGAAGGTCTTGAAAATAAACCACATTACCTCAAGCCTTGGCGCTGCTATCCAAATGAAAAGCTTCAATCCATTTAGACCAGATTAATGAGTCTTGAGCCTAATAGCAGTTGAACATATCCAAAAGAACATGTTGAATAAATGCTTGGTTAAACATGATCAGCAGCATTTCTGAATTAAACGGCAGAGTTTTCTTTTCATCAATCATCAGACGTTATTTCAGAAACTGGTAAAGGTAGGATTGTGTGTCTCGCCGTAAGATTTGCATGGCGTGGACCGTATCCTTCGAGAGTGACCAACAGGAAATTGCCGATGGTAAAGAAAGTCATGATCGTCGAGGATAATGAGCTTAATATGAAGCTCTTCCGCGATCTTATTGAAGCCAGTGGTTATGAAACCATACGCACACGCAATGGCTTGGAAGCGTTGGACCTTGCTCGCGAGCATCGTCCAGACCTTATCCTCATGGATATACAGCTTCCCGAAGTGTCGGGTCTTGAGGTCACAAAGTGGTTGAAGGCCGATGACGACCTTCATGTTATTCCCATTATCGCGGTGACGGCCTTTGCAATGAAGGGCGACGAAGAGCGCATCCGCCAAGGTGGGTGTGAAGCTTACATCTCCAAACCTATCTCAGTTCCCAAATTCATCGAAACAATCAAATCCTACCTTGGCGACGCTTGAACGTCGGGAGAATTGAACATGACGGCCCGTATTCTTGTCGTTGACGACGTTCCAGCCAATGTAAAGCTTCTGGAAGCCCGGCTTCGTGCCGAGTATTATGAGGTGGTTACGGCGACCGATGGTTATGAAGCGCTCGAGATTTCTGAAAACGGCAATATCGATGTCATTTTACTTGACGTAATGATGCCCGGTCTCGACGGATTTGAAGTTTGCCGCCGGTTAAAATCGAGAGCGGCAACGGCCCACATCCCGGTGATTCTCGTGACCGCGCTTGATCAGGATTCAAACCGGATTACTGGCTTGAATTTTGGTGCTGATGATTTTCTGACCAAGCCTGTCGATGATCTCCAGCTCATGGCGCGCGTTAAAAGCCTGGTTCGGCTGAAAAACCTGACGGATGAACTGCGTCTTCGTGTGGCAACGACCCGTGATGTGGGGCTCGAATCCATTCTGCGCCTGCCAACTGGCGTCCACGAGGCGATGAAATTTGCACGCGTTCTGTTGATTGATGAACGTCCGGAAAGCACCGAAAAGATAAAACGCGTATTGGGCGAAGAATGTTCGGTCGACGTGGAGAGTGATCCGCAAACCGGTTTCTTCAAGGCCGTGCAAGGCAATCATGATTGCCTTATTATTTCTTCAAGCTTCGCCGCATTTGATCCATTGCGGATTTGCGCGCAGCTGCGCTCGCTGGACAATACCAGATCGTTGCCGATCATCTTGGTGGCGGATATGGGGGAAGAGCCATTGATCCGACGGGCTTTAGAACTAGGGATAAACGACTATTTGGTGCGGCCGGTCAATCCGAACGAGCTTCTCGCGCGTCTACGCACCCAGCTGCGCCGTAAGGCCTATCATGACGGCCTGCGCGCCAGCGTCGTGAAAACCTATGAAATGGCTGTGACTGACAGTCTGACGGGCCTGCACAACCGGCTTTATCTCGAGACTCATCTGGCAACGCTGTTCAAACGCGCGGTAGAGCGTCGTCGTCCACTATCGATTCTCATGACCGATATTGATCGCTTCAAATTGATAAATGATACATACGGACATGATGGCGGCGATGAGGTTCTGCGTGAATTTGCCAGGCGGCTGCGTCGCAATGTGCGCGGCAGCGATTTGGCCAGCCGCTATGGCGGCGAGGAATTCTTCATAGTGATGCCAGATACAGATCAGACACTGGCCTCCATCGTCGCAGAGCGAATCCGTCGCGAGGTGGCATCGACGCCTTTCCAGATCAACAATATGGGCCCAGCCATACCTGTAACAATCAGCATTGGTATTGCAAGCGTTCTGCAGGAGGGCGACACGGTGCACAATCTGATGAAGCGTGCCGATGATGCGCTTTACGGAGCCAAATCATCGGGGCGCAACAAGGTCGTGTCGGCGGCTGCGTGACCGCGCCTTAGTGGTCGCCGCCTGCATAGATCCACATGGGAACGGTTTTGCCGGCTTTTACGAAACCAAGCGTTTCGTAGAAGGATAGAGCGCCAATATCTGCCGTCAGCATAATTTGATGAAAATCAGCATATCGCTGCAGCATGGCTGTCATCAACTTCCGACCGATGCCCATCCCCTGATAGTCGGGGTGCACAATCAAATGGGGGAAATAGACCCCCAGATGGCCATCAGAAATAGCATTGGCTAATCCCAGCAGCTGGTTATTGGAACGTGCCGTAAGGAGAGTGTGGGAGTTATTGAGTGCTGCCAGCAAAGCTTGGGGCTTTTGCGCGGAGGACCAATTATTGGCTTTGTAAATGCTAACTACTTCGTCTTCACGAAGCGTATCACCGGTTAAAATATCGATTTCCATGTATTTTCCAAAATATAATCAATAAGAATACAGCAATAAATACCACAACAAAAAAGCCGCCCGAAGGCGGCTGATTTGTTTGAAGAAAGCAAGATTACTTGATCTTGGTTTCTTTGAATTCAACGTGCTTGCGTGCGACCGGGTCGTACTTGCGGAAAGACATCTTTTCCGTCTTTGTACGGCTGTTCTTGCTCGTAACGTAAAAGAAACCGGTATCAGCGGTCGACAGAAGCTTGATCTTGATATTCGCAGCCTTAGCCATTTTAAAACTACCTGTTCTGAGTATGAAGGACCGCTATTCAAGTCCAGCAGTGTGGCATCAAGCGGAAAGTTGGTCGGACACATAAACCAACCTCGATAAAAGTCAACCCTTGGCTGGCGATCTCCCGATTTTTAAAGCGTCACCAAGTGCATGGACAACCGGCGCGATGATTTGTGTCTGGCACATTCAACCCTGCGTTTGTTGTTCAGCGTGAAGAACCACGTCATCAATAGCTCGAGTAATTTCAGGTTTTGAAGGCAAAGCAGAAAGCACTCGGCCAGCGGTGCATTGGGGGAGATTGGCTTCTCCAACAACAGGAACAAGCCTTACCTTCAAACTTGGAATTGAACGATGCGGTATCTGCCGTTTTGTATCAGCCTTATTGTGAGAAAACCCGGACGAGCTGGTCAATGACCGTCCGGGTTCAATTCAAACACTAAGGAAAAGAGAGGCGGGCGAAAGCTCGCCTCTCGCTCCGATAACCAATATAAGGCACTTTTAGAGAAAGTCCCAGCACCTTGCAGTTGTAACAATCAACCCTTCCGGCTGATGAGTCGCGAGCCAACCAATAGCGCATAAGCAGCAAAGAACAGCGCCAGAGCAACGGCGAAGCCGCTTGGTCCCATCATGTCCATGCCAATGCCGATTGCCTGCGGGCCAACGAGCATGCCCACTGCATAGCAAAACACAAAGGCTGCATTGGCGGAGGCCAGCTCACGTCCCGTCAATTGTGATCCAAGATGCGCCAAGCCAACCGTGTAGAGCCCGGCCACGGCACCGCCCCACACAAACAACAGGGCAGCGACAAGATACCAGCTATAGTAGATAAAGGGCAAAAGCCCCATGCCGAGAAGCCCGATCAACGTGCAGGCTAAAAGGATCTTGCGTCGGTCTTTCACGTGATCGCTGAGCAGACCAATCGGAATCTGCATCAAAACGTTACCAAGCCCAATTGTTGTCAAAAGCAGGGCTGCATTGGCCTCACTATAGCCGATGCGGGCGCCGAATACCGGAAACAAGGCGAAGCCGCCTGTTTCGACAGCACCGAAAACAAAGACAGCAGCGGTTGCAGTTGGTACTGCCCAGATGAAGGGGGCGAATGGAACATGTTCTTCTTCGTGAAAATCAGGGCTCTCTTTCCATGCGAACAGCACGGGCAGCATGGCTACAACAATAATGCCGAAGCCAACTGCAAAAGGCGTGATTCCCACACTGCCTATTTGCGCAAACAGCCATGGCCCAAGCGCAAAGCCCATGGAAAGCACTGTTCCATAAATGCCGAGCACCAAGCCGCGCCTTTCGGGTGGAGCGGCAGCATTGATCCAGTATTCAGACAGGATGAAGAGCATGGTCAGTGCGAAGTGCAAAAACACACGCAAGACCACCCACATCCAGAAATCGGTGAAAAAATGAAAGCCAAAAAAGGCGAGGCCGCCCATAAGCAGCATTGCCAGCAAAGTGGGCACGACGCCGAATCGCGCAGCGATTGGAGCCGCGAACGGAGCTGCCACAATGGAGGCAATGCCCGCAACAGCGGCGTTCAGGCCAATCATCGTGGCGGAATGGCCGCGGTTTTCGAGGATCACGCTAAGAAGCGGAATACCGAGGCCGATGGCGACACCAACGGCGCTGATCGTTGCTATGGCCGCTACAAGCGCGCGCCAGGACGAACCGATTTTTACTCGGTCAGAATTAAGTGCATCCATGGATCAAATAACCTCGCGGACGAATCGCCCGTATTTTAAACGGTAACGGATCACAGGATTACCGGGATCAAGAGAAGGATTTGCTTCAAGCAAACCTTGCGCTTCGCGGATGATAATTCTGGTGATGTCCGGAATATCAAGTTCCAGCGCTTCAGCAAAGGAAAGCCATGCCAGTTCCTCGAGTTCCTGTGAGGGGCCGGTTTGTTCGGGAAGCGAATCGGCAACCGCCTCGCGAAATGCCAGAAAAAACCGCGTGTCGAAGCGGCGAGGCATGCCGGGCGGGGTGATTGCTCGCGCAAAATAGCGAAGCGCGGAAAGGTCAGGCATGACATTGCGCTCGGCAAAAGCAGCCCAGTCCGGATGGGAAACATTCGAGAACTCAGTTCTTTGACCAAGAAACAGCCCGGCCTCTTCATAGGTCTCGCGGATGGCCGAAAGAGCCAGCGCACGGCAGCGCGTGATGCTCGAACGCCCCGCCATATCATCGAGAAGCTTGGTCCTGTCCTGCTCCGACAATTCTGCGATTGCCTGCATGCGCCCATCGGCCGGCTCTGTCCGGCCACCTGGAAAAACAAATTTCCCTGGCATGAAGACATGCCGCATGTGACGCTTTCCCATGAGAATGCGCAACTCATCGCCGGAACGGTCGACAATCAGAAGAGAAGCAGCATCGCGCGGGCGTATCCGCTTCTTCAGGGTGCCCTGTTGTGCAAGAACCGGCTTCCTCAGCTCATTCACGGCCATTAAATTGTTATTCCGATGATTTTGGATCGCTGCTCTCGCCAAACCCGTGCATGTAATTTGCCCATTGCAAGCCTATAATCGCGCCTTTTACCGGCTGGAGCAACGCGAGCGACATGATGATCGTCAGCGGTACCCATATTGCCAGATGCGCCCAGTTCGACAATATGACAAGTGTTTCCATCGCCAGAAAGCCGCCAAGCACAATATGCCCGACAATTGTGATGGTTATATAGGCGGGGAAATCATCGGCCTGATGATGCGTATAATCTTCACCGCATACGGAACAATTATCGACTGATTTCACGAAGGCTCGGAAGAGTTTTCCTTGGCCGCAATGCGGGCAGCGGCCTAGAAAACCGCGCCACATGGCCTGACCGACAGGCCGATGCGGTTTCGCCTGTGCGATGCTTTTTCCAATAAGCTGTTCTGTCATCCTCGACCTCTCCGGCCTCCCGGCTTGCCGCGCGACCCGCCAGGAAAACGTTTCTGGCCGTTGCCTGCAGAGCGTGTCGCCTTGTGATGCGAGCGCACGCCGCTGGGAACCGGGTGTGGCTCTGTCAGCATTTCAAATCGTAACGCGCCGGCGACGGGCAAGGCTTCCACGAGACGTACCTCGACATTATCACCGAGACGAAATCCCTTGCCGCTGCGTTCGCCGGACAGCGCGTGATTGGTTTCGTCATAATGATAGTAGTCATCACCCAGAGTTGAAATGGGGATGAAGCCATCGGCACCATATGTCGCAAGTGAGACAAAAAGACCAGCTTTGGTCACACCCTGCACGCGGCCTTCGAAACTCGCACCGATCTTATCGGCAAGATGATGCGCTATCAGGCGGTCCACGGTGGCCCGTTCGGCTGCCATGGCGCGTCGTTCAGAGGTGGAAATGAGCGCTGCAATCTCGGCTAGCGCGGCTTCCTCCTTGGGCGTGATGCCATCGGGGCCCAAACCTAACGCTGAAATAAGCGCACGATGCACGATAAGGTCGGCATAGCGGCGGATCGGCGAGGTGAAGTGCGCATAGCGCATCAGGTTGAGGCCGAAATGCCCGATATTGGCTGGATTATACTCGGCCTGCGATTGCGAACGCAGCACGACCTGATTGACCATGTCCTGCTGTTCAGAACCATCAACGCGCTTCAATATATTGTTGAAGTGGCTGGGACGCATATCAGCGCCGCGAGCGAGCGAGATGTCGAGCGTGCGCAGGAATTCCCGCAGGCCTTCCTGTTTTGCCAAAGATGGGGCGTCGTGAATCCGGAAGATGAGCGGCTGTTTCTTGCGCTCCAACGTTTCGGCAGCAGCAACATTCGCCTGGATCATGAATTCCTCGATGAGCTTGTGCGCATCAAGGCGGGGCGGGATAATGACCTTGTCGACACCACCTTCGGGCGTCAGCAAAATCTTCTTTTCCGGCAAATCAAGTTCGAGCGGCTCGCGCGCATCGCGTCCACGTTTCAAAGCGGCATATGCAGCCCAAAGCGGCTTGAGGATCGTATCAAGAATAGGCGCTGTTTTCTCATCCGTTGCGCCATCAATCGCAGCCTGCGCCTGCGGATAGGACAGGCGCGCATGGGAGCGCATCATGATGCGATGGAATGTATGCGAGATTTTACGCCCCTCGCTGTCAAAAATCATGCGAACGGCCAGGGCGGGGCGATCCACCAATTCTTTGAGTGAACACAAATCGTTGGAGATGCGCTCAGGGAGCATCGGCACAACCCGGTCAGGGAAATAAACAGAATTGCCCCGCTTCAATGCTTCCCGGTCGAGCTGTGAATCCGGCGTCACATAGGCCGCAACATCGGCAATGGCAACGGTCGCAATATATCCGCCGATATTCTTCTCGTCCGTATCGGGCTCCGCATATACGGCATCATCATGATCCTTGGCATCGGCCGGATCGATGGTGACGAGCGGGACATTGCGCCAGTCCTCGCGGTGGGCCATGGTCGCGGGCTTCGCCTTTTCCGCTTCGGCCATAACGCTGTCAGGAAAGACGTGCGGTATCTCATGTTCATGAATAGCGATCATGGACAGGGCTTTTTCACTGGCAACTGAACCGATGATCTGGGTAATGCGCCCAAGGGCAAGACCGTAGCGGCTTATCTTCGAGACCTCGACCTCGACCAGATCATTAACCTTGGCGTTGTCGAGTTGTGCCGGATCGATGGCAAGTTCAGCCTGACGACGTTCGACAGGTTCAAGACGCCATTCGCCATTGTCGAGTTTGCGCAGAACGCCAAGCACGGCATCCTTGCGATGCTCAATCTTCTTGATGACGCGGCCCGTATAGGCTGGACCGCTTGGATCAGCACCTTGGAAGATACGGGCAAGCACGCGATCACCAACACCGACAGCAGGGCCTTTGTGCCCGCGCGAGGCGCGGATGAAAACGACCGGCGGGCGTTCATCCGCATGGGTTGCTTCCCATTCGGTTGGTTTTGCTATCAAGCCGCCATCGCCTTCGCGTCCGGTAATGTCAAGAACTGCTACACTTGGCAGGCTTCCAGGCACGGCGAGACGCTTGGCACGTTTTTCAACCAGACCGTCGCCAGCCAGATCGCGCAGAATATCTTTCAGAGCAATACGGGCATCGCCCTTCAGATTGAAGGCCTTGGCGATATCCCGCTTTCCGGCCAGATCGGGATTCTCCTTGATGAACTGGAGAATTTCCTCGCGGCTGGGCATGCGAGCTTCACGAACTGGCTTGATAAGGCCGGAAGTGGCAGAATGGGCAGGCCTTTTTTTTCCGCTGGGTGGAGAGATACGGCGTGCCAATTCTTTATCCTAACTTGCTTTTTTCGCTGCGGCTTTTTTAGGAGCCGCCTTTTTGACTGCGGGCTTTTTTGCCGCTGTTTTTTTGGCTGGCGCTTTCTTTTTCGGCGCCGAACCAGCTTTTGCGGCAATCAATACAAGCGCTTCCTCAACGCTGACGCCAGCCGGATCTTTGCCTTTGGGCAGTGTGGCATTGACCTTACCCCAATTAACGTAAGGCCCATATTTGCCATCGCGAACTGTAATCGGGCCGCCATCGGGATGCTCGCCAAGTTCTTTAAGAGCCGCTGGCGTACCCCGCCCGCGTCCTGGACCTTTGGCCTGCTTCTCCGCAATGACTGTCACAGCCCGGTTCAGACCGATTGTGAAAACTTCATCGGCATTTTCCAGATTGGCATAAGTGCCATCATGGGTAAGATAGGGGCCATAACGGCCAATACCAGCCGAAATCATTTTTTGCGTTTCAGGATGCTGGCCGACATCGCGCGGCAACGACAGAAGTGCCAGCGCCTTTTCATGGTCGAGCGCATCGAATGTCCAGCCTTTTGGCAAGCTGGCGCGCTTGGCTTCCTTGCCTTCGCCGCGTTGCACATAAGGACCAAACCGGCCATTGCGGGCAGTAATATCCTCATCCGTATAAGGATCTTTACCAAGCAGTTTCGGCTCATCGCCGCCATTGCCATTTTCGCTTGCAGCCTCGCTACCGCCCAGCTGACGGGTGAATTTGCATTCCGGATAGTTCGAGCAACCGACGAAAGCGCCGTATTTCCCAAGCTTGAGCGACAGATTACCCGTACCGCAGACCTGACAAATGCGCGGATCGCTACCGTCCTCACGGGGAGGGAACACAAGCGGTCCGAGGCGATCATTCAGTGCGTCGAGCACATTGGTTACGCGCAGCTCCTTGATTCCATCGACAGAACCGAAGAAATCCGTCCAGAAGGCGCGCAGGACATCTTTCCACTTGAGCTTGCCATCGGAAATCTCATCAAGCTTCTCTTCGAGGTCCGCCGTGAAATCATATTCGACATAACGCTGGAAGAAACTTTCCAAAAACGCGATGACCAGACGGCCCTTTGCTTCCGGAATGAGTTTTCTTTTCTCGATCGTTATATATTCGCGGTCACGCAATGTCGCGAGTGTCGAGGCGTAGGTGGAAGGACGCCCAATGCCGAGCTCTTCCATTTTCTTGATGAGCGTGGCTTCCGAATAGCGAGGCGGCGGTTCGGTCGAATGCTGTGTGGCATTGATTTTTTCGCGGGCAAGAGCCTCGCCAGCGCGAACCTCAGGAAGACGTGCGCCGTCTTCATCAACATCTTCTTCTTCGCGATGATCCGTGTAGGCACCCAGGAACCCGTCGAAACGAACGACAGAACCGGTGGCACGTAGCTGGGCCGATCGCGCTCCATTGTTTGCATCGATTTCGACAGTGGTCCGCTCAATATCAGCCGATTGCATTTGGCTGGCAATCGCACGTTTCCAGATCAGCTCGTAAAGCTTGGCCTGATCCGCATCAAGAAACTTGCGCATATCCTTTGGATGCCGGTTGAAGTCCGTCGGGCGGATTGCTTCGTGGGCTTCCTGCGCATTCTTGGCTTTTGTCGAGTAGAAGCGCGGCTTTTCCGGCACATATTTTTCGCCGAATACCTTGCCGATGGTCTGGCGCGCTGCCTGGACAGCCTCCGGTGCCATCTGCACGCCATCCGTACGCATATAGGTGATCAGACCGGCAGTCTCACTGCCAAGATCCATACCTTCATAAAGCTTTTGCGCGATTTGCATGGTACGCGAAGCGGAGAAGCCGAGTTGGCCCGATGCTGCCTGCTGCAAGCTGGATGTGGTAAAGGGAGGTCCAGGGCTGCGCTTGATCGGCTTGGCTTCAACAGACGCCGCCTTGAAAGCTGCGCCTTCAAGCATGGTGCGAATCTCGCCTGCCTGCTCGCCGTTCTTTATGTCCAGCTTGCCGAGCTTCTTGCCATCGACGGAAACCAGACGCGCTTCAAAGCCATCATTACGCGGAGTCTTGAGCAGCGCAGCGATGTTCCAGTATTCTTCGCGAACAAAACGTTCGATTTCCGCTTCGCGATCCGCGACAAGCCGCAATGCAACCGATTGCACACGCCCAGCGGATCGAGCACCGGGTAATTTGCGCCAAAGTACGGGCGAAAGCGTGAAGCCGAACAGATAATCCAGCGCTCGGCGCGCCAAATAGGCGTCAACCAACGGCATATCAATGTCACGCGGGTTGGCCATGGCTTCAAGCACGGCACCCTTGGTTATTGCGTTGAATACAACACGCTTGACCGACTTTTTGCCGATCGCCTTTTTCTGCTGCAAAACCTCCAGCACATGCCACGAAATGGCTTCACCCTCGCGATCCGGATCGGTTGCGAGAATGAGGCCGTCACTGTCTTTGAGAGCCTTTACAATATCCCCAAGGCGCTTGGATGAGGCTGAATCCACCTCCCAGGACATGGAAAAATCATCATCCGGGCGCACAGACCCATCCTTGGCAGGCAGGTCACGGACATGGCCAAACGAAGCCAGGACGGTGTAACCCGAGCCGAGATATTTATTGATGGTTTTGGCCTTGGCAGGCGATTCGACGACAACAACGTTCATTGCAGAATTGAGCTTTCCTGCCCTTGTCAGATTACAAAAGCACTAATTTCAGTTCGGAATTGGCCTGTGAAATGAACAGGCTTACACACAACGTCAAGGTCTGTAAGCGAAAAATCGTGAAATACAACCCTGAGTTGCTCGCCGGTCTTGTGCAATTAATGGTAATTTGAATTCAGGTGCAAAGGGAGAACTGATTCATGCAACTGTTTTTGGTTGCGTGGAAAAAGCATTAAAAACAGAAGCTTATATTAACTTAAATTTGAATGCTCTTAGCCGCGTATAACATATATTTTAGATATTAAATTGTATTTGAGGGTAACATTTATGAGCAGCAAGGAAATTAATGAAATCGAAAGCGCGAGATTTATTCAGCAAATGCTTGGTGAATTACGTGTAATGGCAAAAACCAACAATATGGATATGTTAAGCTATTTGATCGAGATCGCGTATATAGAGAGCAATGACCAATTGCGCAAGCAAATGGGCGTGAAGTCAGTCCCACGCAAGAGAAACGTTACCTCCTGAGTGGCGCTGTAGTCGACCGGCCAGATCAAGTTCCAGCAAAATCAGCATTACCACTGACGGATGTAACTGGCTGGTTCGGATCAAATCATCGATATCCACCGGCACCGGCCCCAGCAGATTAAACAGCCGGTCTCTCTCGGTTTGATCGGGAGGCACTGGCGAGATCCAATCTTCTGAAGGGGCAGGAAAGCCGGTCTCGTCGAGAGTGGGACGGTCAATCAGCGGCACAATAGCGCTGATGATATCTTCGGCGCCCGTTGTCACAATCGCACCGTTTTTCAACAGTGCATTGGTACCTTTTGCTCTTGGATCGAGCGGCGATCCGGGCACGGCGAACACCAGTCTGCCAAGCTCACCGGCCAGTCTTGCACTGATGAGCGAACCTGACCGCTCCGCTGCTTCCACAACGACCAGGCCAAGAGACAAAGCGGCGATTATTCTGTTCCGTCGTGGAAAATCCCTGGCGCGTGGCTCCCATCCCAATGGCATTTCGCTGATGACGGCACCGCCTTGTTCGGGAATAGCCTTGTATAATCCCAGATTTTCCGGGGGATAGGGGTGATCAAGACCGCCCGCCATAGCAGCGACAGTCCCGTGATGCAGGCTTGCTTCATGGGCAGCGGTATCGATACCTCGTGCAAGCCCGGAAATCGTGGCAAACCCAACCTCACCAAGCTCGCGAGCGATGGTTCGGGCAAATTTGATTCCGACCAATGAAGCATTTCGTGCGCCGACAATTGCCACGGGCGGCAAACGGAAAACATCAGGATTTCCCTTTATTGCTACTAGAGGCGGAGGATTGTCGCATTGTTTGAGGTACCGCGGATAATCGGGTTCGCCGATGCCGATGAAGAAAGCGCCCATTTTGGCTGCGGCATGAATTTCCCGCTCGGCATCTTCTTTGCTGGTGACGCGGATGGGCTTTCCTCTGCCACCACGCCGAACGAGATCAGGCAGCATCTCAATGGCGTTCGACGCAGAGCCGCAATGGGCTATCAGCTCACGAAATGTAGCCGGACCCACATTCTCGCTGCGGATGAGCCGAACCCAGCTCAACCTTTGCTCATCAGAAAGGCGAATGCCTTTCTTCTCTTCGTTCATTTTTTGGAGCCGATTCTACCTTCGGTACCCGAAACAAGCCGCTGAATATTGGCTCGGTGTTTAAGGAATACGATGATTGTCAAAATGAGAAATAGAAATGCGATCTGATGATAACCAATAAAGTATAAGGCAATAGGAGTGACGACGGCTGCTACAAGAGCGGCAAGAGACGAATAACGGGTGGCAAAGGCAATCAGCAGCCAGACGGCGGCGAAGATAAGCGCACCTTTCCAGAACAGTCCAAGCAATACGCCAAGATATGTGGCCACGCCCTTGCCGCCTTTGAATTTCAGCCACACCGGAAAAATGTGACCAAGAAAAGCGCCGAGCCCAGCAGCGATTGCAGCCTCGGGACCGGCAATACCGGCAACCAGCACGGCAACGGTTCCCTTCAGCATATCAAGGATCAACGTCGCTGCGGCCAGCTTTTTATTGCCGGTTCGAAGCACATTGGTCGCGCCGATATTGCCGGAGCCAATGCTGCGCACATCACCCAAACCAGCCATGCGTGTCAGAATTAGCCCGAAGGGGACCGAACCCAGCAGGTAACCGAAGATCAATGAGAGGAGCAAAAGTGGAATTCCGGCATTAAAGAAATCCGACATGACCCATCCCCTCGGGTTTTAGATGGAAAAAACTGACTTTCCAGCAACAAATGTCTGGACAACACGGCCTTGAAAACGCGCGCCTTCAAAACAGCTGTTCTTGGAGCGTGACGTCAAATCTTCTTCTCTGACAATCCATGGTTCGTCAAGATCGACTATGGTCATATCCGCGACCGAACCCGGACGAAGCGATCCCGCCTCCAGACCGAAAATCCGGGCCGGGGCGGTGGACAATGCTTCAATGATGCGAAGAAGCGGAACATCGCCATTGTGATAAAGCCGCAGCGCTGCACCGAGCAGGGTTTCAAGACCGATCGCACCCGCTGCCGCATCGGCAAAAGGCAGGCGCTTCGTGTCGACATCCTGCGGATCATGTGCCGATACGATAATGTCGATCGTTCCGTCCCGCAGGCTTTCAACCATGGCGAGGCGATCTTCTTCGAGACGCAGAGGAGGTTGCAGGCGGAAGAATGTCCGGAACTCGCCAATGTCATTCTCATTGAGCGAAAGGTGATTGATGGACACCGCAGAGGTGACATTCAAGCCGTTCTGTTTTGCACGATTGACGACTTCCGCAGACATGGCGGTGGAAATCTGTGCAGCGTGATAGGCGCCCTTCGTCAAGGCAGCAAGGCGCATGTCCCGCTCCAGAGGAATGACTTCGGCTTCGCGCGGTGTGCCGGAAAGGCCGAGCCAGCTGGCGTAAAGGCCCTCATTCATAACGCCATTGACGCCCAGATGAGCATCCTGCGTTTCATGGGCAAGGACGACACCGAAATCCCGCGCATAGGTGAGGGCGCGTCGCAACAATTGCGTATTGGCAATGGAATGGCGCCCTTCGGTGATCGCCACCGCACCAGCCTCACGCAGCAGACCAATCTCGGTCATTTCTTCGCCGGATAAGCCCTTGGTGACCGCCGCCGCCGGATAAACATTGATGACTGCCGTGTCGCGCGCGGTACGCTTGACGAACTCGACCAGTGCAACATTATCGATGACCGGATCGGTGTCCGGCATCATGATGATCGAGGTAACACCGCCTGCCGCCGCTGCATGGCTTGCCGATGCGATAGTCTCGCGGTGTTCGCCGCCGGGCTCACCGATGAAAACACGCGCATCCACCAGACCGGGAAGCACAGCCTTGCCACGGCAATCAATGATGGTCGCATCTTCAGGTGTACCCTGATTGCGGACATCGGCGCCGCTGGCAACGATTTTTCCGTCTTGTATAATCAGCGTGCCAATTTCGTCGAGACCGCGCGAGGGGTCGACAATGCGGGCATTGTTAAGAACCGTGGTGTTCATCCGGCAACTCCTTCCGGATTACGGCGTGGATCAAGCAGGGCTTCCATGACCGCCATGCGAACGGCAACGCCCATCTCCACTTGTTCCTGAATGACGCTTTGCGAGCCGTCGGCAACATCGGAAGCGATTTCGACGCCGCGATTCATCGGGCCGGGATGCATGACAAGCGCATCCGGCTTGGCATATTTGAGCTTCTCTCGATCAAGGCCGTGATAACGGAAGTATTCGCGCACGGACGGGACGAATGAGCCGGCCATACGCTCGCGCTGCAAACGCAGCATCATGATGACGTCCACATCCTTCAGGCCTTCTTCCATGCTGTGGAAGACCTCTGCACCCATATGGGCAATGCCGGCAGGCAAGAGGGTGGACGGCGCAATCACGCGCACCCGCGCACCCAGCGCATTTAGCAGGATGATATTCGATCTCGCGACCCGGGAATGAAGAACGTCACCGCAGATCGCCACCGTCAACCGTGCGACCTTGCCCTTGGCGCGGCGAATAGTCAGCGCATCAAGTAGGGCTTGCGTCGGGTGTTCATGGGCGCCGTCGCCGGCATTGACCACCGAGCAGCCTACCTTTTGGGCAAGGAGCGCCGCGGCACCGGCAGACGCATGACGGATGATAAGAATGTCGGGGCGCATTGCATTGAGCGTCATCGCTGTATCAATCAGCGTTTCACCCTTTTTCACCGACGAATTGCCGACCGACATGTTCATCACATCAGCGCCAAGGCGTTTGCCCGCAAGCTCAAAGGATGATTGCGTGCGGGTGGATGCTTCAAAGAACAGATTGATCTGTGTGCGGCCCCGCAGGACGCTCTTTTTCTTTTCCGATTGCCGCGAAACGGCGACTTCGCTGTCGGCGAGATCGAGAAGATGGATGATATCTTGCGGGGAAAGGCCCTTGATGCCAAGCAAGTGGCGATGGGGGAAAAGCAAAGGAGATGTTTTTGATGTCATATCAAGTCCCCCCTATAAGCGCGATAGTTCACGGCTGCAAGCGCTGCCATGCGTCATTGTCCATCGCTCCCCAATAAAAATTTGAAAAGCCGGAACGGACTTAGCATAGGTATGATGAATATCGACTATCATCGAAGAGTCCATATATTAACCGCTTGTCAGAATGTTCGCTCCATATAAAAGAAAAGCGAATTTGAATCAGGACAGTTTCTTGAAAACCCACGACGTTCTTAACCAGACACCACCAATGACCGGGCAAAACGCTTATCTGGGTGATCCATTGCTGATGCAGATCACCAAGCGGTTCCCGAAAAGCGTACGTGACGAGCTGGAACAGAGCGGTCGTTTTGTGCTGTCGGCTGATGCGTTGGATCTGGCAAGGCTCGCCAATACGGAAGCACCCCGTCTGCGCACCCATGATCGCCAGGGCTTTCGGTCTGATGTGGTTGAGTATCATCCAGCATACCATGCGCTCATGCGGCGGTCTGTCGGGCAAGGACTGCATTCTTCGATCTGGGAAGATGGCAAGGCGGAATCCGGTTTGCGGCATCAGTCGCGCGCAAGCCGTTTCTATCTGACGTCGCAACTGGAATGCGGGCATCTTTGCCCATTGACGATGACAAGCGCTTCACTGGCAGCGCTCATGGCTGCGCCTCATCTCTACCGCGAATGGTCGCCGCTGATCCTGCCGCGCAAATATGATTCCAGCAATAAATCGCCCGCGAAGAAAACAGGCCTGACGCTCGGCATGGGCATGACGGAAAAGCAGGGCGGAACAGACGTCAACACGAATACAACCAAGGCGGAGCCCGCTGGCAGCGGCTTTTATCGTCTGACCGGGCATAAATGGTTCATGTCCGCGCCAATGTCAGATGCATTTTTGGTATTGGCGCAAGCCCGCGAAGGTCTGTCGTGCTTTCTGGTGCCGCGCATACTGCCTGATGGCTCGTCCAATGGCTTTCGATTCCAGCGGTTGAAAGACAAGCTCGGCAATCGCTCGAATGCCTCATCGGAGGTGGAATTTGAGAATGCGCTTGGCCAGATGGTCGGCAATCCTGGTGATGGCGTTAAAACCATCATCGATATGGTGACGTTGACACGGCTCGATTGCTCCATTGCTTCGGCTGGTTTGATGAGGGCGGGCCTGGCCGAGGCAGTGCATCACGCCAGACACCGTGTCGTTTTTGGCGGTCCGCTGATAGACAAGCCTTTAATGCTGCGCGTTCTCGCGGACATGGCGCTGGATTCTGCTGCCGCAACAGCACTGACACTGCGTCTGGCACGGGCATTTGATAATGCAGCCAGAGATCGCGGCGAGGCGGCATTCGCGCGCGTCATGACCCCTGTCGTTAAATATTGGGTGGCCAAAATTGCCCCGGCAATGCTCTATGAGGCAATGGAATGCCTTGGCGGAAATGGTTACATCGAAGAAGGCAATCTGGCGCGGTTTTATCGTGAAGCGCCGGTCAATGCGATTTGGGAAGGCTCCGGCAATGTCATGGCGCTGGATGTGCTTCGCGTATTGAAGCGCGGACCGCAACTTTTCGACGAAGTGCTGAACTGGATCGGCTCTCAGCTTGGCCGTGGTGGGCAGGGGACGGTGGAAGTGCTCCGCGCCGCCATGCGCGTTGCTGAAAATGATGAAGGTGCGGCACGCATCCTGACTGAGCAATTGGCATTGGCTGCGGCAGGAGCGGAATTGCGCTATCTTCAGTCCGAAGATATTGCAGACGCCTTTATTGAAACGCGCCTTGGTGGCCAATGGCGCACGACTTACGGCATGCTGGACGCCCGGCATAACGCCGCCAATATTGTTAATTCACTCTATCCATCTGCAGGCTGATTCGAGTAGCAGAGATGCCGACCGGCGGCCATCTTGCCACCGCTTGCGTGGCATTTGAGTCAAATTTTCCTAAAATAGCTGAAAAAATTTGCCGAAGGCTCGGATAGGGCCCTCGCTAATTCCTTCAATTTGAATTAAATTTTCTTAAATTAACCTTAACAAACGGTTTACGTTGCGGCTAACGTCTTAACAGATATCACTCTGAGTCGAAAAGCCTTCATAAAAACCGAGGGTTAGCCAATGAACCATGCAAGCCCTTCGAGGAGCATTGAATGCGCAATTTCCTGATTTTCTGGGGCGGACCGCTGGTTTTCTTGTGGGGATGGTATTTTCTGTCTTATTACGATCTCAACATGGGCATGCATTTTTTCAGCCGTGAGTTGCATGATCAGGTCTTCATGATCTACGGCAACATCCTCGGAATAGCGCCTGAGAGCATTCCTCCGCTGGTCGCCAGAGCATGTGTTTTCGACACAGGATTGGTTCTATTGCTGATCGCCTTCCGGCGTCGCCGCAAGATTATCGCATGGGTCAAGGCATGGCGCGCAGAGCGTGCGCGTTATTCCGAAGAATTGCCGACTGCATCAGCCTCCTGACGCAGGCCTTGCAGGCGGTCCAATGCGCCTTGCAGAATGAAGGCGGCGGCAGCGGAATCAATCCGCTCCGCCCGTTTTTGCCTTGAAACATCCATGCCGATGAGAGCGCGTTCCGCTGCAACAGTGGATAGACGCTCATCCCAATAGACAAATGGCAGATCGGTAAGTTTCTCCATATTGCGGACAAAGGCGCGGGTGGCCTGGACACGCGGTCCTTCGCTACCATCCATATTAACCGGCAGTCCGATGATAATTGCCCCGACATTGTCTGCGGCGAGCGCCTTCAGCAGGTCTTGCGCATCATGGGTGAACTTGCTGCGCCTGAGAACCGGACGCGGGTTGGCAAAGGAAAAGCCACGATCTGATATGGCGATACCAATCGTCTTTGTGCCAAGATCAAGACCAGCAACAGTCTTACCGTCCGCAACATGCTCTTCCAACTGCTCAATCGCCAAAATTGTCAAACTGTTTGCTTCCTGCGGTTGTCTGATCGGTTTAATCTGTTCACATAACGCTATTAGACGCCTCTGGCGAGGCCTGACCTAAATGATGAAGGATTCTGAACAATGAAAATTACCTGGCTGGGACAATCCGGTTTCCGTATCGAAACTGCGAAGAACATCATCCTCATTGATCCGTTTCTGAATGGGAATCCCGGCGCCAAGGGCGTGGACTTCAAGGATGCAACCAAGGGCGCCAATCACATTATCCTCACACATGGCCATGGCGACCATGTGGGCGATACTGTTGATATATCCAAGGATACAGGTGCGCTGGTGACTGGCAATGCTGATCTTGTGACATGGCTCGGCTCGAAAGGCGTGGCGCGCGTCGATCCGACAAATACAGGCGGAACCGTTTCTTATGACGGATTTACAGTGACTTACGTCAATGCGCTGCACTCATCTGCGCAAATGACCGAGGATGGCGTTTCGCATTCACTCGGCAATGCAAATGGCGTGGTGCTGCATTTTGACGATGAACCTACGCTCTATCATATGGGCGATACGGATATCTTTTCCGACATGGCCTTGATCAATGAGCTGCACCAGCCGGAAATCGGTATTGTGCCGATTGGAGACCGCTTCACCATGGGCGGTGCGGTAGCAGCGCTTGCTTCGCGGCGCTACTTCAAGTTTGGCAAGGTCATACCCTGTCACTATGCTTCCTTTCCGATAATAGATCAGACGGCCGACAAGTTTGTTGCCGGAATGGAAGGTGGCACGAGCGAAGTAATCGTCGCCGAACCAAATAAGCATTTTACTGTTTGATTTGAGTTTGTTAGAGCCGTTGCAAAAGATGATCGCTAGGGTTGTTGACCCTATCGTCAGATAACCGAGCTTTGGAGAATATCTTGCGTAAATTGCTGCTGATTTCCTGTTCTCTGCTGGCGCTAACACCTGCCAGTGCGCAAACGGTCGATGCCAATGGGGCAAAAGAACTGTCAGCTACCTTGTCGAAGTATTTTGGCAAAACCGCTCTTGAGAAGAAGGTTCTGAGTGTCAAGCCGGAAGGAGACAGCTACAAAATCACCTTCAGCACAGGCAAGCTGTTGGAGATTTTGCCAAAGCAGGACCTCTTCAAAGGTGACTTCGGCGAATATAGCTTTTTGACCAAGCCGCTGGCTGACGGCTCGTGGGACGTTTCGTCGAAAACCACCGTGAACGGTTCTGTCGAGATAAATGCGCCAACCGGTAAGGAAAGCTTCAAGTGGTCTATCGACAATATGGATCTTCGCGGCGTCTTTGATCCGAAAATCGGCACTTTCTCCAAGGCTACTTCCACGTATGACGGCTTTAAAATGAGTTCGTCATCGTCGACGCAGGAAATGGAAGCCACTGCCGGCAAGGCAAAGGCTGAAATGGCTGCATCTGCTGGCGCGTCGGGAGGAGTGGACTTCACTCAAGTCCAGACAGCCGAGAACTTCAAGGAAACGATTTCATTCAAATCTGACCCGGCAGTTGAAGAGACAGTGACGGATGGTGAAGCCAAACCAGCCGTCCCGACAACACCGGAAGAGTTTATGAAGGTGGGTATCAGTGCTGCCAACCTTGGTGTCGACGCAAAAGGCAGCGGTGTGAGGAATGTTGAGATTCTGGATCTTTGGGCGTTTTTCGTCGCCCATTCCGACGACTTTGCAAAAACACCGGAAGAAAAGACGAAGCTTAGCGACGCTGAACAAGCCGAGTTGAAAACAAAATTGCTTGCCGCTTTGCCGCTTTGGGAAAAATTGGCTGGCTCATATCGGTTCTCGGATATGAGCGTCGACACCCCGATCGGCCCATTCGTAACGAAGAACATTTCTCAGGAGGTGAACTTCGACGGCATCAGCAAAAGCGGCGCCTATAATTACGCAGTGCGCACAAATGGACTTCAGTATCCGCCTCTGCCAATTCCTGACTGGACCATTCCTTTCCTTCCAACCGATGTGGAGCTTTCTTTCGGCGCCGCAGGGCTTGATCTCGATACGGTGGTGCGTGGCGGGATCAAGGAGATGGATCTGAACAAGGAGAAGTCGATTTCGGATGCGTTTGCCGAGGAAATGGGCACCGCCTTCATGCTCAATCCGCCAAAGGTCACGATCTCGAAAAGCCTTGTGAGAACCGTAGATGCTGAACTTACCGTCGAAGGCGAGGTCACATTTGCCACGCTAAAGCCGCAGAGCCGGACAACTTGGGAAATGGCAGGGTTTGACAAGCTGGTCGACCGGCTGAACAAGGCATCAGAAGAAGAGCCTGAGATCAAGAATTACATCGTCTTCGTCAAACTGGCCAAAGACTTTGGCAATGAGCTGCCCGATGGCCGCATTCAGTGGATTGTCGACCAGAAAAGCGATGGATCGATCCAGGTTAACGGCAATGCCGTCAAAGGTCCCGATGCCGCTGGAAAGCCGCTGTTTGACAGTTCCATCTTCGGGATTGCTCCCGATGATGATACAACTGCGACAGATGACAGTGCCGCTGCATCGGATGATGATGCCTTGGACACTGAAGATGCCCCAGTGGATGGCGAGCAGCAGGAAGTTGCGCCAGACGCGGCGCAGTAACGCTTATCTGTTGTTGTCCGTTGCGCTTGGGCGTAACGGACACTATAGCTTCAACATCAAAATTTGAATTCAGGAATCCCTATGTCCGTCGATACTGCCACTGTAAAACGCGTTGCGAATCTTGCCCGCATCGCGGTCACCGAGGATGATGTTTCCCGGATGACCGGCCAATTGAATGCGATCCTTGGTTTCGTGGAACAGTTGAACGAAGTGAATGTCGAAGGCGTGGAGCCGATGACGTCGGTAACCCCCATGGCGATGAAGAAGCGCCAGGACGTTGTCACCGATGGCGACAAGGTTGCAGATATCGTCGCCAATGCCCCGACAACCGAAGAAAATTTCTTTGTTGTGCCAAAAGTCGTGGAGTAATTGAACCATGGCTGTTTCCATTGCGATAGAAACACCCTTGCAGGACGATGTGCGCTCGCTGGTAAGCGATCTCAATGATCACCTTTCGCCGCTTTCACCGCTGGAATTCCAGTTCAAAATGACTGTCGAGCAGATGGCAGATGAAGACACGACTGTTTTTGTAGCTCGCGATGAAACAGGCAAGGCTATCGGTTGCGGCGCACTCAAAGAACATGATGATGGAATTGGTGAGGTGAAACGCATGTTCACCCGGCCTACCGTGCGCGGACAGCGCATTGGTTCTGCTTTGCTCGATGCAATTACGGCGCTGGCCAATGAAAAGGGCATGAATCGCCTCGTTCTGGAGACGGGCACTACACCGGGCTTTGAACCGGCCTGGCGACTTTATGAACGCTCCGGATTTACCCGCTGCGGTGTGCTGCTTGACTATCCGGATTCCGAATATAGTGCATTTTACGAAAAGCGGCTCGCTTTAGCAGTTGCTCAATAAGGACTTTAAGATGACCGATCTGACCGCTCTCACCATTGCCGAGGCGCGCGACCAGCTGAAAGCCAAGGCGATTACCGCCACGGAACTTACTCGCGCCTATCTTCAGGCAATCGAGAACGCAAATGAGGCGCTGAACGCCTATATCGTCACCACGCCTGAAAAGGCGTTGGAAATGGCGAAGGCATCCGATGCACGGCTGGCGGCTGGCAATGGCGGCGCGCTGGAAGGCATTCCACTTGGCATCAAGGATCTATTCGGTACGGAAGGTGTCCATACGCAGGCCGCATCGCATATTCTGGATGGGTTCAAGCCGCATTATGAATCCACTGTGACAGCAAATTTATGGGCTGACGGCGCGGTGATGCTCGGCAAGCTCAACATGGACGAGTTCGCAATGGGCTCTTCCAATGAGAGTTCCTATTACGGGCCAGTGAAAAACCCTTGGCGCGCAAAGGGCTCCAATGTGGATCTCGTTCCGGGTGGATCATCGGGCGGCTCTGCAGCAGCTGTCGCCGCACGGCTCTGCGCAGGAGCGACCGCAACCGATACGGGCGGTTCAATCCGCCAGCCTGCGGCTTTTACCGGCACGGTCGGAATCAAGCCTACCTATGGCCGTTGCTCACGATGGGGCATTGTCGCGTTTGCATCATCGCTGGATCAGGCGGGACCGATTGCACGCGATGTGCGCGATGCCGCGATCCTGTTGAGGTCCATGGCTTCCGTCGATGCCAAGGATACAACCTCGGTCGATATTGCGGTGCCTGACTATGAGGCGGTTATCGGCAAGCCGCTTGCGGGCATAAAGATCGGCATTCCCAAGGAATACCGCGTTGACGGCATGCCGGAAGAGATCGAAAAGCTTTGGCAGCAGGGCATTAGCTGGCTGAAGGATGCAGGGGCAACCATTGTCGATATTTCGCTGCCGCATACGAAATATGCACTGCCGGCCTATTATATCGTTGCGCCTGCCGAGGCATCGTCAAATCTGGCGCGCTATGACGGCGTTCGCTATGGCCTGCGCGTTCCCGGCAAGGACATTGTCGACATGTACGAAAACACCCGCGCCAAGGGATTTGGCGAAGAGGTGAAGCGCCGTATCATGATTGGCACCTATGTGCTTTCGGCTGGTTATTACGATGCCTATTATTTGCAAGCTCAGAAGGTGCGCACGCTGATCAAGAAGGATTTCGAAGACGCCTTCCATGCAGGTGTCGATGCTATCCTTACGCCAGCTACGCCTTCTGCTGCTTTCGGCATCGCTGATCAGGAAATGAATTCCGACCCGGTGAAAATGTATCTCAATGATATTTTTACCGTGACCGTGAACATGGCGGGCTTGCCGGGTATCGCCGTTCCTGCCGGGCTGGACAGCCGCGGACTGCCGCTGGGTCTCCAGCTGATCGGCCGTCCATTCGACGAAGAAACTCTGTTTCAGACCGCTTATGTGATTGAACAGGCGGCAGGCAAGTTCAACGCGCCGAAATGGTGGTAATCAGGCGCGCTACAGAAGCTGACATAACAGCAATCGCTGCTGTCGGCTCCAGCGCTTGGGCATCAAATATCTTTTCGTTTGAACCGGAACTGCCCGGCATGCGCATGCATGTCGAAAAGGCTTTCAGGGAATTCGCACGAAGCTCTTACAATACGGTACTGGTGGCTCAATTGGAGCAGACGGTGCTTGGCTGGGGCGCTCGGGAAGAAAATAACGACTATATCTCCGATCTTTGGGTGGACCCGGCCGTGCAGGGGCAAGGGGTCGGATCGTCGCTGCTGCGTGAAATGATGGCGGCAATTCGACATGCGGGGTACTTGAAGGCGCGCATCAGCACGCATGCCCGCAATATCGGCGCAATCAGACTCTATCAGCGCGAAGGCTTCAATATTGTCGAACAAGGACCGGAATGGTCTACAAGTCTTGAACGTGAAATTGACAAAGTGCAGATGCTGGCGGAGCTCAAATAGTGTTTTTCGTGCTTTCAAAGGTCTTCTGGTTTTTCGCCCAACCGCTGAACTTCGCTATCATTTTCATAGGATTGACTTTCCTGCTGCTCATCTGGCGCTGGCGGCGTCTGGCAATGGCAACGGCTGCTATCGCATTTCTTGTTCTGGGACTTGGCGCGTGGACGACGCTTGGTGCTTTAATGATCAATCCGTTGGAGGATCGTTTCCAACGCCCAGACGCACTTCCGGCAAAGGTGGATGGCATAATCGTTCTTGGCGGCGGCTTTGAAGGCGGTGTAAATCTGGTGCGCGGCGGCTATGAACTCAATGCCAGTGGCGACCGCTTTGTCGAGGCTGCCATTTTGGCGCGCAAACATCCGGAAGCGAAGGTTGTCGTTACGGGTGGAACAGGCACATTGCTTTTGGATGGCGAAGCCGATGGCGTGACCGCACCGCGCCTGCTGACAGCTCTTGGCGTAGCACCAGAGCGCCTCATTCTCGAAAGCAAGTCGCGCAACACTTACGAAAATGCACTATTTACAAAGCAGATGGTAGACGCGAAGCCGGGCGAAACCTGGCTGCTCGTCACCTCGGCATTCCATATGCCGCGTTCGATCGGCCTGTTTCGCAAAGCGGGGTTTGACGTGGTGCCATGGCCAGCGGATTATCGCGCATCTGGTGCCGAAACCATTGGACTTGCAGAAGACAACCCACAGGATTCATTGCAGAATATGGCGATTGCTGCGCGCGAATGGGCAGGGCTGCTGGCCTATTGGCTGGCTGGTCGAACTGAACAATTATTGCCTGCGCCATGATAAAACAAGTTGACGTTCTCATCATAGGCGCAGGCGCGGCTGGCATGATGTGCGCTATTGAGGCGGGCAAGCGTGGACGTTCCGTGCTGATCATCGATCATGCCGCAACACCAGGCGACAAAATACGCATATCCGGTGGCGGCCGCTGCAACTTCACCAATATTAACGCGGCGCCGCAAAACTACATCAGCAAAAACCCGCATTTCTGTATCTCGGCTTTGCGCCGCTATACGCAGCGCGATTTCCTCGCTCTGGTAAACAGATACGGTATTGCCTGGCACGAAAAGACCCTCGGTCAGCTTTTCTGCGATGGTTCAGCCAAGCAGATCATCGATATGCTGATAACAGAAATGAGGGAGGCCGGGGTCGAGTTACGGTTGCGCACTACGATCGATTCCATCGTAAGGGAAGATAATGGGTATCTGGTTGATCTGGCCGGAGACAAGGTGAGATGCACGTCACTGGTCGTCGCGTGCGGTGGGAAATCCATTCCGAAAATGGGTGCAACCGGCTTCGGCTATGATATCGCCCGCCAGTTCGGCATGAAAATTACAGATACACGTCCTGCACTGGTTCCGCTTACCTTTGACGAAAACACACTTGCTCCGTTGAAACCGCTATCGGGTATTTCGGTCGATGCAGTGGTAAGCCATGGCAAGACAAAATTCGCAGAGGCAATGCTCTTCACCCATCGCGGATTGAGTGGTCCATCCATATTGCAGATTTCTTCTTATTGGCGGGAAGGCGATACGATCAGCGTCGCCATGTTGCCCGGTGTGAAAGTGTTTGATGCTTTGCGCGCAGCGCGAGTCCGCAATGGCCGACAGGCATTGCAAACAGCCCTAAGTGAGCTTCTGCCGAAGCGTCTGGCGCAGTTGATTGCGGAAAATAGCGGCATTGACCGGCATCTGGCTGACCTGACCGATAAGCAATTGCTGGCGGTCGAAAAATCGGTGAATGAATGGCAGGTGAAACCTGCAGGTTCGGAGGGCTACCGGACTGCCGAAGTGACACTTGGCGGTGTTGATACGGATGGCCTGGACCAAAAAACCATGGAAGCAAAGTCAGCGAAAGGTCTTTATTTCATAGGTGAGGTTGTCGATGTAACCGGTTGGCTAGGTGGATATAATTTCCAATGGGCATGGTCTTCCGGCTGGGTGTCAGGGCAAGTGGTTTAGGGCAAAATCACTCGCGATAAGAACGAATGAGCACAAAGCCTGCTGACATGAGGTTGTCAGTGGATGTGCTATATCGATTCCAGGAGACATGTTCAAAGGGGAGGAAATCATGGCCATTTTTGCCAGTTGTCACTGCGGTGCAATCAAGCTCGAAATCAGCGAAGCGCCGGAGTCGGTCACGGTGTGCAATTGCACTTTCTGCAACAAGCGGGGTGCGCTCTGGGCTTATTACACACCCGACCAAGTGAAAATTTCGGTGAAGCCGGAAGCCGATGCCATTTATTCCCGCAACGGCATGAACAAGCATCATCATTGCAATGTTTGCGGCTGCGGTACTTTTTCGGAAGTACCAAACTGGGTGGATTTCAAACCGGATTTTGAGAATCCGCGCGTCAGCGTGAATGTCCGGCTCTTCGATGATTTTGATATTGCGTCGTTAAGGGTAGATCACATTGACGGAAGGAATCTCTGGTAAATTATTGCTTCATTGAGAGAATCCTGCTTCCTTGGTCCTATACAGGGAGGTATGGCCATGTGGATCAAACTCACAGACGTTAATGGCGATCACATCACGCTGAATTTCGACCATGTTGTTTCGTTCAATCCCTATGGGACGGGGACTCATATCGTGACAATCACGGAAGGACTTACCTTCTTCGTCAAAGAAACCGCCGAAGACATCCAAAACAAGGTTGGCGTAAAAAGCAGCTAGAGATCTTGTCGATGTTTTGACCAGATCGGCTTTAGCGCAGTTGGCAACTGCTCACCTGCCATCTTGGCATTATGCGGATCGAGATGCTGGGCGATTGTGGCGAGCACATCGCTGACAATGGTCTCGGGCGGGCTGTGATGCGCCGTGAGATTATCATAGACTTCTTTGGCAAGTTGCACTTCCGACTCCAAAGGAAGCGCAGGAGCGGGCCGCCATCCTTCTAGAAATAGGCCACGCGGCAAAGGCGGCAGCGCGTCCGCAAATGTCAGTATCTGGTCCGTGTCCATGTGGCGGCGCAAACCATGCATAACGCCGCGCATGCTCGCAAAGCTCTGATTGTGGGTCGAAAACATGGATTTCGCTTTGAGCGCAGCCAACCAATCTTGAAATTGTTTCGAAGCCTGAACGATCTCTTGTGGTTGTGTCATGCGCGGTCTCGCTTTCCTCATGATGTAGAAGCCAGTTTAGCGTCATTTTTTGACATTTTTCGGGTCAGGTCCACCACCGATAGCAGGCGAAAGCGCGGATGCCGACGTCGCAGGCGTTTTTCTGGGCTTAGCGGAACCTTTTACCTCGGGATCGGTTTATTCAAATACAAGTCAAAATTGGATACAAATAGTGATTTGTTAAATCGGTTTAGTTTCTCTAGAAGTTCACTATGCAACGGAATATAAACTGTATGCCGGTAGAGGATTACTCTCGCTGAGAGTATTTTTAATGGAGGTATCAAAGAATGATAACAATAAATAAAGATACATCGTCAACAATTGGAACAAATGCACTTAAGATTGCACAAGTGGCCAAAGTTAAGCCTGCGCTGGTAAAAGCTGCGGCGAAACTAAGCGAGCCATGTGACAAGCGTACAATTTCCCAGATTTTACGTGACTCAAGTGGCGGCTTCAGCTTCCGCAGGTAATTTTGAAGTTTCATAAACGGCATCGAAGGCTCCCCATGGGAGCCTTTTTATTGTGTGGTTCTGCTCGGTATTATTAGAGCGGAATATTATCGTGCTTCTTCCAGGGATTTTTGAGATCCTTATTGCGCAGCATGCGCAATGCCCGTGAAATCCGCTTACGAGTGGAATGGGGCATAATCACCTCGTCAACATAGCCGCGCTCGGCAGCAACGAACGGTGACAGGAAGCGATCCTCGTAACGCTTGGTGTGCTCGGCGATTTTCTCGGCATCACCAATGTCTTTCCGGTAAATGATCTCGACAGCGCCTTTTGCGCCCATGACGGCAATCTGAGCGGATGGCCAGGCGTAATTGAGGTCGCCGCGCAGATGTTTGGAGGCCATCACATCATATGCGCCGCCATAGGCCTTGCGGGTAATGAGCGTGATTTTAGGAACCGTTGCTTCCGCATAGGCAAAAAGCAATTTGGCGCCATGCTTGATGAGCCCGCCATATTCCTGCGCGGTGCCCGGAAGAAAGCCCGGTACATCGACAAAGGTTACGATCGGAATGTTGAAACAGTCGCAGAACCGGACGAACCTCGCGGCCTTGCGCGATGCATCGCTATCGAGAACGCCGGCCAGAACCATTGGTTGATTGCCGACGATGCCGACGGTGCGACCTTCGATACGGCCGAAGCCGACCACGATGTTTTTGGCAAAACTTTCCTGAATTTCAAAGAAGTCGGCCTCATCGACAGTTTTGCGAACCAGTTCCTTGATGTCATAGGGCTTGTTCGCATTATCGGGCACCAGACGATCCAATGAGTAATCCATTTCGTCTGTTGGCTGATAGCATTCGATTTGAGGCAGTTCGGCAGTGTTCGAAGCCGGGAGAAAATCGATCAGACGGCGCATCTGAAGCAGTGCCGCCACGTCATTGTCATAAGCGCCATCGGCGATAGATGATTTGGTCGTGTGGATTGACGCTCCGCCAAGCTGTTCTGACGTCACAGTTTCGTTGGTGACGGTTTTCACAACGTCCGGTCCTGTGACGAACATGTATGAAGTGTCGCGGACCATGAAGATGAAATCGGTCATGGCTGGCGAATAAACATCGCCGCCCGCGCAAGGACCCATAATCACCGAGATTTGCGGAATGACGCCGGAGGCCAGTACATTGCGCTGGAAAATTTCCGCATAACCGCCCAGCGCGGCAACGCCTTCCTGAATGCGTGCACCGCCCGCATCGTAAAGCCCGATGACCGGCGCGCGATTGCGCAATGCCATATCCTGGATCTTTTGAACTTTTTCCGCGTGGGCTTCAGAGAGTGAGCCGCCGAACACGGTGAAATCCTTGGCGAAGACAAAGACGGTCCGGCCATTGATGGTGCCCCAGCCGGTAACAACACCGTCGCCAGCAAATTTGGTGTCCTGCATACCAAAATCAGTGGAGCGGTGTTCGACGAATGTGTCAAACTCTTCAAAAGAGCCTTCATCGAGGAAAATATCGATACGTTCACGCGCTGTGAGTTTGCCGCGCTTGTGTTGCGCTTCGATACGGGCCTTTCCGCCACCTTCGCGCGCAAGGGTCCTGCGACGCTCAAGCTCGATAAGCACATCCTTCATAGCGTTCCTCCACATTGACCATTTCTGATAACAGGAGACGTCAAGGCTTGGAAGATGCCGGGGATTGAATTTAGCCGAGTTGCGGTTTTCGCCTGCCCCGAACGACCGGGCAGGCGATGTATTGTGTAGTAGTGCAGATTACCAGGAGCCGGTGTTTGGCATGGATAGCCATGGTTCCTGTGGCGCCAGTGCAGGCCCTTTTTGGATAAGCTCAATAGAGATGCCATCGGGCGAGCGAATGAACGCCATATTGCCATCGCGGGGAGGCCGGTTGATCACGACGCCTTTGTCTGACAAATCCTGACAAGTTTTATAAATGTCATCCACGACATAGGCGAGGTGACCGAAATTGCGTCCGCCCGTATATTCTTCAGGATCCCAATTATAGGTCAATTCAAGCTCGGGAGCACGTTCAGCGGCAGAACGGGTTTCATCTTCCGACGCGGCCAGGAAGATCAATGTAAACCGGCCTTTTTCGTTTTCCGTGCGGCGAACTTCTTTCAAGCCGAACTTGTTGCAGTAAAAATCCAGCGATTCATCGATGTCGCGAACGCGAACCATAGTGTGAAGATAACGCATCTTTTGCCTTTGAATTCTTTTCATGGGATTGAAATAGCAACGTCTGCTCGCCAGCAAGGGCAAGTGACTGGCAATATCGATAACACTAATTGCTTACGCAAACAAATCTGTGAGCTAATTTGACGAGACTGATTGAGGATAAACACGGGTTTTGGTTATAGTTTGAAAGAAAACATCAAGATGATGCTTGCTCTCCGCTATCGGACCGGTGTTATTCTTCAACAAGAGAATCAGTGTTTAGTTTATGGAGAGGAGGGGATCGCTTCATGTCAGACAGAACAGTATCGACCCAGATCTCTCATAACGACCAAGGCGCAAGCGACAGTCTTGATCTTGTCGAGATTTCAGGCTCGATAAAATGGTTCGACGTTGCCAAGGGATATGGTTTCATAGTTCCCGACAATTCTGATCTTCCCGACATTCTGCTCCATGTAACCTGCCTGCGCCGCGATGGCTTCCAGACCGCGCTGGAGGGTGCGCGCGTTGTTTGCGAGGTCAAGCAGGGCGAGCGTGGTATGCAGTGCTTCCGCGTAAAGTCGATGGACAATTCGACTGCGGTGCATCCGACCGAGTTACCGCCAGTGCGTACCCATGTCACGGTAACGCCTTCGAGCGGGCTTGAACGGGTTCTCGTCAAGTGGTTCAATCGCACGAAAGGCTTCGGGTTTCTAACGCGGGGCGAGGGTACGGAAGACATTTTCGTTCACATGGAAACGCTGCGTCATTTCGGTCTCACTGAGCTGCGGCCCGGACAGGTCGTCCTTATTCGTTTCGGCAATGGCGAAAAAGGTCTTATGGCTTCGGAAATTCATCCTGATATCGGCACGCAGATGCCGGTCTCCCACTGAAGATCAGTTGATGAATCGTCTGAGATTATCTCTGGCCGCCGTCATATTCTGCTTGATTTCCGCTTTTCCGGTGCTGGCACAGCAGATGCCTATGCATTTGCCCATCGATCCTGTTGCGCTGACCATTAATACGGCCAAGGGCGATGTGCCTTTCACGGTCGAAATCGCCGATAATGAGGAGGAACGTCAGCGCGGATTGATGTTCCGCACGGACCTTAAAGACAATAGCGCGATGCTTTTTGTTTTTGACCAATCCAGGCTGATCTCCATGTGGATGGAAAATACGCCGTCGGCCTTGGATATGCTGTTTCTCGATCATGGCGGGCGCATTACTGCAATCCATCAGAACGCCGTGCCGTTTTCGCGTGATGTGATTTCGTCCGGCGGTCCGGTGAAATTTGTTGTTGAGGTAAAGGCTGGAACCGTGCAGCGTCTCGGTTTAAGAGTTGGCGATAAGGTGCGGCATCCCGCAATTGCAGCCAAATAACGGACGGAAAAATGCAATTCTTTGAAAATGACGGCTTAAAACTTGCCTATATTGATGAAGGCGAGGGCGAACCGATCCTGCTTATTCACGGCTTTGCATCGTCGTCATTATACAATTGGATTCAGCCGGGCTGGATTTCCACTTTGACCGCATCGGGATACCGGACAATTGCTATCGACAATCGTGGTCACGGCAATTCCGATAAGCCACATGACAAGTCAGTTTACACACCAACCCGCATGGCTGGGGATGCTGCGGCGCTGCTCGATCATCTCGGTATAAAGTCGGCTCATGTCATGGGGTACTCCATGGGTGCACGCATTAGTGCTTTTCTTGCCCTTAAGCATCCGGATCGCGTGCATGATCTGGTGTTTGGCGGCCTTGGTATTGGCATGGTCGAAGGTGCCGGGGACTGGTCGCCGATAGCCGAGGCTCTTCTGGCAGACGACCCTGATGCAATTACTCATCCACGCGGCAAAATGTTCAGGATGTTTGCCGACAAGACCAAGAGCGATAAGATCGCGCTGGCTGCGTGCGTTATCACCTCCAAGGAAGAGATTAGCGCAGAAAACATGGCGCGCATCAAGCAGCCAACGCTTGTAGCTGTCGGCACCAAGGATGACATTGGCGGCAGCGCGCAAAAGCTTGCAGAGCTGATGCCCCAAGGTGAAGCAATCGACATTCCGAACCGTGACCATATGCTGGCAGTAGGCGACAAGGTTTTTAAAGAGGCGGTGCTGGAGTTTCTGAAGCGTAATCCCATTACTGTGTGATTTGCGATCCGGAAATGCTTCATTCCTTGCGAAAAAGCACAGTTTAACTTACCCATGGCGATGCTGGCATTGATCAGCATCAGGCAGATGAATGGTATCTTCAAAATTTCTTGCGCTTGCGGCACTGGATTTTGAGGTGTCAAGAAACCACTTTTGCCGTATAATCCGTTGCAGAGTATAAAATTCGGCTGAATGCCTGGAGCTAGAAAATGTCAGCAAGCCTTCCTATAAAGATGACTGGATCGATCAAACAGATCGACCCGATCTGGCATGCGATCCGGGCCGAGGCAGAAGAGGTCGTGCGCAATGAGCCGCTGCTTGCGACATTTCTTTACACTACCATCCTGAACCATCAGTCGCTGGAACAGGCGGTTATACATCGTATTTCCCAGCGCCTCGACCACCCGGATGTGGAGTCGGAACTGCTGCGCCAGACGTTTACAGCCATGCTCGACGCCAATCCTTCCTGGTCGCAGATTTTACGCGTCGACATACAGGCTGTTTATGACCGCGATCCGGCATGCACGCGGTTTATGGAGCCCATCCTTTATTTCAAGGGGTTTCAGGCTATCCAGACCCATCGTCTTGCGCACTGGTTGTGGCATGAGGGTCGTCATGATTTTGCGCTTTATTTGCAAAGCCGCTCATCTTCAGTTTTCCAGACAGATATTCATCCCGCAGTTCCCATGGGGCAGGGCGTGTTTTTCGACCATGCAACGGGCATCGTTGTGGGCATGACGGCTGTTATTGAAGACAATGTTTCAATCCTGCAGGGCGTTACCCTTGGCGGCACGGGAAAAGAGACCGGCGACCGTCATCCGAAAATTCGTAATGGCGTGCTGATTGGCGCAGGAGCCAATATTCTTGGCAATATCGAAATTGGTTATTGCTCAAAGGTGGCATCCGGTTCGGTCGTTCTGAAGCCTGTCCCGCATAATGTGACCGTGGCTGGTGTGCCTGCCCGTATTGTCGGGGAAGCAGGCTGCTCGGAGCCTTCGCGCGCCATGGATCAGCTCGTTACCAACTTCGAATAAGCCTGGTTCTTACCACTAACGATTGCAGTCAACCCTTTACAGGGCGCCATGCCACATGGCAAACCGCTCTGACTCGACGAATAAGACAGGAGATTTTAGGTGAAACCCGAAGAACTGAAAAAACTCGACAGCTACTTCAAGCGGACATTCCGCAACACAGAATTGGTAGTGAAGGCTCGCCCGCGGAAAGATGATTCCGCAGAACTTTATCTGGGCGACGAGTTCCTCGGTCTGATCTACAAGGATGAAGACGAAGGCGAATTGTCTTATAATTTCTCCATGGCAATCCTGGAAATGGACCTTTAGCCCATTCTTACTATGTTGAGTGGTGCTCGAGCATCACTCAACACTTTTGATGTGGCCACGCGCAAATTCTGCAATCTTTTTGTCCAGAAGCGGCCATTCCTCAAGCATTTCTCTCGGAAACCGATAGGTCAGCTGCAAATCACCGCCGACGAAAATATCGCTTTGGCAGGATGCAAGATTATCGCGGGATGACGGTTCATCAAGACAACGCGCAACAAATGAAGGTTTCGCACCGTGATCCGGTGCAACGAGAAGCTCCTCATTGATGAAGCCGCTATCGCCCCTGAAGCGTTGGAGCGTTAAACCGGCAGGACCGGCAGCGCCGGGCCCTTCGGTCAGTGGAAGATAGACGGGACCATAACGCCCCGGCATATCCTGCGATCCCTGCCTTGCCTCAAATGTCAGGAAGATCAATTTCTTGTCTGGTCCCGCGCCATTGAAATCATTTTTAAATTCTGCGGCGTACCCCTGCATTTCCGGCCAGTGCAGATAAAGGTCAACGCGCTCGGCTATGCCATCGCGCCGCTGCCTATCAAACCGGATCATATTTGCGGGAATCTCGAGCACGTCATTGCCAATGACGATTTGCTGCGCAGAACGATCTTCCGTATGGCCGCCAAGGGAAACTATGTGTCCAAGGAAAAAGCCGGCAAGAGCCAGACATAGGGACAAGAAGCCAAGTGCGACCACGCCATAGAAGACCTTTCGCAAGAGAAAGCTTGCCGAAATTGCCTCTATTTTCTCTGTGGTCGCCTGCATGATGTGGCCCGAAGGTTTCCTTCGGCGCATTCTAACTGCTCATGTGCTGATTTATGGTTAATTGAGTATCAATGAACCGGGTGATTCTGGAGGACGCCAAATGCCGATTTATACGCTTAACGGCCAAGCACCGCAGTTTGAGCACCGAAAATCAAACTGGATAGCGCCTGATGCGACGATTATCGGCAAAGTTTTTCTAGGTGAAAATGCCGGGATCTGGTTCGGCGCTGTATTGCGCGGGGATAACGAGCTCATTCACATTGGTCGCAATACGAATGTGCAGGAACACACGATCATGCACACCGATCTGGGATATCCGCTGACAATCGGCGACGGATGCACCATCGGGCATCGCGCTATGCTGCATGGCTGTACTATTGGGGAAAATACCCTGATCGGTATTGGAGCGATTATTCTCAATGGTGCAAAAATCGGCAAGAATTCTCTGGTAGGTGCGGGGGCTTTGGTCACCGAACGCAAGGAATTTCCGGATAATTCCCTGATCGTGGGATCACCGGCCAGGGTGGTCCGTACGCTGGACGAGGCAGCGGTAGAACAGTTGAAGCTTTCTGCCGCTCACTATGTCGAAAACGGGAAGCGTTTCATGAGCGGTCTGGAGATTGCTTAACAAGCCGGTGTAAATGCACCAGCCAATGGATCCGGACTCATTGCTCGATACTGCCGACCAGCACCTGGCGATCATCATTGATTGAAACCCATGCGCCGGTGTTCTTCGTTGATTGGCGCTTGAGGTAATCATAGTTCGTTTCATTCCATGGCTTGATACGGGCTTCGAGATTATCAAGAATGTAATCGCCCTGGCCGGTGCGCACGGTCAACACGGCGTGACCTTCGCCGTTCATCTGCCGAACGACGGTGATCAATAGATCGCTGAGCGGAATGCCGCCTTCATTCAGCAGCTTGCGCTTCAGGAGAACATAATCCTCGCAGTCTCCAACTGTTGTCGGATAGGACCAGACTTCTGCTTTACCCCAGATATCCATGTCCGTCTCTGGGCGAACCTGCGCGTTTACCTGACTGTTGACCAGAACCAGCAAATTCCATGTTTTTGATGTCAGGCTAAGCGGCGTATCATTGCTACTCTTGACGCTGCATTCGCCGCGATATGTCTGGCAGAATTCATAATGACCAATCGGCTGCGAGGTGCGACCGCCGGTCTTCATGATCATTGCCGAAGTGCCTGCCTCAGCATAGGCGGCGATGCACATTAAAAGGAATGCAGCGCCAAATAGGATTGTCTTTCTTATCATTACCGTCGTCTCCCCGGTTGAGGCGACAATGGCAGAGAGAGTTTGATTGAGCGGAAACGATGACGAGTAAATCCGATCGATTTAGGTAGTAAAAAATAAAGGAATTAGGCAATTACGATGTATTAATGTTTATTATTATTTAGTTTAACAAAGTATAGATTTAAGTAAGTTGCAGAATATTAGAATTAAGCATCGGTTTAAATAAATATGTCGTTATTTCCATTGGCTTAACGCGCTCCATACAGATGCCAGACAAATGCCGTTCTCTCGCAGCAATCGCGCCAAAAATATTTCTGCCGTGTGAAGAAAAACTAAGTCAGAGAAAAACTGGCTTTAACTCTCAAAGGCCGCATCAATGGCGTCGCGGCTTTGCACCGAAGCAAACTCGATTGCCACGCCTTCGTCAAAATGCCGGGCAACACGGCCCCTCATGGTGCCGAGAATGACCTGGCTGTTCAGGGCAGGGCGCATGCGCAGTTCCACCGCTGCACCCGATATGGATAGATCAACAATACGGCAGGGATATTGCCGACCATCGGCCATGGATAGCGTGGTGATTGGGTTGCGCGGTGCGATACGCTGATGCCGGCGATCTTCAGGCGTATCCAGTTCATGTTTGTTTGCAAGCCATGTCAGCTGCGCCGCTATCTTGTTTTTCTTGCGGTCAGAAACGATGAGCGACAGGAGAAAGCCCCCACTAACCAGCTTTTCGACAGTTCCTTCGACACGGCCAATATGGTCTATATAAGCGATAATGCGCTCGCCATTATTGGCCATGATATCTGTGCCGATGACAACATTGCCAGGCGACATTTCGCTGATCTGGCAAACATGTTCCGTGCGGTCTTCGAGCATAAAACGCCCATAGAGCTGCACTTTAACGCTATAATACCTTGTCGTAGCGGTAGGGTTTGGACTTGAGCCATCGTGGGTAGGTTGCATCGTCACGTCCAACTGGCAGAATTCGTTTAGCCTTGATGACAAGCTATTCCATGATTCTTAATGTGGCGGTAATGGTTTCGCGCGCGTTTTAAGTGGTAGCGAGGATTTTCCGCCATCCAGCAATTGCAGGCGGTCAGTATTTTGGCCGATAATTGTATGAATAGCGCCTTTCGGGCTTGGCGATGATCGCGATCCGCCAGCATACTGGCTCCGACTTGTATCCAGCGTCGTGATTGATCTTATGCGGCTTTCGACGATAGAGTCTGACTCTAGCCAGAACGGCTGTCCCAAGGCGACAATCATTCCGATCAGAAACTGTTCATGCACTTCATTGGCAAGCGGCAAGAGGATGAATTCAAACAGCGCGGTGCGCTGGCGTGCGCTTATGCCTTCGGCGTTTATAGCGACGGGGCTTTTTCGGGTTATCGAATTGGCAAGCAAACGCGAGATACTGCGGCGATCTCGTGCCTGCCAAAGCAATTCGAAAGCTGAATCTTTCAATTCGCGGCCATGAATTGAGCAAATCCGGGTGCCCGCAAGCCGGAACTTTGCTTCGGTATCCTGACTGGCCTGCAAAATGAATATATCGGCCAATTGGCGGGGGATGGCAGCAGGCGCTATCTCGCTGCGTTCGGGCGCAGCGCGTGTGCCACGCAACTGCTCCCAATAAGCGATAAGCTCGTTTGATCTTCCGTGCTGCATAAATTTGTCTGTTTGTCCGATCGGATGTCCGCGGACTGTGTCACCGACGGCAGGGTAACGCCACGTTTCATGTGTCCATGTCCACCGTGGCGGGCTGTTAGGGTTAATAAGTGGTTTACGTTGAGGTGTCGCAACGAATGTGAGACAAGGGTTTACGAGATTTCATACCTGACCTTAAATTTAAGGCCGTCCGTAACCGGGCGGCCTTCTTTCTGTTTATGCATCGGATTATTCGAAAACCGGGATTCCACTTGCCGGCTTGATACTATAGCTTGCCGGGACCGAAACGAGGCCGATACAGAATGACCGAACCAGACATAGCGCGGGACAAACCATCAGGCGGAGAGCCGATGTTCAACATTCCGGGTATTATCCTCGCAGCTATCGGCATCTGCATCGCAGTATTTCTCTACCAGACCTATATTCTTGACGATGGACAGGCTGTCGAGTTTCTCTGGTACTATGCGTTTATTCCTGCACGCTTTGCGCAAATGGGCGGCCAGGGCGACGTGTGGACATGGTTTACGACGATCTCCTATTCATTCATGCATGGAAGCGTGGCTCATATCGCATTAAACATGATCTGGCTGGCAGCATTCGGATCCCCGCTTGCGGCGCGCATTGGCCCGGTGCGTTTGACACTTTTTTGGATCGCGACATCCATCGCCGCCGCATTGACGCATTATGCTATTTACTCTGATAGCATGGCTCCCCTGGTAGGCGCGTCCGGTGCAGTGTCCGGCATGATGGGCGCTGCAGCGCGTTTTGGATTTCGTCGCTCAACATCGCGCAACTCGGCAGCCTTTGTTGGTGACATATTGCCGATTGCCGTTGCACTGCGCATGCGCACAGTGCTGACGTTTCTTGGAGTCTGGTTTGTCACCAATATTGCGGCCGGGCTTTTATCATTGGGAGTAGAGGAATCTGCGTCGATCGCCTGGGAGGCGCATATAGGCGGATTTGTGGTCGGTTTCTTCGGAATATCGCTGTTTGACCGGCACCGCGCCTGATAAGTGCAATCAATTTTTGAATGCAAAAGATGTTTTATAATCAATAGATTGGATTGCGTTTATCAAATCGATCTGAGCCAAGTGTTCTTGTGTAAAGATAACTATGGAGGCGACATGCGCAATTGCAATGCACTTGCAATGGGTGCAACATATAAGCACGATGAGTTAGGTTGCTAAAAGCATCGGGGGAGATGCAGCAATCAAACATGTAAGGAGGATGCGCATGACAGTCAGATCGATTCTTGAACGCAAGGGCTATGACGTTTTCAGCATTACGCCTGATGTGTCGCTAGCGGATGCAATTACGGTTTTGGCTAAGCACAAAATCGGCGCACTTGTCGTTTGCGATCAGAACAAGGCTATCAAAGGTATCTTGTCCGAACGCGATGTGGTTCGCGCCATTTCGGCCGACGGTGCCGATGCTCTATGGAAGCCGATTTCAGAAACAATGACCATAAAGGTCAAGGTCTGCAACGAAAGTCATACGATTAATCAGGTCATGGAAACGATGACGCAAGGCCGTTTCCGCCATTTGCCGGTTGAAAAGGATGGCCAACTTTATGGCATCGTATCGATCGGCGACGTTGTTAAGCTGCGGATCGAGGAAGTGGAACGCGAGTCACAAGAGATTCGGAGCTATATCGCGACGGCTTAGTTCTAGATTTATCGACGTAGTGAGGTTCATTTTGCTGCAATGAAGCCGACCTAATACCGTAATGGTTCATTACGGGGATTAGGCTTGAATTGGAAAAGACGGCAAAGATAATCTTTATCCACGGGGCATCAAGCAGCGGGAAGTCTACTCTTGCGCGAGTCCTTCAGGCACAACTGCCAGAACCATTCTGGCATGTTTCTATTGATCATCTCCGTGATTCCGGGATGTTGCCTCTGGACCGTTTTCGGAACGGCGACTTCAATTGGAGGGAGAATCGCACCAAATTCTTTGACGGATTTCATCGTTCGCTCGTGGCTTATGCTTCAGCAGGCAATAATATTTTGCTTGAACATATTCTCGAGGAAGATTGGTGGGTCACCAATCTGGCCCAGCTTTTCAAACCGTTCGATGTTTTCTTCGTCGGGCTTCATTGCGATCTTGATGAACTCGTAAAAAGGGAAACATTGCGAGCAGATCGGCCGATGGGAAGCGCTGCCGATGATTATCATCGGATTCATGTTGGTCAGAGATATGATTTGGAGCTGCCTGCAGGGCAGACTACGCAGGAATACGCGAACCAAGTACTGTCAGCGTGGGCCAATCGACGGATGCCGTCTGTTTTTCAGCAGTTGCTGGAATAGAAATTGTTCAGCCTGTGGAAATTTTTAAGCAAGGCCTACGTTTAGCGCGATGCTATTGTATTGATTGACATCATTTCCGCGAGTGATGCCGATACTAGAAAACAAGCTTTTGCATGCGCTCAAGCTCGCCGAGGCGGGTCATGGTCTCTTCATATCCGCTTCGGATCGCTTCATCGGCGCGATGGAATTCAGCAAGACCGATTTTGCCAACTTTTGGCAATAATGCGATATCCGGCGGATCGCCCGCCATGCGAGCGCGTGAAATCCGGTCCTGAATGATATTGAACGATTCCATCATCACACCTGTAATGCCCAGGCGCTTGGAATAAGCAGGGCGCCGCAAGCCGGAATTTTCAATATCGCCAGTTTGCGGATGAGGTGCCTCGGCGCTATGTTTTATGACCGCTGCACGGCCAAACTGATCGTAATGCAGGTTAACCGCGACGACCAATGGCTGCTCATAGGAGCGGCAGACGGCGACAGGCACAGGGTTGACCAGAGCGCCATCTACAAGGATGCGGCCATTGCACTCGACAGGTTCAAATACGCCGGGCAGGGCGTAGGATGCGCGCATCGAGGTGATGAGGCTGCCACGCGTCAGCCAGATTTCATGACCCGTATTGATTTCTGTACACACCGCGATGAACCGCTTGGGCAGGTCTTCGATGGATAATTCTTCGAGATGGTCACGCAATCGCCGGTCCAGCTTCATACCGCCGAACAACCCATTTCCACCAAATCGCAGATCAAGCAGACTGAAAATGCCACGCTTGGTAAGGCTTCGGGCAAATTCCTCAAGCTGGTCGAGCTTGCCGCCGAGATAGCAGCCGCCAACGAGCGCTCCAATCGAAGTGCCGGCGATCATCGATATCTCTATGCCCGCTTCATCGAGAGCACGAAGCACGCCAATATGCGCCCAACCACGAGCAGCTCCGCCTCCCAGAGCAAGTGCTATGGGTGTTTTGCTTTGAACGGGCCTTTCAGGTGCTGCGATCTTCTCATCAGTGGCATTGCTGATGCCGATAGATTCCGCCGCACGTGTCCGGCGCGATGCCCATTCGAGCATGGCATGAACTCCTAGAGTCGTGGACTTTCATTCAATTTCGATTGTGGTAACCAAAAGCTGAATATTGCGTGAATAACAATTCTTAGCTGACCAATGAAACCTGACTACAAACGCAGAAAACGGCAGATGCGAGGCATTACGCCATCTAAAACTTCATGACCAGCGACGGCTTTCCGTCATGCGCAACGATGTTGCGATAAAAACATGACCTGCGGCCGGTGTGGCATGTCGGTCCGTCTCCTGCTACTCGAACCTTCAGCCAGAGGGCATCCTGATCGCAATCTGTGCCGAGCTCGACAACGCTTTGCAGATTGCCGGAGGTTTCCCCCTTCTTCCACAGTGATTGCCGCGACCGTGACCAATAGTGAGCAATGCCGGTCTCGATGGTCAATTGTAGAGCTTCGGCATTCATATGCGCGACCATGAGAAGTTCACCGTCCCTGGCATCGGTAACAACAGCGGTTATCAACCCCGCAGCGTCAAACCGCGGGGTGAAAACATTGCCTTCTTCAACGTCATGATTATGCGCTGCAGGACGAGGAAAAGACGTTTCTGCCATTTTGTCCTCAACGACCTCGGACCATGGTCATGAAACGAACCTGATCATTGACCTCGTCCTTGAACGATCCGGTAAATGTCGTCGTGGTTGTCAATGAGCCCGATTTGCGGATACCGCGCATGGCCATGCACATATGCTCGGCCTCGATCATGACGGCAACACCGCGCGGACGCAGGGAACTTTGTATCGCGCTGGCAATCTGGGCAGTCATGCTTTCCTGCGTTTGCAAGCGATGCGCGAAAATATCGACAACGCGCGCAATTTTCGAAAGTCCGACAACTTTTTCACCATCAGGCAAATAGGCGACATGGGCCTTGCCGATGATCGGAACCATGTGGTGCTCGCAGTGTGAAAAGAAAGGAATGTCCTGAATGAGGACCATATCCTCATAGCCAGCTATTTCTTCAAAGGTCCGCCCCAGCACATCAGCAGGATCGAGTGCATAGCCGGAGAAGAGTTCCTTGTATGATTTGACGACGCGTTCAGGTGTGTCGAGCAGGCCCTCGCGGTCAGGATTATCGCCAGCCCAAAGAAGCAGGGTGCGTACCGCTGCTTCTGCTTCTTCCTGAGTTGGTCGGCGAATATTATTTTGCTTTGCAGTTATAGGCTGCAAGTTTTTCACTACCGCATCCATCGCGATCTCCCGTAGTCGCCCTCAAAGGAGCGACGAGTTAAACGGCAATACACGATAATCGTTCCTCGCGGGAACGGACGGTGTATTGAAGCATGAGCGGATCAATCATCCACCCCGTAGGCATACATGCCATCGCAAAATTAATCTACGCGACTTTATGAGGGCCTGCTCGCATACTATATAGGTAGTCTGTAGGAAATTCATAGAGCATCAACGGCGAGTTGTGACGCCTTTGAGATGAACACAGTGTCAAGAAGTGGCAAATCATGATCAATGACGTTTACAATACGCGAATTCTGGAATTTGCCGGCAATATTCAACGGCTTGGCCGTTTGGACGCTCCCGATGCGTCTGCAAAGGCGCATTCCAAGCTGTGCGGTTCCACTGTCATCGTCGATCTCAAGGTCGAAAATGGCGTGGTTTCCGATTTTGCTCACGATGTGAAGGCATGCGCGCTCGGTCAGGCTTCGTCTTCAATCATGGCCCGTCATGTGATCGGCGCAACGCCCGAAGAACTTCGCGCATTACGCCTGACGATGTTGCGCATGTTGAAAGAAAATGGTCCACCCCCGGAAGGTCGCTTTGAAGATTTGAAATTTCTGGAACCTGTCCGCGATTACAAAGCCAGGCACAACTCCACAATGTTGACCTTCGATGCAGTTGTGGATTGTCTTGATCAGATCGATAGAAAAAACGCTGAAGCCGCAGCCTGACGGGATGTGCAATGATCCCGCGCATAAGCATCCGGTAAAATATTCCCGCAATTGGGGCGGTCCATGGCGCAAGACACCGGGACGCCTGATCGGAACCGGGCTGGTTCGCTTTTATCAACTCACCCTGTCTGGATTCATCGGGAATTCCTGTCGGCATTTGCCGACCTGCTCGGAATATGCCTATGAGGCAATTGCGCGTCATGGATTTTGGGCGGGCGGGTGGATGGGGTTGTTCAGGTTTGCCCGTTGTGGGCCGGGCGGCACCAGCGGGTTGGACCCGGTGCCCGTAGCGCTTGATAAGCGTTTCGTCTGGTATCGGCCTTGGCGCTACTGGCGTATCGCCGCAAAAGAAAAAGGCCGCTCATGAGCGGCCTTTTGTTTATTCACCCTTTCAGGCCGCTTCCGGCTTGCGCGGGAAGGGCGTGACATTGGCTGTGTCATCATCAAGCTTCAGACCGCCAGCCTTCAGCAGCGAGGTAAAGCGGCCATTCTGACGGGCCAGATCATCAAAGCTGCCGGATTCAACAACTTCACCCTGATCCATGAACAGTACGAGGTCAGCGTCACGGACGGTCGACAGACGGTGCGCAATGATGAACGTTGTACGGTTCTGGCAAAGCTTGTCGACCGCAACTTTAACTCGGGCCTCTGTCTCAACGTCAAGAGCACTCGTTGCCTCATCCAATACCAGGATGGGAGCATCCTTCAGGATCGCACGGGCGATAGCCACACGTTGGCGCTCACCGCCGGACAATTGCGAGCCACGTTCGCCGACAACAGTGTTATAGCCTGCAGACTTCGACAGGATGAAGTCGCTTGCATCGGCAGCTTCCGCAGCAGCAAAGACATCTTCATCAGAAGCTTTGGGGCGACCAACGCGGATATTGTCCTCAATCGTGCGGTTGAACATGCCAGCATCCTGGAACACTGTCGCAATGGCATTACGCAACGAGCGGCGGCTGATTGTCTTCGTGTCGATATCGTCGACAAGAATACGGCCTTCCTTGGGATCATAAACCCTCTGCAACAGATTGATCAGCGTTGTCTTGCCGGCACCTGTCGGTCCAACAATGGCAACAGTCTCACCAGCCTTTGCCTTGAAGCTTACGTTCTTCAAGCCCTGCGTAGAGTTCGGAAATTCAAACGAAACATTTTCGAATTCCACATCACCGGTTACATTGTCGATATCGTGCACAGTCTTCGGCTCGACTGCATAGGCAGCAGATTCTTCCATTGCATAGAAGTCTTCAAGCTTGGCACGAGCCGCGAAAATCTGGTTCACGAAGGCACTCAACTGGTCGAGACGGCCGATCAGCAAACCGGCAAAACCTGTGAACGCAACGACCTGACCTACATTCATCTCGTCACGCATGACGAAATAAGAACCAAGCAGCAAAACGATGATCATGGAGATTGTTGAGGCCATGCGGTTGATACCAGCGGCGAGAGCCCACCAGTTCAAAACCGGATACTGGGAATCCAGCAGGTTCTTTGTATAGGTCTGCAACGCCCGTGTTTCTTCTTCAACACGGTTGTAGCTTTGCAATACCGAGATGTTGCTCATGGAGTCACTGACATGGCTGAAAGCTGTGATGTGATGACGTTCCACCTGAGCCTGACCATCCTTGGTCTTGCTGGTAACGACACGGACAACCATCATATAGACCACGCCGAGCACAACGAGCACTGAGGTCAAACGCCAATCCTGGCTGAGAGCAAGCGGGAACAGCAGCACCAGGCCAACGGCAGTTGCCAGATGGGTGCGCATGAATTCGAGCCACAGGCCGAACAGAGTTTCGATTGCGCGCAGCAATGTATGCAGCGCGTTTGATGTGCCGCGCTGATGATGCCAAGCGAGCGGCATGCTGATCACGCGATTGTAGGATTCGGTAAGTACGGCGAGCTTGCGACGATGGGCCAGCCTGTCGGCTTCACGAGAAACCAGAACATTGGCACCAATATGAAACAAGCCCACAGCAGCCAACTGGCTAAGCGGGGGAATGATGGCGGTTTTTGTTGCGATAGCCTGAATCACCCGGCCAGCAAGCCATGGTTCCACGATCATGCTTGCAGCGAGTGCAATATTGGCGATGCATATAAACATGGTCGCGCGCTTTTCGGCGCCGAGATATTGGAGGGATCTCCAATAGATGTTTAATAATGACACTTTGCCACTCCGATTGCTTGGTCCGCCACTAACGCGTAGAAATGACACTGCATCAGACTCTTGTGCACCGCAATATTCAATGCTCTAAAGTCTTGATCGTTCCCTGTCGTAAGTGGGAACATTTTTCTACGGCTCGTAACGTCCCGTGATGAGTCAACTTACTGAGATCGCAAATTAATCCAGCCGAACTGAATGTAACATGAACGCAATTTTACTGGTCGCATCTGGAGGAGCCATTGGCTCGGTTCTGCGATATCTCACCGGTCTGGCAATGACACGTCTATTTGGTACCGCGTTTCCCTATGGCACGTTGGTGGTCAATGTGGTTGGCGGGCTGATCATGGGCCTGTTTATCGAACTGCTAACGCGGCGATTTGAGGGTTCGGAAGAGCTTCGCCTGTTCGTTGCGGTCGGCATACTGGGCGGTTTCACAACCTTTTCATCGTTTTCGCTCGATGTTGTTATGCTTTGGCAGCGCGGCGAGACGGCAAGCGCCGCTTTTTACGTGCTAATAAGCGTCGTATTGAGCATTTGCGCAGTGTTTTTAGGATTATGGCTCGCAAGAACCGTCGCATAGTGCTAAGCGCTGCCGCAAGACCTATGTAATTCCATAAATAATCATTCGATGCGATTTCCGCGTTTCATACGCTTGAGGACACGCCGAATTTAAAGGTCTGCGATTAAAAGGCTTGAGCTGATGGCAGCGGTAGAACAAAAAACAGTCGATACGGGTGAGGCGGAAATGCGCCTCGACCGTTGGTTCAAAGTACATTATCCGGGCCTCGGTTTCGGGCATTTGCAAAAATTGCTGCGTTCCGGCCAAATAAGAATTGATGGGTCGCGCGCCAAATCCGATACGCGGCTTCAGGCAGGACAGACGGTCCGTATCCCGCCGCTGCCCGTAGATTCCAAAGCTGAAGGCCATCTGACCGGCAAAAGCATACGCGGCCGCGATGATGGCGATGTTCTAAAGCAGATGCTGCTTTATGAAGATCCGAAAGTCTATGTTTTCAACAAACCTGCGGGTCTAGCCGTTCAGGGTGGTTCGGGCGTTAACCGCCACGTGGACGATATGCTGGAAGCATGGCGCAACAAAAGGGGTGAAAAGCCTCGGCTTGTGCACCGGCTTGACCGCGATACTTCAGGCGTTCTGGTCGTAGCCCGCACGCGCGGTGCCGCGCAGGCATTGACCGCCGCATTTCGCGAGCGTGAAACCAAGAAAACCTATTGGGCTCTGGTCAAGGGTATTCCACGCAAGCGGGAAGACAAAATCGCCACCTGGCTTGCCAAGGAAGCAACGGAAGATGGCGACCGAATGCGCGTTGTTCCTCATGGCGAGCCAGATTCCGATCATGCGATTTCCTACTACCGGGTTATTGAATCTGCAGGGCAGGTGCTGACCTGGCTTGAAATGGAGCCTTACACCGGGCGCACACACCAGCTTCGCGTTCATGCAGCCCATATTGGTTGCCCGATCATCGGTGATCCGAAATATTTCGAAGCCGATACAAACTGGTCATTTCCGGGCGGCATCCAAAATCGCCTGCATCTTCATGCAAGGCGCATTCGCATACCAAATCCATCCGGTGGTATCATTGATGTTACAGCACCTCTGCCACCACATATGGTCCAGACATGGAACCTCTTGGGTCTGGACGAAAATGATGCAGACGAAGACAATTGAGGGGGATAACCTCTCAGGCGTAGAAATGGACTTTAACAATGCGCGATGAACTTTTCAGCATGGATGCAAAACAGGAGCTTTCCGATCCGGACCCTGTTCGCCGTGCGCAAATAACCTCAAAACTGCCTCTGCCAAAGCGATTCTACAAAGAGGCCGCTGTTGCAGAGCGCGATGGCGGATTTTCAGTGGAGCTGGATGGGCGTGTGGTTAAAACCCCCGCCCGGCAAAATCTGGTTCTGCCAACACGTGCCGCAGCACAACTCATCGCTGACGAATTTACCGCGCAGGAAAAGGAAATCGATCCGGCGCAGATGCCCGCAACACGACTGGCCAACACAGCAATTGACGGTATCGTCAATGATCCGCAGGCAGTGCTGGAAGATGTTTTGCGTTTTGCCTCGTCGGATATGCTTTGCTATCGCGCCGGTTCTCCGCAACGTCTGGTCCAACGCCAGACTGAGTCCTGGGATCCGATTATCGACTGGGCGGCGGCTGTGCTTAATGCGCGTTTTATCTTGGCCGAAGGTGTGATCCATGTGGAGCAGCCACGCGAAGCGCTTGGCGCTTTTGGTGTTCACCTTGGAGCTTTTACCGATCCCTTTGCGATTGCGGCGCTCCATACGATCACAACCCTAACGGGTTCGGCCATTTTGGCGCTAGCGGTAGCCAAAGGTGAAATCTCCGGCGACGAGGCTTGGGAACTTGCCCATCTGGAGGAGGACTGGACATCAGAGCAGTGGGGCGAAGATGCCGAAGCCGCTATTCGCCGTGATATACGCAAGCGTGAAATGCAGGCCGCCGTGCAAATATTGCAAGCGGTTTCGGTATAGGCATTTTGCCCGATTTGACTCAATAAAAAACCCCGGCGTGAGCCGGGGTTTTTCGTATGCAGAGGTCGCTATCAGACCGAATAGTACATGTCATATTCGACCGGATGCGGGGTCATTTCGTAACGCATCACTTCAGCCATTTTCAGCTCGATGAAGGAGTCGATCTGATCGTCGTCAAATACGCCGCCTGCCTTGAGGAAGGAGCGATCCTTGTCGAGGCTCTGGAGCGCTTCACGCAGCGAACCGCAGACAGTCGGGATCTTTTTGAGTTCCTTTGCTGGAAGATCATAAAGATCCTTGTCCATTGGCTGACCAGGATGAATCTTGTTCTTGATGCCATCCAGACCGGCCATCAGCATGGCAGCAAAACCGAGATATGGATTTGCTGTTGGATCAGGGAAGCGGATCTCAACGCGCTTCGACTTTGGCGAAGAGCCGAATGGAATACGGCATGAAGCCGAGCGGTTGCGCGCAGAATATGCCAGCAGGACCGGAGCTTCATAACCCGGCACCAGACGCTTGTAGGAGTTGGTCGACGGGTTGGTGAAGGCATTGATTGCCTTGGCGTGCTTGATAATGCCGCCAATGAAGAACAGGCAGTTTTCTGACAGGCCCGCATATTCATTGCCAGCGAATGTCGGCTTGCCATCTTTCCAGATCGACATGTGCACGTGCATGCCCGAGCCATTATCGCCGAAGATCGGCTTTGGCATGAAGGTAGCCGTCTTGCCATAGGCATTGGCAACCTGATGAACGACATACTTGTAAATGAGCATCTTGTCGGCATTGCGTGTCAGGTGATCGAACTTGATGCCGAGTTCGTGTTGAGCCGCTGCCACTTCGTGGTGGTGCTTTTCGACGCGCACGCCCATTTCCGTCAAAACCGTAAGCATTTCCGAGCGCATGTCCTGTGCGCTGTCAATCGGAGGAACCGGGAAGTAGCCGCCCTTGACACGCGGACGGTGACCGAGGTTGCCGGTCTCATAGTCTGTGTCATCATTTGACGGCAGTTCCGTTGAATCCAGCTTGAAACCTGTATTATACGGGTCAGCCTTGTACTTCACATCGTCAAAGACGAAGAATTCCGCTTCTGGGCCAACAAAAATTGTATCGCCAACGCCTTCGGCCTTCATATAGGCTTCAGCCTTCTTGGCAGTGCCGCGCGGATCACGATTGTAGGATTCGCCAGAAACCGGATCAAGGATATCACAAAGAATAACCATGGTTGACTGAGCAAAGAACGGATCCATGTGAACCGTTTCGGTATCTGGCATCAGCACCATGTCCGATTCATTGATGGCTTTCCAACCGGCGATGGACGAGCCGTCGAACATAACGCCATCGGCGAACATATCCTCATCAACTTCAGCAACGTCCATTGTCACATGCTGCAGCTTGCCCTTGGGATCTGTGAAGCGAAGATCAAGGAACTTTACGTCGTTGTCTTTGATCTGCTTGAGAATATCATTTGCAGTCGTCATACCAATTTTCCTTATTAAGCACGATGATTGGGTACCGGATTCATCGCCGGCAACAGTTGGATCAGATGGCGTCGATACCGGATTCACCAGTACGAATGCGAACGACTTCCTCGATATTCGAAACGAAGATTTTTCCGTCGCCGATGCGCCCGGTCTGCGCAGCCTTGCGAATTGCCTCTATTGCGGCTTCGACAGATTCATCGCCGAGAACGATTTCCACTTTAACCTTGGGCAAAAAGTCGACGACATATTCCGCGCCACGATACAATTCCGTGTGACCCTTTTGACGGCCAAAGCCCTTGGCTTCGGTGACCGTGATGCCTTGAAGCCCCACTTCCTGCAGTGCTTCTTTCACCTCGTCCAGCTTGAACGGCTTGATGATGGCTTCGATTTTCTTCATCAGAGATCGATCTCCCTATATAACCGGCGGGCCTATGCCCGCTTGCCCATCATAAAAGCATGAAGCGTGCCAATTCCATCGCTTTTGAAGAATATTCTTGAAATGGCAATTTTAATGCCGCTTTGGCAGAGGGAATTTTATTTCCCGTCGATGAATTGAACCATGAATGCACAAATCAGACCGTTGCGCAGCCTAAAAATTAGGCGAATTGCAACATTATTAGGCCGGGCAGGGGCGGCGACTTACTGGATTCGCCTTGTGAGCGCTTGCGCTGCCTGCGGAGCGCGCACTTTGCCTTCGTGGATGAAGTAAACGAACACATCACGAGGATGCTTCTGCGTCTTCTCGTTGGGAGCAGCCAAGGGAAGATCATCCGGCACCCCACCTTTGGCCCATAATTGCGCTCGCTCAGCCCACTTGTCCAATGCGTCAGTTGAATAAGCCGTTTCAATATTATCATCGCCTTTTTGAAGTCGTGCATAGACAAAATCGGACGTCACATCAGCGATCTCCGGATATTCAAAATGCTCGGCATAGACGATGGCCACGTTCTTCTTGCGTGCCAAGGCAATAAAATCAGGATCGATAAAAGATGGATTGCGCACTTCAACCGCGTGCCGCAAATGCAAGCCCGCTTCCTTTCGGGGAAGGAGGTCGAGAAAAGCGCCGAAATCCTCAATATCAAACTTTTTTGTCGGCGCAAACTGCCAGATAAGCGGTCCTAAACGGTCACCAAGTTCTGCAAGTCCCGATTTGATAAATCGCTCCATGGACTCTCCAGCCTCCGCCAGCACCTTTCGATTGGTGACAAAACGATTTCCTTTAACGGAGAAAATGAAACCATCCGGCACCTGGCCAGCCCATTTGGCGAAGGTCTCCGGTTTTTGCGTGCCGTAATAGGTGCTGTTGATTTCTATCGTCTGGAGATGCTGTCCTGCATAATTAAGCTCCTTGGCCTTTGAAAGACCTTCCGGGTAGAAGGTCCCGCGCCAAGGTTCAAATATCCAGCCGCCGATGCCCGCCCGAATAGTTCCTGCAGTCATAGTTTCCTCCCTGACCGTATCCAGACCAACGCCACGACATCTCTGCAAGCAGCTATTCCGCCGCTGCTTGCACCCTATGTCCCGGACGGCGCCGCAAAAGCTCCTTCAGGAATTGACCCGTATAAGAACGCTCGACATCGACAATATCCTCAGGACGACCAACCGCTACGATTTCACCGCCGCCGTCGCCGCCTTCCGGACCAAGATCGATCACCCAATCAGCGGTCTTGATGACTTCGAGATTATGCTCGATCACGACCACCGTATTGCCTTGATCCACAAGCTCATGCAAAACTTCAAGAAGCTTGGCTACATCATGGAAATGCAAGCCTGTTGTCGGCTCATCAAGAATATAAAGCGTTCTGCCAGTTGCCTTGCGGGACAGTTCCTTGGCGAGTTTGATTCGTTGCGCCTCACCGCCGGAAAGCGTGTTTGCCTGTTGCCCGACATGAATATAACCGAGGCCGACCTTCGCCAATGTTTGCAACTTATCGCGAACGGCAGGAACGGCGGCGAAAAACTCCGCGCCCTCTTCAACAGTCATATCGAGCACATCAGCGATTGATTTGCCCTTGAACAGAACTTCCAGCGTTTCGCGATTATAGCGCTTGCCATGGCATACGTCGCACGTGACATAGACATCCGGCAGGAAGTGCATCTCAATCTTGATGACGCCATCGCCCTGACAGGCTTCACAGCGCCCGCCTTTGACGTTGAACGAAAAACGACCCGGCTGATAGCCACGCGCCTTGGCTTCAGGCAAACCCGCAAACCAGTCACGGATTGGAGTAAACGCACCCGTATAAGTTGCCGGATTGGACCGGGGTGTACGTCCGATTGGCGATTGATCGATATCGATGACTTTGTCGAGGAATTCCAGACCATCAATATGGTCGTGCTCCGCAGGATGCTCGCGGGAGCCCATGATCCGGCGTGAGGCGGCCTTGAATAATGTCTCGATAAGGAAGGTGGATTTTCCGCCACCCGACACGCCGGTTACAGCGGTGAAAGTGCCAAGCGGAATTTCTGCCGAGACATTTTTCAGATTATTGCCACGCGCGCCGACAACTTTAATCCGTTTCTTATTGACCTTGCGGCGTTCTGCCGGCACGGCCACCTCGATTTCGCCTGACAAATATTTGCCCGTCAAGGATTTCGGGCTGGCCATAATGTCCGCTGGACTGCCTTCGGCGATTATCTGACCACCGTGAATACCGGCGGCCGGACCGATATCGACGACATAATCTGCGGTCAAAATCGCATCCTCGTCGTGCTCCACAACGATAACCGTATTTCCGAGATCCCGCAGATGACGCAAAGTCTTCAGCAACTGCTCATTGTCGCGTTGATGCAGGCCAATGGATGGCTCGTCCAGAACATAGAGAACACCAGTCAGACCGGAACCGATCTGCGATGCAAGGCGGATACGCTGGCTTTCACCACCGGAAAGAGTGCCCGAATTGCGTGAAAGCGCCAGGTAGTCCAGGCCGACATCATTCAGGAAGCGCAGACGCTCGCGAATTTCCTTAAGAATGCGCGCAGCGATTTCTGTCTGTTTCTCATTGAAGCTTTTATCAATATCGCTGAACCAGGCATCCGCATGACGAATGGATTTTTCAGTAATCTGGCCGATATGCAGACCGCCAATTTTTACCGCGAGAGCCTCGGGTTTCAGGCGGTAACCCTTGCAAGCGGGGCAGGGCGTGCCAGACATGAAACGTTCGATCTCTTCGCGCGACCATGCTGAATCCGTCTCTTTCCAGCGGCGTTCCAAATTGGGAATGACACCCTCGAAAGATTTTGTTGTGCGATATGATCGCAAACCATCATCATAGGAGAAGGCAATTTCACGGCTGCCAGTGCCGTAAAGTATGGCTTCGCGCGCCTCTTCATTCAAATCACGCCAGCGATCTGCGAGCTTGAAACCGTAGGCTTCGCCCAGCGCCTGCAATGTTTGGCTGTAATAAGGAGAACTCGATTTTGCCCAAGGCGCAATTGCACCATTCTTAAGCGTCAGGGCCTCGTCAGGAATGATCATCGTCGGATCAATCGCCTTTTGAGTACCCAGGCCATCGCAGGTCGGGCAGGCACCGAAGGGATTATTGAACGAGAAAAGGCGCGGTTCAATCTCCGAAATGGTGAAGCCCGAAACAGGACAGGCGAATTTTTCCGAAAACATGATGCGTTCATGTGTTTCGTTCTTGGATTTATTGGCTGATTCACTTGAGGTTTCATCAGCAGGCAGCGGCTTATCCGCAAATTCTGCGACAGCGATACCATCTGCAAGCTTCAGGCAGGTCTCGAGGCTATCGGCAAGACGTGCGGAAATATCAGGTCGGACGACGATGCGGTCAACCACAACGTCGATATCATGCTTGTACTTCTTATCGAGTGCCGGAACATCGGCAATTTCATAAAAAATACCATCGACCTTCACGCGCTGAAAACCGCGTTTCTGCAGATCCGCAAGCTCCTTGCGATACTCCCCCTTACGCCCGCGTACTATGGGCGCAAGGATGAATAGACGGGCGCCTTCCTCGAGCGCCATGACACGATCCACCATTTGGCTGACGGTCTGGCTTTCGATAGGCAAGCCTGTTGCCGGTGAATAAGGGACACCGACACGCGCATAAAGCAGGCGCAAATAGTCGTAAATCTCGGTGACTGTACCCACAGTTGAGCGGGGGTTGCGGCTGGTTGTCTTTTGCTCAATCGAAATTGCCGGAGAAAGACCGTCAATTTGATCCACGTCTGGTTTCTGCATCATCTCCAGAAACTGCCGGGCATAGGCCGACAGGCTTTCGACATAGCGTCTTTGGCCTTCTGCATAGATCGTATCGAAGGCGAGCGAAGACTTGCCCGAACCCGAAAGGCCGGTCATGACAATCAGCTTGTCGCGCGGCAAATCAAGATCGATATTTTTCAAATTATGTTCGCGCGCGCCGCGAATGGAAATGTACTTCTGATCGCTCATGTCGGTTCGCCTTTAAGAGGGCATGCTGTTATGGGGAATTGTTCTTTAAGAGAACAGTTCCCTTTATCTAGTGCTTCATGGATAATTTACGAGGCCGGACTTTATCAACCATCCTGAATCACCATAGCCATGTTGACATTATTAGAGCAAGTGTTAGAACAAAGAAAGAACAAATAATATTGACAGCGGCCTTCGCCATATCCGGATGTATACGGCTGCGAATTGATTGTAAAAGGACGCTTTGAGCTGAGATAGTCGGCTGCATGATCAAAAAATGTCTCCTGACAAATCTGGCAGGAGAGTGATCGCAGCAGACGATGCCGATATGAGGTGTATATTGTGGATAGTGGCAATCAATTGCCCGCCACGTCCATGGCTTCTGTATGATAGGCAAAATTTAAAATTGGAATTTGTGGAGTTTTGAACATGGCAGGCAGTGTCAACAAGGTCATTTTGGTAGGAAATCTTGGCGCTGATCCAGAAGTCCGGCGGCTCGGTTCAGGCGATCCCGTCGTGAATCTACGTATTGCGACCTCGGAAAGCTGGCGCGACAAGAATAGCGGCGAACGCAAGGAAAAGACCGAGTGGCACAGCGTCGTCATTTTCAATGACAATCTCGCAAAAGTTGCCGAGCAGTACCTTAAGAAGGGTATGAAGGTTTATCTGGAAGGCGCGCTTCAGACCCGTAAATGGCAGGACCAGACGGGCAATGATCGTTATTCCACCGAAGTCGTACTGCAAAAATTCCGTGGTGAACTACAGATGCTGGATTCACGCGGAGAAGGTGCGGGAGCTGGCGGCGGTCGGTCCTTCGAGAGCAATTCCGGGCGCGGACAGATGAGCGACGATCGTGGCGGCTCCGACTTTGGCCGGTCCAATGCAGGCGGATCCTCAAGCTCGAGCGGCGGTAATTTCTCACGCGATCTCGATGATGAAATCCCGTTCTGAGTTGAGTTCAAAAGACCGGACTTGATCGTATTCTCATTATTATGCAGGCATCGGGTAGTCCAAGACTGCCCGATGTTTGTTTTTAGATGAGAAAACAACTGCTCCTAGTTTCCGGAGCGCTTCACCATTGAAATAATGATTTCATAGAGCTCATCTTTTGCCTGAGCAGGAGCGATATCCTCGTTTACTGCAGCATTTGACAAGCCTTCTGCAGCTCCGAGCATTCCCCACAGCCCAGCCGATGAAACACCTTCTGCGCCGGTAAACGCATTTAACAGATGCCTGCACTTTTCTATGAACACGGCCTCGAAGTCGTGCTTTATCTTATCAAGTTCCGGCGAGCCTTTTAATGCGGCAGTGATGCCGGGAATTTCGCGTCCCTGTGTAAGAACGCAATCAACATAAGACGAGGCGATCACTTTGGCGACGTCGGTAAGATTGGGTGCGGCACGCTCAAGCGCCGCATCCATTATAACGGTCTGACGCGCATCGAACTCTTTGAAAAGGGCCGCGAGAAGTCCTGGCCTTGTGCCGAAATGGTCATAGACAACGGGCTTTGTAACACCTGACAACTCAGCCAGGCGACCAAGCGTCAAAGCTTCCGTACCTTCGTCACGAATTAATTTCCATGAAACATCCAGTAATTGCCGCTGGCGCGCCTCGCGGGAAAGACGCTGGCGGGGAGATGTTTGAGATGAGGAGTTTTTTGAAACTGAGCTTGACATCACTATATACCAAAAGTAACTTACTAAAAGTATATAAGGTTTCGGCCGGTTCCACAATCTCTAATCATGGAGTTATCGACATGCATGCGCTCATTGTTACATCGCACCCAGAATCCAAATCACTGACCAACAGCATCGCGTTAAAGATTGGCGAAGGCCTGTCGCAGAGCGGCTCCCATACATTTGAGATCGCAGACCTTGCTGCAGAGGGTTTTGATCCGCGATTTAGCCAGGCAGATATTGCTTCCCACAAACGACGTGCCAAGACGCCGCCGGATGTAGCGGCCGAGCAAGCACGGATAGACCGGGCAGACAGCTTGGTACTCGTATTTCCGGTCTATTGGTGGTCAATGCCGGGCTTGCTCAAGGGCTGGATCGACCGTGTTTTCTCGAATGGTTGGGCATATGACGACAATTTCGAAGGGAAGCTGTCGAAAAAGCTTGGCGATCTTCAAATCCATCTCGTCGGCATAGGTGGCGCAGACGCGAGGACTTATGAGAAACATGGCTATGATATCGCTATGGAAAGACAGATCGATCACGGGATTTTCGATTATTGCGGGGCTCGTGTCATATCATCGACACGGCTGATGGAGGCAGATTCGCGAGACCCGCTTCAACATTTCAATACTGCTCGCAATATTGGTGCGTCCCTTTTCGATAAGCACATGCAGGTCAAGCCAACAGTGGCAGCCTGAAGCGGCTCACTGGGACCAATACATAACGCATTGCTGTCCGGCGTTTGACGCAATTGTCGTGGAAAGGCTGGTCTGTTAGACCAGTCGCGATAGTGCATCGGAGCCCGGTTATGACACAAGTCGAAACACCAGTTGCATCTCGTCATCGCCTCGTGATCGTCGGCGCAGGTTTTGGTGGTCTGGTCACAGTTCAAAACCTTCGCAATGTCGATATCGATGTGACGCTGATCGATCAGCGCAATCACCACCTGTTTCAGCCGCTGCTTTATCAAGTCGCAACCTCAACGCTGGCGACCTCCGAAATTGCCTGGCCGATCCGGCATCTTTTGCGCAAATTCAAGAATGTGAAGACACTGCTGGGAACAGTCGATGGGGTTGATACCGCCTCAAAAACTGTTTCGACGCTCGACGGCGAGGTGATTGCCTATGACACGCTCGTCTTGGCTACTGGTGCGCGGCACGCATATTTTGGTCACGATGACTGGGAACCCTATGCTCCTGGATTGAAGACGCTCGAAGATGCGACGATGATCCGCCGGCGTATTCTCACGGCATTCGAAAAAGCTGAACGCGAACCTGACCCGGCAAAGCGCCAGGAACTTCTCACGTTCGTAATCATAGGCGGCGGACCAACCGGAGTGGAAATTGCCGGAACCTTGGCTGACTTGTCACGTGATACATTGAAGGGTGATTTTCGCGTAATTGATCCAGCCACAGCCCGCGTGGTGCTTATCGAAGGCGGTCCGCGTGTTCTCGGCGCATTTAACGAGGATCTTTCTGCCTATGCGCAACGGGCGCTCGAGAAGCTCGGCGTTGTCGTGCATGTCGGCAATCCGGTAACCGAATGTCATGCAGACGGCGTCGAATTTGCAGGACATTCCCTGCGCGCAAAAACAATCATCTGGGCAGCAGGCGTTCAGGCGTCGCCAGCCGCCAAATGGTTGAATGCGCAGGCAGACCGGGCAGGGCGCCTTGCCGTTAATCCTGACCTGACCGCACCAGGTCACCCCGAAATTTTTGTCATTGGCGACACCGCAACGGTGGCAAATGGCGATAAGGGCACTGTTCCGGGAATAGCACCTGCGGCTAAGCAACAAGGTGCGCATGTTGCGAAAATCATCAAGGCGCGCCTTGCTGGCGATACTGCGACGAAGCCTTTCCGGTATCGACATTCAGGCGATCTGGCAACGATAGGCAAGCGGGCTGCGGTGACAGATTTCGGATTCATAAAGTTGAAGGGCTACCCCGCATGGTGGTTGTGGGGACTGGCGCACATCTATTTTTTGATAGGCGTGCGCAACCGGCTCGCCGTTGCATTAAGCTGGCTATGGATATCGTTCACCGGCGCACGCAGTGCCCGCCTGATCACTCAGCGGGAAGCTGCGGAAGAAGACAAGCCGCTATAGTGGTTGGCTCGGGCTATTTGATCAGGTCGTAATGAACGTCTTGATGCCATCTGCAACGAACTGCACTGCCAGCGCGGCAAGGATCACGCCCAGCAAGCGTGTCAGGATCGAACGTCCCGTTTCTCCCAAAAAACGATCAACACGTTCCGCAACGAAAAAGACGAGATAAGCCGAGGCAATACATACGAGAATAACGCCAATAAGGGCGATACGCGAAGCTGGAGTGGCCATCGTTCCGGCCAACAGGATCGTTGCCGATATGGCTCCGGGGCCTGCAATAAGTGGTATTGCCAAAGGAAAGGCTGCAATATTTCGAATGTGATCCTTGGTGATTGCGACGGCGGCGCTCTTTTCCTTGCGATCCTGACGTTTTTCGAAAATCATTTCAAAGGCAATCCAGAACAAGAGCAGGCCACCGGCAATGCGGAAAGCTCCGAGCGTTATGCCGAAAAGCGCCAATATTTGCGCGCCTGCAATTGCAAAAACCGTGAGTACAATGAACGCTGTAAGGCTGGCGCGCAACGCAACCTGGCCGCGTTCCTTCCTGTTCATGCCCTGAGTAAGGGCGAGGAAAAGCGGAGCAAGCCCCGGCGGATCAATCGTTACCATGAGGGTAACGAGCGCATTTAGAATTGTGTCATATAATGCCACGATTTTGCTTTTCTTTTCTGATTAATGCCATGCAAGCCCATGGCTGTCCCCGCCTTAACTTACCGGATTTGCTGTTCAGCGTCGATAAAGATGAAAATCCTTATGCAACTTTTTCACTGCATGAGAAACTCCATTTTATGTTCTTGATTTTAAAGGGTTTTCATCTGTGCATTACCGACGTGTTAATTGGCATTTGGTTTGGAAAGCCGCTATAAGATCAAAGATTGATTCTATTCGAAAGATGAGTGCCTCGTGTCTGATTTAACTCCACCTCCTGGCCCAGAAGACGACAAGACCGGACCTGGCTCCGGTATTGAAGCCATTTCCATCATCGAGGAGATGCAGCGTTCCTATCTCGATTATGCAATGAGCGTGATCGTCAGCCGTGCGCTACCTGATGTGCGCGACGGCTTGAAGCCTGTTCATCGCCGTATTCTTCATGCGATGAATGAAATGGGCCTCTCCTGGAACAGGTCTTATCGTAAGTCCGCCGGTGTTGTCGGTGAAGTGATGGGTAAATACCATCCTCATGGCGATGCTTCGATTTATGATGCGCTTGTGCGCATGGCGCAGGATTGGTCGCTGCGCGACCCGCTCGTGGATGGGCAAGGAAACTTCGGTTCCATCGATGGTGATAGCCCGGCTGCGATGCGATATACCGAATGCCGTCTTGAAAAAGTTACGGAGTCTTTGCTCTCCGATATCGACAAAGAAACTGTCGACTTCCAGGACAATTATGATGGCCGCGAGCAAGAGCCAACGGTTCTGCCGGCGCGCTTCCCCAATCTGCTCGTCAATGGCTCCGGCGGTATTGCCGTTGGCATGGCGACAAACATACCCCCGCACAATCTGACTGAAGTCATCAATGGTTGCGTTGCCTTGATCGACAATCCGGCAATCGACCTGCCGGAAATGATGGAATATATCCCCGGTCCAGATTTCCCGACTGGCGGTTTGATCCTCGGCCGCTCCGGTATCATATCGGCCTATAGCACCGGGCGTGGTTCTATCTTGATGCGCGGCAAGGTTGCCATCGAGAGCATGCGCGGCGATCGCGAAGCGATCATCATTACCGAAGTGCCTTTTCAGGTGAACAAGGCGACGATGATCGAGAAGATGGCCGATCTTGTCCGTGAAAAGCGGATTGAAGGCATCTCGGACATCCGGGATGAGTCGGATCGTGACGGCTATCGCGTTGTGGTTGAGTTGAAGCGTGACGCGGTTGCCGATGTCATCGTGAACCAGCTTTACCGCTTTACCCCACTGCAATCCTCGTTTGGTGCCAATATGGTGGCATTGAATGGCGGCAAGCCCGGGCTTTTGAACCTGCTCGATATATTGCGCGCTTTTGTCAGCTTCCGCGAGGAAGTGGTCAGCCGCCGTACTAAATTCCTGCTGCGCAAGGCTCGCGACCGTGCACACGTATTGGTTGGTCTTGCCATTGCTGTGGCGAATATTGACGAAATCATCGCGCTCATCCGGAAAGCTCCAGATCCAGCGACTGCACGCGATCAGTTGATGGAGCGTCGTTGGCCAGCCAATGATGTTGCGCCTTTGATCACATTGATCGCCGATCCTCGTCACAAGTTGAATGATGACAGCACATATAATCTGTCAGAAGAGCAGGCCCGAGCCATTCTTGATCTGCGCTTGCAGAGGCTGACAGCTCTCGGACGCGATGAAATCGCTGATGAATTGAATAAGATCGGTGTTGAAATCGCCGATTATCTTGAAATTCTCGCCTCACGTACCCGCATCATGGGCATCGTCAAGGACGAACTTATCGCCATTCGTGATGAGTTTGGAACGCCCCGTCGCTCTGTGCTGACGGAGGGCGGCGCAGATATGGATGATGAAGACCTTATCGCCCGCGAAGATATGGTGGTTACGGTAAGTCACGCCGGATATATCAAGCGCGTGCCACTCGCCACCTATCGCGCCCAGCGTCGTGGTGGCAAAGGCCGCTCCGGTGTTTCGATGAAGGACGAAGATTTTGTAACACGGCTTTTCGTCGCCAATACGCACACGCCTATGCTGTTCTTCTCGTCACGCGGCATTGTCTATAAGGAAAAGGTCTGGCGCTTGCCAATTGGCACGCCGCAATCGCGCGGCAAGGCCCTGATCAATATGCTGCCGCTCGAACAGGGCGAGCGCATTACGACGATCATGCCACTGCCCGAGGATGAAGCCAGCTGGGCAAATCTCGATGTCATGTTCGCGACGACACGCGGCACGGTTCGTCGCAACAAGTTGTCAGACTTTGTTCAGGTCAATCGCAACGGTAAAATTGCGATGAAGTTGGAAGAAGAAGGCGATGAAATTCTCAGCGTCGATACATGCAACGAGTTTGATGACGTGCTGCTGACAGCTGCTGGCGGACAGTGCATACGCTTCCCGGTAACCGATGTTCGTGTGTTTGTCGGTCGCAACTCCATTGGTGTGCGCGGTATTACCCTCGCACCGGGAGACAAGATCATTTCCATGGCAATTCTTGGCCATGTGGATGCAAGTCCGGCAGAGCGTTCGACTTACCTGAAGCAGGCGGCAGCGGAGCGCCGGGCGCAAGGTGCTGATGATGTTGAGGAAATCGCACTGGTCGGCGAAGAGGCAACTGAACTGACTAGCCTTTCGGCTGAACGCTATGCAGAACTTCGCGATCGTGAACAGACAGTGTTGACGGTCAGTGAGTTTGGATATGGCAAGCGCTCATCATCTTATGAGTTCCGCGTTTCGGGCCGCGGAGGCAAGGGGATTCGCGCCACCGATACGTCAAAGACGGATGAAATTGGTAAGCTGGTAGCTTTGTTCCCGATCGCAGCAGCGGATCAAATCTTGCTGGTTTCCGATCGCGGTCAGCTCATTCGGGTCCCCGTAAACGGCATTCGAATTGCCGGACGGTCCACAAAGGGCGTCACCATTTTCAATACTGCCGATGGTGAAAAGGTCGTTTCAGTGGAGCGTATCTCTGAAACCGAGTCCGAAGACATTGAGGACGAGGGGACGGTCGGAGAAGAAGTGGTTACACCAACGTCAGATCAGGGTGCCAACGAAGAATAATAGGCGACAACCTAGTTATCGCGTACGTGATAAACACCAAAGCGGGAGGTTCTTAACGGAGCTTCCCGCTTTTTGTTTTCTTCAACAATCATAATGATAGCGGACACTACCATTGCAATCATCATGGCAATACTCAGAAGAATAAACATTGGTCTTCCCTTCGGGATCATTACAGTTCATTTCATGGTTAACAACGCAGTAACTATGAAATGGTTTCACCATTTGGGTTCACGCATAGTTGAAAGGGGATGAATGCTTACTGATCTGCTTGTTCATTCCCTGTTCAGGGCAATTGGTTCGGGCCATTGAAACCCCTTGGCAAAACCGCTAGTAAGCGCTCATGACGATAGCAATCTATGCCGGATCATTCGATCCCATCACCAATGGCCATATGGATGTCTTGCAAGGATCGCTGAGACTTGCCGACGAAGTGTTCGTTGCCATAGGTATTCATCCGGGTAAGGCACCATTATTTTCGTTTGAAGAGCGAATGGACTTGATTAAACAGGTTGCTCTCGATGTACTGGGCAAGGATGGTGCCAGGATCAAGGTCGTAGCATTCGATGGGCTGCTTATTGATGCTGCCCGCAAACACAAGGCTTCGCTGATGGTGCGGGGCCTGCGTGACGGCACTGATCTCGACTACGAAATGCAGATGGCTGGCATGAATGGCAAGATGGCACCGGAACTGCAAACTGTGTTTCTACCCGCTGATCCATCGGTCCGCACAATTACTGCCACATTGGTCCGCCAGATTGCGTCCATGGGCGGCGACGTCCGGCACTTTGTTCCCGCGCTTGTCGCTGATGCGCTCAAGACTAAATTCAAATCCTGATCTGGAGTCTTTCATGTCCGTATTCCGCACAGCATTGCTTGTTGCTGCCGTTACGTCTCTATCTTTTGCTACTGCAAACTCGAGTTGGGCTGACGATGCCAACACAATGACGATCAAACTCAAGGATGGTGACGTCAAAGTGGAGCTTCTTCCCAATCTTGCGCCAAAACATGTTGAGCAGATCAAGGCGCTCGCCAAAGAAGGTGCTTATAATAATGTCGTGTTCCACCGTGTGATTCCAGGTTTCATGGCCCAGACCGGTGATGTTCAGTATGGCAATACCGAAAAGGGATACAACCAGGCAGCTGCCGGTACTGGCGGTTCAACCCGCCCGGATATTCCAGCGGAATTCTCCAAGGAGCCGTTTGTTCGGGGCGTGGTGGGTATGGCCCGCTCGCAAAATCCAAACTCCGCAAACTCGCAGTTTTTCATCATGTTCACCGAATATCCATCGCTCAATGGCCAGTACACGGTCGTCGGCAAGGTGACGAGCGGCATGGAAGCCGTGGACAAAATCAAGAAGGGTTCTGAGGCGGATAATGGTTCTGTCGATAACCCCGACAAGATGCTCAAGGTCACAGTTGGCCAATAATTACTAACAAGGAGATTGCCTGAAATGGCTTATAAAGACCCAGAAAATACCATCCTGCTGGAAACAACAAAGGGTAATGTTGTTATCGAACTGTATCCAGATCTTGCTCCTGGACATGTCGAGCGCATCAAGGAATTGGCACGCGAAGGCGCTTATGATGGCGTTGTATTCCACCGCGTGATCGACGGTTTCATGGCGCAAACCGGCGATGTCAAGTTCGGCAAGCAGGGCGGCAGCTCGTTCAATCCATCGCGTGCCGGTATGGGCGGTTCGGATAAGCCAGACTTGAAGGCCGAATTCTCCAACGCCAATCATGGTCGTGGCGCTTGCTCGATGGCTCGTTCCCAGAACCCGAATTCAGCCAATTCGCAATTCTTCATCTGCTTTGATGATGCTGCTTTCCTCAATCGTCAGTATACGGTTTGGGGTCAGGTCATTGAAGGCATGGACAATGTAGACAAGATCAAGCGCGGCGAGCCAGTGCAGGATCCTGACTCAATCGTTTCCATGCGCGTCGCAGCCGACGCTGAATAAGGCATTGTTTATCTATCATGCGTGTTGATCTTTTCGATTTCGACCTGCCGGAAGACAACATTGCATTGAGACCAGCAGAGCCGCGCGATTCAGCGCGGCTTTTGCTTGTGAAGAATGATGGTTCCGAATTTCAGGACAGCAGCGTGCGCAACCTTGGGGATTTTCTTCGGGAAGGCGATGCTCTGGTATTCAATGATACCAAAGTGATACCCGCTCAACTTGAAGGGTTTCGTGAACGGGAGGGTGTGAAAGCACAAATAAGCGCGACGCTGCATATGCGGGTCGGGCCTGATCGCTGGAAGGCCTTTCTGCGACCGGCAAAGCGCATCAAGCAAGGCGAGCGTATCGATTTCGGACATGGCAATAATGCCTGCCTGCTCGGTTCGTTACAGGCGACTGTCGCCGAAAAAGGTGATGCTGGCGAAGCATTGCTCGTGTTTGATTTCAGTGGCGCTGATCTTGATCAAGCCATTGCCGCGGTGGGGCACATTCCCTTGCCGCCTTATATTGCCTCCAAACGCGCGGAAGATGAGCGGGACCAGGCAGACTACCAGACTGTTTATGCCCGTGAAGAAGGCGCTGTTGCTGCCCCGACTGCCGGACTGCATTTTACCCCGGAGTTGCTGGCGGAACTGAAAACGCGCGGGATTGAAGAACATTTTGTCACTTTGCATGTTGGCGCGGGGACTTTTCTGCCGGTTAAAGCCGATGATACGGCCGATCATAAGATGCATGCAGAGATTGGCACGGTCGATGCGGCAACTGCAGAGGCATTGAATGCCGTAAGAGCGCGGGGCGGGCGTATTGTTGCTGTTGGCACGACATCATTACGCTTGCTTGAAAGTGCGACGGATGTTGACGGAACCATAAAGGCTTGGTCCGGGCCGACCGACATATTCATTACCCCCGGCTATCAGTTTCGTGCAGTGGACATGCTGATGACCAATTTTCACCTGCCGCGCTCGACCCTGTTCATGCTTGTTTCGGCATTCAGCGGGTTTGAACGCATGCATGCCGCTTATGACTATGCGATCAAAAACCGCTATCGCTTCTATTCCTATGGTGACGCAAGCCTGTTATGGCGATCGGCATCATGACAAGCGAAAACTTTGAATTCAAATTGATAGCAACTGACGGCAAAGCCCGGCGTGGTGAAATCATCATGCCGCGCGGTACCGTTCGTACACCTGCCTTCATGCCTGTTGGTACGGCGGGAACTGTCAAAGCCATGTATATGGATCAGGTGCGGGATCTCGGCGCCGATATTATTCTGGGCAATACCTATCATTTGATGCTGCGTCCGGGCGCGGAACGTGTCGCCAAACTCGGCGGGCTTCATGATTTCGCTCGTTGGCCCGGTCCCATTCTCACTGATTCCGGCGGTTTTCAGGTTATGTCGCTGGCGCAACTGCGCAAGCTTGACGAGAAGGGCGTTACCTTCCGGTCACATATAGATGGCCGCGCCTATGAAATGACACCTGAGCGCTCGATTGAAATTCAGGGATTGCTGGATTCAGATATTCAGATGCAGTTGGATGAGTGCGTTGCGCTGCCTTCCACGCCAAAAGATATTCAACGCGCCATGGAGCTTTCGTTGCGTTGGGCAGAACGATGCCAAATTGCGTTTGGTACTCAGCCGGGAAAGGCAATGTTTGGCATTGTGCAAGGTGGTGACGTACCGGATCTGCGTATTCGCTCGGCGCAAGCTCTCAAATCTATGGACTTGAAGGGCTATGCAGTTGGCGGATTGGCGGTTGGCGAACCGCAGGAAGTCATGCTCGATATGCTGGACGTGACTTGCCCCGAGCTGCCATCAGAAAAGCCCCGCTACCTGATGGGTGTTGGTACGCCTGATGACATTTTGAAGTCGGTCGCGCGCGGTATTGATATGTTCGATTGCGTAATGCCGACCAGGGCAGGGCGGCACGGGCTGGCCTTTACCCGGCGAGGTAAAGTCAATCTGCGCAATGCGCGCCACGCGGATGACCCCCGTCCGCTTGACGAAGAGTCGACGTGCCCGGCAGCACGGGATTATAGCCGCGCCTACCTTCACCATCTCGTCAAATCAGGTGAAGCGCTCGGTGGAATGTTGCTGACATGGAATAATCTTGCCTATTACCAGCAACTCATGCAGGGCGTGCGTAGTGCAATTGAAGCAACACGATTTGATGATTTTGTCGGTGAAACACAGGCTGCCTGGGCGACTGGCGACATTCCTGTTGTTTGATTAATCTGCTGATTGAAAGAGCAGTTTTAAACGATCGATTGTTGCGATCTGCTCATCATGGCTTAAACCCTCCATCTCAAAGAGTTTGAGGCTGCGCATGCCTTCAATGGTCAGAAATGCCATCAGTGCAAGCGTCGGATCGTCTGAATTTTCACGAATACGTTGAAATAGCTGCTTATTATAACGACGGATCGGATCAAGAAATGTCGGGTCATTGGCAATCGCCGCCAGAATGCCCGATGGCTCTTTTTCATTGCAGATAAATTGCGCCCTGAAAACCGCAATACAAGCAAGAATGACGCTATTCCTGCCGTGATTCCTGGCTGCTTCCTCTTTCTTCAGTGATTCGTCAAACTCAGCCATATGTTGTTCAACAAGGGCTTCCAGCAGTTTTGCCTTGGTCGGGAAAGTGTAAAGAAGCCCTCCTTTTGAAAGTCCCGCTCTGCGTGCAACCGCATCAAGCGAAAGATTAACCGGCCCGATCTCCATAGTTATTTCGGCTGCTGCCTGGAGAATTTTATCTTTCGTGGAGAGCGTGTCCGCCTTCATTCTAAAACTTTCGTTGTAGTCAACCTGCCAACTGATATTGACAATACCGTCCAGACGGTACAGTACATTACATGTGGCAATCAAGTCCACACCACGTTAATGTCATATGACAGGCTGGCAGAAATTTTGCTGGCCATTGTTTTGTTTCGGAGCGGTTTCCCCCATGATTAAGCGCTACATAGTCCCCGTGATCGTTCTGATCCTGGTCGTATTGCTCGGTGTTGGATTGGTTGGATTCAATCTGTTCCGGGATAAGGCTATCAAAGATTTCTTCGCAACCATGCAGCAGCCAGCCGCTCCCGTATCAACTTATACGGTTGAGCCTGGCGTGTGGACGCCCAATATCGAAGCAATTGGTACAGTTAGCGCCATTCAGGGTGTTGAGCTGGCCGTAGAGGTGGCTGGTATCGTCAAGGATATTCCTTTCAAAGCCAACCAGATGATCGAGAAGGGTGAAGCTCTGTTGCAACTCGATGATGCCATCGAAAAGGCGGATATCGTTGCTGCGAAGGCACAGGATGTTCTGGCTGACCAGACGCTGGAGCGCGCACGTACGCTGAATACACGCGGCGTCGGTGCGGTTTCAAGCGTAGATGAAGCCCAGTCGGCCTCCTTGGCCAAGAAGGCAGAAATCGCCAAGTTGCAGGCCGTACTTGATCAAAAGCTCATCAAAGCTCCATTCAAGGGTACGGTTGGTATCCCTCGTATCGAACTTGGTCAGTATTTGTCGCCAGGCACGGTCGTTGTTTCGTTGCAGGATCTTAACACAATGCGTGTTGATTTTACTGTGCCCGAACAGTCGCTTGCCTCGATCAACATTGATCAACCGATCAAGCTCAATCTGACAGACAATGACGAAAGCTTCGATGGCGTAATTACCGCTATTGAACCACGTATCGACCCATCGACCCGGCTTGTATCTGTACGTGCCAAGGTTGAAAACTCGTCCGGCAAGCTTCGTCCCGGCCAGTTTGCTCAGGTTCGCGTAACGCTTCCCAAGGAAGAGAACGTTGTGACCTTGCCTCAGACAGCGCTCGTTTCCAGCTTGTATGGCGACTATGTGTTTGTTGTTCGTCCTGCTCCAGAAAAGCCAGCTGAAGGCACGGCTCCTGCAGACGCCGCAAAGTCTGACGAAGCAAAACCTGCAGACGCAGCAAAGCCGGCTGAGGGCGAGAAGAAAGAAGAAAAGCTCGTCGTAGCTCAGGTCTTCGTTACGCCCGGCCGTCGCTCTGGATTGGTGGTTGAAGTCACCAAGGGCCTGAAAAAGGGCGATATAGTTGTAACCGCAGGTCAAAACCGCTTGAGCCCCGGCGCTGCGGTGAAGATCGACAACTCCGTTAACCCAGCCAATACAACCGACGCAGGACTGCCAAAGAAATGAATTTTTCCGAGATATTCATTCGCCGTCCAGTCCTCTCGACGGTTGTAGCATTGATGATCATTCTGCTTGGCGCCCAGGGTCTCGTGAACTTGTCCGTTCGCGAATACCCGAAGGTCGAGGAAACGGTTATCACCATTTCAACAGCCTATCCGGGCGCGAGCGCGGATCTGATGCAGGGCTTTATTTCGTCGCCTATCGCAAAAGCGGTAACGACGACTGAAAACATCGACTATGTGACCTCGTCCTCGTCGCCATCGTCCAGTAAAGTTACTGTACAGATGAAGCTTGGCGCTGACCCCGATGCTGCGTTGACCGAAGTTATCTCCAAGGTCAATCAGGTTCGCGGCGATCTGCCAACGGAATCCGATGATCCGATCATTACCAAGGGAACTGGTCAGGACTTCGCGACGATGTATCTCGCCGTGCAGAACCCCAATATGACCAGTGAGCAGATTACCGAATATCTCGAACGCGTTATTCAACCGCGCATGTCGACGATTCAAGGTGTTGCTGACGCCCAGATTCTTGGTGGTCAGGTATTCTCGATGCGCGTCTGGATCGATCCGATCAAGCTTGCAGCACGCGGTACAACCGCAACGGAAGTTCTGACTGCGATCAATCAGTCAAACTTCCTGTCAGCGCCGGGCAAGGTGAAGAACCTTTATGTCGCTTCACCAATTACCCTCAAGACAACATTGCAGACACCTGAAGCATTCGGCGCGATGCCGATCAAATCCGAAGGCGACAATATCGTGCGTCTGCGTGATGTTGCGCGCGTGGAATTGGGTGCGGTAAGCAAAGACACAGTTGTGACCTTCAATGGTTCCAGCGGTACATTCCTAGGCATTTTCCCGACACCGGCGGCCAATCCGATTGATATGACCGCCGCTGTTCGAGAAGAACTTCCGTCGATTCAACAGTCGCTTCCAGAAGGCATGACAATCACCATGCTTTATGATGCTACTGAGCAAATCAGCTCGTCCATCGAAGAAGTGTTGAAGACTGTTGTTGAAGCGGTGCTGATCGTTGTTGCGGTTATCTTGCTGTTCCTCGGCTCGTTCCGGTCGGTTATTATTCCGGTCGTAACTATCCCGATCTCGCTTGTCGGTGTGTGCTTTTTCCTTTTCCTGCTAGGCTATTCGATCAATCTTCTATCGCTTTTGGCGATGGTTCTTGCGATCGGGCTGGTGGTGGATGACGCGATTGTCGTTTTGGAGAATATTCATCGCCATATCGAAGAGGGGCTGAAACCAGTCGATGCCGCATTGCGCGGTATGAAGGAAATTACCGGCCCTATCATCGCTATGACTGTAACGCTTGCCGCTGTGTTCGCACCGCTAGGCTTTACGGGTGGTCTTACGGGTTCATTGTTCCGCGAATTTGCGTTTACGCTCGCAGGCTCGGTTATCATCTCCGGTGTGGCCGCTCTGACCGTATCTCCAATGATGTGCGCTCTCCTGCTTCGCGGCGGCAACCATAGCCGGTTCCAGCGGATCGTCGATGGTGCTTTTGGCTGGCTTGAAGGTGCATATGAACGGCGCGTTGCCGGGTCGCTGGGCTTCCGCCCGGTAACATTGTTCATTGTTATCGCACTTGTTGCTTTGACCGGCTTCCTCTTCACCAAGACGTCTTCTGAACTGGCTCCGGAAGAAGATTCCGGCGCTCTGTTCTCAATCGTCAACGCTCCGCAATATGCTACCTCTGCTTATACGAAGCTTTATGCCGATCAGATCGACAATCTGACCAAAGATTTGCCGGAGCTAAAAGCCCGCTTCAATATTCTTGGATTGGGAACGACAAATTCGGCATTTGCGATCTGGGTGTTCAAGGACTGGTCTGATCGTGACAAGTCGCAGAAGCAATTGCAGGAAGAGTTGCAAGGCCGTATTTCGCCTATAGCCGGCGCGGAGGCATTCATCTTCTCACCACCAACGCTTCCGGGTACAGGCGGTGGCTTGCCTATCTCGGTGGTCATTCAGTCAACGGGACCGGCTGACAAGGTCTTTGAAGTTGCCGAAGAGATCAAGAACAAGGCGCAGGCGTCTGGTCAGTTCATTATCGTCCAGAACTCGCTGTCATTCAACGCACCTCAAGTCACGATCACGATCGACCGTGACAGGGCTTCGGCCTTGGGCGTTCCCGTCAGCGAGATAGGTCAGACGCTCGGTTTGCTCGTTGGTGAGCCGAAAGTGTCGAAGTTTGATCGCGACTCCAACAGCTATGATATCTATCCGCAGGTCCCGCAGGATTTCCGGTCCAATCCGGATAAACTGGGACAGTACTTCGTCAGGAGTGCATCGGGAACAATGGTTCCTCTGTCTGCGGTTGTGAAAATCAGCGAGAATGCATCGCCAGCGGCTATCGAGCAGTTCAACCAGCTCAATTCCGCGACCATCTCGGCATTGCCACTGCCTGGCGTGACGACCGGTCAGGGCCTGCAAACGGTTATCGATACTGCACGTCCATTGATGCCGGATGGGTTCTTCATGGATTATTCAGGCCAGTCTCGTCTGGAAATCGAACAGGGAAGTACAATCCTGATCGCATTTGCTTTGGCTGTGGTGGTTATCTATCTCGTGCTTGCGGCGCAGTTCGAAAGCTTCCGTGATCCGTTCATCATCATGATGTCGGTTCCCCTGTCGATCTTTGGTGCTATCGTACCGCTGAATCTCGGGCTGGGCACGCTGAACATCTATACACAGGTTGGACTGATCACGCTCGTCGGGCTGATTACCAAGCATGGTATTTTGATGGTGGAGTTTGCCAATCAGCAACGTGAGCTTCATGGAATTTCGCGACATGACGCGATTATTCTGGCGGCAAAGACACGTCTTCGCCCGATCCTGATGACAACTGCAGCTATGGCCTTGGGCGTTATCCCATTGATCACGGCAACAGGCGCAGGTGCAGCCGCTCGTTACTCGATCGGTCTGGTGATCTTCTCCGGTATTTTGGTCGGAACGATCTTCACACTGTTTGTGGTGCCGATGTTCTACACCTTCATTTCCAGAAAGGATTTGAAGTCAGAGGCCGCCGACCCTGAGCCCACTGCGGCGGGCCACTACGGCAGAGTAAACCAATAAACAAAAAGGCCTCCGGACCAGATCGATCCGGAGGCCTTTTTTACGGTACAGTAATCAGGCGCGTTTAACGGCGCGGATGATTACAAGCAGGATAATCGCGCCAATTGCTGCAGCGATAATCTGTCCGATTATGCCCGCACCCAACGAGATGCCGAGCCTTGGAAACAAGAACCCTGCAATAAAAGCGCCGATCACGCCGACGACAAGGTCGCCGACGAGGCCAAAGCCACCGCCGCGAACCAGCATGCTGGCCAGCCAGCCAGCAATCAGTCCAACCAGTAGAAATACGAGAAGACCTTCTCCGCCCATATCAAGTTCTCCAATAACCGGTTTCACCACGATGGTTCGCAGGCCTGGATTCCTCAATCCATAATCGGCAAGAGAATCATCAAGACGAAGTTTACGCTGAGCCCGTGCTTTTGGATAACGAAACTTGATCCAGCCAAAACCGCTGCTTAGTCAACAGTTCCAACGACAGCTACACAATCACCCGGTTTGACCAAGCCTGGGAAGTGTCGAGCCGCAAGAACGCCGGTTATTCCAGCTCTTATTTCCGCGGGAGCAGCACCAGTGCGGCCAATCGGATAGATTTGAGCAATCAATTGCCCTTCCTGAACTGCTTCGCCAAGATCGACCATGGTTTCAATGAGGCCTGCATCCTCGGCAAATGAGAAGCAGTTTCCAGATGGCATGTCGAGCCAACGGGTCTCACGATGTTCAATTGCGCCGTGCAAAATGCCCGCATGCCGAAGAACATTTGCTGCGCCGCGCTTTGCTATCGCCACCGTTTCGGCGCGAGCCGTACCGCCACCACCAAGTTCAGTGGTGACAAACACCTTGCCCATTTCTTCCACGGTCGTGTCATACATTCCGACGGCATCAATCTCCAACATCCGCATGGACCATGGGGCAGAGAATGCCTTGACCGCATCAAAGCCTTTGGCCTCTTGAACCTTGTCAGGCAGAATATGAGCCGCAGCGAAAGGCACGAAATCAAGCGTCTTGCCGCCTGAATGGAAATCCAAGACCACATCCGCACGCGGGAGCAATTCCCGAGTGAAGTAGTCGGCGATCTTCTGCGTTACCGTGCCATCCGGCTTCCCGGGATAGCTTCGGTTCATATTGCCTTTATCGATGGGCGATGTCCGCGTGCCAGCCTGAAATGCCGGATAGTTCATCGCGGGCACAATGATGACGGTGCCATTGATGGTGTTGATGTCGAGTGTCCGGGCAAGATCGAACAGGGCTATCGGACCTTCATACTCGTCGCCGTGATTGCCGCCCGTTAGAAGTGCCGTCGGTCCATCTCCATTACGCAGAACCGCTATAGGGATCATTACAGATCCCCACGCAGAGTCGTCGCGGCTATAAGGCAATCTCAAGAAACCATGCTGTACACCCTGCTTGTCGAGATCAATGGTGGGCGTGACAGGTGAGGGCCGAAGTGTCTGTAACTGCATCGTAGCCTCAGTTTTTGACGATAAGCTTGCGCGGGAAGTTGGCGAGACATTCAACGCCGGTATCGGTGATCAAAATGCTCTCGGTGATCTCAAGCCCCATCGTCTCCAGCCAAAGTCCGGTCATGAAGTGAAATGTCATACCCGGTTCAAGCACCGTCTTATCGCCGGGACGCAGGCTCATGGTGCGTTCGCCCCAATCCGGTGGATAGGAAATACCGATTGGATAGCCGGTACGATTGTCTTTTACGATTCCGTATTTCTTCAAGACACCAAAGAAGCCGTTGGCAATGTCTTCGCATGTATTACCGGGTTTCGCTGCCGCAAGACCTGCCTCCATACCTTCGAGCGTGGCTTTTTCCGCATCCAGGAACTCCTGTGTCGGCTTGCCGAGAAACACTGTGCGGGAAAGTGGTACGTGATAACGGTTGTAGCAACCTGCAATCTCAAAGAATGTCCCTTCGCCAAGCTTCATTGGCTTGTCATTCCAGGTGAGGTGGGGTGCGGAAGCATCCGCACCGGAAGGAAGCAAAGGCACGATGGCGGGATAGTCGCCGCCAAACTCTGGCGTTCCACGAATTCCAGCATCGTAAATCTCTGCCACCAGATCGCATTTACGCATTCCGGGCTCGATCTTATCGACGATACGTTGATGCATCAGTTCGACAATACGCCCAGCCTTGCGCATATAATCAATTTCGGTGGGACTTTTGACTGCGCGCTGCCAGTTTACCAAAGCCGTCCCATCAACAAAGCGGGCTTTGGGCAGATGTTTTTGCAACGAGCCATAGGCGGCGGCGGAAAACCAGTAATTGTCCATCTCGACGCCGATAGTGAGCTTGTCCCAACCGCGCTCCTCAATAATTTGCGACAGGAAGTCCATGGGATGGCGTTCTGTTGACTGAACGTAGTGGTCCGCATAACCAATGATGTTGTCATGGTTCAGATAGGCTGTGCGTTTGGCGCCATTCGCATCCTGCCCGCGACCATACCAGAGAGGCTCTCCTTCAGGCGGCACAAGGACAGCCTGATGAACGTAAAACGACCAGCCATCATATCCGGTGAGCCACGCCATATTGGATGGATCGCTGCAGATCAAAAGATCGATTCCGCGTGCCTTCATTGCAGCGCGTGTCTTCTTCAATCGATCGGCAAACTCCTGCTTCGTAAACTTCAGGTTAGGTCCGGTCATTTCTATTTCCTCATGCTTGGGCAAAAGCCCCTTATCAACTTTCGAAACTGGTTCCAGCATTTGCGTGGGCTGCGCGTTCCCGTGCCAGCGTGGCGATGGCTGTGTCCTGCACGCCCGTGCCCGTCAGGTCAGCCAATGTGATTTGGGACGGTGAGGCGCGGCCTTTTGCGGAACCGGCAATGACTGCCCCGAGCTCACCATATGCAGCGTCTGGACCTACTAAGCCGGCTTTGATTGCGTGATGTAGTTCGCCCAAAATGCGTGTCTGCTTGAGACTGTCGGCAATGTAGAGATCAGCCTTGGTTATTATGTCGGGAGCCAGCTCGTTCTTATGTTCGGCGTCTGACCCCATGGCGGTGACGTGTTGCCCGGCACGTAGCCAGGCAGCTTGCAGAAGGGGATCGGAGGAGGGGGTAGTCGTGACAATAATGTCCGCAAGAGCCGCCGCATGTTCCGGATCGGCAATCGCTTTAACGGGAAAACCAAATTCTTTGCTTGCGCTATCGGCAATCTGTTCGGCCTTGGCGTAATCTCTTGCCCAGAAACATGCCTTCTCGATAGGCCGAACGAGAGTGAGCGCCTTTAACTGTAACAGTGCCTGCACACCCGCACCGAAAATCGTCGCGACGGTAGAATCGGGGCGCGACAAATGCTTGGCTGCCACTGCACCAGCAGCGGCGGTACGAATATCGGTCAAATAGCCATTATCGAGAAGCAATGCTTCTACGAGCCCGGTTTTACTGCTCAGCAAAACCATCATTCCATTGACGCTCGGCAAACCAAGTTTTGGATTGTCAAAGAAACCGGGGCTGATCTTTATTGCAAAACTATCAATGCCCGGCACATAGGCGGTTTTGACATCAACTTCGCCTCGATGTTCGGGAATATCGAGGCGCAAAATAGATGGCATGGCCACTGCTTTTGTTGCGAGTGCCTCAAAAGCGTTTTCAACGCAGGCGACAGCGTCAAGATTCAACCAGATGATTTTGCGTAGTTCTGCTTCTGTCAGAATGATCATGCGGGGCATTGTTCTGCTCTTCCACTGGACTGATCAGCGCAGATGACACTCTTGTGCTGATTCATATCGACGTTGCGCCCGGATAAAATGACAATGATTGGCCCGTCCGCGCGCACTTTGCCTGAAAGCAACGCGCCAATACCGACAGCAGCGGCACCCTCTATCACTTCGCGCTCATGTTGATAGGCATGACGCATGCCTGCTGCGATTTCCGGCTCGGTCAGTAAAATTACATCGTCAAGAAGGTCACGAGCCATTGCGAAGGTGAAACGATTATCGAGGCCGATACCACCACCGAGCGAATCCGCCAGACTAGCGCTTTCCTCAACGAGCACGGGTCTGCCTGCTTTCAAACTTGCGTGCATAGCGGCGCCATTCTGCATGGAAACACCAATGACTTTTGCATTCGGCTGCTTCGACTTGATCGCACAGGCAACGCCGGAGGCCAGCCCGCCACCTGACAGAGGAACAAAGACCGTGTGAATATTTGGAACGTCTTCGGCCATCTCCAGTCCGAGCGTGCCTTGTCCTGCAATGACATGTGCATTGTCGAAAGGCGGCACCATCACCAAACCGTCTTGAAGAACCAGGCGCTCGACTTCCTCTTGAGCGTCATCCTGCGATTTTCCGACAATATGTATCTCGGCACCAAGGCGGCGAATTTCATCAACCTTGTTCTGGGGAACGAGACGGGACATGCAGATTACGGCTCGCATGCCTTCCAGTCGCGCAGCATAGGCAAGTGCGCGACCATGATTTCCTGTTGACGCAGCAACAACGCCGCGCCGCTTTTCAGCCTCGGAAAGCTGGCTCAATGCATTGGTCGCGCCGCGTAATTTGAAGCTACCGGTTGTTTGCCGATGTTCAAGTTTCAGCCAGACGGGGACGCCCAGCTGTTGAGTAAGATACGCGGATTGAACTGTAGGTGTTCGCACGACTTTAGCCGCAATGGCATCATGCGCCTGTTCAATATCGTTTATGCTGACGAGGTTTGAAGCCATTTTCACCAGCTTGCCATGGGCTGAGCCATCAGGCTGCCGTGTTCAGGCTTAAACGAGTGATCACCGCATATACGCAGAGTTGCCCATGCGGTTGCAAGATTACTGGTCACAACTGGCTTGCCAATCGCCTGTTCGATTTCTGCCGCCACAATTGCTGCGCGAACGGCAGTACAAGATATGAACAAGGCATCCGCTTCGCTGGCGATTGTTTCGCGTGCAGCCAAGATCAATGACTTTGTGCTGATCCTTGCCATCTCCCGGTCATCATCCAGTCCAAAGCAGCTGAAATTCGCAATCTCAAAGCCCTTGTCGCTGAAATAGCTCGCCATTGGAGTGCTGGTCTCAAGCGTGTAAGGCGTAAGAATGCTGATCCTTTTCGCATCGAACGCCTCCAATGCCTTAACGGCGGCCAATGTGGGCGTAACCACAGGCACGTTCGGTTTGGCCTGCCGAATGGCATGCTCAATTTCATCATCGCCAATGACCACAGAGGCTGACGTGCAGGAATAACAGATTGCATCAAGCTCTTCGTCGGGCAGGATCATCCATGCGCCTTCGCTCATCGGACGAAGCATACGCCGCAGATTTCCAGGTGTGGTTGGATTGGCATAGGGAATGCGTGACGTATAAAGGCCAATATTGCTGCTGGCCACCATACGCTGAAAGTCCGGCTCGGTCGTGTGATCGGTGGCAAGAATGAGGAGGCCGACGCGCTTTGATAAAGGCCGATCATCAAAATCAAGATGCAAGTCCGTCTGGCGAATAGTCGGGATCGAGTCCATCTTTGTACTCCTCAATCGATCTTGCCATATCGGCGTTCCAGCCAACGCAGCCCGATTACAGAAACGACACTAATGACGAGGAAGAACGCACCAACCATCGTGATCGGTTCAATATATCTGTAATTGTAGTTGGCGATGCTGCGAGCCTGGTTCATCAACTCAAGTACCGTGATCGCTGAAAGCAGCGGGGTTTCCTTGAACATGGCGATGAAATAGTTAGCCAAAGCCGGGATCATCGGCGGCAATGCCTGCGGCATGATAATCTGGGTCCATGTCTGGAAAGGGCTAAGATTGCATGCCTTTGCCGCCTCCCATTGGCCGCGCGCCACATTATCAATGCCAGCGCGGTACACTTCAGCCGTGTATGTGCCGTAATGCAGCCCGAGCCCGATGACACCTGCGACGAGCGGCGAAAGCGTAACCCCGAGGTCCGGCAACACGTAGAAAATGAAGTAGAGCTGCACCAGCAATGGCGTGCCGCGAATGAACTCGGCAATAAAACCCATTGGCATTGATATCAGCCGGTTGCTGGAACGGCGTATAATGGCGATGACAAGCCCAACAATCGCGGCCAGAACCGACCCGAGCAGGGTGGCAATAATGGTAATTTTCACGCCTTCGATCAGCGTTGGAAGAATTTGAACGACGAAAGCCCAATCCCATTCCATTTTCGCCTCCTATGACCTGATGCCGTCTAGGCCGCGCGTCAGGTAACGCTCGAGACCACGGATTGCGAGGGAGATGATGCTGGCGATAAGAAAGTACAGCACAAGGATCGTCAGAAACGGGACGAGTGTATTGCCGGTTTGCGCACGTACGACTTGGGCCTGAAATGTCATATCCGAAAGCGATATGAGCGATACGACAGCTGACGCTTTTAAAAGCTCAATGGCATTATTACCAAATGTCGGAAGCATCAGGACGAATGCCTGCGGCAGGATGATTTTGCGCAGGCCCTGCCAGCGTGTCAGATTGAGCGCGATACAAGCCTCGTATTGCTCTTTACCAATGGACTTGACTGCTCCGCGAACCACTTCTGCGCCGTAAGCGCCTACATTCAGGCCCAGCGCAAGCACGCCCGCCTGCAACGGCGTGAGCGAAAAGCCAAAGAGCGGCAGCACAAAATAGGCCCAGAATAATTGTACGAAAATCGACGTGCCACGAAAAAATTCAATATAGGCCGTCGCAAGCCAGCGAACGGGAGCGATGCGAGATAATCTCCCAAGCCCGGCGAGAAATGCCATTACCAATGCCAGCACTGAGCCCATCAGCGTCAGCTGGATGGTGACGATTGCGCCGTCGAGGATAAGTTGCAGATAGCCGGCCCATTGGCCCATCGCTTCGCCACCTTTGTAAGAGTAAAGGAAAGAGCCGCTTCACCTTTAAGCGAAGCGGCATTGCTTGCGGCCTTATTTGGCGGCGCAAAGCTTTTCGCGATTGGTCGAGATGGCTGCCGCTGCCGAGAAACCATATGGCTCTATGATTTTGGCAAATTCGCCAGATGTCTTCATCTCGGCAAGAACCTTGTCAAACTCATCACGCAGAGCAGTGTCGCCCTTGCGGAAAGCTGCGCCATCGCAATAAACAGGAGCACCCTGTACCGGCGCAATGACTTCGATGTTCGGATCATTTGCCTTTTTGACCAGATCATTGATTGAAAGAACGGGCAGGGAATATGTATCGATGCGACCGTCCTGCAGCATTTTCAAACCGCTCTGGCCGTCCGGCACAACAATAACGCGCTCACGTGGTACGCCTGCTTCAAGAGCCAGGCGCTCTTCCGTACCGCCGCCCGGCGCGCCGATTGTAGCTTTCTCATCCTTAGCAATATCCGCATAGCTCTTGAAGCCTTTTGGATTGCCTTTTTTAACGAGGAATGCCTCGGCGTCACAAAGGATCGGTTCCGAATAGGACACTGCATTGCAGCGTTCTGGCTTCATGAAAAGACCAGCAGTAACAACATCATGACGGCCAGCCTGAAGACCGGGGATCATGGCCCCATACTCGGAAATTGAAGCAACGACATCGTTGACGCCGAGCTTTTTGAACACCGCACGAGCAACATCCGGACCGGCACCCGATACGCTGCCATCGGCCTTAACGGCCGTGAATGGCGGTTCATTTGCAATTGCAATGCGGGCAAAGCCTTGCGCTTTCAACTTGTCGAGCGCTTCGTCAGCCTTTGCCGGCATTGAAGAAACCAGAGCAGACAATGCTGCGGCTCCCAACAATGCACTGATCGTTTGTAGTTTCATCATGTTCCCAACTCCTTGGTTTTCTTTTTTGTAGGATCGCCGAGGGCCTGTTAGATGCGGTGACCTGCGGCGATGATCTTTTTCAGGAAGGCCTGTGTTCTTTCCTGCTTCGGATGTCTGAAAATTTCGTCCGGCTTGCCATCCTCGACAATTCGACCGCGATCAAAGAACAGAACGCGATCAGCAAAATCATGGGCAAAACCCATCTCGTGGGTAACGAGAAGCATTGTCATGTCTGTTTCGCGGCACAGACGCCAAAGCACGTTCAGCACTTCCTCCACGAGTTCTGGATCGAGGGCAGATGTAACTTCGTCAAACAACATGATCTTCGGTTGGAGGGCCAAAGCACGGGCAATTGCGACGCGCTGTTTTTGGCCACCGGAGAGCTGCGACGGCATGGATTTCGCCTTATCCGCAAGCCCAACCATGTCCAGCAATTCCATTGCGTGCTGCTCGGCATCTTTTTTCGCGACGCCCTTTGTCAGCATGGGCGCTAACGTCACATTATCGAGCACGCATTTGTGCGGAAACAGATTGAACAACTGAAAGACCATGCCAATCTTTTCGCGCATTTTGTGAAGATGCGCGTCATCCGCTGGTTGCAGCTTTCCGTTACGCTCCATCTGATAAAGATTGTCGCCGGCAACGCGGATCGTTCCGGAATCTATTCCCTCAAGCGTCATGAGGATGCGCAGGATCGTAGTCTTTCCCGAGCCCGATGGTCCAATGAGAGCGAGCTTTTCGCCCGGTGCTACACTGAATGACAGGTCGTTCAAAACTTTGAACGCACCAAAACTTTTACTGATGCCGTCAATCTCGATGATTGGTGCGGCTGCGGATGGTGGCATGCGTGTCTCCCTTCTGGTTGAGACAACCTCATGCGCTAACGATGGGAGACTTATGAAATCATGTCAATTGTTAAAATTAAATCATGACAATTTAACTGATCGTGATGAAAAATCAGGCAGTTTGGTCAAATAGCAAGGAGCAGATGTTCAAGGTCGCCACGAAGAAGATTGGCAACGACACCAAGTCCGGACCGCAGCTCCTGCTCAGTTGTTGAGCCGAGCGAGATCCGTACCGCCGGATGCCACGGATAATTTGAGATGCGGAAGGACGCGCCGGGTGCGATGGCAACTCCTTGCAGCCTTGCATGCGCCACAAAAGCTTCTTCAGTCCGCTCCCCAGTTAGAGGTAACCAGATGTGCAGGCTTTGCGGATGTGACAAGAAAGGAATGCCGCTTAAGACTTCGGCAGCAACGGAATGTCTGGCCCGCAGCGCCTCACGCTGCCAGTTGACCAATTCCATGGCCGTGCCGTCCGATACCCATCGGCTCGCAATTTCTGCAACGATCGGTGTGGCCATCCAGTTTGAAACAAGATGCCTATTGGCAACAGCAGCGACATAGCGATCAGGTGCCACCAAATAGCCGATCCGCAGACCAGGTATGACGATCTTGGTGAAACTGGTGAAATAGAGCGTTCGCTCTGGCGCAATTGATGCGATGGGAGGCGGACGATGCTCGACAAGCGGGCCCAGCACATCACTCTCGATGATCGCGATGTCATGCTTACGGGCAATAGCCACCAGAGCATTTCGCCGCTCCAGGCCCATCAGTGTCCCGGTCGGATTGATAACCGAGGGCTGAACGAAAACTGCTTGGATACCGGTGACCCTGCAGCATTCGTCGAGCGATTCCGGAATAATGCCCTGATCATCGATGGCAAGACCTTCAAGCGTAAGGCCAAGATAGGAGGCTAGCGGCGTCAATGTGTGATGCCCTATCCCTTCCGTCGCGACCTTCGAACCGGGTGGCGCTGCGCTCATCAAGGCGACCGCCATGGCAGCAGTCGCACCGTTTGTTACACTGATATTCCCAGGCGCCACCTCCAGTCCGCACGCGCGCAGCCATTCCATTGCGATGGTACGGTGGCGCGGGAAAACAACATTTGGCCGGAATGATAAAGCCGAACTTGGAGGCAGGGTTTCCGACAGCCACGCCAGGGCTTTTTTCATGCGCTCCAAATGCATTGGCTCGCATATGGGCTTCAAGATGGACAGATCGATAACCTCGCCAAGTCGTTCCGGCAGATAGGGAGGATCCGGCTCACGGCTGTTTTGACAGACGAATGTACCACGCCCGGTTTCACCCGAAATCAAATTGCGGCGAATCAATTCTTCATAGGCGCGACTGACAGTCTGCACCGAAAGTCGCAAATCATCGGCCATTCGTCGATGCGTTGGCAGACGGGCGCCACCTTCCAGTTTGCCATCAGCGATAGCACGTGCAATCTGTTCTGCCAGCGATAGATAGGCTGGACGGCGAAGGCTTGTTGGATCTGGTTGCCACAATGTCATGATTTATAAGTGATCGAAGTCAGTGCAATTGACAATCAAAAAATCACAACGTCATGATTATAACATGAATCCAACGGGCGTATCATGACCTCAATCAAGCTAGATCCAATCGATATACGCATCCTTGATGAAATCCAGCGGGAAGGCCGGATCACCAAGCTTGCACTGGCCGAGCGGGTGGGAATATCTCCGACACCCTGCTGGACACGCCTGCGCCGCCTGGAAAAGGCAGGTGTCATTACAGGGTATCATGCCCGTATCGCGTTGCGGCTTATCGCGCCCATTACGACCGTGCTCATGGAAGTTACTCTGGGTGCGCACAAACAAGCGGATTTCGAACGGTTTGAACGCGCAATCAAAACGCTGCCAGAAGTGGTTGCCTGTTGGTCGGTCGGAGGAGGCGTCGATTACGTTCTCAAAGTCATGACTCGCGATATCGATGCATATCAGCGACTGGTGGATGACCTTTTGCAACGCGAAATCGGCATAGACCGGTATTTTACCTATATCGTGACAAAGACCGTCAAAGATGACGCGGTATTGCCTGTGGCTGAGTTGTTGACCGACGCGGATAATAGCTAGTCAATCTCTCTTCCAGTGTTACGAAATAAAGACAATCTCTCTTAACCCGGCGTCTCATACAGGCTGTCTCTCTTCCGATTTGTGCGACCCTTGCACCGAACAATTCCGGGAGAGTTGAATGTCCGCTCACTTTGCACGACCAGATCGCCATGCCGCCCTTGATCGCCTGACCGACCGGCGCATGCTGCGCGAACTGGCCTATGTCGACGGCCATTGGACTGCAGGTGATGCAGGACAGACCTTTGAAGTTTCTGACCCTGCAACCGGTGCTGCTATAGCCTGGGTATCCAAGCTCAATGCGGATCAAACTTCGATTGCAGTTGATGCTGCCGTGAGAGCTTGGCCGGCTTGGCGGGCGCTTCTCCCTCAAGAGCGAACGGCAAGATTGCGGAAGTGGTACGAACTCATATTGGCTGCGAAGGATGATCTGGCTTTGATCATGACCCTTGAGCAGGGCAAGCCGCTCAGTGAATCGCGTGGCGAAATCGAGTATGCCGCCTCCTTTATCGAGTGGTATGCGGAAGAGGCCAAGCGCTTAAACGCCGAGAATGTAACAAGTCATCTTTCCGGCGCTGAGATGATTGTTCGCCGCGAGGCAATTGGCGTTGTCGGGATTGTTACGCCCTGGAACTTCCCATCAGCCATGCTGACGCGAAAGGCAGCAGCAGCCTTGGCCGCTGGTTGTACTGTCGTTGCGCATCCATCATCGGAAACGCCGCTTTCGGCGCTTGCTCTGGCAGAGCTTGCTGATCGTGCAGGTATTCCTGCTGGCGTTTTCAATATTGTGACAGGCGACGCTGCAACAGTGGTTGGACGCATGTGCGAAGACCCGCGCGTCCGGGCGTTAAGCTTCACCGGTTCAACAGAAATTGGCCGGCTTATCGCGGCGCAATGTGCGCCAACCATGAAAACTCTCGTGATGGAATTGGGCGGTCATGCACCGCTTATCGTGTTTGCCGATGCGGATATTGATCGCGCCGTAGACATCGCCATTGATGCAAAGTTCGCCACTTCGGGACAGGATTGTCTCGCTGCAAACCGGATTTACGTTGAGCGCCCAATACATGCGGCTTTTGCCGCAGCATTTGCCAGGCGGATTTCTAAGCTGAAGGTCGCTCCAGGATTGACTGAGGGCGTTGATATCGGTCCTCTGATGCATCAACGCGCCGTTCAAAAGGTTGAAGAGCAGGTTGAGGATGCCGTGGCACGAGGCGCGAAATGCGCTGTCGGCGGCAAGCGCCATGACGCCGGTGCACTATTTTATGAGCCCACGCTTCTTTTGAATGTACCAGAAGATGCACTGATCATGCGCGAAGAGACATTCGGCCCTGTGGCGGCTCTTGCCGTATTTGATACGGAAGAAGAGGTCGTTCAGCGCGCCAACGATACAGAATATGGTTTGGTTGCTTATGCCGTGACCAAGGATGGGGCGCGAATGCTGCGTCTTGGCCGTAGCCTCGAATATGGAATGGTCGCTATAAACCGGGTGAAAATCACCGGCGCGCCAATTCCCTTCGGGGGCATTAAACAGTCCGGGCTGGGGCGCGAAGGATCGCGGCACGGAATCGAGGCTTTCACAGAACTAAAATATCTCTGCATCGACACTCACTGATTTAGAAGAACAGGATAGTACCATGCTTGAACGCTCGAACGAATTGAACGCCTGGGATCGGGACCACTTCTTTCACCCGTCAACTCATATGGGCGCTCATGCGCGCGGTGAAACACCAACGCGTATTATCAAAAGCGGTGAGGGCGTTCATATTACCGATAGTACCGGTCGCACAAGTATCGATGCATTCGCGGGCCTTTACTGCGTCAATGTTGGCTATGGCCGAACCGAAATCGCCGACGCCATTGCAAAACAGGCTCACGAGCTCGCTTATTACCATGCCTACGTCGGGCATGGCACGGATGCATCAATAACACTTTCCAAGATGATCATTGATCGCGCGCCGGAAGGAATGAGCCGGGTCTATTTCGGGCTTTCCGGCTCTGACGCCAATGAAACCAACATCAAATTGATCTGGTACTACAACAATATTCTGGGTCGTCCTGAAAAGAAGAAAATCATTTCCCGTTGGCGTGGCTATCATGGCTCGGGAATCATGACCGGCAGCATGACAGGGCTTGAGCTTTTCCATAATGCCTTTGATCTGCCGCGTGCGCCAATTCTCCACACGGAAGCACCTTATTACTTCCGCCGCGAAGATCGTTCGATGAGCGAAGAGCAATTTTCGCAACATTGTGCCGACAAGCTGGAAGAGATGATCCTTGCAGAAGGACCGGAAACAGTCGCAGCCTTCATCGGTGAGCCAATTCTTGGGACAGGCGGCATTGTCCCGCCGCCAGCAGGTTACTGGGAAAAAATTCAGGCCGTACTCAACAAATACGACATTTTACTCGTAGCTGATGAAGTGGTTACCGGATTTGGCCGTTTGGGTACAATGTTCGGATCGGATCATTATGGCATTAAGCCCGATCTGATCACCATTGCGAAGGGGCTCACCTCAGCATATGCACCGCTCTCGGGCGTCATCGTTTCAGACAAGGTTTGGCAGGTACTGGTGAAGGGATCCGATATGCTTGGTGCAATCGGGCATGGTTGGACCTATTCAGCACATCCGATCTGCACCGCGGCTGGTATCGCCAATCTCGAACTTATCGACAAGCTCGATCTTGTGACAAATGCCGGTGAAACCGGTGCTTATTTCCGCAAGCAGTTGACTGAAGCCTTGGCAGAGAATGCCATCGTCGGTGAAGTGCGCGGTGACGGGATGCTCGCCGCCGTAGAATTTGTTGCTGACAAAGACGATAGGAAATTTTTTGACCCTGCATTGAAAGTCGGACCACGCATTGCGGCAGCTCTGGCTGAACTTGGCGTGCTTGGGCGGGCCATGCCGCAAGGCGATATTCTGGGCTTTGCACCACCATTATGTTTGACCCGGGACGAGGCTGACACGGTTGTCAATGCTGCGACCAAAGCGGTCGAGTCGATTGCAAAAACGCTCTGAGGTTCACCATGAAAGAGCAAAACATTCCGCAGACCATGGCCGCTATACAACTCATTGGCCATGGCGGGCTCGACAAGCTGATTTACAATGAGAACACGCCGGTTCCTACACCTGCGCCGGGCGAGGTTCTTATCGAAATAACCGCTTGCGGTATGAACAATACGGATGTCTGGGTGCGGGAAGGCGCCTACGGCACCGAGGAAGATGCTGGCGCCGTTTCAACCTGGCGCCGACAAGAGCCGACATTAAGGTTTCCGCGCGTTCAGGGGACTGACATAGTCGGGACGATTGTTGCTGTTGGCGATGGCGTCGACAAGGTGCGTATCGGGCAACGCGTAATGGTCGATTTTTCCATCTATAATCGCGATGATGATAGTCTTGCCGATATCGATTATATTGGTCATGGACGCGATGGCGGTTATGCCGAATATGTAACCGTGCCGGTTGAAAATGCCCATTACGTCAACACGGATTTGAGCGATATCGAACTTGCCACCTTCTGCTGTGCATATTTAACCGGCGAACAGATGCTGGAACGTGCCGGATTGCGGGCAGGAGAGCGAGTGCTTGTTACTGGCGCATCAGGTGGCGTGGGCTCCGGTATTGTTCAACTTGCAAGGGCTCGGGGTGCAATTCCCTATGCGCTTGTGGGAGCGGGCAAAGAACAGGCATTGCTCGACATTGGCGCTGAAGCAGTGATCACACGGGGCACCAATGACCTTGTGGCAGCGGTGAATGATGCGACCGGCGGAGAGCCAATTGACGTCGTAGCCGATCTTGTTGGCGGTTCAATATTCAACGATTTGCTGCGCATTCTCAGAGCTGAGGGTCGTTACACCACAGCCGGAGCAATTGCTGGACCTGTTGTGCAGCTCGATCTTCGCACCATGTATCTTAAACAACTGGCTTTGCATGGCTCATCGCAGGGCACGCGGGGAGATTTCCGCCGGATCGTGCGCTATATTGAAGAAGGCAAGATCCGGCCGCTTGTTGGCGGCGTCTATCCGCTTTCTGAGTTTCACCGCGCACAAACGGATTTCATGGCCAAATCCTTCGTCGGGAAACTGATTGTCGTGCCGGATGCCAAATTCGACAATATCCGAATTAATGGAAATCCCTAGATTTCGGCATTATGCGAACATTTCTGGGATGACGCGCCCGCGCGTCTCCCTGGACAGAATGGTTGACTTCGTCACTGCGTGATACGGGCAAAATGGCCCGCTGCTCAGAGAGACGATAAAGGTCGCCAGTCCGATCGATAAGCTTTCTGGCAACGATGTGCACCACATTATCAGCGCTTTGAACTATTCCTTCGATCTGGATCAGCCGAGATCCCATCACTTCCTTACGATAAATGTTGAGGAGCTTTTGCCAGATGACAATGTTGGAGATGCCTGTTTCATCTTCAATAGTCATAAAGACAACGCCTTTTGCAGTTCCAGGCCTTTGCCGAACAGTCACCACTCCAGCCAGTTTGACGCGCTTATTATTCGCCAGACTATTTGCAAATTGGCATGTGGAAACGCCTTCTGACGTAAACATTTCTCGCAAAAACTGCATTGGATGCCCTTTGAGCGAAAGCCTTGTCGATTCGTAATCGGCAATGACGTGCTCAGAGAGTTTCATTTGAGGAAGAACCGTTTTGACTTCCGTAGCCAACTCATTTGTTTCAGCCGCATGAAATAGGGGCAACGTCGTGTTGTCAGGGAAGCGGCGCACCGCCCATAGTGCCTCTCGCCGGTCGATACCTAGCGAACGAAATGCATCTCCATCGGCAAGCAAGACAAAAGCCCGTCTTTCAAGTTTCGTCAGACGCCTTACCTGTTCAATATCGGTATAGGCTTGCTTTCTTCTCTCACAGATCAAGTCAGCCCAAGGCTTTGAAAAACCATCGACCTGACGAAAACCGAGTCTTGTGCATAAAACACCATTTTCCTTTGATTCCAATGTGTTGTCCCAATGACTGAAATTAATATCTACAGGACGTACTTCGACATCATGCTTGCGCGCATCGCGAATAATCTGGTCTGGCGGATAAAAACCCATAGGCTGTGAGTTCAACAATGCCGCCGCGAAAGCAGCGGGATAATGATACTTAATCCAAGATGAAATATAGACCAGGATGGCAAAACTCGCAGCATGGCTTTCAGGAAAACCATACTCACCAAATCCTTTGATCTGGTTGAAGCAGTTTTGAGCGAAATCCCTTTCATAGCCTCGGCGAACCATGCCTTCCACCATCTTGTTTTCCAGTTTGTGAATAGTTCCCACATGCCGGAAAGTTGCCATGGCGCGGCGCAATTGATTGGCTTCATCGCCGGTAAAACCTGCTGCGACGATGGCAATACTCATCGCCTGCTCTTGAAAGAGAGGAACTCCAAGCGTCCGGACAAGAACCTCTTTCAATTCGTCTTTATGTCCGTGATCAGGCGAGGGTGAAGGATAAACAACAGAATCAGGATTGTTGCGCCGCTTCAAATAGGGATGAACCATATCCCCCTGAATGGGTCCCGGTCTTACTATGGCGACTTCAATAACCAGATCGTAAAATTTCCTCGGACGAAGGCGCGGCAGCATATTCATCTGTGCACGGCTTTCCACTTGGAAGACCCCAAGGGAATCTGCCTTGCAGAGCATGTCGTAGACGTCGTCATCATCCAATGGGATGTCCGCAAGTCCATAGCGTTTACCACCGTGTAGATGAATGAGATCAAAGGCCTTGCGGATACAAGTGAGCATGCCAAGCGAAAGAACATCAACTTTCATGATATTGAGTTCGTCAATATCATCCTTGTTCCATTCGATGAAAGTACGGTCTTTCATGGCGGCGGGCCCTATCGGAACGGTCAAATCAAGACGTTCCTGCGTGAGGACAAAACCACCAACATGTTGGGAAAGATGACGTGGGAAACCAAGCAGTTCCTTGGCAAGCCTTATGGTGCGGCGGATCATGACATTATCAGGATCAAGTCCAGCCTGCTTTATTTCCTGCTTTTCAACGACCGATCCCCAACTACCCCAAACCATATTAGCCAAAGCGGCAGTGACATCTTCTGTCAGGCCCAATGCTTTCCCAACATCACGGATTGCACTGCGCGGCCGATAACTGATGACGGTTGCAATAATAGCAGCATGGTCGCGCCCATATCGCTCGAAAATCCATTGCATGACTTCTTCGCGGCGCTCATGCTCGAAATCCACATCAATATCGGGCGGTTCTTTACGTTCTTTCGAAAGAAACCGGTCAAAAAGCAGGTTGCTTGTGGCGGGATCAACGGCCGTAATGCCCAGACAATAACAGACAGCAGAATTGGCCGAGGAACCGCGCCCCTGACAAAGGATATTTTGTGAGCGGGCATAGGTAACAATGTCATAAACAGTCAGGAAGTAGGGCGCATATTCCAACTCCCCGATCAGGGTCAGTTCTTTTTCCAGGATCGTAGACACATTTTTGGGAATGCCATCCGGATAGCGTTTATTGGCGCCGATCCATGTTTCATCGATCAGATGTTGCTGGGGTGTTTTGCCGGGTGGAACAGGTTCATCAGGATATTGATAGCGTAAATCATCAAGAGAAAAACTGATCGGCTTCACAAAGCGCTGCGTCTCTTCAAGTGCTTCCGGAAAAAACCGAAAGAGATACAGCATGTCGGTTGGTGATTTCAGATGCCGCTCTGCATTCTTTTCCAGTTTGCGGCCAGCTGTCTCTATCGTAACATGCTCACGGATACAGGTCAGCACATCCTGAAGTGGCCGCCGGGCAGGAGTGTGATAAAGCACATCATTAACTGCCAAAAATGGAATGTTTGCATCGGCTGCAATTCGAACCAGTTTTTCACCGTGACGCCTGTCGGCTCCCTTGCGCGGCATCACCAGACCAAGCCAAACGCAATCCGCCGCTGCAAAAGCTAGTTTTTTTAGGAAGTCCGTGAAGCTTTCGTCGGGATTTTCGGGAGGCATTACAGCTATCTGAAAATTGTCTGCCTTGAACAGAAAGTCTTCGAAAAGCAGATGGCATTCCCCTTTGGTCTTGGCACGGTGCTTTCCCACACTCAAAATCTGGCAGAGATGACCGTAAGCAGGGCGATCTCGCGGATAAACAACAAGGTCAGGCGTGCCGTCAGTGAAACTTAGCCGACAACCAATATAGAGGTCTATTGAAAGACCCTGTTCTTTTTTGATTTCTTTTCTGGCGCTATGGGCTCGCACCACGCCAGCAAGTGTATTGCAATCGGCAATACCAATACCTTTAAGCCCCAGAAGAGCTGCAGCCAGAACCAGTTCCTGGGGTTGCGACGCCCCCTTGAGGAAGGAAAAATTGCTGGTGACGGCAAGCTCAGTATAATCCATCAGGCAAAAATCCCATGCAAATACCATCGGGGGGTGGGATCGCCTCGCTCATAAAGACCCTCGCGGAATACCCAAAAACGCTTTCCCTGATTGTCTTCAACCCGGTAATAGTCGCGTGTGAGAGCACCCGCATGCTCGCGCCACCATTCTGGTGCAATACGCTCGGGTCCTTCAGCTAAAACAATCGTGTGCTGTACGCGGCGCCACGTAAAGCGCGCCGGTGCACCGTCAGGAATTCCCGATGTCGTTTCAATGCGTTCGGGTGGATTAAACAGTCTGATTGGTCTTTCGAGAGGATTTCCAGGGTAATGTTCTGGTGACCACTGAACTGATTGATCCGATCTATTCCCGGCTGCAGCTTCAAGCATGACAGCACGTTCAGGAATGTGCGTATCAATAGCAACAGGTCGCAACACACGCGAACTGCCCAATCTTATAGAAAGTCTATCGATGAGCGCATCAAATGCTTCTGTCTCTTGCCGCGTATTGTCGAGACTTTTCTGCAGCGCATGTGTTTGTTCTGTTCGAATAGCAGAGAGCCGAACAATATCAAAGCCATAGCCTGCATCCAGAGGTTCTGCCAAGCTTGATAGCCTCTCCTTGAGCAATCGCAGTAATGTTTTTGTCTCTACAAGCGGCCTTCCGGATTCAATACGAATCCGTCTCACATTTCCATCAACACGAAAAAAGCTCGCTTCGATTTCACGCGCACCTTGAACACGGGTTTGCAATTGCCTGAAAAGTTCATCGCCAAGGGATTGAAGTAAAAGCTCGACGGAATCCATAACAACCAAAGGTTCGGTCATGCGTCGCTCAACCATACAGACAGGCACAATACGGCGCGGAGAAATTGGCTGGTCTTGCCTGCCAAAAAGACTGTCCAGGCGATTGATCAGCTCTTTTCCGAAACGGGCAGCAAGGGCAGCACGGGGCAGAACCTCGACTTCGCCAACATGCAGCAGACCTGCGCGCTTCAGACCAGCAAGATGTGCTGCTTCTATCTCAAGACAGGCAAGGTGCAGTTTATATAGTCTCTTTTCTTCATCATCGCCGATGACACCGCCGGATGAATAGCGTGCAAAGGCACGGGCAGAGGCTGCATTGCTTGCGATGGCTGATTTTACTGCCACGCCCTGTTGATTGAGACGATTGTGAATATCCTTGAGCATAGTGTGCTCATCCCCAAAAAGATGAACACAACCTGTAATATCGAGGATAAGACCATCCGGATCGTCAAAAGCGACCAGAGGCGTGTATCGATCACACCAATCTGCCAGACGCTCCAAAAATGCGGAATCCTGACGAGGTGAGGCAAATGCGATATCCAGCTTTTCAAACTGCGCACGTGCATCAGCCAAAGTCATGCTTTTGTATAGACCTGCTTTTGTAGCTCTCTGATCAACCGCTACCAGCCGTAAAGTATTGGCAATCTTGTCAACAACAATGAGATACTGATCAGAACGGTCGCGCTGCGAATTTTCGCGTTTGAGACGATCCGTAGGAAGATGTGGAAACCACAGAGCCAAAAACCGGCTCGATCCGTTGGAAAACATGATTTTCACTCTCCCATTGTAATAGCCATTGGCCTGTGTTGCCCTGCCTGTTGCGAATGAGTTGGACATGAAAAACAGGGTTGCCCGGCGCGTTTGCACCAGGGGATTGTGAGGTTGCAGCACGAATTAACCACCGTGTGACGGCAGCATTTTCACCCGGAACAGCTCCCAGCCTCAGGAGAAAGGCGGGCACTTCGGCCTGTTGTGCGCTAAGCAGTAATTTTCGCGAGGCAGTCAAATCCAGACATTTGGGATGGCCCCACGGCGCAATAATAACTGCTCCCATACCGCGAATGCCAAGGCTGTCTGCTGCAGCCTTTAAAACATTATGAGGCGAGGAGCACCGAACGAAAATCACCCGCTCCGGGTCGAGACCCAAATAATGCAGGCCAGGAGCATAGGGAAAGCCATGTTCATTGCCTGTAAAATCTTCTTCAATCCAAAGAATGGGGCTTAGGTTGGCTGATGCGCGCAAGGCGAGGGCAATAACAAAACCTGTTGCGGCTCCTGCGTCCCCACTTTCCTTCGCAAAAACCTCATGCAGAGCGCCTCGCTGAAGGCCACCCCGAAATACGCCGTCTACAGCCCGGCAGCCAAGATCAAAGGCAGAGCCAGACACACCTTGCGTGCCTTGCTCATTTAAAGACGCAATATCGCGTCTTAACGCCGTTAGATCGACGATCGCCACTATAGAACCCCCGTTTGTTCATGATATGTTCCATTATCAAATTTAAGGTATCCAGTGTCAAGCGCTTCCCGATGCGAATGGTTAGAATCAGATCATCAATTGCAGATTTCAGAGTCATCCAGCCTTTCGCTGTTGAGACTCATGGGAAGGATTTCTGATCTGGCTCTGAAGCCCTTCTTCGCGATAATGGTTGTGTTATAGATTGAGGTGAAACTACGCTCAAAGTCATAGAAATGATCGCATGTCTGCCAAATCCACCGCTCCCATACCTAAATCGGAAAAGAGACATTCACTATTATTTCGCTGGATGTTGAGGCGGAATGCTCGGCAGGCGTTAAAGCTGCCACAGGTCAGAGCCCGAGAAACAGAGCTGTTTCGTGAAAGTATAAAGGGAAATTTGCCAAATTCAGGTAATGTTCTCCTGGCAGCATGCGATGATCGCTATTTCTACAATTTCGCTCTGGGGCTGATCAAATCCATCGAACGTCTAGGTCAGCCTGAGGCATTCCATCTTCTGCTTCTTCAACCTTCCGGCAAGGTCATCGAGGAAGCGGCTACCCTTTCCAAGACTCTCAAGCACGTGAGGCTGACCTATTCTATTGATCCATGCGCACTGGCGGAGGGGCTGCCACGCCGTGAAATCTATTATACCGCCGCACGCTTCCTGCTAGCGCCTTTAATTCTGGAAGCTGGTGTCGAACGCCTTCTTATGATTGATGTCGACGCCGTGATGAATCGGTCTCCCTGGCCAATAATTCCATCTGATTTCGACCATCAAAGCGGAGCATTCATATTTAGAAGGAATGAAAAACATCCGTGGCGCAAAATTCTTGCATCTGCCGTTCTTTTAAATAATTCGCCAGGTTCAATGCGATTGGCAAATGCAATTGCCGTTTCGATAGCAGTTAGCTTGGGGAAGAAACCCAAATATCATATCGACCAGATTCTACCGTTTTACGTCTGCGACTTTGCAAGCAAAACGATTCAGAATTTTTCCACTGTGGATATTCCCCCCAAACTCATGGGATATGATTACGAGCCGGAAGCCGCTTTCTGGACAGTCAAGGGTCATCAGGCGCTTGATACTTTTATAAGCGAAAGAGACAGGCTTCTTGGCCCAACGGAACAAGAAAACTAAGTCCGCCTGAAAAGTTAGGCGCGGCAGTTAAGCCCTGTGTGAGCGCCGATAGCGCGAATAATGTCATCCCAATCCTCAAGGTGAATTTCATGGCCGCCACCTGGAACACGGAGAAGTTCTGCACCTGGAACGCTTTGTGCCAGCAATTCGCCATGCTCGATCGGAAAAATCGGGTCCGCTGTGCCGTGGACAACGAGAAGAGGTTTAGCTAATTCGTCGCGCTTGTTGTCCCAGCTGTCACCACCTTTCAACATGAAATGATTGGTAGCGCTGGCGAAGTTTTTAGCACGCTTCACATCATGCTCTACGAGTTTACGGGCTTGCATCTCATTATAGGAATGCCGTGTACCTGCAATCATCTGCGTATCTTTAACAATAAAATCTATGACCTGAGCGCTATCGGTCCAATCAACACTCTCGCCTGTCGCTGCGTGCTCCATATAGGCACTACTCGTCTGCGGAAGGTTGGAGGTATCAACGCCGATGGGCGTGGTTGAGATCAAGGTCAGCGTTTTTACGCGTTCAGGATGGGCGAAAGTGGCCATTTGCGCGATCATACCACCCAGCGACATACCGACCAGATGTGCGGTTTTGATATTGTAGGCGTCGAGCACGCGAAATGCATCCTGAGCCATGTCGTCCATTGTATAATCAGGGTTTCCCGGCTCATAAGCGGTCGAAAGGCCGGTATCCCGATTATCATAACGAATGACGTAGCGTTTTTGGGCGGCGAGTTGCTTGCAAAACCCCTCCGGCCACCACAACATGGAAGCCATGGCGCCCATGATAAGCAGAACAGGCTCATGGGTTGGATCTCCAAAAGCCTGCGTGGCGATCTCAACATTGTCAGCAATGATGATCCGTTCATTCATTTCGTCATCCCCCTGCACAGCATCTGAGGTGTCAATGCCTCGAGCCTCGTCTCAAACGAACAGCAACTACATTGGTTGTGAACTTACATAACTGATCCTATAATGCAACCAGTCTTGCCAAAGAAGCAACCGCCGGCAATGACAGCAGAAACCAGAAGAGGTTCAAATGTTGGATCGTGCAGATTTCTATGACGCAGAATTAAAACGTCACACCAAACACTTGATTGCCGCTGCCAGCGTTGGAGTGAGTGACCATGTGCTTGATGTGGGTTGCGGGGCAGGACAAACCACGCGCGATGCCGCCAGCCTTGCTGTCAATGGCAAGGCGATTGGTGTGGATACGTCAAGCGATATGCTGGAAGTTGCCAGGCAACGGGCAAATGATTCTGGACTCAAAAATGTTTCATTTGAGCAGGGCGACGCCCAAAGCCACGTATTTCCCCAAGCCAGATTCGATCTTTGCATCAGCCGGTTTGGCGCTATGTTCTTCTCTGATCCGGCTGCCGCGTTTGCAAATATTGCCAGCGCCATGCGTCCCGATGCGCGACTGGCATGGATGGTATGGCAGAACCAGGATAAAAATGAATGGTCTGGCGCCATTCGGCGAACCGTAGCTCCGACCACGATGGCCTCACCGGAAACCCGGAAGGCGTTTTCCCTTGGTGAACCTGGTACCGCCAAAAAGCTTCTCAATACCGCAGGATTTGTATCCGTCGATTTTATCGACGTGCGGGAACCGGTATTCTACGGAGCATCTGTCGACAGCGCGTTTGACGCTCTCATGGAAATCTTCTCTATAAAGGATATGCTTGCTCAAACGAATGAAGCACCCGAACCTGCCTTGCAACGGCTGCGCAACCTGCTTGAGGCTCATATGACCACTGACGGGGTGCTCTTTGACTCCCGCGCCTGGATAATTACCGCTCGAAGAGAATAGGATATTTTGCGGGAATGATGGTGAGCGCGCGGGGGTTCGAACCCCGGACCTACTGATTAAAAGTCAGTTGCTCTACCGGCTGAGCTACGCGCTCCCTTGAAAGCCATAAACTGGCCTCGGGAAGTGCGGCGGAACATAGGTGCGAGATGGCAATCGGTCAACAGCTATTGTGCATAGTTTCTGTGATAAAAAGCGTTGTTTTTACAGCTTTCTTCAAATTTCCCCGGCAGAGCTACCCCGTAATGCGGTATTTGATCAGAGGAATGGCGAAAAGGTGATTGGAAATCCGAACAGATTCGGCTTAATCCGGCGCAACCTGAATGACCATGAAGGAGCGCATATGGCGCTGGATGTTTCCTATCTGACTGCCGCCGGGGCCGGGGCGCTCTCATTTCTTTCACCTTGTGTGCTGCCTCTCGTGCCGCCGTACCTGTGCTACATGGCAGGGGTGACTGTAGAAGACTTCCGAGCTGATGCTTCCACCGCCAAAATTTCACCGGTCAGGCGCGCGCTCCTTTTATCGTCCTTTTGCTTCGTCTTGGGATTCACCACAGTTTTTGTTCTACTGGGTGCAGGCGCATCGACAATTGGGGCATTCCTGCGCATGTGGCAGCAGGAAATAGCCATCCTGGCCGGAATCATCATCATCATTATGGGATTGAACTTTCTCGGTGTGTTCAGATTAGCTTTTCTATCCCGCGAGGCACGCTTTCAAAGCAAAGGAGCACCGGCCAATCCCTTTGCAGCCTATATTATGGGATTGGCATTCGCATTTGGCTGGACCCCATGCATAGGACCGGTGCTTGGTCCAATTTTGGCGCTGGCTGGAGCACGCGATACTGTCGCTGACGGGGCGCTACTGCTTGCGATCTATTCTCTTGGGCTCGGCATTCCCTTCATTATTGCCGCGCTATTTTCCGGTGTGTTCATGCGATTCCTATCCCGCTTTCGCATGCATCTTGGCAAGGTCGAAAAAATCATGGGAGGACTGCTGGTGATTACAGGAGTACTTTTCCTGACCGGAGGGCTGCAGACATTTTCATTCTGGCTGCTTGAAACATTTCCCATCCTCGGCCAACTTGGCTAAAGAAGCGCAAGTTACCAAATTGCAACCAGCATTGTGCCATGTTGCAGCCTGATAACGCTTTGGCCAAACTGAAAGTCTGAACCATGACATCACGCACTTGTCTTACGGTTATTCTCGCTGCCGGAGAGGGCACGCGGATGAAGTCCTCATTGCCGAAAGTGCTGCATGAAATAGCCGGATTACCAATTGTGGGACACGTCGCCAAGGCAGTGCAAGGTGCTGGAGGCAGCGATATAGCCTTAGTGGTGGGCCGTGGCGCCGACAAGGTTGAAACCTCCGTGCGCGCGCTCGTCAGCAATATCACCGTTCACGAGCAGGTGGAGCGCCTTGGCACGGGACATGCCGTTCTTGCCGCACAATCTGCCATAGAGGCAGGTTACGACGACATCATCGTGGTTTTTGGTGATACCCCGCTCATCGAAACATCTGCGCTGGAAATGGCTCGTGAGAAACTGGCTGGCGGTTCAGACATTGTGGTGATGGGATTTCGGCCTGAAAACCCCCATGGATATGGCCGCCTTATTGAACAGGATGGCCGCTTAATTGCGATTCGTGAAGAAAAGGACGCAAGCGAAACCGAAAAGAAAATTGGGTTTTGCAATGGCGGTCTGATGGCTTTGCGCGGTGATAGTGCCTTGGCATTGCTTCACATGATTAAGAATGAGAATGCAAAAGGTGAGTATTATCTGACCGATGTGGTGGAGATCGCCAATTCGCAAGGGAAGTCTGTTGTTGCCATTGAGATTTCTCCGGACAATGTGATCGGCATTAATACGCGCCTCGAACTGGCGGAAGCGGAAGCGATCTGGCAGAACCGCAAACGCCGCCAAATGATGCTGGCAGGCGTATCCATGCAAGCGCCGGAAACGGTATTTTTCTCTCATGATACCGTGATTGAGGCAGATGTTACGCTGGAGCCAAATATTGTTTTTGGCCCGGGTGTTTCGATTGCGTCCGGTACTGTAATCCACGCATTTTCGCATATTGAAGGTGCAAGCATTGGAGCAAACGCAAGTATTGGCCCGTTTGCCCGTCTTCGTCCGGGCGCAAATCTCGCGGCAAAAGCAAAAGTGGGCAATTTCGTTGAAGTGAAGAACGCCAAGATTGGGCAGGGCGCCAAACTAAATCATTTGAGCTACATCGGAGATGCTACCGTTGGTGCGGACGCAAATATTGGCGCAGGCACGATTACGTGTAATTATGATGGTTACAACAAATATCATACTGAAATTGGAACCAACACATTTGTAGGGTCCAACTCGTCTCTCGTTGCGCCGGTATCGATAGGTGATAATGCATATGTTGCTTCCGGCAGTGTGATTACAGAAAACGTGCCAGCAGATGCGCTGGCCTTTGGTAGAGCGCGTCAAGAAATTAAGGAAGGGCGTGCCGTCCAATTGCGGGCGCGTTATGCTGCCTTGAAGCTGTCGAAAAAGGCAGAATAGGGCAGTCCCTTTAAATCATGCAAGGGTTAGGTAATAGGCTTTCTGCGATGGCGACGCGTCATAGGCAGAAATGGTAAATTGAGGCATCGGAGTTTTATATGTGCGGAATTGTAGGAATCATCGG